>NZ_BCYP01000001.1 GCF_001598255.1 Mitsuaria chitosanitabida ATCC BAA-476 = NBRC 102408
CCCTACTACTTCACGCGAAGCCAAACCGGCAATTTCAGCAAACACGTTTCCAAAAGTAGCATTTCGCCTGTTTCCTTCCCCGCGCTTCCGTCGTGATTCACGCGTTCGGGTCAGCGCATCCCCGCCGCCGCCATGAGCGGACTTGCCGGCGGACCTCTCACCCGGAACAGGACATGAACGGTCTCACGATCAAGAAACAGCTGACGCTCGCGTTTGCCGCCCTCGTCGCGGCGGTGGTGCTGGTCAGCTTCGTCGCCCTGCGCGCGCTGGGGGCCGCCGATACCCGCTTCGCCGGCTTCGTCAACGGCGTGAACGACCGCGAAATGATGGCCGCCGACGTGCGCGCCTCCGCGAATCGCCGCGCCATCGGGGTGCGCGACATGGTCATCGTCAAGGACGCCGCGGACGTCGACGCCTCCAAGGCCATCGCGCTCGAGGCGCACGCCGCGATCGCCAAGCAGCTCGACACCCTCAAGGCCGCCGTCGCCGCGGCGTCCGACGCCAGCCCGCGCGAGCGCGAACTGCTGGGCCGCATCGTCGAGATCGAGGCCAAGTACCGGCCGGTCGCCGAGCGCATCGTCGGCCTGGCGGCCTCCGGTCGCCACGAGGAGGCCATGGACACGATGACGCGAGACTGCCGGCCGCTGCTGGCCGCGCTGCTCAAGAACGTCGGCGAGTACATCCAGTACGCCCGGGCCAGCGCCGACGAGCGCGTCGAGGAATCGACGGCCGCCTACACCGCGCAGCGCTGGTGGTTGAGTGCCATCAGCCTGGCCGCCGTGGCCCTGGCCGCCGGCCTGGGCTGGCTGATCGTGCGCCGCCTGATGAAGGCGCTGGGCACCGAGCCCGCGCTGCTGGCCGACGCCGCCCATCGCATCGCCGACGGCGACCTGCGTCCCGTCGAGGGCGTGCAGGCCGCGCCCGCCGACAGCGTGCTCGCGTCCATGGGCGTGATGCAGCGTCAGCTGGTCGACCTGATCGGCCAGGTGCGCGCCTCCGCCGAGAACATCGCCCTGGCCAGCGGCGAGATCGCCCAGGGCAACAACGACCTGTCCGAGCGCACCGAGGAGCAGGCCTCGGCACTGGAGCAGACCGCCGCGTCGATGGAGGAGCTCAGCGCCACCGTGCGCCAGAACGCCGACAACGCCCAGCAGGCCAACCAGCTGGCGCGCAATGCCAGCGAGGTCGCGCTGCGCGGCGGCGGTGTCGTGGGGCAGGTGGTCGAGACCATGCGCGGCATCCATGAGAGCAGCCGCCGCATCGAGGACATCATCGGCGTTATCGACGGAATCGCCTTCCAGACCAACATCCTGGCGCTGAACGCCGCGGTGGAAGCCGCGCGTGCCGGCGAGCAGGGGCGCGGCTTCGCGGTCGTGGCGTCCGAGGTCCGCAGCCTGGCGAGCCGCTCGGCCGGTGCCGCCAAGGAGATCAAGGCGCTGATCGGCGAGAGCGTCCATCGCGTCGAGCAGGGCAGCAGCCTGGTCGACCAGGCCGGCGCGACGATGGACGAAGTCGTGGGCGCGATCCGCCGCGTCAGCGACATCGTCGGCGAGATCAGCGCCGCCAGCGTCGAGCAGAGCACCGGTGTCGCGCAGGTCGGCGACGCGGTCACCCAGATGGACCGCGCCACGCAGCAGAACGCCGCCCTGGTCGACGAGAGCGCCGCCGCCGCGGACCGCATGAAGCAGCAGGCCGACGACATGGTCGCCGCCGTCGCCGTGTTCCGCACGGGCGAGGATCTGCGCTCGCCGCTGAAGCCGGCCACGGTGGTCGCGAAGCCGGTCCTGAAGTCGACGCTCAAGTCGGCCGCGACGCCGATGGCGACGGCGAGCACCGCGTCTTCCTCGACCACCGCGCCCATCGCCACCGCTGGCGCTTCCACCGCCGCCAAGCCTCCGCTGACCGCGTCGAGCACCACACGGGTCGGAAAGCCCGTCGCCGTCCCGGCGTCGAGGATCCTGAAGACCACCAAGGCCCCGGCGCCCGCGCGTCGCGTGGCCGCGGCGCCCGCGCTGCATGTCGTGCGTCCCGCTCCGGCTCCCGAGCCGGTCACCGCCGGCGGCGACGACGAGTGGACGACGTTCTGATCGGCGCGCCCTCGATGAGTTGAGGGCGCCTCGAATGACGACGGCCGGCGCACTGCGCCGGCCGGCCTCGTTTGGGGCGACGAAGGCACCGGCCTGGGCCGACCCGACCGGTGGCGGCCGTCCCCGGGCGACTCCTACTTGGCGCCGGCGGCGACCGCGTCCAGCGCGACGGTCTTGGCGACCTTGCCGTGCTCGTCCATGAACTGGATGCTGGCCTCGCCTTCCGGGGTCACCAGCAGCATGAGGCGGGGGCGGCCGCGCGCATCGTTGAGTGAGAGCGCCGACGAGCGTCCGTAGGAAATGCCCAGCCGGATCCGGTTGGTGTTCAGCTGCCCGGCCTCGGCCATCTGCGCCCGTGCCGCCTTGGCTTCCTCGGGCGACATCGCCTCGATCTCCTTGAGACGCCGCTTGCGGTCCTCGATGTTGAACTTGGCGCCGTTGGCCTCGTCATTCATCGAGAGCCAGGTCGAGACATAGCCGTCGTTCTCCACATGGCGCAGCTGCATCGTCTGGTCCTGCCGGAAGCGATCGATCCATGCCGCTCCTCATGCTCGTCCTTGCGCCCGCCGTCGCGCGGGTCCCCGTGCCCGTCCCGGGTCCACGGGGGTATCGGACGCGAGGCGGGCTGGCTATCCTCGCCCCGCGCCCCCCCCTGGTTTCAGGAGCGATTCATGTCGGCAGTCAGTCCCCTGGTCCGCATCGACTACCCCCACCTCGCGCGCCGCGAAATGCTGGCCTTCCTGCCCGAGACCTGTCCCCGCCTGCTCGACGTGGGCTGCAACACCGGCGCCTTCGGCGAGGCGGTGAAGCAGACCCGTCCCGGCACCGAGGTCTGGGGCGTGGAGCCCGACAGCGGCGCGGCCGACCGCGCCCGCCATCACCTGGATCAGGTCTTCCAGGGCTTCTTCGACGCCGGCCTGCCACTGCCGGAGCGCCACTTCGACGTGATCTCCTTCAACGACGTGCTCGAGCACATGCCCGATCCCTGGGCGGCGCTGCACCATGCGCGCGCGTTGCTGGCGCCGGACGGCGTGGTGGTGGTCTCGCTGCCCAACCTGCTGCACCTGGACACGATCTGGCCGTTGCTGCGTGAGCGCGACTTCCGCTACGAGAGCAGCGGCGTGCGCGACCGCACCCACCTGCGCTTCTTCACCCGCACCAGCGCGCTGCGCATGTTCGAGGAATGCGGCTACGAGGTGCTGCGCGTGAAGGGCATCAACGAGCAGTGGTACACCCGCTCGCTGAAGCGGCGGCTGGTGTACCGGCTCTTCGGGCGGCAGCTCGAGGAGACCAAGTTCGTGCAGTACGCCTTCGTCGCCCGACCGGCGCGGGAGGCCACCACCCGCGGCGCCTCGCTCGAGCCGGCCACCCTCCGGCGCGCCTGAGCGCCGCAAGCTCGGACCCGCGGCTGGCCGGGCGCCCGGGCGCAACGACGCTTGATCGCCTGATCGCCTGATCGTCTGATCGCCGGGAGCCGGTCGACTCCCCCGAAGGGGATAGGGCGTCCGGTCGACCATCGCCCGGCTGTCGCGGCGACGCCGCAGACCGGGGCCGCGGTCGCGCGCAATCGCCCCACCGCCGACGCGTGTCATCGCCAACCGCGACAATCGCTCCCCATGCGCGCCCTGATCGAACTGCTGGTCCTGCACGATTTCCTGCTCGTCTTCCTCGTGACGCTGGCCGCGCGCGTCGGCGCGCCGGTCCCCGCGGCGCCGCTGCTGGTCGTGGCCGGCGGTCTGGCCGCGGCGGGACGGATCTCGGCGGGCTCGCTGGTCACCGCGGCCGTGCTGGCCAACGTCCTGGGCGACGCCATCTGGTTCATCGCCGGCCGCAACTACGGCCATCGGGTCCTGCGCCTGCTGTGCCGCGTCTCCCTGTCCCCCGACGTCTGCGTCCGCCAGAGCGAGAGCCTCATCGCCCGCTGGGGCGGCAGCTCGCTGCTGGCGGCCAAGTTCCTGCCCGGCATCTCGGTCGTGGCCGCGCCGATGGCCGGCGCGCTGGGCATGGGCTGGCGCCGCTTCATCGCCTACGACGCCATCGCCGGCCTGGTCTGGAGCCTGTGCTTCCTGGGCCTGGGCCTGGTCTTCAGCAACCAGATCCAGGACGTGCTGGACGCGCTGTCCAACGCCGGCCTGATCGCCCTGGCCGCCATCGGCGCGCTGCTGCTGATGCTGGTGGGCAACCGCTGGCGCCGCCGCCGGCAGATGGCCCGGCTGGCCGGCGAGGTCGAGCGCATCAGCGTCGAGGACGCCGCCGCGCTGGTCGACCAGGACATGGCGCCGCAGTTCATCGACGTGCGCAGCGACGCCGGTCGCGCCGCCGATCCGCGCACGCTGCCCGGCGCGCTCAACATCCCGCTGCCGCGGCTGCCCGAGTACGCCGACCAGCTCCCCGACGACCGCCTGCTGGTCGTCTACTGCAACTGCCCCAACGAGGTGTCCGCCATCACCGGCGCGCACCAGCTGCTGGAGCGCGGCCATGCCCGCGTGCTGGCGCTCGAGGGCGGCCTGGACGGCTGGGACGCGCTGCAGCGTCGCCGCCAGCGTGACCGGGGCGACAGCGGCGATCTGGGCGGGCGCGAGGGCCTGGACAGCCGCGGCGCGCGCGACGGCGACCCCGTCGAGTCCTCGACGGCGCACCCCGCCGTCCCCTGATTGGAGGAGGCGCCGGCCGCGGAGGCTGGCCCGCCGCTTGCATACTCGCGGACATGGCCGTACTCGCTCCCGCCGCGTCCGTCGTGGCGCCCACCATCCTGGACCTGGAGGCCAGCGGCTTCGGCCGCGGCAGCTATCCGATCGAGATCGGCTTCGTCGAGGCCACCGGCCTGCCGTTCTGCTCGCTGATCCAGCCCGCGCCCGAATGGGAGCACTGGGACGAGCAGGCCGAGCAGTTGCACGGGATCTCGCGCGAGCTGCTGCTGCGCCACGGTCGCCCCCGCGAGTGGGTCGCGCAGGAGCTCAACCGGCGCCTGGCCGGCCAGACCGTCTACTGCGACAGCTGGGGCCACGACTACAGCTGGTTGTCCAAGCTCTTCGAGAGCGCCGGCTGCCTGCCGCGCTTCAAGCTCGAGGACCTGCGCCGCCTGCTCAGCGAGGAGGAGGCCGGCCGCTGGTCCGCCGTGCAGACGCAGGTCCGCGACGAGGCGCGCCTGCGCCGCCATCGCGCCAGCGCCGACGCCAAGGTGCTGCAGATGACCCTGATGCGCATCAAGCAGGGCGTCGATCGGGCCACTACCACGCTGGGCGATCGACGCCGCGAGGACTTCGGCCACTGCGGCGAGTGAGCGGATGAGCGCGTGGGCGACTGAGCCGATGAGCGACTGGGCGACTGAGCCGATGAGCCGATGAGCCGATGAGCCGATGAGCGCGGCGCGGCGATCGGTCGCGCGCCGCGGCGGCCTCGATCGCCGGGATCGGCCTCAGTTCGGCAAGCCGGCGGGACGGGCCGCGCAGACAGTGCCGCTGGCGCGGCCGCGGCCCGCGCGCTTGGCATGGTAGAGCTGCTCGTCGGCCTGCATGACCAGCGCGTCGATCTGCACCCCTCGCGCCCACTGCACGCAGAAGCCCACGCTCGCGCCGATGTGCAGCTCCAGCGCGCCGATGCGGAAGGGCATGGACAGCGCATGCACCAGCTTGTCCGCGACGATCTGGGCGTCCTCCGGTCGCGCGACGTGGTGCAGGAAGACCGCGAACTCGTCGCCGCCCAGGCGGGCCACCAGGTCCTGCGGCCGCAGCGCATGGCGCAGCCGGCCCGCCACCGCCTTGAGCAGCGCGTCGCCGACCGGATGGCCGTACTCGTCGTTGACCGGCTTGAAGCGGTCCAGGTCCAGGTAGAGCAGCGAGACCAGCTCGTCGCGATCCGTCGCGCGCCGCAGCGAGGTGTCCACGTAGGCCGAGAAGCCCGCCCGGTTGAGCAGCTCCGTCAGCGCGTCGGTGTTGGACGCCTTCAGCAGGCGCATCTGCTCCTGCTTCACCTCGGTCACGTCGCGCGCGACCCCGTAGGCGCCGATGATCGCGCCGGCGTCGTTGAAGAGCGGCGCGTAGTTGAGTTCCACGTAGCGGGCCTCCCCCCGGCCGTCGCCGTCCATCGGCATGGGCCGGCTGATGCCGGTCGGGTCGACGTCGTCGTCGTCGCGCATCTCCACCACGCTGGTCTCGCCGGCGAAGGCGCGCCGGATCAGCGGCCGGATGGTCGCGTAGCGCGCCTCGCCCAGCAGCTCGGCCGCGCCACGGCCCACCCAGGCGCGGTGCGGGATGTCGAAGCGCTGCTCGAAGGCCTTGTTGCAGAACAGCACCTGCTCGTCGGTGTCCACGGCCAGCATCATCACCGCCACGCTCTGCGCCAGCGCGCTCATGACGGCCTGGCTGCGTTCGCGCTCGCGCTCCACGGCCAGCTCGGCGCTGATGTCGCGCAGCATCCAGGAGATGGTGGACACCCGCCCCATGTCGTCGCGATGCACGATCACGGTGCAGTCGACCGGCAGGTCGCGGCCGTCGGTGGCGCGGACCTCCCAGCGGCCGTGCCAGTGGCCGTCGCGCTCGGCCGCGGGCAGGATCTCCTCGCGGTAGCGCGTCAGGCCGTCGTCGACGAAGAAGCGCTCGTGCCGCAGACCGTCCAGCGGCGCGTCGGGCGTCAGCCCCAGCCGATGCCGCACGGCGGGGTTCAGGTAGAGCAGGCGACCGTCCGGCGCGGTCTGCGCGATGTAGTCGGGCGCCAGGTCGATGATGGCGCTGAGCATGCGCGAGGCCTGCTGCTGGCGGGCGTTCTCGGTGATGTCCAGCACGGTGCCCGCGTGCGCGACGATGCGACCGTCGATGCGCATCGGGCGCATGCGCAGGGCCACCAGCATCTCGGTGCCGTCGCGCCGCGTCAGGCGTCGCACACGGTCGACCGAATCCTGGGAGGCGACCAGGGCCGCCCATTGCGCCTTCACCGTCTCGCGGTCGACCTCGGGCAGGCGGTCCATCCAGCCCCAGGCCATGGTGGCGGGCTCGACCTCCATCATCCGCAGGTAGGTCTCGTTGGCGTAGACCACGCGCCCCGACAGGTCGCAGCGGAACAGGCCCATCGGCGAGGCGTCGGCGGTGGCCTGGCGCTCGGCCTCGCGCAGGCGCGTGCGGGCCTGCAGCCGCGTGAACCAGGCCATCAGGCCGATCGCGATCGCGCTCACCAGCAGCGAGAAGCCCAGCAGCGCGCGGCGCTGCGTCAGGTAGCCGGCCAGGATGCGGTCGCGCTCGAAGGACACGAACAGCCGCAGCGGGTAGTCCTGCAGCGTCCGGTAGGCCACGATGCGCTCGTTGCCGTCGGCCGGGCTCTCGGCGAGCAGGAAGCGGCCGCTGGCCGGCGCGTCGGGCGGCAGGGGCCGGACGCCGGGCTGCTCGCGCAGGTTGCGGCCCACCAGCCCGGCCACCTCGGGCCAGCGTGCCAGCGCGACGCCGTCCTGGCGCTGCAGCAGGATGGCCATGCCGGGGCGCATCACCCGCGGTCGGTACAGGCGCAGCAGCCCGTCCAGGTCGATGAAGGCGATGGCGGTGTCGAAGTCGCCGGCGCGCGCCGTCAGGCGCGTGGCCAGCGGCAGCACCAGGTGGGCGCCGGGGCGCAGCCGGACCGGCGTGCCGACCACGATGCTGGGCCCGCCGGGCGCGTGCAGCGCGGCCAGGAAGGCGGGGTCGGCGAGCTGGATGTAGGGCTCTCCGGTCACGGAGGGAATGCGCCAGAGCCGCCCGTCGGCGTTGGCCAGCATCACGTCGGTCAGCCCGCGCGAGCTGTCGCGCAGCGAGTCCGCCAGCAGCGAGACCGTCGAGTCCCGGTCCTGCCGCGCCGACTTGCGGGTGAGCAGCAGCAGGTCGATGGTGCGCAGGCTGCCCTCGGTCTCGCGCAGCAGGGCCTCGGTCTCGCTCGTGGCGTCGCGGGCCACGTTCTGCAGGTCCTCCTGCAGGTCCAGCACCAGCGAGCGCGGATAGATCAGCGCGAACCAGCCCACCAGCGCCCACAGCACGACCAGCACCAGCCCCAGGGCGATGAACGGGCCGAGCAGCAGCGCGCGCATGCGGCGCGCGTCCAGGCGCGCCACGATGGACTTGCGGAACAGGGAGGTGGGCATGGCCGGGATTGTGGCCGTGCGCCGTACGAGGGCAAACGCCCAACAGCGGGGGAGCCGGAGGCCTTATGTGTCTTTGCGCACGGGCGCCGACGCCGGACGGGCCGGAACATGGCTGTCGGGGTCGTCGGCGGCCAGTTCGGCCAGGCAGCGCAGGCACAGGCAGCGCTCCGGCCAGCGCTCGCGCAGCTGCTGCTTGAGCCCCTCGCCCAGCCGGGTGCCGAAGCAGGCGCACCAGCCCTCGTCCACCCCGCAATGGAAGCCGCCGCCGCAGCGCGGGCAGGCGGAGTTGTCGGGGAGCGGCGCCGGCGTGCTCATGCCAGCAGGTCCCGATGCCGCTCGCGCAGCAGGTTCTTCTGGACCTTGCCCATGGCGTTGCGGGGCAGCTCGGCCTCGATGACCACGCGCTTGGGCACCTTGAAGTGGGCGATGCGGTCCTTGAGCGCCGCGACCAGCGCGGGGCCGTCCAGGGTCGCGCCGGGGCGCGGGACGACCACGGCGATCACGCCTTCGCCGAAGTCCGCATGCGGGACACCGACCACCGCCGATTCCGCCACGCCGGGCAGCTCGTTGAGCCAGCCCTCGACCTCGGCCGGGTAGACGTTGTAGCCGCCGGTGATGATCAGGTCCTTGCTGCGGCCGACGATCGTCACGTAGCCGCGCGCGTCGCGCCGGCCCACGTCGCCTGTCTGGAACCAGCCGTCGGCGGTGAAGGCCTCCCGGGTCTTCTCCGGCATGCGCCAGTAACCGGAGAACACGTTGGGGCCCTGGACTTGGAGGTGGCCGATCTCGCCGTCGCCGGCGGTGGAGCAGGGCGCGCCCGCGTCATCGACGACGCGCAGCCCCACGCCCGGCAGCGGGAAGCCGACCGTGCCGCCGACGCGCTCGCCGTCCTGCTCGCGCCAGGGGTTGGAGCAGAGCATGACGGTCTCGCTCATGCCGTAGCGCTCCAGCAGCGTGTGGCCGGTGCGGTGGCGCCAGGCCTCGAAGGTCTCGATCAGCAGTGGCGCGGAGCCGCTGATGAACAGCCGCATCCGCGCGCAGGTCTCGCGCGTGAGCGCGGCGTGCTCGAGCAGGCGCACGTAGAGCGTGGGCACGCCCATGAACATCGTCGCGTCGGGCAGGCGGGCGATCACGCCGCGGGCGTCGAACTTGTGGAACCACAGCATGCGCGCGCCCGCCAGCAGCGCGCCGTGCGAGGCCACGAACAGGCCGTGGATGTGGAAGATGGGCAGGGCGTGGATGAGCACGTCGTCCGCGCGCCAGCCCCAGTAATGCTTGAGCGTGCGCGCGTTGGACAGCATGTTGCCGTGGCTCAGCATCGCGCCCTTGCTGCGGCCGGTGGTGCCGCTGGTGTAGAGGATCACCGCCAGGTCGTCCTCGGCGCGCTCGGCCACCGGGTGGGTGTCGGGCATCTGCATCGCGCGGTCCAGCAGCGTGCCGGTGCGGTCCTCGTTGAGCGTGAAGACCCAGGGCACCTTCGCCTGGAAGGCCATCTTGCTGACCCAGCCGAAGTGCCGGCCCGCGCAGACGACCACCGCCGGCTCGGCGTCGTCGATGAAGTAGGCGAGCTCGGCGGCCTGGTAGGCCGTGTTCAGCGGCAGGTAGACGTAGCCGGCGCGCAGCACCGCCAGGTAGAGCAGCAGGGACTCGACGCTCTTCTCGGTCTGCACGGCGACGCGACTGCCCGGCGGCAGGTCCAGCGAGACCAGCAGGTTGGCGATCATGGCCGAGGCGCGATCCAGGTCGCGCCAGCTGTAGCGCTTGCCGGTGTCGGGGCCGTCGGCGATCTCGATCGCGCAGGCGTCCAGATCGTCGGCGAAGGACGCGCGCAGCGCCGCGAAGAGATTGGCGTTGGCGGCCGGCAGGGAGGGCATGTCGAGCATCCGGCGAGTTTCGCACCGAGGCGCGCCGGACCGTCGCCGGTCCGCGCCGACGCCCTCGGGCACGCGCGTCAACCTCGGGTCATCCCCGGTCGCGGGAGGGGTTCTCCGGGGAAGGCGCCTGCTACATTGATCCGGATCAGATCCGCCGCGCCGGCCTCCGCCGGACCCTCGCAGGCGGACGCCCGGGCCACGATGCCCGGTCTCAGGAGACAAGTCATGAGCGACATTCCGCAGGATGCCGACGCGGTGCTGCGGCTGGCCGCGCAGTCGATGTTCGACGTGCTGGCCAGCACCGCGCAGGGCGCGATGGTGGTCAACCGCGAGCACCGCGTGGTCTGGATCAGCGAGGGCTACAAGCGCTTCCTGCCCGCGCTGGGCTTCCGCGACGAGACCGAGTTCGTCGGCCGCCGGGTCGAGGAGCTGGTCCCCAACACCTTGATGGCGCAGGTCATCGACACCGGCCAGCCCATCCTGGTGGACCTGCTGACCAACAAGGCCGGCACCTTCCTGGTGAGCCGGCTGCCGCTGCGCAGCGACAGCGGCGAGGTCATCGGCGCCATGGGCATGGTGCTGCTGGATCACCCCGAGACGACCATGCAGCCGCTGATGAACAAGTTCGCGTGCCTGCAGTCCGAGCTGGACGAGACCCGCCGGCAACTGGCCGCCGAGCAGTCGCGCAATCGCCGGCCCAAGCACCGGATCATCGATTTCATCGGCAGCAGCGCCGCCGCGCTCGACGTGAAGCGCCAGGCGCGCCGCGTCGCCCAGACCGACGCCACCGTGCTGCTGCTGGGCGAGACCGGCACCGGCAAGGAGCTGCTCGCGCATGCGATCCATGCCGCGTCGCGCCGGGCGGGCAAGCCGCTGGTGTCGGTCAACATCGCCGCCGTGCCGGAGACCCTGCTGGAGGCGGAGTTCTTCGGCGTCGCGCCCGGCGCCTACACCGGCGCCGAGCGCAAGGGCCGCGACGGCAAGTTCAAGCTGGCCGACGGCGGCACGCTGTTCCTGGACGAGATCGGCGACATGCCGCCGGCCTTGCAGGCCAAGCTGCTGCGCGTGCTGCAGGAGCAGGAGCTCGAGCCGCTGGGCAGCAACGAGGTGGTGAAGGTGGACGTGCGCGTGATCGCCGCCACCAGCCGCGACCTGGGCGCGATGGTGGCGCGCGGCGAGTTCCGCGCCGACCTGTTCTATCGCCTGCACGTGCTGCCGATTCGGCTGCCCGCGCTGCGCGAGCGCCCGGACGACATCGAGGCGCTGGTCGAGGTGCTGCTGGAGGACATCGCGCGCCGCGGCGGCCTGGCCCCCAAGACCCTGGGTCCCGAGGCCTTGCGGGCGCTGATGGCGCAACGCTGGCCGGGCAATGTCCGCGAGTTGCGCAACGCACTGGAGCAGGCATTCCTGATGAGCGATGACGGGCAGCTCGAGCCGAGGCATTTCGGCCTGGGCGTGCCGCAGGACGCCCCCCGTCCCATGGCGCCGGAACCCATGCCTTCCACGCTCGCGCCGACCCTGTCGATGCGTCCCGAGGAACCTGGCGCGTCGTTGCCGATGCGCAAGGCGTCGCTGGAGCGCGAGGCCATCGCGCAGGCGCTGCGACGCACGGGTGGCAATCGCGTGGCGGCGGCGCGCCTGCTGGCGATCTCGCGCGCCACGCTGTACGAGAAGCTGGGCAAGTATCCGGAGCTGGCGGTGCTGGACAGAGAGGCCGTCCCGCAGGTGGGTTCTCTCTGAGTGGCGACCAGCCTGACGCGACCGAAGGTCGCCCGGGGGCGGCGCAGCGGCCGAGCGGCACGCGGAGCGTGCCTTGTGAACTGACTGGGCGCAGACTGTCTGAGGGCAGCGAACCGCAGGTGAGCGGACCGAGTTGAGCGCCCTGAGCGAGGCCGCTGCGCCGCCCCCGGGTGATCTTCGGTCGATGCGCGGTCACCCGCGGGCCCCGGACGCCTGTCCGTCCCATCGGGGACAGGCCCCGCAAGCAACCCGCGATCCCGCCACAACCTCACGCCCGACGCGTTGCGCCCCCGCTGATCGAGGGTTCCCCGCCCTTGTCGTCCCCGCCCCGGTGTGCGCATATTGCATCCAGGGACAAAACAGAACGACAACAGACGACCCGGCGCCGTTCGGCCGGCAGGTCCAGGAGACTTCGATGAACAGCTATGCCTCGGCCGCCACGGCCGGATCGGCCCGTCCCTCTTCCGCGTCCGCCGACGGACGCACCCGCCGCGCGTGGACGCTGGCGACGCGATTGCGCGTGGCGGTACTCGCCGCGGTGGTCGGTTTCGTCGTGCTGGTGATGTGGCTGAGCCACCGCTCCGCGATGAGCCTGCTGGACGTGAAGATGATCACCACGGTCGAGCAGGTGAAGAACGCCGAGCAGATCGCCAAGCGCCACTTCGACCGCATCGGCGCCGGCGGCCTCACCGATGCCGAGGCCCGCAAGCTGGCCGCGGCCGAGATCGGCAAGATCCGCTACTCCGGCAACGAATACATCTGGATCAACGACATGACCCCGAAGATGGTCATGCATCCGATCAAGCCGGAGCTCAACGACAAGGACCTGTCGGGCAACAAGGACCCCAACGGCCTGAAGCTGTTCGTCGCCTTCGTCGACACCGTGAAGGCGCAGGGCGCCGGCTTCGTCGACTACCTGTGGCCCAAGCCGGGCTCCAGCGACCCCGAGCCCAAGCGCTCGTATGTCTCGGGCTTCAAGCCCTGGGGCTGGGTGATCGGATCGGGCGTCTACACCGACGACGTGGCCGCCATCGCGCGCCGCGACGGCCTGGTGGCGCTGGGCCTGGTGATCGTCGTGGGCATCGCGGCGATGGGCGCGGTCGAGTGGTTCGCCCGCGGCCTGAAGCGTCGCCTGGGCCAGATGCGCGAAGTCGTGCAGGCCGTGGCCAACGGCGACCTGAGAGCCCAGGGCGACGAGGGCGCCGACGGCGCCCAGGGCCAGGACGAGATCGGCGAGGTGCTGACCCAGGTCTCCGCGATGCAGCGCCGCCTCAGCGAGCTGGTGCGCGCGATCCGTGACGCGACGGACTCGATCCAGCATGCCTCGCGCGAGGTCGCGATGGGCAGCCAGGACCTGTCGCATCGCAGCGAGCAGGCGGCTTCCAGCCTGCAGCAGACGGCCGCCTCGATGCAGGAGCTCACGCAGCAGGTCTCGCATTCCGCGCAGGCCGCGCAGCAGACGAATCAGCTGGCGCTGGGCGCCGCCGACCGCGCGCGCCAGGGCGCCGACGTGATGGGCGAGGTCGTGCAGACCATGGACGGCATCGCCGGCGCCAGCCGCAAGATCGCCGACATCATCTCGGTCATCGACGGCGTGGCCTTCCAGACCAACATCCTGGCGCTGAACGCGGCCGTCGAGGCCGCCCGCGCCGGCGAGCAGGGCCGCGGCTTCGCCGTCGTCGCCAGCGAGGTGCGCGCGCTCGCGCAGCGCAGCGCGGGCGCCGCCAAGGAGATCAAGACGCTGATCAACGACTCCGTCTCGCGGGTCGACGCGGGCAGCGCCCAGGTCGGCCGCGCGGGCGAGGCGATGGGGCAGATCCTGGACTCGGTGAAGCAGGTGTCGGGCACCGTCGCGGAGATCAGCCAGTCCAGCGCCGGCCAGTCCGATGGCCTGGCGCAGATCAACCAGGCGGTCGCCCATCTGGACGACATGACCCAGCAGAACGCCGCGCTGGTCGAGCAGACCGCCGCCGCGGCCGAGTCGCTGCAGCAGCAGGCGCGGCTGCTCAACGAGCAGGTGGCGACCTTCCGCACCTGAGCGTTCCCGGCGCCTCGGTCCGCGCCGTGCCCGTCGCGAGCCGCGCGAGCCAGGCGCTCGCGCCGCCTGGATGCGGTGCTGTCTGGAGTCCGGACACTGTCTGATTTCCGGACATCCGCCCGTTCGCCCTTCCACGCCGCTGTCCGGAAACCTGGACAGCGGCGTCGTCGTTTCCGGTGCTGATCCGGTCGCCCGGGGGGATTTCCCGAGGGTTGTCCCGGACGGCACGGGCCTTGCGAAGGAAGCGGACCGAGACCGGCGCACGACCGGTCCGTCCACGACAGGAGACAAGGCACATGACCCATGGCTTCATCCGCGCCGTCGCTGGCGCGGCGCTGGCGCTGACCGCCGCGCTGGGCGCGAGCGCCCCGGCCTTCGCGCAAGGCAAGGAGATCCGCATCGCCCACGTCTACAGCCGCACCGGCCCGCTCGAGGCATACGGCAAGCAGACGCAGACCGGCCTCCTGATGGGCCTGGACTACGCCACCGGCGGCACCATGACCGTGGCCGGGCGCAAGCTCGTCGTCATCGAGAAGGACGACCAGGGCAAGCCCGACGTGGGCAAGAGCCTGCTGGCCACGGCCTACGGCGACGACAAGGCCGACATCGCCGTCGGCCCGTCCTCGTCGGGCGTCGCGCTGGCGCTGCTGCCCGTGGCCGAGGAGTACAAGAAGATCCTGCTGGTCGAGCCCGCCGTCGCCGACTCCATCACCGGCGACAAGTGGAACAAGTACATCTTCCGGACCGGCCGCAACAGCTCGCAGGACGCGATCTCCAACGCGGTGGCGCTGGACAAGCCCGGAACCGTGATCGCGACGCTGGCGCAGGACTATGCCTTCGGCCGCGACGGCGTGAAGGCCTTCAAGGACGCGATCAAGAAGGCCAAGGTGGTGCACGAGGAATACCTGCCGACCACCACCACCGACTTCACCGCCGGCGCGCAGCGCCTCATCGACAAGCTCAAGGACCAGCCCGGCCGCAAGGTGATCTTCATCATCTGGGCCGGCGCGGGCAACCCGTTCAAGATCGCCGACCTGGACCTCAAGCGCTACGGGATCGAGATCGCCACCGGCGGCAACATCCTGCCCGCGATGGCCGCCTACAAGTCGCTGCCCGGCATGGAAGGCGCGACCTACTACTACTTCGGCATCCCGAAGAACCCGGTCAACGAGTGGCTCGTCGCCAACCATTACAAGCAGTTCAAGGCACCGCCCGACTTCTTCACCGCGGGCGGCATGAGCGCCGGCATCGCCATCGTCGAGGCGCTCAAGAAGACGGCCGGCGACACCGGCACCAACAAGCTCATCAAGGCCATGGAGGGCATGAGCTTCGAGACGCCCAAGGGCCGCATGACCTTCCGCGCCGAGGACCACCAGGCGATGCAGTCGATGTACCACTTCAAGATCAAGGTCGACCCCGCCTTCGCCTGGGGCGTCCCCGAGCTGGTCCGCGAGATCAAGCCCGAAGAGATGAGCATCCCGATCCGCAACAAGCGGTGATGCCCTGACGCATCGCCCCGCGCGATGCCCCCGGAGCCGGTCAATCGCTGCCGCCCGCGACCACGTCGCGATCCGGTCGCCAACCTCATGGCGACGGGTCGCGGCGCGGCCGGCGACCCCGACTCCTCCCCCCAACGATCCCGATCGATCCCGACATCCAGGAGGTTTCCCATGAAGTTCTCCGCAGTCCGTGGTTCCGCGATCCTGTCCCAGGTCCGATGCATCGTCCCCGTCGCGCTGCTGGCCCTGTCCGGCCTGGCGCGCGCCGTCGCGCCGCTGCCGGCGCTCAACATCGACAAGACCCAGATCACCGTGTCCGGCCTGTCCTCGGGCGGCTTCATGGCCAACCAGCTGGGATACGCCTATTCATCGACCTTCAAGGGCGTCGGCGTCTTCGCCGGCGGTCCCTTCACGTGCGCCGGGCACAGCAACTACACCGCCTGCATGTACAACGCGACGATCTCCGCGTCGGCGCTCAACACCATGCAGGCCGACCTCAACAACTGGAGCGGCACGTCCATCGACGCGAAGAGCAATGTCGCGTCGCAGAAGATCTACCTGTTCGTCGGCAGCAGCGACACCACCGTCGGCCCCAACCCGATGAACGCGGTGCAGACGCAGTACACGAACAACGGCGTGACCGCGGCCAACATGGACTACATCCAGCGCAGCGGCGCGGCCCACGTCTTCCCGACCGACTTCGACGCCACCGGCGACAACAGTTGCGGCACGGCCGCCTCGCCCTACATCGCCAACTGCGGCTACGACGGCGCCAAGGCCGCGCTGACCAAGTTCTACGGCACGCTGAACGCGCGCAACGACAGCCCCGCCGCGGCCAACTTCGTCGAGTTCGACCAGACCGCCTTCAGCACCAACCTCGGGCTGGCGACCAGCGGCTGGGCCTACGTCCCCGCCAACTGCGCGGCCGGTCAGGCCTGCAAGCTGCACGTCGCGCTGCATGGCTGCCAGCAGAACTACGCCACCATCGGCGACAAGTTCCTGAAGAACACCGGCTACGCGCGCTGGGCCGACACCAACAGCATCGTCGTGCTGTTCCCGCAGACCCGCGTGGACAACACCAGCCACTCGACCTCGGCCAGCGGCTCGCTGGCGAATCCGAATGGCTGCTGGGACTGGATCGGCTGGTACGGCAGCAACTTCTCGCAGAAGGCCGGCGTGCAGATGGCAGCGATCAAGGCCATGATCGACCAGGTGTCCTCGGGCAGCACCGGCGGCGGCACGCCGGGCACCTTGCCGGCGCCGGCCTCGGTGACCGCCACGGGCGCGACCACCACCACCATGACCATCGGCTGGAGCGCCGTCAGCGGCGCCGCCGGCTACAACGTCTATCGCAACGCGGTCAAGGTCAACGCCAGCCTGGTGACGGCCACCAGCTACGGCGACAGCGGCCTGAGCGCCGGCACCAGCTACAGCTGGACCGTGCGCGCGGTCGACAGCGGCGGCGTCGAGGGCGCGAGCTCCGCGCCGGTGAGCGCCTCCACCCCCGGAGGCACGACGGCGACCTGCTTCACCGCCACCAACTACGCCCACACCACGGCGGGCCGCGCGACCCAGAGCGGCGGCTACACCTACGCCAACGGCTCCAACCAGAACATGGGTCTGTGGAACGTCTTCGTCACGACGACGCTGAAGCAGACCGGGACCAACTACTACGTGATCGGCACCTGTCCCTGAGGACAGGACGCGCCGACCCGCACGCATGCTCGAGACCCGCGACCTCACCATCCGCTTCGGCGGCCACACCGCCGTCGATCGCGTCAGCTGCTCATTCCATCCGGGCACGCTGACGGCGATCGTCGGGCCCAACGGAGCCGGCAAGACGACCTACTTCAACCTGATCTCCGGCCAGCTCGGCGCGAGCGCGGGACGGGTACTGCTCGACGGCGAGGACCTGACCCGCATGGCCGCGCCCTTGCGCACGCGACGCGGCCTGGGCCGGGCCTTCCAGCTGACGCAGCTGTTCCCGACGCTGAGCGTGCTGGAGAACGTGCGGCTCGCGGTGCAGTCGCGGCGCGGGGAAGGGCTGCGGATGCTGTCGGTGTGGCTGAGCCATCGCGAGCTCATCGACGAGGCGCGGACCATCGTCGAGCGCGTGCGGCTGGGGCATCGCGTCGACGCGCCCGCGGCCAGCCTGCCGCACGGCGACCAGCGCAAGCTGGAGGTCGCGATGCTGATGGCGCTGCGGCCCAAGGTCTATCTCTTCGACGAGCCGACCGCGGGCATGAGCGTCGACGAGGTGCCGGTGATCCTGGATCTGATCCGCGATCTCAAGGCGGAGGGGCGGCACACGATCCTGCTGGTCGAGCACAAGATGGACGTGGTGCGGGAGCTGGCGGATCGCATCGTGGTACTGCATCACGGGCAGCTCGTCGCCGACGGGGATCCGGCCGAGGTCATCGCCTCACCCGTGGTGCAGAACGCCTATCTGGGCCTGGCGATGCCGGAGGCCGCATGAGCACGACCGCCGCCGCGACCTCGTCGACGGACACCGGCAAGGGCACGGGAATGAGCGGCCAGTCGCCCGCGCTGCTCCAGCTCGACGGGGTGCACACGCACATCGGGGCGTATCACATCCTCCACGGCGTCGACCTGGTCGTGCCCGAGGGCGAGCTCACCATGCTGCTGGGCCGCAATGGCGCCGGCAAGACGACGACCCTGCGCACGATCATGGGCCTGTGGCGCGTGGGCCAGGGCCGGATCCGCTTCGACGGCCAGCCCATCCACGCGCTGCCCACGCCGGAGATCGCGCGGCTGGACATCGCCTATGTGCCCGAGAACATGGGCATCTTCGGCGACCTCACCGTGCGCGAGAACCTGCTGCTGGCGGCGCGCCGCGCGCGCTCCCTCGACGATCTGGACACGACCCGCCTGGACTGGCTCTTCGGGCTGTTCCCGGCGCTGCGCAAGTTCTGGCTGTATCCGGCGGGCAAGCTCAGCGGCGGGCAGAAGCAGATGCTCGCGATCGCCCGCGCCATGGTCGAGCCGCGCCGGCTGCTGCTCATCGACGAACCGACCAAGGGCCTGGCGCCCGTGATCATCCGCAACCTCATCGAGGCGCTGCAGGAGATCAAGCGCGGCCGCGACGGCGCGCGCACCACGGTGCTGCTGGTCGAGCAGAACTTCATGGTGGCCAAGGCGCTGGGCGACGGCGTCGCGGTGATGGACGACGGCCGCGTCGTGCACGCCGGCCGCATGGCCGAGCTCGCCGAGGACGAATCGCTGCAGCAGCGCTTGCTGGGCCTCTCGCTGGCGGCGCATCAATGAACAAGCCTGGCATGACCGCAACGATGGCGACGACCACACCGACCCCAAGCATCACGAGCACCGCGGCGGGAGCCTCCGACCCGGTGCCGAAGACGCGCTTCGACCTCATCCCGCTGCTGCTCATCGTCGCGGTCGCGCTCGTGGCGCTGCCGCTGGTGGGCTCGGCGACGAGCTGGGCCACGCTGACGCTGGCCGGCCTGGCCATGGGGCTGATCATCTTCGTCATCGCGTCCGGCCTGACCCTGGTCTTCGGCCTGATGGACGTGCTGAACTTCGGCCACGGCGTGTTCATCGCGCTGGGCGCCTTCGTCGCGACCACGGTGATGGGCGCGATGGGCGGCTTCGTGGCCAGTCCCTCGCTGGTCGCCAATCTGGTCGCTGTCGGCGTCGCGGCGCTGACCGGCATGGTGGCCGCCGCCGCGCTGGGCCTGGTCTTCGAGCGCGTGCTGGTGCGCCCCGTCTACGGGATGCATCTCAAGCAGATCCTCATCACCATGGGCGGGATGATCATCGGGGAGGAACTGATCAAGCTGGTCTGGGGCGCGCAGATGATCCCGCTGCAGCCGCCCGAGTCGCTGCGCGGCGCGCTGTTGATCGGCGATGTCGCGATCGAGAAGTTCCGGCTGCTGGCGGTGGTCGTGGGCCTCGCGGTCTTCGTCGCGCTGCTGTGGCTGCTGAACCGGACCAAGCTGGGCCTGCTGATCCGCGCCGGCGTGCAGGACCGCGAGATGGTCGAGAGCCTGGGCTACCGGATCCGGCGGCTGTTCGTGTCGGTCTTCGTCGCCGGCTCCGCGCTGGCGGGCCTGGGCGGCGTGCTGTGGGGGCTCTACCAGCAGAGCGTGATCCCGCAGATCGGCGCGCAGGTCAACACGCTGCTGTTCATCGTCATCATCATCGGCGGGCTGGGCTCGACGCTGGGTTGTTTCGCCGGGGCGCTGCTGGTGGGGCTGATGGCCAACTACTGCGGCTTCATCGCGCCGAAGGCGGCGCTGTTCTCCAACATCGCGCTGATGGTGGCCGTGCTGCTGTGGCGGCCGCAAGGCCTCTATCCCGTGAGCCAGCGCTGAGGACCCGGCCATGAACGCGCTCCGCTCCCTCCTGTCCCACGACCTGCCGCGCAGCCGACTGCTGGCCGCGCTGCTGATCCTCACCGTCGTCGCCCTGGCGCTGACGCCCTTCGTCTTCCCCGGCACGCGCGCGCTCAATGTGGCGGCCAAGATCCTCGTGTTCATCGTGCTCGCGGGCAGCTACGACCTGCTGCTGGGCTACACCGGCATCGTCAGCTTCGCCCACACCATGTTCTTCGGCATCGGCGCCTACGGCGTGGCGATCGCGAGCTCGCGCATGGAGCCCGGCTTCGCGGCGCTCGCCATCGGCGTGGGCGGCGCGCTGGTGCTGTCGCTGCTGCTGGCGCTCGTGATCGGGCTGTTCTCGCTGCGCGTGAAGGCGATCTTCTTCGCGATGATCACGCTCGCGGTCGCGGCGGCCTTCCAGGGCCTGGCCTCGCAGCTGTCGGACTTCACCGGCGGCGAGGACGGCCTGAACTTCCGCCTGCCCGAGCTGCTCTCGCCCTCGACCGAGTTCCTCGAGGAACCCTTCCTCGGCGTCAGCGTCGACGGCCGGCTGCTGAGCTACTACCTGCTGTTCGTAGTGGCCGTGCTGCTGGTGCTGGCCTTGCTGCGCATCGTCAACTCGCCCTTCGGCCGGGTGCTGCAGGCCATCCGCGACAACGACTTCCGCGCCGAGGCCATCGGCTATCGCCTCGTCACCTACCGGACCCTGTCGACCTTGCTGGCCGCGGTCTTCGCGACGCTGGCTGGCGCGCTGCTGGCGATCTGGCTGCGCTACAACGGGCCGGACACCTCGCTGTCCTTCGAGATCATGCTGGACATCCTGCTGATCGTCGTCATCGGCGGCATGGGGACCCTCTACGGCGCGGTCATCGGCAGCGCGCTGTTCGTGCTGGCGCAGAGCTATCTGCAGGACCTGATGCGCGTCGGCGCCACGGCCGTCGACGGCGTGCCGGTGCTGTCGCAGCTGATCGCGCCGGAGCGCTGGCTGCTGTGGCTGGGCGTGCTGTTCGTGCTGGCCGTCTATCACTTCCCGAACGGACTGGTCGGGCGTCTGCGGCAGTGGAGGAGGGGATCTTGAAGTCGACGTCGAACTATCTGCGCTGCGAAGGGCGCGAGCTCCACTACATGGCCTGGGGCGACCCGGCCGCCGAGCCGGTCATCGCCTGGCACGGCCTGGCCCGCACCGGGCGCGACATGGACGAGCTGGCGGCCCACCTGTCGCAGTCGGGGCGCTATCACGTGATCTGCCCGGACACCATCGGACGGGGGCTGTCGCAGTGGAGTCCGGATCCGGACGCCGAGTACTGCCTGCCCTTCTACGTGAAGCTGGCGACCTCGCTGGTCGATCAGCTGGGGCTGCCTTCCTTCCATTGGGTGGGCACCTCGATGGGGGGCGCGATCGGGCTGCTGGCGGCGGCCACCACGCTGCGGCAGCGGATCCGGCGGCTGGTGCTCAACGACATCGGCCCGGAGCTGGCCGAGCCCGCGGTGCAGCGCATCCGCAGCTACGCCGGCAATCCGGCGGCCTTCGACACGGTGAGCGAGCTGGAGCAGTACTTCCGCCAGATCTACGCGCCCTACGGCTGGATCAGCGACACGCAATGGCGGCGGCTGACGGAGAGCTCGGTGCGGCGGTTGCCGGACGGGCGGGTGACGCCGCATTACGACCCGGCGATGGTGCGGCAGTTCTTCGTCCATCCGGACGACTACAAGCGCTGGACCGAGTGGGACTCGCTGAGCCTGCCGGTGCTGTGCCTGCGCGGGGAGACGTCCGATCTGCTGCTGCCGGAGACGGCCGAGCAGATGCGGGTGCGGGGGCCGCGGGCGGTGGTGGTCACCATCCCCGGCTGCGGCCATGCGCCGGCGCTGAACGCGCCGGCGCATTTCTCGGTGGTGGAGCGGTTTCTCGAAGGCGGGTGAGCGCGCGCATCAGCGCTTGATGAGCCAGCCGAGGACGCCGCCGAAGGCGGCGGTGAGCGTTGAACTCGCCCACCAGCGATCCTCCTGCGTTGAGCAAGACGCCGTGAGGATGTAGATGCTGAAGCTCACCAGGGTGATCAGGACCAGCAAGCTGACGAAGAGCAAGGACAGGTCTCGTACCCGCCGCGCCGTGGCGTCGGCGGCGGTCTCGGGAGGAGCGATGGCGGCGCGCATCTCATGGTTGCCGGGGAGGGCCTCTGGAAGCGCCATCTCAGTACCCCACGATCTCATGCGCCAGAAGGGCCTTGCGATCCTGCTCGATGAACCCGAACGCGGCGCCATCGCGCATCCGGCGACGGATGTCGAAGTACACGCGAAGGGCCTGCTGGACCACCTGCGCATCCGTGCGGTTGTCCTCCAGCGCGACCAGATGGATCTCGGCTTGAAGGCGCTCGCTCGGCTGATACGACTGGATCGAAAAGGGATACATGCGGCACTCCTGACGATGAGCGCCCGGACATCGGGCGCGATCGCAAAGTGAAGCACGCGTCCCCGGCAGACGCCAATTCGGCGATGGGGGATCTCGCCAAGGTCTGCGCTAGATCAAGGCGCCGACGCCACAGTCCCATGGGGGAGCGGCTCCCTCCTGGGAGCGAGGCGTCGTGCGGAGGACGATCGGCCTCGCCGATCGAGGCTCAGTCGTTGAGCTGCGGCAGGTCCAGCCAGCGCGCCAGGCGGCGGCGCAGGGTGAGGAAGTCCAGCGGCTTGGTCAGGTGCTCGTCCATGCCGGCCTTGAGGCTGTCCGCCACGTCGCTGTCCAGCGCGTGCGCCGTCAGCGCCAGGATCGGGAAGCGCGGAAGACGGCCCTGGGCCTGTTGCTCGCGCAGGCGGCGCGCGCATTCCAGGCCGTCCATGCCCGGCATCTGGATGTCCATCAGCACCAGGCTGGGGGCGGCGCGCTCGCATTGGTCCAGCGCTTCCTGGCCGTTCCGGGCCAGTTGCGTCTTCAGACCCATCAGCGCCAGGAACTCCAGTGCCACCACCTGATTGATCGGGTTGTCCTCGACCAGCAGGACGAAGGCTTCTCCCGGCGCCGGGCGCTGGCCCGAGACGCCTTGATCCGGGACCGCGGCCGGCGGCGAGGATTTCGCGGACGCGTCCGACGTCATCAGGACCAAAGTGGTCTCGGTGTTTCGATGGCCGTCGTTTCTGTCCATGTCGCTTGTCGTCCCGCGCCGTGTCCGGCTACGGGTAATCCCTTAAAGAAGTCGCTCGGGCGGTGAGCCGGTGTTGCACCTCGGCGACGGGGTCCATTGTTGCCGCAGGCTCGCAAGACTAGCAAGTGTGCGGAAGTCATCACTCGGTGGCCTTGACAAGAGGTAGCCGAGGCCCCACCGAACGGTCTCGGTTTTGCATTTCCTTACCACTATGTCTCTCCGGACGCCGCCGCTCGTGGCTCGCCCGACGCCGGGGACGTCTTGTCCGCTCCTGCCAGTCCGTGGCGCCACCGCTCCCTAGAATGACCGCCCACTGCCTTTTTTGAGCCTCCGAGCCTGACACCCACATGTCCGACGCCGATATCCGCATCCGGGGCGCCCGCCAGCACAACCTCAAGAACCTCGACCTGGACCTGCGCACCGGGGAGTTGACGGTGGTGACCGGGCCCAGCGGCTCGGGCAAGTCCAGCCTGGTCTTCGACACGCTCTACGCCGAGGGCCAGCGCCGCTACGTGGAGACCTTCTCCGCCTACGCGCGCCAGTTCCTGGACCGCATGGACCGCCCGGCGGTCGACAAGGTCGAGGGCGTGCCGCCCGCGATCGCCATCGACCAGACCAACCCGGTCCGCACCAGCCGCTCCACCGTCGGCACGATGACGGAGCTCAACGATCACCTGAAGCTGCTGTTCGCGCGCGGTGCGGCGCTGTTCGACCGCGAGACCGCGCTGCCGGTGCGCCACGACACGCCGCAGACCATCTATGCCGAACTGATGGCGCGCACGAAGGACGGCGACCCGCGTCTGGTGCTGACCTTCCCCGTCGAGCTGCCCGAATCGGTCAGCGCCGGCGAGGTCGAGCAGTGGCTGTCCGCCTCCGGCTTCACCCGCGTGCAGTCGGAGCGCGTGGTCAACGGCCGCAAGGTGCTGGACGTGGTCGCGGACCGCTTCCGCATGCAAGGCGTCGAGCAGTCGCGCGCGATGGAGGCCATCGAACTGGCGCTCAAGCGCGGCAGCGGCCGCCTGACGGTCTACGTGCTCAGCACCGAAGAGGGCGTCGAGCCCGCGCTGTGGCGCTACTCGACGGGCCTGCACTGCCCCGAGAGCGACATCCGCTATGCCGATCCGCAACCCGCGCTGTTCTCGTTCAACTCGGCCATGGGCGCCTGCGAGACCTGCCGCGGTTTCGGCCGCGTGATCGGCGTGGACCTGGGCCTGGTGATTCCCGACGAGCGCAAGACCCTGCGCGGCGGCGCGATCAAGCCCATGCAGACGCCGGCCTGGAAGGAGTGCCAGGACGACCTGCTGAAGTACGCCGGCGACGCGGGCATCCCCCGCGACACCGCCTGGAACCAGATGACGCAGGCGCAGCGCGACTGGGTCATCGAGGGCAGCCCCAACTGGAACGGCAACTGGAACAAGCAGTGGTACGGGGTGCGTCGCTTCTTCGATTACCTGGAGAGCAAGGCCTACAAGATGCACATCCGGGTGCTGCTGTCCAAGTACCGCAGCTACACCGAGTGCCCGTCCTGCCGCGGCGCGCGGCTCAAGACCGAGGCGCTGCTGTGGCGCATCGGCTCCAAGCCGCTGGCCGACGCCGCGTTGCCGGCCGAGCTGCGCTTCCTGCCTGAAGGCGTGACGTGGACCCGCGCCCAGCTCGAGGCGCTGCCCGGCCTGTCCGTGCACGACCTGATGCAACTGCCCATCCATCGGCTGCGCCGCTTCATGGATGAGCTGCAGCTGCCGGGCTCGATGCTGGACGAGGCCCTGAAGCTGCTGCTGGACGAGATCCGCAACCGGCTGAAGTACCTCTGCGACGTGGGCATCGGCTACCTGACGCTGGACCGCCAAAGCCGCACGCTCTCCGGCGGCGAGGTGCAGCGCATCAACCTGACGACGGCGCTGGGGACCTCGCTGGTCAACACGCTGTTCGTGCTGGACGAGCCCAGCATCGGCCTGCATCCGCGCGACATGAACCGCATCGTCCAGGCCATGCAGCGCCTGCGCGACGCGGGCAACACGCTGGTGGTCGTCGAGCACGATCCCGCCGTGATGCTGGCGGCCGACCGCCTGATCGACATGGGTCCCGGTCCCGGCCAGCAGGGCGGCCAGATCGTCTTCGACGGCACGCCCGAGCAGATCCGCGCGGCGGACACGCTGACCGGCTCCTACCTGGGCGCGCGCAAGCATGTGGGCATGGGCCTGAAGCGCGTCGTCGAGGAGAGCACCCCGCGCCTGATCCTCGAGGGCGCGCGCGAGCACAACCTCAAGAACGTCAGCGTCGAGTTCCCGCTGCAGCGCATGGTCGCGGTGACCGGGGTGTCGGGCTCGGGAAAGAGCACGCTGATGCAGGACGTGCTCTATCCGGCGCTGGCGCGCTGGTTCGGCCAGGCCACCGAGGCGCCCGGCGCGCATGACCGGCTGCTGGGCGCGGACTGGCTGGCCGACGCGGTCTTCGTCGACCAGTCGCCCATCGGCAAGACGGCGCGTTCCAACCCCGCGAGCTACGTCGGCGTGTTCGACGAGATCCGCAAGCGCTTCGCCGAGGCGCCGCTGGCCAAGGAGCGCAGCTACGGCGCCGGCATGTTCAGCTTCAACGCGGGCGACGGCCGCTGCCCGACCTGCGGCGGCTCGGGCTTCGAGCATGTCGAGATGCAGTTCCTGTCCGACGTCTACCTGCGCTGCCCGGACTGCGACGGCAAGCGCTTCCGCGCCGAGATCCTGGAGGTCAAGCTCGAGCGCGCCGGCCGTCAGCTGAGCGTCTCCGACGTGCTGGACCTGACGGTGGCCGAGGCCATCGGCGTCTTCGGCGCCGACCGCGAGGTGCTCAACAAGCTGCAACCACTGTCCGATGTCGGCCTGGACTACCTGACGCTGGGTCAGCCGGTGCCGACGCTGTCGGGCGGCGAGGCGCAGCGGCTCAAGCTGGCCGGTTACCTGGCCGAGGCGGCCTCCAAGCCGCGCCAGGCGACGGCGACCAAGGGCACGCTGTTCCTGTTCGACGAGCCCACGACGGGCCTGCACTTCGACGACATCGCCAAGCTGATGCGCGCGATGCGCAAGCTGCTGACGGCGGGCCACTCGCTGATCCTGATCGAGCACAACCTGGACGTGATCCGCGCCGCGGACTGGGTCATCGACCTCGGCCCCGAGGGCGGCGAGGACGGCGGCCTCGTCGTCGCCACCGGCACGCCGGAGCAGCTCAAGGATCACCCGACCTCGCACACCGCGCAGGCGCTGCGCGAGTACGCGCTCGAGATGGACCGCGCGCCGGTCAAGGTCGCCGAGGGCAAGCCCTTGCAGTCACTGCTGCGCCGCCCGCGCGCCACTGACGAGGCGATCCGCATCGTCAACGCGCGCGAGCACAACCTGAAGTCGGTCGACGTCAGCATCCCGCGCGGCAAGTTCAACGTGGTGACCGGGGTGTCGGGCTCGGGCAAGAGCACGCTGGCCTTCGACATCCTCTTCAACGAGGGACAGCGCCGCTATCTGGAATCGCTGAACGCCTATGCGCGCTCGATCGTCCAGCCGGCGGGCCGGCCCGAGGTCGACGCGGTGTGGGGCATCCCGCCCACCGTGGCCATCGAGCAGCGCCTCTCGCGCGGCGGCCGCAAGAGCACGGTCGCGACGACGACCGAGGTGTGGCACTTCCTGCGCCTGCTCTACGTGAAGCTGGGCGTGCAGCACTGCGCGCACGACGGCACGCCGGTGAAGCCGCAGAGCATCGAGGCCATCGCCGCGCAGCTGCTGCGCGACTACAAGGGCCAGCACATCGGCCTGCTCGCGCCGCTGGTGGTCAACCGCAAGGGCGTCTACACCGATCTGGCGAAGTGGGCCAAGCAGCGCGGCCACACGCACCTGCGGGTGGACGGCGAGTTCCTGCCCACCAGCCCCTGGCCGCGCCTGGACCGCTTCAAGGAGCACAGCATCGAGCTGCCGGTGGGCGACATGGTCGTCGTGCCGGAAGCCGAGGCCGAGCTGCGCGAGTTGCTGGCCAAGGCGCTCGATCACGGCAAGGGCGTGGTGCACGTGCTGGCACCGCTGGAAGGCCTGCATGACGCGCTGCGCAATGCCAAGCCCACGCGCGGCATCGGCGCGCTGCGGGTGTTCTCGACCAAGCGCGCCTGCCCGCAATGCGGCACCAGCTATCCGGAACTCGATCCGCGGCTGTTCAGCTACAACTCCAAGCACGGCTGGTGCGGCACCTGCGTGGGCACCGGTCTCGCGCTGACGCGCGAGCAGCGCAAGGCGCTGGACGACAGCCAGCAGGACAAGGACAACCGCGGCCGCGAGCAGAGCTTCCCGGCCGAGGAGGCCGAGATCGAGGACCTGAGCGACCAGCCCTGCCCGGATTGCCACGGCTCGCGGCTGAATCCGGTGGCCCGCGCGGTGACCTTCGAGCAGGAGACCATCGCCGCCGTCGCGTCGTGGAGCGTGACCGAGGCCCGCGAATGGATCGCCAGTCTGGCGCTGACCGGCCGCGACGCCGAGATCGCGCGCGACGTGGTCAGCGAGATCCGCGGCCGGCTGGAGTTCCTCGAGGAAGTGGGGCTGGGCTATCTCACGCTGGACCGCGCGGCGCCGACGCTCTCGGGTGGCGAGGCGCAGCGCATCCGCCTGGCGGCGCAGCTCGGCAGCAACCTGCAGGGCGTCTGCTACGTGCTGGACGAGCCCACCATCGGCCTGCACCCGCGCGACAACCAGATCCTGCTCAAGGCGCTCTCGACGCTGGGCGACAAGGGCAACACGCTGGTCGTCGTCGAGCACGACGAGGACACGATCCGGCGCGCCGATCACATCATCGACATCGGTCCGAGCGCGGGCAAGCGCGGCGGCCGCGTGATCGCGGAAGGCTCGGCGGCGGACATCGCCCGGAACCCGGAATCGCTGACCGGCCGCTTCCTGTCGAAGCCGCTGGTGCACCCGCTGCAGGCGCGCCGCGAGATGGTCGCGGACGCGCCCCGGCTGACGGTGCTCGACGCGACGCTGCACAACCTGCGCGGCGTCACCGTGGACGTGCCGCTGCACCGCCTGGTGGCGATCACCGGGGTGTCGGGCTCGGGCAAGTCGACGCTGGCGCGCGACGTGCTGCTGGCCAACATGGCCGCGGCCGTGCCGCTGCGCCGCGCGCCGTCCAAGTGGATCGGCTGCGACGCGATCGAGGGCCATCAGCAGGTGGACCGCGTGCTGGAAGTCGACCAGACGCCGATCGGCAAGACGCCGCGCAGTTGCCCGGCGACCTACATCGGCTTCTGGGACGCGATCCGCAAGCTCTTCGCCGAGACGCTGGAGGCCAAGGCGCGCGGTTACGCGCCGGGGCGATTCAGCTTCAACACCGGCGAGGGCCGCTGCCCGGGCTGCGAGGGTCAGGGCATGCGCACCATCGCCATGAGCTTCCTGCCCGACGTGAAGGTGCTGTGCGACCAGTGCCATGGGCAGCGCTTCAACCCGGAGACGCTGGCCGTGACCTGGCGCGGCAAGAGCATCGGCGAGGTGCTGCAGATGGAGGTCGACGAGGCGGTGGAGTTCTTCGCCGCGATGACGTCGATCGCGCATCCGCTCAAGCTGCTGCAGGACGTGGGCCTGGGCTACCTGACGCTGGGCCAGCCCAGCCCGACGCTGTCGGGCGGCGAGGCGCAGCGGATCAAGCTGGTGTCGGAGCTGGTCAAGGTGCGCGACGACGTCACGCGCCGCGGCCAGAAGCCGCCGCACACGCTCTACGTGCTGGACGAGCCGACCGTGGGCCTGCACATGGCCGACGTGGAGAAGCTGATCCGCGTGCTGCACCGGCTGGTCGACGGCGGCCACAGCGTGGTCGTCATCGAGCACGACCTGGATGTGATCGCCGAGGCGGACTGGGTGCTGGACCTGGGACCGGAAGGCGGCTCGGCGGGCGGGCGCGTCGTCGCGCAAGGGCGGCCGGAGTCGCTGGTCGAGCTGGGCACGCACACCGGCCGCGCGCTGGCGCCGGTGCTGGCGCGGCGCTGATCGCACCAATGAAGACGGCCTCGAGAGAGGCCGTCTTCATGTGGGTTCAGTCGCGGTGGGCGGGAGACTCGGGCGCCGCTCAATGCGGCTTGCGGCGCTGGCGCTGCTCGAAGTCGTCCCCGTGATAGACGTTGCCGTCCCAGGTGCCGGAGCGGTTCTTGGCGCGGGCGATCGCGTCGAGGGCCGCATCGTGGGCGGCGCGGCGTCGATCGCGGGAATTGAAGCGGCCACGCAGGCCGAAGGAGAAGCCGGATCCGCGTCGTCGCCGCATCCAGGCGCGCCAGGCCGCCTGATGGCGGCGGGGCAGGGCCATGTCGATGGCCAGCAGGATGCAGACCAGCAGACCCAGGGCGGCGATGGCTTTGACGAACATACGTCGGCGTCGTGAATCACGCCTTGCTGGCGTGTAAGGCGCCGACTATACGCGAGCCCGTCGGCTCAGTCGCGGTGATGGTGGCCGCGATCGCCGCGGTCGCCACCCCGGTCGCCGCGATCCCCGCGGTCGCCTCGGCGATCGTCCCAATCCCGGCGGTTGCCGTCCCAGCCGCGACGGTCGTCCCAGCCGCGGCGGTCGTCGCGGTGATCGTGCCAGTCCCGGCGACCTTCCCAATAATCGCGGCGCGGTTCCCAGCGCGGGGGCGGGGGCGGGGCGTAGACCGGATAGGCGACCGGACGGCCGTAGTAGGCCGGCGCGTAGGTCCGGGCATACCAGTCCTCACGGACGAAATAGACCTGGCGGCCGCAGGCGCCGTAATAGGCGCAGTGGTGCGACCAGTTCCGGTAATGGCCGGGCGGGACGCGCAGGTACAGGGGAGGGGCGGGGGCGTAGACGCGCTCGACCATCATCGGCTCGGCGTAGATCACCGAGGGGCGGACGTTGCCGACATCGATCCGGCCATAGAAGCCGGGCTGGCCCACGCTGATGGACACGCCCACGTCACCGGCGAAGGCGGACGGGGCCGCCAGCGCGGCGGCGGTCAGCGCCGCGGCGCCCAGGAGTCGATGGATCAGTTGCTTCATACGGAGCCCTTTGTCATTGCATGCCGTTCGTCATGGTCCGGGACCGGTGCGCCGTGCCGGAGGTCACGGTGGCGGGCCGGGAAACGGCAGTTCCTAGGGAAAGTATGGAGGGTTAACGCGCGCTTGACGGATCCGGTGGACGTGTCAGCGGTAAGCGTTTGTTGGCCCGATCCCTAGAATCCCGCGTCCCCGCAGCACCCCGCGGGGCGTGGAGCAACGATTTGAAGCAATGGATCCTGACTTCCCTGGCGCTGGCGACCCTGGCGACCGGGCTCGGTGCCAGCGAAGGCTCGCTGGCCCAGACCGCCGCCGCGCCGGCCAAGGCCGCCCCGGTCGCCGTCGCGAACCGCCCGTTGACGCTGGAACAGCTGTTCCGCGCCGAGCCCTATCGCGGCGAACCCGCCAAGGACATCAAGTTCAGCGCCAACGGCCGCTACCTCGCCTACCTGTGGAATCCCTTCGGCGAGCCCGGCAGCGACCTGTACGTGCATGACACGCAGACGGGGCGCACGGTCCGCCTGAGTTCGCCGACGCTGATGGCCGTCGTCGAGACGCCCGAGAACCTGGACCGTTACGCGAAGAAGCTCCAGCAGAAGCGCGACGAGCAGACCGAGCGTCAGGCCAAGGAAGAGGCGCAGGCCGCCTACCTGCGCGGCGAGACCGTCGATCTGGAGCAGTGGGAGCGCAAGGCGCTGGCCGAGCTCAAGGTCGAGCTGACCGAGCGCAAGGCGCGCGAGGACGCCCGCAAGGCCGCCGAGAAGGCCGCCTGGGGCGCGGAGTCCGCCGCCTCCGCGCCGGCCGCGCCCGCTTCCGGCGCCTCGGCGCCCGAGGCGAAGAAGCCGGCCAAGGATCCCAAGGACATGGCGCTGTGGGAGCTGCGTGACGAGCTGAAGAAGAAGCTCGCCAAGGACAAGCTCAAGCCGCAGGACCTGTACCCCGGCGTGTCGCAGTTCGTGTGGGCCTCCAAGGGCGACGAGCTGGTCTTCAGCTACCGCGGCCAGCTGCTGCGCTGGAAGGCCGGCGCCGAGCGCGCCGAGCCGCTGCTGGCCACGGGCCGCACGCTCAAGCCGGTCGGCTACTCGCCCGACGACCAGTCGCTGATCGTCCAGGACGAGACCCGCGTGCTGCGCGTGCGCCTGGCCACGGCCGGCATCGAGGTGATCAACCGCGAGCTCTTCAATCCGGACGACGAGGACCGCAAGTTCCGCATCGCCCAGACCACGCTGAGCGAGGACGGCCGCTGGATGGCGCTGGCCGCCAACGCGCCGCTGGTCGGTGCCGACGGCAAGCCGCTGCCCAAGGCCGGCCGCCAGGTCGAGATCATGAATTACAGCGAGCGCTTCGCCACCGCGAAGAAGGTCCCGCGCGAGGTCTCCGACGACAAGCGCGGCGAGGAATCGCTGGCCCTCTACATCCGCAAGGTGCCCGCGCCCGGCGCGGCGCCCGAGCGCCAGCCCGAGCCGGTGTTCACGCACCCGGGCGGCGACAGCTGGTTCGAGATCTCGCCCGTCGTGTGGGCCCGTGACGGCAGCCACTACGCCTTCACGACCTTCGAGCGCGAGAAGGACCTGTACCGCGCCTACCTGGGCAAGCCCGGCGCGGCCAAGCCGGAGATGGTGCTGGAGCGCCGCGCGCCCATCCACCACGAGCTGGTCAACGTGATGACGCCCAGCTTCACGCCCGACAACAAGCAGCTGGTGCTGATCCTGGCCGACAACGGCTGGCGCCAGCCCTATGCGATGAGCCTGGCCGCCGGCGCCGACCGCTCGGTCACGCCGCTGGTCAAGGGCGAGTTCGAGGCCTTCCAGGTGCTGGGCTTCACGCCCGACGCGAAGTCGATGTTCGTGGTCTCCAACAAGGATGACTACGCCGCGATGAACGTCTGGCGCGTCGAGCTCAAGGACGGCGCGATGACCGCGCTGGGCCGCTCGCCCGACTACCACCGCGCCGCCGCGGTGGCGCGCAACGGCCAGTGGGCCGCGGCCGTCGCCGGCAACTGGGGCGAGCGTCCGGAGCTCAAGCTGCTCAAGGGGCAGCCGGGCAAGTCCGGCGCCGAAGCGGGCAAGACGCTGACGCAGAGCAACGACCCCGCCTGGGCGCAGGTCGACGTGCTGCGTCCCGAGCGCTTCAGCTTCAAGAACCGCCACGGCGACATGATCCCGGCCTACGTGTTCAAGCCGCTGGGCTGGGCCCCGTCGGATCAGCGTGCCGCCATCGTCTACACCTACGGCGGTCCGCTGAATGATCGCCACTCGGTGGAGACGGACAGCTTCCAGCCCACCGGCTACCTGTTCGGCATGTACATGGCCGCCAAGCACGGCTACGTCACGGTGACGGTGGACCCGCGCGGCCACTCGAACTACGGTGAGAAGTTCGCCGATGCCAACTGGGAGAAGCCGGGCGCGCCGCAGACCGAGGACCTGGAAGACCTGGTGGCCTACATGAAGGCCAACCTGGGCGTGGACGCCTCGCGCATCGGCCTGAACGGCTGGAGCTTCGGCGGCTTCCAGACGCAGTACACGATGTACACGAAGCCGGACCTGTTCGCGGCCGGCATCGCGGGCGCGGGTCCGACGGAATGGGAGAACTACAACAGCTGGTACTCGGGCCGCACGATCGGCAAGGTCGACCGGAGCAAGCCGGTGCTGCGCAAGTACTCGCTGCTGCCGCTGGCCAAGAACCTGAAGAAGCCGCTGCTGCTGGTGCACGGCATGCAGGATCCCAACGTGCTGTACCAGGACACGGTCAACGTGTACCGGGCGCTGCTGGAATCGGGCAAGGAAGGGCTGGTCGAGCTCTTCCTGGATCCGGACGGCGAGCACGGCCTGGGTGGCGCGGTGAAGGCCGTCGGCTGGCATCGCAAGTACGAGGCCTTCTGGCTGGCCCATCTGGGTCCGGCGCAGCGCAAGCCCTGACCCTCGGGCGTCTTCGACGCCCTGCCACGAACAGCCCGCGTGCGTCAGCCGCGGGCTGTTGTCATTGGGGCCGAGGTGCGCGCCATCGGCGTCACTGGGCGACGACCGTCTTGACCAGTCGACCCGCGGCCGGCGCGGGTCGGGCGCCGCCGTCGCCGGCGTTGGTGCCGCCGTACTGGCCGTTGAGCAGCTTGAGCTGGGCTTCGTTCAGCACCGAGCCCTTGGCGAGCTCCGTGAAGCCGCCGGCCGGGAAGGGGCGCAGCGCGATCCTCCAGGGGCGGGCGAGCTGCCGATCCTCGGCCGTGAACGCGCGGAAGCTCTCCTCGGCCTGTGCCAGCGAGGGCCGGCGGGCCTGCAGCGTCTGGCCGTCCTTGGCCGCGTAGACCAGCGCATAGACGGCGCCCTGGGCGCTGGTGACCAGCGTGAGCTCCGCCATGCCGCGCTGGCCCTGGGCGTTGCGGCGCACGCCGCTGAAGTGCGTGGCCTTCAGGCCGTTGAGCGTCCTGGCGTCGGTGCGGCCCTGTTCGGCGCCCCAGCGCCGCAGGATCTCGTCGTGCGAGGTACCGGCCTTGGGCGGCACCGGCTGCAGGATCAGCGCGGCGTCGCGCTGCGGCGCCAGCACGGTCAGCGCGTCGCTGCCGTTCTGCAGCGTCCAGCCGGCCGGCGCGGTCAGGGCGATGTCCAGCGACGGGTGCAGGAAGCGCTGTCCGCGGACCAGGCCCTGTGCCGGGCTGTCGCCGAAGCCCATGCCCTCGATGGCCTTCAGGAAGGCGGCGCGGTTCTCGTCGACCGGCTTGCCGCCCGTCAGCATCGCCGCCTCGTCCCGGATGCGCTGCAGGCGCTGGTCGTTGCTCGGGTGCGACGCGAGCCAGTGGTTGCCGCCGCCGGCCGGGCGGCCTTGCGCGCGCGCCTGGTCATTGGCGTACTGCTCCTGGTCCTTCAGCACCTGGATCACGTCCACCATGTGGCGCGGGTCGTACTGGTTGCGGGCCAGGTACTCGGCGCCGAGCTCGTCGGCTTGCAGTTCCTGCTCGCGGCTGTAGGAGGCGATGTAGCCCGCCGCCGCGTTCTGGGACAGCTGCCCCGCGAGGTTGGTCGCGCCGTCCATGCCGCGCGACTCGAGCACCGCGCCCAGCACCGTGGCCGCCAGCACGCCGAAGCCGGCGTTCTGCTGCTGGGTCGCGCGCTGCGCGCCGTGCCGCGCGGTGACGTGGCCGATCTCATGGCCCATCACGCCGGCCAGGTCGGCCTCGTTCTCCATGTAGGCCAGGATGCCGCGGGTCACGTAGACGTAGCCGCCGGGCAGCGCGAAGGCGTTCACCTCCGGGCTGTCCAGCACGGTGAAGTGCCAGTCGAGCTCCGCCCGGTGCGACTGCGCCGCCAGCTTGCGGCCCAGCGCGGTGACGTAGGCCTGCAGGCGCGGGTCGTCGACCGGCGTGTACTCCTTGAGCACGTCCTGATGCGCCTTGCGGCCGGTCTCCACCTCCTGCTGCAGGCTCATCGCGCTGCGCTCGGTGCGACCGGTGACCGGGTTGACGACGTTGGTGCCGCAACCGGCCACCAGCAGGGACGCCGCGAGCGCGGCCAGCATGAACTTGCGCGACATCGCGGCGGAACTCCGTTCGGTGGGCTCGGGGGGGCGGTGCACGGGCCGCGCCGGGCGGCCCCGGGGGGGAGGCTCGGTCGGCCTCGGACGGTCTCAGTCGGCCTGTTGGCGCAGCGTCCAGAGCGTGAGCACGCCCTCGGGGACCTCGCGGCTGAGCGCGTCGCGCCAGTGCAGATCGGTGAGCTTCTCCTGCTCCTCGGCGCTGAGCTGGCTCTCATCGCCGCCCAGCAGCGCGATCGGCGCCAGCGCGGCCGCGGTCTTCACGTGCTCGAACAGCGGGCTCCAGGCGTCGGCGTCCTGGTCGACACCGATCATGAAGCCGGTGCACCAGTCCTCGGCGTCGACCAGCTGCTGCTCGCCGTCCTCGGCGACGCTGAAGATGGGCTCCCACTCGTCCTGCTTGGACGTCCACTGCACCGCCAGGCTGTGCACGTGGCGCAGCAGCAGCAGCGCGACCTTCTTGCGCTGCTTGCCGCTGGGGAAGGGATCGCCGCCGCCCCAGATCGGGCTCATCCACTCGGCGCCGGGCTTGTCGGCCAGCGCGAGCGGGCTCAGCAGCTGCGCGCTGAGGTAGCCGTCCAGCGCCTCGATGTTCATCGCGGCGTCGTTGTCCAGCTCGGACAGCAGGTCGTCCAGGTCCGACAGCTCGTCGTCGGTCAGGGGGTGATACGTGGCCTTGTCGGGCTGGTACTGCGGGAGGTCCATGTCGGTTCCTGGATATTCGGTCGGGCGGGCGTTCGGGGGATCGCGGGAGAAATGCGAGCGGGGCTCAGCCGTGGCGGCCGTGACGGCTCTTGGGCTTGCGGCCGTCCATGTCGGTCAGCTGCGTCTTGAGCAGCGCCATCAGGACGCGGGCATTGGCCTCGGTCATGACGAGCAGGGTGCTGGGCTCGATGCCGTCCACCGGCTCGCGTTCCCTGACCAGGGCGTCCACCTTGAAGGTCACCAGGCCGCTGGTGCTCGAATTCGAGGCGGCCTTGAACTTCTGGACTTCGATGTGATGCGTCTTCATGGGGCGTCATTCTCGGCGATGCCGCAGCCGCTGGATACCGGTCACCACGGCTACCACGACGGCGCCCGCCAGGATGCCGACCACGGCGTCGGCCAGCACCTGGACCACGGTCTGGGCGAAGCCGCCCACGCCCAGGGCCTGGACGAGGTGCTCGATCGCGTGATGCAGGAAGGGCGCGCCATGGGTCAGGATGCCGCCGCCGACCAGGAACATCGCCGCCGTGCCCGCCACCGACAGCGCCTTCATCAGCCAGGGCGCCAGCCACAGCAGGCCGCGGCCGAAGGCCTGCTGCCAGGCGGCGGCGCGGCGGCTCAGCCACAGGCCGGCGTCGTCGATCTTCACGATGCCGGCGACCAGGCCGTACACGCCGATGGTCATCAGCACGGCGATGCCGGCCAGCACCATCAGCCGCGTCGTGAAGGGCGCGTCGGCGACGGTGCCCAGGGTGATCGCGATGATCTCGGCCGACAGGATGAAGTCGGTGCGGATGGCGCCCTTGATCTTGTCGCGCTCCAGCGCCACCAGGTCCACCGACGGGTCCTGCATCGCGCGGTGCAGGGCCTGCTCGTGGGCGTCCTCGCCGCTGTCGTCGGCGCCGTGCAGCCACTTGTGGGCCAGCTTCTCGACGCCCTCGAAGCACAGGTAGGCGCCGCCCACCATCAGCAGCGGGGTCACCAGCCAGGGCGCCCAGGCGCTGATGGCCAGCGCGGCGGGGACCAGGATGGCCTTGTTGACCATGGAGCCCTTGAACACGCCCCAGACGACGGGGAGCTCGCGCTCGGCGCTGACGCCGGTGACCTGCTGCGCGTTGAGCGCCAGGTCGTCGCCCAGCACCCCCGTGGTCTTCTTGGCGGCCATCTTGGAAAGCAGCGCCACGTCGTCCAGGACGGTGGTGATGTCGTCGAGCAATGCGAGCAGGCTGGAGGCCATGGCGTGAAGATCCCGTTCCCTGAATGTGGATGTTGTGCGAAACCCGCCTTTGTACCCGATGGCGCGCGCCCCGCGCCCTGACCTGCGGCAGGGGATTGGCGGCGATGGCACACTCCCGCGCATGAAACGCCGCACCGCCTCCTTCCTGATCGCCGCCGCGCTCTCCGCGGTGTCCCTGCCACCCGCGCTGGCCGCCGGTGAGGGCCCCGGCCCCTACGACGAGCAGGCCGACGCCCGCGCCGACATCAACAACGCGGTCGCCCGCGCCTCGCGCGAGGGCAAGCAGGTGCTGGTGGTCTACGGCGCCAACTGGTGCAAGGACTGCCTGGCGCTGAGCAAGGGCTTCGGGCAGGGGCATCTGGCGACGGAAGTGGATCGCCGCTTCGTGACCGTCAAGATCAACGTCGGCCGCTTCGACAAGAACGTCGATGTCGCCAACCAGATGGGCGTGACGCTGAAGAAGGGCATCCCGACCGTGGCGGTGCTGGGCGGCGATGGCCAGGTGCTGGGCACGACCAAGGGCGGCGAATTGGCCGATGCGCGCAACATGGGCGAGGACGCCGTGCTGCACGTGCTGGGGTCGATGGGCAAGAGCTGATCGGGCTCGCCGTCGCGCTCCGTCATGGGCCCCTCGGGGCCCTTTTGCTTGGGAGGCGCTCGGCACGCGAAGACCCTCACCCCAACCCTCTCCCGCGCAGCGGGAGAGGGGGCCGCCCGGAGGGGTTCGCGGAAGGGGCGCTCGACGGGCTTGCGGGCAAGCTGGCGCGGGGTGTTCCCGGGATGGATGCCCAGGCAGGGGATGCGGTGGCGGGAAGCGGCGGGGTTCCAGGTTTTGCTGTTGACACCTGACCCTCGATAGCCTTGGCGCTATCGCGTAGCGGCCCCGCGCCGGGGCCGAGCGTGGCGCCGACGGCACGGGTCTCGCTCACGTGACGGCGGGACGCCCCGCGTTCAGGGGTCAAGTCTTGCCGGGGACTGTGGACGAGGGCTTGGCCGCCTTGTCTTTTGTGCGGTCTTCGCCTAATTTTGCAGACATGGCCAGGCCGCTTCGCATCGAGTTTCCCGGCGCCGTCTATCACGTGGCGACCCGCGGGGACGCACCCATCTTCGCCGACGACGAAGACCGTCATGTGCTGCTCGACCTGATCGAGCAGGCCGCCCAGCGCTTCGACGCGCAGGTGCTGGCCTACGGCTTGGGGCGCGATCATTACGAGCTGCTGCTGTTCACGCGCCAGGCCAATCTCTCGCGCCTGATGCGCCACCTCAACGGCGTCTACACGCAGGCGCACAACCGCCGGCACGGCCAGACGGGCCACGTCTTCCAGGGCCGCTTCAAGGCGGTGCTGGTGGATCGCGAGCACCTGCTGCTGGACGCCTGTCGCTATGTCGAATTGATCGGACGTCGTTCGGGACTGGCCTCGTCACCGATGGCCTGGAAATGGACCAGCCTGCAGGCCCACGCCGGCCAGGTGACCGCGCCGGACTGGCTGGAGGTCGAGGGCTTGTGGACCAACGTGCTGGGGCGCGTGCCGCAGAACGCGGCGGACCGGCGCAAGGCCGCGCAGCGCTACCAGGCGATCGTGGAGTCGGAGCCCGATCTCGACATCTGGGGGCAGCTGCGGCAGCAGATCTTCCTGGGCGATGCCTCCTTCGTGCAGCGCACCGTGCGGCTGAGCGAGCACCCGCCACGGTCTCCACGGCTGCGCCGCTGGGGCGAGTGGCTCAAGAGCAGCGGCAGCCGCGAGGAGGCGCTCTATCGCGCCCACACCGAGGGCGGGCAGTCGATGACGGCACTGGCCGAGGAGCTGGGGCTCTCCGTTTCCCGCGTGAGTCGGCTCATCGCCGGCCACGAACGCCAACGCTGAGACCTTCGGGTGCCGGGAGGCGCCCGCTCCTGGGCGCGAATGCGCCACGTGGCCCCGTGACGGCCACTCTTCGAGACAAGAGAAAGGCGACCCGATCGGGTCGCCGGGGTCAATGCAGCGCGCGGGCGGGCGCGGCGGGGCAGGGGGCGACGCCTTCGTCGAGCTCCGCGGCCTCGTTCCAGGCGGCGGTGGTGAGCTCGCGGGCGGCGCCCAGCTGGTGGCAGAGCTCGGCGACCCCCAGGCCGTCGGCTTCGCCTTCGGGCAGCGGCATCGCGTTGATCTCGGCGGGGAGGTCGGCCAGCGCGCCCAGCAACTCGAACAGCAGTTCCAGATCCGGCGCGCCGTCGGCGGTCTGCTGCTGGCGCGCGAGCCCCAGGCTGCGGCAGAGGTAGAAGCAGGCTTCGGCGGCTTGGTCGCTCATCGCGTGGGACAGGGCCAGTTGCTCCAGCGCCTCGCTGCGGGCGGCCTGGGCGGCCGGATCCGCGGAGGTGTCCCGCAGCGCGTCCAGCGTCGCGGACGCCGGCGCGACGATCGCGTCGTCTTCCGTCGGCAGCGGCAGGGAGGATGCGGGTTTCTGGATCGCCATGATTCAGCGGGGCTTCGACAACAGGGCGGATGCTAGTGACCACCGGGCAAACGCGCCTCCCACGGTTCGGGGGGAGCGCCGGCCCCGTCGGACATGGGCCTTCCGGACTGCGTGAACTTGTCACGAGGCGTGACACGAAGCCCGCAGCTTACGGGCTTTCCCCCTGACCGTGCCAGCTTTGTGGCGGGATCACTTCTTTTTCTGGGGACGCGACCAGCCGGAAATCACGATCTGTCGGCCCCGCGCCACGGCCAGCTGGCCGGGAGCGACGTCCTTGGTGAGGGTCGAACCGCCGCCCACGGTGGCGCCGTCGCCGATCGTGATCGGGGCCACCAGCACGCAGTTGGAGCCCACGTGCACGTCCGCGCCGATGATCGTGCGGTGCTTGTTGGCGCCGTCGTAGTTGGCGGTGATGCTGCCGGCGCCGTAGTTGACGCGCTCGCCCACGGTCGCGTCGCCCAGGTAGGCCAGGTGGTTGGCCTTGGCGCCCTTGGCCAGCGTCGAGTTCTTCACCTCGACGAAGTTGCCGATGTGGACTTCCGCGCCCAGTTGGGCACCCGGACGCAGGCGGGCGAAGGGGCCGATCAGCGCGCCCTCGCCGACGCTGGCGCCGAGCGCCTCGCCGTCGATGTGGGTGAACTCGTGGATGCGCGCCTCGGCGCCGATGGTGACGTTGCGGATCACGCAGTTGGCGCCGATGCGCACGCCGTCGCCCAGGGTGACCTCACCCTCGAAGACGCAGTTGACGTCGATCTCGACGTCCTGGCCGCAGCGCAGCGTGCCGCGCAGGTCGAAGCGGGCCGGATCGGCCAGCCGAACGCCGGCGGTCATCAGGGCCTCGGCCTGCGCCAGCTGGTGGCGGCGCTCCAGCTGCGCCAGCTGCGACGGGCTGTTGACGCCCAGCACCTCGGTCTCGTCCGCGGTCTTCACGCCGACCACGGGGACGCCCTCGGCCACGGCCATCGCGACGATGTCGGTCAGGTAGTACTCGCGCTGGGCGTTGTCGTTGTTCAGCTGGCCGACCCAGCGCTTCAGCGCCTCGGTCGGCGCGGCCATGATGCCGGTGTAGCACTCGCGGATGCGGCGCTGCTCGTCGCTGGCGTCCTTGTGCTCGACGATCGCCTTGACCGCCTCGCCCTCGCGCACGATGCGGCCGTAGCCGGTCGGGTCGGCGTATTCGATGGTCAGCAGCACCAGCTTGTCGCCGGCGCAGGCCTCGACCAGGGCGCGCGTCGTGGCGGTGCTGATCAACGGGGTGTCGCCGCTCAGGATCAGCGTGGTGCCGCCGGCGTTCAGCGCCGGGACGGTCTGCTGGATCGCGTGGCCGGTGCCGAGCTGCGGCTCCTGGCGCACGAAGCGGATGCCGTCGCCGGCGATGGCGGCCTCGACCTGGTCGGCCCCATGGCCGGTGATCACGATGCGAGCATCGGCGTGCAGCGCGGCGGTGTTGTCCAGCACGTGACGGACCAGCGCGCGGCCGGCCAGCTTCTGCAGCACCTTGGGCAGGCGGGACTTCATGCGGGTGCCCTTGCCCGCGGCCATGACGACGATGTTGAGCGACATAAGAAGAATCGCGGTTCCCTGGTGGAGAGACCGCGATTATCGGGGGGCCGGATGTCGGCCGGCCAGGCCGCCCGGTGAGGGCTTGCAACAGCGCCGGCGACGGCGTCGGAGATCCGACGCGCCGCCGGCCCGTCAGCGCGTCACTTGGACGCGGTGGGCGCCGTGCCCGGCAGCTGCACACTGACGCGATGCGGCTCGGGGCGGGTCTGCGGGAAGTCCGTCATCGAGGCCTCGAACAGCGCGCCGATCAGGTCCTCGCCGCCTTCGGTGAAGCCGTCGTTGCTGGCGCGGGCCTCGTACAGCGGCTCGTTGGTCTTGCGGTCGCGGATGAGCAGCGCGACCTCGCGGTCATAGCGGCGCTCCATCATCGGGTCCATCGGATAGGCGTAGCCCCAGCGGCTGTAGTACGGGCGCCAGGCCGGGCCGTAGCGCCACGAGAAGTAGCTGCCGTTCCAGCGCCACCACATCGGGTCGTCCCAGGCGGCGTAGCCGGTGCGGGTCACGCGGGCGCCCAGCGACACCACGACGTCGGCGGTCTTGGCGTCGGACGATTCGGTGAAGCCGGCCTTCTGCAGCGCGCCGCGGGCGGCCTGCTCGAGCGAGGTCTGCGCGGCTTCCTGGCGCTGCTGCGAGGGCAGGCGCTCGAAGGCGAAGGAGCCCGGCTGCCGGCCCGCCGGCCAGCTGCCGAAGGTCTGCGCGTCCGCGGTGACGGTGTTGAGCGAGGCGCAGGCGGTGAGCGACAGCAACGCCGCCGCGCCCAGGCTGACGAGGGCCAGTCGACGATTCAAGGTGAACATACAGACCTCCGAAGTGATCGGGCCCTCACACGGTTGCGCTCGGGCCCGGTGGGACGATTGTGACCCTGTCGGTGGAGGCTTGTCTGTGAGCGCGGCGTAAGCCGCGCGTTTCAGTTCGATGAGGCCGCGATCACGGGGCGATTCGCGGCCCCGGGCGATCAGCGCTCGGCGGAATCCGCCGCCGAGTAGGCCTCGCCCGCGTCGTCGACCGGCGCCGGGATGGCCGGGGCGGCGGCGGTCTGGCCGGGACGCACCAGCTGGATCGTCGCCGCGGGGGCGGGCGTGCCGCACTGCTCGTCCTCGTCGAAGGCGATGTCGCCGTCGGCGACCGGGGCGCCGGTGGCCTTGATGGTCTGGAACGGGAAGCGCTCGCGATCCATCATGTGCGAGGTCACGATGTTGCCCATCGCGGTGAACATGTTGTCCACGCGGCCCGGGAAGCGCTTGTCCCAGTCCTGCAGCATGGCCTTGACGGTGGCGCGCTGCAGGTTGGGCTGGCTGCCGCAGAGGTTGCACGGAATGATGGGGAACTCGCGATGCTCGGCCCATTGCTCGAGGTCGGATTCCTTGACGTAGGCCAGCGGGCGGATCACGACGTTCTTGCCGTCGTCGCTGACCAGCTTGGCCGGCATGCCCTTCATGCGGCTGCCGAAGAACATGTTCAGCATCAGCGTGGTGACGATGTCGTCGCGGTGGTGGCCCAGCGCGATCTTGGTCGCGCCCAGCTCGCCCGCCACGCGATACAGGATGCCGCGGCGCAGGCGCGAGCACAGCGAGCAGGTCGTCTTGCCCTCGGGCACCAGTCGCTTGACGATGGAGTAGGTGTCCTGCTCCTCGATGTGGAAGTCCACGCCGCGCGACTTCAGATACGCGGGGAGGATGTCCTCGGGGAAGCCGGGCTGCTTCTGGTCGAGGTTGACCGCGACGATGTCGAACTTGATCGGGGCGCGGTCGCGCAGGTTGATCAGGATGTCCAGCAGCGAATAGCTGTCCTTGCCGCCGGACACGCAGACCATGACCTTGTCGCCGTCCTCGATCATGTTGAAGTCGCCGATGGCCTGGCCGACCTGGCGGTGCAGGCGCTTGGACAGCTTGTTCATCTCGTGCGCGTGCTTCTTGGCGGCGGCATCGGCGGCCTGGGCGGCGGCCTGCTCCGGCGAGAGCGTCGCGGCGATGGTGGCGGAGTCTTGGATCGGGGTTTCGGTCGTCATGGGGTCACCATTGGCCGCATTCGGCGGAGATCGCGACTTGGCAGTCGGGGAAGATTTCGAGCTTGGTCACCTTGATGCGCACGCCCACCACGCCGGCCAGCTTCATGAGCCGGACGCAGAGCTTGCCCAGCAGGGCCTCGAGCAGATCGGTGTGTTCGGCGGTGCACTCGTCGATGATGATGGTGCGCACGCGGCGGTAGTCCAGCACGTGGCCGATGTCGGCATCGCGCGAGACGATGGTCTGGGCGCCGAGATTGACCTCGGCGTCGACCTGGATGGGTTGCGGTCCTTCGCGCTCGAAGTCGAGCACGCCGAGATTCGCGCCGAAGCGCAGCCCGTTGATGTGGATGACCTGGCGGTTGTTGCGGCGCAGCGCGGGCGGGGGTTGCGACTCGCGCAGCGGGCGCAGGAAGGCCTCGATCTGCTTGGCCGCGACCACGCCGTCGCCCAGCGCGGTCTGCACGCAGGGGTGCTGGCGGCCGCTGGCGTCGCCGGCGACGAACAGGCCCAGCACGCCGAAGCGCGGCTCGTCGCGGAAGGGCTGTGAGGGGGCGGTGACGCCGGCCCGCTGCAGCGCGTCGGAGACCGTCAGCCAGGCCGAGGGTTCGGGCTCGTAGCCCAGCAGCACGGCGACGTGATCGAAGCGCTCGTCGCCGTGGGCCTTGGACGTGACCGTGACGCCGGCCGCGTCGGCGGCGAGGGCGGTCGGCAGCGTCTGCGCGGGGCGACGGCTCAGCGCGGGGGCGCTGTCCAGCTGCTGGATCAGGTGGCTCTGCGCGCGCCAGTCGGAGCGCGACCAGAGCGTGACCTGATGGCCGCGCTCGGAGAGGTACAGGGCGTTCTCGATGGCGTTGTCACCACCGCCCAGCAGCAGCACCCGGCCGGGCGCGAGCCGCTCGCGGCGCGAGGTCAGCTCCAGCGCGTCCATCACGCGCTCGTGGCGCTGCTCGGGATAGAGCGGCGCCGGATGGCGCGGCGTCAGCCCGGTGGCGAGCAGCAGCGAGCGGGCTCGCAGCGGCTGGCGGCCGGCCGCCGCGGCAGGCGTGTCGCCGTCACCGGACTGGCCACCGTCGCCGTCGAGATAGAGCGTCCAGCCCGCGTCGGCCTGCCAGTCGAGATGATCGAGCGACCGGCCCAGCAGCGTGTGCACGCCGGGGAGCGCCTGGGTGTGGGCGGCGTAGTGGTCGCCCAGGGAGGCCAGCGTCTCGCCCGGGGCGCCGAGCAGCCAATCCTGGCGGTAGGTCAGCGACTGCAGGCTGCCGCACAGGCGCGGGGCGCGCTCGATCAGCGCGACGCTCAGCCCCAGTTGCGCCAGCCAGCTGGCGGCGCTGCAGCCGGCCGGACCGCCGCCGATGATGGCGGCGTCGACCACGGGCGGGAGGGCCTGCGGCGGGGTCTGCGAAGCGGCGATGACCTGGGCGTCGGACATGGGGAAGCGGTCGAGGACGGACGGAGCGGCGGAGCGGATCTTCGGGGGCCAGGCCAACGACGGCAGGCAAGCGCCCGCCGGGCCTGGACCTGAGGCGCCGGATCGGTGTTCGGGGGGAAACCCGCGATTATCCCGGATCGCCCGCGCGGGTGCCTTTCCGGCGCCATGAAACCCCGGGAGGATCCGCCGAAAGTCTCAGAAGCATTCGTCCAACAGCAGGTGGAAGTCCAGCTTGCGGGTGTCCGGCGTGTCGAGGCCGTAGGCAGTGAAGAAGGCGTCGCGCAAGTCGCCGTCGAACTCGTCGAGGCAGTTGGCGAGGATCGCCAGGTCCCGATAGCGGTCGGCGATGCCGGCGCGGCCCAGGTCGATCACGCCGGTCACCGCGAGGGCACCGCCTTCGTCGGCTTCCATCAGGAGGTTGTCGAGCGAGAAGTCGCCGTGGCTGACGACGGGATCCTCGGCCAGCGGCAGCAGGGCGTTCAGCGCGTCCCACACCTGCTCGGGCGACCAGCCTTGGCGCTCGTCGTCGAAGTCGTCGGCGTCGATCAGGCCCGCCTCGAGGCGACGTCGCGCGTGATCGAGTTGCAGCCCGTGGCCCGCGTTGAACGGGCAGGTCGCGCTGGGGAGCTCATGCAGCCGCCGCAGGAACCGGCCGATGGCGGCGGCGATCTCGGGCGCGCGTTCGGGGTGGTCCGCGAGCCATTCATAGGTGGTGCGGCCGGGCAGGGTGCGGGTGAGCAGCCAGCAGCGGTCGGCCGTCGCCTCGAAGTGCAGCAGCGCCGGCACCGGCCAGCGATCCTGCAGCCATTGCAGCCGGGCGAACTCCTCCGCGATCGCGACGGCCGCGTCGCCGTCGCCATGCTTGAGATGGCGATCCGGCTCGCCCGCGCGATGGAGCCGGTGCACGCTCGCTCCGGCCTCGCCGACCAGGTTGCGGTGCCAGTCGACACCCACCAGCCGGGTCGCGAGCGAGGGCGGCAGGTCCGGCGCGAGGGACGGGATCTCTCGCGGCGAGTGGTCGCCGTCGTGATCGAGGGTGTCGTTCATGTGCGTCGTCCCGGCGCATGGCATTCGAAGTGCAGCATGTCGAGCCACTGCCCCTGGATCTCGATGCTGCGGGTCGACCGGCCGAACTGCTGGAAGCCGCTGAGCTCGAGCACCCGGATCGAACCGGGATTCCCGGCATGGGCCTTGGCCTCGATGCGCAGCAGGCCGAGCTCGTTGAAGGCCTTGTCGAGCATCAGCCTCACGGCCGTCTTCGCGTAGCCCTTGCCGTTCTCGGCCTCGGCGATGCGGTAGCCCAGTTCGCACGAGTGGTAGTGCTTGCGCTTGACCTGGATCAGGTTGATGCGGCCGACCAGCGTGCCCGCGACGTCGCGCATCAGGAACTGATAGCCGGTGTCGGCGGCGGCCTCGCGCTGCGCGGCGGCGATGGCGGCTTCGACGCCGCCGTCTTCATAGAACGCCCCGGGACGGCCGTTGATGCGTGACTCGAAGAAGGCGCGGTTGTCGAACTCGAAGCGGCGCAGGTCCGCGAGATCGTGATCAGAGACGGGATGCAGGCTGAGCATGGAGGACGAGCATAGCTGCGGGCGCCACCCGGCGTTCCGCGGCGGGCGGGGTATTGGCCGCGACGCGGATGAGACCCGCCGACCGCAATCGCGCCGCGCACGGTTGCCGCCGGCCGACGCTGGGCGGCGAGCTCAGCCCTGGCGATCCTGCATCCGCAGGAACCGGTCTTGCGGGTCGCTGCCAAGATCCCAGGGGATCACGCCGAAGTGCTCTTCCAGCAGCATCTCCAGCAGTCGGATCGTCAACCAGTATTCGGGAATGCCATCGTCCTTGTCATCGAGGTACAGGATCTTCTCGCGCTCGTCCTCGGGAATCTCTTCGTCTTCCTCGTCGTAGAAGAAGTTGGCGGACAGCCAAGGGGCTTCCAGAGGAAGGGGCGCACCGCTCTCGCTCAAGGGCGGCAGCGACGGGACGTCCGTGGTCTGGAGGCGTCGGCGCACGACTTGCCCCTGCTTGACGATCGCATAGCCAAAGGTGCCGCCGCTGTCGTAGCGGCAGAACGCGATGAAGAGATCCGGGGCGCCGAGTTGGCGATGGAGGGCGCTGGCATCGGCGTCGGCCCTCTCCAGGAGCGGCCACACCAGGTCATTGTTCGTGATGACGCAGACATCTCCAGAGAACTGGACCAGCAGGTCGTGATGGAGACGTGGATCGAATGGCCACGGATTCTTCCGATCCAGTTCCTCGGCGCGTTCACCCGTGAGACGTTCGGCGAGCGCAATCGGCTCGTCGGTGAGGGCTGATCGCTTGAGGACCAGCCCGGCTTGCGCATAACCCATGTTCTTCTCTCCCTAAATGTGCGTCAGCGTCTCAAGCGCTTCCACCCCCGCCATCCAAGCAGGGTCGCGAGTATCGCCCCGTACACGATCGGCCCGGCGAAACTGTTCTTCCCCGCGTGCATCCAGATGAAGTGCATCAGACCGATGACCGAGATCGCGTAGACCAGCTTATGCAGCAGCTGCCACTTGGGCGCGCCCAGCGCCTTGATGGCTCGGTTGAACGAGGTCGCGGCCAGCGGCACCAGCAGCACCCACGCGGTGAAGCCCATCAGGATGAAGGGACGCTTGCCGATGTCGCGCAGGATCTCGGGCAGGTCCAGTCCCTTGAGCGGCGCAGGTCCGCGAGATCGTGATCAGAGACGGGATGCAGGCTGAGCATGGGGGACGAGCATAGCCGTGGACGAGACTCCTCCCCCGCGCCTCGATGCCGGGGAGCCTCCGAGCCGTTCGCTCTGTCGGGGCCGCGCACAATCGCCGGCATGACCACCGTTCCGATCGATCTGACCGTGCTTCGTCCGCGGCCTTCCGCACGCTTGCTCGTCCTGGATCCGGACGGGCGACTGCTGCTGTTCCGCTTCGTCCACCGGACGGGGCCGATGGCGGGGCAGGACTTCTGGGCGACACCGGGTGGTGGTCTCGAGGCCGGCGAGACCTTCGAGCAGGCGGCGATCCGCGAGCTGCGCGAGGAGACCGGCATCGTCGGCACCGAGGTCGGCGCCTCGGTGCTGAGACGTGACTTCGAGCTCGGCCTGCCGGACGGGGAACGGGTGTGGGCTCAGGAGGAGTTCTTCGTCGTGCGCGCCACGGGCGATGCGCTGTCCCGCGAGGGCTGGACGGCGCTGGAGCGTGAGGTGATGGCCGACCACCACTGGTGGACCGAGGACGAACTGGCCACGACCAGCGCGACGGTGTGGCCGCAGGATCTGCCCGGCGTGTTGCGGCGAGCGGGCGACTGGGGCTGAGCTGGCGCGGCGCCGCCGGCCCGTCGCGCCGAGGCGCGCATCGCGGAGACGGCGCGCGCCGTCAGCCGTTCAGCGCCGCAGCCGCTTCCAGATCCGCCATCCCAGCAGCACCGCCAGGATTCCGCCGTAGACGATGGGCTCGGCGAAGTTGTTCTTCCCCGCGCGCATCCAGATGAAGTGCATCAGGCCGATGACCGAGATCGCGTAGACCAGCTTGTGCAGCAGCTGCCACTTGGGCGCGCCCAACGCCTTGATGGCCCGGTTGAACGAGGTCGCGGCCAGCGGCACCAGCAGCACCCACGCGGTGAAGCCCATCAGAATGAAGGGACGCTTGCCGATGTCGCGCAGGATCTCGGGCAGGTCCAGTCCCTTGTCCAGCCAGCCGTAGGCCAGCAGGTGCAGGCTCGCGTAGAAGAACGCGAACAGCCCCAGCATCCGCCGGAAGCGCGCCAGCGTCGGCTGGTTCGTCCAGGTCCGCAGCGGCGTCACCGCCAGCGTGATCCACAGGAAGCGCAGCGCCCAGTCCCCGAGGCCGCGGATCAGCGTCTCCGCCGGATTGGCGCCCAGCAGGTCCGCGAAGGCCCCGTAGACGTACCAGCCCAGCGGCACCAGGCACAGCAGGAAGAGCACGACCTTGGCCGCCGGATGCAGCAAGGGATGCCGTCGGGCCGGCGCGCGGCGCGGCGCGGCCGGGGCCGCCGTCGAGGCGGTGGCGGTGGAGCTCGGTGTGGAGGTCATCGGCGTCTGCGGTGGCGTCGGACGAGGGGCGGGCGGCGGTGGCCGTTCAGAAGTTCTTCTTCAGGTCCATGCCGGCGTACAGCTGCCCGACCTGGGCCTCGTAGCCGTTGAACATCAGCGTCTGGCGGCGCTTGGCGAAGAGCCCGTCCTCGCCGATGCGACGCTCGGTGGCCTGGCTCCAGCGCGGGTGGTCGACCTGCGGGTTCACGTTGGAATAGAAACCGTATTCCTGCTGCGCCGCCTTGGTCCAGCTGCTCGTCGGCTGCTTCTCGACGAAGCGGATCTTGACGATGGACTTGGCCGACTTGAAACCGTACTTCCAGGGCACCACCAGCCGCAGCGGCGCGCCGTTCTGGTTGGGGAGCACCTCACCATACAGGCCGAAGGCCATCAGCGTCAGCGGGTGCATGGCCTCGTCGATGCGCAGGCCCTCGACGTAGGGCCAGTCCAGCACGTTGGAGCGCACGCCCGGCATCTGCGCCTTGTCGGCCAGTGTCGTGAACTCGACGTACTTGGCCTTGCCGGTCGGCTCCGCCTTCTTCAGCAGCTCCCCCAGCGAGTACCCCACCCACGGGATCACCATGGACCAGCCCTCGACGCAGCGCAGCCGGTAGACGCGCTCCTCCATCGCCGCGACCTTGAGCAGGTCGTCCAGGCCGTAGCGGCCGGGCTTGGCGCATTCGCCCTCAATCACCACTGACCAGGGCCGCGGCTTGAGCGTGTGCGCGTTCTCCGCGGGGGCGCCCTTGTCGGTGCCGAACTCGTAGAAGTTGTTGTAGCTGGTGACGTCCTTGTAGGCCGTCAGCTTCTCCATCACCGTGGCGCCCGCGACGCTGCTGCGCGCGCCCGGCAGCTTGGGCAGCTTGCCCGGTCCGGCGGTCTGGGCCCGGGCCTCGCCGTTCAGGCCGAGACCGACCAGCCCCAGCGCGCCCGCGCCCTTGAGCCAGTCACGACGGCTGTCGTAGACCTCGCGCGAGGTGATCTCGGAGGAGAGGATGCGCTGGCCGTGGCGCTGGCGATGGAAGTGCATGGCGGACCTTGGGGGGAAGGAAGGTTCGCACCTTACGCCCGAGTCCGCGGGAAATCATGAGAGACCGCTTAAGTCCCGCGAAACCTACCTCGATGAGGGGGGGACTGCGCCGATCGGGGGAGCGGCCCGCCGACGCCCTCCCGGGGCGACGGGCCGTCCGTCCTCGGATCGACCGGATCAGAGCGTGCCGTACGAGTGCAGGCCCGACAGGAACATGTTCACGCCCAGGAAGGCGAAGGTCGTGACCACCAGGCCGATCAGCGCCCACCAGGCGCCGACCACGCCGCGCAGGCCCTTCATCAGCCGCATGTGCAGCCAGGCCGCGTAGTTCAGCCAGACGATCAGCGCCCAGGTCTCCTTCGGGTCCCAGCTCCAGTAGCCGCCCCAGGCCTCGGCCGCCCAGAAGGCCCCCAGGATGGTGGCGATCGTGAAGAAGGCGAAGCCCAGCGCGATCGCCTTGTACATGAGGTCGTCCAGCACGGGCAGCGCCGGCAGGCGCGCCGTCAGCGGCTTGCGCAGCGCCACGCTCAGCGCCAGGAACACGGCCAGCCCGGCCATCTTGCCGGCCCATCCGTCCAGGCCGGCGACGGTCTCCGCCGGCAGCGTCGCGCCGACACGGAAGGCCAGCAGCACCGCCACCAGACCGACCGGCACGCCGATCAGGCCGATCGCCAGCGCGCGCGGCGAGGCCGTCTTGAGCAGCGTCGCCAGGGCCACCATCGCGGCCATCGCGAAGCTGCCGTAGCCGATGAAGTTGGCCGGGACGTGGATCTTCATCCACCAGCTCTGCAGCGCGGGCACCAGCGGCTGGATCTCGTGCGCGTCACGCGCCAGCGCGTACCAGGACAGGAAGCCCACCGCCGCGCTGACCACCAGCATCACGTAGGCGCCGAGCGCGCGCGTCTTGAAGCGCTGCTCGTAGTAGAGGTACATCAGCGTGGTCAGCCACGTGAACAGCACGAAGACCTCGTACAGGTTGCTCACGGGGATGTGGCCGATGTCGGGCGCGATCTGGTGGCTCTCGAACCAGCGCACCATGGTGCCGATCAGCGCCATGCCCACCGCGCCCCAGGCCAGGCGCGAGCCGATCGCCTCGGCGGCGCTGTGGCCCGCGTCCTTCTGCAGGAAGCCCAGCCAGTAGAACAGCGTGCTCATCCAGACCAGCACGCTCATCCACAGGATCGCGCTCTGGCTGGACAGCAGGTACTTGAGCAGGAAGACCTTCTCGCCGGCCGCGAGGTCGGCGCCGAAGTCGTCGGTCTGGCGCAGGTAGAGCTGGATCGCCAGCAGCGAGGCCGCGCCCACGATGAGCGTCAGCGGCCGCAGCGGCCGCCAGAACCAGCCCAGCGCGATCAGCGCAGGGGCCGCGCAGGCCAGGATGCCCTTCTCGTAGACGTCCATGGACGCGTGATAGCGGCTGAAGGCGAAGCCCGCGCCCAGCAGCACGAGCACCGCGAAGACCCAGTCGAAGCGGTCACGGACCTGGAAGTAGCCGCGCCTGCCGATGTCCAGCGTGCGGGTGGCCGTGGGGACGCCGGCCGCCGTGGGCAGCGCGCCCGGCGTCAGCGTGGAATCGGGGGAGAGGGTGGTCATGTCAGGCTTCCTCGTGCAGCAGCCGCTGCTTGAGCGCATCGAACTCGGCGGGCAGGTCGGGGGTCTCGCGATTGCTGGTCAGGGCCATGCGCACGCGCGTCTGTTCGGTTCGGCCGGGGGCCGCCTCCAGCCACAGCCAGAGCCGGCGATCCTTGATGTAGAGCATCGCAAACACGCCGATGATCAGCAACACGGCGCCCAGATAGACCAGCATCCGGCCGGGGGTGCGAGTCACCTGGAAGACACTGGCCTGCACCTGCTGGAAGTCCTGCAGCTGCAGCAGCGCCGGCGCCGGGTAGAACATCGAGTCCGACAGCGACAGCACCGCCTGCGTCATGAAGGCCTGCGTCTGCTCGCCGGGCGTGGGCACCGGGCGGCCCAGCTGCTCCTGGGCCAGCTTGTGCAGCTCGAACAGCGAGCCGTTGAGGATGCGCAGCAGCACTTCGGAGACGCGGGCCCGCTCGGGCGCCGGCACTTCGCGCTCGATGAACTGCGACAGCGCCGGCAGGCCGCCGACCGCGGCGTCCTTGGCCGGGGCGTCCGCCTTCAGGCCCTCGGCGCCGGCGAACAGCGTCAGCGTGCGCAGGGCCGTGGCTTCCAGCTGCGCTTGCATCTGTGGCCGGTCCGCCGGCGTCGCGCCCAGCGCGTAATGCTTGGCGGCGCGCAGGCGCTGGGCCGGATCGGCCAGCGCGCGGCGCAGGGCCAGCCAGCTGTCGATCGAGTCCTTGTCGTCGGCCGGGACGCGCAGGTAGCGGAAGTTGTCCGCCGGCGTGTCGCGCACGCCCAGCAGGATCACGCGGTGGCCGTCCAGCTCCACGGGGAGCATGTAGTTGTTGTACTCGCGCGCCTGGCCGCTGGCGTCGCGCAGCTTGTAGCTGAACGAGGGGCCGACGTTGCGCAGCGACTTGTCGCCCGGGCCCTTGGCGCCCGAGCCCAGGTGCTGCTCCAGCCGGCCGACCAGGTCGACCTTGCGCACGTCGGTCGCGCCCTCGGGCTTGCCGAAGTTCTCGACGTTGATGACGCGCAGGCCACTGAACTCCAGGCCGTAGATCTCGCCGCCATCGCCCTTGAGCGAGGCCGAGCCGCCGACGCGGCCGTCCATGTCGCTGTCCTGCGCCGACTGCAGCGGCCGCAGCTTGAGCTTGAGCATCGAGCCGCCGTCCTCGAAGCTGCTCTGGTACAGCGTCAGGCCGTGGTACGTGAAGGGCTCGTTGACCTTGACGGTCGCCGTCGTCGTGGTGCCGTCGCGGTCGTGGATGACGATGTCGCTCGCGAACAGCTTGGGCATGCCGGTCGCGTAGTACTCGACGATGAACTTCTTGAGCTCGACCTCGAACGGGAGCTGCTGCACCACCACGCCGGTGGGCATGGTCAGCAGCGCCGACGCGGAGCGGCTGCCCTCGGGCACGAACAGGTTGGCGCGGAAGCTGGGGTTGGACGGGCCGATGCGGTTCACGTCGGTCATCTCGTTCAGGTCGGCGCCCTGGTAGATCTGCTTGCCCTGGGCCCACATGACGACGCGGCTGACCAGGTCGCCGTCGAACAGACCGCCCAGGCAGATCAGCACGATGGCCGAGTGCGCCGCGAGGTAGCCGATCTTGTGGCCCGCGCCCTTGCGCGCGCCGATCATGACGCCGCCGGTGCGCACCTGCGCGCGGGCCTTCCAGCCCTCGGCCGCCAGCCAGGCGCTGGTCTGACCCAGGGCCGCTTCCGGGTTCATGTGCAGGTAGCCCAGCGCCTTGTGCGGGAAGGCCTGGATGGACTGCTCCCGCATCGTCTCCTTGAAGGTCTTCAGGTCGCGCAGGATCTTGGGCGTGTGGCGCGCGATGCACAGGCTGGTCGACACGACCAGGAAGCCCAGCATCAGCAGGAACCACCACGCGCCGTAGACCGTGTACAGGCCGACCTTGCCGAACAGCTCCGCCCAGAAGGGACCGAACTGGTTGACGTAGTTCGTCATCGGCTGCTGCTGCTGCACGACGGTGCCGATCACCGAGGCGATGCAGATGACGGTCAGCAGCGCGATGGCGAAGCGCATCGAGGCCAGCAGCTCCATCGCGTCGTCCAGGGCGGCGCGGGCGGAGATTCGGGCGGGGGACTTCTCGGACATGGCGGGGATTCTCTGTCGCGCGGGTGACGGTTCGGGCGATGCGCGGCGTCGAGCGAAGTAACCGTCAATGACAAAGGCCGGTGAACGATCACCGGCCTCACGGGGGCTTGACGTGCTCGAGGCGCGCCGTGCGCGCTCAGCGCAGGCCGGCGATGTAGTCGGCGACGGCCTTGATTTCCTTGTCGCTCAGCTTGGCGGCGATGGCCACCATCTGCGGGCTGTTGGCCCGGGTGCCGGCGCGGAACAGGTTGAGCTGCTTCTCGGTGTAGGCCGTGTGCTGGCCGCCCAGGCGGGGGTACTGGGCCGGGATGCCGGCGCCGTTGGGGCTGTGACAGCCGGCGCAGGCGGGGACCATCTTGTCGGCGATGCCGCCGCGGTAGATCTTCTCGCCCAGCGAGATCGTCTCCTTGTTGGTGGCCGAACCCGGCTTGGCCTGCTTGCTGGCGTAGAACGCGGCGACGTCGCGGATCTCGGCGTCGGACAGCATCTTGGCCTGCGGGCCCATCACGTCGTCCTTGCGCTTGCTGTCCTTGAACTCGTGCAGCTGCTTGACCAGGTAGTCGGCGTGCTGCCCCTGGATGATCGGGTAGCCCGGCTGGCCCCGCGACCCGTCGATGGCATGGCAGGTGAAGCAGATCTGGGCGGCTTTGGCCTGGCCCTTGGCCAGGTCGGGTTTGGGTTGACCCGTTTGCGACTCGGCGGCCCAACTGGGGCCGGCGACAAGAACCAGGCTCGACAACAAGAAAGCGGCAGTCTTCATGAATGTTGAGGGGTTGGGTGAGCGCAGCCGGGGGATCTTACAATGCACCTCTTTGACGCCCCGCTGCGCGATGACCGATTCCAACAAGAAACCCGCCTCGGCGGCCTCAGGGAAACCCGCAGGCCGTGGCGCGGGGCGCGCCGCTCCCAAAGCACGCAAGCAAGGCCCCGGCAAGACCGGCATGCGCGCGGCCGCCAAGGCCCGCGACAAGGCCCGGCGCAAGGCGGAAGAGCAAGGCGTGACCCTCCCCGCGAAGGCGCCCGCCGCCGCGCTGACGCCGGCGCAGCAGGCGCTGGCCTGGGCGCACACCGCGCGCTTCCTGACGACTGCGAGCCAGCTCAAGCACCTGCCGGTGAACGGCGTGCTGCCCGCCGAGGCGCGCGCCGCCGCGCTGGAAGCGCGGCTCGCGGCCGAGCAGGACGGCGTCGACCTGGCGGAGTCGCACGACCTGGACGGACCGCTGGACGCGGGTGTCGACGAGGGCCTCGGGCAAGACCTGCCCCCGCGCCAGCTGCCGGAGATCGCCTTCGTCGGTCGCTCCAACGCCGGCAAGTCGACGGCGATCAACACGCTGGCGCAGCAGAAGCGCCTGGCCTTCGCGTCCAAGACGCCGGGCCGCACCCAGCACATCAACCTGTTCGCGGTCGGCCCGAAGGACGCGCCGGACGCGCTCTTCGCCGACCTGCCCGGCTACGGCTACGCCGCCGTGGCCCGCGACGCCAAGCTGCGCTGGCAGCGCGTCATGGCCGACTACCTGGGCGAGCGTGAATCGCTGTCCGGCGTCGTGCTGATGGTGGACTCGCGGCTGGGCCTGACCGAGCTGGACAAGCAGCTGCTGGAGTTCGTCTCCGACCGCGTGACCGCCGGCGAGATCAGCCTGCTGCTGGTGCTGACCAAGGCCGACAAGCTCAACCGCAAGGAGGGCGCGGCCGTGATGGCGCAGGTGCAGAAGGACATCGCCGTCCTGGCCACCGAGGACTCCGACATCGGCATCACGCTGTTCTCCGCGCTGAACAAGCAGGGCGTGGGCGACGTCGCCGAGCTGCTCTACGAGTGGGCCCATCGCGAGCCGCGCGAATACGTCGAGGACGAGGACCTCGAGGGCGCGGAAGCCGACGGGGCGGAGGCTGACGACGAGGCCGACGGCGACGAGCCGGACGCCCGGCCCGAGGCGGACGCCCCGCGCTGAGCCCGAGGCACCGCCAGCCCCACGAGACCAGGCCGTCGATCGACGGCCTTTTTCATGCGCGCGGCGTCGGTGGCGGTCGGTGTCAGGGCCGGCCGATGAACACGTAGAACGCGGTCCCGCCGCGCGGCGCGTAGCCGATGCCCACGTACAGCGGGCCCAGTCCCGTGTCGGAACCGAGGAAGACGCTGCTCGCGTAACGCAGGTCCTTGAGGCTGATGTCGCGCCGCGAGGCCCAGGTGTTGCCCGCCTCCAGCGTGCCGCCCAGGAAGAAGCCGCGCGACAGGAAGGGCGTGTCGTTGAGTCGGCGGTAGTACGTGGCTCGCGTGAACAGCAGCGCGTTGCCGCTGAGCTGGTTGGGCTGGTAGCCCGACAGCTGGTGGAAGCCGCCCAGCGTGTCGCCGCCCAGCCCCGAGTCGTCCGGCTGCTGCGCCGCCAGCCCCTTGGCATAGAAGCTCAGCGTGTGGCCGCCGAAGCTGCGCACCACCGTCCCGTCCAGGTTCAGGCGCAGGAAGCGGCCGCTGGTGAGATTGCGGTTGTCCTGGCGGCCGCCCGAGGCGTCGACGGTGAAGCGGTAGCCGTGCTGCGGGAAGTTGGCGAAGTCCAGCTGGTCCACCACGGTGCGCAGCCGGATGCCGCGCTCGTAGCTGGTCCAGCGCAGCTTGCCGAGCTCCGGCGTCGAGGTCGCCGTCGTGATCAGGTCCGGCTTGGCGTAGCGGATCCGCGAGATCGCGCCCAGGCGCACCTCGCCCCAGCGGCCCCAGGGCTGACCCAGGTCGAAGCCGATGGCCGCGTCGCGGCGCACCAGCCGCGCCTGGCCCAGGCTGTCCAGGTCCCGGCTGCTGTCGTCGTAGATGATCTGCTTGCGCTGGTTGGCCTCGGCCCAGCCGCTGACGAACCAGTCGTCCGCCACGCCCAGCTTGATGCCCAGCGGGTGGTAGAGCTCGGTGTACAGCCGCGGCGTCTCGCCGATCGTGACCTGGTTGCGCCATTCGGTGCCGGTGTCGGTCAGCCAGTGGCGGTTGTGGCTCAGCCGCAGGTTGAAGAAGCTGTCGCCGCCGGAGTCCGTCGACAGGTCCATGCCGATGCGGAAGTAGTTCGGGCCCCAGGGCTTGTCGTCCATGTTGAAGACCAGGGTCTCGCCCTCGGCGCGCTGCTCGACGTGATAGTCGACGCGGTCGTAGTCGCCGCTGGAGGACAGGAAGCGCATGTCGCGCTCGGCCTTCTCGTTGTTGAAGGCCTCGCCGGGCTTGGACTCGAGCTGGCTGCGCAGCCGCTCCGGGTTGGTCAGCTCGGTGCCCTCGAGCTTCACCGCCGCCAGCATCACCGTCGGCGTCTTCAGGCCCAGCCGGCCCAGGCGCCAGTCGGCATAGGTCCTGCTGTCGACCGCGTAGGCGCGCAGCTGCGGCAGCAGCGCCTCGGCGGCGTCCTCGCCGGCCTTGATGAAGTCGCGCACCTTGTCGAAGTCGCCCGAGGTCAGCTTGCCCAGCTGGGGCGTGACCAGCAGGTCCTCGCCCGCGGTCATGCTGGCGATGGAGCGCTGCACGTTCTGCTCGGTGAGGATGTTGATCATCTGCGCCGTCAGGCCGATCAGCGAGTTCAGCGAGTCCCGCCCGCCCACCGGCGTGCCGACGTTGACCGCGATCAGGCGGTCCGCGCCCATCTCGCGCGCGACGTCGATCGGCAGGTTGTTGACCAGGCCGCCGTCGCCCAGGATGCGGTCCTCCCATTCGACCGGCGCGAAGATGCCGGGCACGCTCATGCTGGAGCGCAGCGCCAGCGCGAGGTCGCCTTCCGCGAGCACGCGCTCGTGCCCGTTCTCCATGTCGGTGGCGACGGCGCGGAACGGGGTGGGCAGGCGGTCGAATTGGCGCACGTTGCGCACCGGCAGCGTCAGGCGCCGCAGCAGCGCCTCCAGCCCGCGGCTGGACAGCGTGCCGGTGGGGACGCGGACCTCGCCGTTGCGCAGCCCGAATTCGATGGTGGCGGAGAACTCGAAGTCCTCCTCCTTGCGGCGCTGGGACAGGTCCTGGCGGTCGACGCGGCTGGCGAAGAGGCGGTCCCAGGCGATCCGGGTCAGCTCGCGGTCCAGGTCCTCGGCCGACATGCCGCTCGCGTAGAGCCCGCCGATGATCGCGCCCATCGAGGTGCCGGTGATCACGTCGACGGGGATGTGCTCGCGCTCCAGCACCTTGAGCACGCCCACGTGGGCCAGGCCGCGGGCGCCGCCGCCGGACAGCACCAGACCCAGGCGCGGACGGTGGGCCTGCTCGGCCGCGGTCGCGGGGACCGGGCCGGGGGGCGGATTGGGCGGGACGGTCTGCGCGTGCGCCGCGGGCAGGGTCAGCGCCGCGGCCAGGAACAGACCGGCGAGGCTGGCGGGGCCGATCAGGCCGCCGAGGCCGTCGCCGGAGCGGGCGAGGCCGGGAATGCGGAGGCCGCGGGCGCGGCGGGCGGCGCGAGAGACAGCAGGCATGGGACGCGGGGCGGAGCGGCGATCGGTCGGTGCGAGGCGCGCCGGCGCAGGGCCGGGCGGGCGCATTGTGACCGAGCCGCGCTCAGCTCGCGCGATCCAGGTCCTGCATCAGCGTGCCGATGGCGCGTTGCAGCAACGGCTCGTCCTCGAGCTGCGTGATCAGGCCATTGGCCACCAGCTGCTCCAGCGCGCCGCGCGTGATCGAGTGGCGCTCGTCCGGCACCTGGCCGACGAAGAGGAAGAGCTGACGGCTGTCGCTGATCCACGCCACCTGGGCGGTGATCCATTCGCTCTGCAGGAACAGGTGGTACCAGCCGCCGATCTGCACGCCGGCGATCCAGTCCTGCAGCGCGGCCTGCGCATGCGGCGAATGCTCGTCGCTGTAGAGCGCGACCGGCACGGTGGGCAACTGGCCGCGGTCCACGCGCTCGTGGGCCCAGCGCGAGGGCAACTGCGACTCGCGCTCGTCCAGCAGTTGCTGGAGCACCTCCTCGGGCGTGAGGGCGGGGCGCTTGGGCGAGGATGCGGGCGGTGCGGTGTCCTCGACCGCGGGCAGCCCGCGCAGCACGCGTCCGTGCTGACGCATCAGCTCGTCCATGAAGGCCTGGCGCTGGATCTGCGGCAGCGCGATCGAGTCCATGCCCTGGTCCAGCGCGCGGATCAGCTGCGGCAGCTGGGTGCGCAGACGCTGGCGGTCGGCCTCGTCCGGATGCGGCTGCACGCTGTGCAGCAGCGCGTCGACCAGTTCGACGGTCGCCTGGGCCTGCGCCGCGTCGCGGCCGTGGTGGACCATGGCCTGGGCGATCACCTCGACCCAGGGACCGAGCAGGAAGCGCCGCATCAGCTTGCCGGCGAGCGCGTCGTCGAGCTGGTGCTGCAGCTGGTCGCGCAGCATGCGCTTCCATTCCTGACGCTGCTGCTCGCGGTCCAGCCGCTCCAGCGCCACGGCGCTGCGCTGGCCGCGGGCCTCGGCCCCGGCGCGGATGTGGGCGTCGACCTGCACCAGCGCCTGCTGGAACTGCAGGGCCGAGGGGTGGGCGGCGTCCAGCAGCGGCTGGATGGCCTTCTCGAGGAAGCTCAGGAAGCTGCGCAGCTCGGCGTCGTCGGGCCGGGCGAAGCCGGCGCCGTGCGCGGCGATGCGGTTCAGCAGCAGCCAGGTCGGATGCTCCTGGCGGCGCAGCAGGGTGGCGTCCTCGCGGGACAGGCGCACGATGGCGACCTGCAGCCGGCCCATCAGCACCTTGAGCGGGGGCTGCAGGCGGTCGTCGGCCAGGATCTGGTCGTACAGGCGCGAGAGCAGGTCGGAGCCCGGCGCGCCGGTGCCCGGGCCCAGGCGCATCGTGACCGTCGGCGCGGCGGCCGGGGAGGTCGCGGGCGCCAGCGCCGCGGCGCGGGTGTTCATCAGGTCCAGCTTCATCGCGACCTGGTCCAGCGTCGCGGCCGGCGTCGGCGGGGGCGAGCTCGGTTCGGTCAGCGTCTTGAACTGGCGCAGGCGCAGGTCGGATTCCTTCAGCGCGCTGCCGTGGCTGGTCAGCAGGCCGCCGAGCTGGGCCTGGCGCAGTTCCGCGCACAGCTCGGTGTAGATCGGTTGCAGCTTGAGCGCCAGCGGGTGCGCGGCCACGCGCATCAGCGCATAGCGGCCCTCGGGGTCGAGGTCCACGCCCTCGACCGCGCGCGACAGCGCCTGCGCGAACACGGCGGCGCGCAGCGGGTTGTCGTTCTTCAGGGGGCGGGCGATGCCGCGCAGCGCGGCGAAGAAGTTGCCCAGCTGGTGCAGCTCGGCCCTGGCCTGGTCCTCGATGGCGGTGATGACGTGCGCGATCGCGACGTCCTTCAGCGCCTGGTTCTCGTCCACCAGGCTGAGGCTCAGGTCGCCGAAGTCCGGCGCCGCCGAGCGGTCCCGCTGCAGCGGATCACGGCCGGTGCGGGCCGAGGCCAGCAACTGGTTCAGCGAGGCTTCCAGGTCGTTGGCGAACTGCGCCCGCCGCTTCGACCACCCCGCCAGCAGCTGGTGGTGCTCGAGGCGGCTCTTGAGCTCATCCTGGATGCCGTTGTAGAGCGCATGCGACAGCGCCGGCACGTGGGCCAGGGCGGCATCGATGATGTTCGCGAGGGAGGGATGGGACGATGGAACCATCTTGCTTTTCAATGTTCGGCCGCATTATGAGCGCCCCTTGTTTGAGGTACATCCCCTGGTGCGGTGGTCGCGCGGCGCCGGGGGCGATCTTCACGCGACCTGAACGCCCGGCCCCTCGCGCCCGGCAATCGCCTCGCCCGGAGCGAGCCGTCCCCGTTGAGCGGGAGAGAAGCCGCCAATGAAAAAGGGGTCGCCGAAGCGACCCCTTGTCGTGCGATCGACCGGGCGGTGGAGCGCGAGGCTCCGGCCGTCCGTGTCGGCCGCGCGGGACTTACATGTCCATGCCCATGCCGCCCATGCCGCCCGGCATCGCGGGGCCGGCCGACTCGTCCTTCGGCGTTTCGGCGACCATGCATTCGGTCGTCAGCATCAGCGAAGCGACCGAAGCGGCGTTCTGCAGCGCGGTGCGGGTCACCTTGGTCGGATCCAGGATGCCCATCTCGATCATGTCGCCATACGTGCCGTTGGCGGCGTTGTAGCCTTCGTTGCCCTTGCCGGCCAGCACGGCGTTCACGACGACCGACGATTCCTCGCCGGCGTTGTAGACGATCTCGCGCAGCGGGGCTTCGATGGCCTTCAGGATCAGCTTGATGCCGGCGTCCTGGTCGGCGTTGTCGCCCTTGATGGCGCCAGCGGCCTGACGGGCGCGCAGCAGCGCGACGCCGCCGCCGGCCACGATGCCTTCTTCAACGGCGGCACGGGTGGCGTGCAGCGCGTCTTCGACACGGGCCTTCTTTTCCTTCATCTCGACTTCGGTGGCGGCACCGACCTTGATGACGGCCACGCCGCCGGCCAGCTTGGCCACGCGCTCTTGCAGCTTCTCGCGGTCGTAGTCGCTGGTGGCGTCTTCGATCTGGATGCGGATCTGCTTGACGCGGGCCTGGATGTCGTCGGCGGCGCCGTTGCCGTCGATGATCGTGGTGTTTTCCTTGCCCACTTCGATGCGCTTGGCCTGGCCCAGGTCGGCCAGGGTGACCTTCTCGAGCGACAGACCCACTTCTTCAGCGATCACCTTGCCGCCGGTCAGGATGGCGATGTCTTCCAGCATGGCCTTGCGACGGTCGCCGAAGCCCGGCGCCTTCACGGCCACGACCTTCAGGATGCCGCGGATGGTGTTGACCACCAGGGTCGCCAGCGCTTCGCCGTCGACTTCTTCAGCAATGATCAGCAGCGGACGGCCGGCCTTGGCGACGGCTTCCAGCGTGGGCAGCAGATCGCGGATGTTCGAGATCTTCTTGTCGAAGAGCAGGACGAACGGGTTGTCCAGAATCGCGGATTGCTTTTCCGGGTTGTTGATGAAGTAGGGCGACAGGTAGCCGCGGTCGAACTGCATGCCTTCGACGATGTCGAGCTCGTTGTCCAGGCTCTTGCCGTCTTCGACGGTGATGACGCCTTCCTTGCCGACCTTGTCCATCGCCTTGGCGATGATCTCGCCGACGTCCGCGTCGGAGTTGGCCGAGATCGTGCCGACCTGGGCGATTTCCTTGGACGTGGTGGTGGCCTTGGAGGCCTTCTTCAGCTGCTCGACCAGGGCGGCGACGGCCTTGTCGATGCCGCGCTTCAGGTCCATCGGGTTCATGCCCGCGGCCACGTACTTCATGCCTTCGCGGACGATGGCCTGGGCCAGCACGGTGGCGGTGGTGGTGCCGTCACCGGCGTTGTCGGAGGTCTTGGAAGCGACTTCCTTGACCATCTGGGCGCCCATGTTCTGGAGCTTGTCCTTGAGCTCGATCTCCTTGGCGACCGAGACACCGTCCTTGGTGACGGTGGGGGCGCCGAAGGAGCGCTCCAGCACCACGTTACGGCCCTTGGGGCCCAGCGTGACCTTGACCGCGTTGGCCAGGATGTTCACGCCTTCGACCATGCGGGCACGGGCCTCGCCGCCGAAGACAACGTCTTTTGCTGCCATGTCTATCTCTCCGAATCTCTATCTGTATGAGGTGAGGTCTGTCGCGGTGTCGCTTACTTGGCGATGACGGCGAAGAGGTCCTCTTCGCGCATGACCAGCAGCTCGTCGCCGTCGACCTTGACGGCCTGGCCCGAGTACTTGCCGAACAGGACGCGGTCGCCGACGGCGACGTTCAGGGCGACGAACTCACCCTTGTCGTTGCGCTTGCCCGGGCCGACGGCCAGCACTTCGCCCTGGTCGGGCTTCTCGGCGGCGTTGTCGGGGATGACGATGCCGGAGGCCGTCTTCGTTTCGTTTTCCAGGCGCTTAACGATCACGCGATCGTGCAGAGGACGCAGATTCATCCAGATCTCCTTGACTGTGTCGGACTTGATTCCTGGACCCGCCGTGCGCTCATCGCCCGGCCAGCCCATCACAAGAAGTAAGCCCCGCGACCTGGGTCCGGGGCTTGTTAGCACTCGACCATCGCGAGTGCTAGCAGGGAGATTATATGGACGAGGTTTGACGTTTCAAGGGCGGAAGGATTTCCCCCTTGCGACGCTCAGTCCGGGATTCGCGTCGAGCCCGCCACGAAGATCCACCCGGGCGTGCCCCCGTCCGGGTCGAGCGCGCGCTGGATCAACGCGCGGGCGCCGGCCCGCGCCGCCTGGGGCACCTCGACCTGGAGGATCCGGCGGGCGACCGTGCCTTCGCGATGGAAGATCACCAGCCCCACCTCCGAGGCCGGCGGTGTCACGAGGACCAGGTCGAACGAGGCGATCCTCAGGTCGGCGAGATCCGCCAATTGGATCCGGACGCGCGTCGACGTCACCGCCGTCCCAGCGCCCATGCCATCCCTTCGTCCAGGGCGTACCGCTGGGCGCCGTCACAGGTGGCGAAGGTTTCCTTGAACCGGAAGATGCGATCCGTCGTGGCGGATCCGCGGCCGGATTGAATCGAGACCGAGGAGGCGAAGCGCCCGTCCCGGTCGGTGGAGGTCATCGGCGAGACGCGGAATCGTCCCACCTCGATGCTGGTGCCGTGCATGGCTCTCGCGTGTGGGCGTCCGCCGCTCGGACCAGGCGCCGTCGAAGGGGGAGAGCGTCGGCTCGCGTCGTCCGCTCCCATGGCGTCGAAGGATGACGGGATCAGACCGGGCGGATGTTCGTCGCCTGGAGACCCTTGAGGCCGTTCTTCGTCTCGAACTCCACCTTCGCGCCTTCGGCGAGCGTGCGGAAGCCTCCCGAGGACTGGATCTCGCTGTGATGGGCGAACAGGTCCTTGCTGCCGTCGGCCGGCGTGATGAAGCCGAAGCCCTTGTCGTCACTGAACCATTTCACGGTTCCGCTCTTGATCGTCATGATGTTCCTTGTCGTTGCGCATGCAGATTTACTCGGCGCACGAAGGTGTGCCGAGACAGAAACACTCAAGAGCAGTCAGCGGGGAGATGTTGCTGAAGCGAGCCGCTCGCGAGACAGGTCGGGGGTGACCAGCGGGGCCGCAGGAAAAAGACCTCAGGAGAAGGTCTTGCGCGAATCTATGGGCGGACTCTAGCACGCGGCCGCGGAAGGCCCGCGGCCGGTGCTCGAGCGCGTCAGGCCACGTGCAGGGGCTCGTCCTCGGGCAGGGCCGGCGCCGCGTCCCGCGGCGGCGTGAGCAGCTGCAGCACGCGCTCGACGCTGCGCAGCACGCCGTGGAGCTCCACCCGCGACCAGGTGCCGCTGATGAAGAAGACTTGCTTCAGGTAGTCCACGAAGGTCGCCGCGTCCGCGGCCATCTGCGGCGTCAGGCCGTCGGCCGCGCGGGCGAGCTGCGCCTCGGTGGCCGCCAGATCATCGACGGGGAAGCAGATTTCCGGGCGGGCGTAGAACGAGCGCCCGAAGGTCACGACCGGTTTGCCGGCGGCGATGGCCTGCAGGCCGGTGGACGAGTTCACCACCATCATCAGCGCGCAATCGCGGATCAACTGGTCGACGTTGAACTTCACCAGCCAGGTCACGTCCGGGAAGCGGCGCTTGAGCTCGGTGTAGTCGTGACGGAACAGGTCTTCGGGATGCTCCTTCACGACGATGCCGATGGAGGGCCCGAACTGGCGCCGAATGGCGGCGTGGCAATGCTCGAAGAAGGTCTCCATCGCGCGGAAGTGCGGCGAGTTCTCCAGGATCTGCGTGTCGTCGTGGACCTGGAAGGGGATGAAGACGTAGCGCTCCGGCAGGGCGATCTCGTCCACCGGCACGGCGGCGCGCCGGCGGCTCAGCTGGCGGGTCTTGAGCAGGCTGTTGCCGCGGTTCTCCGGGTACTTGCGCAGATGGGTGGGATCGAAACGGCGCAGCAGGAAGCGCTTGAGGTTGTAGGCGCGGCTGAACCCGGCGGTCGGGACCAGCGAGGTCATCGGCGCCGCGGCACCGACCGGGGCCGTCTCCACCCCTTCGACCGCGACGATCGGCATCGCCGTCATCACCGCCTGGCGCAGCGCGTCGAAGGGCAGCCGTGTCATCGAGGAGCCGCTGTTCACGCCCTCGTCGTCGATCTGCAGCGTCGCCGGGAAGTAGCCGTTCTCCATGAAGATCGTGCGCGCCCCGCGGCGCGCGGCCAGCACCGACAGTGCCTTGCCGATGAACTCGCTGCCGTTCCACACCAGCACCGCCTCGGGCCGGTGCCGGTCCAGCGCGATCTCCATCGCGGCGCCAATGCGTTCCAGACGGGCGCGCCAGTCGGCGGTGCGGGCCGGCGCGGGCGCCTTGGACATCGAGAAGCCCAGGATCTCGGCCGCTTCCGCATCGGTGAAGACCGGGGTCGCGGGCAGGGGCAGGCGGCTGGGATCCTCGGGCCAGGCGGGCGCGCCCTGCAGGCGCAGCCAGTCCCGCTCGCGCGGCGTGAAGGCCAGGAACATCGCGGGCCAGCCCGCCCGCTCCAGGCCATGCGCGAGCTGCCACAGATACGGCAACTGCGAGTGATAGACGGCCGCGATCAGCAGCCGGGCTTGCGCGTGTTGCTGCCCCATCCTCTTCCCCCTGAACCTCTCGTCGTCGGCCTCTGCGGGCCGAAAACGCGAATGTTAAGGGTCCTCACGCCCCATTCACACAGGGTTCACGCCGATTTGAGGGGGCTGGGAGGGGCGCGGTCAGGCCTTGTCAGTGTCTTCGGTGACAGGCGCCGCGGGCGCCGCCTTGGCCTGCTTGCCGGCGCGCCAGTGGCCCCAGGCGGCGATCAGCAGCGAGCGCTGTGTCACCAGGGCCGCCACGCAGACCAGCGCCGCGCCGACCGTGTACCGCAGCGGATCGGTGACGGTGTTCATGGCCCAGCCCAGCGCGAAGAAGGGCGCCCCCAGCGCGATGTCCCGCAGGGGCAGGGTCAGGCCCAGCCGGCGGTACTGGTCGATGCCGCGGATCGTGGCCAGCACCACGGCCGCGCTCATCGTGGCCACCACGGTGCCCCAGACGCCGAAGGCCGGCACCAGCGCGACGCTGGCCACGGCCGCCGCCAGCGCCGACACCAGGCTGGTCGCGAAGATCGCGCCAGTGCGGCGCTGCTGCTGGTAGAGCACGTCGTAGAGCCCGCCGACGCACAGCAGGAAGACCGCCAGCAGCAACGGCGGCACGTAGGTGCGCGCCTGGGCGTAGGACGGGTCGATCATCAGCGCGAAGAAGGGCCGCAGGAACAGCGCGATCAGCCCCAGCGCCACCAGCCCCAGCCGGGCGTAGGCGCCCAGCGCGCGGCGGTAGAAGGCGACCTGCTCCTCGCGGTCGCCGTGGGCCGACTGGCGCAGCACCGCGTCCTGCCAGGCCATGTAGTAGGTGATGTTGAGCATGGCCACCACCGCGGGCAGCTTGTCCGAGACGGCGAAGTCCGCCACCTCCTGCAGCCCATGGGAATGGCCCAGCGTGTAGCGCCCGATCATGCGGATCACCCACCAGCTCACCGCCGCCGGCACCAGCGGCAGCGAGTAGGCCAGCATGGGCTTGAGCACCGCCAGCGAGAACAGCCGCGGCCGCACCAGGCGCGCGCCGGTGTCCTTGCACAGCAGGTAGATGAGCATGGACGCCGACGCCGCGGTCATCGCGCCCAGGTAGCCCAGCGCGCCGAGCTTGAACACGCCCAGCAGCAGCAGGCTGCTGCCGGCCATGGCGCTGGCGTTGACGATGGCCGCGCCGGCGTAGGCGGAGCGGTCGCCGACCACGCGGGTGGTCTGCTGGAAAAACTCGGCGGGGATGCGCAGGACCGTCCAGGCCAGCAGCAGCCAGGGGTGCGGCAGCGGGATGTCCGCCAGCGCCAGCACGCCCCAGACCAGCGCCGAACCGGCGATCGCGTTGATCGTCGTCAGCCCCAGCACCGAGGTGATCATCGCGGCGCGACGGTCGGTGTCGGGCTCGTCCCAGAGCGCGCGGTAGATCGCGTCGAACAGGCGCAGGGTCACCACGGTGCCGAAGAGCGTGGAGCCGGTCAGCACCAGGTCCACGTAGCCGTAGGCCTCCTTGCTCAGCACCGCCGTGTAGAACGGCAGCATCAGGAAGCCGGCGAAACGGGTGAACAGCATGCCCACGGCATACAGACCCACGCCGCGCAACAGCGCGGCCTCGCGGCTGGGACCGGGTCCCGGTTTCACGGCGCTCAATCGGACTCCTTCGGGGGCGGGCTGCGTCTGGAGGCGGCATTGTGCCGCTCGCGCGCGTCCCGTCCGCGGGCGCGCCGGAGCGCCCGGCGTCGCGATCAGTAAGTGACCGTGACGGTGACCGTGTCGGTGTAGGTGCCCGGGATCACGCCGCTCAGCGACGGGATGCGGCCGTAGACCGTCAGGGACTGGGCGCTGCCGGAGCCGGTGCCGGACTTGGTGCTGGAGCTGGCGGTGCCGTCGCCCCAGACCGTGGTGCGGCCGGAGTCCAGGTACAGCTGGTAGCCCAGGGTGTTGGCGCCGCTCTTCATCGTGCGGGCCGTGAAGTTGGAGGCGCCGCCCGCGTTGGTGCCGGCGTTCAGCGACACGGCGTAGGGGGTGGTGTTGGAGCAGGTGACCGTCAGGGTCGAGGCGGCGTCCAGCGGCACGGCGGTGGCCAGCGGGTCGATGGTGCTGCCGAAGTTCAGCGTGCTGCCCGAGACCGTGCAGGAGCTGGTGATGGTGGCCGTGACCTGGAAGGTGCTGGTGACCGTCAGCGCGTTGGCGGACATCTGCGCGGCGACCGAGGCGGCCATCAGGCCCAGACCGACGACCAGGCGCTTGGCGACTTGCTTGCTCGAGAACTTGTTCATGGCGACCCCCTGTTTGCGATGGACAAATCTTCGGCGTTACGCCTTGTGACTTGCAGAAGCCGATCGCGGCAGGGCGGGTCGGGGGAATCCGAGAAGCGGGTGTAGGCAATGCGCCGACAGCCGTCAGCGCGGGAGGGGGCGGGTAATCCCGCGCCTGGCGGGCCCGTCGGGGGCAGGCCGGACGGTGCTCAGAGGGAGCGTCGCGGGCACGGGCTCATCCGATGTAGGACAAGGGCAGCGCCGTGGTGAACTTCAGCTCCTCCATGGCGAAGCTGGAGCTGACGTCGAAGAGCTGGGTGCCCGCGATCAGGCGCTTGTAGACCTGGTCGTAGGCGGCGATGTCGGGGACGACCACGCGCAGCAGGTAGTCGACATCGCCGCTCATCCGGTAGAACTCGACCACCTCGGGGATGGCCTCGACGGCCGCGCGGAACTGCTCGAACCAGCCCTGACCGTGGACGTTGGTCTTGATCGAGACGAACACCGTCACCCCCACGTTCACCGCGTGCCGGTCCACCAGCATCACCTCGCGGGTGATCACGCCGGCCTCCTTCAGCCGCTGCACCCGGCGCCAGCACGGCGTCTGCGACAGGCCGACCCGGGCCGCCAGATCGGCGATCTGGACCGTCGCGTCCTCCTGCAGCACGGCGAGGATCTTGCGGTCGATGGAATCCAATTTCGTTTTGCTCATATGGATTGGAATCGAATGTCGTAAGAGGGCGTTCGCGGGCCGGATTTTGCACGTAGATTCCCCAGGCGCCTTCCGACAATCGCTGCCCATGGAAATCTATCTCGACGCCAACGCCACCACCCCCGTCCTGCCGCAGGCCCGCGCCGCCGCGCTGTCCGTGATGGCGGAGGCCTTCGGCAACCCCAGCAGCATCCACGGCAGCGGCCTGCGCGCCCGTGCCGTCCTGGACGAGGCCCGCGCCACCGCGCGCCGGGTGCTGGGCGCCTCGACCGGCCGGCTGCTGTTCACCAGCGGCGCCACCGAGGGCATCCAGACGGCCGTGCTGTCGGCGCTGACCGCGCTGCGCCGCCGCCGCGACACCGGCGAATCGCTGCCCCCGCAGCTGCTCTACGGCGCCACCGAGCACAAGGCCGTGCCCGAAGCGCTCAAGCACTGGAACGCCTTGCTGGGCCTGCACCTGAAGGTCGTCGCCATCCCGGTGGGCCTGGACGGGCGCCACGACCTGGCCTGGCTGCGCGAGCAGGCGCCGCAGGCGGGCCTGGTCTGCACCATGGCCGCCAACAACGAGACCGGCGTGATCAGCGACCTGGACGGCATCGCCGAGGCGCTGCAGGGCAGCCCGGCGCTGTGGCTGGTCGACGGCGTGCAGGCGCTGGGCAAGCTGGCGCTGGACCTGGACCGCCGCCCGATCGACTACGCACCCTTTTCCGGCCACAAGCTGTACGCCCCCAAGGGCATCGGCATGCTGTACGTGCGCGACGGCGCTCCCTTCACGCCGCTGATCGCCGGCGGCGGCCAGGAGGGCGCGCTGCGCTCGGGCACCGAGAACATGGCCGGGATCGCCGCGCTGGGCGCCGTGCTGAAGGCGCTGGAGTCCGGCGAGGTCTTCGCCTCCGCCCAGCGGCTGGCCGAGCGCCGCGAGCGCCTGGCCGCCGCGCTGCGCGACGCCTTCCCGGGCGTGGTCTTCAACGCCCCCTTCGCGCTCAGCCTGCCCACGACGCTCAATGTCTCGGTGCCGGGCCTGAGCGCCAAGCTGCTGCTGGACCTGTTCGACGCCGCCGGCCTGCGGGTGAGCGGGGGCTCGGCCTGCGGCGCCTCGCGCGCGCAGCCCAGCTATGTGCTGGAGGCGATGGGCCTGCCGGCCTGGCGCACGGCCGCCGCGGTGCGCCTGTCCTTCGGCGGCGCCGATGCCGACACGACGCTCGACGAAGCCTGCCGCCGCCTGCGCGCCTGCGGCGAGTCGCTGCGCGCGAGCTGCCAGATCCCGTCCGCCGACGAGGCCCCGCGCCACGCCGAGCGCCTGACCCGCTTCGTCGTCGACGGCGCCTGCTGCTACGTGGTGGCCGACGAGGCCAGCCGCCGCGCGGTCGTCATCGATCCGCTGCCCGAGCTGACCGAGCGCCTGGCGCAATGGATGCGATGTCGAGGAATCGCGCTCGCGGCGGTGCTGGACACGCACAGCCACGGCGATCACGCCTCGTCCGCGCCGGCGCTGCGCGCGGCCGCCAAGGACCTGCTCGCGCCCGAGGCGCAAGGCCATCGCGTCGACGCGCTGGGCTGGCCGCTGGATCAGGACCGCCTCGCGCTGGGCGCGCTGCGGCTGTCGCGGCTGGCGACGCCCGGCCACACCGAGGACGCCACCGCCTACCTGCTCCACGAGGGCGAGACCCTGCGAGCCGCCTTCGTCGGCGACACCGTGATGCCGGGCGCGCTGGGCCGCAGCGATTTCACGGTGAGCGCGCCGCTCGCCTTCGGCCCTTCGCTGAAGACGCTGGCGGAGCGCGTCGGCGCCGACGTCACGCTGCTTCCTGGGCATGACTACGACGACCGGTTCGCGACCACGCTCGCGATCGAGTCCCTCGCGCAGCCGCTGCTGGACGGCGTGCTGCGCGGCCGGCTGAGCGCCGAGGCCTTCGCCGCCGAGAAGGCGGAGCTCGAGCGCGATCTGCCGCCCACGGAGTACCAGACCATGGCCTGCGGTGCACGCGTGGCGTGCGCCCGCGCGGCCGAGCGCGTCGAGATGAGCGCCGCGGAGCTGCGCACGGCGCTGCGCGGCGCGGTCGCGCCGGTGCTGGTGGATGTCCGTGAGGACTACGAGGTGCGCCTGAGCCCCACCGGCGAGCTGGCGCCCGAGTCGGTGCCGCTGTCGACGCTGCTCAACGCGCTGCCGCGCTGGTCGGCGCTGCCGGCCGACGCGCCGGTGATCTTCTTCTGCCGCAGCGGCAATCGCAGCGCGCAGGCGGCGAAGGCGCTGCGCCGCTTCGGCCACGCGCAGGCCTGGAGCCTGGAGGGCGGCCTCGCGCTGTGGGACGCCGAGAAGATCTCGGCCCCGGCCGACGGGCTGGCCTTCGCGATCTGAGCTTGGGGGAGGGTCGGGGGCGTCCTGAGCGCCCCGACAATCCCCCGCCATGGACCTGCTCAAGACCTTCGCGCTGTTCGTCGTCACCGCGCTCGCCGAGATCGTCGGCTGCTATCTCCCCTGGCTCTGGCTGAAGCAGGACAAGTCCCCGTGGCTGCTGCTCCCCGCCGCGCTGAGTCTCGGCCTCTTCGCCTGGCTGCTGACCCTGCACCCCACCGCCGCGGGCCGCGTCTACGCCGCCTATGGTGGCGTCTACATCGGCGTGGCCGTGCTGTGGCTCTGGCTGGTCGACGGCATCTCGCCGACGACGACCGATCTCATCGGCGTGGCCGTCTGCTTCGTCGGCATGGGGATCATCATCGCGGGCGCGCGTCAGCCGGGCTGACCCTCCTCCTAGGCGCACGAGGCGCGCCGATTCAGCGATCTGCTGATGCCGCTTCCTCTCGACGCGATGGATCATGGCGCGTTGAGGAATCCAGTGGGACACGTCCATGTCGAATCGCCATCGATCGCCGAGGCCCCCTCTCGAGTTCGCTTCGTCGCGGCCGGCGGCCGAGTCGATGACGACGGGCTCGAAAGGCCCGGATGAGCGTCAGGCAAGCCAACCCGGCGGCGCCCGGTTGTCTCGGCAGCAAGCCCTGATCGAGTCTGTCCACCGATCCCCGCGGCAACTTGCGCAGCGCGCCAGCATCGCGAGACTTGCCGGGCATGGCGTGGTGCAGGGCTTCTTCAATGCCAAACGATATGGACACGCGGCTGCGCGATGGGCCGAAGCAGCCGAACGGGCTCAGCAGTTCGACGAGCAGCTGGATGAGCTGCAGATCAAGGAGAACGGGAAGGCGAGCGCGCTCAAGACCAATCTCGACTTCAAGGCGAATCACGCCGCCACCACCTTGGCGGGAGAAGCCGCGGAACCGGGGATGTGGCGTGTGGACAGCACAGAGCCGCCGTCCGTCATCGGACCTGGCGCCAAGGCTGGGGCCGATCTCTTCCGCTTCGATCTCTCGAAAAGGAAATCAGCCGGGTACAAGATCACGGGATCCTCGCTCCATGGTGAGGTCAAGACGATCGATGGGGATTCCTCGCAGGCCAAGGGGAACGCCAACTCCGCCATCGCCGATGCTCACCGCAAGAAGGCCCCCTCGGTCACGCTTTTGTCGGCGTTCAGCCCTGAAGCCAAGCAATCGTTCAATCGAGAGAATCAGCACTTCTCCCCGACACCCCGGCCTGGGTATCCCTCGATCACCGTTGATCACCACACGCCAGGCGGTACTTTCAACAAGAGCTACCCCTTGACGGTCTCCACGAACGAGAAGCCGAGAAAGAAGAAGTCTCCGTTCGGTCAGAAGAAGCGCACGAGAACCAATGATCAAGCGAAGACGAGGCCTTTGGCGTTGCCCCTGCTGGATGGGTCGTCAGAGTCCGACGACGACCGTACATCGGATCCCCGCGTTCGGCTTTCCTACGAGGGGGCGGAAAGACTCGATGACGAGACCTCCTCGTTCGGGCCGTCCGTGAAACTGAAACCGACCCGCAAGAGCGAGAGCAAGACGACCAAGAAGGAAAGCAAGAAGGAACCCAAGAAGGAATCGAAGGAATCCAAGAAGGGCTCCGGGAAGGGATCCAAGCAGGAAGAGAAGCCATTGGTCGACTTGTCCAGTGAAGGCGAAGAGTCCACCTGAGGCTGGTGAGCGACGCTGATCACAACGCGGCCCCTCGCCCACGGCGTGGGAGAGGGGTTTGGGGTGAGGGCCGTTGCAGACAGCGAGCCCCCCGGGACCACCCCCAATTTGACCGACCCGTCGATGCCCTTTATGCTCGGGTCATGAAAGCGCTTTCATAAAGCGCTCGCAGCATTGACCCGAACAGAGGCATTCCATGACGGAGACAAACACGGCGGGCGCTCGCGCGTCCCTGCGCTGGACGCTGTCCGCGAAAGGGGAGGAGCTCGCTTCCTCGACGCGCCTGGCCCCGCAGCCCGACCTCGGGCTCACCCCGATCGCCCACCTCACCCGCGACCCCGCCATCGGCGGCATGCCCAAGCTGGTGGTCAACTCCGCCAGGCGCTTCCAACGCATCGAAGGCTTCGGCGGGGCCTTCACCGAAGCCGCCGCGACCACCTGGCAACACCTGCCCCCCGCGGAAGCCCACGCGCTCCTCCTCGCCTACTTCGACGCGAACGCCGGACACGGGTACACCTTCAACCGCGTCCACATGAACAGCTGCGACTTCTCGCTCGGCAACTACGCCCATGCGGAGGTCCCCGGCGACGAGGCCCTCGCCCACTTCAGCATCGACCGTGACCGCCGTGCGCTGCTCCCGATGATCAAGGCCGCGCAGGCCATCGCGCCGACGCCGATGAAGCTGCTGGTCTCCCCCTGGAGCCCGCCCGCCTGGATGAAGACCAATGGCCAGATGAACCAGGGCGGCAAGCTGTTGCCGCAGTACGCCAGGGCCTGGGCCCAGTGCTACGTCCGCTTCATCCAGGCCTATGAGGCCGAGGGCGTGCCCATCTGGGGCGTCTCCGTCCAGAACGAACCCGACGCCACCCAGCGCTGGGACTCCTGCCTCTACTCCGCCGAGGAGGAACGCGACTTTGTCCGCGACCACCTCGGCCCCGCGCTGCACGCGGCCGGCCTCGCGCGCATCCGCATCGTCGTGTGGGACCACAACCGCGACCAGATGGTGCAGCGCGCCGACGTCGTCTACACCGACCCCGAGGCCGCGAAGTACGTCTGGGGCTGCGGCTTCCACTGGTACGTCGAGGACCACTTCGATCACGTGCAGCTGCTGCACGACGCCTACCCCGACAAGCAGCTGCTCTTCACCGAAGGCTGCCAGGAAGGCGGCCCGCACATCGGCGCCTGGGCCACCGGCGAGCGTTACGCCCGCAGCGTGATCAACGACCTCAACCGCTGGACCGTCGGCTGGATCGACTGGAACCTGCTGCTCGACGAGACCGGCGGACCGAACCACGTCGGCAACCTGTGCAGCGCGCCGATGCTCGCGGATCGGGCGCAGAACCGGCTGATGCCGCAGAGCTCCTACGACTACCTCGGCCACTTCAGCCGCTTCATCCGTCCCGGCGCGCATCGCGTGCTGTGCTCGGCGAGCAGCCAGGACCTGGAGTGCACCGCCGCCGTCAACGAGGACGGTACCCTCGTCGTCGTCGTGATGAACCGCAGCGAGCGCGCGCACCGATTCGTGCTGAACGTCGATGGACAGGCCTGCGTGGCCGATCTGCCGGCCCGCGCGATCGCGAGCTACGCGCTGCCGCGCTGACGCCGGGGACGCGCTTGAAGCATCCCACGCTGATCCGACGCCGCACCTGGCTGGCGGGCATGGCCTTGCCGGCGCTGCCCGCGTTGATCGTCGTCCCGGCACGCGCCCAGCCGGCCGAGGTCCTCACCGTCGCCGCCTTCCCGCTGGTCGACGAGATCGCCCGCACCGCGATCCCGGCCTGGCGCGCGATGCATCCCGACGTGGAGCTGCGCATCCTGATGCGCCAGTACGCCGATCACCACACGGCGATGACGACCTCGCTGTCGACCGCGGTGGGCCTGCCCGACGTGATGGCCCTGGAATCGAGCTACGTCGGCCGCTTCGCGCAGGGCGGGGGGCTGGAGGACCTGCGTCAGGCGCCCTTCGGCGTCGAGGCGCATCGATCCCGCCTCGTCCCCTACGCCTACGACCAGGCCGTCGCCCGCAACGGCGCCATGGTCGCGATGCCCACGGACATCGGCCCCGGCACGATGCTCTACCGTCAGGACATCGTCGATCGCGCCGGCGTCACGCCGGACGAGCTGACGCGCGACTGGGACAGCTATGTCGCGGCCGGCGAGCGCATCAAGGCGCGGACCGGGGCCTATCTCATCGCCAACGTGCAGGAGATCAAGGACATCCTCGTCGCCGACGGTCTCAAGCCGGGCGAGGGCTTGTACTTCGACGTCGACTCCCGCGTGCTGGTGAACTCGCCGCGCTTCGAGCGCGCCTTCGAGGTGGCGCTTCGCGCGCGGCAACTGGGCTTGGACGCGAAGGTCCAGGCCTGGTCCAACGACTGGGGCGCGGGCTTCAAGCAGGGCCGGCTGGCGACGGAACTCTCGGGCGCCTGGCTGGTCGGCCAGCTCAACGCCTTCGTCGCGCCGGAGACCAGGGGACTGTGGCGCGCGGCCTCGCTGCCCGGCGGCGCGCACTCGGCCTACGGCGGCTCGTACTACGCGATTCCGCGCAAGTCGGCGCCGGCGCGCAAGCGGCTGGCGTGGGACTTCATCCAGCTGATGACGCTGGACTCGAAGCAGCAACTGCGGGCCTTCAAGGACTACGACGCCTTCCCCGCGCTGCGCGACGTGCACGAGGATCCCTTCTTCAGCGAGCCCGTGCCCTTCCTCGCCGGCCAGCGCGCGCGGCTGCTGTGGCGCGACGATGCGCTGCGCATCACGGCGATGCCGGTGCACAAGCAAAACAAGTTCGCCGAGGAGGTCGTGCAGACCGAGCTCGACAAGGTGCTGCGCGGACAGAAGACCATCAAGACCGCGCTGGTCGACGCCGAGCAGCTGCTCGCGCTGCGCGCCCGGCGCTGAGACATCGACAGGGAGATCCGGATTGAGCTCGAAGCAAGGACGACTGTCGCGGCGCCGGGCCGCCGTGCCGCTGATGGCGGCGATCGCCATCGGCACCGGCGCCGCCGCGGGCCCCGGGAACGCGCACGCGCAAGCGGCCTCCGCCACGCCCGGCGGCGCCCCCACGCCGATCGCGACCGCCGCCGCGTCGACACCCGCCTCGGCTTCCGCTTCGACCACCGCGCCGCAGACCGCGACCGGCAAGGGCGGCGCGGCGACGGGCACGATCGGCCTGCCCGCCGGCTACCGCCTCGTCTGGTCCGACGAGTTCGACGGCCCCTCGGGCGCCTTGCCCGACGCGTCGAAGTGGGCCTACGACACCGGCATGAATCAGCAGGGCTGGCACAACCACGAGCAGCAGTACTACTCGGGGCCGCGCGCCGAGAACGCCGCGCAGCGAGGCGGGAAGTTGGTCATCACGGCGCGCAAGGAGGATCTGTCCTCGCGCCCGGACTGGGGCGGCCAGCACTACAGCTCGACGCGCCTGATCACGAAGGGCAAGGCCGAGTGGACCTATGGCTACTTCGAGATCCGCGCCAGGCTGCCCTGCGGCAAGGGCACCTGGCCGGCGGTGTGGATGCTCGGCAGCCAGGGCGACTGGCCGGCGAGCGGCGAACTCGACATCCTCGAGCACATGGGCCAGAAGCCCGAATGGGTCTTCAGCACGGTGCACACGAGCTCGGGCCATGGCGGCCACGGCGTCGGCGACGGCCGCGTGCTGAAGACCGCCTGCGGTCGCTTCCACGACTACCAGATGCTGTGGACGCCGCGGGAGATCCGCTTCGGCGTGGACGGACAGGTGCACGCGGCCTATCCCAACCTGGGGCAGGGCGCGGCGCAATGGCCCTTCGACCAGCCGCAATTCCTGATCCTGAATCTCGCGATCGGCGGTGACCTCGGCGGCCCGATCGACGACCGCATCTTCCCCGTCCGCTACGAGGTCGAGCACGTGCGCGTCTATCAGGCTGCGACGCCGCCTTAGCGCGTTCTTGGCGCGGCCGGCCCGAGGGCGCCTTACCATCGCGATCCTCGAAAGCCTGGGGAGGCGCATGCGCAAGCTCATCGTCGGTGTGATCGGTGCCCTGGGCGCCTTCGGTGTCATGGCGGGAACGCCGCCGGCGGCGGCACAACCGGCGTCCGTGGCGACGTCGAGCCGCGCCGCCTCGACGTCGATCGACGAGGGGGGACTCGAGGTCCGGCTGGAGCCGCGCGGGGGACGCCGCACGTTCTCGCAGGGCGAGCCCATCGTGCTCGATCTGGTGCTGGTGGCGCGCGATGGCGGGACGGCCGGCCCGTGGATCTATGCGGTCGACGAGCAGTCCAGCGGCGTGAGCCGGCAGATCGACATCAGCCCCGCGACCGGCTGGTTCCGCGCGCGTGGCGTCGATCACTTCGACATGAGCTCGATGCGCGTGATCGGGGCCAAGCCCGTGCGTCTGCCGGTGGTGGTCAATCGGGCGATCAGCTTCCAGCAGCCGGGGCGCTACGAGCTGGCGGTGACGACGGCGATCGAGCGCCGCGTGACGGCCAAGCCCTCGGATCGTTCGAGCACGCGAATCACGACGGCGCCGCTCATGCTCACCATCACCGCGGCGGACGAGGGCCAGGAGGCCGCGCGCGTCGCCACGCTGGTGGCGGCGATCGAGAAGGGCGGGGCTTGCCGGCCGGTCGAGGCGGCCGCGCGTCAGCTCGCCTTCCTGGGCGGGGAGACGGCCACGCGCGAGAAGGCGCGCCTGTTCACGGCGCCGGGTCCCCAGTGCGCCGACGTGGGCAACGAGATCCGGATGGGGCTGGGCAGCTCGCGGCATCTGCCCTTGCAGCTCGAGCTGCTGCATGCGGCCTGGATCGATTCCGCCCAGGCGCCGGATCAGTCGCTGCTCTCCGCGATGACCGACACGCGGGCCTTCCTGCGTGGAGAGACGGTGCCGGGCTGGCAGGGCATCGCCGACCTGAGCTCGCCGCAGGCCCTGCGCACGGCGCAGGACGCGGCGCTCGCCGTGGAGGAACTGGTGGACAGCCTGCCGCGGCGCGAGGGCCGCAGCCAGGCCGACACCGCCTACACCCTGATCGCGCTGCTGTCGCTGGACGAGGCGCAGCGGGACCGCGTGCGGCCTTTCGTGCTGCGGCACTTCACCGACATGTCGCCGCTGCAGCGGGGCATGCTCATGAGCAGTCGCGACAAGGTGGCGCTGTGTGGCGCGGTCGACACCGCGCCCGACGAGTGGCTGTCGGCGGCCGGTCGACAGGCGCTCATCGCCTCGTGCACGGCGTCGTGATGGCGGCGGCATCGGAGATCGCCCTCTCCGGCGATACCGCGTGCGCGCGCGCCCTCAGAGCTTCATCTCCACCGTCAGGCCGAAGCGCCGATCGCCACGCGTGACGATCGAGCGGTCGAGCGTCGCCGGATTCGGCGTGCCGACCAGCGCGAACCAGTCGTCGCTGCGGCGATCGCGGGCGAGCAGGTTGTTGATCGTTCCCCGGATCTTGGTCTTGGGCGACAGCGTCCACGCCATCTGCAGGTCCGCGTCGATCTGGCGGCCGCTGCGGGTCAGGCGGGTGTCGTCCGCGCGACGCCAGGTCGGCGGTAGCCAGTTGATGTCGAGGCTCAGCTCCGCCGGCCAGGCCGCCGGTTCCCAGCGCAGGCCGACCTTGCCCGACCACGGCGACTGCCCGTCCAGCCGGTTGTCCGGACCCGCCACGGTGGACACGCGCGAGCGTGCCCAGGTGATGCCGCTGCGCAATTCCAGCTTGGGCGCGCCGTCGATGAACTCGGGCGCCTTCATGCGGGCGTCCAGGCTCATGCCCGCGGACCAGGCCTTGCCGAAGTTCATCGGACGGCTGATGTAGCGCGGCGTCGCGGACCAGGGCACGGCGGCGAGCAGCAGCTCGCTGCCGACCAGGTCCTCGATGCGCCGGGCGAAGACATCCACGCCCAGCGTCGAGTCCTTGCCGATGTACCGCTCCAGCGAGCCGGTCAGGCCCCAGGCCTTCTCCGGCCGCAGGCCCGGGTTGCCGACCAGATCGGCCTGGTCGGGGGTGTTGCCGCCGCAGGGGCCGCCGGGCCGGCAGGGCGCGAGCGGATTGATCGTCGGGCGGGCGCTGAGCTGATCGGCGTCGGGCAGCCTGGCGGTCCGCGCCAGGCTGAGCCGCGCGCGCAGCCGTCCGCCGTCGGCCGGCTTCCAGGCCAGGTTCAGCGAGGGCGCCAGCACCGTGAATCGACTCGACGCGCGCAGCGGACCGTCGACCTGGTCGATGTCGCGCCAGTCCGCGCTGAGCCCGGCGTTCAGCGCCCATTGGGCGTTCAGGCGCCAGTCGTCCTGGATGAAGGCGTTGGCGCGGCGCGTGCGGGCGCTGCCCACCTTGCCGAAGTAGGGCGTCAGCGTCGGGTCGTCCTGCCCCTGCAACCAGGCGTCCACGCGGTGGTCCACCGCGTTGCGGCCCAGGCCCAGGCCGGCCTTGATGTCGTGGTCCTTGGGCGAGGCGGCGTTGTAGTCGAGCTTGAGATGGTCGTTGCGCGCGTGCTGCTGACGCAGGGTCTCGCGCAACAGGTCGGCGGCGGTGGCGAGGCCGTCCTCGCGCAGACCGCGCCGGCGGACCTGCATCCAGCCGGGGGTCACGCGCAGCTGCAGGCGGCTGCCATCGGCGAAGCGCTGTTTCCAGGTGAGGTCCAGTCCGACGTTGACGAGCACGTGGCGCGCGGCGACGCGCGCGTCGACCGACGGCGTGCCGGGGCGCTCCAGATACTGCTCGTCCCCGTGATTCCTCAGGGCCAGGAGGAACAGGCTGGGATCGATCGAGAACTCGCGCGTCGCCGAGTCGCGCCAGCCGAGGTTGGCGGAGAGCGAGGCCTGCGTGCGACGCTGGTGCTGGCGCTCGTCGCGGGTGGCGGTGTCGCCATCGCCCCAGGGCGCGAAGGACACCGAGGTCCGCGTGCGGGCGCGCACGAGGGTGTCGCCGTCGCGGAAGGAGGCGCGCAGGCTGCGCGTGGTGCCGGTCTGCTTGTCGACCGAGGTCAGCGACCAGGCGCCGTCGCCCATCACGCTGTCGGGACCGCCTTGCGCGGTCATGCGCAGCGACTCGCTGGCGACGCGCTCGGTGCGACGGGTCACGAGGTTGATGGTGCCGGCGATGCCGAAGGGGCCGTGCTCGGCCACCGAGCCCTTGATGATCTCGACGCGCTCGATGTGGACCAGGTCCGATTCCATCGGATCACGCCCGGCGGGCGGCGCGACGCCGTCGACCAGGATCTGCGTGTAGCCCGGCAGACCGAGCAGGCCGAGGCGGCCATTGGCGGACACGGTGACCGAGGGCTCGCGCCGCAGCAGGTCCTTGACCGTGCTCACGCCGCTCTTCTCGATGGCCTGGCGGCCGATGACGATGCGGCCGGCGACGAAGGCCTCGCGCTGGGCGGCGTCGGAGGCGCTCCCGGAGACCTCGACGGTCTGCAGCGACGCGGTCGGGGCGCCCGGGCTGGAGGCCTTCTTCGTGTCGGCCGGGACCGCGTCGGGCGTGACCGACGCCGGTGACGCGGTGACGGGGGATGGCGAGGCGGACGTCGCGGGGCCGGGCGACTGGGCGAGCGTGTCGCCCGCCCATAGCGCGGCCACGGCGATCAACGCGCCGGTGAGGTTTTCTTTCACGGATGCACCCTGGGGTGCCGCTCGACAGGGCGGCTTACTTCTGATTCGGATCGCAGATGCGATCGCACTTGCGGGCGTCGTTGATCTCTTCCATGCAACGCGCGTAGCAGGCCTTGGGGTCGAAGGCGGCGTTGAGGTCGATCGGGACGGCGGATGCGCGGTCCTGTTCGTAGGCGCGCGCGGCGACATGGCCGGCGGCGGCGGCGACGAGCACACCGGCGATCAGCGCGCCCGCGCGCACGAGGGTTTTCTTCGGCTTCATGAGTCCGTTCCGTTTCTTCGTCACGCCATCGAGGGCGTGAGCGGTCGGGTGATTCCGGCGCCTCCCTGACGCCGGCCGTCGGCGAATGTAATTCATCCGGGGGACGCCCCGGCAAGTCCTGACCCCGGGATGACACGGGGGGCTTCTATCATGGCCCTCCTCGGAAGCAGGGAGACGTGGATGAGAAGAGGGATCCTCCGGCGGGTCGCCGCCGGACTCGTGTCCGCGATGGCGGTCACGATGGCCGCGCACGCGGCGACCGACGACACCGACCTGGAGGCGATCCACGCGAAGCTGCGGGTGGTGGCGGCGCCGTGGTGCGGCAAGCTCGCGGACTTCGACGCGCAGGGGACCCGCGTCTGCACCATCCGGACGGAGCCGCTCGACGCGGCGGGCGTCACCAACGCGTTCGCCTTGTTCTCCGGGACCTTCGTGACCCGTGAGATGCAGGCGCGCCTGTCCCGCGACGAGCTCGCCATGGTGCTGGGTCACGAGTTCGCGCACCTGGTGCTGGCGCACGGCTACGTGCGGCTGCAGCGGCAACGCGAAGGACAGGCCGGTCGATATGACGACGGCCTGCTCGGCTTGCTGCAGACCAACCACCCCACGCCGCACGACGACACGCCCCGGGACGAGCGCCAGCAGGAGCTGGATGCCGACACGCTGGGACTGGTCTTCGCGGGACTGGCCGGCTACGACATCCGCGGCGCCGTGGCGTTCTGGCGCGATGCCGACCGGCGCCTGCCGGCCTTGGCGACGCAAGGCCGGAAGACGCATCCGTCCGCGGCGGTCCGGCTCCGCAATGCGCGGGCCGCGGTCGCGCAGTTCTGCGGAGCGGTCGCGGCCGGCAAGCCGCCGCTGCCGCGCCTGGAGCGGCTGCAGCCGGCCTACGAGGCGTCGCGCGACGAGGTGGCGACGGTGGCGGATCGGGCGACGCTCGACGCCGCCTGCGGGAGGACGCGCTGAGCCACGGGGCCGCGGGCGCGCCGTCCCGCCGAGGCGCTCATCCCTTGCGCGCCGCCTCGATCCTCGCGACGTCGATCTTCGTCATGGTCATCATCGCGTCGAACGCCCGCTTGGAGGCGGCGCGGTCGGGATCGGACAGCGCGTCGGTCAGCACGCGCGGCGTGATCTGCCAGCGGATGCCCCACCGGTCCGAGCACCAGCCGCAGGCGTTCTCCTTGCCGCCGTTCCCCACGATCGCGTTCCACAACCGGTCGGTCTCCGCCTGATCATCGGTCGCGACCTGGAAGGAGAAGGCCTCGCTGTGCTGGACCTGCGGCCCCCCGTTGAGTCCGACGCAGGGGATGCCCATCACGGTGAACTTCACCACCAGCACCTGACCCTGCTTGCCCGAGGGGAAATCGCCCGGCGCGTGGATCACCTCGTCCACTCGGCTGTCCGGGAAGGTCTTGGCGTAGAAGTGGGCGGCGGCCTCGGCGTCCTTGTCGTACCAGACGCAGACGGTGTTCTTGGCGGTCTTGCTGCTCATGCTTGTCTCCGACATGTGAGAGGGAACCGCGCGCCTCGTGGGCCGCGGCTGGAGCCGGCCCCGGGCCGGCGACTGCGATCCTCGCAGCCGACGGGTGCGCGGCAACCGGCATTCCTCGGTTGATCGCGCCTCTCCCATCTGGCAGGGACATCCGTCGCCAGGGAGAGAGGCAGGCGTCGTCTGGCGGCGCTAAGCTGGCGGCCGTCTTCGCTTTCCGGTCAGAACACCATGTCCACTCAAGCCTGCCAACAACTCCGCAGCAGCCTGCTCGACCTGCACCGCGGTCTGGTCGACCTGGAGCGCGGCGATTACGAGAAGACCCACGGCCCGCAGAGCGCGGGCGAGTTCCTGCAGGTGATGGCCTTCGGCGACGAGATGCGCTGGCTGGAGCCGCTCAGCCGCCTGATCACGATGCTGGACGAGGCCATCGACGGCGCGGCCGACGCCGACGAGACGCCGCTGGCCGTCGCGCAGCGCGCGCGCGATCTGCTGAGCCTGGACCGCGACAGCGCCGAGGACTTCAAGCAGCGCTACGCGCGACGTTTCGATCAGTCGCCGGCGCTGGTGCAGGCCCACACCCAAGTGATCGCGGCGCTGAAGTCCGTGGGGACCGCAGCGCCGCGTTGAGGCCTTGGTGCGTCGATCGCGGGTCGCTCGAGGACCCGCTCGACGGCGCGGCCGACGAGCCGCGCGGACCGGTCAGCGGCCCATGTCCTTCAGCCAGTGCGCATGCGCGGACTTGGTGGCGTGGATGGCGCGGTCCAGGTGCTCCAGCGCGCGATGGCGCAGCTGGCGGCTCTGCGGGTTGTCCTCCTCGCGCGAGATGTCGGCCTTGGCCTTCTCCAGCGATTCGATCGCGCGCAGCAGGCGGCTGCCGTGCTCGTGGACGTCCACGTTGGGGTGGTCGCCGATGTCCTTGCCGTCATCGATCGCGGCGGCCTTGATCTCGGCGATGGTCGCGTCGATCTCGCGGATGCCGACATCCTCCTCGGCGAAGACCTTGTCGTCGCCCGGCTGGTGATACAGCATCCAGCGCGCGGCGCGCAGGTCGGTCAGCGCGTGCAGGTAGGCGGGGTGAGCACCGGGCAGCGGTTGCGCGCAGGCGATCAGGGGCGCGAAGGCGGCGACGGCCAGCGACAGCGCGGCCAGGCGGGTGCGAGAGGACATTCGTGATCTCCTTGAAGTGAAGCGGATCGATCCGGATGTCGGTCGATCCTGCCGCTCCACAACGAAGTCTCTCCGACGTCGTTGACCCCGGACACGCGCCGGATGTCGCCCGCAACCCTTCTTTACCGGGCGGACGCTCCGGCCGTCGGCGACGCGTCAGGACCGCGTTCCGATGCCGTTCCGATGTGCTCGGCGAGGAAGCGCTCCATCCGTCCGTAGAAGTCGACCTGGGTCGCGAGCTTGCGCCAGCCGTGGCCCTCGTCGTTGTAGACGACGTACTGGACCTGCCGATGACCGGCCGCCTCCAGCGCGGCGCGCATCTCCTGCCCGTGCTTGAGCGGCACGCGACGGTCGGTGCCGCCGTAGGCCAGCAGCACCGGCTGGCGGATCTCGGCCGCGCGACGCACCGGCGAGGTCTGCCGGATCTGCTCCGCATCCTTGACGGGGTCGCCGACCATGGCCTTGACCCCGTAGGTGCGCCATGCGTCCGACATGTCGCTCCATTCGTCGGAGGCCATCAGCCCGATGTCGGTGACGCCGAGCCAGCTGACCGCGCAGCGGTACTGGCCCGGGTCCTTGATCAGGCCCATCAGCGCCGCGTAACCGCCGTAGCTGGCGCCCGCGATGCAGACCCGCCTCGGATCCACCCAGCCCTGCTTGACGGCCCACTTCAGCGCATCGCTGATGTCGTCCTGCATCGCCAGGCCCCATTGCTTCCAGCCCGCCTTGAACAGCTTGTCGCCGTAGCCCATGCTGCCGCGGAACTCGGGCTCGATGACGACGTAGCCACGGCTGGCCAGGAACTGCGCCTCGTTGTCCCAACCCCAATGCGTGCCGCGCTCATAGGGGCCGCCGTGCACGAGCACCACGGCGGGTCGCGGACCCGCGGCCTTGCCCGCGGGCTGGGTCACCATGACGGGGATCTCGAGGCCGTCGCGCGCGGGGATGCGGCTCAGGTCGCGCTGGCCCATCTGCGCGGCCCGGATCCAGGGGCGCGTCGAGCCGAGCAAGGTCAGGCTGCCCTTGGCCGTGTCGAAGAGGAGGTACTGGATGGGCTGCTGGTCCGAGAACGAGGTCACCAGCAAGCGCCCGGTGCGCAGGCAGCGGCCGCAGTCGATCCGGTTGGCGCGACCGGGCAGGCGCTTGTCGACCTCGGCCTGCCACTGTTTGAGCCGGGGCTCGAACCAGTAGGCCGAGGGCGCGTCGGTCTCGAAGTGCAGGCCCAGCAGCTGGCGGGTCTCGGGATCGAAGGCGGCGTCGCCGTCGAAGTCGTAGCCCTTGGTGGCGATCAGCGGCTGCGCCTCGATCTCCAGCGTCTTGGGATCGACGCGGTACAGCGCGTCGACCCGGTCGGCATTGCGCGTGACCACCAGTCGCAGGCCGCGTCCGTCCGACGCGAACAGGTCGGGTGCCGCGTTCTCGTAGAGCCCGCCCGTCTTCCAGACCGACCAGCCGCCGGCGGGATTCTTCAGATGGACGCTGGCGTTCGAGCCCTCGAAGGTGACCAGGCCCCAGGGCTCGCCCGCCACGTCGATGGCCCAGTCCTTGGTCTCCCGGGGCGCGTCGGCATCGAGGTTGCGGCGCCGCTGGGTCGTGATGTCCAGCCGCGCGAGGCGCACGTCGGCCAGCTGCTCGCGGCCGTCGAAGCGGCCGCTGACGACCAGCACCTCGTTGCTGCCGTCGTCGGGCGCGCGCAGGAGCTGCCACTCCACCGGCAGGATGCGGCTGGCCACCAGCGAGCCGGTCTGGCCGTCGGCGCCGTACATCGCGTGGATCAGCTGGCGGCGCTCGGTGCCGTCGCGCTTGACGGCCCACAGACCGGAGTTGTGCAGCGTGCGCCAGCGGTCGCCCTGGTTCTGCGCGGAGGTGTAGACCAGGCGCTCGCTGCCGACCCAGGCGTAGGTGCCGACGTCCGCGTCCTGGAAGCCCGCCACCGGCGTGGGCTTCATGCCGCTGTCGATGTCGGCGACGACCAGCATCGCGCTGTCGCCCTTGTTGGCGACGAAGGCGAGGAAGCGGCCGTCGGGCGACAGCTTGACTTGGCGCATCTGCGGATCGCGGAAGAAGTCCTCGATCGACGGCTGGGCCGGAGGCGCGGCCTGTGCCCGCGCGGGACCCGCCGCGGCGAGCGCGAGGACGGTGGAGATGGCCGTGACGGCGGCGAAGGTGCCGGCGACGGCGGTCAGCGTCGCGCGCGGCGACCGATGGATCCTGCCCATGCGTTCCTCCCTCGATGCTTGTTGTGGCCCGGATTGTGGCGATGGGTCGGCGCGCGGGAATGCTCGGTTCTACCCGAGGGATCGCCCGGATTCGTGGCCAGGAAAATGCTTGCCAAAAGCAAGCATCTCGACGAGGATCGCGCCATGGACGCCCCCGACCGCATCGAGACCATCCGTCGTTTCAACCGCTTCTACACACGCCGGATCGGCGTGCTGAACGAGGGCCTGCTCGATTCCGAGTTCAGCCTGACCGAGTGCCGCATCCTCTGGGAACTGGCGCATCTGGAGAACGGCGACGGCCTGACCGCCACGGACCTGGGGCGTCTGCTGGACCTGGACGGCGGCTACCTCAGCCGCCTGTTGCGCGACCTGAAGGCGCGCGACCTGGTGCGCGCGACGCGCAGCGAGGTCGATGCGCGGCAGTCCTTGCTGCGGCTCAGTCCCGCGGGGCGGCGGGCGTTCAAGCCGCTGGATCGCCGATCGCAGGCGCAGGTCGCGGAGATGCTGGGGCCGTTGAGCGAGGCGCGCCAGGCGGAGCTGTTGCAGGCGATGCAGCGGGTGCAGCGGCTGCTCGGGGAGCCGGGCGCCGACGGGGACGTGGTCCTGCGCCCGCACGGACCGGGCGACCTGGGCTGGGTGATCGCGCGGCATGGCGCGCTGTACGCGCGGGAGTACGGCTTCGACCTGGGCTTCGAGGCGCTGGTGGCGCGCATCGCCGCCGATTTCATCGAGCGTTTCGATCCGGCGCGCGAGGCCTGCTGGATCGCGGATCGCGACGGGGAGAACCTGGGCAGCGTGTGCCTGGTGCAGGCGCGCGAGGAGGGCAGTCAGGCGCCGATCGAGGGCACGGCCCAGTTGCGGCTGCTGCTGGTCGAGCCCCGCGCCCGCGGCCTGGGCCTGGGCGACCGGCTCGTCACCGAATGCCATCGCTTCGCGCGCGAGGCGGGCTATCGCCGGGTGCGGCTGTGGACCAACAGCCAGCTGGACGCGGCCAAGCACATCTACCGCAAGGCGGGCTACCAGCTCGTCGGCACCGAGTCCTTCCGCGGCTTCGGCCAGGACCTGGTGGGGGAGACGTGGGAGCTGGCGCTGCCCACCTGAAGGGATGACGACGGGCGCGGGAGCCCGAGGGCGCCCGCGTGGTCGGGGTCAGGGCTTGTCGACGACCACCGTCATGAAGATCACCTTGCTCGGCTCCGCGCTGACCGACAGCTGCATGCCGCCGAAGGGCAGGTGCACCGCGGAGTTGCAGCTGACATAGCCGCCCTTCACGGGCGCGCAGGAGGCGCCGTCGCGGTGTCGCATGCCTGGGAAGGGCGTGTTGTAGACCACCGCGTCGGTGTGGAGGTCCGACGAGAACAGGCGGGTCACCGTGCTGGCCGCGGGGTCGACGGAGGTCACGGTGTTGGTGTCGACGACCGCCGGGAAGACGCCGTACTGGTTGGCATTGAACTGCCAGTACGCGGCGACCCGGTTGAGCGCGGGCAGCGCGAGCGGTTCCTGCTTGGTCATCACGGTGACCGTGTGGTCGTTGCGCAGCGCGATCATCATCGGCTTGCCGGACAGGGTCCGATAGGCGAAGACGCGTGCCTGGCTCCCGCGCGGATCATTCGCGTAATCGAAGCCGCCGCCGGCGTTGGGCACCAGCTGGCCCTTGGCCTGCGTGTCGGCGACGCAGTCCTTGAGCGTGGTGCAGTTGTGGGACAGGCCGTTCCTGCCGTCGGTCGCGAAGACCGTGTCCCCGAAGCCGCCCGCCGCGACGTTCGAGTAGCTCACCGTGTTGTAGGTGGCGGCGAGCGCGCTCAGGTCCAGGCGCTGTTCGGGGAAGGCCACGCCGACCCAGCCGGTCTTGCCCGAGCCGACGAAGAAGACGGCGATGCCGGAGCGGGCGACCAGCACGCGCGCGTTCATCAGACTGGGGACGCTGTAGTCGCATGCGGCGTTCTTCACCAGCGTGTAGCTGGCGGTGCCGTTCGACACGGTCAGCTTGGCCGGATCCAGCGTCATCAATTGCGCGGTGCCGCTGGTCAGATCGATCAGGCGCAGTGGGCCGCCCTTGAGCGCCGGGCAGTCGGTGGCGGCGCGGGCCAGCACGGTGCCGACGGCGGCGTGGTTGGTGTCGATGCCGATCCTGGCGGTGCCGGAGACCGCGGCGCTGAGGTCCGCGAGCGACACGCCGGCGTCGGTGAGCATCGCGCCCAGCTTGTCGAGCACGCTGTCGTAGCCGACGCCGCTGCCGGCGGTGATCGCGCCGCCGACGATGTCGGAGACCGTGGTGATGTCCAGGCCGGCGGCCCGGAGCGCCGCCAGCAGCGCGATCTGGGCGGCCGCCACGTCGGAGGTCGCGATGGCCGTGCCGCTGCCGAAGCCGGCGACGAAGGCCTTGGGATCGCCGCCGGACAGGTGCGCGATGAGGAGCTCCGACAGCGGCGTGACATTGATCGTCACGTTGGCGTTGCCGTTGCTGGTGCCGGCGGCCAGCGAGTGCAGCTCGGTCTTGCCGTCCGCGCTGGTGGCGGTCAGCACACAGGGCAGGGCACCGTCGGTGATGGTGGCGGTGAAGGCCCCGGCGGTCGTGGCCGTGGCGGTCGCGCTGCCCTTGGCGCAGCTCAGCTTGATGGCGGCATTGGCCATCGGGGCACCGGTGGCGGCCGTGCCCTTGATCACCAGCGAGCTGGTGGTCGGTGGCGGCGGAATGACCGGGACGACCTGGACGTTCTTGTTGACGGTGTCACCACCGCCGCCGCAGGCGATCAGCAGCGCGGGGGCGAGGACGGCGGCGCACAGGCTGGCGGCGCGGGGGGCATGGAGGCGGCTTGGCAAGGTATCCCTCGAGATCGGTCTCGTTGTTCTGGTGTCAGGAATGTTTCCCGACGGTGTCCGAAGTCGCGGATTCTGGGCGATGGGGGCACGGGGCGGACCGGAGCGTTGGACCGGGCCCACGCCCATCCCCGCGAATCGGTGTGTCGACCCGGGTCCCGTGGCTGTGTTCTGATGAGGCCACTCTCCGGCCCGCCGCCGCTCCACCGTGCAGACCCGCGCCCTTCTCGTCGACGACCATCCGCTGTTCCGCGAGGGGCTCGCCCTGCTGCTGGCCCATGAGTTCCCGCGCTGGCAGGTCCTGCAGGCCGGCAGCCTCGCGCAGGCACTGGATTGCCTCGCGGCGGACGACGCCGACCCGGAGGCCGCCGGCGGACCGATCACGCTGGTGATGCTGGACCTGTCCCTGCCCGACGCGGCGGGCCTCGACGGCTTGATCCATCTGCGCGCGCGGGCCCCGCGCCCCCGCTACGTGATGCTCTCCGCCAGCGAGGACCCCGACCTGATCCTGGGCGCCATCGATCACGGCGCGTCGGGTTTCGTGCCCAAGACCTCGCAGACCGGGGCGATGCTCGCGGCGATGCGGACCGTGCTCGACGGCGGCGTCTTTCTTCCTGCCGGCTTCTCGCAGGCGCCCGTCGCGCCGCGCGAGGCCACCGACGCGCTGGGCATCTCGCCGCGCCAGGCGCAGGTGCTGCGCCTGTTGATCGAAGGGCGCAGCAACAAGGCCATCTGCCAGGTGCTCGACATTTCCGAGTCCACGGTCAAGACGCACCTGGAGGCGCTCTATCGCCGGCTGGAAGTGACCTCGCGCACGCAGGCGGTGGTGGCCGCGGCCCGCCTGGGCCTACGCCTGAACGGCTGAGCCGGCGCTCGCCAGCCACCGTCGCAGCGCGGCCGGATTGACCGGCTTGTGCATCACGGGCAGGTCGCTGCTGGCGATGTCGATCAACTGATGCGCGGTGACGTCTCCCGTGACGATCAGCGCCGGCACCTCGCGCCCCAGCCGTTCGCGCAGACGGAGCACCAGGGCCACCCCGGTCTCCTGCTCGAACCGGTAATCGCAGAGCAGGGCGTCGAGGTCGTCGTCCAGCCGGTCCATCGCTTCCGCGCCGTCGGCGGCGGTGATGCAGTCGCAGCCCCAGGCCTCCAGCAGCTCGCGCAGGGCCTCGCGGATCGGCGCCTCGTCGTCGACCACGAGCACCCGCAGGCGGATCAGTCCGTCCGGCGTCTCGGTGTCGGCCCGCGGACCGGCTTCGACCGGGGAGTCGGCGTCGGCCAGGGGCACGACGATGCGGAAGACCGAGCCGCGGTCCGGCATCGAGCGCACTTCCACCAGGTGGGCCAGCAGCCGCGCGGTGCGCCGCACGATGGACAGGCCCAGGCCGAGCCCCATGCTCCGCTCGCGGCGCGGGTTGTGCAGCTGGACGAATTCCTCGAAGACCTCGTCGAGCTTGTCGGCCGGAATCCCGATGCCGTTGTCGCGCACTTCGAACGCGGCTTCACCGCCGCGACGCGGCCGCAACGCGACCAGCACCCGGCCGCCGCGTGGCGTGTAGCGCAGCGCGTTGGCGACCAGGTTGTCGAGCATGCGGGCGAGCAGCGCGGGGTCGCTGCGCACCCAGGCGCGGCTGTCGACGCGCACCCGCAACTGGAGGCCGTGCGCGGTCGCGATCGGCGCGAACTGGCGCTCGAGTCGCTCGAGGATCTGGCGGGCCGGCACCGCGCCGATGCGCGGCCGCTCGACGCCCGCGTCCAGCCGGGAGATGTCCAGGATGCCGTTGAGCAGCGTTTCCATGACCTCGGTGGAGGACTCGACGCGGCGGATCAAATCCTCGATGGGTGGCTGGCCGCGCGCGCGCTCGCCCAGGAGGCTGATCAGCAGGCTGATCGCGTGCAGCGGCTGGCGCAGGTCGTGGCTGGCCGAGGCCAGGAAGCGCGTCTTGGCGATGTTGGCCTGTTCCAGCGCCTGCGTCCGGCGTTGCAGTTGCGCGACCAGGCGCGAGTTCTCGAAACCCAGCTCGACCGCGCGGACCAGTCCGCGGTGGAAGCTGCGCCCGTAGCCGACCAGCGTCCACATCAGGATCGCGAATCCGGCCGCGATCAGCCCGTTGAGCAGCGAGGCGCCGCCGCGCACGGCGTAGATCAGGGTGAGCGCGCCCTGTCCGGCGAACTGGAACCCGTAGAGCGCCGGCAGGTGGTGCGCGTTGTAGACGCTGCCGGCGGTGAAGATGACGCACAGCGCCAGGACATCGAAGGCCTCGAAGCTGAAGTCGTCGGGCCGCACCAGCAGGGCGCAACTGGCCCAGCCCAGGGCCAGCGCCACGGCCAGCCCCACGAAGCGCGACAGGAAGCGCGCATCGGAGGCGCCCCGCTGCAGGCGGACGAAGAGCACCTGCCCCAGCAGCAGGGCCAGCATGCCGCCGGCCCAGAGCGCGATCCGCGCGTGATCGGCGTGGGCGTACTCGGCCAGCACGATCACGATCACCGCCCCGACCGAGCCGAGCACGTCGGCGGTCGTCCCGTCGACCAGCAGCCGGCGCTTCTCGCTGGCGACGGCGGCGTCCAGGGCGGCCGCGTCCTCGGGGCGTTCGATCTCGTCGGTCACGGTCATGGCGGGGCAGGTGGCGACACTCGCCGACACCATGCCCGTGAACCCTCGGGGCGGGGAGTCGCGCAAACCCGGGTCAGGGCTTGTCGACGGACACGCTGACGAAGTTCTTCGCCGGGTCGGCGCTGACCGACACCACCAGGCCGCCATAGGGCAGCTGCGCCACGGCGTTGCAGGCGTAGGCGCCACCCGAGGCGCTGGCGCAGTTGTTGACGACGCGGGCGCGGAAGCCGTCGTACGGCGCGTTGTAGGTGACCTTGTCCGTATGACCGTCCGACGCGAAGCTGCGGGTCACCAGGCCGGTCGCGCTGTCCGCGGCCGTGATGGTGTTGGCGTCCGACACCACCGCGCCCAGGCCGGCGCTGTTGACGGTGAACTGCCAGTAGTTGGCGACGCGATTGACCGCCGGGAGCGCGAGCTTGTCCTTGCTGACCAAGAGGGTCAGCGAGCCGTCGTCGTCCTGGCCCACCAGCAGCAGCTTGCCCGAGGCGTTGCGATAGGCGTAGACGCGGGCGTGGTCGTTGCGAGGATCGTTCGTGTAGTCGAAGCCGCCCTTCGCGTTGGGCACCAGCTGGCCCTTGTCGTTGGTGTCCGCGGTGCAGTCGGTCAGCGTCGTGCAGTTGTGGGACAGGCCGTTCTTGCCATCGGCCGCGAAGACGGTGTCGCCGAATCCGCCGCCCGCCACCGCGTCGTAGGTCACGGCGTCATAGGTGCCGGCGAGCGCCGACACGTCCAGCTTCTGTTCGGGGAAGGCCACGCCGACCCAGCCCGTCTTGCCGGAGCCGGACATGAAGACCGCCACGCCGGCGCGCGACACCAGCACGCGCGCCGCGTTGGCGTTGCCGACGGTGTAGTCGCAGGCGGCGTTCCTGGTCAGCGGATAGGTGGTGGTGCCGTCGTTGACGGTCAGCTTGGTGGCGTCGACGGTCATCACGGTGGACTCGCCGCCCGTCAGGTCGATGACGCGCAGCGCGCCGCTCTTGAAGCCCGGGCAGTCGCTCGCGGCGGGGGCCAGCAGGGTGCCGATCGTGGCGTTGCTCGTGTCGGAGCCGGTCTTGGTCGTGGTGGAGACCGCGGTGCTGAGGTCCGTCAGCGTGATGCCCGCGGAGGTGAGCAGGACGCCGAGCTTGTCGAGCACGCCGTCATAGCCGGCGCTGCTGCCCGCGGTGAGCGCGCCGCCGACGATGTCGGTGACGCTGCCGGTGTCCAGCCCGGCGGCCTTGAGCGAGGCCAGCAGCGCGGTCTGGGCCGCGGTGACGTCGGCGGCGCTGATGGCCGTGCTGGCGCCGAAGCCGCTGACGAAGGCCTTGGCGTCACCACCGGACAGGCGCGCGATCAGCAGCTCGGACAGTGGCGTGACGTTGGCGGTCGTGGCGGCGTTGCCCGTGCCGGCGGCCAGCGAGTGCAGCTCGGTCTTGCCGTCGGCGCTGGTGGCGGTGAGCACGCAGGGCAGGGCGCCGTCCGTGATGGTGGCGCTGAAGACGCCGGCCGCGGAGGCGGTGACGGTGGCGGTGCCTTTGGCGCAGTTCAGCTTCACGACGGCGCTGGCCATCGCCGCGCCGGTGGCGGCGGTGCCGTTGATCACCAGGGAGGTGGGGGTGACCGGCGCCGGTGTCGTGCTGTCGCTGCCGCCGCCGCAGGCGACGAGCAGGGCGGGCAGGATCAGGGTGGTCGCCAGGGCCGCGGCCTGGGGCTTGGTGGCAAGGTGCTTCATGGGGTCCTCTCTTCTCGGATGTCGTTGTTCTCGGGCCGGGACGATGTCCGGGCCGGATGAATTCTTGAAGTGCGGACGGTGACGGGGCCATCGGCCGTTTGGCCGATGGGCGGGGCCCGGCCCGAGGATCCGTGATGTCTGACCGCCGGGCTGCCCGCGTGACCGGTGACGCGGGCGCGCGGTGTCGCCGGATCCGGTGACCCGGATGTGGCGCGGGATCGACGGGCCGGGGCGCCACGGGACCCGGCATGGCGCGTCCTACACTCGCCCGATGCGCCTCCAAGCCCTTCGACTCGAGCCCGGTGACGATCTGCGACGCGCGCTGGAGGCCCTGTGCGCGCGCGAGGGCGCGTCAGGTTTCGTCGTCGCCGGCATCGGCAGCCTGACCGACGCGCGGCTGCGCCTGGCGGAGGCGGACGAGGAGACCCCCATCCCGGGCCCCAGCGAGCTGGTGTCGCTGTCGGGATCGCTGTCGCCGGCGGGCGCGCACCTGCACGCGGTGGTCGCCGACGCGCAAGGCCGCGTCGTCGGCGGCCATGTGCCGGCGGGCTGCGCCGTGCGGACGACCGCGGAGTTGCTCGTCGCCTGGCTGCCGGCGGGATCGCTGTCGCGTGAGGTCGACGCGCGGACCGGGTTCAAGGAACTGGTCGTGAAGGGCGGGCCCCCGGGCGCCGCGCCTCGCGCGGACGATCAGGACGCGGATCTCAGTCCAGCGTGCTCCAGACCTGGCCCAGGGCCATGGCCACGAGCGCCGCGACGATCGCCGGTGTCAGCAGGCTCCGCTTGCGATAGGCCGGACCGTAGACGGTGAGCAACTGCCGGCTCTGCTTCTGCGCCGAGAAGACATACCAGGCGCCGGTGAAGATCGACAGCGAGAGTGCCGCGCGCAGCACGATGAATGACCCCGGATTGCCCGCGGCCAGCAGCACCATGCTGCCCGGCGTCGCGACGAGGAAGAAGGCCAGCCAGAGCCAGTGCCCCAGCCGTTGGGCACTCGGGCCGATGACGGACGCATTGAAGATCTGCACCGCCACGCCGAACAGCGGCGTCAGCGCGAAGCTCAGCAGCGCCGCGCGGTCGATGCTGAAGACCGGCGCGGGCAAGGTGGCGAAGGGCTCGGGCGCGGGATCCTCGCCGGGCAGCACGAGCCGCCCTGCCTCGTAGTCCTCGATCGCCCGCCGCGCCGAGGCCACCTGCGATTGCGGAACAAGCACCCGCACGCCGCCGAAGGCGACGGTCATCCAGGGTTGCATCTGCGCCATGTTCGCGTCCGCGACCTCGGGATCCAAGCCGGCGGAGACGAGGACGTTGCGCAGCACATGGGCCTCCGTGGCCGTGTAGCAGGTGGCGACGCGCACGAAGTCGCCGGCGTATGTGGAGTCGTGATCGGTCATGCGAGCCCTCCCCGGGTGGAGGCCCGTAGTCGTCGCGCGGGCCATGTGATTCGACCCCGCGATTCTCACGCCAGGTTGGGGCGCGTTCCGCGGTGGTCGCCCTCCGGCGCGCGGAGTCTCGTCACGATGGCGGCGCAGGGTGCGCCGGTCGGAGGAGGGGCGGTCACCGGATCGGGCCGGCGCGCAGGCCGCCTCCGTTGATCGCTCAGGCCGCGGCCGTCGCGGCCTTGGGCGCCATCGCCGGGCCGTACTTCATCACGTACTGCTGGTGCGGCGGCAGCTGCCGCACGGTCTGCTCGATGCGCGCGCGCTGGTCGCCGAGGAAGCCGGCCAGTTCCGCGTCGCCCATCAGGTCCGCCGTCGGGTGGAACTGCTCCGGGGTCAGGCCTTGCCCCAACATCACCTGCACCCAGGAGTTCTCGGTGAACAGCTCGTTCTGGCCGCGGAACACCCGCGCCGTCTCGCGGAAGAGGTCGATGCGGTGCCGCAGCGACGGTGGCAGCGCCATCGCGCGCAGGTCCCGCCACATCGGCGAGTCCGCCCGATTCGTCACGTGGTAGTGCAGCGCGATGAAATCGCGGATGTGCTCGAGCTCGTCGGCCATCTGCGCGTTGTACTCGGCGATGTCGGGCTCGCGGATCCCGTCCTTGGGGAACATCTGCATCAGCCGGATCGCGCTGCGCTGGATCAGGTGGATGCTGGTCGACTCCAGCGGCTCCAGGAAGCCGCTGGCCAGGCCCACGCCGACGCAGTTGCGCTTCCAGACCACGTCGCGCTGGCCCGGCTTGAAGCGGATCACGCGGGGCGCGGTCAGCACCTCGCCGTCGATGTTCCCCAGCAGCGTCGACCGCGCCGTGTCGTCGTCGGTGTAGCGGCTGCTGAAGACCACGCCGTTGCCGACCCGGTGCTGCAGCGGGATCTGCCACTGCCAGCCCCAGGGATGCGCGATCGAGCGCGTGTAGGGCACAGCCTCGCGCACCGACGCGGTCTGCACCGCGATCGCGCTGTCGCAGGGCAGCCAGTGCGACCAGTCCTGGTAGCCGACGCCCAGCGTCTGACCCAGCAGCAGCGAGCGCATGCCCGTGCAGTCGATGAAGAGGTCGCCCTCGATCTCGGCGCCGTTGTCCAGCCGCAGCGCGCGCAGGTCGCGGTCGGTCGGCGCGGCGCCGGGCTCTCCCTCGTGCGTGAGCACCTCGGCGATCCTGCCCTCGATGCGCTGCACGCCATGGGCCTCGGCGAGCCGGCGCAGATAGCGCCCGTACAGCGTCGCGTCCATGTGGAACGCGTAGTTCATGCCGGCCCGTGGCAGATGCGCGAAGCGGTGCTCCTGCGCGGCGCGCAGCTCCAGGCAGTAGTCGCCGTAGTCGGAGGCGAGCCCGCGCTCGCGGCCCTTGAGCCAGAAATGCTGGAAGGCGGCGGTCCAGTGGTCCGTGCCGGTCGTGCCGAAGGAATGGATGTAGTCCTCGCCCACGTCGCGCCAGCCCTCGAAGCGGATGCCCAGCTTGAAGGTCGCCTGCGTCGCGGCCATGAACTCCGGCTCGCTGATGCCCAGCAGGTGATGGAAGGTGAGCAGCGTCGGGATGGTGGCCTCGCCGACGCCCACGGTGCCGATCTCGTCGGACTCCACCAGGCGGATGTCCAGCAGCCGCCCCAGGGTCCTGGACAGGCAGGCCGCCACCATCCAGCCGGCCGTGCCGCCACCGGCGATGACGACGCGACGGACCGGGCGGCGGGAGGTCGGGGCTTGGGTCATGAGAGGCTCCTCAGCGCCGCAGGCGCTGGATCAGATGGGCGCGCAGATGGCCGGCGCCCTCGGCGCTCAGCGGGGCCAGCGCGTGGCGGGCGTGTTCGGGGATGTGGGCAGCCGTGTCCGCGTCCGCCGCGAACACGTAATGGTCGAAGGCCCCCTGCCAGGCACGGCGCTGCGCGGGAGGCAGGTCGCGCATCGTCAGCAGCGCCAGCATCAGGGCCAGCACCGGCGAGTCCATGTGGGCCGGCGACTGCCGCCACCAGTAGTTGATCAGCACGTTGAAGCCGTCCAGCGCCTCGACCGAGTGCCACCACATGCTGGGGATGTAGACCGCGTCGCCGGGCCCCAGGACCGCCTCCAGCCCGTGCGCCGCCGCCTGCTCGAAGCGCGGGAAGCGCGCCAGGTCCGGCGCCCTCAGGTCGACCAGGCTGACGGGTTGGCCGGCGGGCGTGAAGTCCAGCGGGCCGACATAGAGGTTGGGCAGCTGCTCCGGCGGGAACAGCGTGAAGCGCCGATGGCCGGCCATCACGCAGGCGACGTTGTCCGGCAGGTCGTAATGCGCGGCGATGCGGCTGCGGTTGCCCAGCCACACGCTGACCAGCGCGTCCGGATCGCCCACGTCCAGGTCGTTGTGCGCGCGAAAGCCCGGCAGGCAGGTGTCGACCGTCGTGGAGCCGACGTAGAAGCAGGGCGGACGCGGCTCGGCGCGCAGCTCGAGCAGCGCCTCCATCACCGCGGGCAGGGGCGCGTCCTCGCGGCCGAAGTTGAAGCCGCTGAAATCGTCGTTGTAGAAGAAGCGGCCGTCGATCTCGGGCGCGCCCGTCATGATGGCCACCGGCTCGCCGCGCCAGCATTGGCGCAGGTAGTCGACCGCGGCGCGGTCCGAGCGCCGCGAGGCCTGCACCGCGGGCCAGTGCGACACCACGCCGCGCAGCACCACCGGCTCGGCTGCGGACAGCAGGTCGTCGGGCAGCCGGCCTGGCGTGGCGGCGATCTCGCGGATCGGCTTCATGGTCGGCGCGTCGCGCTCACAGGCCCAGGCGCCGATGCCGCTCGATCAGCGCGCGCAGCTGCGACAGCGAGGCCATCGCCATGTAGATCGGCGCCAGATGGCCGGCCCGCTGCAGCGCGGCCAGCGCGTCCGCGTCCAGCGCCGCCAGACGCTCCTCGTTGATCGCGTGGAAGCCGGCCAGGCGGGAGACGCCGCGCGCCGACTCGACGTCCATCACGAAGGACTCCAGCAGCTCGTGCCGCAGCAGCGCGTCGATGAAGGCGGGCAGCGTCTGCATGCCCTCGTGGATCGCGCGCAGCAGCGAGGCCGAGCGCTCCAGGTACTCGGTGGGACGGCCCAGCGCGTCGAAGACGGCGGCGTCGTCGTCCTCGGCCAGCCGCACCCGGGGATGCATCAGGTCGACGTGGACCAGCAGCTCGTCGACGCCCGGGTCGCCGCGCCCGATCATGAAGGGTTGACGCTCGATGGCCCAGGGCAGGTAGTGCGCGTCCCAGACCGTGTCCGGGCCGTCGTGCGCGAGGAACAGGTTGCTGCCCTCGACCAGACCGAACAGCGCGACCGGATGGAAGCCGCCGTCGCCGTCGGCGCGGAAGACGATGGGGTAGTGCGCCTGCGCGCTGCGGAACTCGGGCGGGAACAGCGGCGAGGACATCACGCCGTCGCCGTAGGCCGTGCCGCGTCGCGTGACGAGGCGCAGGCCCGCATGGTCGGCGTGATTCAGGAGGACGGAGCTCATTGACGTCGGAAGGAGGAAGCGGCGCGCGGACCGTGGATGCTACGGGCCGCGCGCCGCGGGCAGGGCCAGGGACTACCCCCGGCGGCGGGTCAGAACTTGTAGCGCAGCCCCAGCATGAAGCGCCGGCCCGTCTGCGTCACCGAGAAGACCTCCTGGCTGGTGCGGCCGTGCTGGCGGATCACCTCGTCGGTGAGGTTGATCGCCTCGGCCTGGAAGCTCAGCCGCTCGCTGTAGTTGTAGCCCAGGCTGACGTCCACCTGCGTGTAGGGCTCGGTATAGATCGGCGCCGAGCGGCCCAGCGTGTTGCCGTCGTTCACCGCCGCGAGGAACTTGTCGCGCCAGTTGACCGCGACACGGACGCTGTACTTGGCGTTCTCGAAGAAGCCCACCAGGTTGGCCGAGTCGCTCAGGCCGATCAGCGCGTACTGCTGGTCGAAGCTCATCGGGTCGTACTTCAGGCCCGACTTCACATGCGTGTAGTTGGCCGCCACGCCGAAGCCCGAGCGTCCGAACGCGTGCTGCACGTTGAGCTCGTAGCCGTTCAGGCTGTTGGAGCGCGTGTTGGCCGGCACCGTGATCTGGAAGTTGGCGATCGGGTCGTCCGGCTGGCCGACGATGTTGCCGGTCGCATGGCCGTTGGCCGTGCCCGTCCTGGTCACGCCCGGCTGGCCGTTGAAGTTGTTGAGGATGTAGTCGCGGATGCAGGTGATGTCGCCGTTGCAGGCGCCGGTCGTCTGCGCCGCCTGGTAGTACTTGCCGCCGATGGGCGTGTGCAAGTTGAACGGCGTCATGTTCTGCAGCGTCGACCCGATGTAGTTCGCGATGTTCTTGCGGAAGAAGCCCGCCGCGACGTAGCTGGCCGGCGCGTAGTAGTACTCCAGCGAGAAGTCGATGTTCTTGGCCTTGAGCGGCTTGAGCGCCGGGTTGCCCTGCGCGCCCGTGCCGCCGTTGATGCGGGCCAGGTCGTTGAGCGTCTGTCCGCCCTGAATCGCGTCCCAGCCCGGACGGCCGAGGGAGGTGCCGTAGCTGGCGCGCAGCTTGAGCTTGTCCGTCAGGTCCGCGTCCCAGTCGATGCTGGGCAGCCAGTACTTGTAGCTGCCGTCCAGCGTGGTGAAGCCGGGCGTGCCCTTGTTCACCGTGAGCTCGTTGTTGGAGCCCCAGCTGATGCCCGTGGCGATGGGCACCAGCGCGCTGGACGTCACCTTGGTCTTCTCGTAGCGCAGGCCGACCGTGGCGCTCATCGGGACGCCCAGTTCCCACTCGCGGGTGTACTCGGCGTAGGCGCTGGAGGACTTCTCGGTGGTGCGGCGATCGGTGTCGAAGACGTTCGACGCCAGGTACTTGTCGGCCGACAGCGGGCTGTTCGGGTCCTTGGCCTTGGCCGCGGCGGCGGCGGCCGCGGCGAGGTCGCGCACCGCGCCGAAGTTGAAGGTGTAGAAGTTGGTGAACAGGCGCGGGTCGCCGCTGCCCGAGATGTTGCCGAAGAAGTTGCGCAGGTTCTGCTGCTGCCAGACGCTGTCCGGATAGTCCGCCGCGCTGGTGGCGCCGCCCCAGGTGTCGAGCTGGACGTTGGAGTAGGCCGAGCGGTTGCGCACCTTGGACAGGCCGACGCCGAAGTCCAGCTTGGACTCGTCGCTGATCTTCCAGCTGCCGCGCAGCTGCTGCTGGTCGACCTGCGACTTCATGTAGCTGTTGCGGAAGGACGAGCCGGTGACGAGCTGCTTGGCCGGATCGGCCACGCCGTCGATCATCAGGATGGGCAGCTGCTGGCTGAAGTCCACCGTGGTGGTGCCGCGGGTGTAGCTGGCCGTGCCGATGACGTTGTTGGTGCCCCAGGGGCTGTCGGCGCCGGAGGTCGCGGTCGAGTGGTGGGCGTCGAACTCGAAGCGCAGCTTGTCGCTGGCCTTCCAGTCCGCGTTGAAGCCCAGCGACTCGTTCTTGTTCTTCACCGCGAAGTCGGCCCCGCCCATGGCGATGTCGGCCGGGTTCTTGACGCCGTCGATGGTCTCCCCGTAGAGCAGCGGACCCGACACCGGGCCGTTGGTCCACGAGCTGGTCGACGGGCCGAAGTTGAACCAGGCCGACACGTCGTTGCGACGGGTGTGGATCTTGTTCTGCGACGCGGTGTAGTCGATCGTGGTCGTGAGCGACTTGGTCGGCGCGAACTGGAAGGTCAGCTGGCCGTTGGTCCGCTCCCGGCTCACGCCGTTCATGTTGTAGTTCAGGTTCTGCGGGACGGAGTAGACATCGTTCGGCCCGGGCCGGTTGGTGATGTTCTGCGAGCCCGGCTGACCCGCCTGCGGGATCGAGCCCCAGCCGCCCTCGTCGCCCTTGAACGGGAGCCAGCCGCCCGGCACGCCGGCGCTGTTGTAGCCCAGGTCGCGCTTCTGGAAGCTGCCCGAGACCGCGATGCCGAACTTGCCGTCGCCGAAGGTGGTGCTGTAGATGCCCGAGACCTCGGGGGTGACGCTGTCGCCCTTGAGGTTGTCCGGCAGGCGCGAGTTGCCCGCGTCGTGCACCGCCTTCACGCCCAGGCTGGCGACGGTCTTGCCGGTGTCCAGCGGACGCGCGGTCTTGATGTTGATGGTCGCGCCGATGCCGCCCGTGGGCGTGCTGGCGCGGCTGGTCTTGTAGACCTCCAGGGCCGCGATCGACTCGGACGCCAGGTTGGCGAAGTCGAAGGCGCGCGAGTTGGACGGACCGGTGTCGGCGATGGTCGAGGCCGGCATCTGGCGGCCGTTGAGCAGCACCAGGTTGAAGTCGGGGCCGACGCCGCGCACGGTGACCTTGGAGCCCTCGCCCATCGAGCGGTCGATCGACACGCCCGAGATGCGCTGCATCGATTCCGCGAGGTTGGTGTCGGGGAACTTGCCGATGTCCTCGGCCACGATGCCGTCGACGACACCGCGCTGCTGACGCTTGAGGTTCAGCGAGGTCGACATCGACTGGCGGATGCCGGTGACGACGACGGTCTCGATCTGCTGGGTCTGGTCCTTGCGGGCGGCATCGGCCTGCGCCGCGGAGGCGGCGGCCTCGGGCGCGGCGGGCGCCTGCTGGGCCTGCGCGGCGGCCGACAGCGCCAGCAGCGCGCAGGCCGCGGCGATCGGCAGGGGGCGCGGCGCCTGGGCGCGCGGCCGGTGGGAATGGACGTGCTTCATTTGTCTCCTTCTTATCTCTCAGACTTGGCCGGGGCCCCGTCGTGGCGGGCCCGATGGGAGGCAGGGCAAGCTGGATCCGATGCTTCGGCGGATGTTTGTGAAAGCGCTTTCAGAATTTATCCGCTTCGGCCCCGGGTCCTCTACTGACTTTCCCTAGCGAGGGGTTGGCGCCACACCGGCGCGGGTACTGCTGGACGACTGAACTACGGAACTGCGTGAGCGGGGAGGCCCGGGGGCCTCCCGCCCTGCGGCGCGACGCGACGCGCGTCAGGCCGCGGCCTGCGCCACGCCGTCGGCGCCGGCCCGGGCCGGGTCCGGCCGCGGTCGCCCGGGCAGGGCGCGCGCCTCGACGTCGAAGCCGAGCGCGTCGGACGCGTCGGCGATGAGGCGCACCGCATGGCCGTCGTGCAGCATCGATGCGCCCGTGGGCAGCTTGGCGGTCAGCAGGCCGGGCAGGCCGTCGACGCGCAGGTGGAGGATGGACACGTCGCCCAGGTGCTCGGCCAGCACCACGGTGGCGGGCACGCCCTGACCCTCGGTGGCCAGGCGCAGGTGCTCGGGGCGCAGGCCCAGCCGGTGCGCCGCCGGGCGCGCGGCGCCGCCCAGCAGCTCCCACAGCTGGCGCCAGGGGCCGGGCGCGTCCGCGCCGGGGCGCTCGACGAAGTTGATCTTGGGCGCGCCCAGGAAGGCGGCGACGAACTCGTTGGCCGGATGCTGGTAGAGGTCCATCGGCGCGCCGAGCTGCTCGATCCCGCCCCGGTTGAAGACGGCGATGCGGTCGCCCATGGTCATGGCCTCGACCTGGTCGTGGGTGACGTAGATCATGGTCGTGCCCAGCTGCTGGTGCAGGCGGGTGAGCTCGATGCGCATGTCCACGCGCAGCGCGGCGTCCAGGTTGGACAGCGGCTCGTCGAACAGGAAGACCCGCGGCTTGCGCACGATCGCGCGGCCGATGGCCACGCGCTGGCGCTGGCCGCCGGACAGCTGCCTGGGCGTGCGGTCCAGCAGGTCCGTGATGCGAAGGATCTCGGCGGTGCGGCGCACCTGCTCGTCGCGCTCGGCGCGGCCCACGCCGGCCATCTTCAGCGCGAAGCCCATGTTCTCCGCGACCGTCATGTGCGGGTAGAGCGCATAGCTCTGGAACACCATCGCCGCGCCGCGGTCGGCCGGGCGCAGGTCGTTGGCGCGCGTGCCGTCGATCAGCAGCTCGCCTCCGCTGATGTCCTCCAGGCCGGCGATCATGCGCAGCGTCGTGCTCTTGCCGCAGCCCGAGGGGCCGACGAAGACCATGAACTCGCCATCGCGCACGTCCAGGTCGATTCCGCGGAGGACTTCGTTGTCACCGTAGCGCTTGCGGATGCCGCGCAGCGTCACTTGTCCCATGGGGTGAGGCTCCGTTTGCGTTCTTGCTCTGCCGGGGGGGGGGCCGCTCAGCCGCGGCGCTGGGCGCGCTGCCGCAGCACGAAGTCGCGGTAGGCCAGCGCGCTGTCCTTGGGCGTGCGGCGCTGCGTCGCGTAGTCCACGTGCACGATGCCGAAGCGCTTGGCGTAGCCCGAGGCCCACTCGAAGTTGTCCATCAGGCTCCACACCATGTAGCCGCCCATGGGCACGCCCTGGCGCAGTGCCTCGCCGACGGCGGCGATGTGGGTGTCGAGGTAGCGGGTGCGGTCCGCGTCGTGCACCTGGCCGTCCGCGCCGACCGGGTCCTTGAAGGCGCCGCCGTTCTCGGTCACGTACAGGCGGGGGACCGGGTAGTCGCGGTGCAGCTGGACCAGCAGGTCGGTCAGCCCCTGCGGGTAGATCTCCCAGTCCATGTCGGTCAGCTCGAGGCCGCTCTTCCTGACGTCGAAGCTGCCGTCCGCGCTGATCATGCCGCGCGAGTAGTAGTTGACGCCCAGGAAGTCGATGGGCACGCGGATCCGGTCCATGTCGCCGGCCTCGACCTGGGGCGCGTCCTCGCCCAGCATCTCGATCACGTCGGCCGGATAGTGGCCCTTGAACAGCGGGTCCATGTACCAGCGGCGCAGCTTGCCGTCCTCCAGGCGCGCCTGGGCGCGGTCGGCCTCGCTGTCGGTGGCGGGGTACATGGGCGCGAGGTTGAGCACGATCCCCAGCGAGGCCTTGAGCTTCAGCGCGCGCAACGCGGTGATCGCGAGCCCGTGGCTGACCAGCAGGTGATGCGAGACCTGCGCCGCGAGCGCGCGGTCCTTGAGGCCGGGCGCGAAGATGCCGGTCTCATGGCCCAGTTGGGCGACGACCCAGGGCTCGTTGTGCGTGGCGATGGAGACGACGCGGTCTCCGTAGCGCCTGGCGATGCCGATGGCGTACTCGACGAAGCGATCGACGGTGGCGCGGCTGCCCCATCCCCCGATGTCCTGCAGCGCCTGCGGCAGGTCCCAGTGGTTCAGCGTCAGGTAGGGCTTGATGCCGCGGGCGATCAGGCCGTCGACGAGCCGGTCGTAGAAGGCCAGGCCGGCCTCGTTCCAGTCGCCGTCGCCGGTGGGGCGCACGCGCGGCCAGGAGACCGAGAAGCGGTAGGCATCCACGCCCAGGTCCCGGATCATGTCCAGGTCCTGCTCCCAGCGCAGGACGTGCTCGCAGGCGGTGTCGCCGTTGCTGCCGTCGGCGATCACGCCGGGCTGGCGGCAGAAGGTGTCCCAGATGGACGGGCCCTTGCCGTCGGCATCGTGCGCGCCCTCGATCTGGAAGGCGCTGGTGGCCACGGCCCAGACGAAGTCGGCGGGGAAGTCCGTCGCCGAGGCGGTCGGCAGGGTGACGGCGCGGGCGTCGGAGGCGGCGGGAGCAGTGGAAGCAGTCGAGGTCATCGAGTCGCGTGGGGGTGTTCGTTGGAAGGGGCGAAGGCGCCGGGCGCGGGGCGCTTCACTTGACGGCGCCGACGGTCAGGCCCGAGATGAGCTGCCGCGAGCACAGGACGAAGAGGACGATCAGCGGCAGCGTCGCGATGGCGGATCCGGCCATCAGCGCGCCCCACTCGGTGTCCACCGGGCTCTGCAGGCTGCGCAGCGCCAGGGGCAGCGTGTACATCTCGGGCGAGCGCATGACGACCAGCGGGCCGATGAAGTTGTTCCAGGAGGCGATGAAGGTGATCAGGCCCAGCGTGCCCAGCGCCGGCTTGAGCAGCGGCAGCACGATGCGGGCGTAGATGCCCAGCTCGCCGCAGCCGTCCATGCGCGCGGCCTCGACCAGCTCGCGCGGCACGGCCGAGCTGATGAACTGGCGCATCAGGAAGATGCCGAAGGCGCTGGCCGCGCCGGGGATGTAGAGCGCGCGCGGCTGATCGATCCAGCCCAGCAGGTCCATGATCATGAAGCTGGGGATCATGTTCATGAAGCTGGGCAGCAGCATGGTGCCCATGACGAGGCCGAAGAGCGCCTTCTTGAAGCGGAACTCGTACATCGCGAAGGCATAGCCGCCCATCGAGCAGAACAGCAGCGTCAGGCCGGTGTTGCAGACGCCGACGTACAGGCTCAGGCCGAGGTTGCGCCAGAAGGGCAGGCGCTTGGTGAGGATGGCGACGTTGTTCAGGAAGTCGTCGCCGAACCACAGCGGCGGCGGCAGGCTGAAGATCTCGGTGCGCGAGTGGGTCGCGAAGACGAACATGAAATAGAACGGGGCCAGCATGATCAGCGCGCCGGCGCCCACCAGCAGGTAGGCGGCCCAGGCGGTCATGCGCGGCGGCTGCGTCGCGCGGGGCGCGGCGGCGTCGAAGGGGGCGGCGGGCATCGTGGTGCTCATGGGTCGGCCTGGTCGGTCTTGCGCGCTGGCGTGCTCATTCGCCCTTGGGGCGGAAGGCGCGGTTGGTCAGCCACGTGAGCGCGGCCACGATGAGGAACAGCAGCCAGGACATCGCGCTGGCGGCGCCGAAGTCGTTGAAGTCGAAGGCGTTGCGGTAGAGGTAGACCGCGGCGCTCATGCCGGCCTGGTCGGAGCCGCCCTTGCCGCCGGTGAGGATGAAGGGCTCCTCGAAGAGCTGCAGCCCGCCGATGACGCTGAGCGTCACGCCGAAGAAGATCATCGGCCGCAGGCTGGGCAGCGTGATGTGGAAGAACTGCTGCAGGCGGCTGGCGCCGTCCATGGTGGCGGCCTCGTAGAGATCGGGCGGGATGGTCTGCAGCGCGGCCAGGTAGAGCACCACGTTGAAGCCGACGTAGCGCCAGAACACGATCATCGAGATGGCGGGCTTGAGCGCGTCCGGATCGTTGAGCCAGTCGATGGCCGATTGCGGCATCAGATGACCCAGCACCGGGAACTCGCGCAGCGTGGCCAGGGCGATGTTGATCAGGCCGTAGTCGGTGGAGAACAGCGAGCTGAACAGGATCGCGATGGCGACGGAGGAGGTGATGTAGGGCAGGAAGTAGGCCCCGACCATGGGATTGCGCCAGCGCTTGAAGGCGATGTGCAGGAAGGTCGCGAGCGGGATGGCGACCAGGTGCTGCGGCACGCCGGACGCGATCGCGAGCCACCCGGTGTTGCGCAGCGATTTCCAGAACCAGTCGTCCTGCAGCGCGAAGGCGAAGTTGTCCAGACCGACCCAGTGCATCGCGCCCAGGCCGCTGGTGGGCTCCCAGCTGTGGAAGGCCAGGTAGAGCGAGAACAGCAGCGGGAACAGTCCGAAGACCGCGAACAGCACCAGGAAGGGCGCCAGCAGCGCATAGGGGGCGTAGCGCGGCGACAGGCGCAGGGCGGGAGGCAGTCGGAAGCTCATCGTCGGGGATCCCGGTCAGCGCCGCGCGCGCTGCAGCAGCAGGCGCTGCGCGTCGGCGAGGGCAGTGGCGATGTCCTTGTCGCGGTCCAGGACCTTGTCCAGCTCGGTGTCGATGACCTCGCGGGCGAAGGCGTCCTGCTTGTGCACGGGGAAGGCGCGGATGTGGGCGGCGGCCTCGCGCCAGTCGCGGCGCGCGGGTTGGCCGCCGAGGAAGGGCAGCGGCTGGTCGAAGAAGGGATCGGTCTGCGCGTCGACCAGCGCGGGGAAGGCGTCCTGGACCTTGAACGCCGCCAGCTGCTGGGCGCGGTTCATCGTCATGAAGCGGATGAAGGCGTAGGCCATGGGCTTGCGGGCGGCGTCGCCGTGCCGGGCGAGGGCGAAGAAGGTGCCGCCGTAGGCCGCGTAGGCGTGCTCGGGAAGCTGCGCGGCGCGCCACTGGCCGCGGGTGCCGGGCGCGAGCCAGCTGTTCAGGTGGCCCGCGAGCCAGGCGCCCGCCATCTGCGTGGCGATGCCGCCGCGGCGGAAGCCCTCGGTCCAGTCGGAGGACCAGGCGGTGACCTTGGCGTCGAGCTGCTGGCGGCGCACCGCGCGGGCGAGCTCGAAGGCGCGGACGAAGCGCGGCGACGTGACCAGGGGACGGGAGTCCTTGTCGAAGTAGAGCCCCTCGCCCGGCCGCAGGCCGGTGCGGATGACGATGTCCTTCATGTCGCGCGCATGGGCCAGCAGGAAGGCGCCCGTGGCGGCCTTGAGGCGCACGCCGGCGGCGACGTAGCCGTCCCAGCTGGTGGTGAGGTCGGACTCGCGCAGGCCGGCGCGGGCCAGCAGGTCGGTGCGGTAGAGCAGGGTGCCCGGGCCGATGTCGGTGGGCACGGCGACGACGGCGCCGGAGGCGGTCGTCGCCTGGTCGAAGGCGTAGCCGACGAAGCGGTCGCGGTCGGCGCGCAGCGAGTAGGGCGGCTGGGACAGGTCCTCGAGGCCGGAGCCCTGCGCGAAGCGGCCGAGGTAGCCGATCTCCAGCGCCATCACGTCGGGCAGGCCCTTGGCGGTCGAGAGCGCCGTGGTCATCGCCGTGTGGTGGTCGTTGAGCTCGCGGCTCACGACGCGGACCTCGACGTCGGGGTGGAGGCGGTTCCACTCGGGCAGCGCGGCGCGGACGATCTCGTCCACGGCGGGGAAAGCGGCCACGGTGAGCGTGGTGCCGGCGACGGCAAGGCCTGACCCCGCGAGGCCCGCGCTCAGGGTCAATGCCGTCGCCAATAGCCGTCGGGCCCACTGCCGCATGCTGGAGGTCTCCGTGTCGATGTTGTTATGAAAGCGCTTTCATAATATCGATCACTGGAGGGGGAACGTACCAGGGTTATCGCTAAGGAGCCCGAAGACCCTCACCCCCGCCCTCTCCCGCAAGCGGGCGAGGGAGTAAGTCAGGGCTAAGCACACATCCCATCGCCTAGCGCGGTGGGCCCCCTCGCCCGCTTGCGGGAGAGGGCAGGGGAGAGGGTCTTCCGGGCTCGCCGAACCCCTCAAGCCCCTCGCGTCGACGACCGGATGATCAACCGCGGTTCCGGCAACTGCGCCGTCGGCTTGCGATCCGCCAGCAGGTCCAGCAGCGCTTGCGCCGCGCACCGTCCGAGCTCCAGCCCCGCCTGATGAATCGTCGTGAGCGGCGGAATCGAATGCGCCGCGCCCGCCAGATCGTCGAACCCCACGATGGAGACGTCATCCGGCACCCGCAGCCCCCGGCGGTACAGTGCCAGCGAGGCCCCGAAGGCCATCTGGTCGTTGGCCGCGAAGATCGCCGTGAACGGCTCGCGGCTGTCGATCAGCCGCTCCACCGCCATCAGCCCGCTCTCCTCATGGAACATGCCCGGCAGCACCAGCGCCGGCTTGTACTTCACGCCCGCCGCCTCCAGCGCCGCCCGATACCCGCGCAGCCGCTCCTGCGCGTCCGGATGCACCGGATCCCCGCTGATGAACGCGATCTTCCGATGCCCTTGCGACAGCAGGTGATGGGTCGCCAACCGCGCCCCCTCGAAGTCGTTGAAGTTCAGCGAGTACAAGCCGCTCGCCTTCAGATTCCGCCCGGTGACGACGACCGGCAGCTCCTTGCCGAGCTTGCGCAGCGCCTCGTCGCTGAGGCGGCCCGTGAGGACGATGAGCCCGTCCACGCGCCGCGCGCGCAGCGTGTCGATGCAGCGTTGCTCTTCCTTGGCGTTCCAGTGGCCGCTCGCGAACAGCGGCACGTAGCCGGCCGCGTCGAGCACCTCCTCGATGCCGCGCAAGGCGACGCCGTAGTACGGGCTGTCGATCGCCTGCGTCACCACGCCGACGCTCAGCGAGCGGCCGCCGGCCAGCACGCGGGCGATGGGATTGGGGACGAAGCCGAGCTCGGCGATGGCGCGGTCGACGGCGTCCTTCTTCTCCTGGCTGACGACGGCCGTGCCGTTGAGGATGCGGGAGACGGTGCTGGGCGAGACGCCGCTGTGCTCCGCGACCATGCCCAGCGTGACCTTGGTGGCGGGGCGAGTCTTGGAGCTCTTCATGGATGGCGCGCTCATGGCGGTGGGATGGGGCGCGAGTTTAAGGGACGCCTCCGGCCCGCTTGCAAGGGGGCCCTCCCGACCCCCGGTCGCCCCGCCCGCGCAGGGCGACCGGCCATGGACCGTGAAAACTTCACGGCCGATCCTGAAGTTAGCCGCTTCCCATTAATTCCCGATGAAGCCCGGTCGCCCAGGCGGGGGGATTCAGGGCTTCCACCAAGGCTGTAACAAAGCATTGCAAGACTGGCCGGGCACTCCCTTGCACACCCGCTTCACCCGACCTCCCAAGGTTTGCCCGATGTCTCTCAAACACCGTCTCGCCCTCGTCGCCCTGCTGTGCGGCGTGGTCTGCCTGCTGCCCACCGGGCAGCTCGGCGTCAACCTGCTGAACGCCCTGGGCACCGTGCGCCTGGAGCGCGCGGCGCTTCCCGCCAACCAGGCCTGGCAACGCGTGATCGCCGATCTGGCCGAGCACCGCCTCGCCTCGGCCACCGCCGGTTCCCATCCTGAGCAGGCCGCCGCGCGCGACGCCGCCGCGGCCAAGCTGCAGCAGGACTTCGACGCGGTCGTCGTCGAGCTCGCGCCGGTGCGCGACAGCGCGCCGCTGATCGCCGGCGTGGACGAGCTCCGCGCGCAGTTCAAGACGCTGCACGACAAGGGCCCGAATCAGATGCTGAACGTCCAGGCGCCGCAGTACCGCGCGCTGGTCGACGGCATCTTCGACGCCATCGCGCGGCTCAACGCGCATGGCGGTCTGATGCTGCAGGCCGACGGCGCGATGCAGGCCGACATCGTCGCCGGCCTGCAGATCGCGCCGCAGCTGACGGACACGCTGGCCGAGCTGGGCGCGATCGCGTCGGCCGCCGCGGTGGACGACGTGGCCGCGGTCGGCAACGCCGCGGGGCGCTATCGCGCGGACCTGCGCCAGCTCACCGCCGCGCTGCGCCAGGCCGCCGCCGCGGACACGGAGCGCGCCGCCGAGTACGCCGAGACGCTGCAGCGCGTCGACCAGCAGCGCCAGGTCGTGCTGGAGGCGCTCGAGGCCTCGGCCAAGGACGTGAACTATCCGCTGGACCAGTTGGTCGCCACGCTCAAGAAGGGCGCGGTGCTGCAGTCGCAGCTGTCCGCCCGCGTGATGGACGGCGTCGCCCAGCGCCTGGACGAGCGCGAGGCCGCGATGCAGCGCCGCCTGATGCTGACCTCGGTCGTCGTGATCGGCGGCCTGATCGCGCTGGGCCTGATGCTGTGGCGAACGCTGGTCGGCGTCTGGCGGCCGATCCGCGAGGCCGAGAGGCTCACCGACCGTATCGCCCATGGCGATCTGACCGCCGACTCGCCGTGGCGCTCCAGCGACGAGGCCGGCCGCATGATCGACGCGATCCGCTCCATGCGGGACCGGCTGCGCGCGCTGGTGACGCAGATGCAGATCGCCTCGGGCGAGATCCACGGCGCGGCCGACGAGATCGCTGCCGGCAACCAGGACCTGAGCGTGCGCAGCGAGACGACCGCGGCGCGTGTGGAGGAGGCCTCCAACAAGGTCCAGCGTCTGTCGGAGACGCTGGACGGCACGGCGCAGGCCTCGGCCCGCGCGCGCGGCCTGGCCGACGAGGCCAGCGCGAGCGCCGCCCATGGCGGACGCCTGGTGCAGGGCTTCGTCGACACGATGGGCGCGATCGGCGCCAGCTCGCATCGCATGTCGGAGATCGTCTCGGTGATCGACGCGATCGCCTTCCAGACCAACATCCTGGCGCTCAATGCGGCGGTCGAGGCGGCCCGGGCGGGTGAACAGGGACGCGGCTTCGCCGTGGTGGCCGCGGAGGTCCGCAACCTGGCCAAGCGCAGCGCGGACGCGGCCGGCGAGGTGAAGGTGCTGATCGGCGACTCGGTCGGCCGCGTGGAGCGCGGTCAGGCCGAGGTGCAGACCGCGGGCGCCGCCATCGTCGGCATCGAACGCGGCATCGCGGCGGTCAGCGCCGAGATCGAGCGCATCTCCCACGAGATCGCCGAGGAGGCGGACAGCCTGCAGCAGCTGCGCGGCAACTTCGCGGACGTCGAGCGCACCGTGCAGCAGAACGCCGCGCTGGTCGAGGAAGCCGCCGCGTCGGCGGCCTCGCTCAACGACCAGGCCGAGCGGATGAACGAGCTGGCCGCGGCGTTCCGGCTGGCGTGATCAGGCGAACGCGCGCCTCGTCCAGCACCGCCACCCGCTCGTCGTTCACATCGCCCGCCACAGGTTGGCCGCGCCGAGCGCGATGAAGACGAGGAACAGCGCGCGCTGGAAGGTGGTCGCGCTGATCCTCGCCCGCACCATCGCGCCGACCCCGAGGCCCGCGACCGCCGCGCCCAGCGCGGCGAACGACGGTCCGGCGAGCAGCGTGCCGCCCTCGAAGGCATGCAGCCGCGCGGCGAGCGCGAGCGTGGCGACGGTGAAGCACAGGCCGAGCGCCTGGATCATCGTGTCCTTGTCCAGCCTGAGCGCCTGCAGATAGGGCACCAGCGGCAGCACGAAGACGGCCGTCGACGCGGTGACGAAGCCGGTCGCCAGCCCGGCGACCAGGCCGATCCACCAGGCGTCGCGCGCGACCTGCGGCACGACCGGTTTCCAAAGTCCCCACAGGCCGTAGACCACCAGGATCGCGCCGAGCGCCACCCGCGCGTCGATGGGCGCCAGGGCGCCCAGGTCCGGCGACCAGACGGTCGTCACGACCATGCCCAGCCACACCGGCCAGAGCATCGAGACCAGTCGCCGCCACGCGGGCCCCAGGCATTGCGCGACGTTGGTGACCAGCGACGGCATCACCAGCAGGGTCGCCGCCTGGGCGGGGGCCATCCACAGGCCCAGCAGGCTCATCGCGACCGTGGGCAGACCCATGCCCGTGATGCCCTTGACCCCGCCGGCCAGGATGAAGACGGCGGCGATGCCGAGCCAGGGCGCGAGCTGCGCGTACGACATGTCGGAACTCCTTGAGGTGTCGCTTCGTGATGGTCGGCATCTTGACGGGCCGCGGGGGCGGATGTCGATCACGAAGCGCGGCGGATATCCTTCGGCGCAGCAAGAGGATGACGATGACCAAGAGCCGACGAAACACCCCCGCCCGCCCCGCAGGCGCGGCTTCTGTCGTTGCTGCAAACGCCGCGTCTGCCGTCGCCCCCGCATCAGGCTCGGCCTCTGTCGCGCGATCGGCGTCCCGCCCACGACGGGTGAAGACCGCGGCGGCGACCGGTGCGGTGCCGATCGAGCGCCGCGCCGTCGACTACCGCGTCGATCCCTTCGACCTGCAGCTCTTCGAGGCGGTCGTCGCGCAGGGATCGATCACGGCCGGCGCGCAGGCGATGAGCCTGTCGCTGGCGGCCGCCAGTGCGCGCATCCAGACCTTGGAGCATCGCGTCGGCGTGCGGCTGCTGGAGCGATCCAAGGCCGGCGCCGTCGCGACCGATGCGGGCCGCGCGCTGTCGCGGCAGTCGCATCGCGTGCTGGCGGAGCTGGACTCGCTGCATGTGGCGATGTCGGCCTTCGGGCGCGGCTTGCGCGGCACGGTGCGGCTGCTCGGCAACACGGCGGCGATCGTGGAGGCGCTGCCGCCGCGTCTGGGTGGCTTCCTGGCCGCGCATCCGGACATCGATGTCGAGCTCCAGGAGATGGCGAGCGACGCCGCGCTCCAGGCGCTGCGCGAGGGCGTGGCCGATGTGGCCATCGTGGCGGATCACGTCGACACCCGCGGCCTGGACGCACGGCCGTGGCTGGAGGACGAGCTCGTGGCGCTGGTGCCCGCGGTGGGGCGGCGTCGCGCGTCGACGCGCTTCGTCGACCTGCTGGACCAGAGCTTCGTCGGGCTCGGCGCGGACAGCGGCCTCAGCCGCTTCCTGCTGGCGCAGGCCGCGCGCTGCGGCCGCGTGCCGCATCACCGCGTGCGGGTGAGCGGTTTCGACGCGATGGCGCCGCTGGTCGCGGCCGGCGCGGGCGTGGCCGTGATGCCGCGCGGCGCGGCGGAGCGCTACCTGTCTCCGGCGCTGCGCATCCTGCGCCTGGACGACCCCTGGGCGCGGCGGACCTTGCTCATCTGCCACTCCGCCCAGGCGCCTTCGCTGCCCGGCGTGCGGGCGTTGATCGAGGCGCTGTCCGCGTCGGGGCCGGTGCCACCGCGGGCGCGCTCGAACCCGGAACCGAACCCGAACCCGAACCCGAACCCGAACCCGAAGGCGGAGGCGGAGGCGAAGGCGAAGGCGAAGGCGAAGGCGAAGGCGAAGGCGCGGAGCGCCTCGGCGACGCGTTCGACGGGCGCGAGGTCGGCGCCGCTTCCGGCCCCCAGCCGGCCAGGATCGCGTCGATGAAGGCGCCGAGCTTGGGGAGCCGCTGTCGATCGGGCGGATAGATCAGGTGCACGGCGCGGGCGGGCGGGACGCTGTCGGGGAGCACCGCGCGCAGGCGACCCGCGGCCAGATCCTCGGCCAGCACCACCTCGGCCTGCATCACCAGGCCCAGCCCCTGCACCGCGGCGCGGCGCAGCACATCGGCCTGGTTCGCGGTGAAGCGCGCGGTCTTGGGCCACTGCATCGTGGCGCGTCCGTTCACGAGCGCCCATTCGCTGCGGCGCTGCCAGACCGAATGGCTGAGGCACTCGTGCCTGGCCAGGTCCGCCACGCTGCGCGGTTCGCCGTGCCGCTCGAAGTAAGACGGCGCGCCGGCGATGACCATCCGGTAGGGCCGCAGCGGGCGCGCCACCAGACCGTCCGCGTGCAGCTCTCCGACGCGGATGGCCGCGTCGAAGCCCTCGCCGAGCAGGTCGGTCAGGCCGTCGCCGAGGTGGAGCTCGACGCTCACCTGCGGATGGCGGGCGAGGAAATCCGCCACCAGCGGCGCGATCGCGAACTGCCCCAGCGCGATCGGGACCGACACGCGCAGCTGGCCTTGCGGCTCGCTGCGGTTGCGCTCGACGGCGGTCTCGGCCCAGCGGACCTGCTCGAGCACGCGGCGGCAGTCCTGGGTGAAGGCCTCGCCGACTTCGGTGAATCGGTGCTGGCGCGTGGTGCGCTGGATCAGCCGCGCGCCCAGATGGCGTTCCAGTGCCTGCACATGCCGGCCGACCATCGCCGGGGTCAGGTCCAGCGCCCGTGCCGCGGCCGCGAAGCTGCCCGCGTCGGCCACCGCGACCAGCACCTCCATGCTGCGCAGCTTGTCGAACATGATTCGATCGCTTTCCTATGGAATGAAGAAACAGGAGGGGACTTTATCGAATCGATGGTGATGGAAAGAATCGAGGCCTTCCCGAGTCCCCGGTCCCTTTCTCTTCTCGTTCCCATCCCCAGAAGGAGCTCCTCATGAAAGTCCTGATCGTCGGCGCCAGCGGCGTCATCGGCCGAGCCGTCCACGCCCACCTGTCGCAGCGCCACGAGGTGCTGACCGCGGGCCGCAACAGTGGCCAGTTCCGCGTCGACATCACCGACGACGACAGCGTGCGCCGCCTGTTCGCGGAGGCCTCCGCGGGCGGCCCGCTGGACGCGATCGTCAGCACGGTGGGCAGCCTGCACTTCGGCCCGGTCAGCGAGATGACCGCCGCGCAGTTCGACATCGGCCTGCAGGACAAGCTGCTGGGTCAGGTGCGGCTGGCGCTGCAGGGCCAGCATGTGCTGAAGGACGGCGGCTCCATCACCCTGACCGCCGGCATCCTGTCGCGCGAGCCGATCCGCTCGGGCGCGAACGCGACCGCGGTCAATGCGGCGCTGGAGGGCTTCGCGCGTGGCGCGGCGATCGATCTGCCGCGCGGGCTGCGCATCAATGTCATCAGCCCGACCGTGCTGACCGAGTCGCTGGCCGACTACGGCGACTTCATGCCCGGCATGGAAGGCGTCCCGGCCGCCCGCGTGGCGCTCGCGTACCAGCGCAGCGTCGAAGGCGGACAGACGGGGCGGACCTACTTCGTGGAGTGAGGGGCGGGCCGCTCGCGTCCGCTCCTCGGATCAGGGCGCCGGCCCCATCCAGCGGCCAGTCGCCCCGCGAGATCGACTTCTTCCAGTCATTGATGATTCGGACATAATTGTCCGAAAGTCGTCGCATGACGGGCAACGACTTCATCAGGCGGATCCGGGCGCTCGGCAGAGCGCGCGGCGTGCCGGTCCTGCTGGACGCCAAGCGGGGCAAAGGCAGCCATCAGATCCTGCACTTCGGTGCGGCGAGAACGGTGGTCCGGAACCCGAAGGATGAACTGAAGACTGGCACCTTGCATGGCATGTGCGCGCAGCTGGGGCTTCGGGTCACGGATCTATGAAGGAGTGGGTCATGGAGCGATTCGAGTACGCCGTGCATCTGGCGCCCGCGGAGGAGGGCGGGTTCGTCGTGACCTGCCGCGATCTGCCGGAACTGATCACGCAGGGCGACGATCAGGACCACGCGTTGAGCGAGGCGGCGGACGCGTTGGATGAGGTCTTCGCGCTCTACATGTCGGAGGGACTCGCGTTTCCTCCGGCCACGCCCGCGCGACGTCGCGAGCACTGGGTCTCGCCCCCCCCGGAAACGGTGGCCAAGGCCGCGTTGCATGTCGCCATGCGGTCCGCCAGCGTGTCCCAGGTGCAGTTGGCGCGTCGGCTCGGCGTCGATGAGAAGGAGGTCCGCCGACTCCTGGATCCTCACCATGCCTCCAAGCTGCCGCGCATCGCGGAGGCTGTCCAGATGCTCGGTCGACGTCTGGTGATCGGCCTGGAGGAACTGCCTGTGCCAGGTGGGCGGTAGTCGACAGATCGAGGCCGATGCGGGCCTCGGCAAGCCTGGGTGGGTCCGCAGCTTGCCAGGGCAGCTATCGTTGCCGCTTCCTGTCGCTGCGCCCCCATGCCGATGACCGCCTCGAACCATTCCTCGCAAGCGCCCCTCTTCGTCGTCTTCAACCGCGCCTCCGGTCACGGCGACCGCGATGAGGTCGGACCTGCGGTGGAGACGGCCTGCGCGGCGGTGGGGCGACGCTGCGTGCTGCTGCCGATCGAATCGCCCGGGCGTCTGGCCGAGATCGCGGGCGAGGCAGTGCGGCGGGCGCGGGACGAGGGCGGCATCGTCGTCGCGGCCGGCGGGGACGGCACGATCAACGGTGTCGCGCAGGCGGTGCTCGGCAGCGGGTGCGCCTTCGGCGTGCTGCCGCGCGGCACCTTCAACTACTTCGCCCGCACCCATGGCATCCCGGCCGACCTCGACGGGGCGCTGCGCGTGCTGCTGCACGAGCGCCCCATGCCCGCGCAGGTGGGCCTGGTCAACGACCGCGTCTTCCTGGTCAATGCGAGCCTCGGGCTCTATCCGCAGTTGCTCGAGGATCGCGAGAGCTGGAAGCAGCAGTTCGGACGCAGCCGGCTGGTGGCCCTCGGTGCTGGCATCGCGACCCTCCTCCGCGGTCACCGCAGTCTGAGGCTGACGATCGAGCAGCACGGCCAACCGCGCCATGTCCGCACGCCGACGCTCTTCGTGGGCAACAACGCCTTGCAGATGGAGCAGGTCGGGCTGCCGGAGTCGCGGGCGATCGATGGCGGCGCGCTCGCGGGCGTGATGCTCAAGCGCGTCGGCCGGGGCATGCTGCTGTGGCTGCTGGCCTGCGGCGCGCTCGGGAAGCTGGGCGAGGCGGATCAGGTCGAGAACTTCCCGTTCCGGCGGCTGACGGTGCGGGGGCGGGCCTTCGGCGCGCGGCGCATCAAGGTCGCGACCGACGGCGAGGTGATGTGGATGCGGCTGCCGCTGCGCTTCGAGGTCGCGGCGGACACGCTGCCGCTGATCCGGCCGCCCGGACTGGCCGAGGAGCGACGCGAGGCGCAGGCCGCCGGCGGGGCGACGGACTCCGCGCCGGCATCGTCGCCCCGATCTGCCCAGGTGGCCGACCGCCGTGCCGACCAGCAGTCCGGCGCGCCGACCGGCACGACGGCCGAGGATGCGCAGGACTCGATGGAGCGCGGCCGATGACGGTGGTGCTGCAGATCTCCGATCCGCACTTCGGCACCGAGCGGCCGATGGCGCTCGCGGCGCTGGAGCGGCTCGCCGCCGAGCTCAGGCCCGATCTGCTTCTGCTCACCGGCGACATCACGCAGCGCGCGCGGCCCGATCAGTTCGCGCGGGCCCGTGCCTTCGTCGACAAGCTCCATGCGCCGGCGCGGCTCGTGATCCCGGGGAATCACGACATCCCGTTGTTCGCGCTCTTCAACCGGATGCTGGATCCCTATGGCCGCTATGCGCGCGCCTTCGGCCGGGCGCTGGAGGGAGAGTTCGAATCGGAGGATCTGCTCGTCATCGGCCTCAACACCACGCGCCGCTACCGGCACAAGCATGGTGAGGTGTCGTCGGCGCAGGTGGAGCGGGTCGCGCGTCGCCTCGCGACGGCGAAGCCGGGGCAGTTGCGCTTGATCGCCGTGCATCAGCCGGTGGCCGTGCCCTCGGCGACGGACCTCAAGAATCTGCTGCGCGGCCGGGGAGCCGCGGTGCGGCGTTGGGCGGAGGCGGGCGCCGACGCGGTGGTCGGCGGGCACATCCACCTGCCCTACGTCCTGCCGTTGCGCGAGCGCTGGCCGGAGCTGCCGCGCCCGATGTGGGCGGTACAGGCGGGCACGGCGCTGAGCACGCGGGTGCGGGGAGGAATCCCGAACTCGGTGAACGTGATCCGAGCGGGGTCAGGTCGTGCCGGCGTGGTCGAGCGCTGGGACGTCGATGAGTCGGTCGGGCTGTTCCAGCGCGTGGCGTCGACGACGCTCGCGTGACCTGGGAGCCGCGACCCGTCAACGCGGGCCGCGATGACGGGCGGCGGGCTGTCCGTTGATCGCGGGCTCGCCGGCGCTGATCAGAGCGTCTGCCGGGGCCGGCGGCTGGTGTAGCGGCGGTGGCCCCAGCGCGCGAACTCGATGCTCGCGATCGACACGGCGAGCCAGGCCGCGCCGGAGGTGAAGCCCGCCAGCACGTCGGTCGGGAAATGCACCCGCAGGAAGAGCCGGCTGCAGCCGACCGAGAAGGCCAGCGCGGCGGCGATCACCCAGGCCGGCACGTGGAAGCGACGCGGCAGCACGCGCACCGCGACGTAGGCCAGCATGCCCAGCACCACCACGGAGCCCGAGCTGTGGCCGCTGGGGAAGCTGAAGCCGTCCTCGGTGAGCCAATGCGTGGGGTGCAGCGGCCGGGTGCGCTCGAAGATGTGCTTGAGCGTGGGGTTGAGCATCGCGTTGCCGAGCATCGCCAGGGTCCAGCCCAGCGCCAGGCCGCGGCGGCGCCACAGCAGCGCCAGGGCGACGGTCACGCCGATGCCGATCAGCGTGTCGCGGTTGCCGAGGAAGGTCAGCAGGAAGAAACCGTGGAGGATGGGATCGGGGACCTGGTCGATGGAGGCGGCGATGAAGGCCTCGTCGAGCTGGCCCAGCGTCGGGGCGGTGTGGAGCTGCTCGGCGATCTCGGCGAAGAGCATGGCCCCGCCGACGATGAACAGGAAGCCCGCGGCCAGCCGGACGAGCAGTGCGGCGGGAGAGAGCGGATCGGGCGGGAAGGCGGGGCCGCCGCGATCGGGCAGCAGGGCGCGGGCGGACAGCCAGGTCGCGCCCGTGACCACGGCGAGCAGGACCAGGTAGACCCACAGGATGTGCGCGCCCGCGGCCGAGGCCGCGTCGAGGAGCGTGAGAGGAAAGGCCATGGGGCGCATTGTGCGGGCTGGCGAGCACCCGCCCGCATGACGGGAGTCAGTGCGGGCGGCCGGCGGCGATCCAGGTCATCACCTCCTCGTGCGCCAGGCCGAATTCGGCGCGCCATGGGGCCGGACGGGCATCACTTGATTCATCACACACCTCGCATCACCAACAGGGATGCCGACCATGTTGAGATCGCTGGCGGGGTGCGGAATCGGCGGGAGGCGCAAAGGAAAAGGCCGGACCTCGCGGTCCGGCCTTCCCTGCAGGAGCGGGACGCCTCGTGGCGCCCTGAGAGAGAGATCAGTACATCCAGCCGTTGCGCGCCGCGCGGCGCAGCGAGAAGGCCAGGTCGGGGCGGTCGGTCGACTCCGCCTCGGCCGCCTGCAGCAGCATCGCGCGGGGACGGACCTCGGCGGCGGCGTTGACGAAGCGGAAGAAGCCGCGACCGGCGCGCAGCGCCACACCCACCACGCGCTCGCCGGCGGCGCTCGCGGCGCTGGCCCGGGCGGCGTCGGCGGCCATCACTTGGGGTGCGGCATTCAGCGTGGTGGTGTTCATGATGTGTCCTTGTTGAGGCGTCGGATCGTTCGGGTCGGTCTGGGTCGTCGAGAGGAGCCGGCGTCGCGGGTCGCATCGCCGTCGTCCATGGCCGCCATGTTGCGGTTTTTACGTAGCGGCCGCCAATTGCGTCTCCGAATCGGGTCATCACGGCCGGAAATGACCCGTGACGGAATTAGCATCCGGCCCCATGAGCAGCCCCGCCCGCCCCGTCAACTTCCGCACGCTGGACCTGAACCTGCTGCGGGTCTTCGACGTGGTCATGGAGGAGCGGCACGTCACCCGCGCCGCCCACCGCCTGGCCATCACCCAGCCGGCCGTCAGCAACGCGCTGCGCCGCCTGCGCGAGGCCACGCACGAGGAGCTCTTCATCCCCACCTCCACCGGCGTCGAGCCCACCCCGCACGCGCAGGCGCTGTGGCCCGTGGTGCGCCGCGCGCTGGCCAGCCTGCAGCAGGCCCTGGAGCCGCAGCCCTTCGACCCGCGTGCCGCCGGCAACGCGGTCAGCTTCACGCTGGCCATGGCCGACGCCACCGCCGCGCTGGTGGTGCCACGTCTTGCCCAGCGCTTCCTGCGGGAGGGCATCCACGTCGGCCTGCGCGTGGTGCCGCTGACCACCCGCGATCCGCGCGAACTGCTGGAGCAGGGCTGGGCCGACCTGGCGATCGGCTTCTTCCCCGACCTCACCGAGCAGCTGCTGATCGAGGACGACAGCGCCGCGCTGCGACGCGAGCCGCTGTACTCGGGCCGCTACGTCTGCGTGATGCGGCCGGACCACCCGCTGGCCGCGCCCGGTGCGCTGACGCTGGACGCCTACTGCGCCGCGCAGCACCTGCGGGTGAACTTCGCCGGCCGGCCGCACGGCTTCGTCGACGACGCGCTGGCGCTGCTGGGCCGGCGGCGCACGGTGGCGATGACGGTGAACAGCTTCTTCACCGGCGCCCTGGCCGTGCAGCAGTCCGACCTGATCACCGTGCTGCCCGACACCTTCGTCCCCGCCATCGGTCAGGCCGAGCGCCTGGCCAGCCGCCAGGTGCCCTTCGCGCTGCGGGGCATCGACATCAGCCAGGTGTGGCATGTCCGCTCGGATCCCGATCCGGCCCAGCGCTGGCTGCGCGAGGAGATCGGGGCCATTTCCGCCGTGATCGCCGCCGGCGCGCGGGCGCTGCCCCAGACGGCCTCGTCGGGGAACCCGATCCAACCGGCCTGAAGCCAGCCTGAACGGCGGCCACCGCAAATCCTGTGGGTCCGCCAGCTTTTGGCACCTTCCGCCGGGCGGGCCCGGCGCCTACATTGCGCCTCTTTCAGATGAGAAGAGTTCTCATCCATTGAGAAAGAGACCCGACGATGCGCCGACCCGACCTGACCTTCCGTCCGATCCCTGCCGCCTCGGCGCTCGCGCTGGCCGCGGCGCTGATGCCCCTGGCCGCGCAGGCCAACGTGCCGGCCGGAGGCGAGCTGACGCTCTACACGACGCGCGAGGTCGCGCTGGTGCAGCCGCTGCTGTCGGCCTTCACGGCCAAGACGGGGACCAAGGTCAACACGGTCTTCGTCAAGGACGGCCTGCTGGAGCGGGTCAAGGCCGAGGGCGCGCGCTCGCCGGCCGACCTGCTGATGACGGTGGACGTGGGCAATCTGATCGACCTGGTCGAGGGCGGCGTGACGCAAGCGCTGAAGTCCGGCGAGGTGGAGGCCGCCGTCCCCGCCAACCTGCGCGCGAGCGATGGTCAGTGGACCGCGCTGTCCATGCGGGCCCGGGTGCTCTACGCCGATCAGGGCCTGAAGGCGACCGCGATCCGCTACGAGGATCTGGCCGATCCGAGGTGGAAGGGCAAGGTCTGCACGCGCTCGGGCCAGCACCCCTACAACACCGCGCTGGTGGCCGCGATGATCGCCCACGACGGCGAGGCCAAGACCGAGCAGTGGCTGCGCGGCCTTAAGGCCAACCTGGGCCGCAAGCCCACCGGCGGCGACCGCGACGTGGCGCGCGACATCCTGGGCGGCGTCTGCGACGTGGGCCTGGCCAACTCCTATTACGTGGGTCAGATGAAGTCGGCCAAGCCCGGCAGCGACGCGCGCAAGTGGGGCGACGGCATCCAGGTGCTGAAGCCGACCTTCGCCGCGCGCGGCGCGGGCACGCACGTCAACATCAGCGGCGCCGCCGTCGCCAGGCACGCGCCCAACAAGGCCGCGGCGCAGGCGCTGGTGGAGTTCCTGGTGTCGGAGCCGGCCCAGCAGCTCTACGCGCAGATCAACTACGAGTACCCGGTGCGCGCCGGCGTGGCGCTGGATCCGCTGATCCAGTCCGCGATCGGCCCGCTCAAGGCCGACCCGCTGCCGCTGACCGAGATCGCGCGTCACCGCAAGCAGGCCAGCCTGCTGATCGACAAGGTCGCCTTCGACCAATGAGCGCGGGAGCCCTGAGCGCGTGAGCCGGGACCTCGTCCGGCCGCGCGCGGTCGGTCCGCTCTGGGCCGCGTGCGCCGCGGCCATCGCGCTCGCGGTGCTGACGCCGCTGGCGGCGCTCGCGTGGACGGCGCTGGGCGCCGGCGCGGCGCACTGGTCGCATCTGATCGAGCACGTCCTGCCGGGCGCGCTCGCGCGCACCGCGACGCTGCTGGGCGGAGTCGGCCTGCTGACGGCCGTCGTCGGCACCGGCTGCGCCTGGCTGGTCACGCGGGCCGACTTCCCCGGCCGGCGCGTCCTGCAATGGGCGCTGCTGCTGCCGCTGACGGTCCCGACCTACATCGCCGCCTACAGCTACGTGGACCTGCTGCATCCGATCGGCCCGTTCCAGGGGGCGCTGCGGGCGTTGCTGGGCTTCGACTCGCCACGGCAGTTCCGCCTGCCCGACGCGCGCTCGATGGGCGGCGCGGTGCTGGTGCTGTCGGCGGTGCTCTATCCCTATGTCTACCTGAGCATGCGGGCGATGTTCTCGACCCAGCCGGCGCGGCTGATGGAGGCCGCGCGGCTGCTGGGCGAAGGTCCGTGGGGCGCGTTCCGGCGCGTGGCCTTGCCGATGGCGCGGCCGGCGCTCGCGGTCGGCGTGGGGCTGGTGTTGCTGGAGGTGCTGAACGATGTCGGCGCCTCGGAGTTCCTGGGCGTCACGACGCTGACGACGACGATCTACACGACCTGGGTGACGCGCTCGGACCTCGGCGCCGCGGCGCAGATCGCCTGCGCGATGCTGGCGCTCGTGGCGGTGCTGGTGATGCTGGAACGGCAGGGCCGTTGCCGCCAGCGCGCCGGGGCCGTGCGGGCGATGCGGCCGGCGCCGCGTCAGCGGCTGCACGGCGCGCGCGCCTGGTTGGCGACGGCCGCGGCCGCCCTGCCCGTGGTGATCGGCTTCGTGTTGCCGGCAGGACACCTGGCGACGCTCGCGTGGAAGCGCGTCGTGGAGGGTTACGGCCTGACCCCCGAGGTCATCGCCGGCGCGACGCACTCGGCCCTGCTGGCGCTGAGCGTCACCGCGATCGCCGTGACGGCGGGCCTGGTGGTGGCCTGGGCGGCGCGCTCGACCGCGGGGGCGCGCACGCGGGCCTGGTGGCTGGGCGGCGCGGCGCTGGGCTACGCGATTCCTGGCACGGTGCTGGCCATCGGCCTGCTGCCGCCGGCGCTCGCGCTCGATGCCTGGATCGCAGGCGCGCTCGGCTTGCCGGGGCTGCCGATGATGAGCCTGGGCGTGGTGCTGGTCGCGGCGGGGGTGATGCGCTTCCTCGCGCTGCCGATCGGTGGGGTCGAGGCGGGCCTGTCGCGCATTCCCGCGCCGCTGGAGCAGGTCGCCCGCAGCCTGGGCGAATCGCCGCTGGGCACGCTGCGCCGCGTGCACCTGCCACTGCTGCGGCCCGCGCTGACCACGAGCGCGCTGCTCGTCTTCATCGACGTGATGAAGGAGTTGCCGGCCTCGCTGCTGCTGCGGCCTGCCAATGTCGAGACCTTGCCGACGCTGCTCTACGCGGAAGCGGCGCGCGGCAGCTACGAGCACGGCGCGCTGGCCGCGCTGCTGATCGTCGCCGTCGGCCTGCCGGCCGTGCTGCTGCTGAGCCGCGAGCCGGCTTCACCCGCATCGCCGGCGCCGAACGCCGACACGCCGCGTGCACGGCGCACGCCGCAGGTGTCGCGCGCGCCGCAAGCGGCATGCGCGTCAGAGGCGCGAGGCGGGCCCGAAGCACCGCGCGCCGTGTCCGCGACGCGCGTGTCGGACGCATCCTCGACCCCGTTCATTCCCACGAAGGAGGCGACATGAGCACGCTCGCCCTGGAGGACGTCCACGTCCGCTATCCCGGCGCGCAGACCCCCGTGTTGCGCGGCCTGTCGTTGTCGCTGCCGCTGGGCGGCATCGCCTGCCTGCTGGGCCCGTCGGGCTGCGGCAAGAGCACCGCGCTGCGCGCGATCGCCGGCTTCGAGCCGCTGAGCTCGGGCCGAATCGCGCTGGACGGGCGGACGCTGTCGACCGCGACGACGCAGCTCGCGCCGGAGCAGCGCGGGGTGGGGCTGCTGTTCCAGGAGATCGCGCTGTTCCCGCATCTGGATGCGGCGGCCAATGTCGGCTTCGGCCTGCGCCGCTGGAAGCGCGATGAACGTGAGCGCCGCGTGCGTGAACTGCTGGCACTGGTGGGACTAGATGCGCTGGGCGGGCGGATGCCGCATGAGCTCTCCGGCGGTCAGCAGCAACGCGTGGCTTTGGCGCGGGCGCTTGCGCCGTCGCCGAAGCTGTTGCTGCTCGATGAGCCGTTCTCGAGTCTGGATGCCGACACGCGAGGTCGGCTGGTCCGCGAGGTCCGCGCCATCCTGCGCGACGCCGGACAGACCGCGTTGATGGTCACGCACGATCCGGAGGAGGCGGAGGCGATGGCCGATTGGATCGGGGTGATGGCGGAGGGGACGCTCGCGGAATGGCGGGCGGGGCAGTGGCAAGAGCCCGAAGACCCTCACCCCCACCCTCTCCCGCAAGCGGGAGAGGGAGTCACCAGCGCTCAGGCGTCATCGTTGAATGGCCGATGGCCAATGGCTGACAGCTGATAGCTGATAGCTGATAGCTGATAGCTGATAGCTGATAGCCGAGCCCTCTTACTCCCTCTCCCGCCTGCGGGAGAGGGCAGGGGTGAGGGTCTTCGGGGTGTTGGCACGCCCGACCTTTCTTGCTCCCTCTCCCGCTTGCGGGAGAGGGTCTTCCAGCTACGCTCTCCCCCATGACGTTCCCCATCCGCCCCGCCGTCCCCGCCGACATCCCCGCCTGCATCGACCTTCGCGGCCGCACGCGCGAGAACGCCATCTCCGCCTCCCGCCTGGCCGAGCTCGGCATCACCGAAGCCTCCTGGTCCGGTCAGGTCCGCGACGGCGTTCTGCCCGGCGCGATCGCGATGGCCGGCGACCGCATGGCCGGCTACTGCTTCGGCGACGCGGGCAGTGGCGAGATCGTCGTGCTCGCGCTGCTGCCGGAGTTCGAAGGACAGGGGCTGGGCCGCGCGCTGCTGGCGCGGATGGTCGATCAGCTGCGTGGCCTCGGCCATCAGCGGCTGTTCCTGGGCTGCTCGGACAACCCCGCGCATCGCTCCCACGGCTTCTACCGCCGCCTCGGTTGGCGCCCCACCGGCGAGCGCGACGGCTACGGCGACGAAGTGCTGGAGCTGCTGCCGGACTGACCTCCGCCCCTCGGTTTCTCTTGATGCCGTCTTGATCCGTCCCGGGCTACCCTCGCGGGCAACGAGAACGATCGAGACCCGTCATGCTCATCAACTGCGTCGCCTATCGCGACGGCCGCCGGCTGGCCGACATCAAGCCGGAAGACATCAGCGACTACCTCCAACTGCCCGACTGCTTCGTCTGGGTCGCCTTGCGCGACGCGGCGCCCGAGGAGGTGCTCGCGATGAAGGAGGAGTTCGGCCTGCACGAGCTCGCCGTCGAGGACGCCTTGCATGGCCAGCAGCGGCCCAAAGTGGAGGAGTACGGCGACACGCTGTTCGCCGTCATGCAGACGGTGCAGTTCACGCCGACCGACGAGCTGTGCACCGGCGAGGTGTCCATCTTCGCGGGGCGGAACTTCGTGCTGTCGATCCGGAATCGCGTGGCGCAGAGCCTGCTCGGCGTGCGCGCCCGCGCGGAGAAGGAACCGCACATGCTCAAGCGCGGTCCGGGCTTCGTGATGTACGCGATCATGGACGCGGTCGTCGATCGCTACTTCCCCGTCATCGAGGCGCTGGAGTCGGAGCTCGACGCGATCGAGGCGCAGATCTTCGAGCCGGGTGTGACGCGGGAGAACATCCGGCGGGTGTATGAGCTCAAGCAGCGGGTCACGCTGGTCAAGCATGCGGTGTCGCCGTTGCTCGACGCGGTGGGGAAGCTGGTGCGCGGACGCGTGCCGCCGATCTGCGAGGACACGCGGGAGTACTTCCGCGATGTCTACGACCACCTGGAGCGGATGCAGTCGGCATTGGATTCGCTGAGGGACACGGCGACGACCGCGATCCAGGTCCACCTGTCGATGGCGGCGATCGAGGATTCGGAGATCACCAAGCGGCTCGCGGCCTGGGCAGGGATCTTCGCGGCCGCCACGGCGTTCGCCGGGATCTGGGGGATGAACTTCGAGGTGATGCCGGAGCTGAAGTGGCGCTGGGGGTATCCGGCGGCGCTCGGGGTCATCACGGCTACTTGCGGGGTGCTGTTCTGGCGGTTCCGAAGGGCTGGTTGGCTTTGAGGGTCTTCAGGGCTCTATCGCAAGCGGCCGAGGAAGCCCCCAACCCCTCAATGCGCAGTCGACATCACAACGCCCGACGGCTCGCCGCTCTTTGTCGGCGCCACGATCGGCTTCACCTTCCCCAGCAGGAACGCATAGTTCAAGATCCCAAGCACGCCCAGCCCTGCCGAGAACAGCAGCGCCATCTTGAACGAGCCCGTCGCGCCGACGATCGCGCCGGTGACCACCGGCCCGATCACGCCGCCGAAGTTGGACACCATGTTCTGCAGGCCCGCCACCGTCGACGCCATGTTCTTCGGCGCCACGTCACCCGGCAGCGCCCAGACCTGCGAGGCCGCCACCGTCGTGCCCGACTTCGCGATGCACAGCAGCGCCACCGTGAACACCACCGACGAGGACAGCGGCGCCAGCCCGATGCACAGCGCCATCAGCAACCCGACGATCAGGAACAGCTTGCGCGTCGCGGTCAGCGACAGGCGACCGCTGTGCACGATCCGGTCCGACATCCAGCCCGCCGCGACCTCCGCGATCAGCCCGCAGATCAGCGGCAGCGAGGCCACGAAGCCCATCTGCAGCAGCCCCATGTGCTGCTCCTTCACCAGGTAGGTCGGCAACCAGGTGATGAAGAAGTACGAGATGTAGTTGATCGTGAAGAAGCCCAGGCACATCGCCCAGATGTTGCGGTACTTCAGCAGCTCGTACCACTTCATCGGGATCTCGTTGTCCACCCCGTGGCGCTGCGTCTGCCCGCCGCGGATGTAGGCGACCTCCTGCGGATCGCAGCGGCGATGCTGCTCCGGCGTCTCGGTGAAGAACCACCACCAGACCACGAACCACAGCAGGCCCGCACTGCCCACGATGGCGAAGGTGACGCGCCAGTCGAAGAGCACGATCAGCGCGACGATCAACGGCATCGCCACCGCGCCGCCGAACTTGGACGCGCTGTCGAAGAGCGCCGACACCGTCGCGCGTTCCTTGTCCGGGAACCACTTGGAGACGATGCCCGCGTTGGCCGGATAGGCGCCCGCCTCACCGACGCCTAGCACCACCCGCAGCGCCACCAGCGAGCTGAAGCCGCTGGCCAGACCCGTCGCCGCCGTCGCCAGCGACCACGAGCCCACCGCGGCGCCCAACCCGACCTTCTGGCCGTAGCGGTCGGACACCCAGCCCGCCGGGATCTGCAGCAGCGCATAGGACCAGAAGAAGGCCGACAGCACGATGCCCATCATGTCGGGCGTCAGACCGAATTCCTCGATCAACTTCGGGGCGGCCGCGGACAGCACGGTCCGGTCGATGTAGTTGATGGCGATCGCCAGCCACATCAGGGCGGCGACGACCCAACGGGTCCTGCTCATGAATGTCTCCAAGCCCGCCGTCGATGCGCTCTGTGGCGCTTCATCGACGGCGCTTCTCTCTCTGCTTCAAGTCATCGAATCGTCAGATCGCTCGACGGATCGACCGTCACATCGACCATCGGATCGATCATCAGATCAGCGCGGCGATCGCCTTGCCCATCTCGGTCGTGTCGGCCGTGCCGCCCAGGTCACGGGTGCGCGGGCCGCCGGTCAGCGTCTTCTCGATGGCCGCGAGGATCGCGTCATGCGCGGCTTCCTCGCCCAGGAACTTCAGCATCAGCGCGCCCGACCAGATCATGGCGACCGGGTTGGCGATGTTCTGACCGTAGATGTCGGGCGCGGAGCCGTGCACCGGCTCGAACAACGAGGGGAAGCTGCGCTCCGGATTCAGGTTGGCCGACGGCGCCAGGCCGATGGTGCCGGTGGTCGCCGGGCCCAGGTCGGACAGGATGTCGCCGAAGAGGTTGGAGGCCACCACCACGTCGAAGCGGCCCGGCTGCAGCACGAAGCGCGCCGACAGGATGTCGATGTGCTGCTTGTCCACCGTGACCGACGGATAGGCCTGGCCGACCGCGTCGGCGCGACCGTCCCACCAGGGCATGGAGATCGCGATGCCGTTGCTCTTGGTCGCCACCGTCAGGTGCTTGCGATCGCGCGACTGCGCCAGGTCGAAGGCGTACTTCAGCACGCGGTCCGCGCCGAAGCGCGAGTAGACCGATTCCTGGATCACGATCTCGCGATCGGTGCCGGCGTACATCACGCCGCCCAGGTTGGTGTACTCGCCCTCGGTGTTCTCGCGGACGACCAGATAGTCGATGTCGCCGGGCTTGCGGTTGGCCAGCGGGCAGGGCACGCCGTCGAAGAGTCGCACCGGACGCAGGTTGATGTACTGGTCGAATTCGCGGCGGAACTTCAGCAGCGAGCCCCACAGCGACACGTGGTCCGGCACCGTCGCCGGCCAGCCCACGGCGCCGAAGAAGATCGCGTCCATCGGCTGCAGCTGGGCCTTCCAGTCGTCCGGCATCATCTGGCCGGTCTGCTGGTAGTAGTCGCAGCTGGCCCACTCGATGTGGGTGAACTCCAGCCGGATGTCGAAACGCTTGGCCGCGGCTTCCAGCGCGCGCAGGCCCTCGGGCATCACTTCCTTGCCGATGCCGTCGCCGGCGATGCAGGCGATCTTGTAGGTCTTGCTCATGGTCGTTCTTTCACATGGAGTTCAGTAGGGCGAGCCCGTGGGCGCCGGTTGCGGCGGGGCGAGCTCGAAATCGGTGGCCAGGCGCCGGGTGGCCTGCGCCAGCAGCGTAACGTCAATGCCCACCGCGACGAAGCGCGCGCCCAGCGACAGATAACGCCTGGCGAGCGCCGCGTCGCCGGTCAGCGTGCCGGCGGCCTTGCCGCTGGCGACGATGGTGCGGATCGCGCCCTCGATGGCGGCTTGCACCTCGGGATGCGCCGGGTTGCCGCGATGGCCCATGGACGCGGCCAGATCGGCCGGGCCGATGAACACGCCGTCCACGCCGTCGACCGCGCAGATGGCCTCGAGGTTCCTCAGCGCGGTCGCGGTCTCGGCCTGGACGAGAACGCAGGCGTCGCCGTCGGCCTCGTTCAGGTAGTCGCGGCGCAGGCCCCAGCGCGAGGCGCGCGCCACCGCGGCGCCGACACCCCGCACGCCCAGCGGCGGATAGCGCGTGGCCGAGACCACGGCCGCGGCCTGCTCGGCGGTGTCGATCATGGGGATCAGCAGCGTCTGCACGCCGATGTCCAGCAGCTTCTTGATGCCGTCCTTGTCCGCGTTGACCGCGCGCACCACCGGGTGCGATGGATAGGGCGCGACGGCCTGCAGCTGCTGCAGCGTGCTGGTGAGGTCGTTGGGCGCGTGCTCGCCGTCGATCAACAGCCACTGGAAGCCGGCGGTCGCGCAGACTTCGGCGCTGTAGGCCTGGGCCATGGACAGCCATAGCCCGATCTGCGGCCGGCCGGCCTGGAGCGCCTGTTTGAAGGTGTTGGTGAAGTTCATCGTCGTCCTCTCGATGGCCGGCCCGTGAGGGACCGGTCGATGCGTCCTGCGTGGCGGAGCCGCCCGATCAGGACAGACCGCCCTGGCAGACGTACTTGATGTGGAGGTAGTCCTCCAGGCCGTGGGTGGAGCCCTCGCGGCCGTAGCCCGATTCCTTGACACCGCCGAAGGGCGCGGCCTCGGCCGCGATGGCGCCTTCGTTCAGACCGACGATGCCGCTCTCCAGCGCATCGGCGACGCGCCAGGCGCGCGCGAAGTCGCGGGTGTAGAAGTAGGCGGCCAGCCCGAAGGGCGTGTCGTTGGCCGCGGCTACGACCTCGTCCTCGGTCTTGAAGCGGAAGATGGGCACCACCGGGCCGAAGGTCTCCTCGTGCCAAAGCAGCATGGCCGTGGTCGCGTTCGTCAGCACGGTCGGGGCGAAGTAGTTGGGACCGGCGGCGACGTCGTCGCGGATGCGGCGTCCGCCGGCCGCGATCAGGGCGCCGCGCTCGACCGCGTCCATCACATGACGCTCGATCTTGTCGACCGCGCGGGCGTTGATCATCGGACCGATCTGCGAGTCGGCGCGGGTGGCCGGGCCGACCTTGAGCGCCGCCACGCGCGCGGCCAGCTTCTCGACGAAGCGGTCATGGATGCCGTGCTGCGCGAAGACGCGATTCGGGCACACGCAGGTCTGGCCGCCGTTGCGGAACTTGGCCGCCATCAGGCCCTCGACCGCCGCGTCCACGTCGGCGTCGTCAAAGACGATGAAGGGCGCGTTGCCGCCCAGCTCCAGCGACAGCTTCTTCAGCGTCGAAGCCGATTCCCGCGCCAGATGCTTGCCCACCGGCGTCGAGCCGGTGAAGGTGATCTTGCGCACCCGGTCGTCGGCCAGCCAGACGTCGACGACTTCCGGCGTGCGCTCGCGCGAGGCGCAGACGATGTTGAGCACGCCCGGCGGCAGACCGGCCTCGACGGCCAGATCGACCAGCGCCAGCGAGGTCAGCGGCGTGTCCTCGGCCGGCTTGGCGACCACGGTGCAGCCGGCGGCCAGCGCGGGCGCGATCTTGCGGGCGATCATCGCGGCGGGGAAGTTCCAGGGCGTGATCGCGGCGACCACGCCGACCGGCTCGCGCAGCGCCAGCATGCGGCGGCCCTGCACCGGCGCGGGAATGACCTCGCCGTTGATGCGGGTCGCTTCCTCGGCGAACCACTCGACGTAGCTCGCGGCGTAGGCGACCTCGGCGCGGCCTTCGGCCAGCGGTTTGCCCTGCTCCTGCGAGATCAACGCGCCCAGGCGGTCCTGGTCGCGCAGGATCAGATCGTTCCAGCGCTTGAGCATCGCGGCGCGCTGCTTCGCCGGCACGGCGCGCCAGCCGGGGAAGGCGGCGTGCGCGGCGTCCACCGCGGCGCGGGCGTCGTCGGCGCGGCTGTCGGGCACCTCGGCGATGCGGCTGTCGTCGGCCGGATCGACGACCGGGAAGCGGTCGCCCGTAGCGGCGTCGCACCAGCGGCCGGCGATGTGGTTCTGGATCTTCATGAGGAGGGCGGGTGGAAGGGGAGGGCCGCGATCAACGGGGAATGGCGGAGCGGAGGGGCGGACTGCGGCGGACGGGGCGGCGGTGTTGTCGGCGCGAGGTCGTCAGGGCGTCGTCGTTGCGGCGTGGCGTGGCCTGGACGCCGCTCAGCTGACGATGCCCAGGTGCCAAGGCACGAACTCGTGATCGCCCAGACCGAGCAGCTCGCTCTTGGTCGACTCGCCGGAGGCCGCGCGCAGGATGTGCTCGAAGATCTGCTGGCCCATCTCCTCGATGGTCAGCGTGCCGTCGATGACCTGGCCGCAGTTGATGTCCATGTCCTCCTCGAGGCGCGTGAACATCGGCGTGTTGCTGGCGAGCTTGATCGTCGGCGCCGGCTTGGAGCCGAACATCGAGCCGCGCCCGGTGGTGAAGCAGATCAGGTTGGCGCCGCTGGCGATCTGGCCGGTGACGGCCACCGGGTCGTAGCCCGGCGAATCCATGAACACGAAGCCGGCTTCATCGATGGGCTCGGCGTACTCGTAGACCTGCTGCAGCGGCGTGGTGCCGCCCTTCATCGCGGAGCCCAGCGATTTCTCGAAGATGTTGGCCAGACCGCCGGCCTGGTTGCCCGGGCCGACCACGCCGTTGAACTGGCCGTTGTGGCCGCGGGTGTAGTCCTCCCACCAGGCCAGGCGGTCGAGCAGCTTCTGACCGACCTCGGGGCTGACCGCGCGGCGGGTGAGCATGTATTCGACGCCGTGGATCTCCGGCGTCTCGGACAGGATGGCGGTGCCGCCGTGGCGCACCAGGATGTCCATCGCCGCGCCCAGCGCGGGATTCGCGCCGATGCCTGAGAAGCCGTCCGATCCGCCGCACTCCAGGCCGATCTTCAGGTGGGCCGCGCTGACCGGCTGGCGCGTCACGCGGTTGGCCAGCGGCAGCATCGCCTCGACCGCGCGGATGCCGGCCTCGATGGTGGCGCGGGTGCCGCCGGTGTCCTGCATGACCAGGGTCTGCAGCGTCTCGCCGGGCACCAGGTGCTGGGACTCGACCAGTCCCGCGACCTGGTTGCGCTCGCAGCCCAGGCCGACGATCAGCGCGCCGCCCAGGTTGGGGTGCTTGGCATAGCCCGCGATCGTGCGGCGCAGCAGGTCGAAGTGGGGGCTGGGCGAGGACATGCCGCAGCCGGTGGTCTGCGCGAAGGCGACCACGCCGTCGACGTTCGGATAGTCCTTGAGCCGTTCCGGCGTGAAGTGCTCGGCGATGCGGTTGATCGCCGTCGACGAGCAGTTCACCGAGGCCAGGATGCCGATGAAGTTGCGGGTCGCCACGCGGCCGTCGGCGCGCACGATGCCCATGAAGGTCGCGCGCTGATCCTCGGGCAGATAGTCGACCGGCTTCACGTCCGCGCCGAAGGCCGGATCGCGGTCGAACTCGACCAGCGCGATGTTGTGCGCGTGCACGTAGTCGCCGGGCTCGATGTCGCGCGCGGCCACGCCGATCACGGCGTTGTACTTGCGGATGGGCTCGCCCTCGGCAATGCGGCGCGCGGCGATCTTGTGGCCCGCCGGGACCTGCGCCTTCAGGCGCAGCCCGAACTCCGGCAGCTCCTGACCCAGCGTCAGCACCTGGCGGGCGATCAGCACGTTGTCGTCGCGGTGCAGGCGCAGCAGCGGCGAGGCGCTGGCGATGGCCGCCTGCGCGGCGGCGACGGCGCCGGAGGTGGTGGCACCGGCGGCGCCTGCGGCGCTGACGGTGGAATCGGAGGGTGCGGTCATCGGGGAGGTCTGGTGAGGCGTGGCGGCGGCGGCGAGGGCAGCGGCGAGATCGCTGATGAGATCGGCGGAGAAGGGGCGATGACGTCTGCCGCGGCAGGTGTCGCGTCAGCCCTTGGCGAGCAGTTCGCGCAGCTTCAGGCGCTCGATCAACTGCGTGTCCTTGCGGTAGGTGGCGGCGATGTACTTCTCGTAGTCGGGCTGGTCCAGGTACATCACCGGCGTGTCGATGCGGTCGCAGGTGGCCAGGAAGTCGGCATCGGTGACGGCCTTGCGGAAGGCCTCGCGCAGCTTGGCGACGATGGCCGGGTCCATGCCCTTGGGCGCGCCGATGCCGTTGGGGGCGTCGACGACCAACTGATAGCCGGACTCCTTGAGCGTCGGCACGCTGGGGAAGTCCTTGGTCCGGGACTCGCCCCAGGTCACCAGCAGGCGCAGCTTGCCGGACTTGACGTGCGGCGCCCAGGAACTGGAGTCGGCCACCGCGTCCACCTGACCGCCCAGCAGGTCCTGCAGCGCCGGGGCGCCGCCCTTGTAGGGGATGTGGTTGAGCTGAATGCCGGCCAGCAGGTTGAACTCTTCCATGCCGACGTGCGTGGCGCCGCCGATGCCGGCGCTGCCGTAGGTCAGCATGCCGGGCTTGGCCTTGGCGGCGGCGACGAAGTCGGCCAGCGTCTTCCAGGGCGAGTCGGCGCGCACGGCCAGGCCGAAGGTCTGGCCGTTGACGCGGGCCAGATAGGTCAGGTCCTTGAGCGGATCCAGCTGCACGGTGCGCAGCTGCGCGAAGCGCGTGACCGAGATGGGAATCTGGCCGATGGTGTAGCCGTCGGGCTTGGCCGTGGACAGCGTCTTGGTGCCCAGCATGCCGGAGGCGCCGGCGCGGTTCTCGATGATGATGGTCTGGCCCAGCGCCTTGCCGGCGGCCAGGCACAGCGCGCGCATGGTGATGTCGGCGGTGCCGCCGGCGGGCCAGGGGCAGATGAAGGTGATGGCGCGCTCGCTCGGATAGGCGGCGGCGTGGGCGAGGCGGGGCATCGTCAGCGCGCTCGCGCCCAGGCCGGCGGCGCCGGCGATCAGGACGCGACGGCGGTCCATGCGGAAGTTCTTCATCTCTGTCTCCTGGCCTTCAATGCTGGGGCCTCTATGGGCTCGGGGCCTCGCGGAACGTCGATCGCCATTGAGGCGGGACGGTCCACGGGCATTTCGTGTGGCCGGATTGTGGGCAGCGGCTTCATTCGCCTCAATTGAAGAACTCGACAGCCTTCATGCCGGTTTTGGCATGTATCGGAGGAAGCCATGAGGGGGCGTCGTGGCTAAGATTCGCGGCCATGAGCCAGATCGATCGCGTCCTCCGTTCCAACCTCAAGCTGCGGCATCTGCAGATGCTGGTCGCGCTGGACCAGTTCCGGCATCTGGGCCGCGCGGCGGAGTTCCTCTCGCACACGCAGCCGGCGGTGTCCAAGTCCTTGGCCGAGGTGGAGCGCATGTTCGGGCTGGAGCTCTTCACCCGCTCCACGCGCGGCACCGAGCCCACGCCCTTCGGCGACGCGGTGGTGCGCTTCGCGCGCTCGGTGCTGTCGGACTACGCCCGCACCCGCGACGAGATCGCCGCCGTGGCCAGCGGCGCGGCGGGCCGGGTGAGCGTGGGGACCATGGTCGTGGCGACGCCAGGGCTGGTGGCGCAGGCGGTGGAGCGGCTCAAGCAGCGCTCGTCGCTGACGACGGTCTATGTCGAGGAGGGCGACCTCACGCGCCTGCTGCCGCGGCTGCGGGTGGGCGAGCTGGACGTGATCGTCGCGCGGCTGGAGCCGGGCTACGCCTCGCCGGACCTGGCGACGGAGCCGCTCTACGAGGAGCAGATGCGCATCGTCGTGCGGCCGGATCACGCGCTGGCCGCGATGCGCAAGCCGGGCTGGGCGGAGCTCGCGAAGGTGCCCTGGGTGATGCCGCCGCCGTGGGCCTCGTCGCGGATCAAGCTCAACCAGATGTTCTATCAGGAGCGCCTGGATCCGCCGATCGACATCATCGAGAGCGCCTCCTTCCTGGTCACGCTGACCTTCCTGCGCCAGCGCGGCGCGGCGGCCTTCGTCGCGGAGAACGTGGCGCGCTACCTCGAGGCCGAGGGCCTGGCGAAGGCGCTGCCGGTGACCGTGCCCATCGACTTGCCGCCGGTGGGGCTGCTGACGCTGCGCCAGCGCAAGGCGACGCCCGCGACCGAGCAGTTCATGGCCTGCTGTCGCGAGGTGACGGCGGCGAGCGGCGCCAAGCGCCGTCGCGCGTCCCCGAAATCGGGCACCGGCAAGACCCCAGGCGCGCCCCGCGCGGTGGCGAAGTCGTCGACGCCCAGGCGAAGATGAGGTGATCAACGAGGGAGACCCGCGCGTGACACCGATCAGGAAGGCGCGCCATCGGACGATGGCGCTGGCGGCACTGCTGGCCGCATGGCCGATGGCCACGGCCATCGCGGCCGAGGACGCGAACCCGCGCGCCGCGCCCCGCACGGGCCGGCTGTTCCTCAGCACGAACGGGGCCGACACCTATGCGGAGTTCGACCTGCGCAGCGGCAAGCTCACGCCGCTGCCCGTGAGCCCGCTCTCGCGCCGGCGCGGGCCCGACCATTGGCATGGCAGCGCGTTCACGGGCGCCTTCGTGCGCACCGACCCGTACGGCAGCCTGGCCTTCCTCGAGCCGCGGCGCTTCGTCCAGATCGGCCAGGCGGATCTCTCGCCCTTCGCCGGCACCGGGGACCGGCCGCGCTTCTCGGCGAACGTGCGGGTGTCGCCGGACGGCCAGTTCCTGCTCGGCTACTGGTGGCTGCGCGCGGACTCGCCCCGACCCCGGCTGTTCGTGAAGATGCTGAACGGGCAAGCGGTCGACGAGGACTCGCCGCTGGACTACGACCGTGACGCCTATTCGGAGGCGGTCGACTGGTTGCCGGACGGACGCTACGTCTATCTGGCGGGAGATGAACTGGTCTTCGCCAAGCCGCGCGCGGGCATCCAGCAGCGGCTGCCCCTGCGCTTGCCGGAGGGCATCCGATCGGCGGGCGCGGAGCTGCGCGTCAGCCCCGACGGTCGTCGGGGGCTGCTGACGCTGAACACGCCGGTGGGACGGATCAACTTCCGGTCGCTCTACACGGTGGGCCTGGAGGATGGTGTCGTGCGACCGCTGACCCGGCCCGCGCCGGAGGTCGTGCGGCTGGGCGTGGCGCAGCACGTGATGGGCGCGACCTGGTCGCCGGACGGGCAATGGGTGGCCTTTCTCACGCGCGGGGTGAATCCGGGGATGGGCGTCGCCGGCGCGATGCCGATGTGCCAGTCGGTGCGGGTGGTGCCGGCCGACGGCTCGATCTCGAGCGTCAACTACGACCGGGCGGACCACTTCTCGATCCCCGACCCGCGCACGCGCGACCGGCCGCTGCTGGGCTGCGCCAGCGACGAGCTCAACTGGTTGCCCTGAGGCGCGTCGGAACGGCGGACGATCCGACGCGGCGCGGGTCCGCCGCGCCGCGAGATCCGCGATCGTCGGGGCGGCCTCAGCCCTTGGGGCCGCATTGGCTGAACACGCCGCGGCTGGCGTTGAAGGACTCGATCCGCCACCCGGCGGTGGTCCAGAGCGCGGTCATCGCGCCGTCCACGCTCACGGAGGACTTGCCGTCGAACTCGAAGGGCGGGCCGTCCAGACGCGGCACCTCGATGGTCCTGAGCAATTGCCCCAGCCGCTTGCCGCTGGTCGGGGTGGTCACGATGTCGATGCAGGCCGCGCCGCCGCGCAGCAGGGCCGCCGGTGCCTTCATGAGGTCGGACCCCTCGGCGAAGAGCAGTTGGGGTAGCGCGAGCTGCTGCAGGCGTTCGCCGTCGCGCCGGGCGACGGCCTCGCGCAGGTCGCGCCAGAACGGGACGAAGGCCAGCGCGCGATCGACGCTGGCCTGGCAGCCCTTGCCCTTCGGCGACAGCGTGACCGACGCGGGCAGCGCCAGCGTGCCGCAACGACGGGGCTCCGTCGCGATCGTGTAGCCGTCCGCGCCGGCGCGCCGCACGGTGAGGCGATAGCGCTGGTCGCCCTGATCCTGGTCGCGCCATTCGAAACGCCAGGCGCCGTCGGGCTGCGCGAGCGCGGCGCCCGTGGTGGTCAGGCCGCATTCGTGCGTGCCCGCGGCCAGATAGATCGAGGCCTGCACCGGCACGCCCGCCGCGTCGACGCTGACGGACGCGTGGTTCAGGTCGTCGGGCGCGCATTGCAGCCGCGTGGGGAAGACGGGCTTGGCCGGTGCCGGCGCGTTCGTCGCGCTCGCGGCGAGCGTGTGCAGGGTCATGCCGATCACGGCGATCAGGCCGGTGCGGCCGGGGCCGCGCGGGGAGCACTCATGTCGCAGGGTCATGGTCATCGAGGCCCGGCTCAGGCCGGCGAAGGGGGCAAGCGGTCGAGTATGTCGGCCAAGGGCGGCGCGAGCGCGACAGCATCACCGAGGGCCCGCCAAGGCCTGTCGCCGGAACGAGGGGCCGCGGGGCGGAGGCTCGCACGCGGCGGCATCGGACGGTGGCATCGGATGGCGACAGCGGACGGAGGTATCGGGACGGCGCATCGCGCTAGCCCCGGAAGGCGGCCTCGCGGAAGCTGTCCAGCGCCAGCTCGTAGTTCCACTCGCCGAGCTGGCACACCAGGCGGTCCTGGTCGGCATTCCACGCATCGACGACGTGGCGCCAGGCCGGGGCGAGCGAGCGCGGCTCGGCCTCCTCGACCGGGAGGTCCGAGGGGATGGACGGCGGCGGCAGGTCGGCCGGCGTCATCAGGCGGATCGGCCCCGCCTCGCCGGCGCCGGGGTCGATGCGCCAGCGTCCGCGCTGGGCGGTCACGCGGGGACGCAGCCAGGGCTCGTGGGCGCGCGGATTGAGCAGATGGCAGCTGCGATGGCGCGCGTCGACGACCAGCAGGCTCAGCACCGAGCCGCCGCCGTTGGCCTTCTCCTCGACGTAGTCGGGGTGCTCGGGCGGGCCGTCGACGTCGATGACCAGGTAGCGGTCGTCGATCCAGTCGCCGGATCCGGCGATGGACGCGCCGAAGGTGAGCTCCTGCGGATAGGGCAGCAGCCGACCGTCCAGCCACAGCGCGGCGCCGTACGGGGGACGGAAGTCCGCGGCGGCGATGGCGTCGGGATCGGCGTCGTCATCGCCGTCCTCCCACCAGATGACCGCGCGATGCAGCCGTCCCGGCGCGTCGGCGACGCGGAATCCCGCGCGGCGCCAGGCCGGCCAGGAGGTCCAGACGCGCGCGGACGGCGCCTCGGTCAACCCCATCGCGCGCAGGTCCCGGGAACTGGCGTGCTGCATCACGTGCATCGCGAAATGGCGCCACATCGCCGGACCGAGGGCGCGGACCACGGCGTCGCTCTCGTGCAGCCAGTCCAGCAGCAGCGGGACGACGGGCGAGTGGCGTGACCAGCGGTACAGGTCGCCGTTCGCGGCCCGGGTCGCGGCGCGCCGCTCCGGGCCGGCGTAGGCGGCACCGTTCGACGGCCCGGCCGGGCCGGGCGCATCGGTCGCGCGGGACGACCAGGTCCCGGGGATCGGCGCGGGACCCGTCGGCGGCGTGGCCCCGGTGACCGGCGACGGGCCGGCGGCGTGTGGAAGGGAAGGAGTCGGGGCGGGCGGCAGGTGGTACAGCGGCATCGAGTCGGGCGCTCCGGCGCAATCGGGTTCGTCAGCGGTGATGCAGGGCCGGGGGCATGCGAGGTTCCCACCTCGTCTCGGCACCGTCGCCACCGCGGGGGACGCCGCGGCAAGGCACCGGGGCCGGGTCTTGCCCTGGCGGTCGGAGCGCCGGAAAAAGATGCCGATGGCGGTGCCGATGCCGATCTCGATGCCGGCCGGCGGACGCGGCCACGCGGGGCGCGCGTCGGAGGCTGGCCGGCATGGGGGCCGAGGATCGACGTGAGATTGACCGTGCGGTGGCGCACAGGCGCGAAGGCGGCGCGACGGTGGCGCGCGATCACCCCTCGGAACGATGCGGCTCGCAGGCTAGGCGGACCTGCCGCCTGCACGGCGCCGCGGTAGCGACTACCGCAAGCGGTGCCGTAACTTGGACCGCCTCGACGGTTGCCATGAAGACGGGATCATTGCTGCTCGTGGCAGCTCGAAGACCCTCACCCCCGCCCTCTCCCGCAAGCGGGCGAGGGAGCCATGAGGCACCGCGCGTTCTTGCCACGAGAGCGCCCGGGCGGTGTCGATCCCTCTCGCCGTTGGCGAGGGAGCCATGAGGCACCGCGCGTTCTTGCCACGAGAGCGCCCGGGCGGCGTCGATCCCTCTCGCCGCGGGCGAGGGAGCCATGAGGCACCGAGCATTCACCCCATGAGAACGCCTGAGCGGTCGACCCCCTCTCCCGCTTGCGGGAGAGGGCAGGGGTGAGGGTCTTCGGGCTGCTGCTTCAGCGCCGCCGGCGCCACCACAGCCACGTGCCCGTGACCCCCATTCCGAAGAGCACCAGCCCCACGACCCCGGTCACCACGCGATTCGCCGTCCCGAACAGTTCTCCCGCGTGCAACGGATAGATCCAGGCCGTCGACCGCGTGGCCAGATCCAGCTGCTCCAGCCGTTGCTGCCCCAGCACATGCCCGTCGACCGGATGCATCCAGATCGACGACAAGCCGTTGGGATGCGGGTCGCCCGGCAGCTTGAAGCGGATGCGCACCGGCTTGCCGTCGCTCGCGGCCAACTGCACGTAACCGATCTGCCCTTCGGGCCAGCGCGCCCGCGCCTGCGCGACCATCGCATCCAGCGTTACCCGCTCGCCATGGTCCTTGCCGACCTTGGGCGGCTTGGTGGCGGCGTCGCCCACCATCGCGTTGACCCAGCCGCCGATCGGCCGATAGGCCATCCAGGCGCCGCTGGCCACGGCCACCGCCACCAGCAGGCCCAGCACCGCCCCGCCGAAGCGGTGCAGATCGAACAGGCCGCGCGTCGCGCCCTTGTCGAGCTTGAGCTTGAAGGCGTGCCTCCACTGCGCGCGTGTCGTCGGCCACCACAGGACCAGGCCGGTCACCAGCAGCGCCAGGTAGGCCAGCGAGGTGAACGCCAGCACGGCCTTGCCGGTGTCGCCCAGCAGGAGCGCGCTGTGCAGCTCGAAGACGAGGTTGGCGGCGCCGTCGGTCTCACCTCGGCGGCCGAGCTCGGCCAGCGTCGCCGGGTCGAGGTAGAGCGTGCCTTCCCAGGCCGGCCCCCGCACCAGCACGCGCAGGGACTCGCCGTCCTCGCGCGGCGGGCGCAGCGTCATCGTCGACTGAGGACCGAACTCCGCCGCGATGCGGCGGCGCAGCGTCTCCAGCGGTGCCGCCTCGGCGGCGGAGGGCGAGGCCGACGCGGTCGCCGCCGCCCCGGCCATCGCGGTCCGCGCGCCCGGATCGACCTGCGCCACCGGAGCCCCGACCGCGTGCGCCGGCGCTCGGAACAGCGCGGGATGCAGGGCCTCGTCCAGCGGCCGCAGCACCGTCATCAGGGCGCCCAGCAACGCGGCGGCCGCCAGCAGCAGGCCGAGCGTCAGCCCGACCCACCGGTGCAGCCACATCCAGACCTTGCGGGCCTTGGCCAGCGCCATGCTCAGAAGTCCACCTTGGCCGTCACGCGCAGGGTGCGCGGCGCGCCGACGCCCAGCAGGTTGTTGCCGGCGGTGCTCCAGTAGTCCTTGTTGGTGGCGTTGTCCAGGTTGGCCTGCAGGCTGAGCGGCTTGCCCAGCACCGTCGTGGCGTAACGCGCGCCCAGCGACAGCGTCTCGTAGGCGTCGATCCAGCCCTGGTTGGCGTTGTTCACCGCGCGCTTGCCCACGTGGTACACGCCGGCGTTCAGCGCAAGTCCCGGCACCATCGGCACGCGGTACTCGCCGAACAGGCTCAGCGTGTTCTTGGGCGTGTTCTCCGGCGTCTTGCCCAGCTCCAGCGGATTGGTCGTGCCCACGCGCGTGATCTCCGCGTCCAGCACCGTGGCCGAGGCCACCACCGCGAAGTCGCGGCCGATCTCGCCGCTGGCCGAGAACTCGATGCCGCGGTAGCGCGACTGGCCGCCCACCTGGTAGACGCCGTTGACCGTGGTGGTCAGCGCGCGCTCGATCTGGAAGGCCGCGGTCTGCAGCAGCACCGAGCCCACGCGCGCCTTCACGCCCAGCTCATGCTGCTTGCTGACGGCGGGGGCGAGCACTTCGCCGGCGTTGCTCGCGCTCAGCGGCGCGGTGCCGGTCTCCTCCAGGCCGCGCAGCACCGAGCCGTAGACGCTCAGATCCTTCATCGGCTTCCACATCAGCGAGAAGTTGGGCGTGACCTTGTCGGCCTTGAAGACGGTCGTCGGCGCGCTGGGGTTGGTCGCCAGGCTGCGGTAGTCGGTCTTGCGCAGGCCGGCCAGGACCTGCCACTGCTCGCCGATGGCGACGCGGTCGAAGACGTACAGGCCGCGGTCGCGGATCTCCGACGGGTAGCCCGCCTGCTTGAGCGTGGGGCTGACCGGCGCGACGTCGACGGGCGCGTACAGGTTCTGCGACGCGGTCACGACGGCGGACTGCCAGCCCGCCGACTCGCGGCGGTTGTAGCTGGCGCCCAGGGTCAGCTCGTGCGACAGGCCCAGCGTGTCGAAGCGGCCGATCGCCTCGACGCGGTGGTTGGTGTTCGTGTAGGCCTGGCCCTTGAGCACCGTGGTGCTCAGCGTGCCCGCGCCGGTGTCCTTGTTGTAGTTCTGGAAGGTCGAGAAGTTGCGGTCGCGATCGGTCTTGGCGCGGCCGGTCTCCAGGCTGACGACCCAGTTGTCGTTGACGGCGAAGTCGCCGCGCACCAGCGCGTTCGTGGCGTGCGCGTCGTAGCGGGCCCAGTCGCCGGCCAGGTTGGTCTTGTTGTCGGGCACGCGCGGCAGGGTGATCACGCCGTTCACCGCGGCGGGCAGCTGGATGCCGGCCTGCTCGCTGACGTTCTTGCGGTAGCGCTCCAGATCGACCTTGAAGTTGGCCCACGGCGTGGCGCGCCAGTCGTAGGCCAGCGTGACCAGGTTGCGGTCGCCCTTGTAGCGGTCGATGCCGGTCTCTTCCTTGCCCGCTGCGGCGTTGACGCGCAGGCCCATGCTGTCGTCGGTGCCGAAGCGGCGGCCGATGTCGACGTGGGTCTTGACGCCGCCGTGGTCGTTGATCGTCGTCGTCAGCGAGGTCACCGGCTTGGGACCGGCGCGCTTGGTCACGAAGTTGACGATGCCCGAGGGCGGCACCATCCCGTAGTACATCGACGAGGCGCCCTTCAGCACCTCGACCTGCTCCTTGTTCTCGAGCGGGATGTCGATCAGGTTGACGATGGGCAGGCTGCCGTTGAGGCGGTAGTTGCCGCGGTTCTCGACCACGATGCCGCGGATGGACAGGTTGTCGTAGGTGGAGCCGCTCACCTGCGAGCGGGTCACGCCGGCGGTGTTCTTCAGCGCGTCGAACAGCCCTTGCGCGCCCTGCGCGTCCAGCAGCTCGCGCGACATCACGGCGTTGGTCAACGGGACGTCCAGCGGGTCCTGGTCGCGGAAGGCGCCCACGCGCACGGTCTCCGGCGCGAAGGTCTTCTTGCGCTCGCCGCTGACCACGACCTCGTCCAGCAGCTTCTTCTGCGTGGCATCGGCGACGGCGACCTGGGTGGACGCCGTGGCGGCGCCGGACGGCGCGGGCTTGGCCTCGGCGGACTGCGCACGGGCCGACAGCGGCGCCAGCAGGCTCAGCACGGACAGGGAAACCAGGGTCAGGCGCGGCGTGGCGGCGCGGAAGGCGGTGGACGACATGGACGTGGGCCGGGGTACCGGAGATCAGGAGGGAGGAGGTGGGGCCGAAGGCAGGGGGGAGTGCCTCCGGCCAAGCGACGCCGGCCCGGCGGAGGGGCTGGCGAATCCGCGAAACGCGACACGTTATCAAATGCGAATTGATCGCAACAAGTTGAAGGGCAATTTGGTGCGCTGGGCGCGCGCCGAGGGCGGTGCAGGGGGTAAATCCCCCGCGAGCGTGGCGGCGGCGCCACCCCGTTGGAGGTAGCGGGCGGGTCGGGCGAGGGAGGTCGGGCGGCGCCCGGCGCGGTCGTGTCGGGCCTGACGCGAAGAGGGAGAAGTCCGATTCCTGCCAGACAGCGGCAGGAGGCCCGCCTAGGATCCGCCGACCCATTCACCCCGGACCACCCTGAGGATCCCCATGAGCACTGCTCCCGCCACCCAGGCCGGCAAGGCCGTCGCGCTGCGCGCCCTGCATGACCGCACCGAGCCCTTCGTCATCGCCAATGCCTGGGACGCGGCCTCGGCCCGCATGCTGGAGACCACCGGCTTCCTGGCGCTGGCGACCTCCAGCGCCGCCGCCGCCGAGGTGGTCGGCAAGCGCGACGGTCAACTGACCCGCGACGAGAAGATGGCGCACATCCGCATGCTGGTCGGCGTGAGCGCGCTGCCCATCAGCGCGGACCTGGGCAACGGCTTCGGCGTCAGCCCCGAGGACTGCGCCGAGACCATCCGCCTGGCCGCGGCGGCCGGCGCGGTGGGGGGCTCCATCGAGGACTCGACCGGCGGCTCCGATGGCCCGCCGATCTTCGACTTCGAGCTGTCGGTCGCGCGCGTGGCGGCGGCCGTCGAGGCGGCGCGTCGACTGCCTTTCCCCTTCACCGTGACCGCGCGGTCGGAGAACTTCTTCCAGGGCGTGCCCGATCTCGACGACACCATCCGCCGCCTGCAGGCCTACGAGCGGGCGGGGGCGGACGTGCTGTTCGCGCCGCTGCTGCCGGACCTGGACGCGGTGCGCCGGGTCTGCGCGTCGGTGAGCAAGCCGGTCAACTTCATGAACGGCGTGCCGGGCAAGAGCTACAGCCTGGCGGCGCTGGGCGAGGCCGGCGTGCGGCGCGTGAGCGTGGCGACGTCGCTGTTCCGCCATGCGATGAAGGCCGCGCGCCAGGCCGCGGAGGAGATCCGCGACCACGGGACCTTCGGCTACATCGATCGGGGCTGAGGCGGCTTGGACGAGAGGTGGCGCCGCTCGTGCGGGTCCGATCCGCGGGCCGGGGCGGTGACCGGGCCGGCGTGACGCCGGTCAGCCTCTTCGCCGGTCAGCCGATCGCCAGGTTGCTCGCCGCCGTCTTCAGGGCCGCGCCATGCGGCTTGCGGCGGTAGAGCTGCGCCGGCCGGTGCCCGCCGCTGGTGAAGGCGCCGGGGATCTCCTCGATCACGTCCAGCTCCTCGATGCGGCGACGGAAGCCGCGCTTGTCCAGCGTGGAATCGAGCACCTGCTCGTAGGTCTGCTGCAACTGGCCGAGGGTGAACTCGGCCGGCATCAGGTGCACGGGCAGGGAGGAGTAGAGCGTCTTCGACCGCACCCGCGCGACGGCCGTGCGGAGGATCTCCAGGTGGTCGAAGGGCAGCGAGCGGAGGCTGTCGACGGGACTCCAGCGGAAGCGCTCGGTCTGCAGCGACACCGCGGAGAGGCCCCGGCTGTCGCCGGAGGCAAGACCCGGCACCACGGCGTAGTAGCCGATGGACAAGGACCAGCCGCGGGAGTCGCGGTGCTGGCCGGAGAAGGTGCGCAGCTGCTCGAGGTAGGGGGAGACGAGCCCCGCCTTGTCACGCAGGATCCGGGCGGCGGCCTCGTCGGCGTCGTGGTCCGTGTCGGTGCGGACCCAGCCGCCAGGCAGGGTCCAGGCGTCCAGCGCCGGCTCGCGGTCGCGCTTCGCCAGGCCGGCGTGCAGCCGGCCGTCGATCAGCGTCAGCAGGACGATGTCGACGGTGACGATGGGGCGCTCGAAGTCCACGGTGCGAAGGGCGGAAGCCTTAGTGCGAAGGGGCACGAATTATGGGTCGGGGCGATCGGGCAGGTCAACGGGCTCGCTGCCACTCGACCGCCCTCACCCCCGCCCCTCTCCCGCGCAGCGGGAGAGGGGAAGCCCTGGGCGACGGGCGCGGTGCATCCGGTTGCATTTCATCTCGAATTCCTTTCAGCTACTTAGTGCAAACAAGCACGAAGTCGGCTATGCTGGCGCCACGCACCGAAAGAAGGAGTCCGAAGATGAGCCCCCGTCCTCAAGCCCAGCTCTTGATCGTCGATCCGCAGAACGACTTCTGCGACATCCCCGGCGCCGCGCTGCCCGTCACCGGCGCCGACGCCGACATGAAGCGTCTCGCCGAGCTGCTCGATCAAGCCGGCGCGGCCTTCACCGACATCGTCGTCACCCTCGACTCCCACCCCGTCTACGCCATCGAGCGTCCCGCCTTCTGGCGCACCGGCCCGGTCGACGGCGCGGGCGGAGCGGTCCATCCCTTCACGCCCATCACCGCGGCCGACGTGCGCGCCGGCCGCTTCGTGCCGCGTGACGCGGCGCTGCTCCCGCAGGTACTCGCCTATCTGGACGCGCTGGAAGCCAGCCCCAGGAAGTACGTGCTGATGGTCTGGTCGACGCACTGCGTGGTCGGCACCTGGGGCCACAACATCCACGCGGACCTCGCCGCCGCGCTGGCGCGCTGGGAGGCCGCGATGCTGCGGCCGGTGGAGAAGATCCTCAAGGGCCTGAACCCGATGACCGAGCAGTACAGCGCCGTCCGCGCCGAGGTGCCCGTCGACGGCGACCCGCGCACCCAGACCAACCGCGCGCTGGTGGATCGCATCGTCGATTTCGCCGGCCTGACCTTCATCGCCGGCGAGGCCAGCAGCCACTGTGTCGCGGCGACCGCCGACGACCTCTTCGCCGAGATGAGCGCCGAGCGGCTGGCCCGCGTCGTGCTGATCGAGGACGCGATGAGCCCGGTCGGTGGCTTCGAGGCCGGAGCGACCGCCTTCGTCGAGCGGGCGAGGGCGCTGGGCGTCAGGACCTTGAGCGCGGCGCAGGTGCTCGGCCTGCTGTCGGCCTGAGTGGAGGACCACACCATGACCTCCGATCCCGTTCCTGCCCCCTCCAAGGCCACGGCTCCGGCCCGCGCACCGGCTCCCGCGCCTGTTCCCGTGATCCGGTCGCTGCTCGAGACGGATCTCTACAAGTTCACCATGTGGCAGACCCTGCTGCATGCCTTCCCCGCCAACGACGCCGAGTACCGCTTCGTCTGCCGCAACGAGCCGGCCTTCCCATTGAGCGAGCTGAGCGACGCGGTCAACGCGGAGCTCGACCACCTCTGCACGCTGAGCTTCAGCGACGACGAGCTGGCCTACCTCGGCGGTCTGCGCTTCATGAAGTCCGATTTCATCGACTTCCTGCGCATCTTCCGCTTCCAGCGCCGCTTCATCGAGGCGAGGCCGGGCGAGGGCGCGGAGCAGGGCCAACTGGTGATCGTCGCCAAGGGTCCGCAGGTCCACGTGATGGGCTTCGAGATCTTCGTGCTGGCGATCGTCAACGAGCTTTACTTCCGCCGGCTCTGCGCCGATCGCCGCGAGGCCGTCCTGGCCGAAGGTCGCCGGCGTCTGGCCGCGAAGGTCGCCCGCCTGCGCGACTACGCGGCCGGCGTGCCCGCCACGCTGGGCGCCGAGGCCTGCCCCTTCGAGTTCTTCGACTTCGGCCTGCGCCGGCGCTTCTCGGGCGAGTGGCATGACGAGGTCGTCGGCACGCTCAAGCGCGAGATCCCCGAGTGCATCAAGGGGACGTCCAACGTGGCGCTTGCCCGCCGGCATGGCCTGATCCCGATCGGCACGATGGCCCACGAGTACCTGCAGACCTACCAGGCGGTGGGCGTGCAGCTGCGGTTGTCGCAACACGCGGCGCTCGAGGGCTGGGTGCAGGAGTACCGAGGCGACCTGGGCATCGCGCTGACCGACGTGATCGGCATGGAGGCCTTCCTCGCCGACTTCGACCTGTACTTCGCCAAGCTCTTCGACGGCCTGCGCCACGACAGCGGCGATCCGATGGTCTGGGGCGAGAAGGCGCTGGCGCACTATGCCCGGCTGCGCATCGACGCGCGGACCAAGCGCCTGGTGTTCAGCGACGGACTCGACGCCGACGAGGCCTTCCGGCTGCACACGCACTTCGCCACGCGCGTGCCGGTGGGCTTCGGCATCGGCACCCACCTCACCAACGACCTGGGGCCCAAGCCGCTCAACATCGTCATGAAGCTGGTGGCCTGCAACGCCCAGCCGGTCGCCAAGCTCTCCGACGCCCCGGGCAAGACGCTGTGCGACGACGAGACCTTCCTGAACTACCTGCGGCAGGTCTTCGCCGTTCGCTGACCCCGACAACCCGCCACAGCCCCCCGCACCGCGCCGACCTCGACAACCCGCGACCGCCCCCCGCAGCGCGCCGACCCCGACAAGTTGCGATCGGTCCCCGCACTGCACTGACCCTGACAACCTGCGACCGGTCCCCCGCACTGCGCCGACCTCGACTCCCTCTCCCGCTTGCGGGAGAGGGCAGGGGTGAGGGTCTTCCAACCGGAGTGAAGTCATGCTCAATCTCACCATCGCCCAGATCAACCCGACCATCGGCGACCTCGACGGCAATCTCGCACTGCATCTGGAGGCGGCGCGCCGCGCGCGGCTCGACGGTGCCGACCTGGTCGTCTTCCCGGAACTCTCGCTCACCGGCTACTACCCGGCCGACCTCCTCGACGACGAGGACTTCCAGCGCCGGCTGGACGTCGCGCTCGCGGACCTGCTGACGGCGACGCGCGAGGTGTCCTCGCTGCACTGGGTCGTCGGCGTGCCCACGCGGCACGACGGTCCGGGCAAGGCCTATCGCAACTCCCTGCTGGTGATCCGCGACGGCGAGGTGCTGCTCGACTATCACAAGCAGCTGCTCCCGACCTACAACGTCTTCGACGAACGCCGCCACTTCGAGCCCGGCCCCGACGTCGCCCGCGTGCTGCGCATCGCCGGCACGCAGGTCGGCTTCATGATCTGCGAGGACGGCTGGAACGACGAGGGCAAGGACTACGCCGTCAATCCCTTCCAGCGACTGGCCGACGCGGCGCCCGACCTCGTCGTGTCCATCAACGCCAGCCCCAGCCAGATCGGCAAGCGCGACCTGCGGCACCAGGTCTTCCGGGCCGCGTCCTGGCGGCATCGCCTGCCGCTGGTCTTCGTCAACCAGGTCGGCGGACACGATCAGCTGGTCTACGACGGCGCCTCCTTCGCGATGGAGCCCGAGCCCGGTGTCGTCTTCGAGGCCGCCCGCTTCGAGTCCGACCTGACCACCCTGCGCTTCGAGACCGATCGCGGCGTGTTCTCGTCGCGCGAGGGCGGTGTGCTGCCGATTCCGCCCGCCGCGGACGGCCTGTCGACGCCCGAGTTCCAGCGCCGGCAGATCGTGCTCGGCCTGCGCGACTACGCCCGTCGCTGCGGCTTCGAGCGCGTGGTGGTGGGCTGCTCCGGTGGCATCGACTCGGCGCTGACCCTGGCGCTCGCGGTCGAGGCCCTGGGGGCGGATCGGGTGCTCGCCATCACCATGCCGTCGCGCTTCTCGTCGTCCGGCAGCGTCGACGACTCCCGCGCGTTGTGCGAGCAGCTGGGCATCGCGCTCGAGGTCTGTCCCATTGAGGACGTCGTCCGGCAGGTCGGCGACACGATGGCGGCCAGCACGCTCGCGCTGCGGCCGTCGGGGCTGGCGCTGGAGAACCTGCAGGCGCGCGTGCGGGGCACCTTGCTGATGACCGTGTCCAACGCGCGGGGTCACCTGTTGCTGACCACCGGCAACAAGAGCGAGATCGCAGTGGGCTACTGCACGCTCTACGGCGACACCAACGGGGGCCTGGGGCTGATCGGCGATCTCTACAAGACGGAGGTCTTCGCGCTCGGTCGACACCTCAACGCCGCGGCGGGCCGCGCGCTGATTCCCGCCGCGATCCTGGACAAGCCGCCGAGCGCCGAGCTGGCCCCCGATCAGCGCGACACCGACAGCCTGCCGCCCTACGAGCTGCTGGACGAGGTGCTCAAGCTGCTGATCGAGGGAGAGCGGCTTGCCCCGCAGGAGCGGGCCGCGGCCCAGGCGGCCGTCGCGGCGCTGGATGCCGGACCGGACGCGCGGTCGGGCGAGGACCGGGGCGACGAAGGTCAGGCGCTGATCGTCCGGGTCAAGGGCATGATCGCGCGCAGCGAGTACAAGCGCCGCCAGGCGCCGCCCATCATCCGGTTGCGCGGGCGGGCCTTCGGCAGCGGCCGTCAGCTGCCGATCGCGGCGAAGCACTATTGACGTCGCGGCCAGACGGCCAAGAGGCCACGAGGCCACGAGGCCACGAGGCCCCGGTGGCCGGCCGTCGCGCCTCTCTTCATCGAATCGAAAGGACTCCGCATGATCGCCAAGACCCGCAAGACCATCGCCGTGGTGGTGGGCCGGTGGCAGCTGGTGCATCGGGGGCAGGAGGCGCTGTTCCAGGCCGCCTTCGCCGTCGCGGACGAGGTGATCGCGGTGCTGGGCTCGTCCTACCGGTCGCGCGATCCGCGCAATCCCTTCCTGCACGAGGAGCGCCGGCAGATGCTGCTGGCCAACATGACGCCCGACCAGCAGGCGCGCTTGCACTTCCTGCCCGTGCGCGACTACTTCGACGACAAGCGCTGGAACGCCGCGGTCGCCTTCGGCGTGACCGCGCTGGCCGGCGAGCAGGCGGACATCGTGCTGGTCGGCCATCAGAAGGATCACACCAGCTACTACCTGAGCAACTTCCCGCGCTGGCGCCAGCATCTCGTGGCGCGACTCGCCGACGTGGATGCGACGGCCATGCGCAATGTCTTCTTCGAGGCGGAGGACGCGGACGCCGCGCTCACCGTGATGGCGCCCTACGTGAGCGCGCCGGTGCGGGCGTGGTTGCAGGCCTGGAGCCGCCTGCCCGAGTACCTGCGTCGGCAGGCCGAGCACGCCGCGGTCGCGGCCTATCGCCGCAAGTACACCGCCGTCGCCTACATGACGGGGGACGCGGTGGTCACCGCCGGTGATCAGGTGCTGCTGGTGCGGCGCAAGGGCCCGTTCGGGGAAGACCTGTGGGCGGTGCCCGGCGGCCACCTGGAGCGGGGCGAGAAACTGGTCGCCTGCGCGATCCGGGAGCTCATCGAGGAGACGCAGTTCCCGTTGCTGCCCGCGTCCATCCTCGCGGCACTGCATGAGGTCGCGACCTTCGAGGATCCGCTGCGCAGCGCGCGCGGGCGCCTGATCACGATGGCGCACCACTTCAAGTTCCCGGAGATGGCCATGCTGCCCGAGGTGCTGGGCAGCGACGACGTCAAGGAGGCGCGCTGGTTCCACCGTGACGAGCTGCCCGCGATGGAGTCGCAGTGCTTCGAGGACCACTTCGTGATCCTGGATCACTTCCTGGGACTCATCGAGGGGTGATCGGGGGCTGGTCGCAGGCCACCTAAACCGGCAACCCGACGTAGTTCTCCGCGAGCACACGCAGGGCCGCTTCCGAGCCGAGGACGTAGTCGAGCTCCGCCTGCTGCAGCCGCGCCTGGAACGCCGGCTCCTGATCGACGTTGTGCATGAGGCTGGTGAGCCACCACGAGAAGCGCTCCGCCTTCCAGACGCGGGAGAGGCATCGTGACGAGTAGTGGTCGATGCCGGCCTGGCTGCGCTCGCGGTAGTGCTCGATGAGCGCCTGCGAGAGATAGCGCACATCCGAGGCCGCGAGGTTCAAGCCCTTGGCCCCCGTCGGCGGCACGATGTGCGCCGCGTCCCCGGCGAGGAACAGTCGACCGAAGCGCATCGGCTCCGCGACGAAGCTGCGCAGCGGCGCGATGCTCTTCTCCAGCGAGGGCCCCGTGACGAGGCGATCCGCCGCCTCGGGGTCGAGGCGCCGCCGCAGTTCCTCCCAGAATCGATCGTCGCTCCAGTGCTGGACCCGCTCGGTCAGCGGCACCTGCAGGTAGTAGCGGCTGCGCGTCGGCGACCGCATGCTGCAGAGCGTGAAGCCGCGCGGGTGGCGACCGTAGATGAGCTCGTCGGACACGGGCGGCGTGTCGCTCAGGAGCCCGAGCCAGCCGAAGGGATAGACCTTCTCGAAGAGGCGCAGGGCGTCGGCGGGGACGCTGGCGCGGCACACCCCATGGAAACCGTCGCAACCCGCGATGAAGTCGGCATCGATCCGGATCGCTGCCCCGTTCACGACGCAGTGCGCGTGCGGACGCTCGGTGTCGAAGTCGGCGATGCGGACCTCGGCGGCGTCGTAGAGCGTGGGCAGGCCGGCCTCGGCGCGCGCCGACATGAGGTCCCGGGTGACTTCGGTCTGCCCGTAGACCAGCACGCTCCGCCCGCCGGTGAGCGCCCGCAGATCGATCCGATGCCTCACGCCGTCGATGGCGAGCGCGAACCCGTCATGGACCAGGCCCTCCGCCCGCAGCCGCGCGCCGACTCCGGCCTCGTCCATCAGCTCGGCGGTGCCCGGCTCCAGCACGCCGGCCCGGATGCGCGTCAGCACGTGCTCGCCGCTCTGGCGCTCGAGGATCAGCGTGTCGATGCCGGCGCGGTGCAGCAGTTGGCCGAGCAGCAGCCCGGACGGTCCGGCACCGACGATCAGCACTTGGGTTCGCAAGGTCTTCATGGGCTTGGGGCCTGAGGCCGCTGTGCCGGTGAGCCGGCTTGTCTCCGATGGACGGAAGACTACGAGCGGGGCGGGTGATCGCGCATGGACGCGACCGACACCGGCTTGCACAATCGGAACCCATGTCCGGAAACGACCGAGCCCCCGAGACGCGCCGGGGACGACCCCGTCCCCCCGTGTATGCCCTCTATGGCGAGGCGGGCCGGCGATCGACGCTGGACGGGCTGCACCTCGAATCGATCGCGGACCGCAGCCGCTTGCACAATTGGGAAATCCAGCCGCACCGCCATGGTGTGCTGGTGCAGCTCCTGCTGATCGAGCGCGGCCGGGTCACCGCGCGGATGGATGAGGACGAGGTCGTGCTGCGCGCGCCCGCGCTCGTGTGGGTGCCCGCGCAGGCGGTCCATGGCTTTCGCTTCGCGCCGGAGACCGAGGGGCTGGTGATCACGCTGGACCAGTCCCGGCTGCGGGAGCTTCTCGACCATGTGCCGGATCTGCTCGACAGCCTGGACCAGGCGCGCCTGGTCGCGCTGGACCGCGGCGCGACGGTCACGCGGTTGCTGTTCGCCGTCGCCCACGGGCTGCGCGAGGACTACGCCGGCGACGGTGCGTGGCGCGGGCCCGCGCTGGATCACGCGGTCGCCCTGCTGGTCACTCAGGCCGCCCGCCTGGATCGTCCGAGGTCGACGACGCAGGCGGATGGCCGCGCGATGCAGCATCTGACGCGCTTCCGCGAGCAGGTGGAGCAGCATTTCCGGCGGCAGCCCACGGTCGCCGCGCTGGCGCGGCCGCTGGGCATCACGCCCGCGCAGTTGAACCGCCTGTGTCGTCGGCACCTCGGCTGCTCGGCGCTCGCGGTGCTGCACGAGCGCTTGCTGCTCGAGGCCAAGCGCGAGCTCGGCTACACCCACCTGATGGTGCGACAGATCGCCGACGGTCTGGGCTTCGCCGATCCGGCCTACTTCACGCGCTTCTTCGCGCGTCAGACCGGCAAGTCGCCGAGCGAGTGGCGGGCTCAGGGCGGCGCCCGCTGAACGGTGGATCAGTCCCCGCGCTTGAGGAAGAATCGCCGCCAACAACAGGGAGGAGAACCATGACACGAACGATCTGGGCCAATGCCGCCGGCGGCGCGGTGAACCTGGTGCTGCTGCTGGCGGTGGCGCATTGGATCGGCGATGGCCAGGCGCTGCGCACGCTGCTGGTCGGTGGCCTGCTCGTGCTGCTGGCCAGCCTGCATTTCTGGAAGCGTGGCACCTACGACGCCGCGACGTCCTGGCTGTTGCGCGCCGTCGTGCAGGCGGCCGTGGCGGTCGGAATCCTGCACCAGCAATGCGGGGGGCTGGCCTGGGCCAGCCTGGCGCAGACCTGCCCGGCGCCGAAGCTCGACTTCATGCTGATGCTGTCCGTCATGGTCGGCTGCGGCGCGATCACCTGCTTCGGCGGCGCGATGCGGCGGGTGGTGCTGGGCGCGGTGGTGGTGCCGGAGCTGGATCCGGACGCCTGAGCGCCGCGCCCCGCCGGACTCACAGCCCCAGGTCGCTCAAGCCCGGATGGTCGTCCGGGCGGCGGCCCTGCGGCCAGTGGAACTTCCGGTCCGCGGCCGGGATCGGTTGATCGTTGATGCTCGCGTGGCGATGCGTCATCAGGCCGTTGTCGTCGAACTCCCAGTTCTCGTTGCCGTGGCTGCGGTACCAGTTGCCGGCGTCGTCCCGCCATTCATAGGCGAAGCGCACGGCGATGCGCCGGCCCTCGAAGGCCCACAGCTCCTTGATCAGGCGGTAGTCGAGCTCGCGCGCCCACTTGCGTTCCAGCAGGGCCTGGGCCTCGGCCCGGCCGCGCGGGAACTCGGCGCGGTTGCGCCACTGCGTGTCCGGGCTGTAGGCCAGCACGATGCGCGCCGGGTCGCGGCTGTTCCAGGCGTCCTCGGCCAGGCGGATCTTCTGGATCGCGGTCTCGCGGGTGAAGGGCGGCAGGGGCGGGCGGGTGTCCATGGTCGGTTCCTCGTGAAGTGAAGCATGTAGACAGAGTTGTCTACATGGCGGCATTCTGACGAGGGTAGACAGGTCTGTCTACAATGACCGCATGAACGACACCACCGGCAGCGGGGACATCGGCGAGCTGCCCGCCCGCGAGCGGATCCTGCGCACCGCTCATGACCTCTTCTATGCGGAGGGCATCCGCGCGACCGGCATCGACCGCGTGATCGCCGAGTCCGGCGTCACCAAGGTCACCTTCTATCGGCACTTCCCGAGCAAGAACGACCTGATCGTGGCCTACCTGGACCGGCGTCACGGCCGCTGGATGGACTGGTTCCGGGAGGCGCTCGCGCGACATGGCGCCGCGGACCAGGGGGCGCAAGCCCTGACCCCCACGCTGACCGAATGGTTCGACGGGCAGGCGCTGGGGGCCTATCGCGGCTGCGCGTTCCTCAACGGGGTGGGGGAGATGGGAGCGGCGTTGCCGGAGGTGGTCGAGATCACGCGCCGGCACAAGCAGGACATGACGGCGGAGATCGCCGCCTTGCTCCCCGCCTCGCGACGCCGGTCGAAGCTCGCCGCCGCGCTGGCCGTGGCCGTCGACGGCGCCATCGTGCAGGCGCAGTACGCGCCGGACGCGGCGCCCGTGCTCCAGGGTTTCCAGCGCATCGTGGAGGCGTTGACGGGCTGATACTCCGCCGGCATCCCCCTTCCGCACAAGGAGACAGCGATGGACCGGCGTTCCCTGCTCAACACCTCGGCCGCGATGGCCGCCGGCGCCCTGGCCGGATGTGCCCTGCCCGGCCAGGCCGACGCGCCCGCCGCGGCGAAGACCCCCTTCAGCGTCGCCCAGACCAGCATCCCCATCGTCGGCAGCGACCAGCGCTTCCCGGTCCGCCGCATCTACTGCATCGGCCGCAACTACGCCGCCCATGCGCGCGAGATGGGCAGCGACCCGACCCGCGAACCGCCGTTCTTCTTCCAGAAGCCGGCGGACGCGATCCAGAACGTCGCCCCGGGCACCGTCGCCGATCACCCCTATCCGACGCTGACGAAGAACTACCACTACGAATGCGAGCTGGTGGCCGCGCTCCATCAGGGCGGCCGCGACATCTCGCCGGAACAGGCGCTCGCCTGCGTCTACGGCTACGCGATCGGCCTGGACATGACGCGGCGTGACCTGCAGCGCGGCATGGGCGATCAGAAGAAGCCCTGGGAGATCGGCAAGAGCTTCGATCACTCGGCGCCCATCGGGCCTATCCATCCGGTGGCGCTGCTGGGCGGCCATCCGGCCAAGGGCGCGATCTGGCTCAAGGTCAACGGGCAGATCAAGCAGGACGCGGATCTGAGCCAGATGATCTGGAGCGTCGCGGAACAGATCGCGCAGCTGTCGCGCGCCTTCGAGCTGCAGCCCGGCGACATCATCTACAGCGGCACGCCCGAGAACGTCGGTCCCGTGGTCCGCGGCGACCTCATCGACTGCCACATCGACGGCCTGCCCAACCTGGGTCTGCGCATCGTCTGAGCCCGTCGGCCGCCGAGCCGGCGCCTTCGCGGCCGGCCGGCACCGGGGCGTGGCGCGCCCGCCGGGCCGTCGTCGACAGGTGACTGCCTCATTCCGCAGCACTGCAAGCAATTCCTTGCTGCGACAAGCACTTGCGACATCCTTGCCCGGGCAGCCAACAGACTTGTCCACAGAGGCCGTGGACAGTCCGGTGCCCCGGTGCACAACCAGTGGGCACTGTGAGCAACCTTTCTCCGGGACCCGAACTTGCCACCACCCCGAAGGGGGTCAGGTCAAGCGAAAAATCGCGTCCGTCGCCGCACTCTCCCCAGTGCCTATTTCTGAGGCAATGCAAGCTTTCCCATACGGCGACAAGCACTTGCGAACTTGCTGCAAAGGCAGCCAACAGACTTGTCCACAGCAGGCGGGGACAGTCCTTGCCCCCTGTGAACACCCGATCGGATGGCCCCTTCGGATCACTGCCTCATTTCGCGGCACTGCAATGAATTCCGTGAGGAATCAAGGGCTTGCGCGATCCCTGCCCATCGAGCCAACAGACTTGTCCACAGAACCCGTGGACAGACGCGCCAGATCCCCCCGCGGCAGCGACAAGCGGGCCTCCAGCCCGCCGTCGGGCCGATTGCGCAGCGTCAGCGTGCCGCCCATGGCCGTCGCGAGCTGCTGGGAGATCGCCAGCCCCAGCCCCGTCCCGCCGGTGTCCCGGTTGCGCGAGGTCTCCAGCCGGTGGAAGGGCTTGAACACGGCCTGCAACTGGTCCTCGGGGATGCCCGGGCCGCGGTCGAGGACCGACAGCGACCACATCGGGCCGGCACCCGGGGTCATGTCTTGCGTCTCGTCCGCGGTGGTCCCCGTGCTCACGCGCACCTCGGCCTGACCGCCGAAGGCCAGGGCGTTGTCCACCAGGTTGACCAGGATGCGCTTGAGCGCCTGCGGCCGGCTCACGACCGGCGCGCCGAGCCGCCCCTCCAGCGTCACCGGCTCGCCGGCGTCCTCGTAGTCGCCGACGATGCTGGCCAGCAGCGCGTCGGCGTCCAGGCGGATCGGCGGTTCCGAGGTCCCGTGCAGGGTGCGGGCATAGGTGACGCCCTCGCGCACCAGCGCATGCATGGCGCCCAGGTCCTGCCGGAACTTGTCGCGCAGGGCCTCGTCGGCCATCAGGTCGGCGCGCAGGCGCATCCGGGTGATGGGCGTCTGCAGGTCGTGGGAGATCGCCGCCAGGATCTCGACCCGCTCGGCCGTGTAGCCGGCGATGCGGGTCTGCATCGCGTTGAAGGCGCGCGCGGCCCGCGCGACCTCGGCGGGTCCGGCCTCGTCCAGCAGCGTGGGCGTCATCTCGGGACCGAGTTCGTCGGCGGCGGCGGCGAGCGCCCCCAAGGGCCGCGTCACCAGGCGCACGGCCAGCCAGGCGCAGAGCGCCAGCACGGCCAGCTGCGCCGCCAGCACCCACAGCACCCAGGCCGACACCGGCATGTCCACGCGCCGCGCGTGCACCGTCAGCGCCGAGCCGTCGCTCAGCCGCACCAGCATCTCGTAGCGCGAGCCGCCGAGCTGGGCCAGGCGCTCGATGCGGAAGGGCCGCAGCGCCTGCGACAAGGCATCGGTGAAGTCCCGGCTGAACGCGTCGGCGCGGACCGGGCCGGCGTCGGGATCGATCTCGCTGCCGACGGCGAAGCGGTAGTTGGGGCGCTCCAGCCGGGCCAGCCAGGCGGCGCGCTCGGCGGCGGGCAGGCGATCGAGGATGGCGACCCCGGTGGCGATGTCCCGCTCGATGCCGGACATCATCAGCTCGCGCAGGGCCATCATGCGTTCCTGCCGGATCGCGACGAAGGCCAGCGCCTGGGCCACCGCGATGCCCAGCACCATCAGCAGCGTGACGCGCGCGAAGAGGGTGCGCGGCAGCCAGCCGCGCGGCGCGCTCGCGGGGGCCGTGGCGGACACCGAGGCGGACGCGCTCATGCCGGGTCCGGCAGCAGGGCGCGGCGCACGAAGTCCAGGCGGTCCTGGCCCCAGAACAGTTCGCCGTCGATCACGTAGCTCGGTGCGCCGAACAGGCGGGCGTCGATGGCGGCCCGGGTGTTGGCGTCGTAGCGGGCGGCGATGTCGGCCTCGCGCGAGCGGGCCAGGCGCGCGGCGTCGAGGTCCTGCTCGGCCAGGAGGGCCGTCAGGGTGGCGTCGTCGGCGATGTCGCGCTGCTGCTCCCAGACCGCGCGCAGCAGCGCGCCGGTCAGCCGCATCGCGGCGTCGGTGCCGTCGGCCTGATCGACGGCGATCACCAGTCTGGCGGCGGCGTGCGGCACGACGGGGAAGTGCCGCGGCTCCACGTGCATGGGCATGCCCAGGTGGCGCGAGAAGCGCGTCAGCTCCAACAGCCGGTAGGCCTGGCGCTGCGGGGGACGCTGCGCCAGCGGCAGGCCGCCGGAGACCTCGAACAGCTGGAGCAGGTCGATGGGGATCAGGCGCACCGTCGCGCCGGCCTCGCGGGCGAGGGCGGCGAAGCGCTCGTGGCCGAGATAGGTCCAGGGACTGTGCGGGGCGAAGTAGTAGTCGACGACGCGGCTCATGGGGGCTCCTTGTTGGGGGGGCGGACCGGGTGCGTGGTCGGAGCGGTCCGGGAGGAACCCGCTCGAGGCCGGCGGGCCCGGTGCGGCGCGCAGCCCGGTTTATAGGCGCGGAAGCGTCTTTCGGGGGGCGCTTTGTATGCTTGTGTATACGTCGCCCGCTACGAAGACAGTAGGTTGCCCGAGGCGTTCCGTTGGGATGATGCGGCCGCTACAGTCCTTCGCCATGCAGACCTCCACGCCCACGCCCGACCACCTCCTGATCGTCGACGACGATCGCGAGATCCGCGAGCTGCTCAGCACCTACCTGACCCGCAACGGGATGAAGGTGACGGCCGTGCCGACGGGGCGCCACATGCGCATCGCGCTGGAGACGGCCGGGCCGTTCGACCTGGTGATCCTGGACCTGATGCTCCCCGGGGAGGACGGTCTGTCGCTGTGCCGCGACCTGCGCGCGGGCAAGTACAAGGCGACGCCGGTGATCATGCTGACCGCGCGCGGGGACGAGGCGGACCGCATCCTGGGCCTGGAGATGGGCGCCGACGACTACCTGGCCAAGCCCTTCGCGGCGCGGGAGCTGCTGGCGCGGATCAATTCGGTGCTGCGCCGCGCGCGCATGCTGCCACCCAACATGCGGTCGACGGACGAATCGCCGCGGCTGGCCTTCGGTGACTGGGTGCTGGACACCATCGAGCGGCACCTGATCGACACGCTGGGCACGGTGGTGCCGCTGAGCGGCGCGGAGTACCGGATGCTGCGCGTGTTCCTGGATCACCCGCAGCGCGTGCTGAGCCGGGACCAGCTGATGAGCCTCACGCAAGGGCGGGACACGGAGCTCTTCGAGCGCTCGATCGACCTGCTCGTCAGCCGCCTGCGCCAGCGCCTGCGGGACGACGCGCGCGAGCCCAAGTACATCAAGACGGTGCGCAGCGAGGGCTACGTGCTGTCGATGGCGGTGCAGGGCGTGGACGCGGGGTGATCGAGCCCGGCCCCGGCGCGGGCCGGGGTGCCGACCTCGTCATGCCTTGGCCTCGCCCGTGTCGTCGTCCGTGCGTTTCCCGCCGCGGAGGCCGCGTCGGGGAGGGTCGTGCGCCAGTCGGAGGGCGACTTGCTGGTCATAGCGTCGGGTCGTTGCGAATCTGGGCGTTGGTGATCGGGCTGTCATCCGCCTGACCTTGGGACCATGCTGAACCCGGCAGATGGGTCAAGGCCGAAAGCTCACGCCACGACAGACATCCGTATCTTTCGCAGATGACATCGACCAGATCGAGGGCGCTCGCGTCGTCCTTCTGCAAGATCGGGATCCACCGTTCGTCCTGGTCGTCATCGCCCGAGAGGGCTTGGATCGTCTGCGTGATCGACCGCATGCCGTAGCGCTTCGCCTGATGGTGAATCGACGGGAGGATGGGGCCATTGGCACCGCGAATGAAGGTGTCGTCGATGAGCGGGAAGCCCTTGACCCTCAGATGCCAGGCCTGCGTGAAGTACATGAGCTTCTGGAGCTTCATGCTGTTCAGGTGGGGCAGGCGCCCTTCCTGCGCACGGCGGATGAAGGCGTTGGCGATGGCGTAGGCCGAATACATGGACGACTCCTCGACGCACACGCGACGGCGCATGCCAGATCCGGAAGTCTAGGAATCGCCTTTCGCCAATGACAGAGGGCGGCTCTGACATTCGTCAAACGAGTCCGGAATCCACCCGCAGGAAGGTGCGCGGGGGGATTCCGGGGGGAGTTCCCACCATCGGGCGGGGGATGGAAGTTCAGCCCGGCTGCTTGAGCAGCGCCTGGATCGCCGCCTCCGTCTGCTCGTACGCGCCTTCGCCGAAATGCGAGTAGACGACCCGGCCCTGCTTGTCGATCAGGTACTCGGCCGGCCAGAAGCGGTTGTTGTAGGCGCGCCAGGTGGCGAAGTCGTTGTCCTGCGCGACCGCGTGCTGGATGCCCAGCCGCGCGATGGCCGCCTTCAGTCCCGCCGTCGAGCGCTCCTCCTCGTACTCCGGCGAGTGCACGCCGATCACCACCAGGCCCTGATCCTTGTACTTCTCGTGCAGCGCCTGCACGTGCGGCAGCTGGTTCAGGCAGTTGCTGCAGGTGAAGGTCCAGAAGTCGACCAGCACGACCTTGCCGCGCAGGCTCGCCATCGTCATCGGCGGCGTGTTGAACCAGTTGCTGATGCCCTTGAACTCGGGGGCCGGCCGGGCGCCGTGGGCCGCGATCACGGACGCCACCGTGGCCTCCGCCGAGGGCGGCAGCGAGAACATCACCGCCGCGACCGCGGCGACGCCGCCCAGGGCCAGCGGGATGAGGGTGCGACGGGGGGACTTGGACATGCGGATTCCTTTCCAGGGAAGGCGGCCTGGGCCGCGATGAACCGCATTCTTCGGAAAGGCCCCCGGTCGCGATACCGGTTGCGTATGCCTGTGTATCCGCCCTGCGCGGGAAAGACGATTCGATGCGCGTCGGCGGCCCGGAGCTCGCGCCGGGCCCGACCGGGACACCGGACGGCGTGCTCAGGCCGACCGGGTCGCCGGCTCGGGTGGGCGTGCCGCCGGGCGCCGCGAGCGGCGCGCCAGCGGCAGTCGCAGGTCGACGCGCAGGCCGCCCTGCTCGCCGTCGAGCAGCGCGATCCGCCCGCCGAGCTGCGTCAGCACCGTGCGCACGATCGACAGCCCCAGGCCGCTGCCGGGCTCGCGCTGCGCCGGATCGCGGAAGAAGCGGTCGAACACGCGCTCGCGCAGTGCCGGCGCGATGCCCGGCCCCTGGTCCTCGACCCACAGCACGGCCTGCGCGCCCTCGCGCCGCAGGGCGACCCGCACGACGCCGCCGGACGGACCGTACTTGATCGCGTTCTCGACCAGGTTGTCGACCAGCGAGGCCAGCGCCGCGACCGGCGCGTCGACCCGCAGGTCCGGCTCGGCCGACAGCTCGAGCTCGGTCCCGCGCGCCGAGGCCAGCGGCCCCAGCACCGCCATCCGATCCTGCAGCAGTCGGTCCAGCTCCACCAGCTCGACGGGCTCGGCCTCGGTGGCCTCGCTGCGCATCAGCGTCAGCAGCTGGTTGACCATGCGGGTCGCGCGGTGGCCGCTGCTCAGCACGCCGCTCATCAGCTGGCGGCCGCCCTCGTCGGTCGCATGTCCGCGCAACGCCTCGACGTTCACCAGCATCGCCGCCAGCGGCGTGCGCAGCTCATGGGCGGCGTCGGCGACGAAGCTGCGCTCGCGCTCGGCGCTGGACGACACGCGCCGCATCCAGCCATTGATCGCGTCGACCATCATCGACAGCTCCTGGTGCCCGTCGCGATAGCGCAGCGGGGACAGGTCTTGCGGCCCGCGCCGCGCGAGCTCGCGCGCCACCCCGCTCCAGGGCCGCATCGCGAGCCGGATCGAGATCCACGCCGGGATCACGAGGAAGGGCAGGCAGGTCAGCAGCGGCATCAGGTAGAAGCCGTCCGAGTAGATGGTCTTGAGCACGTTCCAGCCGTCGTCCGGCGCGAACATCGTGGTGCGCGTGCCCGACGCCGAGGTCACCGAGCGCGCGCGATACAGCTGGTCGCCGATGTGCAGCGGGGTCAGCTTCCCGTAGCTCGCGGCGGGCACGTCCGGGGCGTTCGACGCGCGGTACAGCACGCGGCCGCCGTGCTCGACGACGAAGGACGGGCGCCGTTTGAGCGGGCCCGGATAGTCGTCGGTCACGGACTCGTGCATCTTGTCGAGCGCGCGCTTCAGGTAGTCGGGCCGGTCCGACAGGCCGTCGGCCACGGCGTTGATGGTCTCGTAGACGCTGTCCGCGTCCAGCAGCAGGAAGGCGCGGCCGCCCAGGCTCAGCAGGTAGCCGATGCCGCAGACCCAGATCGCCATCAGCATCACCATCTGCGCGACCAGCAGGCGTCGCACCAGGCTCGGCCGCACGAGCGCGACGAACCAGGCCCGGGGCAGACCGGCCAGGCGACGCGCCAGCCCCGGACAGGCGGGCCCGCGCGCGGCGCCGATCATGCCGCCCCCTGCTGATCGATCACGTAGCCCACGCCACGCACCGTGCGCACGTAGCCGTCGCCAATCTTGCGGCGCAGGTTGGCCATGTGCACGTCCAGCGAGTTGCTGGCGTTGCTCTGTCCGCCGGGCAGCACCTGCTCCTCCAGCGTGCGGCGCGTGACGATGCGGTCCACCCGCATCATGAGCTGGCGCAGCAGCTCGTACTCGCTGACGGTCAGCTCCACCGGCCTGCCCTGCACCGTGACGCGCCGCGTGGGCACGTGCAGCTGCAGGCCGCGCAGCGAGAGGGTCTCCCCATCGAAGCCGTAGCTGCGGCGGGCCAGCGCGCGGATGCGCGACACCAGTTCGGCGACCTCGAAGGGCTTGACCAGGTAGTCGTCCGCGCCCGAGTCCAGCCCCTGCAGCCGGTCCTTGAGCGCGTCGCGCGCGCTGAGGATGAGCACCGGCAGGGCGCCGTGGTCGCGGCGCATGCGCGTGAGCAGGTGCAGGCCGTCGCCGTCGGGCAGGCCCAGGTCCAGCAGGACCAGGTCGCAGGGCTGGTCCTCCAGATGACGCAGCGCGCCCTCGATGTGGCGCGTCCAGACGACGTCGAAGCCATGGTCGGTCAAGGCGATGCGCACGCCGTTGCCCAGGTCCAGGTCGTCCTCGATGAGCAGGATCTTCATGACCGTGATTGGACCAGCCCGCCACGGGGAAAACCGTCGGCGGGGCGGCCGCTTCATGGTTTCTTCATGTCCGACTCAGGTCGACTTCATGGGCCGTTTCGACACTGCCCTGGCGGTCCGGTGCCTTGCCGGACCCTTGTTCAGGGAGTACCGAAGTGAGAGAGCCCCCCACGCCGCGTCCGACCGGACGCGGCCCCGGTCCGATCGGACCGAGCGCCGTCCACATGCCGCTGATCTGTGCGCTCGTCTGCGCGTTGAGCGCCTGCGCGGCCACCGTCGATCCGATCACGACGCCTCGCGGCCGCGAGGGCTTCGTCGTGACCTGCGACAGCCCCGAGGGCTGGCCGGCCTGCTACCGGGCCGCGGCCGAGGCCTGCGACGGCCGCTACCGCGTCATCGACCGCGCCGAATCGGCCAAGCGCCTGGTGGCCGAGTGCCGCCGCGGCCGCTACGAGTGAGCCGCCCCGCGCCGACCCCCACCCCCGCGCGCGCCGTCCCCCATGCGACGCGTGCCACCGACCGCCCGGTCCGCGACCGGGCTTCCCACCGCATCACCACCATCGACATGAACCGTTCCAACTCCTCCTTCGCCGCCACCTCCGCGCGTGCCGTCTCCTCCGTGACCTCGATCGCCCAGGCCTGCGTCGCCGGCGCCGCCGTGCTGGCGGTCACCGCCGCGCAGGCGCAGTCGACGGCCCCGGCCGCCGCGTCCGCGGCACCCGCCACGTCGACCTACACCCTGGGCGCCGGCGTGGCGGTGACCTCGCGCTACAGCGGCTCCGACGAGACCATGGCCGTGCCGCTGATCGCCGCCGACTACCAGCACTCGAGCGGCTTCTTCGCCAGCACGATGCGTGGCCTGGGCTACGGCGGCGCCACGAACGGCATCTCCTACAGCGCCTCCGTCGGCTACCGCGGCCCGCGCTACGACCAGAAGAAGCAGCGCGGCGGCTTCAGCACCGGCAGCGACTTCCTGCGCGGCATGGGCGAAGTCAAGGGCAGCGCCACCGGCAACCTGTCGGTGGGCTATGCCGTGCTGCCCTGGCTGGACCTGCAGGTCCGCACCGAGCAGCCGCTGACCAAGCGCGAGAACGGCGCCACCTACAGCCTGGGCGCCTCCGCGAAGCTGATGAACGACGCCACCGACACCATCGGCGTGTCCGTGGGCGGCACCGCCGGCGACAGCAAGTACATGCAGACCTACTACGGCGTCAGCGCCGCGCAGGCGGCCCGCACCGCCTTCAAGGCCTACACGCCCAAGTCGGGCTTCAAGGAGATCGAGGCCGGCGTGAACTGGCAGCACCGCTTCGACAGCCACTGGAGCGTGACCGGCGCGGTGGGCGCGCAGACGCTGGTCGGCGATGCCGCCAAGAGCCCGCTGGTGCGTCGCAAGACCACGCCGGTGGCCGCCGTGTACGGCAGCTACACCTTCTGAGCGATCGGGTGGGGCGCTCGCGCGCCCCGTCTCAGCGCAGCAGCTGCAGCGTCACGTCCGAGATCTCGCGCTTGAAGCGCGCGGGGTCGTCGGGCAGCGTGGACACGGCGCGCAGCACATGGCTGTAGGCCACCGTCTTGCTGATGCCCTGCGTGAGCAGCGAGAAGAGCAGGGCGGGGTCGCAGCGGCGCAGCTCGCCCGCGTCCATGGCGTCCTCGAACAGCGGCAGGAACACATCGTGGAAGGGCCGCACCAGCTTGTCCACGAGCACGTTCAGCCGCTCGCCTTCCTCGGTCGCGGCGGTCGAGAAGAAGATGCCGATGTCCGGATGCTCGAAGACACGGTCGATGAAGTCGAGCAGCGCCCGCTCGACGCGCACCCGCGGCCCGAGCGTGGCGTCCTGCCGCAGCGCGATGGCGACGGCCCGCATCGGGTCGGTCAGCCCCACGATCTGGTCGACCACCGCCAGCCACAGCGCTTCCTTGGACCCGAAGTGGTGGGCGATCAGGGCCGCGTCGACGCCGGCCAGGCGGGCGATCTCGCGCACGCTGGTGGCCTCGTAGCCGCGCAGCGCGAAGGTGCGGCGGGCGGTCCGCAGCAGGTTGTCCGCGCCTTGCGCACAGTCCGCGCTCGGGCGCCCGCGGCGTCGCGGCGCCCCGCCGGCCTTCGGGGTCTTGTCGGTCATCGGCGTCCCGCCTTTGCTATATTCATCACTCGTTGAATTATTTCAGGCAATGACGCCGGATTGTCGGCGGACGTGAAAGGCGGTGCGGCATGCACATGGATCTGGCGAGTGATCCGACCCGGGACGGGTGGCTGCGGACGGTGTCGTGGCTGGGGAATGGCGGCGTGGCCGAGGTGCCGAGGCCGACGCGGGCGGGGCGCCCGGTGATGGCCGATGGCGGTCCGGCGCTGCGGCCGCCGCCGACCATCCACGTGCTGGACCGGCCGACGCCGCGCACGGCGGCGATCTCCTGGTCGGACCCCGGGTCCTGCCACTACGGGTACCAGATCTGGGACATGGCGCCGACCAAGCGCGCCGGCGTGTGCGTGCTCAGCGGCACGGAGATCCTGATCGGCGACATGGTCTACACCCCGCGCGCCGACGAGCCCTCGCCGATCAACGCGGGCGTGATGATCGCGGCGGCGTATGTGGAGGCGTGAGGGCGTCGACCCCGCGTCAGCCGGGCGCTCAGTCCTCGATGCCTTCGACCTTTCCGGCGTAAGGGGCCTCGAAGGCTTGCCGGACCACCTCGACGATTCGGTCTTGCCGCGTGTGCAGGGTCCCGCCTTCCTGGAAGATCTCCGGGAGCGCCTTGCGCAGCTTGTTGCTCACCACCCAGTGGCCCTCGTGCAATGAGCGAATGATGCGATCGGCGTCGGCGTCCGGCATCTCCACGACGTCCTTGATCGCATCGCGCGCTTCGTCGTAACGACGCAGCGTCAAGGCCTCCTCGGCCATTTCATGCTCGACGGTCTGTCGGAGCACCTCGCTCATGTACCGGGCATGCTCGGACAGGTCCAGGTAGCGCCACGCGTGCTGGGCATCGTCGGTCTGCGAGAACTGGAAGTCGGTGACGACACCATCCGGGCAAGTGCGCGACGAGCCGAAGCGGTAGGCATCCGCATAGCGGCTCATGAGCGGTTTTGAGATCACCTCCAGCACATGGTCGTAGGCGGCGCGCGCGCGGGCATTGCTGGCGATGGTCGCGGAGACAGGGACGATGATGCCGGTCGGCACGACTCGGTCCGCCGCCAGCAGATGGTTCACCAGGAATCGATGCACGCGGCCATTGCCGTCAGCCAATGGATGCAGGTAGACGAACCCGAAGGACACCGCGGCGATGCGAGCCACCGTATTGGCGCCGCGGGTTCGGATTTCAAGGCCGCGGAGTCCTTCCAGCATCTCGTCGACCAGCGACTCGGACGGCGCGATGTAGTGAACGATCTGCGCGCGGAATGTGGACTGGCCGATGAACACCGGCGACCGGCGGATGCCCACGCGCAAGGCGTTCTCGCCCAGCACGGCGCGTTGCAGGGTCTGAAGGCTGTCTGGCGACATCGGATCCGGCATGCGTCCGCTGAACTCCTCGATGGCGGCGGCGAAGCGCTTCACGCGGTCCTCCTTGTCCGCCTCGCGCTCGATCGCGAAGCTCGCGCGGGACTCCTTGAAGGTCAGCCAGGCGGCGCTGCGCAGCAGCAGGTCCGGGCCATAGGTGTCGTCGAGGTGACGAACGCCCGTGCCGACCTCATAGAGCCAGTCGCGCGCATCCGCGGGCCCGAGGTAGACCATCGGGCAGAAGGCCGAAGTGCCGGGCAGGTTGTTGTTGACGCGCCAGCGTCGATGGCGATCAGGTGTCTGGGCGACCAGATAAAGATCAGGATCGAGGGCATCCACGTACCCCACGTTGTGCGCCGTGTCGGGCAGCGGCAAGGTGCGGCCCGTCAGCCATTCGTAGAAGAACGCGGCGCGGCGCGCGTAGGCGCCCATCGGCTCGCGTCGGACCCATGCGGCGAGCGATTCCGGATCGATGCTGTGGAAGAGTCGGGAGAAGAATTCGAGGTGGATGCGCTCGTACTTGAGACCGAACTCGAAATGCCCGGCCAAGGAGTCTTCCGGCTGATATTGAACGGTCCAGGTCCTGACTTCACGGCCATTCGCCATGTCCCGCTGCCTCATCGTTCCCAGACGACTGCGCGTGAACAGCGGTTGCACGAGCTGGATGTCATGCATCTCCGCCAAGCGCTGAAATCCGAAATGTGTGTCGGCCATCGCGTCTATTCCGCTATCAGATCGTCTATTTTGTTAGAAAACAGACCGATTCCGTATAAAACGCTAGAAATCAGACCCAGTCGCACCGCTCGCCGCCACCGCCTCTCTCAACTCCTCCCACCAGTAGTCGTCTCTGACGCCGCGCTCCCGGGCGAGGGCTTCCAGCGTCTGGAGCGGCGCCAGCAGCCGCGGGTCGGCCAGTGCGACGGCGGCGTCCAGCTCGTAGAGGTGGCAGTCCGGCGTGAGCCGCGCCATCAGCCGCTCGACGATGCCCTCGTCGTGGCGGCGCGCCAGGCCCACCAGGGCTTCGCCACGCACATCCTCGTCGATGTCGTCCAGATTGCGGCGCAGCGCCGCGCGGATCTCGGGCGTGTCGTCCATCCGCAGCGTGCCCAGTCCGAAGGTGGCCCAGTCACGCACCTCGTCCGACGGGTCCGTCGACAGCGCGATCAGTCCCGCGATCGCTTCCGGCTCCTCGTAGGATCCCAGCGCCACGGCGACCTGCCAGCGCATGCGCTCGTCGCGATGCGTGGCCAGCCTGAGCAGCGCGTCCACGCTCGCCCCATGCGGCCGGTGGCCGAGACCGGCGACCGCCGCGCGGACCACGTCCGGATGCGGGTCGGAGAGCCCCTGCAGCAGCAGGCGCTGGGTCTCGTCCTCGGCGAAGGGCGTCCATTCGCCATCGACCCGCCGCATCAGCTGCGCCGCCACCGACAGCGCCACCGCGCGGTGACGCGCGTTCGGGCTGTCCGCGAGCGACGCGAGGCGCGCCAGCATCGAGAACGAGCCGCGCCGCTGCAGTTCCTCGATCGAGCGCCAGCCCCGCGGCGCATGCCAGTCGCGCGCCGCGCGCCTGAGCAGGCGCGCGTGGCCGCGCGAGCGATTCCGGTTGCGGGCGATGCGCTTCATGCGGAGGCCTCCGTCGTCGTGGCAACGAAGGCCCGACTCTAGCGGGCCGATGAAGACTCAGCGTCCCGCCGCCTCGTCCTCGCCCGTGGGCAGCCGGAGCGCGCCGGTGTTGTAGTCGTACTCGAAGACCTCGCCGTGGCGCGCCCAGGTCACCGCGGTCTGCAGCACGGCGTCGGCCTCGGCATCGTCCAGGTGCTCGCTCAGCAGCTTGAGCACCGGCTTGTCCGGCATCACGCCGTTGGGCTCCTGCTCCAGGCTGTGGCGGATGTGCGCGATCAGCGGGACGTGCGCCATCAGCTGCTCGCCGAAGAGATCGCGCCGGACGCCGTGAGCGCCCTCCACGTAGCGACGGCCCAGCGGTGTGAGCTGCAGGTCGCCGCTGTCCAGCTGCGCCAGCCCCAGCAGCGACAGCGCGTGCGCCACCGGCAGCAGCTCGGCGTCGGGCAGGCCCGATTCCTCGCACAGCTGCGGCAGGTCGGCGCGACCGTCGAAGGGCGGCTCGGCCAGCATCTCCAGCAGACCGTCCATGCGCGCCACGTCCGCGGCGGGCAGGCGCTCGGCCAGCGGGGCGGGCGCCGCGGCGGCGCCGGCCGTGCCCGCCACCCGCGCGGGGCGCCCGGCCGTCATCAGCGCATAGACCTCGTCGATCAGCGCGCGCACGTCGGCGCTCTCCGGATCGCGCGGCCGCGGCAACTGCACCGACAGCTGGCAGCGGATGCGGCCCGGGTCGCTCGCGAAGATCAGGACGCGGTCGGCCATCATGACCGCCTCCTCGATGTTGTGCGACACCACCAGCATCGCCTGCGTCGGCATGCTGCCGCCGTCCCACAGCTCCAGGATGTCCTCGCGCAGCCGCTCGCCGGTGAGCACGTCCAGCGCGGAGAAGGCCTCGTCCATCAGCAGCACGTCGGGCTCCGTCACCAGCGCGCGGGCGATGCCCACCCGCTGCCGCATGCCGCCGGAGAGCTCCCGCGGCAGCGCGCCCTCGAAGCCCGACAGGCCGATCATCGCGATCGCCGCCTCGGCCTTCTCCTCGCGCACGGCCTTGGCGACGCCCCGCGCCTCCAGGCCCAGCTCGACGTTCTGCTGCACCGTCAGCCACGGGAACAGGGCGAAGGACTGGAACACCATGCTGATGCCGCGCGCCGGGCCCGACATCGGCTGGTTGCGGTAGCGGACCTGACCGCGATCGGCCGGCACCAGGCCCGCCATGATGCGCAGCAGCGTGCTCTTGCCCGAGCCCGACTGGCCCAGCAGGGCGACGATCTCGCCCTCGCGCAGCGTGAAGTCCAGCTCCTCGAGCACCGGGCGCGGATGGCCGTCGGCGGAGCGGAAGCTCTTGCCGACGCCGTGGAGTTCGATGATGGGTGCGCTCATGCCGATGTCCTCACAGATGCATGCGGTCTTCCGCCAGCCGGTACAGGCGGCGCCAGACGAAATGATTCAAGCCCATCACGAAGATGCACATGACGCCGATGCCCAGCGCGATGCGCGGGAAGTCGCCCTTGGCGGTCATCTCCGCGATGTAGCTCCCCAGCCCATGCGCCTGCAGCGTGGTGTCGCCCCAGGACACGTACTCGGCCACGATGCTGGCGTTCCAGGAGCCGCCGCTGGCGGTGATCGCGCCGGTGACGAAGCTCGGGAACACCGCCGGCAGCAGGTAGCGCCGCCACTTCAGCCAGCCGCTCAACCCCAGGTTGCGCGCCGCGTGGCGCAGCTCCGCCGGAATGCCCGACGCGCCCGCGATCACGTTGAAGAGCAGGTACCACTGCGTGCCGAAGATCATCAGCGGCGAGAGCCACACGTCCGGGTTGAGCTTCCAGCGCACGATCAGCACGACCACCACCGGGAACAGCAGGTTCGCGGGGAAGGCCGCCAGGAACTGCGCCACCGCCTGCAGCCGGCCGGACCAGCGCGGATTCATCCCGATCCAGATGCCCACCGGCACCCAGACCAGCGCGGCCAGCCCGATCAGCACCATCACGCGGACCAGTGTCAGGCAGCCCAGCAGGAAGACGTGGCCGGCCTCGTGCCAGCCCACCTCGCTGTGGACGAAGCGCACCAGGTGGTACAGCGCCACCATCACCGCCGCGGCGATGACCGCGTCCCAGGCGCGGGTCCAGGTGGCCGCGGGCACGCCCATCAGGCCGGGGCCGGCGGCGCGCGCGCGGATGGAGGTGCCGTCGTGGTGGCGGCGGAACCAGACCAGGCTGTTCTCGAGCCGGTCCACGGTCCAGGCGGCGATGCGGCGCGTGAGCGCGGTGCGGCGCAGCCAGGTCAGCATCCAGGAGTTGGGCGCCGTGTCGGTGCCGCTGTCCTCGAAGCGGAACTTGTCCGCCCAGGCCACCAGCGGGCGGAACACCAGTTGGTCGTAGAGCAGGATGCCGGCCAGCATGCCCAGGATGGCCCAGCCGATGGCGCCCAGGTCGCGGGCCTCGATGGCCAGCGCGATGTACGAGCCCACGCCCGGCAGCTTGATGTTCTGGTTGGAGACCGAGATCGCCTCCGAGGCGACCACGAAGAACCAGCCGCCCGACATGGACATCATCATGTTCCACAGCAGGCCGGGCATGGCGTAGGGCAGCTCCAGACGCCAGAAGCGCTGCCAGTGGGAAAGCTGGAAGACGCGGGCGGCCTCGTCCAATTCCGACGGGACGGTGCGCAGCGACTGGTACAGGCTGAAGGCCATGTTCCAGGCCTGCGAGGTGAAGATCGCGAAGATGGCCGCGCATTCGACGCCCAGCAGGTTGCCGGGGAAGAGCGCGATGAAGCCGGTGACCGTGATCGAGAGGAAGCCCAGGATGGGGATGGACTGGAGGATGTCCAGCATCGGCACCAGGACCTTCTCGGCGGCGCGGACCTTGGCGGCGAGCACCGCGAAGACGGCGCTGAAGAGCAGCGCCAGCACCATCGCGGCCAGCATGCGCAGGTTGGTGCGCAGCAGGTAGTAGGGGAGGTGGGACGGATCCAGCGTCAGCGGCAGCGGGTCGCCGAGCTCGAAGGGCCGGGCCATCTGCGCGGCGCCGTAGGCCAGCAGCACGAGCAGGCCCAGCACCAGCGGCAGCAGCGCCCAGTCCCAGCGGTTCGCGCCGGCCTCGACGACCTGGCGTGGGAAGTATTGGCGGCGGTCCATGGATCGTCTTTCTGGTTCTGCATGGATTCCAGGGAACAGACGGCCCCCTGGGCCCCCCGCACGAAGCGCGCAGGATGCCTTTGCCGCCCTTCAGAAACCTGTCCAGTGTCTGGCCGGAGCCTGTCCGCGCGCAAGAGCGCCCGGATGCGATCCCGGAGGCCTGTGGCGCGCCGTGCGCGGCCGGGGCGAGGGGGCCTCGGAAGGGGCGGGGTCAGGTCTCGACCGTGGCGGGCGAGGGGGCCTCGTCCGCATCCTGGCCCTGGCGGCGGTCCTCGACCTGGCGCAGGCCCTGGGCGACCTCGAAGAAGGAACTCAGCAGCAGGCTGTCCCGGCGTTCCTTGAGGCAGTAGATGTGGGTCTCGGTGCAGGCCGGATCGCCGTCGATGCGGACCGGGCGCAGGCGCGGGTCGGGGATGAACTCGGCCTCGGAGACCACGCCCACGCCGATGCCGCGGGCGGCCGCCTCGCGCAGGGCCTCGCGGCTGCCGATCTCCATGGCCACCCGCGGCGCGATGCCGGCCTGGCGCAGCGCGTGCTCGAGCGCGCGGCGGGTGCTGGAGCCGTCCTCGCGTTGCAGCAGCGCTTGGTCGGCGAGCTCGTGCAGCGGCACGCTGCCGCGGCGGGCGAAGGGGTGGTCGACGTGGACGAACAGGATGATGGCGTGGCGGGCGTAGTGCAGGGTCTCGAAGCCGGGCGCGTCGTGGAAGCGAGCGAGGACCCCGATGTCGATCACGTAGTTCTCCAGGTCGCCGAAGACCTGGGCGGAGTTGCCCAGCCGAATGGAGACGTCCACCTTGGGATAGCGCTGGCGGTAGGCGTCGACCATCTCGATCACGTGGAAGGGGCCGACGGCGCCGAGCTTGAGTTGGCCGCGGGTGAGCTGGCCGCAGTCGTGCAGGAGGTTGTAGGCCTCGACTTCCAGGGCCGCGAGCTGGCGGGCGATGGGGAGCAGCTGATGGCCGACGGTGGTGAGCTCGATGCGGTGGCCGCGGCGGTGGAAGAGCTCGACCTGGTGTTGCTTCTCCAGGGCCTGGACTTGGGTGGTGAGGGTGGGCTGAGAGAGCCCCAATGCACGTGCGGCGGCGCTGAAGCTGCCGTGGCGGGCAACGGCGAGAAAGGCGCGGAGCTTGGCGGCCGACATGGATAGACGCCGTCGATGGATCGGCGGGGAAATTGAGATGGAGGCGATGGTGGGGGAGGGGGGTGACGGGGCTGTGACGTTGGTTGTCTGACTGCGCGGGAGGGGGCTCGCTGTGTGCGACGGCCCTCACCCCAACCCCTCTCCCGCAAGCGGGCGAGGGGCTCCATACGGCGACGCGCATTGAAGCCCCTCTCCCATGAAGTGGGAGAGGGGTTGGGGTGAGGGCCGCCGCACACCAGAGAGCAAAGCGCCTGACGCCGCCCAGCCCCCTCCAAGCCCATAGCCCCCATCAATAGCTCGCCCACCAAATCGCGATGACATCGATGGATCGCCTGTCATCTTCGATTCATAGAGTGCCGTCATCCGCCCACCCCACCCCTGGATGCCGCCATGTCCCACGCCCTGACCGATCTCCCGCGCCGCGCCGCGCTGCGCGCCTTCTCCGCATTGGCGCTCGCCGCCTTCGCCCTGACCCCCGCCCTCGCCCAACAACAGACCCTGACCATCGGCCTGATCCCCGCCGAGGACTCGCAGGCCATGATCGAGTCCAGCCGCCAGGTGCTGGACGAGCTCCAGAAGCAGCTGGGCATGCCGGTCAAGCCCTTCGTCGCCACCGACTACAACGGCGTCATCGAGGCGCTGCGGTCCAGGAAGCTGGACGTGGCCTACCTCGGTCCCTTCTCCTACGTGCTGGCCAGCTCGGTCGCCAATGTCGAGGCCTTCGCCGTCGCCGAGACCAAGAAGACCGGCCAGAGCTCCTACAAGAGCCTGATCCTCGCCCGCAAGGACAGCGGTCTGCGCGCCGTGTCCGACCTGAAGGGCAAGAACTTCGCCTTCGTCGATCCGAGCTCGGCCTCCGGCCACCTGTTCCCCAAGGCCGGCCTGCAGCAGATGGGCATCGAGCCCGAGCAGCTCTTCGGCCGCGTGATCTTCTCCGGCTCGCACGACGCGAGCATCCTGGCGGTGGCCAACAAGAAGGTCGACGCCGCCGCCGTCGCGGACCGCATCTTCGCCACCGCCGTCGCCAAGGGCCAGGTCAAGCAGGACGACTTCGTCGTGCTGTGGTCCTCCAGGCCCATCCCGGAATCCCCGATGGTCTGGCGCAAGGACCTGGATCCGGCGCTCAAGGAGAAGCTGGCCAAGGCGCTGGCCGGCCTGAAGGACGTCAAGTGGGGCGACCAGGGCGTGCTCAACGGCTTCCAGCCGACCCACGACGCCGCCTACGACGTGGTGCGCGAGACCGCCAAGGTGCTCAAGCTCGACCTGCGGAGCATGAAGTGATCCGGCTGCGCGGCCTGACCAAGCGCTACGGCGACAACGCCGTGCTGCGCGGCGTCGATCTGGACGCGATGCCTGGGGAGTTTCTCGTCGTGCTCGGTCCGTCCGGCGCGGGCAAGTCCACGCTGCTGCGCTGCATGAACCGCCTCGTGCGGCCCGACGAGGGCGAGATGACCGTCGCGGGTCAGGCGGTCCGCGCCGACGCCGGCGCCGCCGACCTGCGCGAGCTGCGCCGGCGCGTGGCCATGGTGTTCCAGCATCACCATGTCGTGCCGCGGCTGAGCGTGCTCAAGAACGTGCTGACCGGCCGGCTCGGCGCGGTGCCGGTCTGGCGTTCGGTGCTGCAGCTGTTCCGCGCCGGAGACGTGGCGCTGGCGATGGACTGCCTGTCGCGCGTCGGCCTGGACCACAAGGCCCAGGCCCGCACGGATTCGCTGTCCGGCGGCCAGATGCAGCGCGTGGGCATCGCCCGCGCGCTGGCGCAGCGGCCGCAGGTCATCCTGGCCGACGAGCCGGTCGCCAGCCTCGATCCGCACACGGCGCGCCAGGCGCTCGGATACCTGCGCCAGGCCTGCCGCGAGCTCGGCATCACCGTGGTCTGCAACCTGCACTAGGTCGAGTACGCGCGCGAATTCGGCGATCGCATCGTCGGGCTGTCACAAGGTCGGGTGCTCTTCGACCGGCTGCCGGGCGAGCTGTCGGAGGCGGAGCTGGACGAGCTCTACGCCGGCCAGGCCGGGCTGCAACTGATAGCGCCCGTCGGCGAAGCGAGACCGTGTGGCATGGGCGATCCGGGACGCGACGACCCCGAAAGACCCTCTCCCCAGCCCTCGCCCGCCAGCGGGCGAGGGGGCCAGAAGGCGCATCCGCGTCTGATGAAGGCCTGAGCGCCGGAACGGAACACCCATGACGACGATGAACACGAGCGCGGAGGCGCGCGCCGCCGCCGACCGCCATCGCTGGCTGATCGGCCTGCCGACGACGCCGGCCGGATGGACCCGGCTGCTGATCGCGATGATCGCGGGCCTGTGGGCGCTGCAATGGAGCGCCCGGGGCGCGCAGCTCAGCCCGACCGAGCTGGCCGAGGGCCTGCCGCAGATCGCCGACTTCCTCAGCCGCACCTGGCCGCCGGACTGGCGCATCCTGGAGCGCCTCTGGGGGCCGGCGGTGGAGACCGTGCAGATCGCGGTCTGGGGCACGCTCCTGGGCGTGGTCGCCGCGGTGCCGGTGTCCTTCCTCGCGGCGCGCAACCTGCACGGTCCGCGCTGGCTCTATCTGCTCACGCGCCAGGGCCTGAACGTGACTCGCAGCATCAACGAGCTGATCCTCGCGCTGGTCTTCGTGTCCGCCGTGGGACTGGGGCCCTTCCCCGGCGTGCTCGCGCTCGCCGTCCACGGTGCCGGCATGCTGGGCAAGTTCTTCGCCGAGGCGATCGAGGAGATCGACCAGGGCCCGCTCGAGGCCTTGCGCGCGACCGGCGCGCGGCCGTTGCAGGTGATCGTCTTCGGCGTGCTGCCGCAGGTGGTGACCGCGTGGATCGCCGTCGTGCTCTACCGCTTCGAGGTCAACCTGCGCTCGGCGACGGTGCTGGGCATGGTCGGCGCGGGCGGACTGGGCTTCGAGCTGGTGGGCAGCCTCAAGCTCTTCAAGTACCCCGAGACCGCCACCTGCATCATCGTCATCACGGTGATGGTGGTCGCGGCGGACTTCGTCTCCAGCCAGCTGCGCCGCGCGATCCAGGATCAAGGCCGGCATTGAGGCATCAAGGACCTGACCTGACATGGACCTCTGGAAATTTCACAACCCCGTGGACGTGCACGCCGGCATCGGCGCGCTGGAACGGCTACCGCGGCTGGTCGGCGATCGGCGCGCGCTGCTGATCGTCTTCCCGGAGGCGGAGCCGCTGGGCCTGATCGGCCGGCTGAAGGGGATGCTCGGCGATCGCCTGGTCGCCGTCGAGACCGACATCCGCCCCAATCCCGACGTGCAGTGGCTCGCACCGCTGTATGAGCGCCTGTGGCACGACCACCCCGGCGCACGCTGCGTGATCGCGCTCGGCGGCGGCAGCAGCATCGACTGCGCCAAGGCGATGCTGACCGCCACGCCCTCGGGCCGCTTCGACGAGCTGCTCGATCACCTGGTCGATCCCCAGGCCGCGCCCCTGCCGGCCGATGCCCCGCATCGCGCGCTGATCGCCGTGCCGACGACGGCCGGCACCGGCAGCGAAGTCACGCCCTGGGCGACGCTGTGGGACGCGGCGCGCTCCCGCAAGCATTCGCTGCACCTGCCCTGGACCTGGCCGGAGGCGGCCGTCGTCGATCCCTCGCTGATGGTCAGCCTGCCGCGCGCCGCGACGCTCGCGAGCGGCCTCGATGCGCTCTCGCACGCGCTGGAGTCGCTCTGGAACGTGCACCGCAATCCGGTCTCCGCGAGCCTGGCCGTCGCCGCCGCGCGCCGCATCGTCGCGACGCTGCCGGCGCTGCTCGAGGAGCCGCGCCGGCTCGACCTGCGCGAGGCCCTGGCCGTCGCCGCGCTGCAGGCGGGCATGGCCTTCTCCAATACCAGGACGGCGCTGGCGCACTCGCTGTCCTACGAGATCACGCTGACTCACGGCGTGCCGCACGGGCTGGCCTGCTCGTTCAGCCTGCCGCGGGTGATGCGGTTGGCGCTGGGGCAAGACCTTGCCCTGGATGAGCAGCTGCTGGCGATCTTCGACGCGGTCGACGGCGACGCGGCCGTCGCGGCGCTGGAACGCTTCCTGCGCGGCCTGGGTGTCAGCACCGATCCGGCCGACTACGGCATCGCGCCCGCGGATTGGGACGAGCGCGTCGCCCAGGCGCTTCGCGGGCCGCGCGGCCGCAACTTCATCGGCGGCGCGCCGGTCGTCCCGCACTCACGCTGAAGGCCTCGGCGCCGAGATCCCGGATACGCCCCCCCGACCCCTGAGACTCATTCCGATCCCCGAGTTCTTCGACTCCAACGAGAGCAACCTCATGAGCACCTCCGCAAGCACCCCCTCGGCCGCCACCGGTCACGCCCGCTTCCCGCATCTGCAGGCCGTCATCTTCGACTGGGCCGGCACGCTGGTCGATCACGGCTCGCTGGCCCCGACGCAGATCTTCGTCGACGCCTTCGCGACCTTCGGCATCACGCTGACGCTGGACGAGGCGCGCGGTCCCATGGGCTTGTCCAAGCGCGACCACATCCGCACGCTGCTGGAGGATGCCGGCCTCCAGGCGCAATGGCAGGCGCGCTTCGGCAAGGCCTCGACCGATGCCGACATCGACGCCATTTATGAGCGCTTCATGCCGATGCAGATCGAGAAGGTCGGCCGCTACTCGCAGCCGATCCCCGGCGCGGTCGACGCGCTGAAGGCGCTGCGTGGCGCTGGGCTCAAGGTCGGCTCGTGCTCGGGCTATCCGCGTCAAGTGCTGGACGTGCTGCTGCCGCAGGCGAAGGCCGACGGCATCGAGGCGGACCATGTGGTGGCCGGCGACGAGCTCGCCGCCGGTGGTCGCCCGGGGCCGTTCATGGCGCTGGCCAACGTGCTGGCGCTGGGCATCGGCGACGTGCGCGCCTGCGTGAAGGTCGACGACACGACGCCCGGCATCGAGGAAGGCCGCCGCGCCGGCATGTGGACCATCGGCCTGAGCTTGTCCGGCAACGAGACCGGCCTGACGCTGGCGCAGCTGCAGGCGCTGCCCGACGCGGCCGTCGTCGCCCATCGCGAGGCCGCCACGAAGCGGCTGATGGCGGCGGGCGCGCACCTGGTGATCGACTCGGTCGCCTCGCTGACGAAGGCGCTGGCGGAGATCGACGCCCGCATGGCGCGCGGCGAGCGGCCCTGAGCGTCGTCGGCCCAGAGCGTCATCGGCCCAGGCGGGGCGCGACCGCACGGGGCGCCTCGCGCCGGCTGACGGTCGATGGTCGATGGTCGATGGTCGACGGTCGGCGGTCGGCGGTCGGCGGTCGATCGGCCGGGACGGCGTGGCGGCGGACCCGGCGGAGCGGGGGCCTCGGGGCGTGCGCAACGCGTGCGCCGCGAGGGGATCGCGCGGGAGGCCGCTCCTATCATGGCCGGCGTCCCCTGTCGTCCATCCGAAGTCCGAGAGGTCGCCCGTGTCCGTTACCGCCCCTGAATCCCGCCGTCTCACCGTCTTGCTGCTGATGCCGATGGCCGAGCAGCACCAGGCGCAGCTCCGCGAGCGCCATGACGTGATCTACGCGCCGACCGCCGAGGCCCGGGCCCAGGCCGTCGCCGAGCACGGCGCCACGATCGACCTCGTGCTGACCATCGGCTCGGTCGGCCTGCGCGCCGACGAGATCGCGGCGATGCCCAAGCTCGGCGCCGCCGCCACGCTGGGCGCCGGCTACGAGGCCATCGACCTGCCGGCCGCCCAGGCCCGCGGCCTGACGCTGTGGAACGGCGCCGGCACCAACGACGCCTGCGTCGCCGACCACGCGATGGCCTTGCTGCTGGCCACGGTGCGCGCGCTGCCGCAACAGGAGAAGGCGCTGCGCGCCGGCATCTGGCGTGACGAGCTGCCGCTGCGGCCCAGCGTCAATGGCCGCAAGCTGGGCATCCTGGGCCTGGGCACCATCGGGCTGCGCATCGCCAAACGGGCGCTGGCCTTCGACATGGAGGTCTGCTATCACAACCGCCGCGAGCGCCCCGACGCGCTCGGCTGCGGCTACTTCGGCTCGCCGGTCGAGCTGGCGCAGTGGGCGGACTTCCTGGTCGTCGCCGCGCCGGGCGGCCCGTCGACCAGGCACATCGTCAACGCCGAGGTGCTGAAGGCGCTGGGCCCGCAGGGCCACGTGGTCAACATCGCCCGCGGCAGCCTGATCGACACCGCCGCGCTGGCCGAGGCGCTCGCCGCCGGCACCCTCGCCGGCGCCGCGCTGGACGTCTACGAGTCCGAACCCAAGCCGCCCGAAGCGTTGCTCGGCTTCCCGAACGTGGTCCTCACGCCGCACATCGCGGGCTGGTCGCCGGAGTCGGTCCAGGCCACGGTCGATCTCTTCCTGGAGAACACCCGGCGCTGGCTGGCCGGTGAGCCGGTACTGACTCCGATCTGATTCCCATCGAATTCCGAAAGGCCTGCCGCGTCCCGCCTGGCGGGCTTCGGGAGGCGCTTGGCCAAAAAAAAAGTCCGCGGGGTGAGCCGCGGACGAATGAGGTTTGAGAACTGAAAAAAACGGGTCCCCTCAAGAGGGGACCCTGGCTCCGCGAGCGGAACGCTGGGGGCGATGGGGCAGGGCTACAGTCAGCCCAGCACCCCGGTCGCCAATCCAAGGCAGGAAAGGATGCCGATGCACAACACCCATGCATCCGCGTTGTTCAGCGACGACCAGATCTGTTGCTTGAGCACTTGCATGGCATCTCTCCTGCTGCGGCCGTGATTGGCTGCGATGAAGAGAATGTACTGTATGCCCATACAGTATTCAACAGGGATGAGCCGGATTGCGCCCCGCCGTTGTTCCGGCGCCATGCGCCGGTCAGGCCGATCGGGCCAGCCGGGTCGCCGCTCAGCGTGAGCGCTTGGCCTGGCACTCCTTGCACAGGCCGTACAGCGCCAGGGCGTGCTCCACCAGCTGGTAGCCGCGCTCCTCGGCGATCTCGCGCTGGCGCTGCTCGATGCCGGCGTCGAAGAACTCCTCCACCTTGCCGCAGTGCAGGCAGACCATGTGGTCGTGGTGCTGGCCCTCGTTGAGCTCGAACACCGCCTTGCCCGACTCGAAGTGCTGGCGCGCCAGCAGGCCCGCCTCGACGAACTGCATCAGCACCCGGTAGACCGTCGCCAGCCCGATGTCCGCGCCCTCCAGCAGGAGCAGGCGATAGACGTCTTCCGCGCTGAGATGGCGGGTGTCGGCCTGCTCGAAGATCTGCAGCACCTTGATGCGGGGTAGCGTCGCCTTCAGGCCGCTCGATTGCAGGCTCTCGATCTGATGCTTGGGGGAGTCGGGCATAAGGTGGTCGATCCGGGGTCGGTTCGGGGAAGCGGACAGGCGTCAGGCGGCCGCGGTTTCGGGGTCCTGGGCGTCGTCGGCGCTCGGCTTGCCGCCGTCGGCGGTCCTGGCGGCCCTCTTGCGCGCGCCGGCCGGCTTGCGGATCCACAGGTACAGGCCGCTGCCCAGCACGACGATGGTCGCCAGGTCCAGCAGCGCCCAGAGGATCTTCATCGGCATGCCGCCGTAGTCGCCGAAGTGCAGCGGCTGCGAGACCAGCAGCCCGGTCAGGTACCAGGGCAGTTCCGGCGCCGCGGTGAGCTCCGCCGTCTTGGCGTCGATCAGCAGGGGCTGCAGCAGCTTGGAGGTCAGCGGCGTCGTGCCCTTCAGGAAGAAGGTGTTGTGGTGCGGGCTGGAGAAGGACGTCCCCGGGAAGGCCACGAACGAGACCTTGCGGTGGTCGCCGTGCTTCATCGCGGTGTCCAGCGTCGCCTGCAGCGAGCCGCGCTCGGAGGCCGCCAGCACCGGCTGGTCCTTGTACGGGGCCAGCAGCGCGCTGACCTTGTCGTACTGCCAGTACTGCACCAGCAGCTCGGCCCAGGTGTTGATCATCCCGGTCGCGCCGACGACGAAGCACCACACCAGGGTCACGATGCCCAGCAGGTTGTGCAGGTCCAGCCACTTGACGCGGGTGGAGCGGTCCTTGCGCACCGCGCCGAAGTCCAGCTTGCGCATGAAGGGCGCATACAGCACCACGCCGCTGACCAGCGCGATCAGCAGCAGCAGGCCCATCAGGCCCAGGAAGAGCTTGCCCGGCAGGCCCGCGAACATGTCCACGTGCAACCGGAACATCAGGTCCATGAAGCCCTCGCCGACGCGGTACTCGCGCACCACCAGGCCGGTGCGGGCGTCGACGGCGACGGACTTGTAGTCGGCGGTGGGCTCGGCCGTCGGGCCCAGCGTGAACCACCACAGGCGCGGGTCGTCCTCGTTCTCGCCGCCGTACTGGATGACCATCCGCGGGTGCTGGGCGTTGGCGGCCCGCGCCATCACGTCCAGCGACACGCGCTGCTTGTCCATCGAGGCCGGCAGCTCGGGGGCCTCGATCTCGTCGCCGAGCAGGTGCCCGATCTCGTGGTGGAAGATCAGCGGCAGGCCGGTCAGGCACAGCAGCAGCATGAACAGCGTGCAGATCAGGCTGGTCCACTTGTGGAGCCAGGTCCAGATGCGAATGGCGCGGGAGCTGAGCATCGTCGGGGTCTCGTGTTCGGGGGGCTGGCGAGCGCGACGCGCTCAGCGGGCGGCCTGGGGACGCCAGGCAAACCAGGCCATGACGGCGACCGGCACGCCCAGGGCGATCCAGGACCAGACATCGCCCCAGTCGTCCGACACCAGCGCGGTCAGCAGGCCGGAGGCGCTCAGCAGGCCCAGCGCGATGGGCCAGGTCCAGAGGCGGCGGCTGTCGGCGCGCGACTCGTCGCGGCGGGCGGGGGAGGAGGACATCGGGCGGCTGCGGCTCTAAATAACAATGATTCGCATTTTAGAGCGAAGTCACGCCTGGGGTGGTAGCGCAATCGCCGATGTCAGGGGATCGGAGGCGTCGGGCGGATCGCGGAGCGCCCGACGCGGGCGCCCGGTGACGGGCCGCGGCCCGCGGGCGGTTGCCGGCGCGCCGCGGTGTGGCGGGGCGTGGGTGCCGGCGAGCCGGCCTCAGGCCGTCGCGCCGGCGGTCGCGGGCTGGCCGAGGCGCTCGGCGCGCGCGGCGTCCTGGCGGGCCAGGTACTGGTGGATGCTGGCGACGACCTGGGCGCCTTCGCCGATCGCGCCGCCCACGCGCTTGACCGAGCCCGACCTCACGTCGCCCACCGCGAACACGCCGGGCAGGCTGGACTCGAGCAGCTCCGGCTTGTACTCGGCGAGCGGGCAGGCGCAGGCGCGGCCGGTGATGATGAAGCCGGCCGGATCCAGCTCCAGCCCGCAATCGGCGATCAGGCCGGTCTCCGGCTCGGCGCCGATGAACATGAACAGGTGCTGGCAGGCGAGCCGACGCTCGTTGCCGTTGCGCCGGTCGCGCCAGCTGACCGACTCCAGCGCGCCGCCGCCCTCGAGCCGGCTGATCTCCTGATGCGGGAGCAGTTCAATGTTGGGGGTGCTCTGGATGCGGTCGATCAGATAGCGGGACATGGTCGCCGCCAGGCCCGGTCCGCGGACCAGCATGATCACCTTGGCCGCGTGGTTGGCGAGATAGACGGCCGCCTGGCCGGCCGAGTTGCCGCCACCCACCAGGACCACGGTCTGCCGATGGCAGATGCGCGCCTCGATCGGCGATGCCCAGTACCAGATGCCGCGGCCCTCGAAGCGCTGCAGTTCCTCCAGACCGGGCCGGCGGTAGCGCGCGCCGGTGGCGATCACCGCGGTGCGGGAGCGCACCGTGCGGCCGTCCTCGAGCGTCAGTCGCAGCTCCTGCTCCGCGCCGGAGCGGTCGCAGCTCATGCGGGTGACCTTGGCCGGGATCAGCATGTCCGCCCCGAACTTCTGGGCCTGGACGAAGGCACGACCCGCCAGCGCCTGGCCGGAGATGCCGGTCGGGAAACCGAGGTAGTTCTCGATGCGCGAGCTCGCGCCCGCCTGGCCGCCGTAGGCGCGGCAATCCATGACCAGCACGGACAGGCCTTCCGAGGCCGCGTACACCGCGGCCGACAGGCCCGCCGGACCGGCGCCGACGATGGCGACGTCGTAGAGATCGGGCCGCTCCTTCATGTCGACGATGCCCATGCAGCGGGCGACCTCCTCGTCGCTGGGATCGACCAGCACGTCGCCGCCGGGGCAGATGACCAGCAGTTCCACGCCCTCGGTCATGTACTGCGCGGCGATGGCGCGGGCGTCCTCGTCCTGATCGGGCTCGAGCTGCTGATGCGGGAAACCGTTGCGGCCCAGGAAGCTGCGCAGCCGCATCACCGGCGCCGACTTCGCGCGGCCGATCAGCGTCGCGCCGCTGGCGCCCGACTCGATCAGGCCGACGCGCCGCAGGATGAAGGCGCGGGTGAGGCGCTCGCCCAGGTCGGCCTCGGCGATCAGCAGCGCGCGCAGCTGCGGGGGCGTGACCTCGACGGCCTCGACCTCGCTCTCGGCCAGGCCGTCGACCAGCGAGGGCCGGCCGCTGAGCTGGCCGACTTCGCCCATGAACTGGCCCGCGCCGTGGCGGTGGATGGGGGTGACGTGACCCAGGCTGTCGCGCTGCGAGACCTGCACCTCGCCGCTGAGGATGAGCATCATGCCCATGCCGGCCTCGCCGGCGCGCACCACCCATTCGCCTTGCGAGAAGCGCCGGAAATGACCGAAGCGGGCCACGCGGGCGATGTCGCCGACACCGAGCGTGGGGAACATCTGCGCGCCGCGCGTGTCGGCGATGCTGGACTGCGGGACCTGGACCATCGGAGCCTCCTGGCGCGCACCCTAACCGAGCGGCGTGTCAGCGGCAAGCGCCGGAGGAGAGAGGTCCACCCCCGCCGCGACGGAGCCATCGCGCGGCGTCAAGCCCCTCGCGTCAAAGCGCGAGCCACGGGCGGCCACGGCATGGCACCATGGCGGCCTCCCTCCACTTTCCGCGATCCCGCCGCCGGATCCTCGCCGCCGCCATGGACCTTCCTTCCCACCAGCTCACGATGACGGTGCTGATGACGCCGGACATGGCGAACTTCTCCGGCAACGTGCACGGCGGCACCATCCTGAAGCTGCTCGACCAGGTGGCCTACGCCTGCGCCAGCCGCTACGCGGGGCGCTACACGGTGACGCTGTCGGTGGACCAGGTGATGTTCCGCCAGCCCATCCACGTGGGCGAGCTGGTCAGCTTCCTGGCCTCGGTGAACTACACCGGCACCTCGTCGATGGAGATCGGCATCAAGGTCGTGACCGAGAACATCCGCGACCAGGTCGTGCGGCACGCCAACAGCTGCTTCTTCACCATGGTCGCGGTGGGCGAGGACGGCCGGCCCGTGCCGGTGCCGGCGCTGTCGCCGACCACGCCCGACGAGAAGCGCCGCTGGGAAGCGGCGATCGAGCGCAAGAAGCTGCGCACGGAACTGCAGAAGCGCCACGACGCGCTGCGCAATCCGGCGACGCCGGCCTGATCTCCAAGGAGGCCCAAGCGGGCACCTCGGCCACCTCGGCGTCGACGAACCCGATCGAGCTCGTCCCCGGGACGTGTCCTGAAACGACCACGGCGCGGATCGCCCGCGCCGTGTGCTTCGTCCGCGCCGCCGGTCGGCGCCCGGGATCAGCCGCGCAGTTGCGCCGGATCCAGGTACTGCTGGCGGAAGGTCTCGAAGTCCAGCGTGTCGGCGGCCTCGATGGCGGCCTGTCGCTCGAGCGAGGCGCGCGCCGAGTCGGCGAAGCGCTCGTCCAGACCCGCCGGGGCGGGCTGGGCCAGCACATGCTCGCGCGCCTGCGCCGAGCGCGCCGCCACGAAGTCCAGGTGCGAGGACGCATGAGCGGCGCTCATCTCGGCCAGCACGCGGGCCGAGGGCAGGGAGTCGAAATCGGCCCAGCGCGCGACCGCGGCTTCCAGCGCCTCGCGGTACAGCGAGCCGCCCAGTGCCGCGTCGACCTTGGCCGCGATCGGCGCGAACTCCGCCAGCAGCTCGCGGCCCCAATCGCGCAGCGCGACCTCGCCGCCACGGCGCTCCAGCTGGAGGCCGGGCTCGCGGCCCGCGGACGCGGTGCGGTGCTGGTTGCGGGCCAGCGCGCCGAGCTCGGCCGGTGTGTCGTCCGGGCTGTCGGTCAGCCAGCAGTGCAGCAGGAAAACGTCCAGGAAGCGCATCGTCGAGGCGGCGATGCCCACGGGCTCGAACGGATCCAGGTCCATGCAGCGGACCTCGATGTACTCGACGCCGCGCTCGCGCAGCGCATGCAGCGGACGCTCGCCCGAGCGGATGGTGCGCTTGGGGCGGATCGTGCCGTAGAACTCGTTCTCGATCTGCAGCAGCGTGGTGGAGAGCTGGTTGTACTCGCCGCCCGGGTTCATGACGCCGACCTTCTCGTAGGCCGGGTAGGGGCGGGTCAGCGCGTCCTGCAGCGAGGCGGCATAGCCGTCCAGGCTGTTGTAGCTGACCGAGAGCGAGGCCTGCGCGTCGCTCTGGTAGCCGAGCCGGCCCATGCGCAGCGAGGTGCCGTGCGGCATGTGCAGCGTGCCGTCGGTCAGCGGTCGCAGGCCGTGCTCGCGGCCGGCGACGAAGCTGGCGCACAGCGCGGGGGAGGCGCCGAACAGCGTCAGCAGCAGGAAGGAATGGCGGCGGAAGTTGCGGATCAGCGCGAAGTGGTCCGCGTTGTCCAGACCCGGCATCGACCAGTTGTAGTGGATACCGGAGATGGTCTGCATGCGGCGGCCGTAGCGGTGGCCCAGGCCCATGCGGTACACGCTCTTGGCGCGGCCGATGTTGGAGGCGCCGTAGCGGCCGATCGGGATGGTCTCGTCGGCGGGCAGCCGACAGGGCATGCTCGACGCCCACATCAGCTCGTCGCCCAGCGCGTGATAGACGGCCTGGTGGATCTCGGTGAGCTCGCTCACGCAGTCGTCGGCCGAGGCGTGCACGCCGGTGATCAGCTCCAGCTGCGATTCGCTGAAGTCGGTGGTGACGGTCTCGTGCGTCAGGGCCGAGCCCAGCGCGGTCGGATGCGGGGTCAGCGCGAGCGAGGTGGCGCCGGCTTGCGCGCGCAGGCTTTCCTTCTCGACACCGCGGCGCATGCCCGCCAGCCGTGCCGGATCCAAGGCCTCCAGTCGCTGCAGCCAATCGCTCAAAACCCGCTCCTCGTTCGTTAGGGCGCGCAAGTTAACAGAACTCCGCGAAACCCGCTTGTCTGGGCGTTATGCGGATTGTGTTAGGCCTTCCGACAGTTTTCGCCGGGTCCGGCGCAGCTGCTGATCCGAGCTGAAACCGGCCGCCAGCGCGGCCTGCGCGGGACGGGCGCCTCGTGCGAGTTCACGGCGCGCGAGTTCGAGCCGGATCGCCCGCAGATAGTCCAGCGGGGTGGTCCCGCCGTGCTGGCTGAACAGGCGGGTCAGGTGGCGCGGGGTGACATGCGCGACCGCTGCCATGCGGGTCAGGCTCCAGTCCGCGCCGGGCTGGGCGCAGATGGCGTCCTGTACCCGGTGCAGCGCCGGATGCAGGTGGTGGCGATGCGCGAGCATGGGAGAGAGCTCCGGGTCCTGCGCGCCGCGGCGCAGGTAGACCACCATGACCTGAGCGACCGTGGCGGCCAGCGCCTCGCCGCAGCGTTCGGCGATCAGGGCGAGCACCAGGTCGATGCCGGCGGTGATGCCGGCGCTGGACGCCAGCGGCCCGTCGAGCACGAAGACCCGGTTGGCCTGCACCTCCGCGTTCGGCGCGGCGGCGCGCAGCGCGTCCAGCGACTCGTGATGCGTGGTGCAGCGGCGGCCGTCGAGCAGCCCCGCCCGCGCCGCCAGCAGCGCCCCGGCGCAGATGCTCAGCAGCCGGCCCGCGCCCCCGGTCAGCAGCGCGCCGCCTTCGCGATGCAGCCAGCGCTCGATGCTCAGGTCCTCGGCGCGCTCGGCGCTGGTCGGGGCCGGATCGCTGGGATGCGGGTGCCGGCGGCCGCTGAGGATCAGCCAGTCCGTCGCGCCCAGCGCGGGCAGCGGCTCCAGCGCGCCCAGCGTCAACCCGACCGAGCTCAGCGCCTGTGCCTGCGCGCCGCAGTAGCGCAGGCGGAAGGCCTCCGGCTCGCCGCGTCGCCGCAGCGCCTGGTTGGCGAGGCGCAGCGCCTCGGCCGCGCCGGCCAGATCGAGCAGCAGGGTGTGGCGTTCGACCAGGATCCAGACGTCGATCGCGGTGACCGGATCGGTGCGGCTTGCCGGACCGGCGAGGGCCGGCCCACCGCGCGCGCCATCGGCCGGTCTCGATCGGGGCTTCCGGGCCGCGGTCGGGCCTGGACGCGTGGCGCTGGGGCGGTCAGGAATGGACATCGCGCGAGTATGCGCCGCCGGGGCTCAGGCGGCGATCGCCTCGCGCCGGCCCGCGCGGGCCAGTGCCTGCTCGACGCTCACGATTTGCGCGAATCGGTCCTGCAGCGCGACCTCGGTGCGCAGCTTGATCTGCGCCAGGTCGACGATCACGCCGCTCGCGTGCTGGATCGGGAAGCTGTGGGTGGCCTCGGTCACGTAGTCGATGGTCCAGCCCTCGTCGCTGGCATGGCGCGCGGTGGTCTCGCAGCATTGCTCGGTGCGGATGCCCGCGATGATCAGGCGGCGGATGCCGTGCTCGGTCAGCCAGATCGACAGCCCCGTGCCCACCAGCGCGCTATGGCGGCGCTTGAGGAACTCCGCCGCGATGGGCACCTGCACCAGCTCGTCCATCGGGCGGACATGACCGCTGACCAGCGAGAACGGGTTCTCCCGCGTGGCCGGGCCGTCGGTGTGCAGGATGCGGATGACGGGCAGGCCTTGCGCGGCGGCGCCGGTCAGCAACGCGTTGGTGCGGGCCATGTAGGCCTGGAAGCCGGCCGCGTCCCAATAGGGACGATGGCGGAAGGACTCCTGCACGTCGATCAGGATGACGGCGGTGTCGGCCTCGGGATCGAAGGCGGGGGCGTGAGCGGTTGGGGTGGTGGCGGTCATCGCGGGCTCCATCGGAGGGTGGTTGATGGACGCCATCGTGCCGGCGAGGCGGTCCGGCGTCGCGCCGCCGCCGGACCTGTTGCGGTCAAATCAGGACATCGGTCGGCGTGCGGGTCGACACCTCGCCCCCGGACGCCCGGGCCGTTCCCACGGCCCGGAGCCGGACATCAATCCTCGCGCGTCGCCCGCTGCGACAGCGGCAGCTTGGGCGCCAGGTCCAGCGCGTCCCAGCCCTTGCGGCCGATGCGGCGCAGGGTGTCGATGTTGGCCTCGTAGATCGCGTCGGTGTCGGGCATGGACTCGACGGCGCGCTCGATGCTTTCCTCGCGCAGCAGGTGCAGCGTGGGGTAGGGCGAGCGGTTGCTGAGGTTGTCCACGTCGTCCGGATCGGTGCCCTCGAACTGGTAGTCCGGGTGGAAGCTCGCCACCTGCAGCACGCCGTCCAGCTCCAGGTCGTCGACCAGCGCGTCGGCCGCCCCCAGGAAGTCGTTGAAGTCCAGGAAGTCGTTGAGCACCCAGGGGTGGACGATCAGCGTGGTCTCGGTCTCGTCCGGGTCGGCGCGGTTCAGGGCCAGCAGCTCGTGCGCCAGGTCCTTGAGGAGGTCCTCCGGCGCGCGGGCCGCGCTGACCACCACGCGCAGGCGCTGGTTGACCTCGACGCTCTTGGCGAAGGGGCACAGGTTCAGGCCGATCACGGCCCGTTGCACCCAGCGCTTGGTGTCGTCGAGGACCGTCTTCTCCTGCTCGCCGGTCATCGCTTGAACCACGCGTCGACCAGGCGGACCCACATCGAGCCGCCCAGCGGGATCAGCTCGTCGTTGAAGTCGTAGCTGGGGTTGTGCAGCATGCAGGGCCCCAGGCCGTGACCGCCGTCGCGGTGGGAGCCGTCGCCGTTGCCGATCAGGAAGTAGCAGCCCGGCACCTCCTGCAGGTAGTAGCTGAAGTCCTCCGCGCCCATGGTGGGCTCGAACTCCTGCACGTTGGGCGCGCCCACCATCTCGGTCAGCACGTCGCGCGCGAACGCGGTCTCGGCGGGGTGGTTGATGGTCGGCGGGTAGTTGCGGTGGAAGCTGAACTCGCACTGGACCTCGAAGGCCGCGCCCGTGGCCTCGGTGATCTGCCGCATGCGGCGCTCGATCAGGTCCAGCGTCTCCAGCGTGAAGGTGCGGACCGTGCCCTGCAGCTCGCAGCTCTCGGGGATCACGTTGGTCGCCTCGCCGGCGTGGATCATGGTCACCGAGATCACGCCCGCGTCGATCGGCCGCTTGTTGCGGGTGATGATGGTCTGGAAGGACTGGACCAGGGTCGCGGCGACGACGACCGGGTCGGTGCCCAGGTGCGGCATCGCGCCGTGCGCGCCCTTGCCCTTGATGGTGATCTTGAACTCGTTGCTCGACGCGAAGACCGGTCCGGACTTGAGCGCGAACTGGCCCGCGGCCATGCCGGGCCAGTTGTGGATGCCGAACATGGCTTCCATCGGGAACAGCTTGAACAGGCCGTCCTTGATCATCTCGCGGGCGCCGCCGCCGCCTTCCTCGGCCGGCTGGAACACGACGTGGACGGTGCCGTCGAAGTCGCGGTGCGCGGCCAGGTGCTTGGCCGCCGCCAGCAGCATCGCGGTGTGGCCGTCGTGGCCGCACGCGTGCATCTTGCCGGGATGCTTGCTGGCGTGGGCGAAGGTGTTGTGCTCGGTCATCGGCAGGGCGTCGATGTCGGCGCGCAAGCCGAGCGTGCGACCGCTCTTGCCGCCGTCACGGCCCTTGATGATGCCCACCACGCCGGTCTTGCCCAGGCCGCGGTGGATCTCGATGCCCCAGTCGGTGAGGGTCTTGGCGATGAGGTCCGACGTGCGGTCCTCGTGGAAGCACAGCTCGGGGTGGGCGTGCAGGTCTCGTCGCAGCTTCGCGATGGCTGGCGCGTCGGCCAGGATGGGTTCGATCAGCTTCATGGTGCGGGCACTCCGTGTCTTCGCGACAGCCCGTCGGCCTGCCGCTGGGAACGGGCCAGTTTACCCGCGGGGGTTCCGCCGGTCGGGCCGGCTCAGGGTTCGTCCCGGGCCCGGAAATGGACAAGCGGGGCGCTCAGGCCCCGCTCGGTGCGATAGACGGCCCGTCGGGCGGTCAGCGCTTCACGCGGCCGTCGTCGGTCAGCATGGACAGCTCGACGAAGCTGGAGCCCACGTGCTTGGCGGCGCCGAACTTCACCGTGAAGCCGCCCGTGTTGTAGTTGGACATGCCGTCCAGCGCGGCCACCAGCGCCTCGCGGCTGGCGCGGGCGCCCATGCGGCGGATCGCCTCGCCCATCACCTTGGCGGCGATGTAGCCCTCGATGGCGGTGTAGTTGAACTTCTGGCCGGCCTTGGTGGCGGCGGTCTGGTACTCCTGGACCACGCCGATCGCGGCGCCGAAGGGGTAGGGCATGACCTGGCTCACGACCACGCCCATCGCGTCCTTGCCCAGCTCGTCCAGCAGGGCCTGGGTGCCCACGAAGGACACGTTGTAGAACACGCCGCCGTAACCGGCCTTGCGGGCCGCGCGGATGAAGGCGGCGCAGCTCTTGTAGGCGCTGACCATGACGATGGCCTCGGGCGGCGAGCCCGTGGACACCAGGTCCTTGACCGCCTTGGCCACGTCGACGCTGTTGCGCTCCACGGTGGAGGTGGCTTGCGGCTGGATGGCCAGCGGCTTCATCGCGCGCAGCACGCCGTCCAGGCCGGCCTTGCCGTAGGCGTCGTTCTGGTGGAAGACGGAGATGCGCATCAGGCCCAGCTGGGTCAGTTGCTTCACGATCAGCGCGGTCTCGTCGTAGTAGCTGGCGCGCACGTGATAGACCCAGGGGCTGAGCGGGTCGCGCAGCGCCTCGGCGCCGGTCAGCGGCGCGACGAAGGGGATCTTGTTCTGGTTGACCAGCGGCAGCGCGGCCAGCGAGGTCGGGGTGCCGACGTAGCCGAACAGCGCGAACACGTCGTCCTTGATCAGCTTGTCGGTGTTGGCCTTGCAGCGCTCGGGCTCGTAGCCGTCGTCCATCGTGCGCAGCTCGATGGTGGTGCCGTTGATGCCGCCGGCGGCGTTGACCGCGTCGAAGTAGAGCTTGGCGCCGGCCTGCATCTGGATGCCCAGCTGCGCGGCCGGCCCGGTCAGCGGCACCGACTGGCCCAGCACCAGGCGGCGGCCCTGCGCGCGCACGGCGGCGGGCAGGGTGGCGAGGGCGCCCAGGGCGCTGACGGAGGCAAGAAGGTGGCGGCGATGCAAGGGGGCTCCCGGGGATGGTGCGTGGGTTCTGAGGCGACGGCCGTCGGACGGCAAGGACGGCGGTCGCCGGAGGCTCGACGCGTCACGACCTGTTTTCGGCCTCCTGGCGCGGGAGCTTAGCGTTACATGCGCGTGTGTCCGTCCCTGAGTTCGGTAAGAAAACGCAATGGTGTGGCGCCTGTGCAATAGTTGGCGCATGCCGTCCGCCCTCGCCGAAGCCCCCGTGCACCTCCCGCCACAGGCCGATCCGGCCATCGCCCGCGAGGCCGGCACGGCGCCCGGGCGCGAGGGGGGTGCCGGCATCCGGATCGTCAAGGGGGCCTGCCCGCACGATTGCCCCGACACCTGCGCGCTGAAGGTGACCGTCGAGGACGGCCGGGTGGTCAAGGTCCAGGGGCAGCCCGACCATGCGAGCACCCATGGCGCGCTGTGCACGAAGGTGTCGCGCTACCCGGAGCGGACCTATCACGCCGAGCGCGTGCTGCATCCGCTCAAGCGGGTCAGCGCCAAGCACGAGGCGCCGCGTTTCGAGCGCATTGCCTGGGCGCAGGCGCTGGAGGAGATCGCGGGCCGCCTGAAGGCCATCGCGGCGCGCGACCCGCAGGCCATCCTGCCCTACAGCTACGCCGGCACCATGGGGATGCTGCAGGGCGAGGGCATGGCGGCGCGCTTCTTCCACCGCCTGGGGGCCTCCTGCCTGGACCGCACGATCTGCTCCTCGGCCGGCGGCGCGGGGCTGGCGGCCACCTACGGCCACAAGGTCGGCATGCACCTGCCGTACTACGCCGAGTCCAGGCTGATCCTGATCTGGGGCAGCAACTCGATCGCGTCCAACCTGCATTTCTGGACCTTCGCGAACCAGGCCAGGCGCGCGGGCGCGAAGCTGGTCTGCATCGACCCGCGCAAGACCGAGACGGCCGACAAGTGCCATCAGCACCTGGCGCTGCTGCCGGGCACGGATGGCGCGCTGGCGCTGGGCTTGATGCAGGAGCTGATCGCCCACGACTGGCTGGACCACGACTACATCGCCCGTCACGTGACGGGCTGGGACGAGCTGCGCGAGAAGGCCCTGGCCTGGACGCCCGAGCGCACCGCCGCCGAATGCGGCCTGAGCGCCGACGAGGTGCGCGGCCTGGCGCGCGACTACGCGACCCTGGCCCCGGCCGCGATCCGGCTGAACTACGGCATGCAGCGCGTGCGCGGCGGCGGCAACGCGGTGCGGCTGATCGCGCTGCTGCCCTGTCTGACCGGCGCGTGGCGGCACCGCGCGGGCGGGCTGCTGCTGTCGAGCTCGGGCTGGTTCGCACCGTTCAAGAACCCGGCGCTGGAGCGCGCCGACCTGCGCGGCGGCCGGCCCGCGCGGACCATCAACATGAGCACCATCGGCGACGACCTGCTGCGCGAGGCCTCGCCGGCGTTCGGCCCCAAGGTCGAGGCGGTGATCGTCTACAACAGCAACCCGGTGGCGGTGGCGCCGGAGTCGGCCAAGGTGGCGGCGGGCTTCGGCCGCGCGGACCTGATGACGGTGGTGCTGGAGCACTTCATGACCGACACGGCCGACCTGGCGGACTACGTGCTGCCGGCGACCACGCAGCTGGAGCACCTGGACGTGCACCTGAGCTACGGCCACACCGATGTGCTGATCAACGAGCCGGCCATCGCGCCGCTGGGCGAGTCCCGTCCCAACACGCGGATCTTCCGGGACCTGGCCGCGGCGATGGGCTTCGACGAGCCCGCCTTCCACGAGGACGACGAGGCGCTGCTGCGCCAGGCCTTCCGCGACGAGGTGGACCTGGACCAGCTGCGCGCGCGGGGCTGGTTCACCCTGCCGCTGCCGCAGGCGCCCTTCGCCGAGGGCGGCTTCCCGTCGCGCGACGGCAAGGCCGATGCGCGCGGCGCGGACTACCTGCCCAACTACGAGAGCCGCGCCAGCGACCCCGCGCTGGCGGCGCGCTATCCGCTGGCGATGATCTCGCCGCCGGCGCGCAACTTCCTGAACAGCAGCTTCGTGAACGTGAAGAGCCTGCGCGACATCGAGGGCGAGCAACTGCTGGAGATGAGCGCCGGCGACGCCGCGGCGCGCGGCCTGGCCGACGGCCAGATGGTGCGGGTCTTCAACGACCGCGGCAGCTACCGTTGCCGGCTTGAGGTGAGCGCGCGGGCGCGCGACGGCGTCGTGCACGGCCTGGGCGTGTGGTGGCGCAAGCTGGGCGCCGACGGCCGCAACGTCAACGAGGTCACGCATCAGCGCCTCACCGACCTGGGCCGGGCGCCGTGCTTCTACGACTGCCTGGTCGAGGTGGCCGCGGACTGAGATCGCCATGCCCAAGCTCCTGCGGGTGGCGCTGCGGCGCTGGTGGATCCTGTTGCTGGCGGCCGCGCCGCTGCTCACGCTGGGCGGCTGCGCGCAGCTGGGCTACTACCGCCAGTCCTTGTCGGGCCATCTGTCGCTGGTGCGCTCGGCCCAACCGGTCGACGACTGGCTGGCGCGCGAGGACCTCGACCCCGAGCTGCGCCAGCGCCTGGTGCTGGCCAAGTCCATCCGGGACTACGCGTCCAGCGAGCTCAAGCTGCCCGACAACGACAGCTACCGGCGCTACGCGGACCTGAAGCGCGGCGCGGCGGTGTGGAACGTCGTCGCGACACCGGAGCTCAGCCTGCAGCTGCGGACCTGGTGCTACCCGATCATGGGCTGCGCCGGCTATCGCGGCTACTTCCAGCCGGACGCCGCGCGCGAGCTGGCGCAGCAACTGCGGCAGGAAGGCCTGGAGCCCTACGTCTACGGGGTGCCGGCCTACTCCTCGCTGGGCTGGAGCAACTGGCTGGGCGGGGATCCGCTGCTCAACACCTTCATCCGCTATCCCGACGGGCAGCTGGCGCGGATGATCTTCCACGAGCTCGCCCACCAGGTCGCCTATGCGAGCGACGACACCACCTTCAACGAGAGCTTCGCCACCGCGGTCGAGCAGATCGGCGTGGCGCGCTGGCTGGCGGCGCGGCCCGACGCGCTGCGCGAGGACGAGCTGTCCCGGCAGCGGCAGGACCAGATCCAGGCCTTGCTGAAGACGACGCGGGAGCGTCTGCAATCGGTGTTCCAGAGCACCGCGAGCGACGACGAGAAGCGCGCCGGCAAGGCGGAGGCGCTGGCGCGGATGCGCGCCGACTACGAGACCATGAAGCGCGACCAGTGGGGCGGGGACACCCGCTTCGACCGCTGGGTGCAAGGCCTGACCCTGCCGGCGCTGGCGATCCAGGGCAGCTACACCGACCTGGTGCCGGACTTCGTCCACCTGTTCGAGCGCCAGGGTGGGGACTGGGAGCGCTTCTATGCCGAGGTGAAGCGCCTGGCGAAGCTGCCCAAGGACGAGCGGCGCGCGGCGCTGGCGCGGCGCTGAGGCCCGCGGCGCGCTCCCTCGGCGCGATCGTCCGGGTCCCGGGCGCGGTACCCCAGCAACGACGAAGCCGCCCGGAGAGGGCGGCTTCGCGGTCCGGCCGGCGTCGGCGCCGGTCGTCGGAGGGCTTACTTCAGGCCTTCGACCAGATCGATGTAGGCCTGCATCGCCTGGTCGTTGGTCTTGCCTTCCAGGGTCTTCCACGCGTCCCACTTGGCGCGGTTCACGAAGTCGGTCATGCCGGGACGGTCGCCCTCGACATCGCCGGTCGTGGCTTGCTTGAACAGCGCGTACAGCTGCAGCAGCGTCGCGTTGTCCGGACGTTCCGGCAGGTTCTTGGAATCGGCGACGGCGGTGTCGAATTGGTCCTTGAGGCTCATGGCGGTCTCCCTTGGCGGTCAGCAGGCGTCCCGTTGGCGACAATCGGGACGGATCGCGCGATGTTAACCATCGCCGACCACGCGCTCTGGGGCCGCCTCTCTAGATGACGCATCATCCGGCTTCGTCCCGCCCGGTTCCCCATCCAGCCGCCCGTCGCGCCCTCCAGGAGATCGCCTTGCCCACGTCCGCGTCACGCCCGTCCGCGTCCCCGTCCGCCCCGTCGACCCGGAAGCCCGCGGCCGCGAAGACGGTGAAGGCCGTGAAACGGGGAAAGGTGGCACTGCCCGGTGGCGCCGAGGCCATGTCCAAGCTCGACACCGCCTGGCTGCGCCTGGACACCGAGGCCAACCGGATGGTGATCCACGGGATCCTGTTCCTGAAGCCGACCGTGTCGCTCGAGGCCGTGCGCGAACGCGTCGCCGAGCGCCTGATGCGCTTCCCGCGCTTCCGTCAGCGCGTCGTCGAATCCGGTGATGCCGCCTACTGGGTCGAGGACCAGCCCGTCGACGTCGCGCATCACGTCGTCAGCGAGACGCTCGCGCGCCGCAAGGGGCGATCGCTCGACGGCGCGCTGCAGGACCGGCTCGCCGAGCTGGCGGCCGAGCCGCTCGATCCGGAGCGTCCGCTCTGGCAGCTGCATCTGATCGAGCATTACGACGGCGGCAGCGCGCTGATCGCCCGGGTGCACCACTGCATCGCCGACGGCATCGCGCTGATCGCGGTGATGCTGTCGATCACCGATGGCGGGCTCGCGCCCCCGGGCGCGGAGGCGGAGACCCTGGCCGCGTCCAAGGGCGGCAAGCGGTCCAAGGCGGCCAAGCTCGACCAGGCCGTGACCGCGGCGAAGGCCGCCAAGGCCGGCAAGGGCACCACGGCCGCGCTGCCCGTCGATCCCGACGCCGAGCCCGAATGGCTGGCCGACGCGATGATCAAGCCGATCAACGCCTGGACCGTGAGCGAGATCCGGCAGATGGCGAGCGCCGGCGCGCGGAGCCCCCGGCCCGATCCGGTGGAGCCGGCCGAGCGCCTGAGGCGCCGGCTGCTCGAGGACGCCGCCGCCCTGACCGACGCGCCCGACGACGCGAAGACCCGGCTCAAGGGCAAGGCCGGACGCGCCAAGCGCGTGGCCTGGGGCGCGCCGTTGCCGCTGGACGCGGTGAAGGCGGTGGGCAAGTCGCTCAACGTGTCGGTCAACGACGTGCTGCTGGGCTGCGTGGCCGGCGCCATCGGCCAGTACCTGCGCGAACACGGCGACGACACCTCGGGCCAGGAGATCCGCGCGCTGGTGCCCGTGAACCTGCGCCCGCTGGAGACGGCCTGGCAACTGGGGAACCGCTTCGGCATGGTGCCGCTGCCGCTGCCCATCGGCATCTCGAATCCGGTGAAGCGGCTCTACGCGGTGCACGCGCAGACCCAGGCGCTCAAGAAGAGCCTGCGGCCCGCGCTGTCGCTGGGGCTGATGGCCACCTCGGGCACGGTGGAGAAGGCCGCGCAGCGCGGCATGCTCAAGACCCTGTCGCGCAAGGCCACCGCGCTGATGACCAACGTGCCGGGGCCGACGCTGCCGCTGCGCCTGTGCGGCGCGACGGTCGACCGCGTGATGTTCTGGGCGCCGCAGGCCGGCGACATGAGCCTGGGCGTGAGCATCCTGACCTACGCCGGTCAGGTGCAGTTCGGCCTCATCGCCGACGCGGGCCTGTGTCCCGATCCGGAGCGGATCGTGGCCCACTTCGAGCCCGAGTTCCAGCAGCTGCTGGTGCTCGCGCTGATGCTGCCCTGGGAGGCGGGCGCCTGAGGCGTCGACGTGGCGCCCCGAGCGTCGCGACGCTTCGCGCGTCGGCGGCCGGCCATGAAAAACGCCGCCCGAGGGCGGCGTCTTCATTGCAGGAGTCGTGGCCGAGCCGGGCTCGGCGATCCGCTCACTTGCTGGCGGCCTTGGCGGCGGCCTTCGGGCGGCCGGCGGCGGTCGGGTAGGCATTCATGACGCGGACCGGGTCGGCGCTGGCCAGGTACTCGGCGTACTGCGACTCGCCGCAGGCGACCGACTTGCCGGCTTGCGCCTCGCCGCGGTACTCGCCCTTGCTGTAGACGAAGCGGAACTCGTTGGCGGCGGCCGGGGCCTCGAAGGCGACGGTGTGCTTGGCGGCGCATTCGGCGCGCAGGGCCTTGGCGTCGGCGTTCTCTTGCGTCTTGGCCGCGTGGGCCATCGGGGCGATCAGCGCCAGCACGGTGGTGGCGGCGGCGGCGGTCAGGATGCGCTTCATGAGGTCGGTCCCTTGGTGTCGGTGAATGCGATATCCCTAATTTATAGGGTGCCGATCCGGCCCGCCATCCGCGAGTGCGGGGTCCGGCTTCGCACACTTTCAGGGTTTGTTCCGAGGGGCGCCGACGGTGTTGGTGCTAGCCCCTGTCATCCGATCGTCATCGCGCGCCGCGCCCGCCGGGCGTCGCCGAGGGCCGCCGACCGCGGTCGCGGGGTCAGGCCTTGCCGTCCCCGGCGCCGCCCTGGTACTTGCCGGCCAGACGGAACAGGTGGTCGCGCGAGCTCGGCTCCAGATAGGGCAGCAGCAGCCCCAGCACGTGGAAGGCGCCGCGCATCAGCGCCTCGCCGGCGCGGTCGGGCTCGAGCGCGTTGCGCGGATCGCGCACGTACTCGAAGCTCAGCCAGTAGCTCAGCAGCACCACCATCGCGTTGGCGGTGGGCACGGCCTCGCGCACCTGGATGTTCAGGGCGCCGCTCTGCTGCAGGCCGCCCAGCATGCCCTGCATCGCCTGCGTCTTCTGCGCCAGCACGTTCTGGAAGTGCGTCTCCAGCTTGCGGTTCTTGGACAGCAGGTCGTTCAGGTCGCGGTAGAGGAAGCGGTGCTGCCAGATCAGCTCGAACAGCATGTGGAAGAACAGCCAGGCGTCCTCCACGTCCCGCACGTTGTCCACGGCCCCGAGCAGCTCCGAGAGCGCCTTCTCGTAGCGGCCGAACAGGGCGTTGATCAGCTCGTCCTTGGCCGGGTAGTGGTAGTAGAGGTTGCCGGGCGAGATGCCGAGCTCGGCCGAAATCAGCGTGGTCGAGACGTTCGGCTCGCCAAAGCGATTGAAGAGGTCCAGCGTGACTTCGAGGATGCGTTCGGCGGTGCGGCGCGGCTTCTTGGTGGCCATGGGAGTGGGGCGGAAGTGCCGGCATTCTGTCATGTCCCCAGGCGGGCGCGGGATGGACCCCCTGCCTACAATCCGCGCCCATGCTCGCAAGCTCCCTTCAACAGCCGGTCGCCGCGGCCCCGGCGGCCGGCGGTCCGCCCGCCCTGCGTTTCAGCCACGTCAGCAAGACCTACCGCGCCGGCCAGTTCAAGGCGCTGGACGACGTCAGCTTCGACATCCAGCCCGGTGAATTCTTCGGCCTGCTGGGTCCCAACGGCGCCGGCAAGACCAGCCTGATCAGCATCCTGGCCGGCCTGTCCCGCGCCAGCGGCGGCCAGGTCTCGGTGCTGGGCCACGACGTGGTGGACGACTACGCCAACGCCCGCAAGAAGCTGGGCATCGTGCCGCAGGAGCTGGTCTTCGACCCCTTCTTCAGCGTGCGCGAAACCCTGCGCATCCAGTCCGGCTACTTCGGCGTGCGCCACAACGACGACTGGATCGACGAGCTGCTGCTCAACCTCGGCCTGGCCGACAAGGCCCACAACAACATGCGCCAGCTCTCCGGCGGCATGAAGCGCCGGGTGCTGGTGGCGCAGGCGCTGGTGCACCGCCCGCCGGTCATCGTGCTGGACGAGCCCACCGCCGGCGTTGACGTCGAGCTGCGCCAGACCCTGTGGCAGTTCATCGCCCGTCTGAACCGCGAGGGCCACACCGTCCTGCTGACCACGCACTATCTGGAGGAGGCGGAGGCGCTGTGCCACCGCATCGCCATGCTCAAGCAGGGCAAGATCGTCGCGCTGAACCGCACCTCGGAGCTGCTGGCCGGGACCGCGTCCACGATGCTGCAGTTCAAGACCGACTCGGCGCTGCCGCTGGCGCTGGCCGAGCGCGCCCGCATCACCGGTCGCATCGTCCAGCTGACCGCGCACGACGCGGCCGAGGTCGAGCAGATCCTGGCCACGCTGCGTCAGGCCGCCGTGCCCATCGAGGACCTGGAGATCGGCCGCGCCGACCTCGAGGACGTCTTCATCGAAATCATGCAAGGGGGCCGCGCATGAGCGCCAGCCATTTCCCCATCCGCCTCGAAGGCGCCCGCCCGCTCTTCTACAAGGAGGTGCTGCGCTTCTGGAAGGTCGGCTTCCAGACCGTCGGCGCGCCGGTGCTGACCGCGGTGCTCTATCTGCTGGTCTTCGGCCATGTGCTGGAGGACCACGTGAAGGTCTACGGCAGCGTGGGCTACACCAGCTTCCTGATCCCGGGCCTGGTGATGATGAGCGTGCTGCAGAACGCCTTCGCCAACAGCAGCTCCTCGCTGATCCAGAGCAAGATCACCGGCAACCTGGTGTTCCTGCTGGTGACGCCGCTGTCGCACTGGGCCTGGTTCCTGGCCTATGTGGGCGCGTCCGTGATCCGCGGCCTGATGGTCGGCGCGGGCGTGTTCATCGCCACCGTGTGGTTCGCGCCGCCGGGCATGGCCAATCCGCTGTGGGTGCTGGCCTTCGCGGTGCTGGGCGCCGCGCTGATGGGGACGCTGGGCCTGATCGCCGGTCTGTGGGCGGAGAAGTTCGACCAGATGGCCGCCTTCCAGAACTTCATCGTGATGCCGATGACCTTCCTGTCGGGCGTCTTCTACTCGGTGAGCTCGCTGCCGCCGTTCTGGCAGGGCGTGAGCCACCTGAACCCGTTCTTCTACATGATCGACGGCTTCCGCCACGGCTTCTTCGGCGTGAGCGACGCCTCCCCGTGGCTGAGCCTGGCCATGGTCGCCGTGGCCTTCGCGGTGGTGGCCGGGGTCGCGCTGGAGCTGCTGCGCCGCGGCTACAAGATCCGTCACTGAACGCACCCGAGTAGAATCCCGCCCCATCATGGCCGATCCCACCCCCACCGAAGTCCAGTCCTACATCGCCGCGGGCCTGACCTGCAGCGAGCTGCAGGTCGAGGGCGACGGCCGTCATTTCTTCGCGACCATCGTGTCGGCCGAATTCGACGGCCTGAGCCGGGTGAAGCGCCACCAGCGCGTCTACCAGGCCCTGGGCGACCGCATGCGCGAGCAGATCCACGCGCTGTCGATGAAGACGCTCACCCCCGGCGAATGGGCCCGGCAGGGCTCGACGCTGGACCAACACCATCATTCCTGATTGCCACCCGGCTGAACGGCGGGTGGCGGTGTTGCGCCGTCCGGTGAACCCGCTGCCGTCCCGCTGAACAGCCCCCGCGCCTCGCCGCCGAGGCGCTTGTTCACCGAGGACACCGCATGATCACCCTGGCGCTTTCCAAGGGCCGAATCTTCGAAGAGACGCTGCCGCTGCTGGCGGCGGCCGGCATCTCCGTCCTGGAGGATCCGGAGAGCTCCCGCAAGCTCATCCTCCCGACCAATCAAGCGGACGTCCGTGTCGTGCTGGTGCGCGCCACCGACGTGCCGACCTATGTCGAGTACGGCGGCGCCGACCTGGGCGTGGCCGGCCGCGACGTGCTGATCGAGCACGGCGGCGCGGGCCTGTACCAGCCGCTGGACCTGCGCATCGCCAAGTGCCGCATGAGCGTGGCCGTGCGTGACGACTTCGACTACGACAACGCGGTGCGCCAGGGCTCGCGCCTGCGCGTGGCGACCAAGTACACCGCCATCGCCCGCCAGCACTTCGCCGACAAGGGCGTGCACGTGGACCTGATCAAGCTGTACGGGTCGATGGAGCTGGCGCCGCTGACCGGCCTGGCCGACGCCATCGTCGACCTGGTCTCCACCGGCAGCACGCTCAAGGCCAACCGGCTGGTCGAGGTCGAGCGGATCATGGATATCTCCTCGCGCCTGGTGGTCAACCAGGCCGCGCTCAAGCTCAAGCGCGACCAGCTCAAGCCGCTGATCGACGCGATCGCGTCCGCCATCCCGGCCGACCCCGCCGCCTGATCGGGAGCCTCTCATGTTGAATCTGCGTTCCCTGAGCACGGCCGAGGCCGACTTCGACGCCGCCTTCCAGCGCGTGCTGCACTGGTCGGCCGAGACCGACGCCGCGATCGAGTCGCGCGTCGCCGAGATCCTGGCCGACGTGCGCGCCCGCGGCGACGCGGCGGTGCTCGAGTACACCGCCCGTTTCGACGGCCTGCAGGCCGAGTCGCTGGCCGCGCTGGAGCTGACCCGCGAGGAACTGAAGGCCGCCTTCGACGGCCTGCCGCCCGAGCAGGCGAAGGCGCTGACGCAAGCGGCCGAGCGCGTGCGCCGCTATCACGAGCGGCAGAAGCAGGCCTGCGGCGAGAGCTGGAGCTACCGCGACGAGGACGGCACCTTGCTGGGCCAGAAGGTCACGCCGCTGGACCGCGTCGGCATCTACGTGCCGGGCGGCAAGGCCGCCTACCCGTCGAGCGTGCTGATGAACGCGATTCCCGCGCAGGTCGCGGGCGTGCCCGAGATCGTGATGGTCGTCCCGACCCCGCGCGGCGAGAAGAACCCGCTGGTGCTGGCGGCGGCCTACGTGGCCGGCGTGCACCGCGCCTTCACCGTCGGCGGCGCGCAGGCGGTGGCGGCGCTGGCCTACGGCACGGCGACCGTCCCGCGGGTGGACAAGATCACCGGCCCGGGCAACGCCTACGTCGCCAGCGCCAAGAAGCACGTCTTCGGCCAGGTCGGCATCGACATGATCGCGGGCCCCAGCGAGATCCTGGTGCTGGCCGACGGCACGACGCCGCCGGACTGGGTCGCGATGGACCTGTTCAGCCAGGCCGAGCATGACGAGCTCGCCCAGAGCATCCTGCTGTGCCCCGATGCCGGCTACATCGAGCAGGTGCGCGAGGCCATCGAGCGCCTGCTGCCCGGCATGCCGCGCAAGGACGTGATCCAGGCCTCGCTGGAAGGGCGGGGCGCGCTGATCCATACGCGCTCGATGGACGAGGCCTGCGAGATCAGCAACCGCATCGCGCCCGAGCACCTGGAGGTGTCGAGCGCCGACCCGCACCGCTGGGAGCCGTTGCTGCGCCACGCGGGCGCGATCTTCCTGGGCGCCTACACCAGCGAGTCGCTGGGCGACTACTGCGCCGGGCCGAACCACGTGCTGCCGACCTCGAGCACGGCGCGCTTCTCCTCGCCGCTGGGCGTGTACGACTTCCAGAAGCGCTCCAGCCTGATCGAGGTCAGCGAGGCCGGCGCCCAGGTGCTGGGCCCGATCGCCGCGACCCTGGCCTACGGCGAGGGTTTGCAGGCTCACGCCCAGGCGGCCGAGTTCCGCCTCAAAAAATAAAAAAACGCGACTTTTGCCGCTGTTCCGCCATTCGCCCGGTTGTGCGGAGAACTAGCATCGCAAGCTGATCCAGAAAACAAGGACGGCCAAGTATGAAGTTCTCGGACCTGCGCGTCGGCGTGCGCATTTCGTTGGGATTCGCGGCGGTGCTGCTGGCCACCGTCGTGGTGGGCCTGGTGGCGATCAACCGGATGCATGTGATCGAGGGCAATGTCGAGGACATGGCCGACGACTGGATCCCGTCCATCAACGCGGTCAACGCGTACCGGGGGCAGCTCAACGAGCTGCGCCGCGCCGAGATGGCGATGTGCCTGCGCGAGGTGGTGCTGGAGGTCGAGCAGGAGCAGGATCGCATGAAGGTCCTGCGCGACAAGACCCTGCCCGAGCTGGCCAAGGCCTACGAGCCGCTGATCTCCTCCCCCGAGGAGGGGGCACTGTGGAAGGAGGCGCAGGCCAAGTACGCGGCCTACGTCGCCATCCAGGACAAGCTGATCGCCGCGCGCAAGGCCGGCAACCGCGGCGAGTACATGGCCGTCGTCGTCAACGAGTCGGCCAAGGGGTTCATCGAGCTGGTGCAGGCCATGCAGAAGCTGGTCGATCTCAACACGGCCGGCGCCAAGAACAGCGCGGATGAGTCGCGCAAGACCTTCCACACGGTGATCACGACCATGGTCGTGCTGCTCGTGGCCGCGGTGGTGGCCGGCGCGGCGCTGGCGTTCTACCTGACCCGCAGCACGGTGCGTCCGTTGACCGAGATGGTGGGTGTCGCCCAGCGCGTGGCCGAGGGCAACCTGGCGATCGAGGTCGACACCTCGCGCCGCGATGAACTCGGCCAGCTGGCGCAGGCCCTGGGCGCGATGCGCGAGGCGCTGAACCGCTCGCTCTCGGCCGTGCGCGTGAGCGCGGAGAGCATCGCCATGTCCAGCGGCGAGGTCGCCGCCGGCAGCGCCGACCTGTCCGCCCGCACCGAGCAGATGGCCTCCAGCCTGGAGGAGACCTCCGCCACCATGCAGGCGCTGACCGACACGGTGCGCATGAACGCCGATTCCACCCGCCAGGCCAGCCAGCTGGCGCTGAACGCCAGCCAGGTCGCGGACCGCGGCGGCGCGGTGGTGTCGGAGGTGGTCAGCACGATGGAGCAGATCAATGCCTCGTCGCGCAAGATCGCCGACATCATCGGCACGATCGACGGGATCGCCTTCCAGACCAACATCCTGGCGTTGAACGCCGCGGTCGAGGCGGCCCGCGCGGGCGAGCAGGGCCGCGGCTTCGCGGTCGTGGCGTCGGAAGTGCGCTCGCTGGCGCAGCGCAGCGCCGAGGCGGCCAAGGAAATCAAGACGCTGATCGGCGCCAGCGTCGAACGGGTGGACGTGGGGTCGCGCCTGGTCGGCGACGCCGGCGAGACCATGCGGGAGATCGTGGCCGCCGTGCAGCGGGTGACGGACATCATCCAGGAGATCTCCTCCGCGACGCAGGAGCAGAGCACCAGCCTGATCGAGGTCGGCCAGGCGGTGCAGCGCCTGGACGAGGTCACGCAGCAGAACGCCGCGCTGGTCGAGGAATCCTCCGCCGCGTCCGAGTCGCTGCGCGAGCAGGCCGGCAGCCTGCAGCAGGTCGTCGCCCAGTTCCAGCTCCGCCACTGAGCCGGCATGCCCCCTCGCCCGCTTGCGGGAGAGGGCAGGGGAGAGGGTCTTTGGGGGTCTTTGGGACACGAACTTCGTGTTCCACGAACTTCGTGTTAGCCTGCGGCCCTCATGAAGAACGTCACCGTGACCATGGAAGACAGCGTCGCCGAATGGGCGAGGCTGGAAGCGGCGCGACGCAACACCAGCGTGTCGCGGCTCGTCGGCGAGCTGCTGGCCGAGAAGATGCGCCACGACGACGCCTACGAGCGCGCCCTGCAGGACTGGCTGCACCGCGAGCGCACCTGGTCCTCCGACGGCTCGGCCTATCCCGGCCGGGAGCTGCTATGAAGAAGGCCGCCGCCCCCCGCGCCACCGACGCGGCCTCCGAGGCCCCGCTGGCCTCCATCGACCTGACGGCCCCCGTCTTCGTCGATACCTCCGTCCTGATCCTCAGCGAGGACGGCGCGGACCCGCTGCGCCGCCTGCAGGCCATGCGCTGGCTGCGGGTGCTCTGGCAGCAGCGGCTGGGCCGCAGCTCCAGCCAGGTCCTCAACGATTTCTACCGCGCGGTCACCACCCGCATCGAGCCCGCCATGCCCAACGGCGACGCGCGCGCCGAGGTGCGCCGCTACCAGCGCTGGGCCCCCTGGTCCACCGACCACGCGACCGTCGAATCCGCCTGGTCGCTGGAAAGCCGCTTCGCGCTCCCCTACGCCGACGCGCTGATCGTCGCCGCCGCCAAGGCCCAGGGTTGCGAGACCCTGCTCAGCCTGGCGCTGCCGCACGGCCAGCTCTACGACAGCGTGCTGATCGTCGATCCGATGCGGGCGCTGCCGGCGGGCGTCTCCGCCGCCGATGGCGCCTTCGGTGGCGCCGCCGACCCCCTCTCCTCCCTGGCCGCCGTCTCCCCATGAAAGCTGCTCTCGACCGTGCCCTGAACACGCTGCGCGCCGATGTCCGCGCGATGCGGGCCTACCAGGTCCATCCGGCCGCCGGCCTGATCAAGCTGGACGCGATGGAGAACCCGTACCGCCTGCCGGAGGCGCTCCAGCAGGCGCTCGGCGAGCGCCTGGGCCGCGTCGCGATCAATCGCTACCCGGGCGAGCGCACCGGCGAGCTGGCCCGCGCGCTGGCCGCGCACGCCAAGCTGCCCGAAGGCCAGGGTCTGATGCTGGGCAACGGCTCGGACGAGCTGATCTCGCTGCTGGCGATGGCCGTCTGCCGGCCAGGCGAGCGCGTCGCCGTGCTGGCGCCGCTGCCGGGCTTCGTGATGTACGAGCTGTCGTCCAAGTACCAGCACCTGGACTTCGTCGGCGTGCCGCTGACGCCGGACTTCGAGCTGGACGAGGCCGCCATGCTGGCCGCCATCGAGCGCGAGCGGCCCGCCATCGTCTACCTGGCCTATCCGAACAACCCGACCGCCAACCTCTGGGACGAGGCCGTGATCGAGCGCATCGCCGCGGCGTCGCCCGGGCTGGTCGTCATCGACGAGGCCTACCAGCCTTTCGCCGAGCGCGACGCCATGGGCCTGATGGCGCGCCACGCCAACGTGCTGATCATGCGCACGATGAGCAAGTTCGGCCTGGCCGGCGTGCGCATCGGCTACCTGATGGGTCATGCCGAGCTGATCGGCCACATCGACAAGCTGCGCCCGCCCTACAACATCAGCGTGCTGAACGCCGAAGCCGGCCTGTTCGCGCTGGAGCACGCCGAGGTCTACGAGCGCCAGGCCGCCGAGCTGCGCGCCGAGCGCGAGCGCCTCCAGGCGGCGCTGAAGACGCTGCCCGGGGTGACGAGCTTCCCCAGCCAGGGCAACATGATCCTGGTACGCGTGCCCGACGCCGACGCGCTGCATGCCGAGTTGAAGTCGCGCGGCGTGCTGGTCAAGAATGTCTCCGGCATGCATCCGCTGCTGGCGCGCTGCCTGCGCCTGACGGTGGGCACGCCCGACGAGAACGCCGCCATGCTGGAGGCGCTGCGCGCCGCGCTGACCTGATCCGCCCCGACCCCTCGACCTGATCACGATCCTACCGCTGGAATCCCCATGAGCTCCGAACGCATCGCCGAAGTCCGCCGCGACACCAAGGAAACCCAGATCCGCGTGCGCGTGAATCTGGACGGCACCGGCCAGGCCACGCTGAACACCGGCATCGGCTTCTTCGATCACATGCTGGACCAGATCGCCCGCCACGGCCTGATCGACCTGGAGATCGAGGCCCAGGGCGACCTGCACATCGACGGCCACCACACCGTCGAGGACGTCGGCATCACGCTGGGCATGGCCGTCGCGCAGGCCATCGGCGACAAGAAGGGCCTGACCCGCTACGGCCACAGCTACGTCCCGCTGGACGAGGCGCTGTCGCGCGTGGTGATCGATTTCTCCGGCCGCCCGGGACTGGAGATGGACGTGAAGTTCACCGCCGGCTCGATCGGCGCCTTCGACACCCAGCTGACCTACGAGTTCTTCCAGGGCTTCGTGAATCACGCGCTGGTCTCGCTGCACGTGGACAACCTCAAGGGCCACAACGCGCACCACCAGTGCGAGACCATGTTCAAGGCCTTCGGCCGCGCGCTGCGCATGGCGATGGCGCTGGACCCGCGCTCGCTGGGCGTGATCCCCTCGACGAAGGGCACGCTGTGAGCGTCCAGCCCAAGACGGTCGCCGTCGTCGATTACGGCATGGGCAACCTGCGCTCGGTCTCGCAGGCGGTGATCGCCGCCGCGCAGGACCAGGGCGTGAAGGTGCTGATCACGTCCAAGCCCGAGGAGGTCTACGCCTCGGAGCGCATCGTGCTGCCCGGCCAGGGCGCCATGCGCGACTGCATGCGCGAGCTGCAGGACAGCGGCCTGAAGGAGGCGGTGCTGGACGCCGCCGCCAACAAGCCGCTGATGGGCGTGTGCGTCGGCATGCAGATGCTGCTGGACCACAGCGAGGAGCAGGACACGCCCGGACTGGGCCTGATCCCGGGACGCGTGAAGCGCTTCCAGCTCGAGGGCCGGCTGCAGCCGGACGGCAGCCGCTTCAAGGTTCCGCAGATGGGCTGGAACCGCGTGCGCCAGACCCGACCCCACCCCGTCTGGGGCGAGGTGCCGGACGAGAGCTGGTTCTACTTCGTCCACAGCTTCTACGCCGAGACGTCGGACGCGCGCGACAGCGCGGGCGACAGCGACTACGGCCTGCGCTTTACCTGTGCCGTGGCGCGGGATAACATTTTTGCCACCCAATTCCACCCCGAGAAAAGTGCCGCGTCCGGGCTCGCCCTGTACCGCAATTTCCTGCACTGGAGACCGTGAGACCCGGTCTCCGGTCTTGCGACGCACGCGCGCTGCTCGAGTGCTTTCTCCCTCCCCATTCCTTCACCCACAGCCCCCTCGGCCATGCTGCTGATTCCCGCGATCGACCTGAAAGACGGCAAGTGCGTCCGCCTCAAGCAAGGCGACATGAATGACTCGACGACCTTCGGCGAGGACCCGGCGCAGATGGCGCGCCGATGGGTCGACGCCGGGGCGCGTCGGCTGCACCTGGTGGACCTGAACGGCGCCTTCGCCGGCAAGCCGGTCAACGAGGGCGCGATCAAGGCCATCCTGCGCGAGGTCGGCGACGACATCCCCGTGCAGCTGGGCGGCGGCATCCGCGACCTGGACACCATCGAGCGCTACCTGGACGACGGCCTGTCCTACGTGATCATCGGCACCGCCGCGGTGAAGAACCCCGGCTTCCTGAAGGACGCCGCGTCGGCCTTCGGCGGCCACATCATCGTGGGCCTGGACGCCAAGGACGGCAAGGTCGCCACCGACGGCTGGAGCAAGCTCACCGGCCACGAGGTCGTGGACCTGGCCAAGAAGTTCGAGGACTACGGCATCGAGGGCGTGATCTACACCGACATCGGTCGCGACGGCATGCTCACCGGCATCAACATCGACGCCACGGTGAAGCTGGCGCGGGCGCTGTCCATCCCGGTGATCGCCTCGGGCGGCCTGTCCAACCTGGCCGACATCGAGGCCCTGTGCGCGGTCGAGAGCGAAGGTGTCAGCGGCGTGATCTGCGGCCGCGCGATCTACACCGGCGACCTCGACCTGGCCGAGGCGCAGCAGCGCGCCGACGCGCTCAACGGAGCCTGAGACCTTGCTGGCCAAACGCATCATTCCTTGCCTGGACGTGACCGGCGGTCGCGTCGTCAAGGGCGTCAACTTCGTCGAACTGCGGGACGCCGGCGACCCGGTCGAGATCGCCGCCCGCTACAACGAGCAGGGCGCCGATGAGCTGACCTTCCTCGACATCACCGCCACCAGCGACGGCCGTGACCTGATCCTCCCCATCATCGAGCGAGTCGCGTCGCAGGTCTTCATCCCGCTGACGGTGGGCGGGGGCGTGCGCTCGGTCGCCGACGTGCGGCGACTGCTGAACGCGGGCGCGGACAAGGTCAGCTTCAACTCCGCCGCGGTGGCCGACCCCGAGCTGATCCGCGCGGCCTCGGACAAGTACGGCGCGCAGTGCATCGTCGTCGCGATCGACGCGAAGAAGCGAGAGGGCGGCGGCTGGGACGTGTACACCCACGGCGGCCGCAAGAACACCGGCCTGGATGCGGTCGAGTGGGCGACGAAGATGGCCGAATTCGGCGCCGGCGAGATCCTGCTCACCAGCATGGACCGCGACGGCACGAAGAGCGGCTTCGACCTGGCGCTGACGCGCGCGGTGTCGGACGCGGTGAACGTGCCGGTGATCGCCTCGGGCGGCGTGGGCTCGCTGCAGGACCTGGCCGACGGCATCACGAAGGGCGGCGCCGATGCGGTGCTTGCCGCGAGCATCTTCCATTACGGCGATCACACGGTCGGCGAGGCCAAGGCGCTGATGGCGTCGCAAGGCATTCCGATCCGGCAATGAGCGCGTCCTCCAGCGGCCGCGGCAAGGGCCGCGATCAGGATCGGGCCGTCGACGGCCTGCGGCGTTCGAGCCGGCCGGGCCCGCGGGTCACGGTGGGCGAGGGCGCGATCAAGGCCAGACCCCAGGCGCCGCGTGACGCGGGGCCGGGCGAGGTCCGCATCGTCGGCGGCGTGTGGAAGCGCTCCAAGCTCCCCGTTCCGGCGAGCCCGGGTCTGCGGCCCACGCCCGACCGGGTGCGGGAGACGCTGTTCAACTGGCTGGGGCAGGACCTGGCCGGCTGGCGGGTGCTGGACGCCTTTGCCGGCAGCGGGGCGCTGGGCTTCGAGGCCGCGTCGCGCGGCGCGGCGCAGGTCACGCTGATCGAGCGCGATGGCGCGCTGGCGTCGGCGCTGCGGGCCAACCTCAAGCGGCTGGACAAGGACGGCACGGTCCCGATGACCATCGAGAACGCCGATGCGCTCACCTGGATGAAGCGGGCGGCTCCCGGGTCGATCGATCTGGTGTTGCTGGACCCCCCGTTCGCGCAGGACCTGTTCCTGCCGGCGCTCAAGGCCGCGGCCCCCCTGCTGTCGCCGCAGGGGCTGATCTATCTGGAGTCGCCCGAGGTCATCGAGGCGCCCGAGGCGCTGGGCTTGTCCGTATGGAAGGAAGGGCGGGCCGGAGCGGTGCATTACCGCCTGTTGCGGCGCAGCGGATAATCCGCGCCCATGACCTCGCAGACCCTGCTGACCGCCGTCTACCCCGGCACCTTCGATCCGATGACCCTCGGCCACGAGGATCTGGTGCGTCGCGCCAGCCGGCTGTTCGAGCGCCTGGTGCTGGCGGTGGCCGCCGGTCATCACAAGAAGACGATGTTCAGCGTCGACGAGCGCCTGGAGATGGCGCGCGAGCTGGTCGCCCCGTACCCGAACGTCGAGGTGGTGGCCTTCAAGGGCCTGCTGCGCGACTTCGTGCTGGAGAACGGCGGCAAGGTCGTCGTGCGCGGGCTGCGGGCCGTGTCCGACTTCGAGTACGAATTCCAGATGGCCGGCATGAACCGGCAGCTGATGCCCGACGTGGAGACGGTGTTCCTCACGCCGTCGGATCATTACCAGTTCATCTCCTCGACCTTCGTCCGGGAGATCGCGACCCTGGGCGGCGAGGTGTCCAAGTTCGTGTCGCCGCTGGTGCGCGAGCGGCTGGAAGCGCGCATCGCCAAGAACCGCATGGAGCAGTAAGCCATGGCCTTGATGATCACCGACGAATGCATCAACTGTGATGTGTGCGAGCCCGAGTGCCCGAACGAGGCGATCTCCATGGGCGAGGAGTTCTATCAGATCGATCCGGGCAAATGCACCGAGTGCGTCGGCCACTTCGACGAGCCGCAATGCGCGATGCTGTGCCCGGTGGCCTGCATCCCGGTGAACCCCGAGCACGTGGAGTCGCGCGAGACCCTCATGCAGAAGTACATCCGCCTGACTCAACAGGCCGCCTGAGTCGGTCCCTTCCGGTTCCGGTCCCCACCGCGGCGTCGTGAGACGCGCCGGGAACGCTCGGTCTCCCAAGGGGGAGGGCGGGACCGTCAGAACGACCAGCGCTCGCCATACGCGGGCGGGCTCGGCCACCGAGCCGCTTGCGGCATCTGGTCCGGGTGATCGCGCCCCCATCGTCGGGCCAGCATCCATCCACCGTGGCTGACCACGAGTCCGCCCCCCGACCATCCGGACGCGCGCGCGAGCAGCGCGGTCAGCGACTCGCCGCCCTCGGGCGCGAAGGTCGCGAAATCGCGCACCCACTCGTCGATCGCCGCCCTGGGAATCTCCGCCCACGGCCGGCCATCCCAGGCGCCGAAGTCGATCTCCGCGAGCGCCGCATCGATCCGATGTGTCCAGCCCCAGCGCTTCAACCATCGGCCCACGTCCGCGCAGCGCCGCAGCGGCGAGGTCCACACCTCGTGCGCGAGCCGGTGTTTCCTCGCATGGGCCTGGATGCGCCGCGCCAATCGCTTCGCGCGGCGCGGCTGCACCGGCAGATCGCAGCGCCCGCCGACGCACCGTCCCGCGGCGCCGTCGGGACGCGGATGGCGCCACACCTCGATCGGCGCGCCTGTCCCCCGGGTGTCCCCGCCATCGGGCCCGTTGCCGAGGACTCGGGGCGTCCTGTGCGCTCGGGTCGGGTCCATGTCGGTCCTGCCGTTGCGATCCCGGACCGCCTCAGGCCGCCGGGAACAGCGGTGCCAGCGCCAGGAAGGCCAGCAGCGCCGCCAGCTCGACGATCTGCTGCGTTGCGCCCAGCGTGTCACCGGTGTAGCCGCCCAGGCGCCGATCCAGCTTCGATTGCAGGTGGAAGGTCAGCGCCGCCGAGGCCACGATCGCGCCCAGCAGCAGCGGCACGTTCTCCGGCGCCAGCCAGGCGCACATCGCCGTGGTCGCGATCACCAGTCCCAGCGCGATCGCCAGGCCCGGCCCGCCGACCCGCGTCGCCAGCGGCTTGGCCTTGGCGTGCTCGGCGTCGCCGGCGTAGGGCAGGTGATGCAGGATCCAGACCGGGGCGGCACGCGACGCCACGTGCGCCCACACCAGCGCCATCGTCGCCAGCGAGGGATCGGTGTCGACCAGTCCCAGCAGCACCGTCGCCTTGATGCCCAGCACCAGGATCAGCCCCAGCGCGCCGTAGCTGCCGATGCGCGAGTCCTTCATGATGGTCAGCGCCTTCTCGCGCGAGACCGCTCCCCCCAGCCCGTCGCAGGTGTCGGCCAGACCATCCTCGTGGAAGCCGCCGGTCAGCCACACGCTGGCCGCCATCGCCAGGCCGACGGCGACGGTCGCCGGGAAGGCCAGTTGCGCCGCCCACAGCACCAGCGCCGAGAAGCCGCCCACCACCGCGCCGACCAGCGGGAAGTAGCGCGCGCACTGCTGCAGCCACTGGGGCTCGAAGCCCACCCAGCGCGGCACCGGCACGCGGGTGAAGAACTGCAGGGCGATGAAGAACAGACGGACTTGATGCATGAACGCGAAGCCCGCGACGCTCACGCGACGCGGGCTTGAATCGGGAACTGGGACGACGGCCCGGATGATACGAGCCCCCCGGACCCGGAGGCGGCGCGTGGCGCTCGGTCCGGAACGGGCTCGGGGTTCCGCGACGGGAGGTCCCATGACCTCGGGGAGAGGCCGCGCCAGGCCTGGCGCGGTCAGGGCCGGGCGCTCAGGCGCTCACGACCCCGTGGTCCCGTTCCAGCAGTCCCTCGTAGGCGATCGCCACGTTCGCGCAGAAGATGTCCAGCAGTTCGCGACCCTCGTCGTCGATGGGGTCGGACACCACCATGTAGAGCAGGCTCTCGTTGCCCGAATGGGTCCGGTAGTAGCCGATGAAGCGGCCCTCCTCGAAGCTGCTCTGGCGCGTCAGCAGCGCCCGGTCCAGCGCCTCGCGCACCTCGCCGGGCAGGTCCGCGACGTCGCCGTCGGGCAGCAGGCCCTGGTACTCGGAGGTCGCCGCCAGCACCCGCAGCCGACCGTCGGCATGCGAGGCCGCGTAGGCGGACATGCGGCTCGCGCACAGGCCCTGCGCCTCGTGGCCCAGCATGCGGGCCACCTGCTCCAGCAGCGCCGAGGCGAAGGCGCCCAGGTTGCTCGAGTCGTGGATGCGCGTGATCGCGTCGATCGAGCGCCGCAGCGCCTGCCGCGAGCGCGACAGCATCACGATGTCCCGGTACGAGCGCAGTGCCGAGTAGAAGACGGTGATCAGCTTGCGCTTGGTCAGCTCCGTCTTCTCCTTGTAGTCGTTGATGTCGTAGGTCTTGATGACGTGCTCTTCGGGCGCCTGGCCCGGCTGCCCGGTCCGCAGCACGATGCGCACCTGCGTGTTGCCCAGTTCCTCGCGGATGAAGCGCGCCACGTCCAGGCCGGCATGCTCGGACTCCATCACCACGTCCAGCAGGATCAGCGCGATGTCCTGGCGGTCGCGCAGGATGTCGCGGGCCTCGTTGCCGCTGTAGGCGCTGAGGAACTGCAGCTTGCGGCCGGCGAACTCGAAGTCCGCCATCACCAGCTGGGTGACCTGATGTACCGCGGGGTCGTCGTCGACGATCATCACCACCCACGGATCCAGCGCGCGCGCGCGGCCAGCGTCCCCGGGCTCGGGCAACTCGTCCTCGAACACCATGTCGGTCATCGGATCCCCCCTTGGCATCTCTTGTCGAGGGGCCATTATGGGCAGCCCGCGTGACAGGCGGCATCGGGGTGATCAGCGGGTCGGCAACCGTACGTCGACAAATTCTCGGTCGCGGCCGTGGCGGGCGCGCTTGGCCTCGTACATGCGCGTGTCGGCGCACTCCACCAGGGCCGTGGCGTCCCGCCAGTCCTCCGGGCAGCGCGCGGCGCCCATGCTCGCGCGCAGCGTCAGCACCCGGTCGGCGTAGGTGAACGGACCTTCGACCGCCAGGTGGATGCGTTCCAGCGTCGCCTCGAGCGTCATCGCCGAGCCGCTGCGGGTCAGCAGCACGGCGAACTCGTCGCCGCCCAGCCGCGCCACCGTGTCGGACTCCCGCGTCGCGCCGGCCAGGCGGCGGCTGAACTCGATGATGGCCGCGTCCCCGGCCGCGTGGCCCAGGGTGTCGTTCATGTGCTTGAGGCCGTCCATGTCCAGCAGCAGGACGGCGATGGGCGGGTCGCCGCGCTCGACCTCGCTGGTGGCGTGGCGCAGCCGGTCCATGAAGAGCGAGCGGTTGGCCAGGCCGGTCATGTCGTCGTGGGTGGCGCGGTGGAAGAGGTCATCCCGCCCGTAGCGGGTCGCCCAGTACATCGCCGCGCCCAGCACCTTGGACATCAGCGCCAGCACCTCGATCTCGTGCGGACCGAAGCGGGCCGGCCGGCTGGAGAAGGCCTTGAGCACGCCCACCGGCGTGCCCTGGTGCAGCAGCGGCAGCACCACCATCGAGCGCAGCCCCACGCGGCGGCAGGCCTCCAGGTCGACGCGGGGATCGGTCTCGGTGTCGTCGCAGATCAGGGGCAGGGCCTCGCGCAGGCATCGCCCGGAGAGCGAGCCGTCGCGGCGCACGCGCACGCCCAGCTGGTGGGACGCGGCGCCGGCCACGGCGCGGTAGACGAGTTCCTCGCCCTCGGCGAGCTCGATGGCGGCGCCGTCGGCCTCCACGAGATCCAGGGTCCCGTGCACCGACAGCGACATCACGCCCGCCAGGTCCAGTCCGAGCTGGGCCACCTGGCTGTGGATCTCGATGATGCGGAGGAGTGCCTCTCGGCTCGGCATCGATCGCTCCCGATCGCTGCGAAGGACCACTCCCTGGACCTGGCCGGTGCGATCGCGGACGCGCTGCGGATGGCGGGTCGACGCAGGATCGGAATCGGCTGGACCACAGTCTAGATCGGACCGCGCGGCCGTTCATCCCCCTGTTTCCGGTGAGGTCTGGGGCCGAAGGTCACGCTGACGCGGCGGCGCCACGGGGCCCGCGGCCGAGTCCCCGAAAGAGGCATGTCTTTACGCCGGGGACACGTCCGGTGCGCAGAATCCGCCCCCATGTCATCGCATCCCTCCTCTTCGCCCGCCGCCGCCGCGACACCGGGCAGCGCGCCCGCGCCGGTGCCGTTCACCTCGTACCAGCGCTTCGCGGTCGGCCTGCTGACCTTGCTGCAGTTCGCCGTGATCCTGGACTTCATGATCATGTCGCCGCTGGGCGCGGTGATCATGCCGGCGCTGTCCATGAGCTCGGCCCAGTTCGGCGCCGTGGTGTCCGCCTACGCCTTCAGCGCGGGGCTGTCGGGCCTGCTGACCGCGGGCTTCGCCGACCGCTACGACCGCAAGAAGCTGCTGCTGTTCTTCTACGTCGGCTTCCTGCTGGGCACGCTGTGGTGCGGCCTGGCGACCAGCTTCGAGTCGCTGCTGCTGGCGCGCGTGGTCACCGGCCTGTTCGGCGGGGTGATCGGCTCCATCGTGATGGCCATCGTGGCCGACCTGTTCCAGCCGGCGCAGCGCGGCCGCGTGATGGGCCTGCTGCAGGGCGGCTTCGCGGCCAGCCAGGTGCTGGGCCTGCCGTTCGCGATCTTCCTGGCCTCGCATTTCGATTGGCACGCGCCCTTCCTGGCGCTGGTGATCTTCGGCGTGCTGGGGGGGCTGGTGATCGCCTTCAACATGAAGCCGGTCGACGCCCATCTGAACGCCCCCGGCACCGGGCAGCACAGCCCCTTCGGCCACCTGCTGCAGACGGTGAAGAAGCCGCGCCATCAGCTGGCCTTCGCGCTGACCGCGCTGCTGACCACGGGCGGCTTCATGCTGATGCCCTTCGCCAGCGCCTTCGTCGTGCACAACGTCGGCATCCCGCTGACCGAGCTGCCGGTGGTGTACCTGGTCACGGGGATCTGCACGCTGGTGTTCTCGCCGCTGATCGGCCGCATGGTGGACCGCGTCGGCGCGATGCGGGTGTTCTACACGGGTTGCGCGGTGACCGTCGCGACGGTGCTCTACTACACGCGTCTGGGCAGTTCGCCGCTGTGGCTGCTGGTGCTGGTGAACGTGGTGATGTTCGTGGGCATCTTCTCGCGCATGATCCCGGCGCAGGCGACGTTGGCGGGGGTGCCGGTGCCCGAGCAGCGCGGCTCCTTCAACGCGATCAACTCGGCGCTGCAGCAGCTCGCGGGCGGATTGGCCTCGCTGGTGGCGGGGCACCTGGTCCACATCGGACCGGACGGCCACATCAACGACTTCCCGGTCGTGGGCTATGTGGTGTGCGCGTCGACCCTGATCGCGGCGGTCCTGATGCGGGCGCTGGTGCGCGGCACGCCGGCCGCTACAGCTGCACCCGTGAGCCCAGCTCGATGACCGCGTTGTCGGGCAGCCGGAAGTAGTCGGCCGCGCTGGAGCCGTTGCGCGCCATCGTCGCGAACAGCTTGCTGCGCCAGGGCGCCAGGCCGGCGGCCGATTTCCTCGACGCCGGCACCACCACCTCGCGGCTCAGGAAGTAGGACGCGAGGAAGGGGTCGAACTGCAGGTCGTGCCGGGCGCAGCGGCCCAGCGCCGCCGGGATGTTGGGCTCGTCCTTGAAGCCGTAGCGGATCACCACGCGCCAGAAGCCGCCGGGCAGCGGCTCCACGCTGAGCTGCTGGTCCTCCGGCATGTAGGGCACCTCCTCGAAGCGCACCGTCACCAGCACGTTGCGCGCGTGCAGCATCTGGTAGTGCTTGAGGTTGTGCAGCAGGGCCGGCGGGACCACGTCCGGGTTCGAGACCGGATAGACGGCGATGCGCTCCGGCCGCGGGCTGGAGACGTCCTGGGCGAGCGCCTCCAGGAAGGGCACCAGCGGCAGGTCGTCGCCGGCGACCTGCGCGGCCAGCAGCTCCTTGCCGCGGCGCCAGGTCGCCATCACGGCGAACAGCACCAGGCCCATCACCAGCGGGAACCAGCCGCCCTGCAGCACCTTGAGCGAGCAGGAGGCCACCAGCAGCGCGTCCACCGCCAGGAAGCCGGCGGTGACGCCCCAGGCCAGCGGCGCGGGGTAGCGCCACGCGTGACGCACGACGAAGAAGGTCAGCGCGGTGGTGATCAGCATGGTGATCGTGACCGCGATGCCATAGGCCGAGGCCAGCGCCGACGAGCTCTCGAAGCCCAGCACCGCCAGCAGCACCGCCACCAGCAGCGTCCAGTTGATGGCGGGCAGGTAGACCTGGCCCATCGCCTGGGCGGAGGTGTAGACCACGCGCATGCGCGGCAGCAGGCCCAGCTGGATGGCCTCCTTGGTCAGCGAGAAGGCGCCCGAGATGACCGCCTGCGAGGCGATCACCGAGGCCAGCGTCGCCAGCAGCACGACGGGCAGCAGCAGCGCGGGCGGGAACAGGCGGAAGAAGGGGTTGTCCAGGGCGGAGGGGTCACGCATCAGCAGCGCGCCCTGGCCGGCGTAGTTGAGCGCCAGCGTCGGCAGCACCAGCACGGTCCAGGCCAGCCGGATCGGCCGCTTCCCGAAGTGGCCCATGTCGGCGTAGAGCGCCTCGGCGCCGGTCAGCGCCAGCACCAGCGCGCCGACGACCAGGAACAGCGCCGGGCCGCGCGCGAACAGGAAGTTCAGCGCATGCAGCGGATTGAGCGCGGCCAGGACCTCGGGCGCCTGGACGATCTGGTGGATGCCGGCCAGCCCCAGCACCGCGAACCACACCAGCATCACCGGCCCGAAGAGCACGCCCACCGCGGCCGAGCCGTGGCGCTGGATGAAGAACAGCGCGGTGAGCACGGCGATCGAGATCGGCAGCACGAAGGGCTTGAAGGCCGGCGTGACGATCTCCAGGCCCTCGACCGCGCCCATGACCGAGATCGCCGGCGTGATGACGCTGTCCCCGTAGAACAGCGAGGCGCCGCACACGCCCACCAGCAGCAGCACGCGGCGCTTGGCGGCGGTGCTGCCGGCCGCGCGCACGGCCAGGGCGGTGAGGGCCATGATGCCGCCTTCGCCCTTGTTGTCGGCGCGCAGGATCAGCACCACGTACTTGAGCGTCACCACCAGCATCAGCGCCCAGAAGATCGCCGAGACCGCGCCGACGATGTCGGTCGCCTGCAGCGTCACGCCGTTGGCGGGGTTGAGCACCTCGCGCATCGTGTAGAGCGGGCTGGTGCCGATGTCGCCGTAGACCACGCCCAGCGCGCCCAGCGCCAGCGCCGCGAGTCCCTGCCTCGGTCCGTGGCCATGCCCGTGGTCGCCGGTGGTGGCGGGAGCGGCGGACACGACGTGTCCTGGAGATTCGGTGCCGGTGACGGCGGGATCGGAGGACACGATGCGGGGATCGCCCGGAGGCGGAATTGGCAAGGTCGCACTATCGCACGCAGTCCTGGCGTACGGTGCCAGCGAGCCTCCGGACCGGAGGGAATCGACGCGGGACGGCGGTTGGAGGATGGCGGCTTGACGACCGCTTCACGGAACTGTTGCGCGGGCGAGTCGGCGCGTGACGGGTGTCACGCCTTCCGTCGGGCCGTCGCCGACCGCCGGTCGGGCCGGGGGGGACGAGCGCGGCGCCGCCACACGTCCTCCCTAGAATGCAGGGTTTTCACGGATCCCGCGCATGACCTCCCTCCCGACGACCCGGCGCCTGAGCGGCGCCGTTTTCATGGCCGCCGCCGCGATCGCGGCCGTTCCGATGACCGCCTCGGCCGATCCGGCCACGACGCCCGCGAACGCGGCGCCGGCCGCCGCCGCGACCGCGCCGTCGGACACGCTGGCCCGCATCCGCGACACCCGGACCATCACGCTGGGCGTGCGCGAGGCCGCGCGGCCGTTCTCCTTCGTGAACGAGCAGAAGCAGGGGCAGGGCTACACCGTCGAGCTGTGCCTGGCCGCGGTGGACGAGATCAAGCGCGAGCTCAAGCTGCCCGAGGTGAAGGTGCAGTACGTGGTGGTGACCGGCGCGGACCGCATCCCCAAGCTGCAGAAGGGCGAGATCGACCTGGAGTGCGGCTCCACGACCAACACCAAGGCGCGGCAGGAGCAGGTGGACTTCAGCTACACCGTGTTCGTCGCGGGCATGCGGGTGCTGCTGGCCAACGGGACCCGGGTGGAGTCCATCAAGGACCTGGACGGCCTGACGATCGCGCTGAGCAAGGGCACGACGTCGGAGAAGCTGTTCACCCAGCTGCAGCACAGCGGCGAGGCCAAGATGCAGCTGGTGCAGTACCCGGGCAACAACGAGGCCTTCAAGGCGCTGCGCGAGGGCAAGGCCAAGGCCTTCGCCCAGGACGACGCGCTGCTGCTGGGGCTGGCGTCCAAGGACAAGGCGCTGGACAGCCTGAGCCTGGGCCAGATGGCGTTCTCGGTGGAGCCCTACGGGATCATGATGCGCAAGGGTGACGCGCGGCTCGGCGCCGCGGTGGACCGCGCGCTGTCGCGCATCTACGGCAGCGGCGAGATCCAGCAGCTCTACGGCAAGTGGTTCCAGACCGACGCGCTGGCGATCCCCATGAATCGCCTGACCCGCGACAGCTTCAAGCGCCCCAACAAGGAAGCCGGCGTCGCGATGCTGCTGGGCTACTCGATCTGACCTGAACCCGCCAGGCCGGCGCGCGTCGGGAGGACGCGGCCGGCCCGGCCTGGATGTCCGCGCCCCGACGGCGCGTCGACGACGGCCCCCCTCACACCCCTCGCCGGAGGGACGACTTCAGGGTGACGGCCGACCCCGCATGACCTGGCACTGATCGATCTCGCAGCGATGCGGGGAGGTCAGCGTGACGGTCTTCGTGGTGGACGACTTTCGGCGATGGATGCGCAGGCAGGTGCTGGCCGATGACGACCTGTGCGCGGCCGTGGCGGAAATGGCACGAGGGCTCATCGATGCAGATCTGGGTCATGGCCTGCTGAAGAAGCGGGTCGCAAGATCCGGCGCCGGCAAGCGAGGAGGCTATCGGGTCATCGTCGCGAGCAGACGACGGACCCCGTGGTTCTTCTTGTGCGGCTACGCCAAGAGCCAGCGGGCGGCCCTCTCGCCGACCGACCTTGCCCACGCTCGTCGTCTCTCCGACGACCTGCTTTCAATGACTGCCGACGGCCTGCGCGAGGCGCTGGGGCGCGGCGACATCTCCGAGGTGCACTGCCATGATGAAGCGACAGTCGAAGTCTCTGGCCAAGGGGCTGGCCATGACCCGAAGGTGGATGGATCACGGGCTCATCTCCCCTGATCGCCAGCGCCACTATGAGCAGCTGTTCGGTCCGATGCCGGCGTTGATCTCCGCGGGAGCGATCCGTCGCATCCTCCGCCGGATCGACATCGACGAAGCGGTCTTCGCGCGCGCTTGCAACCGCGGCCCGCAGCATGTGCGCGACTGGGAGCAGGGCCGCGGTCATCCACGTGGCCCCGAGCTCAAGCTGATCCACCTCACCCGCAAGCGCGGCCTGAACGCGCTGGCCTGAGCGCACCCATCCCCCATTTCTCCCCCAACGGTCGGCCGCCCTCAGGGTGACGGCAGACCCCGCATGACCTGGCACTGATCGGTCTCGACGCGCGGATCTTTCGCCCGCGGAGTTCAGTGCCCTTCGACTTCTCTCGAAGAGGTTTCTTTCAATGAATGCCGATGGCTTGCGCGATGCGCTCGCCGAAGGCTCCGTGATGGAGGTGGCTTGCGATGCGTCAGCGTGATTCGAAGGTCCTTGGCGGAATCTTCCGGTGGGCCCAGAGGCTCAAGACCGAGTCGGTGATGACCCACCAGGAGAGGCGGCACTTTCAGCAGATCTGCGCGCCGCTGCCCCCGCTGATCACCGGCGGCACGATCCACCGGATCCGCCGCCGAGCCAGCGCGGACGAGATCATCTTCGCCCGCGCCTGCAACACCGGCTTGCACCACGTGCGCGACTGGGAGCAGGACCGCAGCCACCCGAGAGGCCCCGAGCTCAAGCTGATCCACCTCACCCGCAAGCGCGGCGTGGACGTCGTGTCTCGAGGAGCGGACCGATGACCCGCAAGCGCAAGAAGAAACTGCTGACCATGATCCACACCTGGTCGCGCGAGTTCCCACCCTATCGACTGATGACCGCGGAGGAGAAGCGGGCGCTCGACGAGCGCTTTCCGATCCCGACGCCGCTGACGGCGCAGGAGATCCGCGAGATCCGCGAATCCATGGGCATCGAGCAGTGCATCCTGGCGCGGCTGCTCGTCCTCCCGGAACGGCTGATCCGGCGCTGGGAGAACGGGCTCTCCCGTCCTCCCGGCGGCGCCGCGCTCCAGCTGCTGCACATGGCGCGTCGCGGTGGCATCGAGGCCATCTCGCTGTACCCCTGAAGGGGATCAGCGCGCCGCGGCCGCCGGTCGCGCGCAGTCGCGGATCACCAGATCCAGCAGCAGGCCGGCCTGCGTCGCATGGGTCCATCCCTCGCTCTTGAGCAGCGTGCCCACCCGCACCGGTGGATCCTCGCGGTGGTCGACGAGAACCACGTCGTAGGTCTTGCCCGCGTCGTCGAAGGCGACCTCCGCATCCATCGTTCGCGTCAGCGCGACCCGCGTCGCCACCGGCGCGCCGCCGCGGCGTCGATGCTCGACCTCCAGATGGCAGCTGTCCTCCAGCGTGTAACGCCACTGGCGGCCGTTGCCGCCCACCGCGCGCGCGTCGCTGCCCACATGGTTCAGCTCCGCGATGCGCTGCGCGTTGCTCATCTCGAAGGGACTGACCAGCACGCGGTCGTCGCTGGGATAGCCCTCGCCACAGCCGGACAGCGCGAGCGCGACGATGAGGCTGATGACGAGGGCCAGGCCGAGTCCGACACCGGTGCCCGCGGCGCGGGCCTGCCGATCCTGTCGCGTGGACAGCGGCGAGCGCTCAAGCAGCTTGCGCATCGGCCACCTCCTCCATCCGCGTCGCCAGCACCTTGTCGATGGTCTTGCCGTCCATGTCGACGATCTCGAAGCGCCAGCCCTCCCATTCGACGGCATCGGCCTCGCGCGGCAGGCGGCCGCTGAGCAGCATCATCATGCCGCTGAGCGTGTGGTAACGGCCGCGCTCCTCCTCCGGCACGGCGTCCAGCGTCAGGCTGTCCTTGAGCTCGGGCACGGGGATGTGGCCGTCCAGCAGCCAGGAGCCATCCGCGCGCTGCACCGCCCAGGCCGAGGCCGGATCGCGGGCCTGGAATTCGCCGGTGATCGCCTCGACCAGATCGTGCAGCGTGACCATGCCCTGCACCTCGCCGTACTCGTCGATCACGAACGCCATGTGCACCTCCGACGAACGGAAGTTGGCGAGCAGCTCCATGCCGGTGAGCGTCTCCGGCACATACAGCGGCGGCGCGAGGCGCTCGTCCAGGCGTGGCTGGCGATGACGCAGCAGATCCGAGAGCAGCTGGCGCGCGTTCACGACACCGACGATGTCGTTGAGCCCCGTGCCCCGCACGACCGGGAACAGCGCGTGGTCCGAGGCCTCGATGCGGGCGAGGCTCTCCTCCATGGTCGCGTTCAGGTCCAGGCTGACCACGTCGCTGCGCGGCACCATCAGGGAGCTGATCTGGCGGTCGTCCAGGCGGAAGACGTTGCGCACCATCGCGTGCTCGTGGGACTCGATGACGCCGGCGCTGGTGCCTTCGGCGAGCACGGCGTGGATCTCCTCCTCGGTCACGTTGAAGGCCGAGGAGGCCTTCACGCCCAGCAGTCGCAGCAGCGCGTTCGTCGAGCCCGACAGCAGTCGCACGAAGGGCTTGGTCGCGACGGCCAGCGCCCCGATCGGACGGGCGACCAGACGCGCGACGGCCTCGGGGTTGGACTGGCCCAGGCGCTTGGGCACCAGTTCGCCGAGCACGATGGAGAAGTAGGTGATCAGCACGACCACCAGGCCGGTGGCGACGCCGTTGGCGTACTCGGCGGGGATGCCGCGGACGATGAGCTCGGTGGCCAGCGGTCCGGCCAGGGCGGCCTCGCCGACGATGCCGTTGAGCACGCCGATGGAGGTGATGCCGATCTGGATCGTGGACAGGAATCGGGTCGGGTCCTCACCCAGCTTGACGGCCGCCGCGGCGGCGCTGTCGCCCTCGTCGACGAGTTTCTGGAGGCGTGCCCGACGCGCGGTGACCAGTCCGATCTCGGACATGGCGAACACGCCGTTGAGCAGGATGAGGGCGAAAAGTATGGCGATTTCCATGATGGGCAGACGATGCCGGCACGCGCGACGGAAGGCGGCGAGGCCGGACAGGGCGATGAAGGACGACGTGGCGACGGACGCGATCTCAGGCGATCGGCGCTCGCGGGTCGAGAGAGGGCGCGCGTGGCGCGCTTCACACGCGGACGGTTCGCGAAGGCGACCGTCGCGCGGGCGTCGTCAGGCCCGTGGCGGGCGGCGGGGGGGCTGCGGCCAGATGTCCGGCGCGTGCGGCTCCGGCGTGGCGCGGGGTGTCAACCGCGGCTGCTCGAGCCGCATGGGCGCGGCGTCGGGCTTGCAGTGATCGGGCATGTCGTCCGAGGTGTCGCCGAGCTCGTAGAGCAACGAGGCGATGCCGCCCGTGTCATCCGGGACCTGCCGGCCCTGCGGATCGCCGTTGTCCGCTGGCGTGGGCGAGGTGATCGCCGGCGCGAGGGCGCCGGCATCGACCGGGTGACCGTCGACGCGCAGATGCTGCGCATGCGGGACGCCCGAGGCGAAGTTCGCCACGCCGGCCGCGGCGATGCCGTAGGCGGGGACGAGGATCACCAGGACGAGGATGCGGAGCCAGCGGGTCACAGGGCGTGATTCTATCGAGGGCGACGCGGGCGCCTCGCCCTCGATCCTCATCCCCCCAGGATCGGCTGCATCCACCGCTCGAAGCGGGTCTGCCATTCCTTCTGGGCGGCCTTGAGGATCTCCTCCGGGTCGTCCACCGGCGCGATCTGGAAGTGCTCCCGCAGCCACTCGACATAGCGGTCCAGCTCGGCGCTCTTGCGGTAGTGATGCTCGCTGCGGAAGTAGTGGACGCGGTCCATGTCGATCATCGGCTCCACGTCGCAGGTGCTGACGCGCAGCAGCTCGCGCACGTCGCGGGCGACCACCCATTCGCCGCCTTCGTCGCCGAAGACCACGACCGGCCAGCGGTCCGGCAGCGGCGGTTGCGACGGGTCGGGATTCCACAGCGCGTAGAACGAGCCCGACGCCGAGGCGCGCGCGAAGGGCACCAGGCGGGCGAGGAACTCCGGATCCGCGGACCAGCCGTGGCGCAGTCCGTCGCGATCCTGCGCCGACAGGCTCAGCGCCTGCGAGTAGTTGCCGAAGCCCACCTCGTCCTGGAAGCGCAGCAGATCGAGCAGCGCGGCGGGAACGGGCAGGTCGCCGAAGGAGGCGGCGTAATCGTGGAGATCGGTCATGGGAGCGGAGCGTTCGGTCGGGCCGGCTGGACCCGGCCGCCCCGCGGCAGCGGAGCCGCCGGGAATCTATCGCTCAACCCGCCTGACGCGATGTGACCTTCGTCCTGCCGCGATGCACCGTCCCGGCGCGGATCCGCACCGATTCGACGCCATGCCCGCGCGGGAAGCGGGACTCACCACGGCTGTGCGGCGGCGGTCCCCTGGTGATACCGCATCTGCCAGCCCTCGGCCGTCCGCAGCCACAGCGACGAGCGCAAGGTGTGGTGCGCCAGCGAGCCGTCGTCCTGCCGATGCGCGGAGCGATAGGTCAGCAGCGCCGCGTCCGGGGAGATCGGCGCGATGCGGAAATCGTCGGGGACCACGCGCGGCGGCTCGTGGTCGTCGGCCAGCCACGCGATGATCGTCGGCCGGTCGTACTGCCGGCCCGATCGGCCGACCTCATGGAAGTCGGGATGCAGCAGCTGCGACAGGCGCTCGGCGCTGCAGCGCACGCCGGGGTGATGCAGCTCGACCTCGAGCGCGCGCAAGGTGTCGAGCAGGGACAAGTCGGGAGCGGTCATGAGGAGATCGATCGGTCGATCGCATCGAGGTCCAGGGACCGCCGAGCATAGCGGCCTCTTCGCCCGCGCCCTGTCGGTCAGACCTTGTCGCTGACGCCCGAGGAATCGAAGCTGGCCATCTCCGCCAGGATGCGGCTGGCCGATTCCAGCAGCGGCCAGGCCAGTGCGGCACCGGAGCCTTCGCCCAGGCGCAGGCCCAGGTCCAGCAGCGGCTCGACCTGCAGCATCTCCAGCATCAGGCGGTGCCCCTGCTCGTTGGACCGGTGCGCGAAGACGCAGCGCTCCAGCACCGCCGGCTGCAGCTTCGCCGCGACCATCACCGCGGCGCCGGTGATGAAGCCGTCGACCACGATCACCCGGCGCTCCAGCGCGGCCTGTAGCACGGCGCCGACCATCATCGCCACCTCCAGCCCGCCCAGCGCGGCCAGGGCCGACAGCGGCTCGTTGGCGCGCGGATGGCGCTCCAGCGCGCGCATCAGCACCGACAGCTTGCGCTGCAGCTGCGCATCGTCCAGCCCCGTGCCGCGGCCCACGCACTCGGCCAACTGGAAGCCGCCCAGGCGCGCCAGCAGCAGCGAGGCCGACGAGGTGTTGCCGATGCCCATCTCGCCCAGCAGCAGCACGTTGCCGGGGCGCTTCTGCAGCAGGGTCTTGCCGGCGGCCACCGCCGTCGCGCACTCCTCGACGCTCATCGCCGGGCCTTCCAGCATGTCGCGGCTGCCCATCGCGATCTTGGCGATCAGCAGACCCGGGCGCGGCTCGAAGCTGTGGTTCACGCCCGCGTCGACGACGCTCAGCGTCAGGCCGTGCTGGCGCGCCAGCACCGACACCGCCGCGCCGCCGGACAGGAAGTTCTCCACCATCTGCCAGGTCACGTCCGACGGGTAGGCCGACACGCCGTGCGCCGCGATGCCGTGGTCGGCCGCGAAGACCAGCAGTTGCGGATCGATCAGCTTGGGCGTGTCGCTGCCCAGGATCAGGCCCAGGCGCAGCATCAGCGTCTCCAGGCGGCCCAGCGAGCCCACCGGCTTGGTCTTGCGGTCGATGCGGTGGCGCAGCGCCGCCGCCAGGGCGTCGTCGTGCAGCGAGGGGATCTCGGGGATCAGGTCTTGCGTGGTCATGGTGGACTCGGAACTCGTCGGGAGGAGGAGGGGATTCGCGCGAGCCTGGGCTCGGGGGACGCGAGGGACAAGGGAGCTCGGGCTGGCAGGAGGCCGCCGGGGCCCGTCGTGGACGGCGACGGGCGCGGTGCGCGGCGATCGGACATGTCGCCGCGCGCTCGCGAGGCGGTCACGGGGGCTGGCGGGGCTCCAACAGGGATTGCAGCGCACCGGGCGCGAAATGCCGGTCGACATAGTCGGCCAGCTCGTCGAAGACCTGGTCGAGCGGGCGCGACGGACGCGCGAACAGCGCGGCGAGCACGCGCTCGTCCTCGAACAGGCCATGCAGGTAGTGGCCCAGCACCGGGCCGTGTCGCCAGCCCAGGGGCTCGCCCAGGCCGTCGAAGAGCACCGGCTGCGCGGTCGGCAGCGACGGGTGCTGCGCCGTGCGGCCGTGATGGATCTCGTAGCCGCGCGCCGGCAGCGAGGCCAGCGCGGCCCACGGGCCGTCGAGCTCGGGCGCGAAGCGGCATTCGGTGTCCCGCAGCAGCTTCTCGCGCTCGAAGGAGGTGACCAGCGGCAGCAGGCCCAGGCCCGGGGCGTTGCCGTCCAGGCCGTGCGGATCGATCAGGGCCTCGCCCAGCATCTGCAGGCCGCCGCAGATGCCCAGCACCGGCCGTCCCGCGGCCGCGTGCGCCGCGATGACCACGTCCAGGCGCTGCGCCCGCAGCCAGGCGAGATCCGCCGCGACGGCCTTGGAGCCGGGCAGCACGATCCAGTCGGCGCCGTCGAGGTCCGCGGGCTCGCGCGCCCACGCGAGTCGCACGTCGGGCAGGTTGCGCAGCGGCTGGAACTCGTCGAGGTTGGACAGACGCGGATAGGCGACGACGGCGATCCGCAGCGGGCCACGACGCGTCGCGGCGCCGCCCGTACCCGACGCGATCGACGCGGCCAGGGCGCTCGTGCCGCCGGTGGGCTGGTCGTCGAAGACACCGTCCTCCTCGGGCAGGCCGTGCCCGCGCCACATCGGCAGGGTCGCGAGCGTCGGCACGCCGGTCATCTGCTGGAGCATCTCCGGCCCCGGTGACAGCAGCGCCGCGTCGCCGCGGAAGCGGTTCAGCACGAAGCCGCGGATCAGCGCGCGCTCCTCGGCGGGCAGCAGCTGGTGCGTGCCGAACAGGTGCGCGAAGGCGCCGCCGCGGTCGATGTCGGTGACCAGCAGGCAGGCGGCGCCCGCCTCGCGCGCGGTGCGCATGTTCACGTAGTCGCTGCTGTGCAGGTTGATCTCGGCCGGCGAGCCCGCGCCCTCGATGACGACCACGTCGTTCTCGGCCAGCAGCTCGTGCAAGGCGCCGCGAGCGTGCGTCCACAGCGTCTCGCTGCGCTCGCGCCAGGGCGCGCGGCTGAGCGCCTCGTCCACCTCGCCCAGCACGACGACCTGCGAGGCCGTGTCCTTCTCGGGCTTGAGCAGCACGGGGTTCATCCGCACCTCGGGCCGCGCCCTCGCGGCCAGCGCCTGGAAGTACTGCGCCGACCCGATCTCGCCCGCGCGACCGTCAAGACCCGGCACCACGCGCGCGTTGTTGCTCATGTTCTGCGCCTTGTACGGCGCGACCTTGAGACCCTGGCGCGCGTACCAGCGGCACAGCGCCGTGGTCAGGAAGCTCTTGCCCGCGCCGCTCGTCGTGCCGAGCACCATCACCGCGCGGCCCGTCATGGTTGCGCTCCGCGATCGAAGGGCATCTGCATCGAGGCCGTCGTCGGCCAGCGCGTCGACAGCCCGAATCCGTCCCCGGGACGCCCCCTCGCGCCGCCTCCCTCTCCCGCTTGCGGGAGAGGGTCGGGGTGAGGGTCTTCGCGCGTCATCCCCGGCATCGCCCGGCGCCCCGAGAAGGTCCGCATCGCCGCCTCCAGCGCGTCGACGGTATCCGGTGTCTGCACCGACACCCGCACCAGCCCCGGCAGCCCGAACGAACTTGCGTCCCGCAGCTTGATCCCCAGCGCACGCAGCCCCTCGAGCAAGGGCTCTGGCGCGTCCCGCCAGGGCGAGGGCAAGGCGGCGAGCCAGAAGTTGGCCGCGCCGCCGCCGATCTGGTCGAACCCCATCGCGGTCATGCGCGTCCACTGCGCATCGCGCCACTCCCGCAGCAACGGCAGCGAGGACGCGAGCTCCGACCGGATCCCCGCATCGGTCCAGGCCTCGAGCAAGGCCTGACCCTCGGCGGACACCACCCAGCTCGGCGCGAGCTCGTTGGCCCGCTCCACCCACAGCCCATCCCGCGGCGCGAGCAGATACCCCGCCCGCACGCCCGTCAATCCCAGCGACTTGTTGGGACAGACCAGCCGCCACGCCCCATCGGCGATTGCCGTGGGCAGCGCGCTCACGCCGGAGAGCCGCAGCGGCTCATAGGCCTGATCGACGACCAGCTGCGAGCCGCTCTGCCCCAGCGCCACGGCGACGGCGGCCCACTCGGCCGCGTCCAGCGTGGCGCCGGTGGGATTGCAGGGGTCGCAGACCCAGACCAGCGAGGGCAGGGTGAGCGACTGCGCCAGCTCGAAGGCGTCGGCGTAGCCGATGACCTGCAGTCCCAGCGCGTGCGCCGCCGCGGCGTAATCGCCGAAGCCGGGCTGCGGGACGCAGACGCGGGTCATGCCCGAGAGCATCGCCGTCAAGGTGAGGCGACGGATCGCCTCGGAGCCGCCGCCGGCCGGCAGCACGCGCTCCGGCGTGACGCCATGCCAGTCGGCCAGGCGCGCGCGCAAGGCGGTGTAGCCCGGGTCGGGATAGCGCAGCCGGTCGGCCCGCAGGACGGCGTCGAGCGCGCCGGGCGGCGGGCCCAGCGGATGCGCGTTGGTGGAGAAGTCGTGCAGCACCGGCGGACCGGCGTCGGTGCCGCCGTGGGTGGGGCCGGTGGCCAGGAGGGGGGGCTTGCCCTGGAGCTTGCCGTGGAGTCGGCTCATGCGGGACCTCCAGCGAAGCCACCACGCAGCGCGGCGGCTCCCAGTGCGCCGAGCAGAGCCAGCGCGAGCAGGGTGCGCGCGGCGATGCGCCGCGCGATGAGGGTGTCGGCCGCGGTCACGGAGACGCCGGCCGGATGGAGTCGATAGTGACCGGGCTTGCTCAGCGCGCGGTCCAGGCGCAATGCCATCGCGCCCATGGGCCAGCCGCCATTGGGCGACGGCGTGCGGGCCGCCTCGCGCAGCAGCCGCGGCAGCAGGCCGGGGCGGGTCGCGATCATGGCCAGGCCGGTCAGGCGCGCGGGGATCCAGGACAGCAGGTCGTCGGCGCGCGCGGCCCACTTGCCGGCCCACTCCCAAGGACCGCGATAGCCCCACATCGCGTCGGCGGTGTTGGCGAAGCGGTAGAGGGCGGCCCCGGGCAGACCGGCGATGACAAACCAGAACAGCGGCGCGATGACGGAATCGTTGAGGTTCTCGGCGAGGGTCTCGATGGCGGTCTCGCGGACCTCGGTGGGGGAGAGCTGGCGGGTGTCGCGGCTCACGAGGCGGGACAGCTGCTCGCGGCCCTCGTCGAGGGATCGCTCGAGCGCGGCCTCGACCGCCGCCACTTCGTCGCGCAGCATGCGCCACGCGAGCAGCGGCTTGAGCGCCAGGCCCAGCAGCAGGGCCGCCAGGGCGAAGCGCCAGCCGCCGAGCCACGGCGCCAGCCCGAGGATCACGAGCTGCTCGACGCCGACCGCGATCGCGACGACGAGCAGCGCGCCGACGCTCCACGCCATCGCGCCGCCGATGAACGCGGCCGCGGGCCGCATCGCGCAGATCCGATCTCCGAAGAGGCCGAGCCATCGCCCCATGCCGACGACCGGATGCGCGCGCGCGGGCGGCTCGCCGAACGCGCGGTCGACGACCAGCGCGACGGGGATCGCCGCGGCGAGGAGCCAGGACATCGGCGTCATCGGTTCCGATCAGGCGTGGATCACCGCCGGGAGGCGATCAATCCTCGATGCCGCGTTGGGCGGGAACACCGGCGTTGTAGTGGTGCTTGACCAGCGTCATCTCGGTCACCGTGTCGGCGATGTCGACGAGCTCCTGCGGCGCGCCGCGACCCGTCAGGACGACGTGCACGTGCTCGGGCCGCTGCTTCAGGGTCTCCAGCACCGGTTCCAGCGGCAACCAGCCGTAGCGGATCGGATAGGTGATCTCATCCAGCACGACGAGGAAGTGCTCGCCGCCCAGGATGGTCGCCTTCGCCCGCTCCCAGCCGTCGCGCGCCAGCTGCGCGGAATGCTCCAGATCCTTGCTCTTCCACGAGAAGCCGTCGCCCAATCCCTCGATGGGCAGGCCGATCTGCTCGAACAGGCGGTGCTCGCCGAAGCGGGCGCTGGGCACCTTCATGAACTGGTAGATGTGGACCTTCTTGCCGCGACCATGGGCGCGCAGCGCCAGGCCGAAGGCGGCGGTACTCTTGCCCTTGCCGTCGCCGGTGTTGATGAGGATCAGGCCGCGGCGCTCGGCGGTGGGGATGACACGCTCGCGGTCGACGGGAGGCTTCTCGATTTCCATGGGGACTCCGGATCAGGGCAGGGGAGGCAGTGGGGACGTGCCGCCGAAGAAGGCCGCAATGGCGGACGGGTTCGACGGGAAGTAATGGTGGATGTAGGAGGCGCGGAGCGAGCCCTCGGCGTAGAGGGCCTCGGCCGCGCGTCCCGCATTGGGATTGGTGGCGGTCGCGATGGCGACCAGCGGGGTCGACATCGTCGAGTAGTGGAAGGTGTGGCCGCGGAGCTCGCCTTCGGGCCAGACGATGCACTGCAGGCCGAGCGCGGCCAGACGCTTCTGCATCGTCGATCGGCCGGAGATCAGCGCGCCCATCGGGTAGCTGCGGCCGTCGGCGTCGGAGAGGCTCTCCAGCAGCGCGAGCATGCCACCGCATTCGGCGAGCAAGGGCTTGCCGGCTTCAAGGTGCGCACGCAACGAGGCGAAGAAGCTCGGGTGGGCGGCGAGCGCCTCGGCATGCAGCTCGGGATAACCGCCGGGCAGCCACAGCGCATCGCAGGCAGGCAGCGGGTCGCCGGCGATCGGGCTGAAGGTCGTCACCTCGGCGCCCAGGCTGCTCAGCAGGTCGAGGTTGGCCGGATAGATGAAGGAGAAACACGCATCCCTCGCCACCGCGATCCGCCTCTGCTTCAGCGTGGGGGCACGGGTTGCCTCCGTGGACGTTCCTGGTGCCGTTGCCGTGGCCTCCGCCGCGTCCCGGCCTCCACCGAGCACCAGCCGGCCGTCCGGTGCCCCCTTTTCTCCATGTCCCCCCTTGGATTGCCGTCCGGCAATCCAATTCCTTCCTTGACTTCCGAAAAGGGGGCACCGGACGCCCGTCTGCCCATCACCGCGCCCATCTCCGGATCCTTCATCGCGCACTTCGCTGTGCCTGTCACCGCGCACTTCGCCGGCCTCCCAAGCGTCCGCCCAGGCATCGAGCTGCGCGTCCAGGTGCGGGAGCTCGAGTGCTTGCACCAGGCCCAGGTGCCGTTCCGGAAGTGAAAGCTCAGGATCACGCTTGAGCGCCGCGATCAACGGGAGATCGTCGGGCAGTCCTTCGGCCACCATGCGGGCGTGGACGTCGCTGCCGATGCGATTGGCGACGACGCCCACGACCTCGATGTCCTCGCGGTATCGGGCCATGCCCGTCGCCAGCGCCGCGAAGGTCTGCGCCATCGCGGACGCGTCCAGCACCACGATCACCGGCAAGCCGAACGCCGCCGCCAGGTCGGCACTGCTGGGCTTGCCGTCGAAGAGGCCCATCACGCCCTCGACGAGGATCAGGTCGGCGTCCCGCGCGGCCTCGGCGAGCAAGGCCCGGCAGTGCGCGAGACCGCCCATGAACAGGTCGAGCTGATAGACGGTGTGGCCGCTCGCGCGCTCCAGCACCATCGGATCCAGATAGTCCGGCCCCGTCTTGAACACGCGGACTTTCAGGCCGCGCCGGCGCGCGGAGCGCGCCATCGCCGCGGTGACGCTGGTCTTGCCCTGGCCCGAGGCCGGTGCGCTGATCAGGAAGGCAGGGCAGGTCGAGCTCATGCGTTCAAGGCCACCCACCGGCCCTGCACGTGCAGGATCAGCAGGCGGTGGCCGAAGACGCGCTGCAGCGCGTCGTGGGTGGCGGGGTCGTGCGGGGCGCCTTCGTGGACGATGCGGCCCGCATCCATCACGACAAGGACATCGGCCTGCATCGCGACGTTGAGTTCATGCAGCACGCTCACGACGGCGGCGCCTCGCGCGACGCGCTCGCGGACGAGGCGTGCCCAGTCGCTCTGGTGCGGCGGGTCGAGGTGAGCCAGCGGCTCATCCATCAGCAAGGCGCCGGATTGAACCGCGAGCGCGCGGGCCAGCAGCACCCGCTGCCGCTCGCCGCCCGACAGGCTGCCCAGCGACCGCTCGCGCCAGTCCCAGCTCTGCGTCTGCCGCATGGCGTCGGCGACCGCGGCGTGATCGGCCTGGCTGGCCGGTGCGAGCCAGGCCTGATGCGGCAGCCGGCCCAGCATCACGACGTCGAAGGCGGTGAGGTCCTCGGCGGCGCTCTCGTTCTGGCCCAGCCAGGCGACGCGCCGGGCGCGCTCCTTCGCTGGCCATGCGGTCCAGGACCGACCGTCCAGGGTGAGCGTGCCGTCGAAGGGCAGCAGGCCCGTCATCGCGCGCAGCAGCGTGGACTTGCCGGCGCCGTTCGGGCCGACGATCGCGGTCCAGGCGGCCGGCGCGGGCGCCAGCGTCAACGGATGCAGCACGGGACGGCCACCGAGCGACAGGGCGCGCAGATCGATCCGCAGCGCGGGCGCGATCGGGAGCCGCGTGGCGGCGTCGGCCATGTCGCAGGCGCCGGCGGCGTGGCCAGCACCGGCACCGGGGATGAGACCGCGCTGCGCGTGGTCGTCGAGCGGGGCGCGGGAGGCGTCGAAGGACAGGCTCATCGCGCGCCTCCCAGCGGCGACTTGCGCCGATGCATCAACCACAGCAGGTAGCTGCCGCCGAGCAGCGCGGTGATGATGCCCACCGGCAGCTCCTGCGGCGCGATGACCCAGCGCGCGACGATGTCGGCGGCGAGCAGCAGCGCGCCGCCGGTCAGGGCCGACAGCAGCAGCAGGGCGCCATGCGTCGTCGGTCCCCAGCTGCGCACCAGATGCGGCGCGACCAGGCCGACGAAGGCGATCAGCCCGCATTGCGCGACCGCGGCGCCCGTGGCCAGCGACAGCGCGGCGATCAGCAGCAGGCGGATCAGCACCAGGCGCTGACCCAGCGACCGCGCGGTGTCCTCGCCCAGGGTGAGCGCGTCCAGCGCGCGGCTGCAGGCCAGCGCGACCAGCAGGCAGAGGGCCAGCGCGCCCACCATGACCTGCACGGCGCTCCAGCCGATGAAGCCGGTGCTGCCGAGCATGAAGGCCTGCATCGCGCGCAGGATGTCGGGGTTCATCAGCGTCAGCAGGGCCGAGCCCGAGCCCAGCACCACGCCGACGACCACGCCGGCCAGCAGCAGGCGCAGGCTCTGCGCGACGCCGCGCGCCAGCAGCAGGGTGAGCAGCACGGCACCGACGGCGCCGGCGAAGGCCGCGCCGGTCATGCCGATGCGCAAGGCCAGCGCCGCCGCCGCGGGCGACACGCCGATCACGAACAGCAAGGCGGCCACGCCCAGCGAGGCGCCGGCCGAGCAGCCCAGCAGATAGGGGTCGGCCAGCGGGTTGCGGAACAGGCCCTGCGCGATCGCGCCCGCGAGCGCGAGCAGCGCGCCGGCCAGCCAGGCGCCGACGGAACGCGGCGCGCGGATGTCCCACAGGATCATGCGCATCGTGTCGTCCGCATGGGTCCAGGGGCTCCAGCCCATGCTGCCGATGGCCAGGCCCAGCCCGACCAGCGCCACGCCCAGCACCAGCAGCGCGACGAGCTGCGCCGCGGTGCGGGGACGCATCGCGCGCGGGGGGATCGCGTCGCCGCGCAGCGGCGATTCCATCGAGGCGCTCATCAGCGCATGCCGCCGGGCGGCGCGGTGAAGGGGACGGTCGGCGGCGCGACCGGACCGGCCGCGGCCTCGCGCAGGCAGCGCGCCATCAGCGCGGCGGCTTCGGACATGCGCGGTCCGGGACGCACGAGCACGTCGGATTCGGCGGGGATCCAGACGCAGATGCGCTGGTTCCTGACCGCGCGGATACCTTGCCAGCCGGGGCGCTGCGTCAGGCCCGGCGCGTTGCGCTGCCCGACCATGATCACCTGCGGGTCGGCGCGGACGATGAATTCGGGGTTGAGCTTGGGGAAGGGGCCCAGCTCGGCGGGGATGATGTTCCTCGCGCCCAGGCGCGTGAGGATCTCGCCCATGAAGGACACGGTGCCCGCGCCATAGGGGCCGGCGTCGACCTCGTAATAGACGCTCAGGCCGCGCGCGGCCGGCGGCAGGGTCGCGGCGCTCTGGGCGATGTGACCGTCGATGCGGTTCCACAGGCGGCGCGCGTCGTCCTCGCGGCCCAGCACCTGGCCGACCTTGCCCAGCACCCGCTGCACGTCGGTCATGCTCTTGGGTTCCAGCGCGACGACCTTCAGGCCCAGGCCCTCGAGCCGGTCGATCACGCGCGCGGACACGCCCAGCAGCACCACGTCCGGCTTGAGCGCGACCAGGGTCTCGATGCTGGTGTCGTCCAGACCGCCCAGCTTGGGCAGGGCCTGCACGCGGGCGGGGAAGTTGGAGAAGCGGTCCACGCCCACGACCTTGGCGCAGTCGCCCAGCTCGCAGACGGTCTCCGTCAGCGAGGGCAGCAGGCTCACGATGCGCCTGGGCGTGTCGGGCAGGGTGACCGTGTGGCCGCGGTCGTCCTTGATCGCGATCGGCGCGGCCGTGGCGACCGAGGCCGCACCGGCCAGCAGCGCCGACACCGCCAGGATCCGCATCGCGCGGCGCGCGGTCGTCGAGGTCCTGCGGGCGCGCGTCGACGCCGAGGCGGGCGTGGGCACCGGGTGGGTGGCGGTCGAAGTCATTCGTCGTTCTCCTCGGATTCCGTGGCCGGATCGTCGGGCAGGAATCGCTTGTCGCGAGCGGGCGCGTCGCTCGTGTCCATCGGGTCCACCGGTCGCGTCCAGGGCTGGCCCGCCACCATCAGGGTGAGCTCGGCGCATTGCCGCGCGACCAGCTGGTTGAGCCGGCCCAGCTCGTCCACATAGGCCCGCACCTCGCGGCCCATCGGCATCACGCCCCAGCCGACCTCGTTGGACACGAAGACGACGGGCGAGCTCAGCTGGGGAAGCAGGCGTTGCAGGCTCGCGCACTCGGCGCGCCAGTCGTCCAGCCGCGGCGCGCCGTGCATGGGCATCAGCCAGTTGGTCAGCCACAGGGTCAGGCAGTCCACCACCAGCAGGCGCTCCGGCGCCGCGTGCGCGCGCAGGGCGTCGCACAGCGCCAGCGGCGCCTCGACGGTGTCGAAGCCCGCCGGGCGCTCGGCGCGATGACGCGCGATGCGGGCGCGCATCTCGTCGTCATGCGCCTCGGCCGTGGCGATCACCGCCACCCGCTGTCCCGGCCGCGCCGCCCAGCGCAGCGCCAGGCGTTCCGCGTGGCGGGACTTGCCGCTGCGCTGGCCTCCGACGATGAGCTGGTGGGCGGGCATGGGATCTCCAGGGGAGCAGGGGGCGGGCGGGGGACGAAAGCCGCGACCTTACAGCGTCGGCGAGTAACGCAGCGTGACGAACACGGTGCGGCCCGCCTGCTGGTAGAAGTTGGCCGTCTGGATCTTGCGGTCGAACGCGTTGTCCAGGTTCAGCTGCACACGCCAATCCTTGGCCACGGCCACTTGCGCGTCCAGGTTCAGCAGGCCGTAGCCGGTCAGGCGCGTGGTGTTGGCGGCGTTGTCCCAGCGTGCGCTGGAGCCCACGACGTTCGCGCCCAGCGTCCAGTCCTTCACCACCGTCTCGGCGCGCAGCGTGCCGAAGCGCTTGGCGCGGCGCGGCAGCAGCTTGCCGGTGGTGCTGTCGGTCGGGTCGATGAACTCGGCCGTGCCGCTCAGGCGCACCGGGCCCCACTGGGCGCCGCCCTTCAGGCTGGTGCCCTTGAGCAGCGCGCGGGACACGTTGCCGTAGCAGCCGAAGGTCGAGTTGCAGGTCCCCGCCGCGCCGAAGACGATCAGGTCGGTGACGCGGTTGTGGAAGGTGGTGACCTCGAGGTCGTAGCCGCCGTCCGCCCAGCCCAGGCCGGCTTCCTGGTTGTGCGCGCGCTCGGGACGCAGCGGCGCGACGCCAGGCTTGCTCAGGTCGGGACCGTAGACGCTGCCGCGCTGGTACAGCGTCGGCGCGCGGAAGGCGTTGCCGGCCGAGGCCGTCACCCGCCAGCCGCCACCCAGCTTGTAGCCGGCCGAGAGGCTGCCCGTGTCGATGCCGCCGAACTCGCTGTCCTTGTCGTGGCGGCCGTGCGCCTGCAGGCTGAAGGCGCCCAGGGTCGCGAGGTAGCTCAGGCCCAGCGCGTTCTCGCTGCGCTTGGCCGCGCCACCGCTCACCAGGCTGGTGTTTTCCAGCCGATCCTCGCGGCGCTCCAGCACGGCGTTGACCTGCTGGTGGGCGTCGATCTTGTAGAAGGCCTGCGCCGAGGCCGCGCGGATGCGGGTCTTGGTCAGGTAGGGCGAGCTCGGCTTGGTCTCGTAGTTCTCTTCCGACTGGCTCAGCGACAGCTGCGTCGACAGCGCCGCGTTCCAGGTGGAGTTCAAGCCCAGGCGCGCGGCCAGGGTGTCGGTGATGGCGCGATCGTCGGCGTTCTTGCCGGCGTCGTAGCCGCTGTCGCCGCGGCTCTTCAGGCCCAGGAACTCCAGGCGCTGACCCTCGGCCAGCTGGCCGCCCAGACGCAGGCTGCCGGCGTAGTTGCGCCAGCCGTCCTTGTCGTCGTTGTAGGAGCTGCTCTTGGTGTTGGTGAAGGCGTTGAAGCCGGTGCCGCGGTCCATCGCCAGCGAGGCGGCGTAGTCGAAGACGGCCGTGCCGCCGCTGATGGCGGCGTCGGCCTTGACCTGGCCGTAGCTGCCGGCGCCCAGGCCCAGGTCCAGCTGCGGACGGCCGGCGCCCTTGCGGGTGAAGATCTGCACCACGCCGCCGATGGCGTCGGAGCCGTACAGCGCGCTGGCCGGGCCCTTGAGCACTTCGATGCGCTCGATCTGCGAGACCGGCAGGTTCTGCCAGCTGGCGCCGCCGCTGGACTGGCCGTCGATGCGCACACCGTCGATCAGCACGACGGTGTGGCGGGTCTCGGCGCCGCGGATGTAGACGGAGGTGCTGGCACCGGGGCCGCCGTTGCGGGTCATCTGCAGGCCGGCGACGTTGCGGAGCAGGTCGGCGATGGAGCCGAAGCCCTGGCGCTCGATGGCCTCGCGGTTGATGACGGTCAGGTCGCCGATCGCGTCGGCGAGCCGCATCGGGCTGCGTGTCGCGGTGACGGTGACGTCGTCCAGGCGGTGGTTGGTGGCGGAGGAACTGGCGGACTGGGCCAGGGCCGAGGTGCAGGCGAGCGAGGCCAGCGCCATCGGGGTGAGGGCGAGCAGCGTGCGGGCGCGAAGGCCGGCGCGCGAGGCGGACGGAGTCATGAGAAGAGAGCCAACGACGATCCGGATGGCCTGTTTCCCGCGGGCCGTCCGTGACACGGCGCCCGGGCGTGCGTCCAGTGGCGTCCGCGCCCGCCGGTGAGGCGAGGTCGCGGGGGAGGTCCTGGATCGCGCCATGGGCGCCACCTGTTGGCCGGTCTCCGGGCTGATGGCGCGCCGTCTGCGTCCTTCCCAGCGCGGAGCGCCAGTGGACATGGGGACAGACAGTGCCGGTCGGCGCGGATCCGGCAACGCCGACGCCACCGCGAGGCGGGCGAAGTCGTCAAAGGATCGGGAGCGCGCGGCCGGCGGCCACTTACCGTTGCGGGGACAGCTCAGGTTGGCTGCGCATCGTCGATGCGGCGACTCCCTGATTCCCGTTTAACTGCGCAGGACGCAATGCCTGCGCGAGCACCAACGGCGCGCATTCTAGCGGCGCGGGCCCATCGTGACGTTCGCCCCGCCGGTGCCGACGGCCTCGGTGCTGGGCACCGGCGGCCGGGGCTTGGGCACCTTCGGGGCCTTGGGGGGCTTCGGCGGTTTGGCGGGCTTGGGCTTGGACGGCTTGGGATCCTTGGGCTTGCGCTTCTTCGGATCGGCGGGCCGGGCGGGTTGCGCGTCCTGCGCCTTGCCGATCCGGCCATCGATGCCGGCGGCGCCGGACCGGGGCCGGGCGGCTTCCTGGCGTTCGCGCTCCTTGCGCAGCGCGTCGGTGGCGCGCGATTCGTCCGCCACCCGCTGGCGGGCCGCCGCGGCCTCGGCCGGGCTGACGCTGTCGCGCCTGAGTTCGGTGGGTTGGCTCTTCTCGCCCTCGGGGCAGGGCGTGGCTCGCAGATCCGCGCCGTTGGGGCCGCAGCGGTGATAGACCTGCGGCGGCGGGGGCTCGGCCCTGACGCGCGTCGGCGTCGTGGGCGATCCGGCACTTGTCGGCGCCGCGGCCGACGGGGCGCCCGCCGGGATCGGCGCCGGCGATTGCCCCGCCTGAGACCGCCCTTGCGCGCTTGCCGCGCCGAGCATGAGGACCAGAACAGCTGTCGTCAGGATCGGGGCGGGGCGCAGGGGCATGTCAGTCTCCGGAGGAGGCGGAAGGGGGAGAAGGGGGTGTCGGCGAGGGCGCGGCGACCGCATCGTCCGCGGGCGCGTTCGCGGCCTTGCTGTCGACCGTGGCGGGCTTGGGTGCCTTGTCGCGCGGCGGGCGTTCGCCGGCGGGCGGCAGGTTCGCCGGACGGGGCGGCTTGGGGCGCGGTGGCTTCGCATGCACCAGCGCCACGGCCTTGGCCATGTCGCCCGAGGCGAAGAACTTGAAGGCCTCGAGCGACTTGCCGATGCTGTCCTCGACCGCCTGGCGCTCGGCCAGCGGCGGCTTGCGCAGCACGTACCCGGCGACCTCGCCCTTGTGGCCCGGATGGCCGATGCCCAGCCGCAGCCGCCAGAAGTCGCCGCTGCCCAGTTGGGCCTGCATGTCCTTGAGCCCGTTGTGGCCGGCATTGCCGCCACCCTGCTTGAGCTTGAGCTCGCCCGGGGCAATCTCCAGCTCGTCGTGGATGGCGAGGATCTCCTCGGGCGCGATCTTGAAGAAGCGCGCCAGCGCCGCCACCGACTTGCCGGAGAGATTCATGTAGGTCATCGGCTGCAGCAGCCAGATGGGACCCGAGGTGCCGGGCGCGTCGTTCACGCGGGCCACGAGGCCGTGGTACTTCACGTCCAGCTGAGGGGTGACCTTGAGGCCGCGCGCCAGCGCGTCGATCCACCAGAACCCGGCATTGTGGCGGGTGTCCTCGTATTCAGGGCCGGGATTGCCCAGGCCGACAAAGAGACGAATCATGGGGCGGGATTATCTGTGCAGCCCCGAAAAGCAGAAGGCCCCGCAAGCGGGGCCTTCGTCGGGGCGATGGACACGGGCCTCGTCAGGTCCGCGCCCGTCTCGCGAAAGAAGAAATTACTTCTTCTTCTTCTTCTTGTCGTCGGCGGCCGGAGCGGCTGCCACGATGATCTCTTCCACGACCGCGGCGACCGGGGTCGCGATGACCGGGTTCGGCTTGCCGTGCGTGACGACCTTGATGTGGTCAGCCAGCTTGAGGTCGTTCACGTGGACCGAGTGACCCAGGGTGACGCCGCTCAGGTCGACTTCGATGAACTCGGGCAGCTGCTGGGCCAGGCAGGTGATTTCCAGCTGGGTCAGCACGTGGTTGATCGTGCCCTTGTCGGTCTTGACGGCCGGCGATTCGGCTTCGCCCACGAAGTGCAGGGGGACCTTCTTCGTGATCTTCGTCGTCGCGTCGACGCGCTGGAAGTCCACGTGCAGCACTTGCTGCTTGTAGGGGTGCATCTGGAAGTCGCGCAGCAGGACCTGCGTGACCTTGCCGTCCACTTCCATGTCGAGGATGGAGCTGTGGAAAGCTTCCTTCTTCATGGCGTGGTACAGGGCGTTGTGGTCCAGCTCGATGACGGCCGGCTCACCAGCGCCGTAAACGATGCCAGGAACCTTGCCGGCGAAACGCAGGCGGCGGCTCGCTCCGGTCCCCTGCAGCTTGCGCTCAAAAGCGACGAATTTCATATCAGACTCCAAAGTTGCCGGTACGCCACCGTGACGCACCGGATGAAGGCCCCGCGACCAGGCACCTTCGCGAAAAAGCCGCTGTCCTCGCGGACAACGGCCTGAACTCATTGCGCGATCAGAAGTTGTTGTTCTGCTCGCTGAACAGCGACGTCACCGACTCGCCATCCGAAATGCGGCGGATGGTCTCGGCGAACAGGAACGCGACCGACAGCTGACGGATCTTGCCGCAGGCCTTGGCGGCCTCGGAAAGCGGGATCGTGTTGCTGATGACCACCTCGTCCAGCTGCGAGCTCGAGATGCGCTCGATGGCCGGGCCGGACAGGATCGGGTGCGTGCAGTACGCGAAGACGCTCTTGGCGCCGCGGTCCTTCAGGACCTCGGCCGCCTTCACCAGCGTGCCGGCGGTGTCGATCATGTCGTCCATGATCACGCAGTTGCGGCCGTCGATCTCGCCGATCACGTGCATCACTTCGGAGACGTTGGCGGCGGGGCGGCGCTTGTCGATGATCGCCAGGTCGCAACCCAGCTGCTTGGCCAGCGCGCGGGCGCGGACCACGCCGCCGACGTCGGGGCTGACCACCACCAGGTCGCTGTAGTTGCGGGCCTTCAGGTCCGACAGCAGCACCGGCGAGGCGTAGATGTTGTCGACCGGGATGTCGAAGAAGCCCTGGATCTGGTCGGCGTGCAGGTCCATCGTCAGGACGCGCTCGACGCCGACGGTTTCCAGCAGGTTGGCGACGACCTTGGCCGAGATCGGGACGCGCGTCGAGCGCGGGCGGCGATCCTGGCGGGCATAACCGAAGTAGGGGATCACGGCGGTGATGCGGCGCGCGCTGGCGCGCTTCATCGCATCGACCATGATCAGCAGTTCCATCAGGTTCTCGTTCGTCGGCGCGCAGGTGGGCTGGACGATGAAGACATCGCGGGCGCGGACGTTCTGCTGGATCTCGACGGCGACTTCGCCATCGGAAAAGCGACCGACCACGGCCTTGCCGAGCTCGAGGCCCAGGTGCGTGGCGATTTCTTTGGAGAGGGACGGGTTAGCGTTACCCGTGAAGAGCACGGTATTGAGCAGCACAGCGGGCCATCCTTAGATTTCTGGCCCGGTGGCCAACCCAGCGGGTCCCGGATTGAGAACTGAGAATTTGGCAGGGGAGGAAGGACTCGAACCCTCGCATGTCGGAATCAAAATCCGATGCCTTAACCAACTTGGCGACTCCCCTACACAGGACACCGTGCGAAGCACGACACCCTACAACCTTCAGTCTTCTGCCCAACCGCGAAGCGGGTGAACCGTCAGACTGCGACACATCCTTCCGACCCAACCATCCGGGAGTTCTTGGAACTCACCTTCCGGTGTCGCCTTGAGATTGCTCTCAGGGCCGGTGACCGTGTCTGTTTTCTGCGCTGCGTTTAGCGAGGGCCGAACTATACCAAAAACCGCACTGCCTGAACCCGTCATTCGAGAATTTTCGTAGCGGGTTTGCAACCATTCAAGCGCTGTCGATACTTCGCGACTCGCGGCTTCCGCAGGTGCTTGCAGATCATTTCTGCCCCACCCGTCGTACAGCTGCTGCACGAGTATTTCTTGCGTTTGGCGGTCGCTGGACATACTGCCCTTGCGTTCGCCCAAGCTTCCGGTTTCGTTGCTCGGAGAATCTGTTTCCAGACTGTCTTCGCTGCGTCTGCCGTTCGCTGCAGGAAAGCCCGCTACTATAGCCACGCTTTCTGACCTCTGCAAGAGGGGGCTCGAAAAAATTTCCTTGGTGCCGATGCTGACGGCCGGTTTGACCACCGCCAGGCGCAGCTCGGGCACCTCGATCGGGGTCAGGATCTCCCCGATGCCTTCGACGAAGGCGTTGCGTCCGCCCACGAAGAAGGGCACGTCCGCGCCCAGCTTCAGCGCGATCGGCAGCAGCCGCTCGCGAGACCAGTTCAGCCCCCACAGCCGGTTCAGCGCCAGCAGCGTGCTGGCCGCGTCCGACGAGCCGCCCCCCATGCCCGCCCCGCTGGGCAGGCGCTTCTCGATGTGCAGGTCCACGCCGAAGGCGGTGCCGCTGGCCTGCTGCAGCGCGCGTGCGGCGCGCAGGCACAGGTCGTCCGGAGGCAGTGCGTCGCCACGGTCGTGGCGGTGCAGGGCGCCGTCCTCGCGGCGCTCGAAGTGCAGCGTGTCCGCCCAGTCGATGAGGATGAACAGCGACTGCAGCAGGTGATAGCCATCCGGACGCTTGCCCACCACGTGCAGGAACAGGTTGAGCTTGGCCGGCGCGGGCACGTCGTACAGCGCCTTGAGCGGCCCGGGATTGGAAGAGGAGGTCATGGACGTCGACATGGCGCGCAGTATGCGGCCCGATGGGCGAGTGATATTCCGGCGCCGATTGTGCGATTAACGGGCCAGTCGCGAATACCTGGTGAAAACTGCCCGGATTTTCTTCGCAATACCCCAGCGCGACGCAAGGGAATTACTGGGCGGCGGCGGGCGCGTCGAGTTTCAACCGCAGCGTGGCCAGCGGTTGCGCGCCATTCGGATTGAGGCGCTGGGCCGAAATCAGCTGATCGTCGAAGCGCTGCAGGTCGACCTGCCAGCCGAGTTGCTCGAAGCCCTTGTCGCTCGAGGCCCGATGGGGCGCCTGCGGCCAGGGGCGGCCGCGCAGCCAGTCGAACAGCGCCCGTACCGGCAGGGCCTCGCCGAGCAGGTCCTGCGTCAGCGCGTCGATGTCGTCGTACTCGCGCTCGCCGTCGGGCGTGCGGACCGAGGCGCCGCCCGGCTTCCACGAGACGCGCGCGACCAGGCTGCCCATCGGGGTGCTCATCTCGAGCTGACCGCGCCTGGGGTCGCCCAGCAGCTCGAAGTTGGCGGTGACGTTCTGGGCGCGCGGCTGGCCGCCGGGGCCGGCTGGGACGATCAGCCCGAACTTGCCGGTCAGGCGCGGCGCGTCCGCGAGCGCGGCGGCCTCGTCGGCGCTGACCTTGGGGACCGAGCTGCAGCCCGCCAGCGCGAACAGCGACGCGCCCGCCACCAGCGCGAGCGCGCCGTTGAATCCGCGGCGCCGCATCAGGGGCGGACCTGCAGGCGCTGCATCGTGGCGGCCAGCGCCTCGTTGCGCGGGTCGCGCTTGGCGGCGTCGGCGAAGACGCGGCGCGCTTCGTCCTTCTGGCCCGCGGCCCACAGCACCTCGCCCAGGTGGGCGGCGATCTCCGCGTCGGGGCGGGAGCCGTAGGCCTGGCGCAGCAGACGTTCGGCCTCGCCCAGTCGGCCCAGGCGGAACTCCACCCAGCCCATGCTGTCGACGATGAAGGGCTCGCCCGGGGCGAAGCTCAGCGCCTTGGAGATCAGGTCGCGCGCCTCGTCCAGGCGCTGGTTGCGATCCGCCAGCGAGTAGCCCAGTGCGTTGTACGCGTGGTAATGCTGGGGCTTGAGCTGGATGACCTTCTGCAGCAGCGTCTCCATCTCGTCGGCGCGGCCGAGCTTCTCGGCCATCATCGACTGCTCGTAGATCAGGTCGGCGTCCTCGGGGCTCTTGGCGCTCGCCTGCGCCAGCACGTCGTAGGCGGCCTGCCACTGGCGGTTGTCGCGCAGCAGCTGGGACTCGGCCAGCACCTGGGCGCGGCGATCCTGGTCGCGTTCGGCGGGCATCTCGCGCAGCAGCTTCAGACCCTGGTCGAGCTTGCCCTGGCGCGCCAGCAGCGAGGCGCGGCGATAGGTGATGTCGAGGTTGCCGGGCGCCGCGTCGATCTTGCTCAGGCGTGCCTCCGCGGTCTTGAGGTCGCCGCGCATCTCGGCCGCCTGCGCCAGCAGCAGCTGGCCTTGCTGGCGCAGCTCGCGCTCCTGGATCAGGCCGCCGATGGCGTCGGAGGCGCGCTCGGCCAGCGTGGTGGGCGGACCGGGGGGCTTGCCCACCAGCGTCATGTAGCGCTGCAGCGCCTGCTCGGCGGCCTCGGGGTGTTGCAGGTCCAGTTCCAGCGAGCCCAGCGCCAGCCAATGGCCGGCGACGTCGGGCGCTTCCTGGGTCAGGATGCGGAACTCCCGTGCGGCGTCGGCGGGGCGTTGTGCCCGGGCCAGCGCGCGGCCGTAGCCGATGCGCAGCGACTGCTTGTCGGGATGGGCCTGCAGCTCGGCGGTGATCAGGGCTTCGGCCTCGGGGCGGTGGGGCAGCAACTCCAGCGCCATGCCCAGGGGCTCGTCACGGTCCGGGAAATCCTTGGCGGCCGCGCGGGTGTGGACCAGCGCGGTCTCGTAGTTGCCGGCCAGCTGCGCGAAGCGCGCCGCCACCATCAGCGCGGCGAAGCGGGTCTCGGGCTTGGCGGCGGCCTCGCGCAGCAGGGGCTCGAAGGCCTCCTGCACGCGGGCGGGCTCGGGATTGCGCTGGAACAGGCCGGGCAGTCCGGCCAGCAGGCCCGCGCGGTCGGCGGCCGGCGTGATCGCCATCAGCGAGCGCAGCGCCGGCGGCACCTCGGCGGGGCGGTTCAGCAGGGCCAGCAGCTGGATCAGCGTGCGATGGGCCTCGAGCGATTCGGGCACCGCGTCGCGCCAGGCGCGGGCGGCGATGACGGCCTGGTCACCGGCGCGCGCCTGCAGCGCGATCTGCACGACGCGGCGGAAGAGCTCCTCGTCGCCGGTGCGGCGCGCGGCGTCCAGCATCACCTGGTAGGCGACGCCGGGCTGGCCGCCCTGGAGTTCGAGCTCGCCCACCAGCAGTTGATAGAACAGCGGCGCGTCGATGTCGGAATTGACGATGGGCGCGGAGGCCGCGGCCTCGGGCGCCGAAGCGGCGTCGCTGGCCGGTGCCGCCGGGTCTGCGGGCGTGGCCGAGGCGGCGGGCGCGGCCGGCTCGGGCGCGGATTGGGCATGGGCGGCGCAGCTCAGGGCGAGGGCGACGGAGAGCCACCAGCGGTGGCGCGCGAGGGCGGACATGACGTGACTCCTGAACTGGGCGTGAGGGCGGGCCCGGTCGGAACCAGGGCAAGCCGCGGACCATTCTAGGGAAGCAATCGGCGCCTCGCCGGGAGCCCGGCGGCACCCCCCTCGAGGAGGGTGCCCACGGGCGCGGCGGAGGCCCCTCGGCCCCCCGGGAAGTGGGTGACCTCTATGATCTTGGGATGCCCGAGTTGCCGGAAGTTGAAGTTACACGACGGAGTTTTGCCCTCGCCATCGAAGGGGCGCGCGTGCTGGCCGTGCGGCTGGGCAAGCCGCTGCGATGGCCGCTGGGCGTGAGTCCGGAATCGCTGGTCGGCCGGCGCGTCGGCGCGGCGCAGCGGCGGGGCAAGTACCTGTGGCTGCCGCTGGAGGCCCGCCCCGCCGTGGTGTCGGCGCAGGCGACCCCTGCCGCGGATGCGGACGTCGCGGCGCTCGCCGACGACGCCGGCGGGCTGCTGCTGCACCTGGGCATGTCGGGCTCGCTGGCCTTTCGCGAGCTGCCGCCCGTGGCCGGCCCGCACGATCATTTCGACCTGGTCACGGACCGCGGCGTCCTGCGGCTGACCGATCCGCGGCGCTTCGGCGCGGTGCTGTGGTCGCCCGGCCTGGAGGCCGACCCGGCCGCCAAGCTGCTGTCCCGCATCGGGCTGGAGCCCTTCGACATCGAATTCCACGGCGACCATCTGCATGAGCGCTTCCGCGGCCGGCGCGTGCCGGTCAAGCAGGCGATCCTGGCGGGCGACGTGGTGGTCGGTGCCGGCAACATCTACGCCTGCGAGGCGCTGTTCATGTCGGGCATCGACCCGCGGCTGGCGGCGGGCAAGATCAGCCGGCCGCGCGCGGCCAGGCTCGCCGGCGCGCTGCGCCAGGTGCTGGGCGAGGCCCTGGAGGCGGGCGGCACCACGCTGCGCGACTTCAAGGACGCGCACGGGGTCGCGGGGAGCTTCCAGATGCAGGCCCGGGTCTACGGCCGCGAGGGCGAGGCGTGCCGCCACTGCGGCACGCCGATCCGGCGCATCGTCCAGGGCCAGCGCTCCACCTTCTTCTGCCCGAGCTGCCAGAAGCGCTGATCGCGCCGCCCGTCGAGCACCCGCCGCCACACGCTGATCCCGCCTTCCACAGTCCCGATCCCATGCCTCGATCCGCGCCAGCGGCCCCCGCCGCGAGCCCCGCTTCCATGCCCACGACGCCGCTGACCGACCACGACCTCGACACCCGCGTGAACGACCTGCGCGACGACTTCGCGCCACGGCTGCTCGCCTGGCAGCGTCGCGAGGGCCGTCACGACCTGCCGTGGCAGAACACGCGCGATCCGTACCGGGTCTGGCTGTCGGAAATCATGCTGCAGCAGACGCAGGTGACGACGGTGCTGGGCTACTACCGCCGCTTCCTGGAACGCTTCCCCGACGTGGCCGCGCTGGCGGCCGCGCCCAACGACGAGGTGATGGCCGCGTGGGCGGGGCTGGGTTACTACAGCCGGGCGCGCAACCTGCACAAATGCGCGCAGGCCGTGGTCGAGCGCCACGGCGGCGCCTTCCCGCCGAGCGCCGCGGCGCTGGCCGAGCTGCCCGGCATCGGCCGCTCGACCGCGGCGGCGATCGCGTCCTTCTGCTTCGGCGAGCGGGTCGCGATCCTGGATGGCAACGTCAAGCGCGTGCTGGGGCGGTTGCTGGCGTTCGACGGCGACCTCGCCTCGGCGGCGCAGGAGAAGCGCTTGTGGCGACTGGCCGAGGCGCTGCTGCCCGTGTCCGCCGACGACATGCCCGCCTACACGCAGGGGATGATGGATCTGGGCGCGAGCCACTGCGCGACGCGCTCGCCGCAATGCCTGCTGTGTCCGGTGTCCGAGTTGTGCGCGGGTCTGGCCGAGGGCGAGCCCGCGCGCTATCCGATCAAGACGAAGAAGCTCAAGCGCGGCAGCCGGGAGAACTGGTGGCTGTGGATCGAGCATGAGGGCCGCGTGTGGCTGCAGCAGCGGCCCGCCGAGGGCGTCTGGGGCGGGCTGTGGACGCTGCCCTTGTTCGACGACGAATCGGCCTTGACGGCGCAAAGCGCGGCGCTGGGCGTCGCGGCCCCGGAGACGCTGCCACGCGTCAAGCACGTACTCACGCATTTCGACTGGCTGCTGCATCCGCGCCGCGCGCTGCTGCCGCGCGAGGCCCGGCCGGCGGGCGAGGGCGTGTGGGTGGCGCGGGAGCGGCTCGGCGACTACGCGCTGCCGGCGCCACTGCGCAAGCTGTTGGACTAACGCTCGCCCATGCGCGGCGGGTCGGGATCGTTCACGTTGCCACACTCCGGCAGGACGGCGCGGACGAGCAGCTCGCTCGCCTGGTCCAGGTGGCCCTTGGCGAGCTCGAGCTGCGTCGGGACCACGTCGAGCCGGCCCGCCTCGATGGCGCGCCGGACCTTGGACAGCCAGTTCTGCGCGCCATCGGCGTTCATGCGCGCGTAGCCGATCTCCCAATCGGCCAGGTGCCGCCGGGGCGAGGTCTCCCGGAGCGCCGCATGAAGCCGGTCCAGTTCCAGCTGCAGGACGTGCAGCGCCTCGAAATGGCCGGCGACGTGATGCAGCGCCGGCGGCAGGGCGTCCAAGCGCCGGGCCAGCTCCGTGAGATTCGCGCAGGTCGCCAATGGAGAGTCGTCCAATCGGCAGGCCTCGGACAACAGCAGCCGGACGCGCCGCCGCAGCGCTTCGTCGGCGCCGCGCCAACGCGCGGCGGTGGCGTGGAGCAGGCCGGCCCGCTCGCGGACCAGGGTCTTGAAGGCTCGAAGCCGGGCCGGGTCCGGCGCGAACGCTCCCTGGGGGTGAGAGGCCGGCAGGGCCGGGGCGGTGGCGTCCTGCGACGCGTGGGTCAGGGGCTCGGCCTTGCGGGGAACAGACATGGCGGGACTTCGGATGGTGGCGGGAAAGCGGGTCGCCACGACCTGTCGTCGGCATCCCCGCCCTCGCTCAGTCACCTCGACGCCAGGATGAGGGCCTCGGCGGAGTCCCATGTGCGGGTGGGCCTGGGGGAAATGGCTAGTCCATTTGAGGGCCGAGGCCATCGAATTCGTTATGGCCGTTCGCGGGGCGCGCTATGCTCGCGCGATCGCCGCACAGCGGCCCGCCACGACCATCAGGGACATCATGTCGAACGCCGTCACGCCGGGGGCCGCCGCCCCTCTGAAGAGCGCTCTGGAATCCGCCTTCATCGCGCTGCTCGCCAGCGGGGTCTGTCTCTGGTTCCTGATCAGCGATTCGCAGGCCGGCGAGGTGGATGCGGCGCGGGCGACCATGTTCGGACTGGGCCTGTTCGCCGCCCTGTGCGCGCACTGGGTCTACATGGGGCTGGCGCTCAAGCGCGCGGGCCGCGGAGGCGCCCCGTGGATGGCGTGGATGGTGGGCGTGGTGGTCCTGCTGCCGTTCGCGTCGGTGGTGCTGGGCATCCTGCTGTTCAACCAGGCGCAGGACATGGACAACCAGGCCGCGGCGCAGACGCAGCTCTGAACGCCACCTTCACGCCCGCCGGGCCCGAGCGCGGGCCGGCATGAGGCACCGACCGGGCGCGGGACGCGACCCGGCCGCGCCGTTCAGCGCGCGTCCAGTTCCCGGTGCCGCTTGAGCACCTGACCGTGGAAGGCGAATTGCTTGGCCAGGGTCTCCACCAGATAGACCGAGCGGTGCTGGCCCCCGGTGCAGCCGATCGCCACCGTGAGGTAGCTGCGCTGGTCCTGCGCGAAGTTCGGCAGCCACTGCGCGATGAAGGCGCCGATCTGGCTGAGCATCAAGCGCACCTCGGGCTGGACCTCGAGATAGGCCGCCACGGGTTCGTCGCGGCCGGTCAGCGGACGCAGCTCGCGGTCGTAGTACGGATTGGGCAGCACGCGGACGTCGAAGACGAAGTCCGCATCGCTGGGCACGCCGTGCTTGAAGGCGAAGGACTCGAACACCAGCGTCAGCGAGGAGCCGCTCGCGCGCACCAGGTCGCGCACCCAGGCGCGCAGCTGGGCCGGGCGCAGCTGGCTGCTGTCGATGACGGTGGACTCCATGCGCAGTGGCGTGAGCAGCTCGCGCTCCAGCGCGATGGCTTCCTGCAGCGCGCGATGGGTGTCGCCGTCGTCGTTGCCAACGCGCAGCGGGTGCGGGCGACGCGTCTCGGAGAAGCGGCGCAGCAGGGTGTCGTTGTCGGCGTCCAGGAAGATCGCCCGGATCGAGATGCCGCTGTGGCGCATCTCCTTGATGTGCAGCAGCAGCTGAGGCAGCGAGCCCGCGCTGCGCACGTCGACCGCGATGGCGACGCGGCGCCAGCCGCGCTGACGCTCGAGCTCGAGGAACTGCGGGAGCAGCTCGGGCGGCAGGTTGTCGACGCAGTAGAAGCCGGCGTCCTCGAGCGCGTGCATCGCGATGGACTTGCCGCCGCCGGACATGCCGGTGACCAGGACGACATCCCCGTTGCGCAGCGAGCCGGCGGGCTGGGCACCGGGCGCGAGCTGGGCGCCGAGTCGGGCCTGGGCGTCGGCCTCGGACGAGGGGGACGAAGGGGGCTGATCGGCGCCGGAGGACAGGGTCGGATCGGGCGCGTTCACGGCTTCACTTTCTTCGAGGAGGAGGGCGGGGCGAGGGTCGAGGGCGCGTCACCGGACGCGGCCTTGGCGGACAGCTCCAGCATCTCCTGCGCATGGGCGAGGGAGGTGGAGGACAGGCGTTCGCCGCCGAGCATGCGGGCGATCTCGGCGGTGCGGGCCTCGCCGGAAATCGGGCGCACGTCGGAATTGGTCTTGCCGTCCTTGAGCGCCTTGGCGACGAGGAAGTGGTGATCCGCGCAGGCGGCGACCTGCGGCAGGTGGGTGACGGCGAGCACCTGGGCGCGCCGGCCCAGCTGCTTCATCAGGCGGCCGACGGTCTCGGCGACGGCGCCACCGACGCCCGCGTCGATCTCGTCGAAGATCAGCGTGCCGGCTCCGGCGTTCTTCTGGCTGGTCGTGACCGCGATGGCCAGCGCGATGCGCGAGAGTTCGCCGCCGGAGGCGACCTTGCCCAGCGGACGCGGCGTGCTGCCGGCGTGGCCGGCAACCAGGAACTCCGCCGATTCCAGACCGAAGCTCTGGGGCTCGTCCTGCGGGAGCAGCGCGACCTCGAAGCGGCCGCCGGACATGCCCAGCTGCTGCATGGCCTGCGAGACCGCGTTCGACAGGGCCGGCGCGGCCTTCGCGCGAGCCGTGCTGACGGTCCTGGCTTCCTTCTGGAAGGCCTTGAGCGCGGTGGCCTGCTTCGCTTGCAGGCCCTCGAGGTCGGCGGCGGCGTCGAGCTGCGCGAGCTCCGCCTTCCATTCGGCGAGCAGCGCGGGCAGCTCGGCCGGCTGGCGACGGTAGCGGCGCGACAGCGTGACCCAGGCGGACAGCCGGTCGTCGAGCTGCTGCAGCCGATCGGGATCCAGATCGGCGGCGTTCAGGTAGGAGCTCAGGCTGTGGGCGGCGTCCTGCAGCTGGGCCTGCGCGCCGAGCAGCGCGTTGACGGTGTCCTGCAGGCCGGCGTCGTAGCCCAGCACGTCCTGGAGCGCGGACAGCGCCTCGTCGGTGAGCGATTCCGCGTTGATCTCGGCCTCGGCGACGCGTTCGAGGGCGCCGCGGGCGGCGTCCATCAGCGATTGCGCATGCGACAGGCGCTGGTGCTCGGCGTTGAGCTCGTCCCACTCGTCGGCGCCGGGGGCGAGGCGGTCGACCTCGCCGATCTGCCAGCTCAGGCGTTCGTGCTCGCGGGCGAGGTCGGACTGCTTGGCGCGGGCGGCGCTGAGCGTCTCGGTGGCTTGTCGCCAATCGGAGAAGGCGGCGGCCAGGGGTTTGGTGTCGATCAGCGCGAAGCCGTCGAGCAGCTCGCGCACGCTGGCGGGGCGGGTCAGGCCTTGCCAGGCGTGCTGGCCGTGGATGTCGAGCAGGTGTTCGGCGAGCTCGCGCAGCTGGGCGACGGTGGCGGTGCCGCCGTTGATCCAGGCGCGGCTCTTCCCCTGGGCGTCGATGACGCGGCGCAGCAGCAACGTGTCGGCGGCGCCGTCGCTGGAGGCTTCGAAGCCCGCTTCCTCCAGCCAGGGGGCGAGGGCGGCGGGGCGGTCGAACTCGGCGGCGATCTCGGCGCGGGGCGCGCCTTCGCGGACGACGGCGGCGTCGCCGCGGGAGCCGAGGGCGAGCTGCAGGGCGTCGATCAGGATGGACTTGCCGGCGCCGGTTTCACCGGTGAGGGCGGAGAAGCCGGCGGCGAAGTCGAGCTCCAGGGCCGGGACGATGACGAAGTCCTTGAGCGCGAGGCGGCGCAGCATCAGCTGTTTCCTTCGTTCCAGCGCAGCTTGCGGCGCAGGGTCGCGTAGTAGCTCCAGCCGCGGGGGTGGAGGAAGGGGGCGCGGTGCTGGGAGCGGCGCACGGTGATGCAGTCGCCGTGCAGCAGCGAGGCCAGGGCCTGCATGTCGAAGTTCACGCTGGCGTCGCGGCCGGCGACGATGGTGAGGCGGACCTCGCCGTTGTCGGGCAGGACGATGGGGCGGTTGGACAGCGCGTGGGACGCGATCGGGAGCAGCACCCAGCCGGCGATGCCGGGGTGGAGGATGGGGCCGCCGGCGGAGAGCGCGTAGGCGGTGGAGCCGGTCGGGGTGCCGACGATGACGCCGTCGGCGCGCATGTTGGCGACGAACTCGTCGCCGACGTCGACGCGCAGCTCGACCATGGCGGCGGTGGCGCCGCGGGAGACGACGACGTCGTTGAGGGCGACGCCGGCGAAGATCTGTTCGCCGTCACGGATGACGGAGCCCTCGAGCAGGGAGCGGTGTTCGATCTCGTAGTCGCCGGCGAGGATGGAGGCGAGGGCTTCCTTGTACTCGTCGGTGGAGATGTCGGTGATGAAGCCCAGGCGGCCCTGGTTGATGCCCACGAGCGGGAGGCCGTAGCGGGCGACCTGGCGGCCGAAGCCCAGCATGGTGCCGTCGCCGCCGACGACGATGGCGAGGTCGCACTGGGTGCCGAGCTCGGCGTGGGTCAGGGCGGGGAGGGAGGTGATGCCGGTGCTGTCGGCGGTTTCCTGTTCCAGGGAAACATCCAATCCCTGGGAGGCGACGAATTCGGCAATCTCCTCCAGGATGGGGCGGATGCCCCGGGCCTGGGGTTTTCCGACGATCGCCACGTGTTGGAAGCGCTTGGACATAGCGCGGAATTACACCACAGCGATGTGACTGGACGGGGTCGTCGGGAGGGTGTGCCGGGAGAGGAAACCGGCGGGTTCACTAGAATGAAAAGCATGCTCGACGACCGCGCGAAATTACTGCTGAAGGCTCTGGTGGAGAGGTACATCGCGGATGGCCAGCCGGTGGGGTCGCGCACGCTGTCGCGGGCGTCGGGTCTGGAGCTGAGCCCGGCGACGATCCGCAACGTGATGGCGGACCTGGAGGAGCTGGGTCTGATCGCGAGCCCGCACACGAGCGCGGGCCGCATCCCGACCCCCTTGGGCTACCGCCTGTTCGTGGACACCTTGCTGACGGCCAAGCCGGGGCTGCCGCGGGAAGCGGCGTTCGAGAGCCAACTGCTGCCGGACCAGCCGCAACGGGTGATCACCAGCGCGGCGCAGATGCTGTCCAGCCTGTCGAACTTCGTGGGGGTGGTGACGTCGCCGCGCAAGACGGCGGTGTTCCACCACATCGAGTTCCTGCGGCTGGGTGACCGGCGGGTGCTGGTGATCATGGTGTCGCCGGACGGGGACGTGCAGAACCGGCTGGTGTTCACGGCGCAGGACCTGACGCAGTCCGACCTGACGGAGGCCAGCAACCGGCTGAACGCGCACTACACGGGGCTGTCGCTGGACGTGGTGCGGGACCGGCTGAGGAGCGAGGTGGATCAGCTGCGCGGGGAGATCGCCAAGCTGATGAGCGCGGCGGTGGACGTCGGCCAGCAGGGCATCCAGGAGCACGAGCCGGTGATCATTTCCGGGGAGCGCAACCTGCTGACGGTGCAGGACTTCAGCCACGACATGGGGAGCCTGCGGCGGATGTTCGATCTCTTCGAGCAGAAGACGCAGTTGATGCGGCTGCTGGATGTGTCGTCGCGCGCGGAAGGCGTGCGAATCTACATAGGCGGGGAGAGCCAGGTGGTTCCGGTGGAGGAGCTGTCGGTGGTCTCGGCGCCGTACGAGGTCGATGGCGAGGTGGTGGGAACGCTGGGCGTGATCGGCCCGACGCGGATGGCCTATGACCGGATGATCGAGATCGTGGACATCACGTCGCGGATGGTCTCGAGCGCGTTGTCGCAGAAGTAGAATCCGCCGCTCCGGTGCAAGGCCGGAGCCGCGGATCCGCCAGGATCCGCATACTCGTATTACCCCCGGGGGCCGTTAGCTCAGTTGGTTAGAGCAGAGGACTCATAATCCTTTGGTCATTGGTTCAAGTCCAATACGGCCTACCAGCATTATTGATTTCAGGTGAACTGGCTCGGCTGGTTTCTCGGGTTCTTACGGGACCAAAATTACGCGACGGTGAAAATCGAGATAAGTCTTTCGAGAGTCGAGGGAAATGCGCGATCTTGTGTTCTTCGATAATCCGAATGCGGCTATGTCGTGGTCTGTGAGCGTTGACGAGTAAATGATTTCGCCTTCATCCGCGAATGAGATGAGACCCTTGTCGAACAGGTGATCGATGCTTGGAGTCAGCAGAAGCCCATTAAGCGGATCCAAGCGCTCAAAGCCAGTAGTGCAAGCTCGCCACGGCATGATGTGACTCGCCCGCAGCAGCAATGGATTCCGAACCCCCGTGACGATGCACTCTGATTGCTGAGCAATCAAGCTCTCACGAAATTGGCCTTGACCACGCCTAGCCAAGATCAAGGCAGAGCGCTGTGTCTCTGAGAGCGAAACATCCTTTTGAATGTTCTCGCTCTCTTTATCTTCTAGTTCCTGAATCAGCGAAGCCGTATCGCACGCGCTGACTACCTTTCCGACAGTCCCGCTGGTCCATTGCAAGACGAGATTGAAGAGCTGTACGCTAATCTCGGAAAGATAGGCGCCCTGATTACCGTCTCCGGTCTTATCACTGAGCGGCGAATACTTCGATGGAAGCGCTTGCCTCAGCTGATCAAGATAATTCTTCGGCTTCGCCTCGACTGCGACGGGAGTCCATTCAACGGGCAGCAGCCAGCCCGTGTCCGACCAGTATGAGCCGGTGGTCTTGAATGTCTCTGGCTTCGGCGCAGTGATCGCCGGCTCGGTGACTACCCCAATCGCTCGAATTCGCCCATCTGCATACGAAACGACGGAGTCGCCAACGTGTGCACGGCGCATGTTGTTGTAGAACTGGTTGACCGCGCCTTTGGCATTCGTCTTCGGACTCCAGAGATATCCGCCTTCGAACTCTTGGCGGAACGTCTGCTTGTGGTTCACCCACCAGCATCTTGGCGTGTTGCTTGACATGTTTTTGCTCCCTACCGCACCAAATGTAGCGGCGGGTTGCTGTCTTCAAGCTAGGCCATTGCACAGGTTGTGCACATCAATCGCCCGAATCAATGCTTCCGTGGAGCGGAGGCTCAGATTGGCCGCGTCCCTTTGCACCCTGGATAGTTCACACACCCATAGAACGCCTCTCCCACGTTCGGACCGCGCTTGGCGACGCGCTTGATCATGGGATGCGAGCACAACGGGCACACGACCATCGTGACGTCCTCGAACGCTGGCTCCTGCCTTTGCGGAACGGGGCCGCTCGTAGATCGGGACCCAAGCGCGAGCAAGTCCTGCAACTTCTCACCGTCAATCAGCGTGATGTTTCGTCCGTCTGCGAATGCGTGAGCCTCGCGGGTGAATCGCCCCGACGTCACCACGAACCCGCCAGCTGCGCCTTTAGCCGCCATGACCCCGTAGAGCTCCCGCACTACGTTGACGCTGACCTTGTATGCACGCCACTGTTTGCACTGCACGAAGAACGTCTCAGCCCCATTGGTCCCAGGCTTCCTGAGCACCACGTCGACGCCTCCATCCGCGCCTCCGCCACCGGTTTCCTCCACCGTGAATCCGCGCTGACGAAATCCTTCGCCGACGAGCATCTCGAACCGCTGCCAAGACATCCCGTCGATGGCCGCGGCGTCTTGCGCCTGCTTTGAATCCTCGACCAACTTCCGGCGCTGCATTCGCCCGACTGCCGACAGGGCTCCGGCCGCGACAAACATCAGCGGCACGGCGTACTGGCCCACCATCTGGACCGCCGCGAACACCATGGTCGCCACCATGGAGGTTCCTTTCACGATGCCCTGCGGACCGAGCTCCGGCTTTGGCGGTGGCATGGATGCCCACGCATGCAGCGCGAGATAGCTGACCACTGCCAAAACGAAGCACAGCCACCACGGCAGCCTTGCGAGGAGTTTGATCAACTGCTCGCCGCCCTTGCCATTCCTTCTACGGCCCATTTGGTTTTCTCCCTTGTCGGGCCAGTATCACCATCGAGGGCTGGCGCGCTAGTCGGGGTTCATCGGGCGCTTCGGGCGCTTGCGTGACCCCTTTCACACCTCCAATCCCCTACGCAGCGGCTTTCCGCCCTCGCCCCCGCCAAACTCCCTCCCTCAACAAAACCGACATTGCCCAGGGAGGGCAGAGTGCTTCACCCCGTCACTTGGAAGACGCGCCTCGCGGGCATCGCCGCGGCCGTGTTCTTCACCGGTCTGGCTCAAGCCGCCGAGCCCGTCGCCAGTACCCCGAGCGCCGTCACCGCCGACCAGTCGGTCTCCGCCCAGCTGCTCCAGCTCATCGACGGCCTGCGCTCCGGTCTCACCCCCACCGTGGCCGACATCGAGTCCCGCCACCTTGCCGGCGCCGAGCCGCTCGCCCTCTCCATCGCAGCCCTCAACCGCGAGCTCAACCAGCTCGCGCTTGGCTATGGCCACCGCCGGCGCGCCTTCGAGCCCTCCGCGCTGCTCTCCGCCGAATCCTGGCTCGCGACCGACGACGATCGCCGCAGCGTCCGCGCCCGCATGGACAGCTTCGGCGAGCTGATCGACCAGTTCGAACTCGACACCCGCGATGCCCTGAAGCGCGGCGAAGCCGCCATGACCGAGGCCTATGCGCAGACGCCGGAGTCGGTCCGCCGCGACTTGCCCAAGGACTTCGTTCCCGGCCTTCTCGCCAAGACGCGCAAGACCTTGCGCGAATACATGCTCATCGAGAAGTCCCGCCTGACCGAGGTCCTCGACCTCCTGGCGCATCTGGACCGCCACCACGACCAGGTCAGCCTGCGCACCGATCCCAGCCCGCATCTGGCGATCTCGAACCGTGCGGTGGAGAAGAAGTTCCGCGCACAAGTGGCTCGCGTGGAGGCGCTCACCCAGCGCCTCGTCGCCATGAACTTTCTCCCCGAGGTTCAACTCGAACTGAGCCGCCCCAAGTTCGTCCCCGCCATCCAATCCGCCCCGCCCGCGAGCAGCGCCAGCAGCCCTGCCAACGAGAACAGCAGCGCGCTCCAGCCCAACACCTACGCAGCCGCCCAATTCGCCAAGCTCATGCGTGGCATCGGCCAGGGCATCATCCCCAGCGACGAGCAGGTCAAGGTCCTCCGCATCGGCGACATGGAACCCTGGGTTCTCGCCATGCTCGGCTTCCACCGCGGCATGAACGAGCTCGGCAACGGCTATCAGACGCAGATGGCGGAGTTCGTGCCGAACCGCCTCCTCACCGCCCAGAACGTCGTGGACGCGCCTGCTCGCAAGGCCCTTCGCGGCAAGCTCGCCGCCGCCGCGAAACTGGTCACGCAATACGACGCCGATGCCCAGGCCTTCCTGCAGCGCTCCGAAGGGGTCATGGCCAAGGCCTACCTGAAGATCCCGGCTTCCGATCGCGCCGCGTTCTCGGATCCCCTCGGCACCTTGCCCGTGACCCGCATGCGCCAGCTCCTGCGGCGCTACGTCGACCTGGAGCAGCAACGCCAGGCCGAGACCCTCGGCGTCGTGCAGATGCTCGATGACCACGCGGACGGCGTCCGCTGGAGCCAGGGCACCCAGCCGCGTCTGGAGATCCTGGACGACGCTCTGCTGGAGGACTTCCGCGCCCGCGGTCAACGCATCGACGCGCTCGGCGAACGCATCCAGGCGCTGTTCGCCGGACCCATCGCGCAGAACGAGCAGGCCGAGCGCCAGCTCGACGAGAGGATCCGCGCCACCGAGGGCGCCAAGCCATGAGAACCGCCCTCATCGCCGTAGCCGCGGCGCTGGCCTTCTCGCCCATCGCGCGCGCCGACGCTCCGCCGACGGGATCCCCCGCCGCATCGTCCTCCAAGGCGGCCACCGTGTCTCCCGAGCAGGTCATCGCCGCCATCACGGCATTCGGCGAACTGATCGCCGACCTGAATCGCGGCGAGACGATCACCGACGCGCAGGTGAGGGCGCGTCCGCTCGGCGGCCTCGAGTCGCTCGCGATCGCCTTCGTGGCCTCCCACCGCGAACTCCGCGACATCACCACCCGCTATCTCGCGCGCCGTCAGGCGCTCAGCCTCGCCAGGCTCATGAGCGCCAGCCAGCTCGCCACCCGCGCCGATCGCGACTCAGCCCGAGCCCAGATCGCTCAGGCCGAGCAAGCACTCGATGGATACATCGGCGAGATGGTCCCCGCCTTGAAGCGCTCGAAGGCCTCGCTCGACGCCGCCTACGCGGCGACGCCCGCCGAGTTCGGCGTGCCTCGCGAGGTCATCACAACCTCGCCCGGCCGGACGCGTCTCCACTTCCTGAACTTCTTCCCGCTGGAGAAACTGCGGCAGTCGACGGCCCTCGCCATCGTGCAACTGCTGGACGACCACCCGGACAGCTTCCAGCTCAGCGCCGACACGCCCCCTCGGCTCGAGTTCCGCGACGACGCCGTGCTCGCGCGGTACCGCGTCCTCTCCGGCCGCATGAACGCCCAGGCCCAGGCCATCGCGGACCTGGACCCCCTCCTCACCGCGCCGAACGACCTGATCCAGCGCGCGCTGGAGGAGCTCGACAAGCCCGACGCGGGGACGTGATCGCCCGCGCGGCGCATGAGCTCATGCGCAAACCTCACTTCGCCCTCCCGCCGCCCAGCCCCTAGCCTCTCCCCGTCATCCACGCGGAGAGCCCCATGTCCCAATCCCCGACGACGCCCGCCAGCTGGCGTTTCGAAACCCGGTCCATCCACGCCGACTACTCCCCCGACCCCACCACCAAGTCGGTCGCGGTCCCCATCTACCAGACCGTCGCCTACGCCTTCGACTCCGCCCAGCACGGCGCCGATCTCTTCGACCTCAAGGTCCCCGGCAACATCTACAGCCGGATCATGAATCCCACCAACGACGTGCTCGAGCAGCGACTCGCCGCCCTCGAAGGGGGGATCGGCGCGCTCGCCGTCGCCTCCGGCCAGGCCGCCGTCACCTACGCCATCCTCACGCTCGCCGAGGCGGGCGACAACATCGTCGCCTCCAGCGCGCTCTACGGCGGGACCTACAACCTGCTGGCCCACACGCTCCCGCAGTACGGCCTCCAGGCCCGCTTCGCCGACTACCGGCAACCCGAGTCCTTCGCCGGACTCATCGACGCCCGCACCAAGGCCATCTTTGTCGAGTCCCTCGGCAACCCGCAGGGCAACGTCACCGACATCGCGGCGATCGCCAGGATCGCCCACGACCACGGCATTCCGCTGATCGTCGACAACACCGTCCCGTCCCCCTATCTCAGCCGCCCCATCGAGCACGGCGCCGACATCGTCGTGCACTCGCTGACCAAGTACCTCGGCGGCCACGGCACCTCCATCGGCGGCGCCATCGTCGACTCCGGCAAGTTCCCCTGGGCCCTGCACAAGGAGCGCTTCAAGCGCCTGAACGAGCCCGACCCCAGCTACCACGGCGTCGTCTACACCGAGGCCCTCGGCCCCGCCGCCTACATAGGCCGCGCCCGCGTCGTCCCGCTGCGCAACACCGGCGCCGCGCTGTCCCCCTTCAACGCCTTCCTCATCCTCCAGGGGATCGAGACCCTCGCCCTTCGGGTGGACCGCATCAGCGACAACGCGCTCGCGCTCGCGCAGCACCTGAAGCGCCACGACAAGGTGAGCTGGGTCAACTACGCCGGACTGGAGGACCACCCCGATCACGCGCTCGTGCGCAAGTACCTGTCGGGCAAGGCCTCGGGCATCGTCACCTTCGGGCTGAAGGGCCCGGGCGGGCAGGGCCGCGAACGCGGGGCGCGCTTCCTCGACGCGCTCCAGCTCTTCACCCGCCTGGTCAACATCGGCGACGTGCGCTCCCTGGCGACGCATCCCGCGTCCACCACCCACCGCCAGCTCTCGCCCGCCGAGCTCGACAAGGCCGGCGTCTCCGAGGACACCGTCCGCCTCTCCGTCGGCATCGAGCACATCGATGACCTCATCGCGGATCTCGAACAGGCGCTCGCGGCGGTCTAGACCGCCGCCTGCCGTCACTCCTCGCCCAGGGCCCAGGCCACGTAGACCAGCGGGGCATTCCAGTTGATGGCCACCTCGTTGCTCGCGTAGCTGCAGAAGTGATCCAGGTAGGACAGCGCCGGCAATGTCGACGGGTAGGGGACCGGGCAGCCCGCCACGTCCTGGCGGCCCGCGTTCGGGCCGCCGACGACGAAGCCCGGGACCGGTGCGCCCGCGCGTCCCGCCTCCGACGGCCGGTGATGCGGATGCCGGGGAGAGTGCGCGCCGAAGCCCGTCACCATCGACATGCCCAGCGGGTTGCGCCCGAGCACGTAGTCGAGCAGGTCCTGCGCCGCGCGCCGGTAGGGGCGGTCGGCGCCCGGGGCCAGCCGGTCTGCCTGCAGCAGCACCATCGCCTCGTTGAGCACCGTCCCGTTGCTGCCCCAGCCGAAGTCCGGCACTGCGAGCGCGACGCCCCAGCTGGACCTCGCGGATTTCGCCAACAGCTGATCGGCCAGCGCGAGGACGCGTCGCTCGATCAATGCCGGATCCGCCGCCGGGGTCAGGTCGTGACGATGCGTCGCCAGCGACATCCATGCCAGGCCGCGCACGTCGTTCCATGAGGGCACCGTCATCGCCGTGCGCGCCGGCCGCAGGGCCGTGAGGAAGGCGTCCTCGCGCGTGGTGATGTAGAGCTCCGCCGCGGCCCAGGCGAACTCGTCGTCCAGCGTGTCATCGCCGTACTCGCCGGTGTGGATGTCCGGCGGCTGGCGGTAGATCGCGTCCGGATGCGCGCGCGCCCAGTCCCAGGCCGAACGCGCGGCCTTCAGCATCCGCGCCGACAGCCCCGGCCGCTGCGCCTCGAAGTCTCGAAACACGCGGCTCCCGACCGCCATCACCGCGGCGAAGTCCAGCGCGGCCGCCGTGCTCTTCTGAACGACCACACGCGTGCCGGCGGCGCTCGCCACGTCCGGCATCACGGTGCCGTCGAACCGCGGGCTGGTCAGCTTGTGATAGACGCCGCCATCGTCCGGATCCTGCATCGTCAGCATCCAGTCGAGGTTCCACAGCGCCTCGTTGAGCAGGTCTGGCAGGCCGTTGCCGCTCTCCGGCAGGCCGACGCGCAGCGCGCGCCAGCGCGCCGGCGCCTGCTCGTAGGCGGCCAGCAGGGTGTAGACCGAGATGCCGGAGTTGACGATGTACTTGTTGTAGTCGCCCGCGTCGTACCAGCCCTTGGGACTGGCGATCACATCGCCGGCGCGGCGCTTCGGCCCGGCCGCCGAGGCGTGGATCAGCACCCTCGTGTCCGGATGCCCCGCGGCCCGCGCGTGCACGTCCGCCAGGGCCGGTGTCAGCGCGATGCCCGAGCGGTTGAAGTAGAAGGCCCGGATCGCCGCCGCGGTCAGGGCGTCGTATGCGCCGTCCCCGATGCGGAACGGCGCCGAGTCCGCCAGTCCCGCCACCCGCAGGACGTAGCGCCCAGGCGTGGTGATCGCGCTGAAGTCGGCGATCCGCACGGCCAGCCCCGCGGGCGGCCACATCGCCGCGGGCCCGAGCGGCCCGGTCAGCGCGACGCGCCCGGTGCCGAGCTCGACCACGGCGAAGCGGATCGCCGTGCCCGCCGGCACCGTCGCCCGCTTGGACGCCGACGGCAGGAAACCGATCTGATTCAGCGCGATGGCGGGGGCGCTCGATGCGGCGGCCGCGCTCGCGGCGACAGGCGCTGGCGCATCGGCGCCTGGCGCCGGCTCGGTCTGCACGATGGCCGCCATCGCGCTGCCCGGCAGCGCGGCGAGGACCAAGGGCAGAGCGAACGCCAGTCCCAGGCGACCCGCGAAGCGATGCGCGCAAGGGCCAGCGAAGCCGCGTCGCATGCCGCCGCGACTCAGCGCGCGCGCGCCGATCGCGCCTTGGAGGCGGCCGGCGGCGAGGTGGTGGTTTCACGCACTTCCAGCCGGATCGCCGGCACCACGGGCGCCGGCTCTTCCGGAGCGGCGCCCAGCTCGGCCAGCAGCGCCCAGGCCGCCGCCTGGCCCATCGCGAAGGTGTGCTGCCTGACCGTCGTCACCGGCGGCGTCATGTACTTGGACTGCGACAGGTCGTCGAAGCCCACCAGCGACAGCGCCTCCGGCACCTGCACGCCGCGGCGGTGCAGCACCAGCTTCGCGCCCCACAGCGATTGGTCGTTGGCGCAGAACACCGCCGTGAAGTCATGCCCCGAGGCCAGCAGCGTCTCCATCGCCGTGATGCCGCCGCCCTCCATGAAGTCGCCTTCCACGATCAGCGCCGGATCCACGCTCAGGCCCGCCTGGCGGTGCGCCAGCATGAAGCCTTCCTTGCGCTCCTGCGCATCGACCTGGTTCGCCGGCCCGGCGATGTGGGCGATGCGGCGGTGGCCCAGCTGGATCAGGTGCTCGGTGGCCAAGCGGCCGCCCTCCACCTGGTCCTGATAGAAGGAGATCACCCCCGGCGCGCTCATCCGCCGACCGATCACCGCCACCGGCTGCTGCTGCGCCAGCTCCGCGATCTGCGCGTCGCTCATGCGGCCGCCCAGCACGATCAGGCCGTCGACCTTGCGCGCGGTCAGCAGCGCCACGCGCTCGATCTCCTCCTCCGGATTCCAGTGCCCCGGCACGACGATGGGCGCATACCCGCTCCCCGTCAGCGCCTGGTCCACGCCCTTGGCCGCGTTGGCGAAGTAGGGGCTCTCCAGCTCCTGCGTCAGCACGCCGATCGTGTGCGTCGAGCCGCTGCGCAGCCCCCGCGCCGACAGGTTGGGCCGGAACTTCAGCTTCTGGATCGCCGCCTCGACCGCGCGGCGCTTGTCCTCCGCGACGCGAGCCGCCCCGGTCAGGATCCGCGACACCGTCGCCGGCGACACCCCCGCTAGACGCGCGACGTCCTGCACCGTGGCGGCCTCGGGCTTGGCCCGGGGCGAGGAAAGACTCGATGGACTCGATGCCATGAATGACGGGCGCTCGTGACGCCGGTGAACCGATCCGCCGGATGATAACGATTTCGCGTCATCCACGAGACACCGCCCCGTCTCCCGGCCTAGGGACTTCCCTGAAGTGACGCGATTCCCGGTTTGACAACGTTGACAAGCCGATTCCCGCACAGGCAGACTGCATGAATTCGATTTCAAAGCCGCTGAGACAAGGCTGCGTTCCGGGGCTCCGGAGCGTCGACAACAGGAATGAACATGAGATCGCTGAGGCGCCGAGACGCCCTGACGCTGCTGTCCTGCGCGGCGGTCGCCGGTGTGGCCCAGGCCGCGCCGATCCGGCTCACCGTCGCGACCTACCCCGACCTGGACCGCGCGTTGAAGCTGGCCTTGCCGGCCTTCGCCCGCCTGCATCCGGGGGTGGTGGTCAACATCGTGTCGCTCGCCCACAAGGATCACCACACCGCCATGACCACCGCGCTCGCGGCCGGCGCCGCGCTGCCGGACCTGATCGCGCTTGATATGGATTTCATGGGCAAGTTCCTGGATTCCGCCGGGCTCGAGGACCTGAGCCGGCCGCCCTTCAGCGCCGCCGTGGACGAGTCCCGCATCGCGCGCTTCGCCTGGCGTGCCGGCGTCAACCGACACGGCGAGATCAAGGCCCTGCCGGTCGACGTCGGCCCGGGGGCGCTGTTCTACCGCCGGGACCTGCTGGAGCGGGCCGGACTTCAGGAAAACGATCTCACGGCGTCGTGGACGGGCTTCATCGCCGCGGGCCGGAAGCTGCGCGCCGCCACCGGCGCCTACCTGGTCGCGCATGCCCAGGACCTCAAGGACATCCGCATCCGCGCCGGGCTGTCGGACGGGGAGGGCGTGTTCTTCGACGCCCAGGGGCGCAGCCTGGTCCGGACCGAGCGCTTCCAGCGCGCCTTCGAGTTGGCGCTCCAGGCGCGCGACGCCGGCATCGACGCCCGCGTGCGCGCCTGGACCAACGAATGGGCCGAGGGCTTCCGCCGCGACGCCATCGCGGCCCAGATGATGGGCTCCTGGCTGGGCGGTCATCTGAAGCACTGGATCGCGCCGGCGACCGCCGGGAAGTGGCGCTCCGCGCCGCTCCCGGAGGGCGTGGCCGCGGCCTGGGGCGGCTCGTTCTATGCCATCCCGGTGCACTCGCGCCAGAAGGCGCTGGCCTGGGACCTGCTGCGACTGCTGTCGCTGGACCGCGACCAGCAACTGGCCGCCTTCCGCTCGCTCGACGCCTTCCCGGTGCTGCTGAGCGCGCAGGACGACGACTTCCTCGCCGAGCCCATCGCCTTCCTCGGTGGCGAGCCGGCGCGCCTGCAATGGCGTGACATGGCGCGGCGGGTGCCCGCGCTCGCGCTCGATCGCTACGACGCGGTCGCCGACGAGGTCGTCCGCAACGAGCTCGACCTGGTGCTGCAGCGCCGCAAGGACATCGGGCCCGCCCTGGCCGATGCCCGCGCCGCGATCGAGCGCCGCGTGCGCCGCCGCCCCGACCCGCGCGGCTGAGCGCCCCGCCGACACGATGTCCGCAGACACGCCGCCCGCCCACCGGATCCCCCCATGACCCTCCGCGCCCTCCTGTCCACCCGACCGCGACTGCCGCAGTCACTGCGCATCCCGCGCCGCTGGATGCCGTATCTCTTCATCAGCCCCTTCTTCCTGCTCTTCGCGGCCTTCGGTCTGTTCCCGCTGCTGTTCTCCATCGTGCTGTCGCTGCACAGCTGGGATGCGGCCGCCGGCCTGGGCGCGATGCAGTGGGTGGGGCTGGACAACTACCTCTACGCGCTGACGCGCGACGACGGTCTGCGCGCCACGCTCTACAACACGCTGTGGCTGGCCGTGGTCGGCGGCGTGCCGCAGCACCTGGTCGCGCTGCCGCTGGCCTACTACCTGCACACCGCCTTCCGCCGCTGGCGCAATGGCGTGGTGGGGCTGTACTTCCTGCCCTTCATCACCTCGACGGTGGCCGTCTCGCTGGTGTTCTCGGCCTTGTTCTCCAAGGACTTCGGCGCCATCAACGCGGCCCTGGGCGCGCTGCGCGACCTGCCGCTGCTGGGGTCACTGTTCCCCGCGGGCCCCGTCGACTGGGACCAGGCCGAGAACACGCGCTGGATGATCGCCATCGTGGTGTTCTGGCGCTACGTGGGCTGGAACACGGTGCTCTACCTGTCGGCCATCCAGACCATCCCGCGCGACCTGTTCGAGGCCGCCCGCGTCGACGGCGTCAGCGAACGCCAGACCTTCCTGCACATCGTCCTGCCGCAGCTGCGCCCCATGGTGTTCTTCGCGGTGACGCTGGCCATCATCGGCAGCCTGCAGCTCTTCGAGGAGCCCTTCATCCTCACCGGCGGAACCGGCGGCTCCGGCCAGGCCGGCAAGACCGTCGCGATGCACCTGTACTCGGTGGCCTTCACCGACGGCGACTTCGGCACCGCCTCGGCCATCGCCTGGCTGCTGTTCCTGCTGATCGCCGGCGCCACCTGGCTCAACAACCGCCTGCTGGGCCGGCAGCGCTGAAGCCCGCGCCGACGTCCACGCCCAAGCGCCAGAGACCCCATGTCCACCATGCTCACTTCCCCCGCCGACGCGCTCGACCGCGACGACGCGCCGATCCGTCGCCGCCGATGGCCGGCCGGCCGCCTCGTCGGCCACGCCATCGTGCTGGCCGGCGCGCTGCTGATGTTCGCGCCCTTCTACCTGATGATGGTCTTCGCGACCCACAGCAACGCGGACATCCTCTCGGTGCCGCCGCCGCTGTGGTTCGGCGACGCGCTGCCCGACAACCTCGCGCTGCTGCTGGATCGGCTGCCCTTCTTCTGGCGCAACCTGGGCTGGAGCTTCTACATCGCCTTCGCGGTGACGGCGCTGAACCTGCTGCTGTGCTCGCTGGCCGGCTACGCCTTCGCGCTGCTGGACTTCGCGGGGCGCGACCGGCTCTTCGGGCTGGTCGTGGCGACGCTGCTGCTGCCCGGCTTCCTCGGCATGGTGCCCACCGTGCTGACCATGGCCTGGCTGGGCTGGCTCAATGAGCACAAGGCCCTGATCGTGCCGGGCGCCTGTGGCGCGCTGGGCATCTTCATGATGCGCCAGTACATCGGCGCCAGCGTGCCGCGCGAGCTGGTCGAGGCCGCGCGCCTGGACGGCTGCGGGGAGTTCGCGATCTTCTGGCGCATCGTGCTGCCGCTGACGCTGCCCGCGCTGGGCACGCTCGGGCTGATCACCTTCATCGGCTCGTGGAACAACTTCATGGGGCCGCTGGTCGTCATCCGCGACATGGACCTCTACACCGTGCCGCTGGCCCTGCGCGCGCTGCAGGGCAGCGGGCAGACGCCCTGGGGCGCGCTGAGCGCCGGCGCCGCCATCGCGGTGCTGCCCCTGCTGATCCTGTTCGTGGTGGCCTCGCGCCGCCTCATCGACGGCCTCACGGCCGGCGCCGTGAAGTGAGCCTCCCGCATCCCCCCGCATTTCTTGCGCATTCATCCCCGTTCCCCATGACCTCCAAGCCTGACATGACCGACCGCTTCGCCACCTCCTCGCCGCTGTCCGCCGACGCGATGCGCCTGCTGGGCCGCGACTTCGCCTGGGGCGTGGCCACCAGCGCCTATCAGATCGAAGGCGCCGTCGACGTCGACGGCCGCGGCCCGTCGATCTGGGACACCTTCGCCCGCCAGCCCGGCCGCACCGTCAACGGCGAGAGCGGCGCGGTCGCCTGCGACCACTACCGCCGCTGGGCCGACGACGTGGCGATGATCGCGGGCCTGGGGCTGGACGCGTACCGCTTCTCCATCGCCTGGCCGCGCGTGCAGCCGCAGGGCCGGGGCGCCTTCAACGTCAAGGGCCTGGACTTCTACGACCGCCTGGTCGACGGACTGCTGGAGCGGGGCATCGCGCCGCACGCCACGCTCTATCACTGGGACCTGCCGCAGGCCTTGCAGGACCTGGGCGGCTGGGGGAACCGCGACACGGCCTTCCACTTCGCCACCTACGCCGACGCCATCGCGCGCCGACTCGGCGATCGCCTGGCGTCGCTGGCCACGCACAACGAGCCCTGGTGCACCGCCGTGCTCGGCCATGAGATCGGCAAGTTCGCGCCGGGCGATCGCGAGCCGCAGCTGGCGGCGCAGGTGTCGCACCACCTGCTGCTGTCGCACGGCCTGGCGATGAGCGCCATGCGTGCCAGCGGCGCGGCCTGCCCGCTGGGCATCGTGCTGAACCAGTCCGGCACCACCCCCGCCACCGACAGCGCCGCCGATCGCGCCGCCGCGGCCACCGAGTACGCCCGCTTCGTGCGCTGGTACATGGACCCGCTGTTCCTGGGCCGCTATCCGGTGGACGCCGGCATCGCGCATTACCCCGAGGTGCGCGACGGCGACATGGCGCTGATCCAGGCGCCGCTCGATTTCCTGGGCGTCAACTTCTACACCCGCATCTGGGTCAGCCGCGACCGGCCCGAGCGTCCCGCGCCGATGGCGCTGGGCCAGACCGACATGGGCTGGGAGGTCTACCCCGACGGACTGCGCGAGCTGCTCGTGGGTCTGAAGGACCAGTACCGCGACCTGCCGCCGATCTTCATCACCGAGAACGGCATGGCCAACGCCGACACGCTGGCCGACGGCCGCGTCGCCGACCAGGCCCGCATCGACTACGTGCGCCGCCATCTGGAGGCGCTGGCCCAGGCCAAGGCCGCCGGGGTGGACGTCCGCGGCTACTTCTACTGGAGCCTGATGGACAACTACGAGTGGGACTCGGGCTACGCCAAGCGCTTCGGCCTGGTGCATGTGGACTACGCCACTCAGCAACGCACGCTCAAGGACAGCGCGCACTGGTACCGCGACACCATCGCGGCCGTGCGGCACGAAGGCGCCCGGGCCGATCAGGCGGACGCGTCCGATCAGGCCGTGCCGGGCGACCGCGTCGGCGGGGCGTCCGCCGCGACGGCGGCCCCGGCGGCCGCCACCGGCGGCATGACGCCCGCGGAGGCCCACCATGGCTGAAGTCCGACTGCGCGGCTTGCGCAAGCGCTACGGCGGTGTCGAGGTGCTCAAGGGCATCGACCTGGACATCGCGGACGGTGAGTTCACCGTGTTCGTCGGCCCGTCCGGCTGCGGCAAGTCCACGCTGCTGCGGATGATCGCCGGGCTGGAGGACATCGACGCGGGCGAGGTCCACATCGGGGGCCGAAGCGTGGGCGCGGTCGATGCGTCGCAGCGCGGCGTCGCGATGGTGTTCCAGAGTTATGCGCTCTATCCGCACATGACGGTCGAGCAGAACATGGGCTTCGCGCTGAAGATGGCCGGCCAGTCCAAGGCCGCCGTGCGCGAGCGCGTCGGCCAGGTCGCCGAGATCCTGCGCATCGGTCACCTGCTGCAGCGTCGGCCGCGCGAGCTCTCCGGCGGCCAGCGCCAGCGCGTGGCCATCGGCCGCGCGATCGTGCGCCGGCCGGCGGTGTTCCTGTTCGACGAGCCGCTGTCCAACCTGGACTCCGCGCTGCGCGTGCAGATGCGACTGGAGCTGGCGCGGCTGCATCGCGAGCTCGGCACCACCATGATCTACGTCACCCACGACCAGGTCGAGGCCATGACCCTGGGCGATCGCATCGCCGTGTTCAACGCCGGTCGCGTGGAGCAGGTGGGCTCGCCGCTGGACCTCTTCGAGCGGCCCGCGAGCCGCTTCGTCGCCGGCTTCCTCGGCACGCCGACGATGAACTTCCTGCCCGTCCCGGCCGCTGGTGGCGACGGTCCACGCCTGGCCCAGGCCGGCGTCGCGATCCCCGCGGCGATGCCGTCGAGCGGGCCGCTGACCCTGGGCGTGCGCGCCAGCCACCTGTCGCTGGTCGCGCCCGCCGACGGCCTGCCGGCGCGCGTCGAGCTCATCGAGCACCTGGGCGACATGGTGATCGCGCATGCGCGCCTGGCCGCCGATCAGCCGCTGCTGGCGATCCGGTTGCCGGTCGACGCGCGACCGCCCCGGCCCGGCGACGCGGTCGGCCTGCGCATCCAGTCCGACCGCATCCACCTCTTCGACGCCGAGGGCCGCGCGCTCGCCGCGTGACCCCCGGCCGGTGCCTCGTTTCGCCCCGTCCCGCCCCGTTCGTTCGACCGGCTCGACCGGCATGAGCGGTCGGGCCGGCTCCAGCAGTTCCAGCAGTCCCCCCGTTTCCCGACGCAGTACCTCCACCGGCCTCGTGCCCCTCGCCAATCCCACCCAGTGACTTCCCGCCAGAGGACAACAATGACAACGAGACAAGCGACCCCACTGCAGACGCGGCTCGCGCCGCAAGCCCCTCGCGCCCACCACGCCGGCCTCACGCTCGTGATGGCCGCCGTGCTGGCCGTGTGCCACGGCCAGGCCCAGGCTCAGGCGGAAACCCCGCCCGCCTCGCCCGCCGCGCCGGCCTCCGCCCCGCGCGCCGACGCCAAGCCCGCCGCCGAGCCGGCCGGCACCGACGGCCGCCTGGAGACCGTCACCGTCACCTCCAACCGCCGCCTCGAGACCGCTCAGAAGGTGTCCGGTGTCGTGCAATCGCTCAGCGCCGATCAACTGCGCAAGGACGGCATCGCCGACGTGCGCCAGCTCCAGAGCGCCGTGCCCGGGCTGAGCATCGCCAACCAGGAGGGCAACGTCGAGATCTTCATCCGCGGCGTCGGCTCGGCCAACAACACCGAGCTGGGCGACCCCGGCGCGGCGCCACACCTGAACGGCGTCTACATCCCGCGCCCGCGCGGCCTGGGGCTGATGTTCTACGACCTGGAGCGGGTCGAGGTGAACAAGGGTCCGCAAGGCACGCTGTACGGCCGCAACGCGCTGGCCGGCACGCTCAACATCATCAGCGCTCAGCCGCGCCTGAACGAGTTCTCGGGCTACGCGCAGGGCGAGGTCTCCAACCGCAGCGGCCACGGCGCCGAGGCGGCGGTGAACGTGCCCGTCGGCTCGGATGCCGCGATCCGCATCGCCGGCTACCAGAGCACCAAGGACTACGGCTTCACCAACGTCTCGACGGACCCCAACGCCAGCCAGCTCAAGCCGGCGGGCCTGGAGAACAACCGCGCGCTGCGCCTGTCCGCGCGCTGGGAGCCGACCGAGGCGCTGCGCTTCAGCGTGGTCGCCGACACGGGCCGCGAGCGCGGCACGGGCTATCCCGGCGCCAACATCTTCAGCGCGGTCAGCGCCAGCGGTCTGCGCGCCGAGGACCTGGACCTGCGCCGCGTCGTCTATCGCGGCACGCAGGGCGACATGCGCAACGACCTGTGGGGGGTGCTGGGCAAGGTCGAGGCCGACCTCGGCCCGGTCAGCGCGGAGTTCAACGCCAGCCGCCGTTCGGTGGACTTCTGGCAGCGCAACGGACAGTCCGACGGCATCGACTGGCCGGGTCGCGACCTCACGAAGGTCAACTACGACAACTACTCGACGCAGTACTGGCAGACGCTGTCCAAGAGCAACGTCTACGAGCTGGTGCTGCGCTCCAACGACTCGCAGCAGCCGCTGCAATGGACCGCCGGCGTCTTCCACTTCAAGGAGAAGCAGGCGGTGGGCTACGCGTCGCTGTCCGACGGCGGCTGCTGCTACTGGGGCAGCGAGTTCACCATGCCCGACGTGCGTGGCAAGTCCACCGCCGGCTATGTCGACGCGACCTACAAGGTCACGCCCGACTGGCGCGCCATCGTGGGCTTCCGCCGGACGCAGGAGAGCAAGTCCCGCTACGGCATCGGCGGCAACCTGGGCGTGGTCCTGGGCGGCGAGAACTACGACTGCTGCTACGCCACGCGTTGGGGCACCGAGGGCTTCCAGCCGGCGCTGCTGTCGCGCCCCAACTTCGACATGAGCAAGGTCACGACCGACGCCCAGCGGGCGCAGTTCATCCTCCAGACCTTCCTCACGCCCGGCCGCCGCGATCTGGTCGCGCAGCAGCTGGGACCCATCGCCAGCGGCGCCAATCCCAACGGCGCTTGCGTCGATCGCCCCGACGTCAACGACAACGGCCGGCTGTCCTGCCCGCTGACCAATCCCTCGGGCACCAACGGCGGCTTCTCGTACGTGAACTCCTGGGACCTGCCGACGCAGCAGTACGGCGCCAGCACCGCCAAGTACAACGACTTCCGGGTCGGCGTCGAGCATGACCTGGGCCGGGACGCGATGGTCTACGCCAAGTTCTCGACCGGACACAAGGCCGGCGGCTTCAACGACACCTTCGCCACCTCGCCCATCCCCGAGGTCTACGGGCCGGAGAAGCTCAGCGTGCTGGAAGTGGGCTCGCGCAACGTGCTCGAGCTGATGGGGCGTCGCTCGGTGGTCAATGTGTCGGCCTTCTACTACGACTACAAGAACCAGGTCTTCCAGGACCTGAGCTGCATCAAGGTCAACACGCAGGTCACGCCCAACACCTGCAACGGCTACTCGCTGGTGAACCGCAACATCGGCGCGTCGCGGCTGTACGGCCTGGAGGGCGAGCTGCGCATGCCGCTGCCGGCCGGCTTCGCGCTGGATCTGAACGCGGTGCTGCTGCAGACCAAGGTCCGCAGCGCGGTCGTGGCCGACGCGCGCGCCATCGATTACGGACAGGGCGGCAAGGCGCCGCAGATCAACCTGGCGGGCAACGAGCTGCCGCTGGCTTCCAAGGTCAACGTGTCGGCGCGGCTGCAGCAGGCCTTCGCCTTCGGGCCGGGCAAGCTGGACTGGCAGGCGCTGCTGAGCTACCGCTCGTCCTACTACCTGACCCAGTACAACGAGCTGGACGTGGTGACGCTGAGCGGCGCCGCCACGAGCGCCCTGGCGGCCGGTTTCCCGGATCGCCAGAAGGGCTACGCGACGCTGAATCTGGGCCTGGGCTACACGCTGAACCGCTACCGCGTCGAGGCCTTCGCCAGCAACGTGACCAACGAGCAGGCCTCGACCAAGGCGCTGGTGGGTTCCAGCCTCAACGTGCGCTTCCTCAACGACGCCCGCAGCTATGGACTGCGCGTGCGCGCGAACTTCTGACCACGGCTTGAAGATCGGCGCGCCATCCCGGCGCGCCTGTTTCCGCGCGCCTGGCGCGCGATTCCCGAAAGAAAAGGAGACAGCGATGAGACACGACATCAGGCGCGCGCTGCGCGCGGCGCTGCTGATCGGCACGATCGGCCTGGGGGCGGGGGGCTGCGCAAGGGCGGCCGGCTTCTTCGACGGCTTCGACGGCACCGGCGGCGCCGGCTCGGCCTGGGAGACGGCGACCTGGCACAACGGCGCGCCCTTCGGCTGCGGCTTCGCCTACAGCGAGGTGTGGAAGGACTCGGGCAACCTGGTGCTCAACGTCAACAGCGGCACAGGCCGCTGCGGCGAAGTGCGCACCTGGCAGAGCTTCACCTACGGCAAGTTCACCACGCGGGTGAAGGCGAGCAACTTCGCCGGGGGCAACACCTCGTTCTTCCTCTACACCGGCACGGCGGGCACCCCCAGCCACTTCGAGATCGACATCGAGCTGATCAAGGGCGGCACGGTACTGCACACCAACGTGTGGAAGGCCGGCGTGCAGAACTATCAGCAGTTCCCGATCGGGACCGGCTGGCAGACCCTGGGCTTCGAATGGCGCGAGAACTTCGTGCGCTGGTTCAAGGTCGACGCGCAAGGCGGCGAGACCACGATCCGGCACCAGATCGTGTCGGTGTCCACCCCGATGCGCCTGATGCTCAACCACTGGCGCGGCGACAACAGCCCCGACGCCGTCGGCTTCGTCGGCCAATGGAACGGCGGCGGCGGTCCGGCGACCTACGACTGGGTGAAGGTGGAGTGAGACCCGCGGCCCGGCGCGGCGCGTGAGGGGGCCGGAATCGGACGGTGTACAGTCCCCGAGCTCCGGCGGTGGCGCTGCCCGTTGCCGGGTCCGGGGCGCCTTGCCGCCGACGTCCGCTCCTGCCCATGCCCGATCCTTCCCTCTCCTTCGAACGCGACCTCCGCGCCGATCCCGACATCGCGCGCCTGATGGGCACGCTGTCGCTGGATCATGTGCAGGCGCGGGCTCTGCTGACGGAGGAGGTGGCCGAGTACGCCCGCGCCGGCCGTCGACTTCACCTGGCATACGCGCTCGCGCTGCTGGCGCGCGTGCACGCGCTCCAGGGCGACGGCGAGGCCGCGGACGCGACGGCGCGGCAGGCTCGTCAGCTGTTCAAGGAAGAGGGCGCCCCCAGTGGCGAGGCCCTGGTGCTGCATTCGATGGCGATTCGCCATCTCGTGGGCGGGCGGCAGGCGCAGGCGCTGGAGGACTTGAATCGCGCCTTGCCGCTGGCTCGCGGCAGCGGCTGGCCGGACGTCCAGGCCTGCGTCCACAACATACTCGGCGTGGTGCTCAACGACATGGGCCGCCACGACGAAGCCGCGCGGACGCTGCGCGAGGCACTCGAGCTGCCCGCGCCGACGCTCTCCCGCTCCTTGAGCCTGAGGTTGCACGGCAACCTCGCGCTGGCGCTCGCTCGCGGCGCGCAGCGCGCCAAGCAGAGGCAGGACGGCGATTGGCGCTCGCGCGCCGACGAGGCGGTCGAGGAGGCCCGCCATGTGTCTCGGCATGTCGATGAACTGCTGCCTGGCGACCGCGCGGCCTTCCTGGACACGCTGGCCACGGCGTTGGTCGCGCAGGGAGCCCTGGACGAAGCGCATCTGGCGCTGGACGAGGCGCAGGCCACGTTCGATGCGGACGGCGACGATCTGGGGCTGCTCTACACCTCGCTGACGCGGTCTCGCGCCTGGCTCGAATCCCATGAGCCCGCCAAGGCGCTGCAGGCGCTGTCGCGAGGTCGGGAGGCGGCCGCGCGCAGTGGCGCGACGGTGCTGCTGGACGAACTGGAACTCCAGGCCTCGATCGCGCACGAGCAGTTGGGGGACTACCGCGCGGCGCTCGCGGCGCACCAGGCCTTCTATCGCTGGCGAGAGACGCAGGTGCTGGCGCTGGCGGAGGAACGGGCCCGCTCGCTTGCCGTCACGCTGGATTTCGACCGCGCGCACCGCGAATCGCGCCACGACGCGCTCACCGGCCTGCTCAACCGGCGCGGCTTCGACGAGCTGTTCGAGCGCGTTCTGGGCCGAGCCGGCCTGAACGCGGGGGTGGGGCTGGCGCTGATCGACCTCGACCACTTCAAGCAGGTCAATGACCGATTCGGTCACGCGGCTGGCGACGACGCGCTGCGCCTTGTCGCCAAGCTGCTGACCTCGGAATGCCGTGCAACGGATTTCGCCGCGCGGCTGGGCGGCGACGAGTTCGTCCTTGTGGTGCAGGGCGATCGCGGCACCGCGGCGGCTGTCTGCGGGCGTGTGCTGGAGCGGCTGCGCGCGCAGGGACACGATCCCGGGACAGGGGGGCCGGCGCTGACGATCAGCGCCGGCGTCGCGGAGACCGATCGCCCCGAGGCCCCGGCGACGATGCTCGCGCGCGCCGACGAGGCGCTGTACCGCGTCAAGGCGGCGGGACGGGACGGCGTTCAGGTCGGCTGAGGCCGGGCGTCCGGGACGCCGTCGCCGATCACGGGCTGCCGCACCGCCCGCCGACGAGCGTCCGGCGCTCTCGCTAGGACTTCTCGCCCAGCAGCCGCGCGATCTCCTTGCGGCTGCCCTTCATCACCTGATCGAGCACCGGGATCAGCGCCGCGAAGGGCCCCGTCCGCGCGGTCGCGAAGCGTTCCACCTGGTGGCCGAGCGAGCCGCCGCCCACGCGCAGCTTGTCCAGGCTGCCACCGGACTCGACCACGCGCCGCTGGAGCTCGACGGCATCGGTGTTGAAGTCGCTGGCGAGCAGCACGTCGCAGCGGCCCGCCATCAGCTGGCGCACGCGGGTGCGGAAGTCGCCGGAGATGTATTCGGCCGAGAAGCCCGAAAGCCGCGCGTCCCCGAGCGTGTCGCCGTAGTCCAGCCCGCGCACCAGGCAGACGCGCAGGTCCTTCAGGTCCTCGGCGGAGCGCAGCTCGCGCCTGACCTCGCTGCGCGCGATCGGCCACAGCCCGCTCACCAGCACCTCCTCCGAGAACAGCAGACGCGAGGCGCGCATCGACGAGCGCCCCGGGCCCAGCCCCAGCGTCCAGCCGTTCTCCACCATCGCCAGCATCCGCGTGACGGGCACGGGTTGGTAGTCCCACACGATCTGCGCGTGACGGGCGATCAGGTCCAGCACCGGGCGCACCTGCACCAGATTCACGCCCTCGGGGAGAGCGAGGGGATAGACCGAGGTCACCGCTCGCGCGGCCAGCGGCGAGCAGAGCAGGGAGGCGCGCAGGATCGAGCGGCGGTTGAGCATCGCGACACGCTAGCCGCCCCGATTGAAACCTTGGTGAAGGTCCCGCGATCCCCCGAAGGGGAGAGCCGCAAAGCCGCGCATCGCGCCAACATCGGCGCGATTCCAGCCCCAGGTCCCCCCGATGCAGTACCGACACCCCCTGCCGCTCGCCGCGATCACTCTCGCGGTGGCCGCCGTTCTCCCCGCTCACGCGCAATCCAACGTCACGCTCTACGGCCGCCTCAACGTCTCCCTGGAGCACGCCGACGCCAGCCGGTCCCCGCGTGACCGCGCCGTCAGCCGCGAGTCCAACAACCGCTCCGTCATCGGCTTCCGCGGGACGGAAGACCTGGGCGACGGCTATCAGGCGGTGTTCCAGATCGAGGGCTCGCTGGCGCTCGACACCGGCGTCGGCCCCTCGCTCGCCAACCGCGACACGCGCGTCGGGATCAACACGCCCTACGGGCTGATCTTCGCCGGCAACTGGGGCACCCCGTATCTGCTGTCGACCAGCGGCTTCGATCCCTGGTACCCCACCACCGCCGGCTACATGGCGCTGATGGCCAACGGCTCCGCGCCGACCGTCGACAACACGACCACCACCGCCTCCTTCGACCGGCGGCAGCAGAACGTCGTCCAGTACTGGTCGCCCACCTGGAACGGCCTGACCGGCAAGCTCGCCTATTCCTTCAACGAGGGCGCCATCGGCCCCGGCGGCGGCAAGCCCAGCCTGTGGTCCTCGTCCGTCACCTGGGACCAGGGCCCCTGGAACCTGGCCCTCGCCCACGAGGAGCACCACGACTACCAGGGCCCGCACCTGACCGACACGGCCACCAAGCTGGGCGCCGCCTACCGCTTCGGCGTCTGGCGCATCGCCACCGCCGCCGAGCGCCTGCGCTACGAGACCCCCACCGGTCCGCTACGGCGCGACTCGGCCTATGTGTCCGCCACCTGGCAGATCGGCCGCGGCAGCCTGCGGGCGTCCTTCACCCATGCGGGCGAGGGCAAGGGACCGGCGGGCGCGAAGGTGGGCTTCATCTCGGCCGGCGCCGACACCGGCGCGCGCCAGTGGACGCTGGGCTACGACCACACGCTGTCCCCGCGGACCGGCCTCTACGCCTACGTCACCCGCATCGACAACCAGGCTCGCGCCGCCTATGACCTGGCGATCAATCCGCTGGGCGTCGGCGCCGGCGAGCGGCCCACCGTCTTCGCGCTGGGCATGCGGCACGCGTTCTGATGGCGCCCGCCCCGAGCTGAGCTCAGCCGAGCCGAGCCGAGCCCGACGCGCCGCCGGGCGGAGGACCCCGGAGCAGGAGCGCGGACGTCGCTCGCGACGTCACCCGATATAGCCACGCGCCATGTGCATATGCCGGGAGGGCGGGGCGACTGGTGGCAACATCCGTCGTTCCACCGCACAACGAGGGGTCCCATGAAGAACGTCCGCACTTCCCTGATCGCCGCCGCGCTGCTGGCCGGCGCGTCGCTCGCGGCCCAGGCCGCCGACCTGCTCGACGACGTCAAGGCGCGCGGCACGCTGCGCATCGCCGTCGAGGGCACCTATCCCCCGTTCAACTACAAGGACGAGAAGGGTCAGCTGACCGGCTTCGACGTCGAGATCGCCACCGCCATCGCCGGCAAGCTCGGCGTCAAGCCCGAGTTCACCACCACCGAATGGAGCGGCATCCTGGCCGGTCTGCAGGCGGGCAAGTACGACGTCATCGTCAACCAGGTCGCCGCCACCGACGAGCGCCGCAAGACCTTCGACTTCAGCACGGCCTACGTGATGTCGTACCCGCAGCTGATCATCCGCGCCAACGAGACCCGGCAACTCCTGACCCCCGCCGACCTCAAGGGCAAGAAGATCGGCGTCGGCCAGGGCAGCAACTTCGCCGAACAGGCCAAGGGCTTCGAGGGCGTCGAGGTGCGCACCTACCCGGGCGCCACCGAGTACCTGCAGGACCTGGCCACCGGCCGCATCGACGCGGCGCTGAACGACAGCCTGCTGATCCCCTACCTGAAGCAGAAGACCAAGCTGCCGGTGAAGGCCGGCGCCGCGATCGGCCAGGCCGCGACCAACGCGATCCCGTTCCGCAAGAACAGCCCGAAGTTCAAGGCCGCGATCGACAAGGCGCTTTCCGACCTGATGGCCGACGGCACCTACGCCAAGATCTCGACCAAGTGGTTCGAGCGCGACGTGAGCAAGCCGATCGAGAACAAGTGATCGGACGCCACGCCCAGCGCGACCAGCGCCGGGCGTGGTCCGAGCGCTCGACTCAGGTCGCCTTTCTCGTCGCCGCCAGCAGGGCGGTGAGGTCCATCGCCGCGACGCGGGCAGCCCACTCGTCGTTGACCGAGCGCGCTTCGACGAGCCTCCCTGCTTCCAGCACCACGACCCGGTCCGCCCCCGCGATGGTGTCCGGCCGGTGCGCGATGACCAGACGCGTGACGGCCAACTGCCGCAGGTTGTCCGTCACCGCCCGTTCCCGCTCGACGTCCAGGTGGCTGGTCGCCTCGTCCAGCGCGAGCACGCGCGGCTTCGCGTACATCGCGCGCGCCAGCAGCAGCCGCTGCTTCTGTCCGCCCGACAGCCCGCTCCCCAGATCCCCCACCGGCGTCTGATAGCCCATCGGCATGCGCCGGATGTCCTCGTCGATCCGGGCCAGCACGGCGCAGGACTCGATGCGCGCCATGTCCGGCTGCACGTCGAAGAAGCTGATGTTGTCGGCCAGGCTGCCGGTCAGCAGCACATCGTCCTGCATCACCGTGCCCACTTGCCGCCGCACGTTGCGCAAGCCCAGTTGCCGCATGGGAACGCCGCCGTAGAGCACCTCGCCTTCCTCGGGCGACAGCAGACCCAGCAGCAGCTTCAGCAGCGTCGTCTTGCCCGAGCCGCTCGGCCCGGTGATAGCGATGCTCGCGCCCGCGGGCACCGTCAGGTTGGCGTGCCGAAGCACCCAGGGCTCCTGCGGCCCGTAGCGGAAGCTCACGTCGCGCAGCTCCAGCGAGGGGGCCAGGTGGGCGAGCTCGTGGATCGCGTGGTCATCGGGCTCGGGCGGCTCCAGCGCGATGTCGGCGAGCCGCTCGGCATGCAGGCCCAGCATGCGGAACTCGATGGCCTTGTCGATCAGGCCGGAGACGCGACTGGTGAACTGGCTCTTGTAGCTGGTGAAGGCGAACAGCATCCCCACCGTCAGCGCCACCGCGCCGGCCTGCTGGCCGTCGAGCACCAGGCGCGCGCCGAGGACGAGCACGACCAGGTTCTCGACGCCGAAGATCAGCGTGCTCGCCGTCCCGAAGACCATGCCCAGCCGCGCGGTGCGGAAGTCGCGGTTCTGGACCTCGACCACCAGGTTCTGCCAGCGCGCCCGGCGCTCCTCGTCGCGGCCGAAGAGCTTGAGCGGCGTGATCGCGCGCAGTGTCTCGAGGAAGTGCGTGTCCTCCTTGGCCGCGACGATCAGGCGCTCCGCCGAGGCGTCGCGCAGCGGCCGGTAGGACAGCCACCGCACGCCCGCGTAGAGCGCCACCGCCACCACGACCACCAGCGTGAGGCGCCACGAGTACATCAGCATCATCGCCAGCGCCGCCACGCCCATGAGGCCGTCCAGCGCCGCCTCGATCGCGGCGGTGGTCAAGGTGCGCTGGATCGCGTCCACCGAGCCGAAGCGCGAGGTGACGTCGCCGAGATGGCGTTTCTCGAAGAACGCGACGGGGAGCCGCAGCAGGTGCGAGAAGGTGTTGCTCTTCCATTGCAGCGACAAGGTCTGCGACAGCACGATCACCATCCACGAGCGCGCGAAGCCCAGCGCCGTCTGCGCCACCAGCAGCAGGCCGAAGCCGATCGCGAGCACGGTGAGCAGGTCGCGGTCGCCCGAGGTGAGCACGTCGTCCACGACCATCTGGTTGAACAGCGGCGCGAGGATGGCGAAGAGCTCGAGCACGATCGCGACGAGCAGGATCTGCAGCAGCGAGCGCCGCAGCCCGAGCACCCGCCCGGTCAGCGCGCGCAGCGAGATGCGCGGCGCGGGCGCGGCGGTCTTGAACTCCGCGACCGGCGTCAGCTCGAGCGCGACGCCGGTGAAATGCGTGGAGACCTCTTCCAGGCTCAGGCGGCGCTCACCGACGGCGGGGTCGAGCAGCGTCACCTGGTCGCCGCGGACCCGGGTCAGCACGACGAAGTGGTTCATGTCCCAGTGCAGCACGCAGGGCAGGGCGAGCTGGCCCAGCATGGCCAGTGGCAGCTTGAGCGGCCGCCCGGAGAAGCCCAGGCCCGCGGCCGCGGCGATGAGGTCGCTGAGCCGCATGCCCTTGAGCGCGCCGGGGAAGCGCCGCCGCATCTCGGGCAGCGTGGTCGTCGCGCCATGCGCGGTCGCGATCATCGCCAGACAGGCGAGGCCGCATTCGGCCATCTCGGCCTGGAGGATGGGGGTGGGGCGGGGCATGGGCGCGTCAGGAGCGCGGCCGACCGCCGAGGCGGCCGGCCGCAGGGGAGGTCGGAGGCTGTCGATCGGTCAGCGGATGACCGTCAGCTTCACGATGCCGCGGTAGTCCAGGTAGGTCAGCACGCAGAAGCCCAGGAACTTCCCGAGCTTCGAGAAGAAGCCGCCGCCGTGCACCTGATCGATCTCGTCTTGCGTCAGTTCAGTCATGTCGAACACCTTGGGTTGAATGGCCGAATCGGTCGGCCGCCGTTCCCCGATGTCGGTCGACATCGGTGGATGCGGGAGGCGCCGCCGGGTGGTCGAGCTTGTGGCCAGGCGGCGCGGCGGAGCCGGTCAAGCTCGCGCTACTCGAGCAGGATCGACACCAGATGAGCGCGATCGGGCGGGCGCACCTCGATGGCCTGCAACTGGTCGGTCCATCGGACCTTGACCTGGCGGCCGAGGTGTCCCTTGACCGAGGGGAGCTCGTGCTCCTCGCCGCTCGTGTCACGCTGGATCACGGTCGAGTCCGCGGTGAGCAGATGGATCTCGACGCCGACGCATTGCTTGCCTGCCGTCTGGAGCTGCGTCAGCGCGGTCTGCGTCCGATACACATCCAAGGTCTGGGCGCAGCCCTCGCGCAGATAGGGCTGCTCGTAACGCTGATCCGCGCGAAGGGCCAGGGAGACGTGGTAGCTCAGCTTGAGCGTTCCCTTCGGCCGATTGGCGACGAAGTGCGCCGTGCGCTCGTTGACCGGTGGACGAAGCGGCACGTCGGCGAGCCCCAGCTGATGGGGCAGCGGCACGAGGGTCTCGTCGTCCTCGATGGCGAAGGTCAGGCCTTCGAAACTGAAGTTCTGGGGCCACTTCGGGGACAGCAGGTAGGTGAGGCGGACCAGATCCTTGGGTTTCGTGTATCGCTCGAAGGTGTCGATCGCACGACGGGCATCGCGGTAAGGCATCCAGGTGGGATCGCGGACGAGCTTTCCCGAGACCTCGGTGCGCGGGAGCTGGACCGCTTGCGCGATGCAGGCGGTGCCATGCAGCAGCGCACTGGCCACCGCGAGCCTGACGACAGTGAAGAAGAAGTTGAGCATGGGAGATTCGATGGGTGGCTGGGCGCCGCCATTGCCGATAGGTGCCGACCTCGCGGCGGGAGAGAAGGTGTGGGGGCGAGGATGAGCAGCGCAGGGGTGCTACTCGAAGAGAACCCCGATGACGTGCGGTCGATCAGGGGGGCGTATGTCGATGGACTGCATCTGTTCGGACCAGCGGACATCGACGCGCCGGCCGAAGCGTCCCCGCTGCGCGGGAAGCTCGCGTTCCTCGCCGTCGATGTCGCGCTGGACAACGATCGAATCGTCGCTGAGCAGGAAGAACTGGAGACCGACGCATTGCTTGCCCGCGGTCGCCAGCTCGGTCAGCGTGGTCTGTGTTCGATACAGGTCGAAGGCCTGGGCGCAGCCCTTGCGCTGATACGGCTGCTCGTAGTGCTGGTCCGCACGGGGCGCGACGGAGATGTTGTAGTCCAGGGTGAGCGTGCCCCGGGGCCGATTCACCACGAACCGCGCCTGCCGTTCATTGACCGGTGGGTGAAGCAGCATGTCGGCATATCCGAACCGGAGCGGCAGCGGCACCACGTGCTCGTCATCCTCGACGGCGAATGTCAGGCCGTCGTAGCGGAAGCTTTCGGGCCACTTCGGCTCGAGGGCATACAGGAGGCGAACGAGATCCTTGGGTTTGGCATATCGCTCGAACATCTCGACCACGCGGCGAGCGTCGCGGTAGGACATCCAGGCGGGATCGTGGATGAGCTTCCCGGAGATCTCGGTTCGAGGCAACTGGACTGGCTGCGCGGCCCAGGCGATGTCGTGGAACCATCCAATCGCCAGAAGGATCCCGAAGGCACAAGGGAAGGAGTAGGGCATGGGCGGGTTCAAAAAGCGACCGGCAACCTGAGCAGCCGGCCGCAAAAGGATCAAGGGGAACCGTCAGCCCAAGCTCAGAAGGCCTTGGGGAAGCCAGCGCCCTTGGCGAAGAGGGTCACCAGGCAGAAGCCCAGGAACCTTCCGAACTTCGAGAAGAAGCCGCCACCGTGCACTTGATCGATCTCGTCTTGAGTCAGTTCAGTCATGTCGTTCACCTTCCGTTGATTGGCCGAATCGGTCGACCGCCGTTCCCCGGCGCCGAGTGCTCGCCGCCGGCAGACCTGTTCCCTGCTACACGCGTCGTGCTGTCGCCAGCAGCGGTTCCAGCAGCCATTCCCAGAGGCGTCGCCGCTCCAGCGTGACGTCGGCCTCCAGGCTCATGCCCGCGCGCAGTGGCACGTCCTGGCCGTAGGCGGCGATGACCTGCCGCTCCAGCCGCACATCGATCCGGTACAGCGGCTCGTTGGCCTGGGCCGCGCTGACCAGCGCCTGCTCCTGACCCGCCGGGAGGTCCTGCGGCGCGATCGGCGTCGGGCTCACGTGCAGGACCTGTCCCTGGGCCATGCCGAACTTCTGGAAGGGATAGGCCGCGTAGCGCAGCCAGACCGTCTGGCCGGGCTGGATGAAACCCACCGCGCGGCTGGAGGCATACAGCTGGGCCGTCAGTGGCGACCGCGTCGCGGGGTGCTCGCCGTCGGCGTGATCCGGCGCCAGGGTCATGAGCGTCTGTCCCGCCTGCACCGCCTGTCCGGCGTGCACCGGCTGCGCGCTGACCCGCCCCTCCCGGGGCGCGGTGACGGTCAGTCCGGCGCGGGCCTCCAGCTCCGCGCGTTCCTGCTCCAGCTGCGCGACGCCGCGATCCAGCTGCGTCAGGCTGGTCTCCAGCGTCGTGCGGATGGACAGCAGCTCCGCGCGGATCGTCTGCTGCTCCCGCTCCAGCGTCACCAGCGAGCGCTGGCCGCCGCGCTCGCGGCCGAGCAGATCGAGCAGCTCCTCGTCCTTCTGCTGCACCTGCGCGGTGGACATGAAGCCCTCCGCGGCCAGGGAGACCATCCGGTCGCGGCTCCGGCGCCCGAGCACCACCCGCTGCCGGATCGTTTCCAGCTCCTCCCGCGCCTGGGCCGTCTCCGCGACCAGGCTCGCGAGGCGCTCCTTCAGCGTCTGCCGACGTTCATCCGCCTGTTGCAGCTGCAGGCGGCGTTCCTCGTTGAGGCTGGTCCGGCGAGCCTCGAGCGCCCGACGGTTCAGGTCGGCGAAGTCGCCGTCGGCGAGCGTGCGATCGGTCTGGAGCCGAAGCAGCGGCTGCCCCGCCTGGACCCGATCGCCTTCGCCGACCAGGAGCTCCGCGACCCGCCCGGCCTGTGGCGCCGCCAACTGCACCAAACCGCCCACCGGCACCAGCAGGCCCGGTGCGCGCGTCTTGCGCGCCATTTCGCCGAACAGGGCGAAAACCACGAGTGAGATCGCCAATATCGCGGCAGCGGTGGATACCACCCGATAACCCGGTCGCCGGGCGATCCGGATGGTGCCCATCCATTGCGCCTGTCGGGATTCAAGAACTTCCGATCGAAACATGGCCGTGCCTTCGTTGGGATGGCAGGCAGTATGTCGACGGGGTTTTCGCGATGGCAATCGCTCGGCGTTTCCCTATGAGGAGGGCTTGCCGAGCCTGCGGCGACATGGTTGCTCGATCGATCTGATGGCTGGTGGCAGAAATACCAGTCAATTCAAGTGGGTGTGCCCACTCGAATATGTCAGTCGGAAACTCGCTGAATCAATATATCGGCGAATATCGGCCATGAAAACGGCGCCCGGATCGATGGAGTCTCCATCGATATCCGAGCGCCGTGAATGGGCTTGGTTGGAAATTGGCCGGGGGCGAGCCGGAAATGCGCCGGCCATCATGGCGGCCGCGCCACAACCGGGGTGATCGGCCTACTTCTTCCGGTCCTTCATGTGCGCGGCCATGTACTGCTTGACCTGATCCAGCGTGACCGAGCCGGTCTTCTGCGTGTCGATCTCGTCGAAGTGCTTGGCCAGGCGGGGCATGCCGGCCTCGGCTTCGGCCTTGGTGAGCTTGCCGTCGTGATCCTTGTCGGCGGCGGCGAAGCGTTCCTCGAGCTTCTGCGCGGCCTTGCCGCCTTGCGCCTGGGCTTGCACCGGCATCGCCGTGAGCGCGAGGGCCGCGATCACGGCGGCGGCCATGGCGGTCAGGACTGCTTTCGTCTGCGACATCTGGGGCTCCCGGAGAGTTGGAGCCCGCAGCTTCGCACCCGACCCCGTGAACCGTGCGGTCCCGGCGGTAAAGCTATGTCAATTCCTGTCGCGCCGGCGATGCGTCTCAGCGGCCGTACAAGCGGCCGTAGCGCTCCAAGGCGGGCCGCGTCGCGAGATGACGGATGGACAGCGGCGGATCCCAGCGTGGCGTTCCCGGCATGTGCCGGAGCTCGGAGGACTCGCCGGGCAGCCACATCTCAAGCCGCACGCGGTGATCGACCTGCACCGGCGGCGTCAACAGATGCACGCGCAGCAGCAGCCCATAGGCCTCCAGGTTGAGGAAGTCCCGTTCGGCCTTCGTGAGCTCACCCTCGTCGGCGAACTTCGGCCGCTGCGTCTGCGGCCGCGCCTGGTACTTGAAGTCGGCGATGAGCCACCCCTCGCCTGTCGTCCGAACGAGATCGGGACGGCGCCGGATCTCGTTGCGCGCGAAGACCTGATCGCGGCGGTGCTCCCAGTCGCGCTTCAGCGCATCGTCGGCGAGGCCCCGCGGCAGGTGCTCGTGGTCGCATGTCCACAGGCTTGGCAGACGCTCCGCGTCGATGTCCTGGTCGAGGGCGTGGACCAGGCAGATCGATTCCCACACGGCCCAGAAATCGCCCACGCCCCAGACCTGACCGTCTGGCGTCCGGTGCCGCTCGTCCGGCACCGGGCCGGCGTGGAGGTAGCGATCGAGCGCGTCATGCAGATCGCGGTACACCGCGTCGCGCACCGGTGAGGCACGGTCGATGACGGCGAGCAGATGCCGGAACTGTTCCCGCGAGCGATCGCTCGCCGACGCGTCGTCCTGGAAGAGCGAGTCTTCCGGCGTGAGGTGGCGATGCCGGAAGTCGTCGGCCAGCGCCTCTCCCTCGCTGGCGAACGCCCCCCAGCCGCAGACCGGATCGACGCCTAGCAGGTTCCGATAGAAGTCCTGGGCGAGCACGCAGTACAGGCCGACGATGTCCGCCTGCCCATGGCGAGCGGCGCGTCGCGTGCCGGGGACGCGCTCGAAGTGCGCGGTCCCCCGCTCGTCGAAAAGCGCCAGATGCAGGTGCCGCTCGAAGCGCGCGGGCAGACCGTGGTCCAGCCGGGCGGCGCGCTCGCACAGCGAGAGCAAGCTGCGCGGGTCGACGCGGTCGAAAAGCTCGTCGAAGGCCAGCGCGTCGCAGAAGGAGACGCCGTCCTCGCCGGCGTCCTGTCCGGTCGGACGCTGTTCCACACCGTCGCGCGGTCGCAGGCGCCGGACGTCGCGCCGGGTGCGACGGAATACGACGAAGGTCTTGAAGAGCAGCGCTATCGCCTCGCGCGACGATAGGGCCGTCATGCCGTGCGGGACGCGCAGCTCGTAGCGGCCGTCCCGGAGGAAGAGGCCGACACCCGAGCCGCCGTGGACGACCGGAAGGTCAGCGACCCGCATTCTGCGGAGCGGCGAGGTCGTTGGCCGCGGTCGATCCCGAGGGCGCGATCGGCGCGGTGGCCGGTTCGGCGTCGCTGGCCGCCGATGCGGCCGCAGCCGCCGCGGTCGCGGCGAGGCGAGCCGCCGCGGCTTGGCCTCGCTGGCCGATGGCCTCAATGAAGTCTTTCACGCGATCGGTGAACTGGCCGAAGGTCCGCAGGTCTGCGCGATCGACGCCGAGCAGGCCTGCCAGCGGCGTCTTGTCGCGGTCGAAGACGTTGTCCCAGAGGTAGAGCATCAGCTTGCCTGCAACGGCGGTGCGGTCGATCTCCCAGCGCTCGGCCTCCGCGGGAATCAGCTTCAACTGTGCGATGAAGCTGTTGGTGCCCAGTTTTCCGGCGTTACGCGGTTCCTTGAGGTAATAGCGGAAGCTCTCGATCTGCGCGTCGGTATCGATCGCCACAAAGGTTCGCGGCTGGTGCTTCGGGTCGTACTGCGCCAGCGCATGGACGGCTTGGGCTGCCGATGCCGGCAGACCGCGGGCAAGGGCAAGAACGCCCTGTTCGAACTTGCTGCTGAAGTCCGCCCCGCGCCCTTGGAGATGGACGCCTGCGGCGTGGTTGGCGATCGTGAGGACCTGCGCGGCGCACAACTCGCCGACCGACCGGGCGAGATGTCGACGCGCCTTGATGAACCACGGCCCCACGAGCTTGTCGTCCATCTTGGGCGAGCTGCACTTGTCGAGGATGAAGGCGTTCAGCGCGTCGAGGAAATCGGACCACCGGTGCTCGGTGCCGGCAATGCGTGCATCGCGCTGGCAGGCGTCCACTTCCTCGAACCCCACCGATCGGAACTCGAAGTGCCAGCGCCGTTTGAAGGCCGAGTCCATGAAGTACACGGATTCGTCGCTCGTGTTCATCGTGCCGATGAGGTACAGGTTCGGCGGAAGTTTGAGACGACGTCGATCAATCAACCGCTTGATCTCGGCAGTGAGGGGTGGCGGCACCTCGTCGCTCTCCTGCCCGTTGCTCTCCTGCTCGTCGAGTGCCCTCGTCAGCTCGTTGTCCAGGGCCTTCAGGACGACCGGCGACACGCTGACCTCGTAGCTCGACCAGCCGCTGTCATCGCGGTCCAGCAGCTGGAAGACCTCGCCGAAGACCTCCGCGCAGTTGCCCCGGTTGATCTCGTCGATCAGCAGCACGACGTTCCCCGGCGGCGGGACGTTGCCGCGCGCTTCGGCGCTGGACAGGGCCGCGTAGGCGCGGGCGAGCGCCTGGATGAACGGCCCCGCATGCACGTCGTAGTGGATGACGCCGGCCTCGCTCATCGGCAGCAGGCGCGCCACGAACTCGCCGTGGCTGTAGTCCGGATGGAACATCGCCGGAATGACGCTGTCGCCGACGGCCTTCAGCGCGGCGGCATTGACATCACGGGCACGGCGACTCTTGCTCGTCCCCGGCGGCCCGAACAGGATCAGCTGATGGTGGTGCGGAGGTGTCGACGACATCGTTGCTCCCTGATGTGGTGTCGTTCTGTCTGGCGTCGATTCTCAGCATCGACTGGTGCTGTCGAGTCGGCGGATGGCCGCTCCTCGCCCTCAATGACGCGGGCGCCGCATGCAGTGGGCGAGGACGTGAATTCGTTCCGCGCGTTGCCGCGACGCACAGGCTCGGTGCGTCGGCGGCCAGTGGCCCGCAGACCGCGGGTGGTGCCACGTCACGGCCTCATTTGCAAAACAGCTTGATGTCGTCATGCGCGATCTTGCGATCGTGGTCGTCGGTCGGCCGAGACCAACGGCGGACCGCGCCGCTGAGGACGTCCTTGGCGAGCGCGCACCGGTAGGCGTCGGTCTCGCGGTTCATCCCGGACGACAGCGCGCGCGGGGGCGCCGGCGGGGAAGGCGTGATCGTGACCTGCGGCGTCTCCACCGGCCGATAGGCCGGTCGCGGCGGCCAGTCCTCCGACGTCGACGGCTTGGGCGGCGCGGGCGGCGGGAGGGGCGCTGGCGGCGGTGGCTTGATCTCGGTGGGGCGGGTGGCGGGATCGGTCGGCTTGCTGCTCGAGTAATGCGTGCGGCCCTGCGCGTCGACCCACTTGTAGACCTGGCCCGGTGCCTGCGCCTGAACGACCGCCGGCGCGCAGACCAGCGCCACGCCGAGCACCGCGCCGATCAACGCGGCGACGATCCGCACGAGACGCGTCGGCGCGGTCTGAGGGCCCCGTCCCGCGGGTCTGACCAAGCCGCCATGCGCGGCCTGTCCATGGGGACGTCTCCCCTCCCGATTCCCGCGCGCCAGCACGCCCATCCCGCTCTCCCTGATCGTTGTCGTTCTCGTGACGAGGTGCGACTGTAGGGACCCGGGACGCCGATGGGCATCCCTCCGGGTGGGGTGCCGGCGCCGGGTGTCTACACTGGCGCCCCTTCCCGTTCCGGTCCCATGCAAGCTCTCCTCGACGCCATCTCCCGCCTCGACCGCCCCACCGACGCGTGCCGCGTCTTCCACGGCCGTGGCGGCCGCCATCCGGGCTGCGAGCAGTGGACGCTCGATGCTTATCCGCCGGTCTGGCTGCTGACCAGCTTCGCGCCGGTGACCGACGAGGCGCTCGCGCGCGTCGGCGAGGCGCTCGCCGCGCGCTGGGCCGAGATCGCGCCGGGCGAGCCGCTGAACTGGGTCTTCCAGCACCGCGACGAGAACCGCCCCACCAACCGCGTGATGGCCGGCGAGATCCCGGCCGAGCACGTCGTCGAGGAGGACGGCGCCCGCTTCGCGGTCAACCTGCCGCACGGGCAGAACCACGGCTTCTTCCTGGACATGGCCGAGGGCCGCCGCTGGACGCGGCGCTGGGCCGAGGCCCATCCCGGCGGCCGGGTGCTCAACCTGTTCGCCTACACCTGCGCCTTCTCGGTCGCCGCGCTGCGCGGCGGCGCGGCGCAGGTCGACAACTACGACATGGCGCGCGGCCCGCTGGCCGTGGGCCGCCGCAACCATCAGCTCAACGGCCTGCAGGACCGCGCGGCCTTCCATGGCCACGATGTCTTCAACTCCTGGGGCAAGATCCGCCGCGGCGCGCCCTACGACCTGGTCGTGCTGGATCCGCCCAGCTACCAGAAGGGCAGCTTCGTCGCGACCAAGGACTACGCCCGCCTGGCCCGCAAGCTGCCCGAGCTCCTGGCCCCCGGCGGCCACGCGCTGGTGTGCCTCAACACGCCCAAGCTCGGCACGGACTTCCTGCGCGAGACCCTCGCCACCGAGGCGCCGACACTCGTGTTCATCGAGCGCGTCGCCAATCCCGCCGTCCATGCCGACGTGGACGAGGAGCGCTCGCTGAAGGTGCTGGTCTATCGTCAGCCCGAGCACGCCGCTCGGCCCGTGTCACCCGCGCCGTCCGACGCGGACTGAGCGCGCCGGGCGATCGCCGGTCAATCGCTGGTCAATCGCCGGACGATCGGCGACCGGCCGGTCTCAGTAGCTCCGTGCCTCGATCGCCGCCCGGACGAGATCCAGGCCTTCGCCGAGCCGCTCGACGTCCACCGAGCCGAGCGCGAGCCGGATCGCATGCGGCACATGCCTGGTCGTGGCGAAGGGCTCGGCGGTGGACACCGACACGCGCTCGTTCTGCAGCGCCATCGCCACCTGGTCCGCACGGACCTCCTCGCCCAGGGGTAGCCACACGAAGTAGCTCGACGGATGCCCGATCCGCTTCAGCGGGCCGAGCCGCTCCGCCGCCAGACGCTGACGCCGCTTCGCGTCCTCGCGCTTCTCTCCCTCCAGGCGGTCGACGGTGCCGTCCTCCAGCCAGCCGGCGGTGATGGCGGTCATCACGCCCGGCGTGTTCCAGGTCGTCGCGCGGATGGCGCGCTCGATCGGATGAACGGCCTGCGGCGGCGCCACCGCGAAGCCCACCCGCAGGCCGGCGGCCACGCTCTTGGAGAAGCCCGAGACGTAGACCGTCCGCTCCGGCGCGAGCATCGCCAGCGGCGGCGGCGGGTCCTCCGCGAGGTAGGCGTAGGCGCCGTCCTCGATGACCCACAGGTCGTGCCGCCGCGCGAGCGCCGCGAGCTCGCGCCGCCGCGTCGCGCCCATCACCCAGCCCAGCGGGTTGTTGAGCGTGGGCATGGTGTAGATGGCCTTCACCCGGCGTCTCCGGCACAGCGTTTCCAGCGCGTCGAGGTCGGGCCCGGCGCCCGCGGCGGGCACCGGCACGAGCTCCAGCCGCTGCATCTCCGCCACCAGCTTGAAGCCGGGATAGGTCAGCGCGTCCACCGCGACCACATCACCCGGCTTGAGCAGCGCCATCAGCGTCACCGCGATGCCGTGTTGCGCGCCGTCGACGATCAGCACCTGCCCGCCCTCGACCGTGATCCCGCGCCGCGTCAGATGCCGCGCGACCGCGGCGCGATCGGCCGGGCGGCCGCCATGCGGCTGATAGCGCAGCAGCGCCTCCAGATCGCCCGCGCCGGCGAGCTGTCGCAGCGCGCCGCGCAGCAGCTCCGCCTGACCGGGCAGCGAGGGGTAGTTGAAGCTCAGGTCCACCATGTCCGCGGCGACCGCGTCCAGGTCCACGCCCTGGCTCGGAGACAGCAGCGTCTCCTTGACGAAGGTGCCGCGGCCGGTCTCGCCGCTGACCAGCCCCATCGCGCGCAGTTCCGCATAGACGCGTGTGGCCGTCACCAGCGCGAAGCCCTCGCGCTCCGCGAGCTCGCGATGCGTCGGCAGGCGCGTGCCGGCGGGCAGGGTGCCGCCACGGATCTCCGCCGCCCATCGATCGACCACCGCCTTGTACCGGGGTTCCGCCATGCGCTCCGCCTGTATCCATGACAATTTTTTGATTGTATTGATCCTGGTCGCTACGCTGGCCGCTTCCTTCCCCAACGACCCGCGATCCATGGACACGACTTCCCGAGGCTGGCTGAACGGTTTCATCGGCGTGCTGATCTTCAGCGGCTCGCTGCCGGCGACGCGTCTCGCGGTGGCCGACTTCGATCCCGTCTTCCTGACGGCGGCCCGCGCGTCGATCGCCGGCCTGCTGGCGCTGCTCGCGCTGATGCTGCTGCGCGCGCGTCGGCCCACGCGCGCGCAGGCCTGGCCGCTGGTCATCGTGGCGGCGGGCGTGGTCATCGGCTTCCCGCTGCTGACCGCGCTGGCGTTGCGGCATGTGACCTCGGCGCACTCGACCGTCTTCATCGCGCTGCTGCCGCTGTCCACCGCCGCCTTCGGCGTGCTGCGCGGCGGCGAGCGGCCGCGGCCCGCGTTCTGGATCTTCTCGTCGCTGGGCAGCCTCTTCGTCATCGGCTTCGCCGCCGCGCAGGGCCTGAGCGCCGCGCCGGCCGGCGATCTGCTGATGCTGGCCGCCATCCTGGTCTGCGGACTGGGCTACGCCGAGGGCGCGAAGCTGTCCCGCACGCTGGGCGGCTGGCAGGTGATCTGCTGGGCGCTGGCGATCGCGCTGCCGGTGATGCTCGCCGGCGCGCTGTGGCTGATGCCCGCGAGCCTGCGCGGCGTCGGCGCGCCGGCCTGGGCCGGGCTGGGCTATGTGTCGCTGTTCAGCATGCTGATCGGCTTCGTGTTCTGGTACCGCGGCCTGGCGCAGGGCGGCATCGCGGCCGTCGGTCAGCTGCAGCTGCTGCAGCCGCTGTTCGGACTCGCGCTGGCGGCGGGGTTGTTGCGTGAATCGGTGAGTCCGGCGATGCTCGCGGTCACCGTCGCCGTGATCGGCTGCGTCGCCGGGGCCCGGCGCTTCTCGCGGCCCCGCTGACGGCGAATCAGGCAAGCCTCGCGGCGGATCGTGCAAGCCACGTCGCCGCCCGCCTCCCTAGACTGCGGAGCGTCACGACGCAGCCAGCAGGAGGTCGACATGGGTGCTTTCTTCGCATGGGGATCCGCATGGCCCGCGCCGTGCGCGGTGGCCTGCACCGCGGTGCTGGGCCTGATCGCCGCGCCGCCCCTGGCCCTCGCGGCCGAGGGCGCCAGCTTCCAGCCGACCCCGATTTCAGCGACACCGAACCGCGACGAGGGCCTGGCCGCCTTCGCCCGCATGGAGCGCGTGCTGCTCCACCCGCGATGTCTGAACTGTCACGTGCCGGGCGCGCCGCTGCAGGGTGACCTCAGCCGCGTCCACTACCCGGCCGTGCAGCGCGGCACCGATGGCAAGGGCGTCGCCCCCTTGCAGTGCGCCACCTGTCACTCGACGAGAAACAGCCCGCTGCCGCACGCGCCGCCGGGCCTGGAGACCGACGGCAAGCCTGGCTGGCACATGCCGCCGGACAACATGAAGATGTCGTGGCTGGGCCTGAGCGGACCGGCGTTGTGCAAGGTCTTCCGCGAGCCGGCGACCAACGGCCACCGCTCGCTGGCGATGCTCGAGCAGCATCTGCTGACCGATCATCTGGTCGCCTGGGGCTGGCAGCCCGGCCCGGCGCGCGCGCTGCCGCCGCTGGCCAAGCCCGATTTCGACGAGCAGGTGCGGGCCTGGATCCGCAACGGCGCGCCCTGCGACGCCACCGAGCCCCTGCGCAAGACCGTCGGCACGACCAGGGCCGAGGCCGAGCGCGGCGTGGTGGATCAGTTGAGGGCCCTCGCGCGCGGCGGCGATCAGCGCCTCCAGGATCCCGCCAGGCCGGCGGCGCTCCCCGCGACCGCCAGCGCCGATCCCCACGACAACGCCTCCGGCCGCGCGCCGGGCGCGGCCCTCACGAGGAGCCAGCCATGATCTCTTTCCGCCTGAACGGCCAACCCAAGCAGGTCGACGTCCCTGGCGACACGCCGGTGCTGTGGGTGCTGCGGGACACGCTGGGCATGACCGGCACCAAGTTCGGATGCGGCATCGCGGTCTGCGGTGCCTGCACCGTGCACATCGACGGCCAGCAGCGCCGGGCCTGCGTGACGCCGGTCGAGTCGATCGCGGGCCAGCACCTGACCACCATCGAGTCCGTCGCCGACGACCGTGTCGGCAAGGCGGTGCAGGACGCGTGGGTCAAGCATGACGTCGTGCAATGCGGCTACTGCCAGAGCGGCCAGATCATGGCCGCCGTCGCGTTGCTCAAGGCCAATCACCGTCCCACCGACGCCGAGATCGACAGCGCCATGAGCGCCAACCTCTGCCGCTGCGGGACCTATGTGCGGGTGCACGCCGCCGTCAAGGACGCCGCCAAGGCGCTGGGCTGAAGGAGACCGCCATGCGACCGATGTTCCAGTACCTGAACGGCGTGCTACCCGAGGCGGGCGCCGGCGATGCGGGCGCCGAGGCGGCCGGTGTCGGCCGACGCCTGTTTCTCAAGATGGGGCTGTCCTCCGGCTTCGCGCTCTACACCGTGGGCGTCGGCGCCCAGGAGGCGGGCGGCGCCTCGGGCGCGCAGGGCGGCTACGGCCCCGGCGCGCCGATGACGCTCAAGCCCTTCCAGCAGCCGCTGGCCTTCGTGTCCATCGATGCCGAGGGCATCGTGACGGTGAAGATCGGCAAGATCGATTTCGGCCAGGGCGTGCAGACCGCGCTGCCCATGCTGGTCGCCGAGGAGATGGACGCCGACTGGAGCCGCATCCGCTGTGAGCTCGCGCCGGCGGGCGAGGCCTACAAGGATCCGTTCTTCCAGATCCAGATGGTGGGGGGCTCCACCAGCATGAAGGCCTCGTGGATGCAGTACCGCGAGATCGGCGCCCGCATGCGGGCCATGCTGCTCGCGACCGCCTCGAAGCGAACGGGCGTGCCCGTCGCGCAGCTGCGTACCGAGAACGGCAAGGTCGTCGTGCCGGACGGCCAGCGGCTGGACTACGGCGTGCTCGCGGCCGGGGCGGTGAACGAGCCGGTGCCGGCGACGGTGGCGCTCAAGACGCCCGCGCAGTTCCGTCTGATCGGCAAGCCGATGGACCGGCTGGACGCGCGCGCCAAGTCCAGCGGCCGGCAGGACTTCGGCATCGACTTCCAGCAGCCGGGCCTGCGCACCGTGGTGATGTTGCATCCGCCGGTCTTCGGCGGTCGCGTGGCGAGCTTCGACGCGGCGCCGGCGCTGGCGGTGCCGGGCGTCGAGGAGGTGATCAAGGTGCCGCTGGTCAACGGCGCGACGGGCCTGGCCATCGTCGCCGACGGCTTCTGGCCGGCGCGCAAGGCGCGCGAGCTGCTCAAGGTCGAGTGGGACCTGGCCGGCCTCGAGCGCGTGGACAGCGCGGCGCTGCTCGCGCAGTTCCGCGAGTTGTCGAAGCAGCCGGGCACGGTGGTGCAGAAGGCCGAGGGCGCGCCCGCCGGGCTGAGCGCGGCCGGCACGATCAGCGCGGAGTACGTCTTCCCCTATCTGGCCCATACGCCGATGGAGCCGCTGAACTGCAGCATCGACTTCCGGGGCGACCGCTGCACGGTGTGGGTCGGATCGCAGTTCCAGACGGTGGACCAGGCCCAGGTGGCGGGCGTGCTCGGGCTCAAGCCGGAGCAGGTGGTGCTCAACACGATGACGGCGGGCGGTGGCTTCGGCCGGCGTGCGACGCCGACCTCGGATTACCTCGTCGAGGCGGCACAGGTGGCCAAGGCGCGGCACGCGGCCGGCAAGCCGGGCCCGATCAAGATGATCTGGACCCGCGAGGACGACGTGCGCGGCGGCTACTACCGGCCGATGCATCTGCACCGCGTCGAGATCGCGCATGACGGCAAGGGCCAGGTGGTCAGCTGGAAGCATGTGATCGTGGGGCAGTCCATCACGATGGGCACGCCGTTCGCGGCGTTCACGGTGAAGAACGGCGCCGACACGACGATGACCGAGGGCGTGGCGGAGAGCGCCTATCCGTTCCCGATCGCGCTGGAGGTGCATCACCCCAAGGTCAACGTGCCGGTGCTGTGGTGGCGCTCGGTGGGGCACACGCACACCGCCTTCGTGATGGAGACGCTGGTGGACGAGCTCGCCCAGGCGGGCGGGGTCGATCCGGTCGCGTATCGGCGCCAGTTGCTGGCCAAGCATGAGCGGCACCTGGCCGCGCTGGATCTGGCGGTGGCCCGGTCCGGTTACGGGAAGACTCGGCTCGAGAAAGGCCGCGCCTGGGGCGTGGCGGTGCACGAGTCGTTCGGGACGGTGGTCGCGTATGTGGTGGAGGCGTCGATGCGGGATGGGCGGGCGCGGCTGCATCGCGTGACGGCTGGCGTGCACTGCAATCTGGCGGTCAACCCGCGGACGATCGAGGCGCAGGTGCAGGGGGCACTGGTGATGGGCATCGGCACGACCTTGCCCGGTGCGGAGATCACGTTCAAGAACGGGGAAGTGCAGCAGAGCAACTGGCACGACTACCGCATCGCGACGCACGTCGATGCGCCGCAGGTGGATGTGTTCATCGTGCCGTCCGCCGAGCCGCCGACGGGGATGGGGGAATGCGGCGTGCCGCCGATCGCGCCAGCGATGGCGAACGCGATGGCGGCGTTGACCGGCAAGCGGGTGAGGGCGCTGCCGTTCCAGATCTGAAGTGCCTCGCGCCGAGGCGCTCGGGGTCATTGACCCCCTCTCCCGCTACGCGTGCGAGGGAGCAACACCGGCTCGCTGTGTTCAACGGCCCTCACCCCAAACCCCTCTCCCACTCCGTGGGCGAGGGGCCGCGATGCGCTCGGCGTCTTTCGAGGAGCAGCGATGCGCATGGCGTCTCGCGCGATGTGCCCCCTCTCCCGCTCCGTGGGCGATGGGCTGCGATGCGCTCGGCGTCTTTCGAGGAGCAGCGATGTGCATGGCGTCTCGCGCGATATTCCCCCTCTCCCGCTCCGTGGGCGAGGGGCTGCGATGCGCTCAGCGTCGTTCGAGGGGCTGCGATGCGCATGGCGTCTCGCGCGATGCGCCCCCTCTCCCGCTGCGCGGGAGAGGGTCGGGGTGAGGGTCGTGGCACACCAGAGCCTGACTCGCTCCCTCGCACGCGCAGCGGGAGAGGGAGCCGATGACTCCGAGCGCCTCGGCGCGAGGCACTTCAAGAAGCCCCGACCGCGACATCCTTGAGCCAAGGCTGCGCCGCCCAATGGCGCGCGGCGAAGGCCGCGATCTGATCCTGGTAGGTCATCGACAGCCCGATCGCGTCCAGTCCTTCCAGCAACATCCGCTGATGCCGCGGAAGCATCTCGAAGCGCATCGCGTGATCGGGTGACGACGCCGCGCTCAGCGTGAGCGCCTCCACGTCGATGGCGACGGCATTCCGCCCCCCCTGATCCGCGTCGTCCATCAACCCCCGCACATCCGCTTCCGGCAGCGTGACCAGCAGCAGCCCGTTGCCCATCGCGTTGGAGTAGAAGATCTCGCCGAAGCTCGGCGCGACCACCGCGCGGATCCCCGCCTGCTGCAGGCCCCAGACCGCATGCTCGCGGCTGGACCCGCAGCCGAAGTTGTTCCCCGCGATGAGCACCGACACGTCCGCATACGCCGGCTGGTTCAGCACGAACTCGGGGCGCGCGACGCCTTGCGCGTCGAAGCGCAGGTCGTAGAACAAGCCCTCGCGCAGGCCGTTCTTGTCGATGCCCCGCAGGAACTGCTTGGGCATGATCTGGTCGGTGTCGAGGTTCTCGATGCGCAGGGCCGCCGAGCGGCCTTCGATCAGTCGGACGGGTTTCATCGCGAGGACTCCAAGGGAGGCAGACGGCGCACGTCGGCGAGCGTGCCGGTGACCGCGGCGGCGGCGGCCATCGCGGGACTCATCAGGTGGGTGATGGCGCCGCGCCCTTGGCGGCCCTCGAAGTTGCGGTTGGTCGTCGACGCGCAGCGGATGCCGTCGGCGAGCACGTCGTCGTTCATCGCCAGGCACATCGAGCAGCCCGGCTGGCGCCACTCGAAGCCCGCATCGATGAACACGCGATCCAGCCCTTCGGCCTCGGCGGCGGCGCGGACCGCGCCCGAGCCCGGCACCACCATCGCCCGCACGCCCGGCGCGACGTGGCGGCCGCGCAGGATGTCGGCGGCGGCGCGCAGGTCCTCGATGCGGCCGTTGGTGCAGGAGCCGATGAACACGTGCTGGACTGGCGTGCCGATCAGCGGCGTGCCCGCGCTCATGCGGGTGTAGCGCAGGGCGCGTTCCGCGCTGGAGCGGGCGGCCGCGTCGGTCATCGCGGCGGGATCCGGGATGACGGCGTCGATCGGCGCGACCTGGTCCGGACTGGTCCCCCAGGTCACCTGCGGCGCCACCTCGGCGGCATCGAAGCGATGCTCGACCTCGAAGACTGCGTCGTCGTCGGACCGCAGCGAGCGCCAGTGCGCCAGCGCCGCCTCCTTCATCGCGCCGGTCAGCGCCGGCACCTTGTCCAGCACGTAGGCGATGGCGGTGTCATCGGGCGCGATCAGGGCCCCGCGCGCGCCGGCCTCGACAGCCATGTTGCAGACGGTGAACCGGGCCTCCACCGACAGCGCGTCGATCGCGCTGCCGCAGAACTCGACCACATAGCCGCGCGCGCCCTGGGCGCCGATGCGGCCGATGATCGCCAGGACCAGGTCCTTGGCCGTCGTCCCCGCCGGCAGCACGCCGTCGACGCGGATGCGCATGTCCTGCGCCATCCGGTAGACCAGCGTCTGCGTCGCGAGCACATGCTCGACCTCGGTGGTCCCGATGCCGAAGCCCAGCGCGCCCAGCGCGCCGTAGGTCGTGGTGTGGCTGTCGCCGCAGATCACGACCATGCCGGGCCGGATCATCCCGTGCTCCGGCGCGACCACGTGCTCGATGCCTTGCAGCGCATCGGTGGTGTCGAACAGCGGAATCCCGTGTCGATCGCAGTTGCGCTTGAGGTTGCTGGCCTGCAGCGCCGACGGGCCGTCGGCGATCACGCGCAGCTGGTTGGCCACCGGATGCGTCGGGATGATGTGGCTCACCACCGCGACGTTCTGGCGCGGCATCGGCACGCCGCGGCCCTGCTCGTGCAGCCCGGCGAAGGCCTGCGGGCTGGTGTACTCGTTCATCAGGTGCAGGTCGCAGAACAGCAGCACGTTCTGATCGTCCAGCGTGGCGACCGTGTGGCTGTCGACCAGCCGGCGGTACAGCGTGCGAGGCGCGGCGGCGGCCGCCGGGACGGGCGGCGCCATGACCTCGGGGGGGGCGGTGGGGGAGGAACTCATCGGGCGACCTCTTCTCGAGCGTGCGGGAGGAAGCCGCACAGGGGGTATGGCGGGGATGGCGGCGACGGCGTGGCCGACGCCGGGTCAGCGGGGGGCGGCGTCGGCGAGGAAGGGCAGCACGCGCTCGAGCAGCAGCGCGGGTGCCTCCTCGGGGAGGTAGTGACCGCAGGGCAGGGCTTCGCCCCGCACATCGCGCGCGACGGACCGCCACAGCGCCAGCGGGTCGAAGCAGCGGTGCACCACGCCCTGCGCGCCCCACAGCACCATCACCGGCATCGTGAGATGGCGGCCCGCCTCGCGGTCGGCGCGGTCGTGGACCAGGTCGATGCCGGCGCTGGCGCGGTAGTCCTCGCAAAGCCCGTGCGCGGTGCCCGGGAGGGCGAGCGCGCGCTGGTACTCGGCGAGCGCCTGCGGCGCGAAGGGCGCCAGGCCGGCGCTGCGGCGGCCCATCACGTCGCGCACGTAGGCGGCGGGATCGGCCTCGATCAGGCGCTCGGGCAGCGGCGCGGGCTGGATCAGGAAGAACCAGTGCCAGTAGGCGCGCGCGAAGGTGTCGCTGGCCCCCTCGTACATGTCGAGCGTGGGGGCGATGTCCAGCAGCGCCAGTCGCCGCACCGCGTCCGGCGCGTCGAGCGCCAGGCGATGCGCGACGCGCGCGCCGCGGTCGTGGGCCAGCACGTCGAAGCGCTCGAACCCCAGCGCGCGCATGAGCGCGCGCATGTCGGCCGCCATCGTGCGCTTGCTGTAGGCCGTATGGTCGTCCCCGCCTTCCGGCTTGGAGGAATCGCCGTAGCCGCGCAGGTCGGCCGCGACGACGGTGAAGTGCTCGGCCAGCGTCGGCGCGATCCGATGCCAGATCGCGCGGGTCTGCGGGTGGCCGTGGAGCAGCAGCAGCGCCGGGCCGCGGCCACCGAGGGTCGCGTGGATGCGGACGCCGGGCGCCGTCTCGATGCTGCGATGGACGAAGCCGGGATACAGCGCGGCGAGCGCGTCGCTGACCCCCTCCGACGTGATGCGCCCACCGCCGACCATGCTGGGCGTCGTCGTCGCTGCCGCTGCAGTTGCCGTCGTCGCAGCCGGGCGGCCGGTCAGACCGTCCAGCAGCGTGCGGGCGGCGTCGGCGGCGCTCGTGGCGGTGGCGGTGTCCGCCGCGCGGTCGGAGACCGGCAGGGCGCGATCGTGGATCTCGGGGGTAGGAGGCATGCCATCGATTCTGGTGGTGAATGCTGGTCGCATAATTTCCGAGTCGGCAGTTCTTTCGTTCTTTGGAGTCAGCAATGGACGGGTTCTCGGATCTGGGTTTCTTCGCGCTGCTGGTGAAGCAGGGCAGCCTTGCGGCGGCGGCGCAGCAACTGGGCGTCACGCCGCCCGCGGTGAGCAAGCGGCTGGCCGCGATCGAGCGGCGACTGGGCGTGCGGCTGCTGCAGCGCACGACGCGGCGCATCGGACTCACCCCGGAGGGCGAGACCTATCTGGTCGACGGGGCCCGCGTGCTGGAGGAGCTGGAGGCGCTGGAGCGCACCGTGGCCGGCAGCCGCGCCGAGCCCAAGGGGCTGGTGCGGATCGCCGCGAGCCTGGGCTTCGGCCGCAAGCACATCGCGCCGGCGCTGTCGCGCTTCGCCCGGCGCTATCCGGACGTGGAGGTGCGGCTGGAACTGACCGATCGCCCGGTCAATCTGGTGGAGCAGGGATTGGACCTGGAGGTCCACGTCGGCGAGCCGCCCGACGCGCGACTGACGGCGCGGCTGCTGGCGCGCAACCGGCGCGTGCTGTGCGCCTCGCCGGCCTACCTGAAGCGCGCGGGCGAGCCCGCCTCGCCGCGCGAGCTGGCGCGCCATGCCTGCCTCTTCATCCGCGAGAACGACGAGACCTTCGGCACCTGGCATCTGCGCCAGGGCACGCGCAAGGAAAGCGTGAAGGTGCGCGGCCCGCTGGCCTCCAACGACGGCGAGAGCGTGCTCGCCTGGGGGCTCGACGGGCACGGCATCCTGCTGCGCTCGGCCTGGGAAGCCGCGCCGATGCTGCGCTCGGGGCGGCTGCGGCCGGTGCTGGCGGACTGGGCGCTGCCGCCGGCCGACATCCACCTGATCTTCCCGACGCGCGCGCACCTGTCCGCGAAGACGCGCGCGCTGGTGGACTTCCTGCTCGAGCGCTTCGAGCCGCATCGCGGCGACCGCGTCGACGACGACGGGGGATGGTGACGGCGCGTCCCCTGACGCGGGGGCTCGCGCCCCGGGGTGCCGCTGCCAGAATCGTCGCCGTACACGTGTCGACAAGCGCGGGGACGATGCGGACCTCGGCGGGACAAGCGTGGGTGTGACAGCGGGCGCGGGACGCGCCGCGCGATGGGAGGACTTCATGAAGCGATATCTGGCCGAGCTCATCGGCACGTTCTGGCTGGTGCTGGGCGGTTGTGGCAGCGCCGTGCTCGCGGCGGCCTTCCCGCAGCTGGGCATCGGCCTGCTGGGCGTCTCGCTCGCGTTCGGGCTCACCGTGCTGACGATGGCCTTCGCGATCGGCCACATCAGCGGCTGTCATCTGAACCCGGCGGTGTCGGTCGGCCTGTGGGCCGGTGGCCGCTTCGAGACCCGGCAGCTGCTGCCCTACATCGTGGCGCAGGTCATCGGCGGCGCGCTCGCCGGGGCCGTGCTCTACTTGATCGCCAGCGGCAAGCCGGGCTTCACCGTCGGCGGCTTCGCGTCCAACGGCTTCGGCGAGCACTCGCCCGGTGGCTACGCGCTGGGCGCCGCGCTGCTGTGCGAGGTGGTGATGACGGCGATGTTCCTGTTCATCATCATGGGGGCGACCGACAAGCGCGCCCCGCAAGGCTTCGCGCCGATCGCGATCGGGCTGGCGCTGACGCTGATCCACTTGATCAGTATCCCGGTGACCAACACCTCGGTGAATCCGGCGCGCAGCACGGGGGTGGCGCTGTTCGCGGAACCCTGGGCGCTGCAGCAGCTGTGGGCGTTCTGGGTCGCTCCGCTGGTCGGCGGGTTGCTGGGGGGCGGCGTCTATCGCGCGTTGATGAAGGACTGAGGGGAGCGGTCGCTCGGACGAGCCCGAAGACCCTCACCCCGACCCTCTCCCGCAAGCGGGAGAGGGGGCAGCATGCGGCGTCGCAACGAGCACGAGCATGGGCATGGGCATGGGCATGGGCATGGGCATGGGCATGGGCATGGGCATGAGCATGAGCATGAGCATGAGCATGGGCA
>NZ_BCYP01000002.1 GCF_001598255.1 Mitsuaria chitosanitabida ATCC BAA-476 = NBRC 102408
AACGAGCACGAGCATGGGCATGGGCATGGGCATGGGCATGGGCATGGGCATGGGCATGGGCATGAGCATGAGCATGAGCATGAGCATGGGCACGAGTATGGGCATGAGCATGGGCATGGACATGGGCACGAGCGTGAGCACGAGCACGAGCACGAGCACGAGCACGAGCACGAGCACGAGCACGAGGGTCTCGGTGCACCCCCTCTCCCGCTGCGCGGGAGAGGGCGGGGGTGAGGGCCGTCGCATGCCAGAGCGCCGGGGCAATTTGTCCTAGGACGATCTGCCCTAGGGCAATCCGTCCTAGGACGATCTGTCCCTTCCTTGCGATCGCGCAATGCCCAACACTGCGCGGCCATGGACCCGCTCATCCTTGCGCGCCTGCAGTTCGCGCTGAACATCACCTTCCACATCCTCTTCCCGACCATCACGATCGCGCTCGGCTGGGTCGTGCTCTTCATGCTCTGGCGCTGGCGACGACGTGGCGATGCCGCCTGGTTCGCGGCCTACCAGTTCTGGACCAAGGTCTTCGCCCTGAGCTTCGCGCTCGGCGTCGTCAGCGGCGTCACCATGAGCTTCCAGTTCGGCACCAACTGGCCGGGCTTCATGGAGCGCGCCGGCAACATCGCCGGCCCGCTGCTGGGCTACGAGGTGCTGACCGCCTTCTTCCTCGAGGCCGGCTTCCTCGGGATCATGCTGTTCGGCCGCGAGCGCGTCAGCCCGCGCGTGCACTTCATCGCCACCGCGACGGTGGCCTTCGGCACGACGCTGAGCGCCTTCTGGATCCTGAGCCTCAACTCCTGGATGCAGACGCCCACCGGCTACGAGATCCGCGACGGCGTGATGCACGCCGCCGACTGGTGGGCCATCGTCTTCAACCCGTCCTTCCCGTACCGCCTGGCCCACAAGCTGCTGGCGTCGGGCCTGACGGTGGCCTTCCTGCTGGCCGGCGTCAGCGCCTGGCAGATGCTCAAGGGCGTCGCCCGCGCGGAGACGCCGCGCGTCCTGCGCCTCGGGCTGACGATGGCGGCGGTGCTGATCCCGCTGCAGTTCCTCGCGGGCGACATGCACGGCCTCAACACGCTCCAGCACCAGCCGGCCAAGATCGCCGCGATGGAAGGCGTGTGGGAGACCGAGCGCGGCGCGCCGCTGCTGCTGTTCGCCGTGCCCGACGAGCAGGCGAAGGAGAACCGCCTGGCCATCGGCATTCCGCGGCTCGCGAGCCTCATCCTCAAGCACGACACCGACGGCGAGATCCGCGGCCTGAACGAGTTCGAGGGCAGGCATCCGCCGGTCAAGCCGCTGTTCTACGGCTTCCGCGTGATGGTCGGGATGGGCGTGGCGATGCTGATCGCGGGCTGGGGTGGATGGTGGCTGTTCCGCCGCTCGGGCTGGACGCGGCTGCCGCGCGCGTGGCTGTGGGGCCTGTCGCTGATGACCTTCTCCGGCTGGGTCGCCACGGTGGCCGGCTGGTACGTGACGGAGATCGGCCGCCAGCCCTTCATCGTCTACGGCGTGATCCAGACGCACGAGGTGGCGGCGCGCAATCCGGGCGCGATGATCGCGGCCTCGCTCGCCGGTTACGCGACCGTCTACCTGGCGCTGCTGATCGCCTACATCGCCGCCATCAAGCGCATGGCGGAGAAGGGCGGCAAGGCGGCTGACGCCGCGGCCGCCGGCCCCTTCGATCCGACCGATGCGCCGCGGTCCGGATCTCCCGCCGGACAGGCCGGCACTCCCCCCGCCGCGGGCGCGTCGCCCGTGATCTCGAGGACCTTCGCATGAACGCGCTCACCGTGATGAACGCCGGGGAGGGCAGCCTGCTGCCCGTGATCTTCATGGGCCTGATGGGGCTGTCGCTGCTGATCTATGTCGTGCTGGACGGCTACGACCTGGGCGTGGGCATGCTGTCCGGCGGCGCGCCCGAGGCCGATCGCGACCGCATGGTGGCGTCCATCGGTCCCTTCTGGGATGCCAACGAGACCTGGCTGGTGCTGGCCGTGGGCCTGCTGCTGATCGCCTTCCCGAAGGCGCAGGGCGTGGTGCTGACGGCGCTGTACGCGCCGGTGGTGCTGATGCTGCTGGGGCTGATCCTGCGTGGCGCGGCCTTCGACTTCCGCGCCAAGGGCGATCCGGCCCACAAGCGGCGCTGGGACCTGGTCTTCGCGGGGGGCTCGCTGCTGGCCTCGCTGAGCCAGGGCTGGATGCTGGGGCGCTACGTCACCGGCTTCCACGACGGCGTGGCGGCGCTGGGCTTCGCGGCGGCGATCTCGCTGGCGCTCACGGGCTGCTATGTGCTGCTCGGCGCGGGCTGGCTGGTCATGAAGACCGAGGGCCGGTTGCAGGCGCGCGCGATCGGATGGGCCAAGGCGGCCTGGCCGGTCGTGGTGGCGGGGCTGCTGATCGTCTCGGTCGCGTCGCCCGCGCTCAGCGCGACGGTGCGGGAGCGCTGGTTCGCGCTGCCCGGCGTGATCGCGCTGGCGCCGCTGCCGGTGATCGCGCTGCTGGCCATGGTCGCCGCGCGGGGGCTGCTCAACTCGCATCGCGCGCGGGGCAAGCTGTGCTGGGCACCGTTCGCGCTTGTCGTGCTGGTGCTGACGCTCAGCTTCTTCGGGCTCTCGTACAGCCTCTTCCCCTTCGTCGTCATCGACCGCATCACCCTCTGGGACGCCGCGGCCGCCGACGAGTCGCTGCGCTTCATGCTCGTCGGGGCGGGCCTCACGATCCCCGTCATCGCGGCCTACTCGCTGTTCTCCTATCGCGTGTTCCGGGGGAAGACGCGGCTTCTCGCCTACTGACGCCTCGTCCTTCGCCGTTGATGGCAACATCGGCCCTTTGCGCCGACGCCATCCCTTCATGGACCTCCCCTCGCTCGTTTCCCTCGCCCAGATGGCCTGGCCGGTGATGCTCAAGGGCACCGGCTACACGCTGGTCTTCGCGGTGATGTCGATGGTCTTCGGGCTGCCGCTGGCGGGGCTGATCACGCTGATCCGCGTGCTGGGCGTGTGGGGACTGGACGCGATCGTCAAGGTCTACGTCAGCGCGATGCGCGGGACGCCGCTGCTGGTGCAGGTCTTCATCGTCTACTACGGACTGCCCAGCATCGGCATCGAGTTCTCCCCGCTCGCCGCCGGCGTGCTGACATTGACGCTCAACGTCGCCGCCTACATGAGCGAGACCCTGCGCGGCGCCATCGGCGCGGTGGAGCAGGGCCAGTGGCTGGCGGGCACCAGCCTGGGCCTGAGCCGCCACCAGACGCTGCGCTACATCATCGGCCCGCAGGCCTTGCGCGCGGCGGTGCCCAGCCTGTCCAACAGCCTGATCTCGCTGATCAAGGACACCTCGCTGGTGTCGGTCATCGCGGTCACCGAGCTGATGCTCGCCACCAAGGAGCTCATCTCGACCACCTTCCAGCCCTTCCCGCTCTACATCGCCGCCGCCTGCATCTACTGGATCCTCAGCTTCGCCTTCGAGCGCTTGCAGAAGTGGATGGAGAAGCGGATGGCCTATCCGCATTGAGCCGTCGATCCGCGCCGATCGGCCCCCTCCGTCCACTGACCTTCGTCGTCCCCGATCCCCGTGTCGCCGCGGGCGCGCGCCGTGCGATTACTCGCCGGCCCGTCCGGACGCCGGCGGCATAGTCCCTGTCCATGAACTCCGCCCCCCACGTGCCTGCCGCCGCCGCGCCGTCCCACCTCGCCACCCACCTGCGCCTGATCGGCATGGCGGTGCTGTGGGGCGCCTCGTGGCCCTGGGGGCGGGTGCTGGCGCAGTCGCTGCCGCCGCTGGCGGCCGCGGCCTGCCGCTTCCTGCTGGCGACGGCGCTGCTGATGATCTGGCTGCAGCGCAGCGGGCGCCTCGCGGCGCTGCGCGGCTGGAGCGCCTCCCGCTGGGGCGGCATGGCGCTGGCCGCCAGCTTCGGCGTCTTCGGCTACGCGACCTTCTTCATGATGGGGCTGAAGCAGGTGCCCGCCGGCAAGGCGGCCCTGGTGGTGACGATGAATCCGGCGATGACCCTGCTGCTCGCGGCCTGGCTCTTCAAGGAGCGCCTGAACCGCGTCATCGGCCTGGGCATGGTGCTGGCCGTCGTCGGCGCGGTCACGGTGATCACGCGCGGCGAGCCCTGGCATGTCCTCGACGGCCGGGTCGGCGCGGGCGAGGTGCTGTTGCTGGGCTGCGTGGTGTGCTGGGTCGGGTACACGCTGATCGGCCGGCGCGTGATGGCCGGCGTGGACGCGCTGACCACCACCGGTGTCACCGCCGCCATCGGCGCGACGATGCTGCTGGTCACCAGCCTGGTGGTCGAGGGGCCGGCCGCCTGGGCGGCGGTGCCGGACGCCCCGATGAACGTGTGGGTCTGCCTGCTGGCGCTGGCGGCCGGATCGACCGCGATCGCCTACGCCTGGTACTTCCAGGGCGTGAAGGCGCTGGGCGCCGGCGCGGCCTCCGGCTACATCACGCTGGTGCCGGTCTTCGGCGTGGTGTTCTCGGCGCTGTGGCTGGGCGAGGTCGTGGACGCCTCGCTGCTGGTCGGCGGCGCGCTGGCCATCGGCGGCACGCTGCTCATGAACTTCGGCCGCCGCTGAGCCCAGGCGCCTCGACGGCGCGAGGGCCTCACTTGCGCGACGCGCCCAGCAGCGCGACGCCGCCGACCGCGATGGCGGCGATGCCGGCCCACAGCGGGATGTTGACCTGCTTGGTCTCCTCGACCTTGAGCTCGATCGGGCCGATCTTCGCGGCGGTGTTCTCCTTCGTGTACGAGAACCCGCCGTAGACCAGTCCGAGCACGCCCGCGACGATCAGGATCACGGCAACGATGCGAATGCCACCCATGGCGTCCTCCAGATGTTGTTGATCTGTCCCGCGCGACCGGCGGCCGCGACGGGGTGACCCATTGGAGCCTGAGCGTGCGCCGCCGCACGTAGGACGGCGCCTCGTCGTGATGTGGGTCTCGGCCCGATGTGGCGCCGCGTTCACGAACCGCGATGCAGATCGCCCGCCGTCTTGAGATGCGTCAATTCGATGCTCGGGGGCTCGCCCGCCCGCGCGGATGCGCCGGGGCGATCGGTATCGTGGCCGCTTTCAACAGGGACGGCGACGATGCCCATCGAACTCTTCAGCGGCGGCGGGCATCGATGCCTGATGTTCAGCGACTTCGGCCACGACGACGGGGTGCAGGCCAACCAGTTCCTGATCGTGGACGACGGCACCGGCGCGGTCATCGATCCCGGCGGCAACCTGGCCTACAACGACCTCTACATCGGCATGACCGGCTGCTTCCCGCCGCATCGCCTGTCGGCCATCGTCGCCTCGCACGCGGACCCGGACATCATCGCGTCGCTGGACCGGTGGATGACGGCGACCTCCGCTCCCGTCTACATCTCGACCATCTGGGAGCGCTTCATCCCGCACTTCTGCAAGCCGGGCAAGACCACCGGCCGCGTGGTCGGCATCCCCGACCGCGGCATGCACATCCCCATCGGCGCCTCGGACCTGATCGCGCTGCCCGCGCACTTCATGCATTCGGAGGGCAACTTCCAGTTCTGGGATCCGGCCAGCGGCATCCTGTTCTCCGGCGACCTCGGCGTGTCCATCGGCGTGGATCCGGGCCGCACCATCTCCGACCTGGGGCCTCACATCGCGTCGATGGCGGCCTTCCACCGCCGCTACATGGTCAGCGGCAAGGTGCTCAAGCTCTGGGCCGAGATGGTCCGCCCGCTGCCCATCCGCATGATCGTGCCGCAGCACGGCGCCCCGCTGGTGGGCGAGGCGGTCCGGCAGTTCATCGACTGGGTCGGCACGCTGCAGTGCGGCATCGACCTGGTGTCGCAGCGGGACTACGCGCTGCCGACCTGAGCGGGACGGAGGGCCGTCCCCGCGCTCGCGCGCGAGGGCGCGCGCTCAGTGCTTCTTCGGATCGCCGCCGCGTCCCGGCAGCTTGTCCAGCCCGGCGCTGCCGGCGGCGCGCACGGTGATGTCCTTGGCCCAGCCGAAGCCCTTCCTCGCGATGTCGATCGCCTGCGAGGCCGCGTCCGTCGTGGTGCAGAGCACCTGCTCGCCGCTGGGCAGGCGATCCTGCGTCCAGCTGGCCGCCTTCTTCGCGGCGTCGGCCGCCTGGGCCGCCGCGTCGGCGGCGACCTGCGCCGCGCTCTGCGCCGTGTCCCAGGCCTGCGCGGCGGCGGCGGTCGTCGTCGTGCGGACCTGATCGGCGCTGGGCAGGCGTCCCTGCGTCCAGTCGGCCGCGCCGACCAGCACGGTCCGCACCTGGCCGGCCGCGCCGCCGGCGGCGCTCATGGCCTGGTTCCAGCGCTTGGACAGCTCGCCCGCCGGCGCGGTCGACAGCAGCCGCACGACGGTGTCCAGCGCCTCGGTCTCCTGCGCCGTCAGCGGACCGCCGGCCTCCAGCATCCCGCGCAGGAACACGCCCAGCTCCTTGGCGATCGTGGCGTGGTTGCAGTCGGGGTTCATGTGCAGGAACTCGGCGCCCTCGATGGCCAGGGCCTCCAGCTCGCTGCCCATCAGCCGCGCCTCGACCACGGCCACCGACTGCTCGACGAAGGGGCGGCTCAGGCCCCAGTCGCCGATCAGGTGCTCGACCAGGTACTGGCGCTCCGCCGCCTCGACGGTCCCGTCGACGGCGGCCAGCCGCAGCGCCAGCGGCGCGATCAGGTCGAACAGCGCCAGGCCCAGGGTGTCCAGCGGCGTGTTCAGGTATTTGGGGATCTCGATGACGCGGTCGCCCTTGGTCGAGCTCAGCAGGCGGTACATGCCGTAGCAGGCGCCCCCCGAGGCCAGGGCGGCCAGGGCCACCACGCCCAGCGGCGTGGCCGACGCGCCGATCAGCGAGGCCACCATCCCCGTCTTGGCGACCGCCGCGCCCGCGCCCGCGGCGCCGAGCACGTCCCACACCTCTCGGCCGCGGTTGATCATGCGCAGCGAGGCGTAGGCCGCCTCGCCGATGGCGAGCTTGGCCTTGAAGCGCAGCGGGTCGGCGACGACCTGGTCCACGCCGGTCAGTTCGGGCGCGGGCAGGAGCGGCAGCGGCGGGGTCGAGGGCATGCGGGGGGACTCCATCGTTGAGGCGCCGTCGCGGGTCGTGCGATAGCCGGCGCCCGGCAAGTCTAGCGAGTGCTTCTGACAATGACGCCGGACCGACGTCCATGCCAAGATCCGGCGGCCCCCGCGCGGCCCGTCCGGCCGTCGCTGTCCTCGCGCGCCGGCGCCGATGGGCACGGCGCTTGCCGCCGATGGCGGCGCCCCGCGCGCGCCCTCGAGCAGTTCCCGTCGTCCACCGCCGTTCCTGCCGCTGGAGCCTCCATGCCCGACGCGCCGACCCCGTTGCCGCACGAGCAGTTCCTGAATCGCCTCAAGCGCCCGCGCGTCGTCGCGGTGGCGCTGGTCGTCGCCGCGATCGTGGGCGGCGTGGCGAGCTTCACCGATTCGGCGAGGATGCTGGTCGACCTGGTCCGGCCCGCGAAGGCCGCCGATCCGCGCGAGGAACTGGCGCGGATCGGGCTGCCCTTCCAGGCCGATGCCTTCGTGGCCGCCGCGGGCCGGGGCGACGATCGGGCGGTGAAGCTCTACCTCGACGCCGGGATGAAGGTCGACACGCCCTCGAAGGCCGACGGCGAGGCGACCGCGCTGGTCGCCGCCACGCGGGGGCGCCATGCCGAGGTGGTGAAGCGGCTGCTGGCCGCGCACGCCGACCTGTCCGCGCGGGACGCGTTCCGGATGAGCCCGCTGGCGCAGGCCGCCAGCTACGGCGACCTGGACCTGATGCGCTGGATGCTCGCGACGAATCCCGATCCGGCGCTGGTCCGCAACGCGTGGGGGAATGCGGCGGAGGCCGGCCGCCTGGAGGCCTTGAAGCTGCTGGCGCCGAGACTGGTCGGCGAGCAGCCGGTGCTGGCCACGCGGACGCTGTTCGACGTCGCGGCGCTCGACGACGCGCCGACGCATGCGGAGGAGGGACGGGCGCAGGTGGCGGCCTACCTGCTCTCGCTGGGCGCGGACCCGCGCGCGGTGGACGACAAGCGCTGGACGCCCCTGCATCACGCGGCGTTCCACGGGGCCGACGATGTCGCGAAGCAGTTGCTCGACCGCGGCGCCGAGCTCGACGCCCGCGATCTGGACGGCGCCTCGCCGCTCTGGTTGGCGGCCGGCATCGGCGTGATGGACACGGTCCGGTTGCTGCTGGACCGCGGCGCCAATGCGCGGCTGGCCGCCAAGGACGGCACCACCGTCCTGGGGCGCGCCCGCTACAACAAGGACGAGCAGATGATCGCCTTGCTGAAGGAGCGCGGGGCGCGGTAGTCAATACCGCTTCGGAGCGTATTGGGACGAAGTGGGATCACGACAACAAGCCTCGAGTGGTGATCGTTCCTGCATGCTTACGATCTGTCGCATCGAGACCTTTCGAGGCGAGGGATCAATGGAAGAACGCGGGACATCGATCTTGGTCGAGCCGGTTGGCGTCGCCGCATTTCTGAATGACGTCGTGGCTGCGGCAGATGCTGATCGCAACGCGCTCGGGTTCTTTCCAGACTCTGTCTACGGTGACTACTGCCGACGCCAGCAGCTATTCATCGCGACAGTGGATGGCGACGACACGCGAACTTACGGCGGCCATCTGCTCTTCGATGTGACCTTCCCCAAGGCCCATGTCCGTCAGATTCACGTGGCCGCGGCACATCGGGGACGAAGGGTAGGTGCAGCACTGCTCAATGAACTCAAGACTCACTTGACCCAGTTGGGCTTCATCTCGATTCATGCTCGGGTCGCGGAGGATCTGGTGGCTGCCAACGGGTTCTGGAACGGACAAGGCTTCTATCCGCAACGTCTCGAACTTGGGGGCATGCGGAAGAACCGGACGATCGTCGTCCGTGCGCATGAACTGAACACGCCCCAGCTTTTCGAGAGAAGTGGCATCACGGCAGCTGACCCACTGGGCCTGGATATCGGCGAGCAACGGACAAGACCGCTCTACTTGCTGGACCTGAACGTGCTGTTCGATCTCGGTCCAAGGCGGGAGCGGCACCGACTGGCCATGGATGTGTTCAAGGCGGAGCGGATGCAGATCTGCTCCCTGGCCATCAGTTCGGAGATCGAGGTGGAGTTGAGGCGAACGGCCAAGGACGCGAAGACCGATCCCATGCTGTCATTCGCGTCAACCTTTGCGCGCTTTCCCGTTCCGGAAAGCGATGTGCTGGATCGGCTCCTTCCTCGGCTCGTCGAGCTTGTCTTCCCGGATCGCGCAGGAGCCGGGACGCTGAATGCCAATGATCTGTCCGACCTGAGGCATCTGGCGACAGCGGTGCACTGCGCACTCCCCGGGCTTATCACCAATGACGAGACGATCTTGAACAGCGCTCCTGCCTTACGCAGGGAGTTTGGGGTAGACGCGATCTCCCCGAAGCTCTTCCAGGCACCGTTGGACGAGCACGAGGAACGGGTGGTGCACGGAGGCGGCGGCAACCACCTGATCACTGTGGAACTCGCCTCGGATCGGGATGTCTCCGAGGTCCGGGAGCTCCTGACCGAAGTGGGTGTCGAGGTTCCGGATCAGGTGGGACAGTGGGCGGCGACGGGAGACGACGCGCAGACGTCGGCATGTGTCCGTCTGGTCGCTCGGTGCGGCAGCGAGATCGTTGGCTATGTCGCATGGCCTGTGAGCCTCCATGGCGCGGCGAGCCATGCGCACATGGCGGTGTCCGAACGTCGGCCTGGTGCTCGAGAGTCGGCGCAGGCGTTGCTCCATCGGTTGGCCGACTCCGTTCCGGCGGGGGGCGTGGCCCTGATCCATCTCAGTTGCCCGCCTCGGCAAGCGGAACTGCGTGAGGTCGCAGCCGCATTCGGCTATACGGCCTCGCCTTCGGCCAGCACGGAGCTGATGAAGATTGCGATCAAGGACCGTCTGCGGCCCGCCAATTGGACTTCGGTTCAGCAACAGCTCAAGCGAACGGCCTCAGTCGTCTTGCCAGAGGCGGCGCCAGACTATCGCCACGTCGACCAAGCGGTGCCTGTCGTTCGGCCGGACGGGGAGCGCGCTTGGGTTCCGATCTTCCAACTGGAGTCGCTGCTGGCCCCCGCACTGCTCTGTCTACCCGGGAGAGCTGGTGTGATGGTGCCCATCCGACGTCGGTTCGAGGAGCAACTGCTGGCGCAGTCGCCGCAGATGTCATTCCTGCCTCTGAACAAGTCGCAGCTGACGCCGCAACGCCACTACTTGAGCGGTCGAAATACGCTCAAGAGCTTCGAGCGGGGGGACCTTCTCTTCTTCTATGAATCTCTGTCCGACCGAGGCTCTGGATCAGTCGTCGCGATGGGCCGAGTGCTCCGTGCCTACCATCAGGAGGAATCGAGCTTTCAGCCCGAGGATCTCTTGGCTTCCGCTCTCTCAGAGGGGCAACTCTCCGAGATCGGGAGCTCGACGACCAAAACGATCACAGTCTTCGACAATGTCATGCGCTTTCCCAAGCCGGTGTCCTTGAGGGAACTTGAAATGCTTGGCTGCGGAAGGCCCCAACAACTGCTGACCGCGCAACGGCTCTCTCCGGCGCAAGTGACAGCCATCCTGGAGAAGGGCTTCCAATGACGACTCACGTATTGATCTCGCTCGAGGAGCGACACGCCAACAACATCCTTGCGGGGACGAAAACGGTCGAACTTCGTCGCCGCTCGATGCATGTCCCCGCGGGTTCGCTGGTTTGGTTCTATGTGAAGAAGCCGGTCGCCTGCATCGTCGGGTTCGCGGTGGCGGGGGAGCTCTACTCAGGAGCGCCGGACACGGTATGGAGGAAGTTCGGTGGGGTGTCGGGACTGGCCCGGAAGGAGTTCATGGACTACTTCGTGGGTTGCAAGGCAGCTTCCGCCATGCCTCTCGAGGAGCCGACAAGACTGATCCAGTCAGTGCGTCTGGACGAACTGAGGCACTCCGTGCCGGGGTTTCATCCCCCCCAGTTCTACGTTCGCATGGACGCGGACTCGCCCTTGCGTGCATTGTTGACCGCGAGGCTCGCGGCGAGGCGCGGCAAGGTCAGGAGCCTAGAGACGAAACACAACGGCAAGGCGACGCCCGCGATCAAGCGCTTGAACTGATCACGGACGTCGCCGAGATGGTCGACGTTCAGCGCTTCCCCACGTACTGGTCGATCGCCTTGCGCGCGAGGAAGGACTGGTCGCTGAACAGGCCGTCCATGCCCAGCTTCAGGAAGGCCTCGATCTGGCCGGCCAGGTTGCCGAGGGCCGCGGGATCGGCGCTGCTGTCGAAGTCGTCGGGCAGGAAGACGTTCTCCGCGCGGAAGGTCCAGCCATGGACGACCAGCCCGGCGGCGTGCGCGTCCTTTACCAGCGTCGTCGGCGCGCCCAGGCGTCCCGCCACCAGCGGGATCATCAGCGAGGTGTTGGCGCCGATGCCCTGCGCATAGCTGGAGATCTCGGCCAGGCCGGCCGGCTTGGCCAGGTCGGCATAGGTGCGACGGTCGCCGCTCAGCGTGAAGTCGTAGGGCTGGCCCGAGCCGTTGAGCAGCTGCACCAGCGGCACGCGGGTCATGCGCTTGAGCTTGCGCAGATTGCCGACCTCGAAGGACTGGATGAACACCGGCGCGTCCGCGCCCCGGTAGCCATAGCGGTCGAGCATCCGCACCAGCGGTTCCTCCAGCGGCTTGCCGAGACCGGCGAAGTAGCTCGGGTGCTTGGTCTCGGGATAGACGCCGATCGGTCGCACGCGGTCGTGGCCGTGCCCATGGCCGTGGCGATCGCCCTTGCCGTCGCCCTTCCCGTCGCGGGCGGCCTCGCGCCGGCGCTCGTTGGCCTGCTGGACCAGCTGCAGCACCTCCTCGAAGGTGGGGATCTCGAACATGTCGTTGAAGCGCGTGTTGGCGGCGCGGATCTGCGGGATGCGCTCGCGGGCGCGCAGGGTCTTGAGCTCGGCCAGCGTGAAGTCCTCGGTGAACCAGCCGGTGATGGCGACGCCGTCGATGGTCTTGGTCGTCTTGCGGGACGCGAACTCGGGACGCTCGGCCACATCGGTGGTGGCCTCGCGCACCGAGCCGTCAGGATGGAGGATGGCGATCGCGTTCTCGTGACGGGCCACCAGCACGCCATCCTTGGTCAGCACGAGGTCGGGCTCGACATAGTCGGCGCCTTGCTCGATGGCCAGCCAGTAGGCGGCCAGCGTGTGCTCGGGCACGTAGCCGCTCGCGCCGCGATGCGCGATCAGCAGCGGCGAGCGTGCACGCACGCCGGTGGCGTCGGCGTCGTGGGCGGAGGCGCTCATCGGCAGCGCGAGCGCGGCGGCCACGGCGGCGGCCGTGACGGTCTGGACCAGGCGAAGCAGCTTCATGCGGGACATTCCTTCTGACGGGATGGACGGGAGTCGACGGCGCGGTACGCCGTCGACCCGGACTTCCGGTCGTGAAAGTGGCGTGGCCCGCGCGTCGTCGACGCGTGAAGAACTCACGCAGCGTAGATCCCGGCAGATGAAGCTTTGATGATGGCCGGCACGGTCCAGGGACTCTCGACACAGCTCTTACATTCGGTGCCCTCCGCGGGGCCGCCTCGATCCGTCACGCAGTCGAAGGCGCCGAGCAGCAGCCATTCGTTGAGCGCCGCGAGGTCCCAGCCGCAGCGGCCGACCAGGTGCGCGGGCAGCAGCCAGTAGCGGAGGCGGTCCGGGCGGAAGACGCCGAAGTTGCGGACGTAGAGCGCCAGCATGCGGACGTCCTCGCGCAGCGGCTGCGACTCGCCGATGAAGGGATCGGCGTGGCGCAGGTAGTCGTGGCTGCTGTGGTGGATGTAGCCGTGCTGGGGCAGGCGATCGCACAGGTCCATGTACTCGCGCGTCTGCAGGATCCACAGGTGCCAGACCTCGTCGATCTCGGCGCTGACCGGGATGGAGCCCGTGCACTCGGCCGAGATGAAGAGGAACTTCAGCGTTTCCTCGATCCGCGCGAGCCGGCCGGCGTCGTCGACGCCGGGCAGCTTGCAGCGGAAGTAGTGCGCCATCGGCGCGTCGAGGAAGGCCTCGCGCAGGCGCTCGCCCGTGACCATGGCGGACGCTCAGCGCAGGCCGCCCGCGCGGCCGGGATCGACCACCACCGGGCCGGCGCGCAGCTTGGCGTTGGGGCAGCAGGTGCCGCCGTCGGGCTTGCAGCAGCCGTCCCGCGCCAGCGGCGCCAGCACGCCGCGCTGGACCAGGTGCTCGATGGCCGTGGGCTGCACCACCATCACGCGCTTGGACAACTCCGTCATCAGCGCTTCCAGCCGCAGCTGCGACACGCCTTCCATCGTGAACTCGCTCATGTCCGATCTCCCTGTGGATGCTCGACAGGCTCGATGCCGGCGCGGAATGCGGCGGATCGGCGTGTCCGGCTTCAGATTCGTCCAGGGGCGAGGGACGGCACATCCCAACAACTGGGGGCCACCCCCTAGATCGCTGGCGCCGCTCACTCGGCCATCGTCAGGATCTCGTCGCCGTCCGAGGCGGCGCAGTCGGCGGGCAGCGGCTCCCAGCCCCGGCGCACGACGACGCGCCGATCGATCGCGCAGAACTCGATGCGCCGCGCCTGTGGCACGCGCTGGCGGGCGAAGGTCTCGAGCGCCGTGGGCGTCGAGACGCGCAGGCGCATGGCGTACAGGTCGTCGACGGGGTGATCGTCGCTGTGGATCAGCGGCACGAACTGCGCGGCGAACATCACCAGGTGCGACGGCACCACCACGGGCGCCGGGTCGTAGCCCAAGGACTGCAGCCATCGCTGGGCTTGCTCGCGGGTGGGGACGGCCGCAGGGGCGGATAACGACGCCGCCGGCGAGGACGTCGCCGGCGCAGGCGGCGATGCCGATGTCGATGCCGCCTGGTTCGTCGGCGCCGTGGCGGAGGAGGGTTCCGTGCCGGGCACGTGCCAGGCGAAGGCCATCATCTCGGCGACCCATTGGTTGCAGTTCTGATAGCGCGTGCTGAAGGCGTAGGCGCTGGCGCTGTAGCGCGGCGAGAGCAGCGCGAGCGCGCGGCGGTTGTCGAGCGCGGCGCGGGCCAGGCCTTCCCCGTCGAGGCCGGGCAGGGTGACGATGGACAGGCGCGTGGGCGCGGTGTTGCCGGCGCTGAGCAGAAAGCCGGCCAGGCCCTGGTCGAAGAGCCGCGCCTTCGATTCGTCGCAGGCGTAGTAGAGCTGCCGCACCGACCAGGGCGAGTCGCGGCTGTCCTTCAGCGCGAGACCGCTGTGCGAGTAGTTGATGCGGAAGCGGCTCAGGTCGGTGCCCGAGCGCGACACCAGCGCGGCGACCGCGTCGCCGGTCTCGAGCTCGCGCCGCGCGATGGCGACGAGCTGCAGCTGCCGGTCCTGCTCCGTGGCGCTGATCTCGGCGGGGCGGTCGCAGAAGGTGGCCGCGTGCGCGGCTGGAGGCAGGAGCGCCACGCAGAGGCCGATGGCACGGAACGCGCCGACTGGCCTGCACACGCCGAGCACGCCAGTCGCGCACGCACTCGTGACATCAACGGCACCGATCGCCTCGGGTGCCCGAGGCAGGCGAGCCGGTGAAACGCCCTGGACGGCCGGCGCGGTGCGCCGCGCCGCCGCGATCACAGCGTCACCGGGCGGGCGTCGAGTTCGCGGTGCCAGTCGTCGTGCAGCGCGAGCAGGAAGGCCTGCTGGTTCTCGGCCCGGGCGAACTCGAAACCGTAGGCGCGCTGGCGGGCCAGCACGTGGTCGCCGGCCTGCAGGGGCTTGGTCGCGATGGCGGCGTCGGGGACGTAGAGCACGAAGGGCTGGCCGCCCTCGGCGCGCACGGGCTCCAGCTGCAGGCGCGTGGTGCCGGCGCGGCCCGGGGCGGCATCGGCGGTGACGACGCGGTACTCGCCCTCGGCGACCTTGCGGTCGCGGCTGGAGCTGTTGCTCGACTGGCCGATGGAGTCGGAGAGCTGCTTCGAGGAGACCGATCCCGCGCTGGAGGCGGAGGCGGCGAAGCTCTCGGCATGGGCCGGGGAGATCGCGAGGGCCGCGAGGACCGTGACGGTCGCGAACGCGGACAGGACGAGCAGGGGGCGTTGGGTACGGATGCGCATGTCGACTTCCAAAGGCTGATCCGCCGGCCGCGTCCTGCGGCCGGACGGCGCAAGCATAGGGGATGAATCACGCGATCGCCTCGGCCAGCGCGCGGAAGGCGAGGGCGCTCGGGCTCGGGGCGTGGCCGCGGTGCCAGATCATCGTGAGCTCCCGCGCGATCCGCACGTCGCGGACCTTGAGCTCCACCAGCACGCCCGCCGCCAGCTCCTCCGCGACCGAGCGCCGCGATACCCACGACACCGCGCGGCCCAGCCGCAGCAGGCGCTTGATCGCCTCCGGACTGCCGATGGACAGCCGGGGCGCCAGGCTCAGGCCGAGCGAGGCGTAGGCGCGCTCCACCACCTCGCGCGTGCCGGAGCCCGGCTCCCGCATCACCAGCTCCGCCTCGCCGATCGCGGCGGCGGTCAGGCCGCGGCGATTCGCGAGCGGGTGCTCGGGACCGGCCACGGCCACGATCAGGTCCTCGCCCAGGGAACGCGAGTCGAAGGTCGCCGTGTCGTGCGGGCCCTCGATCAGCCCGATCTGCGATTCGAAGGCCCGCACCTCAGCCTGCACCTGCTCGGTGTTGGAGACCGACAGCGCCAGCGTCACGCCCGGATGCCGGCGCCGGTAGGCGTCCAGGATGGGCGGCAGCACGTAGGCGCCGGTCGTGCGGCTGGCGGCGATCGTCAGCTGGCCGCGCTGCAGGCCGGTCAACTCCGCCATCGCGCCCTCGGCCGCCTCGGCCAGCTTGAAGATCTGCGCGCCGAAGCCCGCCAGCAGCCGGCCGGCCTCCGTCGGCAGCATGCCGCGCGGCAGGCGATCGAAGAGCACCACGCCCAGCCGCTCCTCCAGCGCGCGGATCTCGCGCGTGAGCGCCGGCTGGCTCACATGCAGGCGCTCGGCGGCGGCGGTGACGCTGCCGGTCTCGACCACCGCCTGGAAGGCGGCGAGGTGGGTGAAGTTCATGACGGGAGCGCGCCGGCCCGCCTCGGGCGGACGGTGGCGTGGAATGCCTGAAAGGCATCGATTGGATCAGAAGAATGTATTTTTCATATCCGTCGCCGCTCCCTAGAGTGACGCCATGACCCTCCGCCTCCCCCAGGCCGCCGTCCGCGGCTTCACCCCCAACTGGTTCGCCGTCACCATGGGCACCGGCGCCGCCGCCCTCGTGCTCGCGGCCCTGCCGCTGCAAGGCGCCGCCGCCGAGGCCGCGCATGCGGTCGCCACCGGGCTGTGGGCCTTCGACGCCGGCCTCTTCGTCCTCTTCCTGGGCCTGCTGCTGGCCCGCCTCGCGCTCGACCGCGGCGCGCTGCGCGAGCTGCTGGAACATCCGCTGCAATCGCTGTTCTTCGGCGCGCTGCCCATGGGGCTGGTTCCCATCATCAACGGGCTGGTGATCTTCGACGGCGGCCCACGCGCGGTGTCGATCGCGCTGGGCCTGTGGATCGCGGACGTCGCGATCTCGGTGCTGGTGGCCGTCGCGGTCCCGTACTGGGTCATCACGCGCCAGGACCACCGCCTGGACCGCGTCACCGCCGCGCTGCTGCTGCCCGTCGTGGCGCCGGAGGTGGCGGCCTCCAGCGCCGCGGTGCTGGCGCCGCACCTGCCCGCGGCCACCGCGCAATGGGTCACCGGCACGGGCTACGTGCTGTGGGGGATCTCCGTGCCGCTGGCCTTCTCGCTGCTGACCCTGGTGCTGATCCGCCTGATCCTGCACAAGCTGCCGGCGCGCGAGCTGGGCGTGACCAGCTGGCTGACGCTGGGCCCGATCGGGACCGGTGCCCTGGGCCTGCTGACCTTGGGCGAGGCCGCCGCCCACGCCTTCGCCGGCACGCCGCTGGCCGAGGCCATGGGCGCCGCGCGCGACCTGGGCCTGGTCGGCGCCCTGCTGCTGTGGGGGGCGGGCTTCTGGTGGCTGGCCGGCGCGCTGATGTTCACGCGTCACTACCTGCGCGACGGCTGGCGTGACGGGCTGCCGTTCAACCTGGGCTGGTGGGGCTTCACCTTCCCGCTGGGCGTCTACACGCTGGCGACGCTGAAGCTGGCCCAGGTCACCGGTTTCGGCGCGCTGGCCGACCTGGGCCTGGCGCTGGGGGCGCTGCTGCTCGCGCTGTGGGTGCTGGTGGCGCTGCGCACGGGGCTCGATCTGGCGCGCAAGGCGGTCGGGACCTCCGCCCCGGGCGCGACCGCCCCCGCGGCCCCCGCCATGACTTGATCCGGAACACGACGCGGAACACGACCCGGCGCATGAGCCGGAACATCGGACGGAACGCCGTGAGAACGTGCGATCCGTCACAGGGCGGCGGGCCTGCGTTGTCGGGTCCGGCCGCGCCCGGCCGACCGGCTCACGGTTGTAGGTGAAACGCGGACAACCGTCGGCGCATCCGACGTTCAGCCGGATGGGCGCCCGCGCTCTGGCGACCGGGGCCGCCAGCGACGACCATGGATCCCATGAAAGTCGCTGTCATCGAAGATCATGTGACGGTCCGCCAACTGCTGGTGCGCCGCGCCGAGCAGCTCGACGGGATCACCGTCGTGGCGCAGGCCGCCGGCGAGGACGAAGCCGTGGCCGCCGTCATGGCCACCACGCCCGACGTCGTGCTGCTGGACCTGAGGCTCGCGCAGGGCACCGGGCTGTCGGTCCTCTCGCGCATCCGTCGCCACGACTACGCCGGCCGCGTGTTCGTGCTGTCCGCCGAGGCCAGCGAGACCTATGCCAGCCTGTGCGAGCGCCGCGGCGCCGACGGCTTCTACGACAAGGCCTTCGACTTCGAGCGCCTGCTCGCCGATCTCCACGACCTGTGCCGCCGCGGCGCAGCCAACTCGCCCCGTGCCGGCTTCGCGCCGGTGGATGAACGCCGCGTGGCCAACGGCTGAGGCCGGCCCGCGCATCACGACGATCAGAGGAGGAACCACCATGAAGTTCGCCTGGAACCCGCCCGGTCGCATGACCACCTGGCTGATCGTCGGCAACCTGATGCTCGTGGTGGCCCTCGTGGCGATGAGCACGCTGAGCCTGCGCAGCTACCGCCTGGCCGAGACGGACCGCGCCCGCGACGTGGTCGAGAACCTGGCCCAGAACATCGCGGTCGAGGTCGGCGCCGAGCTGCGCAACACCGACAACGCCCTGGCCACCGTGGCGCTGCGCTATCGCAGCGCGCGCCGCTCGGCCAACCAGGACGACATGGTCGCCCACCTGATGGAAGAACAGCGCGGCCTGCTGCCGCAGGTCGCCGCGCTGCGCATCACCGATGTCAACGGCACCGTCGTCGAGGGCCTGATGCCCGGCGAGCGCACCTTCAACATCGGCGACCGCGACTACTTCGCCCAGGCCCGGCGTACCGACGCGATGGTGATCTCCGAGCCGCTGAACAGCCGCGCCCAGGGCCACTGGTGCATCATCCTGGCCCGCCGCCTGATCGACCACGACGGCCACTTCGCCGGCATCGTCTACGCCGTCGTCACCGCGCAGCACTTCGTCGACCGCTTCAGCGGCGTGGCGCTGGGCCCGTCGGGCGCGGTGTCGCTGCGCTCCGACGCGATGGGCCTGGTGGCGCGCTTCTCGGCCAGCGAGCCGGGCTCGACCAAGGGCTTCGGCGCGCGCACGCTGTCCGAGCAGGCGCTCAAGAGCCTGGCGCTGAACCGCGAGCGCGGCGTCTACCTCACGCCCACGGCGCTGGACAAGGTCGAGCGCATCACCGCCTACCGCAAGGTGGCCGGCTATCCGATGACGCTGTTCACCGGCATGAGCACCGACTACTTCCTGGCCGGCTGGCTGGTGCAGGTGCGCCAGCAGATCCTGGTGGCCACGCTGGTGGCGCTGGCCGTGGCCGCCGCCTCCTGGCTGATCCACCGCACGCACCGCGGCGAGCGCCGCTCCAAGGACGCGCTGCAGCGCCTGGCGCGCGAGCAGGACGCGATGCTGCAGAACGACCTGATCGGCATGATCCGCATCCGCGACGGCCACGCCGTCTGGGGCAACCGCGCGCTGGAGCGCATGTTCGGACTGGCGCCCGGCGAGCTTGTGGGTCTGCCGGCGGACGTGCTCTTCCTGAGCCCGCGCGAGCACGCCTACATCCGTGACGTCGGCACCGCGACCATCCGCTCCGGCGGCCGCTTCCAGACGCAGCTGCGCATGCGCCGCCGCGACGGCAGCGAGTTCTGGGTCGACCTGCACGGCACCGTGCTGTCGGAGACCGAGTCGCTGTGGATGCTGGTCGACATCGACGCCCTCAAGCGCAGCGAGGAACAGGCCCAGCATCTGGCGCTGCGCGACGTGCTGACCAACCTGCCCAACCGCCGGCTCTTCGAGGAGAAGCTCTCCGACGCCATCAACGGCGCGCGCCGCACGGGCCGGGGCTTCTCGGTCTGCTACCTGGACCTGGACGGCTTCAAGCCCATCAACGACCGCCACGGCCACGAGGCCGGCGACGAGGTGCTGATCCAGGTCGCCCGCCGCCTGCAGGAGCTGGTCCGCGCCAACGACGTGGTGGCACGGCTGGGCGGCGACGAGTTCGCGCTGCTGCTCTCCGGCGTGACGCGCGTCGAGGACGTGGAGCAGACGCTGCAGCGCTGCCTGTTCTCGATCCAGCGCCGCATCACGCTGGACAGCGGCGAGAAGGTCTCGGTCAACGCCAGCATCGGCGCGGTGCTGGGCGGTTCCGGCGACAGCTGCCGCGAACTGCTGCGCGCCGCCGACGAGGCCATGTACGCGGTCAAGCGCAGCGGCAAGGGCCAGATCCACATCGTCGAGCACGCGCATTCGGAGTGGGCCGTCGCCGCCTGAGCCGGCCGATTCCGCGACCGCGCGACGGGTGCTGACAGCCGTTTGAAGGCCGCGCCCGCGCGGTCGGGCGGACGACGACGCCGATCGCAGGCCGGTTGCAGACCGATCGAGGGACGCCTGCGCGGCTGGCGCCCGAAGGTCGCCCTTGCGGGGGACAGGGCCGATTTCCGCTCAACTTCCTGCGCGGAAACGCCGATGCTTCCAGGTGTACGTCGTAGGGAGGAACAACATGAACATCGGAAACTGGCGCCTGTCCGCCAAGCTGGGCGCGTCATTCACGCTGCTGGTGGCGCTGTGCGCGTTGGTGGGCGGCATGGGATTGCTGCAGATGAGCCACATCCACCGCAGCACCACCGAGATCGCGGAGGACTGGATGCCCAGCATCCAGAGCATGGCCGCGATCCGGGTCAAGGCCAACCAGATCCGCCGCATGGAGCCGGATCATCTGCTCTCCAGCGACCCGTCGGAGATGGACCAGATCGAGCGCCAGATCACGGCGGCGCGCCAGGAACTGGCCGAGGCCGAGAAGGCCTACCAGCCCTTCATCAGCGGCGAGGAGGAGCGCCGGCTCTACGGCGAGATCGTCGCCGCGCGCGACGCCTATTTCCAGACGCAGGAGAAGCTGCTGAAGCTGTCCCGCGCCGACGAAGGCGTCGGCAACGAGACGCGCGCCTACTTCCGCGGCGATTCCCGGGCGTCCTTCAACAATTGGGTGAAGGCGATCGAGCGCAATGCCGATTTCAACGCGGCTGGCGGCGCCCGCTCGCGCGAGGAGGCCGCGCGCAGCTATGCGGCGGGCCGCGGCCTGAACATCTCGCTGACCCTGGCGGCGCTGGTGATCGCGGCGGCGCTGGCCTGGCTGCTGATGCGCCATGTGCGCGGGCTGCTGGGCGGCGATCCGGCCGACGCGGCCCACCTCGTGCGCCAGGTGGCGGACGGCGACCTGAGCGGCCACATCGAGGTGCGGGCCGGGGACGAGCGCAGCCTGATCGCGGCGCTCAAGGCCATGCAGCACAGCCTGCGGCAGGTGGTCGGCGGCGTGCGCCAGGGCAGCGAGTCGGTGGCCAGCGCCAGCGCGCAGATCGCGATGGGCAACGGCGACCTGAGCCAGCGCACCGAGGAGCAGGCCAGCGCGCTCGAGCAGACCGCGGCCACGATGAGCCAGCTCGGCGCGACGGTGAGGCTGACGTCGGAGAACGCGGCCCAGGCGGACCAGCTGGCGCGCTCGGCCACGGACGTGGCGCGGCGCGGCGGCCAGGTGGTGCAGCAGTTCGTCGACACGATGAAGGGCATCAACGACAGCAGCCGTCGCATCGCC
>NZ_BCYP01000003.1 GCF_001598255.1 Mitsuaria chitosanitabida ATCC BAA-476 = NBRC 102408
GCGCGCCGGCGAGCACGGGAAGGGCTTCGCGGTGGTGGCGTCGGAGGTGCGCACGCTGGCGCAACGCAGCGCCGAGGCGGCCAAGGAGATCAAGTCGCTGATCACCGCCAGCGTCGAGCAGGTCGAGCAGGGCAACGGCCAGGTCGAGCAGGCCGGGGCGACCATGGACGAGGTGGTGGCCGCGATCCGGCGCGTGACCGAGGTGGTGGGCGAGATCAGCAACGCCACCCGAGAGCAGTCGCAGGGCGTGAGTCAGGTGGGCGAGGCCGTCACCCAGATGGACCAGGTGACGCAGCAGAACGCCGCCCTGGTCGAGGAATCGGCCGCCGCCGCCGAGGCGCTGCGGCAGCAGGCCGACGCGCTGGTGGCGGCCGTCGCCCGCTTCCGCACCGGGGACGGCGCGGGGCACTGAGGACCGCGAGCCCGGCCGACGATCGCTCGCGCGGACTCGCGCGGACTCGCGCGGAGTCGCGAGGCGCGACGCGCCCCCGTGAGCGGTCGCGGCGTGACCGGCGTCCGCTGAGGGGGCGAGTGGCCTCAGGCCGGGATCGGGAAGTCGATCGGCGTGTCGTTGACCCGGTTCACCAGGTTGGTGAAGCTGATCAGTGAGATCGCCAGCATCGCCTCGACGATCTGCGCCGAGGTCCAGCCCGCGTCCAGCACGGCCTGCACGCGCTCGGCGGCGACCGTGCCGCTGCTGGCGACCAGGTCCTGGGCGAAGTCCACCAGCGCGCGGCGCTTGGCGTCCTCGACCGACTCGCCGGCGCGCAGCTGACGCAGCTCGTCCGGTTTCAGGCCGGCCATCTTGCCGATCAGGCTGTGCGCGGCCACGCAGTAGTCGCAACCGTTGCGCGCGCTCACCGCGACGCGCAGGGCCTCGATGTCGGCGCGGGACAGCGTGCCCTTGGCCAGCGCGGCGTCGCCGTCCAGCATCAGCTTCAGCGAGGCGGGGCTCAGGGCGCCGATCAGCGCGTAGGCGTTGGGCAGCTTGCCGGCGGCCTTGCGGATCTGCTCGAACAGCGGCTGGGCGGCTTCCGGGGCGTCGGCGACGGCGGGGGCGATGAGGCGGGACATGGCGATTCCTTTCGAGTGTCGTGAGGACCGGAGGGTCCGTTGCGAGGGGCTGCAGCGCGTGTCTTGCAGTGACTCCACTGTAGGAATCGCCGCCCGCCTCGCGAATGCCCGCCCGTGCCTGTCTAATGCCCGTTCGTTTCAGGCAGGGGATCTCGGATGGACGTGAGCACGCAGGCGCGGATCGAGGCGGGCGGCGCAGCGCGCGCGGGGGCCCCGGCGGGCGATGCGGCCGATGGCGCCGGCATGCTGGACCGGCTGCTGGCGCTGGTCGATGTCGACGGCCGGCTGGAGGTGCGCTGCGAGCTCGGCGCCGGATGGGATCTGGCGCAAGACGCGGCGGAAGGCCACCACATGCCCTTCCATGTGCTGCTCGACGGCGAGGCCCTCGTCGACGCGGACGGATTGAGCGCCGCGCCGATGCGCGCGGGCGACGTGCTGATGTTGCCGGGCGGCGGCGCGCACCGCCTGCGCGATCGCGATCCGGCGAGCCTGACGCGGCCTGGCGAGGGCGCGCTGCTGTGCGGGCGCTTCGTCGTGCCGGCCGCCTCGGCGCGTCTGGTGCGGGCCCTGGTGCCGCCCGCGCTGGTGGTGCGGGGCGAGGGCCCGGACTCGCGCCTGACGCGGCTGCTCGCGCTGATGCGGGAGGAGACCGACGCGCCGGGCGAGGGCGGCGCCGCGCTGCTGCGGCATCTGTCGGGCGCGCTGTTCGCGGTCGCGCTGCGGGCCGCGATGGCCGCCGCGACGGAAGGGCGGTCGGTCCGAGATCAGGCGAGTCTCGACGCGGGCGCGACCCCGGGTGCGCCATCGTCCGCGCTGGAGACGTCGGCGGCGGGCGTGCTCGCCTTGAGCGCGCATCCGCGGCTGGCCGCGCTGGCCGTGGCGCTGCTGCGCGAGCCGGCGGCCGACTGGACCCTCGACGGGATGGCCGAGCGGGCGCATCTGTCGCGCTCGTCGCTGATCCGCGCCTTCCAGGCGGCGGCGGGCGTGTCGCCGGCGGAGTTCCTCACCCAGGTCCGGATGACCGAGGCGGGCCGGCGGCTACGCGCCGGACGCGACTCCGTGGCGGCGATCGGCGAGGCCGTCGGCTATGCCTCCGAGGCCGCGTTCCAGCGCGCCTTCAAGCGCGAGACCGGCCTGACGCCGGCCGCCTGGCGCGCCGCCGGCGAGATCGTCACGCCGGTGGCGTTGCCCGAGCGCAAGCGGCTCGCCGGATGACGGCGGGAGCCAGGGGCGAGGCGTCGGGCATCAAGCGCCGAGCCCGAGGAGACGACACGGCCGATCCGCTCAAGCGGCGCGGACCTTGGGCCCGTGGCGCCAGGTCAGCAGCGTGCCCAGCGTGATGGCGGCGACGGCGAAGGCGGGGCCGCCCAGGGCGCCGATGCGGTCCACCAGCATGCCGCCGCCGATCGCGCCGCTGGCGATGGCGATCTGGAAGGCCGCGACCATCAGGCCGCCGGCCCCCTCCGCCTGGTCGGGCGCGGCGCGGATGATCCAGGTCTGGAAACCGACCGGGAAGGCGCCGAAGGCGAAGCCCCACAGCACCACGGCCGCCGCCGTGACCCAGGCCGAGCCGCCCGCGGCCAGCAGCGTCGCCGCCAGCACCACGATCAGCGAGCCGCCCGCCAGGATGGCGCGGCGCTCGCTGCGCTCGGCCAGGAAGCCGCCGGCCAGGTTGCCGAAGAAGCCGCCGATGCCGTAGCCCAGCAGGATGGCGGTGATCGAGGTCACCGGCAGGTGGGTGACGTCCTCCATCAGCGGCCGGATGTAGGTGAAGCCGGCGAAGTGGCCCGAGATCACCAGCAGCACCGCCATCAGCGCGACGCGCACGCCGGGGCGGGTGAGCAGCTCGCCCAGCACGCGCAGGTCGGGGTTGTCGCGGGGGGGCAGCTTGGGCAGGGTCAGGACTTGCCCGGCCAGCGTGATCAGGCTGACCGCGCCGGCGGCGATGAAGGCGCTGCGCCAGCCCCAGGCCTCGCCCATCCACGCGCCGATCGGCGCGGCGCACACGGTGGCGACGGACACGCCGGTGAGGATCAGCGACATCGCCCGCGCGAACAGGCGATCCGGCACCAACCGCATCGCCAGCGCCGCGGCCATGGACCAGAAGCCGCCCAGCGCCACGCCCAGCAGCACCCGGGCCGTGAGCAGCACGCCCAGGCTGGACGCGGTGGCGGCCATCGCGTTGGACAGCACCAGCAGCAGGGTGAGGGCGATCATCACCAGGCGGCGGTCGAAGCGGCGCGTGAGCAAGGGGATCGCCGGCGCGGCGACCGCGCCGACCAGCGCGGTGGCAGTCACCGTCTGACCGGCGGCGCCGGCGCTGACGTGCAGGTCGGACGAGATCGCGGTCAGCAGGCTCGCGGGCAGGAACTCGGCCGTCACCAGGCCGAAGACGCCCAGCGTCAACGAGCCGATGGCGGCCCAGCGGGCCGGTGCTTCGGCGTCGGAGGCGGTCGAGCCGGTCGGGGCCGAGTAGGCGTCGGCGGTTCGCGCGGCGTGCTCGGAGGCGGCGGACGCGCCCGGCTTGGCGGCGTCCGCGGCCGGGGCGGCGCCTGGGAGCCCGGCGGCGCGGGGATCCAGGCAATCGGTGCAGGAAGTAGACACGGTGGCGGTATGGAGAAGTCTCAATGGGCGTCAGCTTATGGATAGCATCCGGGCGTTTCCATGCCGGAAAAGCCGTAATGCTTGACCTTTCCTCCAGCCGTCCGTCCGCGACGGCGACCACGCCGGCTCAGCCGACCGCGGCGCCCCGGGCCCCGCTGGCCGGCGAGGCCGCTCGAGTCGTCAAGGGCGCCCGGGGCGCCCTGCCGACGGCCGAACTCCCGCGGCTGGCCGACGCCCCGGTCCCGCCCTTGCCGCCGACGGTGCTCAAGCCGGCCGACCTGCTGACGCAGATCCTGCTGGGGCTGCGGCTGGAGGGCGTCGAGTACGGCCGCTGCCGACTGCGCGCGCCCTGGGCCGTCGCCTTCCCGGCGCGGCAGGAGGCCCGCTTCCATTTCGTCGCTCGCGGTGGCTGCTGGCTGCGCACGCCGGGCAGCGAGTGGGTGCGGCTCAACGCCGGCGACGCGGTGCTGCTGCCGCGCGGCAGCCTGCATGTGCTGGCCAGTGCGCCGGACCTGCCGGCGGTGGACATCGACTCGCTCGCGCGCCGGCCGGTGGCGGACGACCTCTACCTCGTCGGCGCGGTGGAACCGGGCAAGGGCTCGGCCAGCGAGGACGAGGCGGGACTGGACGTGATGTTCTGCGGCGCGATGCGCTTCAACCTGGATCCGCTGCACCCGCTGCTGTCGATGATGCCGGACGCGATGCGGGCCAACGACCTGGCGCAGCGCGACCCGTCGGTGCCCGCGCTGCTCGAGGCCATGGAGCGCGAGGTCGCGCTGGACCGCATCGGCGCCTGCGGCATCCTGGCGCGGCTGGCCGACGTGGTGGCGGCGAGCATCATCCGCGCCTGGGTCGAATGCGCCTGCAACGACGCGACCGGCTGGATCGCGGCGGTGCAGTGCCCCAGCATCGGCCGGGTGATCGCGGCCATCCACGCCGAGCCCGAGCGCAACTGGTCGGTGCCCGAGCTCGCCGAGCTGATGGGGGCCTCGCGCTCGCGCTTCGCGGACGCGTTCTCGCGCACGGTGGGCGAGACCCCGGCCCGCTATGTCGCCAAGGTCAAGATGTTCCAGGCGCGGCGCTGGATCTCGCAGGAAGGCATGCGCGTGGCGGTGGCGGCGGACCGGCTGGGCTACGACTCGGAGGCCTCGTTCAGCCGGGCCTTCAAGCGCATCGTCGGTCAGCCGCCGGGCGCGATGCGGCGTCCGGTGTCTCGCTGAATTCGGCGACGCGCCGGACCCGCCTCAGCGGC
>NZ_BCYP01000004.1 GCF_001598255.1 Mitsuaria chitosanitabida ATCC BAA-476 = NBRC 102408
CCCCGCCTCAGCGGCGGGGCGCGCTCAGCAGGGCGCCTTCCACTCGCGCAGTTCGGTGGCGAGGATGGGGTGGCCGTCCTGCTCGGCGCGCCGGGCCAGCGCGTCGACGTTGGCGTCGGTGACGAACTCGTGGCCCACGCCCTTGACCAGCTGGCCGTAGACGCTGTCCAGGTCCTCGGCATCGACCCCGGTGTCGGAGGCGGGGACCGGCGGCGTGCCGGGCGGGAACTCCGGCATCAGATGCGAGATCTGCGGCTTCGGGCTCTTGCGGGCACGGGACGGGGTGGTGTGAGCGGCCATCGGTGAATCTCCTGGCGGGGGGAAGGTCGGAGGGCAGCGCGTCCGCGCGGGACGCGCCCGAGGGACCTTCGGCGAGCAAGCGCCGTTCCCTGCAAGTTCTCTTTGCGGGCGCGATGCGCGGACCTGGGGGCGGATGCGTCGGCGGTCCCGCGGATCGGCACGGTCGTGCTGCCGCTCGGGCGGCTACTTCGGCCGCACTGGCCGGCGCTCGGGTGTCGGCAGCCTGCCCTCGCGCAGCAGTCGGACGGCGTCCCCCACAGCCTCCGCCACCCGCCGCACTTCCTGCTGCAGCGCCGTGTCGCGGTCGAGCGCCTCGTGGCTGTCGAAGTAGGGCTGGTAGTAGCCGAGGTAGCGATCCAGCGCCGACGAGGGGCCCGCGTCGATCAGCCCCATCCAGTCCAGCCAGTCGGCGAGGTCGCGCCGCTGGCCCTCGACGCCGGCGACGTCGCCATGCACGACCAGTCCGTAGACGCGCCCGGCCAGATGTTTGGGATAGGACCAGCCGCTGGCCTCCATGGCCTTGGCCTCGGCGACGGTCTTGCCGTGCGTGGTGGTCGGATCGGGATTGCCGCCGTCGGCGCAGACCAGCCGGTCGATCATCAGCTTGAGCGCGCTGGGCGACTGGTACCAGTAGGTCGGCGTGAACAGGATGACGCCGTGCGCGGAGACCCAGCGCTCGTAGATCTCGTTCATCCAGTCCGAGGACTGGCCCAGCGCGTGATTCGGATAGCAACTGCAGGGCCAGTGGCACAGCGGCATCGCCGTCGACACGCAGCCCTTGCAGGGATGGATCTCGCGGCCGTACTCGGAGGTCATGAGGCTCAGATCCAGCACGTCGACGATCAGGTCGCGGCGGCTGAGCTGCTCGCGCGCGAGCTGGGTCAGACGCCAGGTCTTGGACATCTCGCCCGCGCAGCTGCCGTCGTTGCGGTCGCTCGCGCAAACCAGCAGCACGCGCGAGCGCGTCGCCGGATCGGCCCAGCGCTGCTGCGCGGTCTCGAGACGCTGCCGGGCCTCCAGCCATTCGACGGAGAGCGCGTAGGACGCATCCTTGAAGCCGGGCCCGGCCAAGCGGGTGCGCGGCGCCTTGCGGCCGTCCTTCATCGCCTGCCAGGCAATGTCCTCCAGCCGGGCGATGGCCTCGTCCTCGTCGCGGAAGGCGGGGTCGAAGAAGCGGCGCATGAAGCGTTCGTGGAACTGTTCGCGGGTCAGCTCCGCGGGCTGCTGGCCCTTGCGGATCTCGGTCATGGCGGCCTTCAGGGTTGGCGGTGGGGCCAGTATTCGCGGCCGTCGCGGCATGCCGCGTCGGACGGCGGCGGGTTCCGCCGACGGGCTTGTCCTACGGCACGTCCGACGTGGTGCGCGCAGCCCCGGCGCGATGCGCCGACCCCGGTCGCGCACCGCTCGCGTGCGTCAGGACTGTGGCGCTCCCCCGCGAACGCGGGGGCAGGTGATCCCGCCCCCGGGCTTCCCCGCAACCTGTTTGTCATGAAGCGAACCTACGCTTCGCCGTCCTTGATCCGCGCGAAGTCAAGCGCACAAGTTCACGCAATTTCTGACAAATTTTTGCCGTAAACGTTTGCGCAAACATTCGGTCGTCCGATTCCCTTCATCGACAGCGAGAGCCTCCCCATGAAATTCCAACCCGCCCTGCTCGCCGCCGGCGCCTTCCTGGCGCTGAGCTCCGCCGCCCATGCCGACGCGGTCAACCTGGCCACCTGGGGCTTCGACTCCAGCACCAAGCCGACCTACACCGACCATGGCGGCGCCAAGATGACCACCCTCGGCGTCAGCACGACCTTCGTCAGCCAGTCCGGTTCCTCCGACACCAACGGCAGCAGCCAGGCGCTGAACACGGCCGGCTACGCCGCGCAAGGCACCGGCAACCTGACGACCGGCCTGCAGTTCGCGATGGACACGACGGGCTACGAGAACATCGTCTTCAGCTTCGATCAGCGCAACAGCGCCACGGCCTCGTCCTGGACCGCGCTGCTGTACACGATCGACGGCGGCGAGAGCTGGATCCAGGCCGCGACCTATCACATGCTCAAGGACAGCACCTTCGTGAAGGGCCTGAGCTACGACTTCTCCAAGGTGCTGGGCGTCGCCGACAACGACTCCTTCGCGGTGCAGCTGGTCAGCATGTTCGCCCCTGGCACCAGCGCCTACGCGGCCACCGGCAGCGGCAACTACGGCACGGGCGGCACGATCCGCTACGACATGGTCCGCTTCACCGGCACCGAGATCATCGCGGCCGCCGTGCCCGAGCCCGAGTCCCTCGCGCTGATGCTGGCCGGCCTGGGCGCCATGGGCGTCGTGCTGCGCCGTCGCCAGCAGGCCTGATCGCCCGACACGCGCCCGCCGACGCGGCGGGCCGCCCCTGGAGCGCCCGGCGCGCTCCGCCTCGAACCCCACCGGCGCGCCCCGCGCGCCAAGCGAGCCCAACATGAATCCGTTCCGCTCCCTGTTCCCGGTCTCCGGCGGCGCCGCGCTGCGCGTCACCACGCTGAGCGCCATGGTCGTGGTCCTGTCCGCCTGCGGCGGCGGCCTGTCCGGCGACAGCAAGTCGCAATCGGCCGCGGCGTCCACCGACGACCGCGCCACCGCGCTGTCCGCCGACCCGGCCGCCAAGTACCCCGACCACCACGAGTTCGACGCCGCGCTGGACGTGCCGTTCACCGGCGCCGAGTCCACCGGCGCGCGCAACTTCGCCGTGCACCTGGACTACACCGGTGCGCCCAAGGGCACGTTGCTGGCCTACCGCGTCGAGCTGCGCAGCCCCACCGGCGCGCTGGTGCAACGCTGGAGCGGCGTCGAGCAGTACGCCGGTGACGTCAAGACCGTGCCGCTGGCCTGGGCCGGCCGTCAGGCCGGTCAGCCGGACGGTCTCTACACCGCCACGCTGACGGCTGTCACCGCCAAGGCGGGCACCGAGCTCAAGAGCTCCGGCGCCGACGCGCAGTTCGACGAGCTGCTGGCGCTGCAGCAGGCCGAGGGCACGGGCCACCAGATCGAGCAGAGCTGGAACTTCGGCGTCGGCAAGCTGGCCAAGATCTCGATGGGCGCGCTGCGTCCGCTGGCCATGGGCGCGTCGGGCGAAGCCGACCAGCGCGTGCGCGCGCAGTCGGCGGCGGTGGGCGCGGGCTCGTGGCCCTACACCATCTACTACGGCAGCTTCCACGGCCAGACCAACGACTCCGACGGCGGCGGCGCCATCGGCAGCTGCAACTCCTCGCAGCCGGCGCAAAGCGGCGCCTACGGTCCCGACGCGGCCTTCCCGTACGCGAAGAACGTGGGCCTGGACATCTTCGCCAACACCGACCACAACCACTACTTCGACGGCTCGTCGAGCACCAACACCAGCGGCTCGGCCACCGCGGCCAGGGCGCGCTACCAGCGCGGCCTGCAGATCGCGGCCGACTACACCGCGGCCAACCCCGGCTTCCTGGCCGTGTACGGCATGGAGTGGGGCGTCATCAGCAACGGCGGCCACCTGAACATCTTCAACAGCAACGAGCTGTTCTCGTGGGAGTACAACGCGCAGAACGAGCTCTTCGGTGATCGCTACATCGCCAAGAGCGACTACGCGACGCTGTACTCGGTGATGCGCGCGCAGGGCCTGATCGGCCAGTTCAACCATCCGGACGCGACCGGCCAGTTCATCATCAACGGCACCGACATGGCCTACAGCGCCGATGGCGACGAGGTGATGGTGATGTCCGAGGTGATGAACACCTCGGCGTTCTCCTCCAACACGACGGAGAGCGAGACCTCGCGCAGCTCCTACGAGGGCTCGTGGAAGAAGCTGCTGGAGCGCGGCTTCCACGTCGCGCCCGCGACCAACCAGGACAACCACTGCGCCAACTGGGGCGCGTCCTACACCAACCGCACCGCGGTGCTGATCCCGACCGGCACGCCGCTGAGCAAGAACGCGCTGATCGACGCGCTGAAGGCGCGCCGCGTCTTCGCGACGCTGGACAAGAACTCGCAGCTGATCTTCAGCGCCAACGGCAAGATCATGGGCGAGCGCTTCGACAACAGCGGCTCGCTGTCCATGAACGTGGGCTTCTACAACCCGAACGGCCGCACCGTGGTCGCGACGGAGATCTGGGAGGGCGTGCCCGGCCGCAACGGCACGGTCACGCTGCTGAGCAGCAGCCCGACGGCCACCATCACCCCGGCCAACGGCAAGCACTTCTACTACGCCAAGGTCACGCAGGACGACGGCAAGGTGCTGTGGTCCGCGCCGATCTGGGTCAACCAGGGCGTGTCGGGCGGCGACACCGTGGCGCCGACGGTCACCGCCTCGGTCTCGGGGACCAGCGGCACGATCACCTTCTCGGCCAACGCCAGCGACAACGTCGGCGTGACCAAGGTGGAGTTCTGGCTGGACGGCGTGCTGCGCGACATCGTCACCAGCGCCCCGTACACCCTGGCCGTCCCGTCGACGCAGCTGACCAACGGCAGCCACAGCCTGGTGGCCAAGGCCTATGACGCCGCGGGCAACACCGCGACCTCGCAGCCGGCGGCCTTCACGGTGAGCAATCCGGTCAACGCCGCCGACGAGGTGGAGCCCAACGACACCGTCGCCGCCGCCAACGACGTGGGCAACCGCACGTCGATCACCGGCTTCATCAGCAGCGACAACGACAAGGACTTCTACAAGGTCAACCTGGCCGCCAACCAGCGCCTGCGCGTGGACATGGTCGGCCCGTCCTCGTCGAGCATCGACTACGACCTGTACGTGGTGAAGGCCAACGGCTCCGGTCTGGCGCGCTCGGAAGGCGTGGGCAGCAACGAGTCGCTGACCTACCAGAATGGCGCGACCGCGCAGACGGTCTACATCAAGGTGATCCCGTACGCGGGCTACAGCACGACCGCCAGCTACACGCTGACGATCAGCTACCCGTAAAGCGAGCGGGGTGCCGCGCTGGCGCGACTCCCCGTCTCACTGATCCACGAACACGCCGCGTCATGCGGCGTGTCTCATTTCCGGCCGGCCGTCTGGGTGTCGGCTTCCCAGCCGCCGCCCAGCGCCATGAAGAGCTGGACCTGCTCGTCGATCAGCGTGGCCTCGGACGCGGCCAGGGCCGCGTCGCTGGCGGCCAGCGCGCGCTCGGCATCGAGCGCGTCCAGGTAGCCGACCTTGCCGCCTTGGTAGAGCCGGCGCGCCTGGCCCGCCACGAGGGCGGCCTCTTCGCGCGAGGCCTGCAGCGCGGCCTTGCGGTCGAGCTCGCGGGCGTACTGGTTGAGCGCGGTCTCGGTCTCGCGCAGCGCGTTCAGCACCGTGCCGTCGAAGCGCGCGGCGGCCTGCCGGGTGCCGGCCTCGGCCTGCGCGATGCGGGCATCGGCGACGCCGGTGTTGGGCAGCGTCCAGGAGATCAGCGGGCCCAGGCTCCAGCTCAGCGCGTCGCTCTTGCCGAAGCCTGCCAGCGTGCCGGCCGACGCGGCCGACAGGCCCAGCGAGATCTTCGGATAGCGGTCCGCGATGGCCACGCCGATGCGCGCCGTGGCGGCATGCAGTTCGCGTTCGGCCTGGCGGATGTCGGGCCGGCGGCGCAGCAGCGCGGCGCCGTCGCCCACCGGGAGGGTGCCGGCGACCTGCGGGGCGATGTGGCACTCGGCCAGGTCGCGCGGGAAATCCTCGGGCAGATCGCCGGTCAGCGTCGCGAGCCGGTACAGCGCCGACTGGCGTTGCGCCAGCAAGGGCGGCAGCGCGGCCTTGAGCTGCTGCAGCTGGCTGCGGGCGCGGGCCGCGTCGATCTCGCCGACGCGGCCGGCGTGCTGCAGCTTCTCCGTGAGCTCGAGCGCCTGACGCTGGAGCTCGACCGACTGCGTCGCGGCGTCCAGCCGCTGACCCGTGGCGCAAGCCTCGGCATAGGCGCGCGCGGTGCTGGCGGCGACGTTGACCTTCACCAGATCCAGCGCGGCCTGCGCGGCCTCGGTGCTGGCGTGGGAGGACTCGATCGCGCGACGGATCTGGCCGAACAGGTCCAGCTGGTAGGACAGGCCGACGCCCGCGCTGTAGCGGTAGGTGTCGGGCGGCACGTAGTCCTTCTTCAGCATCGACAGCCCGGACGGATGGCCGTAGCTGGGACCGCCGTTGACGCTGATCGTCGGCTTCTCGCCGCCGGCGACCTCGGTCTCCATGGCCTGCACGCGCTCGAGGTTGGCGGCGGCCTGGCGCAGGTCGGTGTTGTGGGCGAAGGCCTTCTCCACCAGCGCGTCCAGGCGCGCGTCCTGGAACAGGCGCCACCAGTGCGCGGGCAGCGGCTGCGCATCGAAGGGCGCGGGCGCCGCGGCCGTCGTCGCCTCGGCGGCGGCGCGTTGCTGCTCGGCGAAGGATCCGGAGGCGCGCGGCTTGAGCAGGGCGGCGTCGGCCGGCACCTGGTAGTCGGGGCCCTTCGGCGCGGTGGAGCAGGCCGCCAGCGCGGCGGCCGCGATCAGCGCCAGGAGGGGCGCGAAGCGTCGGGCGGGCCGCGGGGCGGCGGCGTGCCTCGGCCCGGGCAGGTGTGGGGTGCTCATGGTCTCAACCTCGCTGGGTGGTCCGCGGCTGCGACGCGGTCGGCGCCACGGCCTGTGCCTTGGCGGGCGCGGCGGGCGGCGCGGACGCGGTGCCGGACAGCACCTGCACGGTGACGGTCTGGCCGGCAACCAGGCGCTCGCCGGCCGGCAGCGGATCCAGCTTCACCCGCACCGGCACGCGCTGTGGCAGGCGGACCCAGTTGAAGCTCGGGTTCACGCTGGGCAGCAGGTTGGCGCTGGTGCTGCGATCACGGTCCGCGATGCCGGCCGAGAAGCTCTCCACATGGCCCTTGAGCGGGTGGCTCGCGCCCATCGGCAGGATCTCGACGGCATCGCCGACATGGATGCGCGCCAGCTTGGTCTCCTCGAAGTAGCCCTCGACGTAGAGCGACTGCGCGTCCACCAGGGCCAGCACCGGATGGCCGGCGCTGGCGTAGGCGCCCTGGCGCAGGTCGAAGTTGGTGATGGTGCCGGCCGACGGCGCGCGGATCTCGGCGCGCGCCAGGTTGAGCTTGGCGCTGTCGACGGCGACCTCGGCCTGCGCGACCGCGGCGCGCGACTGCTCGGCGCGGCTTCGGGTCTGCTCGCGCGCTTCCTGCGAGACCAGGCTGCCCAGGCCGCTGTTGCGGTCGGCCTCGCGCAGGGCCTGTGCCAGCGCGACCTTCTGCGCCGAGAGCTGCGCCTGCGCCTGGCGCAGCGCGAGCTCGTAGCGGGCGCGGTCGACCTCGAACAGCAGCGCGCCGGCCGCGACTTCCTGGTTGTCCTGCACCGGCACGGCGGTGACCAGGCCCGACACGTCCGGCGCGATCTGCACGACGTTGGCGCGCACGCGGCCGTCGCGGGTCCAGGGCTGGAGCTCGTAGCGGTCCCACAGGCGCGAGGCGGCCCACAGCGCGGCGGCCACCACGAGCAGGGTCACCAGGATGGAGACCGCGCGGCGCCAGGTGAAGGAGGATGCGGAGGAAGTCATGTCGTCGGGGCCGGCGGACCGGCATCAATCAGGTGTTCGGGCAGCGCGAGGGCGCTGGCTGGTGGAGTGGGACGCGTCGTCAGCCGGGGTGCAGCACGCGCAGCGAGGCGGCGCTCAGGCCCCAGAGCAGCACGACGTACAGGGCCATGTCGAAGAGCGCCGGATGCCAGATCCAGCGATAGGCGCCGGTCCAGGCGAGCACGCGCCGCACGAGCGCGAGCGCCAGCAGCGCGACGGCCGCCAGCGGCATCAGCCAGGGCAGGTAGAGCCCGAAGAAATCGACGGCGCCGGTCATGCCCGGTTCTCCTCGTGGGTGGGGGTAGCGGCCGGCGCTTGCGCGGCGTCGGTCGTGGGGAAGGTGTCCGCGTCGGGCGCGGAGGCGTCGACGTCATCCATCTCGTCGACCTCGTCGGCGGCGTCGAAGGCGGGCTCAGGCCCCCGTTCGTCGACGGGCTCCGCGATGAACAGCGGCGCCGGCGGCGCCTCGGGGAACAGGTTGCGGCGCAGGCCCAGCAGCGCGGAGGCGGCGGGGCGGACCTCGTCAGGCAGCGGGGCCAGCGGCGGGTAGGCGCGCACGATGCGGGCGAGCGTGTCGTCCAGGCGCTCGCGCAGCGTGTCCGGCGCGGCGCCCAGATCGCCGCCGATGCGGTTCCGCAGCCAGGCGGACAGCGCGTCCATCAGCGGACGCAGCGGCACGGCGGGCAGGCGCTCGCGCACGCTCTGCAGCGCGACCAGGTTGGCGCCGATGCGCAGGTCGCGCAGGGCGTCGTCGGTCGGCACGCCGGGCACCGAGCCGCCCGACTGCGCCACGCGCGGCGCCAGCAGCGAGATGCGGTCCAGCATGCGCAGCAGATAGGCCTGGCCGCGCGCGGCCGAGCGCGGCAGGCGGACCAGGTCGTCCAGTTCGCGCCAGGTGGTGCGCTGGATACGGCGGGCGCTCCAGTCGGCGCCGACCGAGCGCATCAGCCGCGTCACCCGGGCCGCCACGAAGACGCCGGCCAACTGGCCCAGCATCGAGTTCAGGAAGCTGGTCAGGTCCACCTGCGAGGTGTCGTGCATCACCAGCGTGCCGATCACGCCGAACAGGAAGGGCAGGGCGGCGCCCACCGTGGTCGGGCGGCCGACGTAGCAGCCGATGATCAGGAAGATCGGCGCGCAGACGGCCATCAGCGTCCACATGTCCTGCACCAGCGGCAGCAGCACCAGCACGTAGAGCGCGCCGACGGGCATGGACAGCACGGTCCAGTGCAGGAAGCCGTTGATCGCGGGGACGGGGTCGTCCATCGCCGCGAAGAAGCAGCAGAAGATCGCGGCCATCATCGCGGCCGCCGACCCCATGGACCAGCCGGTCAGGATCCAGAACGCGCAGCAGACCAGGATCGCGATCAGCGCGGCCGCGCCGGACCACAGGGCCATGCCCATGTCGCGGTGCAGCGTGTGGCCGCTGGGCGCCGACACGGCGCGCGAGGGCATGGGCGCGCCGCTCAACCCCAGGTCGATGTCCGAGCGCAGCTGCACGCAGTGCAGCCAGCCGTCGAGCAGCCGATCCAGCCGCTCCGCCAGCGCCACGCGCAGCAGGCGCGCCCACGGGTCGTCGGCGAGCTGCGTGCGGCGGGTCTCGTCGGTGAGCGCCGCGACGCGCTGGCGCAGCGCCGGCAGCTCGGCCTCGGCACGCGCGGCCGGGAGCGCCAGCCAGGGGCCGAGCCGGTCCAGCAGCGCCCGCACGTCGTCGGGGATGCCGCCGTGCGCCTCCAGCGCCTCGAGCCGATCCTCCACGCCCGCCAGCAGCGGCGTCAGCGCGGCGACGTGGTCCTGCATCGCATGGACGGCGTCGGCGGTCCAGCGCAGGTGGCTGGTGTCGAAGGGAATGTGGATGGACAGCAGCCGCAGCTGGGTGATGTCGCCCGCGACGCGGCGGCGGTCGGCGCCGCCGTCCTGGCGGGAGGCGATGTCGCCCAGCCAGGCGCGGGTGTCGCCCAGCGTGCGGTCCAGCAGCCCCAGCACCGAGGACGCCAGGCTGTTGGGCAGCACCAGACTGTGGATCAGCGAGGCGGACAGGATGCCCAGGCCGATCTCCTCGACCCGCGCCACGGCGGTGTCGAAGATGGTCAGCGGCGTGTCGACGGCCGGGAAGCCGATCAGCGCGGCCGTGTAGCCGGCCAGCATGAAGGCGTAGGCGCGCGGCGTGCGGTCGCGCAGCGAGAGGGTCAGGCAGCCCGCGACCCACAGCGCCAGCGCCAGGCTGAGCAGCTCCGGCGCGTTCACGAAGCGCGGCACCATCAGCACCGCCGCGGTGCTGCCCACCAGCGTGCCCAGGAAACGGAACAGGCCCTTGGAGCGCACCGCGCCGGCCATCGGGTGCGCGACGACGTAGGCCGTCATCAGCGCCCAGAACGGCCGCGGCTGGCCGGCCCAGCTGGCGAGGAACACCGCCAGCATCGCCGCCGCGAAGGCCTTGAACGAGAAGATCCATTCCGCGCGGGTGAAGCCGGGCGTGAAGACGGCCGGCAGCCTGGGCAGGGCCGGCAGGCGCGGCATGCGGAAGGCGGGGAGGGTGGGGAACTTCATGAGCGCGGGACCTCTCGGGGCGGCTTCACTTGCGCCGCGGCGGCACCGTCGGTTGCGGGGCGCCGACGCGTTCGGCCAGGGTGGAGAAGACCCGCAGCGCGGCTTCGATGTCCGCGTCGGGGATGCCTTGGTAGAGCTCGTTGCGCAGGTCGCGCAGCGTGACCTCGATCTGCTCGCAGGCGTCGGCGCCCAGCGCGGTCAGGTGCAAGGTCTTGGCGCGACGGTCGTCGGGATCCTCGTGGCGCTCGATGAAGCCGCCCGCGATCAGCTGGTCCAGCGAGCGCGTCAGCGAGGGGCCCTCGATGCCCAGCAGCGTGGCCAGCTCGCCCTGGCGCAAGCCGTCGCCCTGACGGCCGATCATCACCAGCGGCCAGGCCAGTGCCTGTGACAGACCGACATGGGCGATCGCCAGATTGGCGCGGGCGCGATACGCCCGCTCCAGTACCGGCAGCGTCACGCCCACCTTCATGAGGGCCGTCTCGCGGGCGGTGCGGGTCAGCGTGCGCTCGGGCTTGTCGGTCGAGGAGGTCATGCCCCGAATTCTAGATAGATAGCTTGCTAACTAATTTCATAGGGTTATTGCGGAGGGCGATAGATCGACAGCGCAATGAAAAACGGCCGATCTGTCGATCGGCCGTCGGGCATTTGCTGCTGCCTGCGTTGCTTTTAGGCGTCGCTGGCTGTCAAGCACATGTCACGACTTTGGGCGTCAGGCGCCCCGTCAGTCCTTGTCCTTCATCTGGAGCATGCGGTTGGTCCGCAGGGCCACCAGCGTGCAGATCGCGCCGGACAGCAGGTAGGCGGTCACCGCCCACAGCCCGTAGTGCGCCGACAGCCCCAGGGCCACCAGCGGCGCGAAGGCCGCGCCGATCAGCCAGGCCAGATCCGAGGTCAGCGCCGCGCCGGTGTAGCGGAAGCGGGGCAGGAAGTTGGACGTCACCGCGCCCGCCGCCTGGCCGTAGGACAGCCCCAGCAGGACGAAGCCCACCAGGATGAAGATGTTCTGACCCATGCTGCCGCTGTCCAGCAGGATGGGCGTGAACAGGCTGAAGATGCCGATGGTCGTGGCCAGGGTGCCCAGGGTGCTGCGCCGCCCGATGCGGTCGGCCACCATGCCCGAGATCGGCATCGCCGCCGCCGCCAGCAGGGCGCCGATGACCTGGACGATCAGGAACTGCGTGACGTTCTGGTCCCCGTAGAGCATCACCCAGGACAGCGGGAACACCGTGACGATGTGGAAGAGGGCGTAGCTCGCCAGGGCCGCGAAGGCGCCGATGAAGACGTTGTAGCCCTGCTGAGAGAACAGCTCGCCGGTGTCGGCGGGGTCGAGCTCGTGCTCCTCGAGGTTCTTCTCGTACTCGTGGGTCACGACCAGGCGCAGGCGGGCGAACAGCGCCACCACGTTGATCGCGAAGGCGGCGAAGAAGGGATAGCGCCAGCCCCAGCTCAGGAAGTCCACCGTCGCCAGGCTGCTCCACAGGTAGGCGTAGATCGCGGCCGCGATCAGGAAGCCGATGGGGGCGCCCAGCTGGCCCAGCATGGCGTACCAGCCGCGGCGCCCCGGGGGCGCGTTCAGGGCCAGCAGGGACGGGAGGCCGTCCCAGGAGCCGCCCAGCGCCAGGCCTTGCCCGATGCGGCAGGCGGCCAGCAGGGCGATGGCCGCACCGCCCCAGGCGTTGAAGCCGGGCAGCACGGCGATCGTGCAGGTGGAGATGCCCAGCAGGAACAGGGCCACCGTCAGCTTCACGCTGCGGCCGAAGCGGCGCTGGATCTCCATGCCGACCATGGTCCCGATGGGCCGGACCACGAAGGCCAGCGCCAGCAGCGCGAAGGCCCACAGGGTGCCCTCCAGCCGCTCCAGGTGGGGGAAGAAGATGGTCGGGAAGACCAGGACCGAGGCGATCCCGTAGACGAAGAAGTCGAAGTACTCCGACGCCCGTCCGATGACCACGCCGACCGCGATGTCGCCCGGGGCGACCGCGTCCTGCTCCTCCTGCGTCGCGACGCCGTTCCCCCGGGGCAGCGGTTGCCCGACGGTGGACAGGTGTTGCCCGGCTGTCGAAAGGGTGCTGCTGTTCATACGTCTCCTACCTGGGACAAAATGTCCAATAGTTGGTTTGAGTCAATCGGGCAAAATCTGCGCCCGGCGTGCAACGGTCGACAAGTGTCGTTTTCCCCTTTATCGCTTTCCCTCCGCAGGACAAACCCCCAGGTTTCGACGCGGTCCCGGGAAGCCTGGAGGGGGTCCCGCGTGAACTACGCCTGCTGGTTTGCTGAAGTCCCATGTACCTCAAAGCATCACTAAACACAAGCCTTGCCCGCAGACTGGCCCGATTCGGGCTGCTCGCGCTGGCGCTCCCCCTCTCCGCCTGCAACATGGTCGTGATGAAGCCTTCGGGCGACATCGCGAACCAGCAAGCGCAACTCATCGTCGCCTCGACCTTGCTGATGCTGCTGATCATCGTCCCGGTGATCATCCTGACGCTGGTCTTCGCGTTCCGATACCGCGCTTCCAACAAGGACGCGACCTACTCGCCGGAGTGGGACCACTCGACGCGGCTGGAACTGATCATCTGGGGCGCGCCCCTGCTGATCATCATCGCGCTGGGCGCGATGACCTGGATCTCGACGCACAAGCTCGATCCGTTCCGCCCGCTGGAGCGTCTGGACGCGCAGCGCGCGATCCCGACCGGCGTGGAGCCGCTGACCGTCGAGGTCGTGGCGCTGGACTGGAAGTGGCTGTTCATCTATCCGGAACAGGGCATCGCCACCGTCAACGAACTGGCCGCGCCGGTGGATCGTCCGATCCACTTCAAGATCAGCTCGTCGACCGTGATGAACGCGTTCTACGTGCCCGCCATGGCCGGCATGATCTACGCGATGCCCGGCATGCAGAGCCAGCTGCACGCGGTCATCAACAAGCCCGGCGTGTACGACGGCTTCTCGTCCAACTTCAGCGGCGACGGCTTCTCGCACATGCGCTTCAAGTTCCACGGCCTGTCGAACGACGAGTTCGCCGCCTGGGTCGAGCGCAACAAGGCCGACGGCGTGGCGCTGACCAAGGAGATGTACCTCGACCTGGAGAAGCCGTCCGAGCGTCAGCCGGTGCGTCGTTTCGCCAGCGTCGCTCCGGGCCTGTTCGACGCGGTCGTGAACCGCTGCGTCGACGGCTCGAAGATGTGCATGGGCCAGATGATGGCGATCGACGCCGCCGGCGGCGGCGGCAAGGGCGCCATCGACGGCCTGGCCAGCAAGCCCTGGAGCAATGAGCAGAAGCGCGTTTTCGTCGCTTCGCTGTGCACCCCCGACAACGCGGGGCAGTACGCCTCCCAGTGGCAGGCCTCGGCCACCCGTAACTGACCCGTCGGCCCGGCTTCGCTGATCGCAGCGGCGCCGGGCTCGCGCACTACCGAGATCCAAGATGATTGACGCTCAAAAGCTCATCTTCGGACGCCTCAGTCTCGAGGCGATTCCTTATCACGAGCCGATCCTGATCGGCACTTTCGCGGCCGTGGCGCTGGGCGGACTGTTCGTCCTCGCGCTGATGACCAAGTTCCGGCTCTGGGGCCCCTTCTGGCGTGACTGGGCGACCAGCATCGACCACAAGAAGATCGGCATCATGTACATCGTGCTGGGTCTGGTCATGCTGCTGCGCGGCTTCGCCGACGCGGTCATGATGCGCGCCCAGCAGGCCATCGCCTTCGGCGACCAGCTCGGCTTCCTGCCGCCGCACCACTACGACCAGGTCTTCACCGCCCACGGCGTGATCATGATCTTCTTCGTGGCGATGCCGCTGATCACGGGCTTCATGAACTTCGTGGTGCCGCTGCAGATCGGCGCCCGCGACGTGGCCTTCCCCTTCCTGAACAACTTCAGCTTCTGGATGACCACCGGCGGCGCCGTGCTGGTCATGCTGTCGCTGTTCATCGGCGAGTTCGCGCGCACCGGCTGGCTGGCCTACCCGCCGCTGTCGGGCATCCTGGCGAGTCCGGGGGTGGGGGTCGACTACTACATCTGGGGCCTGCAGGTCGCCGGTGTCGGCACGACGCTGTCCGGCATCAACCTGATCGCGACCATCATCAAGATGCGCGCGCCGGGCATGACCATGATGAAGATGCCGGTCTTCACCTGGACCTCGCTGTGCTCGAACATCCTGATCGTGGCCTCGTTCCCGATCCTGACCGCGGCCCTGGCGCTGCTGTCGCTGGACCGTTACGTCGGCACCAACTTCTTCACGACGGACCTCGGCGGCAACGCCATGATGTACGTCAACCTGATCTGGATCTGGGGCCACCCCGAGGTCTACATCCTGGTGCTGCCGGCCTTCGGCATCTTCTCTGAGGTCGTCTCGACCTTCAGCCAGAAGAAGCTGTTCGGCTACGCCTCGATGGTCTACGCGACCGTCGTGATCACCATCCTGTCGTACCTGGTGTGGCTGCACCACTTCTTCACGATGGGCTCGGGTGCCAGCGTCAACTCGTTCTTCGGCATCACGACGATGATCATCTCGATCCCGACGGGCGCGAAGATCTTCAACTGGCTGTTCACGATGTACCGTGGCCGCATCAAGTTCGAGGTCCCGATGTACTGGACCGTCGGCTTCATGGTCACCTTCGTGATCGGCGGCATGACCGGCGTGCTGCTGGCGGTTCCGCCCGCGGACTTCGTGCTGCACAACTCGCTGTTCCTGATCGCCCACTTCCACAACGTGATCATCGGCGGCGTGCTGTTCGGCCTGCTGGCGGGCATCTCGTTCTGGTTCCCGAAGGCCTTCGGCTACAAGCTGGATCCGTTCTGGGGCAAGTGCTCGTTCTGGTTCTGGCAGATCGGCTTCTTCGTCGCCTTCACGCCGCTGTACGTGCTGGGCCTGATGGGCGTGACCCGCCGCATGAGCCACTTCGACGATCCGTCGCTGCAGATCTGGTTCCAGATCGCCGCCTTCGGCGCGCTGCTGATCGCCGCGGGCATCGGCAGCTTCCTGATCCAGCTGGTGGTCTCCTACATCAAGCGCGACGAGCTGCGCGACGTGACGGGCGACCCCTGGAACGGCCGCACGCTGGAGTGGTCGACCTCGTCGCCCCCGCCGCAGTACAACTTCGCGTTCACGCCGGTGGTGCATGACCACGACGCGTGGCACGACATGAAGACCCGCGGCCATCAGCGTCCGACCGCCAACTTCCAGGACATCCACATGCCCAAGAACACCGCCGCCGGCGTGATCCTGGCGGGCCTGTCGACCCTGGTGGGCTTCGCGCTGATCTGGCACATGTGGCTGGTGGCCGGCGTGGCGTTCGCGGTGACGGTGATCGCGGCGATCGTCCACACCTTCAACTACAAGCGCGACTACTACATCAAGGCCGATGAAGTGACGCGCACGGAGGACGCCCGCACGAAGGTGCTGGCCGCCCAGGCCTGAATCCGCAGCGAGCGATATCCAATATGCAAGCAACGACCATGACGAACAACACCGGCACGCCGGTGTTCTACGACAACGGCGACCATCATCCGCAGCACGGCACGCTCCTCGGGTTCTGGATCTACCTGATGAGCGACTGCCTGATCTTCGCGGTGCTGTTCGCGGCGTATGCGGTCCTGGGCCGCAGCTACGCGGCCGGCCCGTCGGGGGCGGACCTCTTCGACCTGCCGCTGGTGGCGCTCAACACCGGCTTCCTGCTGCTCTCGTCGATCACCTATGGCTTCGCCATGATCAAGATGCTGGGCAACAAGAAGTCCGGCGTCCTGGGCTGGCTGGCGATCACCGGCATCCTGGGCCTGTGCTTCCTGGGCGTGGAGCTCTACGAGTTCGCGCACCTGATCCACGAGGGCGCGGGCCCGCAGCGCAGCGCCTTCCTGTCGTCGTTCTTCACGCTGGTGGGCACCCACGGCCTGCACGTGACCTTCGGCTCGATCTGGCTGGTGACGCTGATGTTCCAGGTGGCCAAGTTCGGCCTGACCAAGGAGAACAAGCGCCGCCTGATCTGCCTGTCGATGTTCTGGCACTTCCTGGACGTGATCTGGATCGGTGTCTTCACCTTCGTCTACCTGATGGGAGCGCTGTGATGAGCGGCAACCACAACGACCACAACCACGATCATGGCCACGGCCATGACGACCACGACGACGTCGGCTATCACGCCACGGTCAAGGGCTACCTGATCGGCTTCATCCTGTCGGTGGTCCTGACGGCGATCCCGTTCTGGCTGGTGATGGCCAAGATCATTCCGTCGGCGAGCACCACGGGCATCGTCCTGCTGGTCTTCGCGGCGGTGCAGATCGTGGTGCACATGGTGTACTTCCTGCACATGAACTCGAAGGTCGAAGGCGGCTGGTCCATGCTGTCGCTGATCTTCACGATCGCGGTGGTGGTGATCATGCTGGCGGGCTCGATCTGGGTCATGTTCCACCTGAACAGCAACATGATGCCCATCCACGACATGCGCAACATGCCCTGATGGCCGAGACCATCCGGGAACCGCAGCGGCCGCGCCGCGGCGGCGCCTTCTGGGCGCTGCTGCTGGGCGCGGCCCTTTCGTTTGTGGCCTTCCTCGCGCTGGGCCTCTGGCAGGTGCAGCGTCTGGGCTGGAAGGAAGACCTGATCGCGCGCGTAGACCAGCGCCTGGCCGCCGCGCCGGTGAGGGCGCCCGACGCGGCGCACTGGACCTCGATCAACAAGGCCGATGACGAGTACCGCAAGGTCCTGCTGATCGGGACCTTCGATCACTCGCGCGAGACCCTGGTGGGCGCGAGCACCGAGCTCGGCACCGGCTACTGGGTGCTCACGCCGCTGCGCACGACGCAGGGCGACTGGGTGCTGGTGAACCGCGGCTTCGTGACGCCGGAGTTCAAGACCCGCGCCTCGCGCACCGCGTCCGAGACGCAGGGCGAGGATCGTGTCGTCGGCCTGCTGCGCCTGCCCGAGCCGGGCGGCGACCTGCTGCGCAAGAACGCGCCGGAGCAGGACCGCTGGTACTCGCGTGACGTCGAGGCCATCGCCAAGGCGCGCAGCGTCGAAGGGCCGGTGGCGCCTTACTTCGTCGACGCCGCCGCGGCCGACGACCAGACGCGCTGGCCGCGTGGCGGCCTGACGGTGGTGCGCTTCAACAACCACCACCTGCAGTACGCGCTGACCTGGTTCGCGATGGCCGCGATGGTGGCGGGCATCGCCTTCTACCTGTGGCGCATCGAGCCGCGCCGGCGCGCTGCCGCGTCCGGCACGGCCTGACCCCGCGGGTCCCTGCTCGCCGACTCCGACGACGACTCCTCCGACGCCCGCGATGCCGCTCGCTCCTCCCGATCCCGACGACGACCATCCCGACGACAGCCGCTATCTGGACGGCGAGGACGGCGCGGCGCTGAACGCCATCAACGAGGTCCGCGCGCTCGAGGCCGGCCGCAACAACCTGCTGCAGCTGGTGCAGCTGCGCTGGCTGGCGGCGGCGGGCCAGTTCGCGACGGTGCTGTCGGTGCACTACGCGCTGCACATCCGGCTGCCGATGCCGGAGATGCTGACCCTGCTGGCGGTGCTGGTGCTGTTCAACCTGGCCTGCTGGCTGCGCGCGCGCTGGATGCCCAGCGTCCGCAATGCCGAGCTCTTCGCGGGCCTGCTGGTGGACGTCGCGGTGCTGAGCGGCCAGCTGTACTACAGCGGCGGCGTCACCAATCCCTTCATCTTCCTGTTCCTGCTGCAGATCGCGGTGGGCGCGGTGCTGCTGCCCTCGCGCTACATCTGGTTCATGGTGGGACTGACGGGCGGCTGCTTCATCGCGCTGACGCAGTGGCATCAGCCGCTGCTGGTGCCGGACATGGCCGGCCTGGCGCTGCCCACGCACTACATCGGCGGATTGCTGATCTGCTTCGCGATCAACGCGGGGCTGCTGGTGATCTTCATCCAGCGCATCGGGCGCAACCTGCGCACGCGCGACGCGCGCCTGGCCGACCTGCGCCAGCGCGCGGCGGAAGAGGAGCACATCGTCCGCATGGGCCTGCTCGCCTCGGGCGCCGCGCACGAGCTGGGCACGCCGCTGGCGACCTTGTCGGTGATCCTGGGCGACTGGTCGCGCATGGCGCCCTTCGCCGGCGACCCGGAGCTGCGCGAGGAGATCGAGGAGATGCAGGTCCAGCTCAAGCGCTGCAAGGCGATCGTGAGCGGGATCCTGATGTCGGCGGGCGAGTTGCGCGGCGAGTCGCCGGTGGTGACCACGCTGCAGGCCTTCCTGGGCGAGCTGGTGGAGCACTGGCGCGCGACGCGCTCGCGCGAGGGCCTGGAGTACCGCCCCGATCCGGACCTGCCGACGCTGCGCATCGTGTCGGACGTCGGGCTCAAGCAGATGATCGACAACATCCTGGACAACGCCCTCGAGGCGGCGCCGGGCCATCCGGTGATGCTGCGCGCGCTGATCGAGGATGGCCAGCTGGTGCTGCGCGTGCGCGATCGCGGGCCGGGTTTCCTGCCGGAGATGCTGGAGCGCTTCGGCAAGCCCTATCAATCGAGCAAGGGCCGCGCGGGTGGGGGGCTGGGTCTGTTCCTGGCGCTGAACGTGGTGCGCTCGCTGGGCGGGCGCCTGCAGGCCCGCAACCGCGACGCGGAGGAGGGCGGCGGCGCGGAAGTCGAGATCCGCATGCCGCTTTCCGCGCTCGCGCCGCAAGGACTGTCCGACAATGGCGGCCATGATGCAGGATGACCTTTCCGCCGATGCCGACCGGCTGCTGCTGATCGTCGAGGACGACGACGCGTTCGCGCGCACGCTGGCGAGATCGTTCGAGCGTCGCGGCTATCAGGTGCTGCGCGCGACCAGCCTGGAGCAGGTGCAGAAGCTGCTCGACGAGCGCGCGCCGGACGAGCGTCCGGAGTACGCGGTGGTCGATCTGAAGCTGGCGGGCGGGGGTTCGGGCCTGGCCTGCGTGCAGGCGCTGCACGAGCGGGATGACGAGATGGTCATCGTCGTGCTGACCGGCTACGCGAGCATCGCGACCGCGGTCGAGGCGATCAAGCTGGGCGCTCGTCACTACCTGGCCAAGCCCGCGAACACCGATGACATCGAGGCCGCGTTCTCGCGCGCGGACGGCGACGCGGACGTCGAGGTGACCGCGCGCGCGACGACCTCGATCAAGACGCTGGAGTGGGAGCACATCCACGAGACGCTGGCGGCGACCGACTTCAACATCTCGGAAACCGCCCGCCGCCTGGGCATGCATCGCCGCACGCTGGCACGCAAGCTGGAGAAGCAGCGGGTGAAGTGAGGGCGCCTCGCGAGACCGATGGACCAAGGGACCCGCGAGGGTCCCTTGTCGTTTGGCGAGTCATGGCCGGCTCCGCGGCCGGCGTCGGGACTCAGTTGGTTCGCGTCGGCGCCGGACCGCGCACCACGCGGGCCTTGCCGCCGGTGGTGATGATCATGACGGGCTCGCCCGACTGCCAGTTCTCGTTGCCTTGCGCCTGGACGATCGCCCGGCGTTCGCCGTTGCGCAGCTGGACGATGATCTCCACCGCCTGTTCCTTGGTCACGCCGCGCTCCACCGCATTGCCCAGCGCCGCGCCGGCCACCGCGCCGAGCACGCCGACCACCAGGCCCTCGCGATGGCCGCCGACGCTGCCGCCGGCCACGCCACCCACCACCGCGCCGGTCACCGCGCCGGCACCGCTCTGGCTCCCGTCCACCGTCACCGGACGCCACGACAGCACGGTCGCATCCTGCACCTGCGACAGGCGCTGCGCGTCACCGCGCTGGATCACATCGGGACTCGTCGTGGAACACGCGGCCAGGGCCGCCACCATCGTCGCAATCAAGAGCTTCTTCATGTCGTACTCCAGTCGATTTCCGGCCAACGAACACGCGCGCGCCACCGTTGACCAGGCAACAAGTCTTTACCTGCTGCTCACGGGCAAGGCGCGCGCCGCGGCGCGTGGCCCAGGCAATCACTCTACACAAGTCGCCCGGCACGCACCGGCGGCGAGGGGATCAGGCCCAGCTCGCGGGCGATGCCCGCGGCCTCGGTGCGCGTGGCGGCGCCGAGCTTTTCCAGGATCGCCTTCATGTGCGTCTTCACCGTGCCGGCGGAGATCCGCAGCGTCTGCCCGACCGCCTTGTTGCTCTTGCCCAGCGCCACCTCGCCCAGCACCTCGCGTTCGCGCTCGGTGAGCGCGCTGCGGGTCATGCTCGCGGCCACGCGCTGCGCGGCGCGCTGGCTCAGGTAGCGCGAGCCGCGCGCGACCAGGCGCACGCCGTTGACCAGCTCCTCGATGTGGCAGCCCAGGTCCGCATAGCCCTCGACGCCGGCCTCCAGCGCCGAGCGCACGTCGTGCTCGCGATCGTTGGCGGTGAGCAGCAGCACCTTGGCGCCCTCGGGACGCGCGGGCGCCTGCAGGAAGGGCGGTCGCGGCGCGCGGGGCGAGCGACGCTCATGGACCAGGCTCAGCGCGCCCTCGTAATCGGTGATCACGACGCGCGGCTCGGCCTGTTCATGCTCGACGAGCTCGATGTCCGCGTGACGGGCCAGCACCGTGGCGAGCCCCACGGCCACGAGCGGATCGGCATGCGCGACCCGCACCTGGATGCGATGGAAAGACGTGTTCATCATGGGGAGCTCCCTCTGTGCGACCCCGTCAGACTAGGGCCGGGCGGGTGAGCTCGCCATAACGTCTTGGTATGAGGGAAGCCCCCGTCGGATGGGGGAGGGCGCGCGCTACGACACGTACAGCCGGGACGAGCGCGGCACGCTGGCGAGCAGGAACTCCATCTGGTCCGCCAGGATGCGGCGGCCGCGCAGGATCATGTCCTCGTGCAAGCTGGGCACGTAGGGGAGATAGAGCAGCGACATGTGCGCCTCCTCCGGGGTGCGGTTGCCCTTGCGGCCGTTGCAGCCACGGCAGGCGGTGATGCAGTTCATCCAGGTGTCCTTGCCGGCGCGCGACACCGGCTGGATGTGCTCACGCGTCAGGTGGTCCGGATGGAAGCTGTGGCCGCAGTACGCGCAGACATGGCGGTCGCGCGCGAACAGCTTGAAGTTGGACAGCGCCGGCGACTGGCGCCAGGCGCGGCTGGGAATCGCGCCGCGCACGGCCACGATGGGGTGAAGCTCGATGCGCGACTGCAGGCCCGTGATGCGCTGGTAGCCGCCGCGCAGGATGTGGCACGGGTCCCCCAGCGTCCACGCGATGGCGTCGCTGGCATAGAGCACCGCTGCTTCCTTCGTCGAGATCCAGGCCTGCGGTCGGCCCGAGATGTCCAGTTGCAGAACGTCCACGGTCGATGACCTCCAGCGACAAAGGGTAATCCAGTAGTGGGGGGCAACTCAAGTGCCAGGTCGCATCCGGTGGCGCCATCGACACGCGTTTCGCGCTTTTCGGCGAAGTTCGGTGCCGGTTCGGCGATGAATGGCGCGGCATTGGCCGATCGAGGCCGGCGCGAACGAGCCATCCGACCTGTCTTGCGGCGGTCTTGTGGCGGCCGGCCGTCCCCGGTCGGCCCGCCCGGCCCCCCTCAGCCGGGCAGCTGGCCCAGCGCGCGTAGCGTCGCGAGGCCGATCAGGCCGCCGGCGGACAGCGCGTCCTCCGGCAGGCGCGCGCGGCCCAGCCGCACATCGGGGGCGAGGACGTCCAGCCGTTCCCGCAGCGGCGGCGCGTCGTCGGCGTCGATCTGGACGACGCACAGCAGCGGCGCGTCCGCGCGACCCGCCCAGCCGATGAGATCGCCGCCCTCCAGACCCGCCATCAGCTGCGCGGCCAGGGGCGGCAGTTCCGCCGCGTGGCCCGCGATCACGTGCACCACGACCTCCGAGCCATCGCGCAGCGCGAGCCGCACCGTCTGATCGAGACGCCCGTGCAGCGCGTCGGCATCGAGCGGCGCGGGCATCGGCAGGTCCGCGTGACCGGTGAGCTGGCGCAGCATCACGTCGAGCTCCTCGGCCTTGTCGAAGAAGCCGTTGGCCCCCGCCGCGAGCACGCCGGCGCGGTAGGCCTCGGTCTGATGGGAGAGCACGTGCACCTGGCCGGCATAGCCCTGCTTGCGCAGCGTCTTGAGCACCGCCAGGCCGGAGCCGCCCTGCGCCAGCGACAGGTCCAGCAGCACCGCCCTCGGCTGCAGCGCCGTGACCAGCGCGATGGCGGTGGTCTCGTCGGCGGCCTCGCCGATCACGCGCAGGCCGGGCACCGCGTCCAGCCGCTGCAGCAGCTGGCGGCGGATGGTCAGCGAGTCCTCGACGAGGACCACGGTCAGCAGGCCCGCGTCCGGCGTCGTGGCCGGCGCGGTGGAGGAGGAGGGCGTCTCGTTCGGCTGCATCGGGCTCCCGTGTCGTTCCGCGCGTCAAGGCGTCGGCGTGTCAATCGTCCAGCGGATCGAGGTCGCCCCAGCTGGTACGGCTGATGGCGCGCTTGACCTCGTCCATGAAGTGACCTTGCGGCCCTGGCGAGGACCGCGCGCCGGAGGGTAGCACCGGCGGGGGCGCGGCACCGGCCGGCGCCGCGGCCGCGTCGACCGCCGGCTGCCGCGCCGTGGCGCGCTGCACATGGCGATTGAGCAGCTCGCGATCGCGCGCGCTCAGCTGCGAGGCGGCCACCACGATCACCGGGATCGCGGCGGTCAGCGGATCGCGCTGCAGCGCCTCGACGACGCCGATGCCGTCGACCTCCGCCATCAGCAGGTCCAGCACGATGAGGTCGGGCACGTGGCGGCGCGCGAGCTCGATGCCCTCCTTGCCGCCGGTGGCGCGCAGCACCGAGAAGCCCGGCTGCGACAGATGCGCGCTGAGCGACTGCAGGTCGCCCGGCGCGTCGCTGATCGCCAGCACCAGGAACTTGCGCGTGGCCGTGGGCTTGAAGCCCAGCATCTGCAGTTCCTGCGTCAGCGCCTTGCGGCTGACCGGCTTGTGCAGCACCGCCGAGGCGCCCAGCGACAGCGCGACCTCCTGGCCCGCGTCCACCGACACCACAACCACCGGGATGTGCGCCCAGCCCGGCAGGTTCTTGAGCCGCGACAGCAGCTCCCAGCCATCGAGACCCGGCAGGTTGACCTCCAGCGTGATCAGGTCGGGGCGCAGCTGATGCGCGAGCTCCAGCGCCTCCTCGGCCGAGCGCACGTGGCGTACGCGGAAGCCCGCGCCCTTGAGCTGGGTCTGGATCAGCGTCGCCGCCTGCTCGTTGTGCTCGATGACCAGCGCCAGCGGACGGCCGTTCGGCTCGTCGGGCAGGATCACGTCGGGCACCACCGGCTCGCGCCAGGGCAGCCAGCAGGTGAAGCAGCTCCCCTTCTCGGGCTCGCTGCTGACGGCCACCGCGCCGTCGTGCAGCTGCACCAGCCGGGCCACCGTCGCCAGACCCAGCCCCGTGCCCTCGACCTTGTGCGTCAGCGCGTTGCGGATCTGGTTGAAGGGCTGGAACAGGCGGTCCAGCCCGTCGGCCGGAATGCCGATGCCGCTGTCGGTCACGCTGATCTGGACGAACTCGGCGTACTCGCTCGGCGGCAGGTCGGATCGCCGGCCCTGCGGGAAGCCGGGCAACGCCTCGCGGGCGCGGGCCCGCGACACGCGGCGCGCCTCGAGCCGGATCTGCCCGCCCTTGGGCGTGAACTTGGCGGCGTTGGAGAGCAGGTTGTAGATGATCTGCCGCAGCCGGCGGCGGTCGACGCACAGGCGCTGATGGCCGCCCACGCCGAAGAAGTTCATCTGGATGTTGCCTAGCCGCGCGCGCTCCTGGACGATGGCCAGCGCGTCGCCCAGCAGCTCGTCCAGGTCCACCGGCTCGATGTCCAGGTCCACGCGGCCGGCCTCGATCTTGGCCATGTCCAGCAGGTCGTTGACCAGGGACAGCAGGTGCTGGCCGGCGTTGTGGATGTGGTTGCAGAACTCGGACTGGCGCTCGCTGACCGGGCCCGCGGCGCCGTCGCGCATCAGCTGCGCGAAGCCGATCACCGCGTTCAGCGGCGTGCGCAGCTCATGCGACATGGTCGACAGGAAGGCGGTCTTGGCGCTGCTGGCGCGGCTGAGCTCGGCGTTGAGCTGCTCCAGCGCGTCGTTGCGCTGCTGCAGCACGGCCAGCAGTTCGGCGCGGCTGTCGGCCAGCTCGCGCGCGGCGCGGGCCTCGGCGGCTTCCATCGCGCTGTTGTGCAGCTCGGCATGGGTGCGGCGGGCTTCGTCCTCGAACTGCTTGCGGCGCAGCTGGGCGCGCAGCCGCGCCTTGAGCAGCTCCACCTCGCCGCCCGCCTTGACGACGTAGTCGTCCGCGCCGATCTCCAGCCCGGCCAGCATGGTCTCCCGGCCGTCGAAGGCGGTGAGCAGCAGCACCGGGATGTCGCGCAGCGCCGGCGCGGCCTTGATGCGGCGGCAGGTCTCCAGGCCGCCGATGCCCGGCATCTGCACGTCCAGCAGGATGGCGTCCACGCTCTGCACCGACAGCAGCTCCAGCGCCTGCTCGCCGCTGGCGGCCGCGATCACGTCGAAGCCGTCGTCGCGCAGCGTGGCGCCGAGTTCGGCCAGCACGTTGGCGCTGTCGTCCACCAGCAGCAGCCGCTTGGGGCCGAGCAGGCTGGCGCCGTGCTCGGGCAGGCTGGCCTTGGCGCTGCGCAGCATGGCGGCCACGCGCGCCAGGATCAGGTCGACGTCGTCCTGCTTGCGGGCGAAGGCGTCGGCGCCGGCTTCCAGCGCGCGCAGCTCGGCCTCGTAGCCCTCGTCGGCGGTGAGCAGCAGGCAGGGCGTGTGGCGCAGCGCCGGGTCCAGGCGCAGCGAGCGGATCACGGTCGCGCCGTCCATGCCGGGCATGTGCTGGTCGACGATCACCGCGTTGGGCCGCAGCGCGGCGGCCTGGCGCAGGCCTTCGTCACCGCTGGGCGCCAGCAGGATGCGATAGCCGGCGGGTTCCAGGGCCTCGCGCAGCGCCTCGCGGAAGGTCTCGCTGTCGTCGATCAGCAGCACGCTGGGCGGCTGGTTCAGCGCGTCGCCGGCACTGCGCAGCGCATGGCGCTGGCGCACCAGCTCGCGCGCGCGATCGACGACGTAGAGCCGGTCGTAGGGCTTGCCGACGTACTCGTCCGCGCCGTGGGCCAGGCCGCGCAGCCGGTCGCCGGCCTGCGAGGCGCTGGACAGGATCAGCACCACGCAGTCCTGGCCGCCGGGCGCGGCGCGCAGCTCGCTCAACCAGGCCGCGCCGTCGCCGTCGGGCAGCTGCTTGTCCAGCAGCACCAGCGCGGGCGTGCCCTGCGCCAGCGCGGCGCGCGCCGTCGCCAGCGTCGGGCATTCGACGCAGTCGAAGCCGGCGTCCTCCAGGGCCTCGCGCAGATCCATCCGGACCGTGAGGCTGTCCTCGACGATCAAGGTCTTTTCATTCATGAGTGGGCTCCTCCCCAGGCCATACCGCTCAAGCCCAACAAGGCGGGACCGATCTCGTTCAGCGGCAGGATGCGCTCGGCGGCGCCCAGCTGGGCGGCCTCGCGCGGCATGCCGTACACCATGGAACTGGCCTCGTCCTGGGCCAGCGTCGCGCCGCCGGCGCGGCGGATCGCCAGCAGCCCGGCCGCGCCGTCCCGGCCCATGCCGGTCAGCAGCGCGGCGGCGACGCCCGCGCCGATCTCGGCGGCCAGTGATTCGAAGAGCACGTCCACCGACGGGCGGCAGGAATGCCGCGGCGGCGCGTGGCTCAGATGCAGCTGTCCGCCGCGCGCGATCAGGTGGCTGTCGGGCGGGGCGAGCAAGACCTGACCCGCGAGCTCGCGCAGCAGCTCGCCGCCCTGGGCGTAGCGCACGCGGTGCGGGGTCTGCGCGTCCAGCCACTCGGCGAAGCCGCGGCTGAAGACGGCGTTGATGTGCATCACGATGAGCACCGGCAGGGGCGCCGGCGCGGGCAGCGACTGCAGCACCTTCATCAGCGCGCCGGGCCCGCCGGTGGACGCCCCCAGCGCCAGCAGCGCGCGCCGTCCGGGCGGCGGCATGCCGGCGGCGGCGACGGACGGCGCGGGCCGACCCGCGATGCGGGCGCGGACATGCGTGATCACGCGGATGCGCGACACCAGGCGCAGCAGCGTCACGTAGCGCCGCTCCCACTCGCCCTCGGGTTGCGTGCCGCTGGGCTTCTCCAGCACCTCGACGGCGCCGGCGGCCAGCGCCTCGTAGGTGCGCAGCAGCTCGCCGCGGTTGGTCGACGAGGACACGATCAGGATCGGTGTCGGGCAGTGGGCCATGATGGCCTCGGTCGCGGCCTGGCCGTCCATGCCGGGCAGCATCATGTCCATGGAGATGACGTCGGGCCGCAGCTGCTGGCACAGGGCCACGGCCTGCATGCCGTCGTGCGCCTCGCCGACGATCTCGATGTCGCTCTGCGCCGAGAGCACCTCGCGGATGTGGGCCAGCACGGTGATCGAGTCCTCGACCACCAGCACGCGCAGCTTGGACCCGCTCATGGGGCGGCCCCGTCGTCGTCGGCCGTGGCGGGGGCGGTCGACGCCGTCGCGACCGTGGAGGCCGACGCGATCGCGGCCGACCGGGTCACCAGGCGCGCGACCTGCGCGAGGAAGTCGTTCTGCGCGAACTCGCCCTTGACGATGTAGCCGTCGGCGCCGACGGCCTTGCCGCGCGCCAGGTCCTCGGGCGCGTTGCGCGAGGTCACCAGCACCGCCGGCACGTCGCGCAGCGCGGCGTCCTGGCGGATGCGGCTCACGAACTCGAAGCCGTCCATGCCGGGCATCTCGACGTCGACCAGGATCAGCGCATAGCGCTCGCGGCGCGCGGCCTCCAGGCCGTCCTCGGCGGAGGCGGCCATGTGGACGCGGTAGCCGGCCGCCTCCAGGATGCTCTGCTCGAGCATGCGGGTGGTGAGCGAGTCGTCGATGACCAGGATGGTCCCGGTGCGCGGGGCCGGCGCGGCGGCGCGCGGGCGGGCGCGCCGCGCGGCGGCGGTGAGGCCTTCGGGCGCGAGCACCGGCACCGGCTGCTGGGCCGCGTCCAGCGCCAGACCCGCGATCAGCGGGGAGGCCGGCAGCAACGCGGGCGGTGGCCGCAGCACGACGATGGCGATGCCGTCCAGCGCCTCGACGCCCAGCGCGGCGCGCTGGCCGCCACCGCGCAGCACCAGCGCCGAGCGCGGCGCGACCGCCTCCGGCGCCGCGCCGCCGGGGCGCAGCACCTCGGTCAGCGGGAGGAGCGGCAGCAGCTCGTCCTCGAGCGCGATGTGCTGGCCGTTCAGCGTTGGGCGCTGCAGCACGCACTCCACCGCGTCCAGGGGAATCCAGGCCGAGAGCCCGTCCGAGATGACCTGGATCGCGCGCAGCGCGGCGATCTGCACCGGCACCAGCAGCTCCAGGGTCGTGCCCAGGCCGCGCGTGCTGCGCAGCGTGAGGCGGCCACCGAGGCGATCGGCGGTGTCGCGCACCAGGTCCATGCCGACGCCGCGTCCCGCGAGCGCGTCCACGCGGCGCGCGGTGCTCAGGCCGCCGCGCAGCAGGCGCTCGATCAGCGCCTCGTCGTCCAGCAGCGCGGCGTCGGCCTGGCCCTTGGCGGCGGCGGTGCGGCGCACGGCATCCAGGTCCAGGCCGGCGCCGTCGTCCTCGCAGCGGAAGAGCACATCGCGGCCGCGCCGCTCGACGGTCAACGTGATGCGGCCCTGGGCCGGCTTGCCGGCGGCGATGCGCTCTGCCGGCAGTTCGATGCCGTGGGCGAGGGCATTGCGCACCATCTGGACCAGCGCGCCCAGCAGCGCGTTGAGCACCTCGCCGTCGAGCTTGACGTCGCCGCCGTGGCCCTCGAAGCGGGCCTGCTTGTCCTGCGAGCGCGCCGCGTCGCGCGTGGCGCGCTGCAGCGGCGCGAAGAGGCTGGAGGTCGGCACCAGGCGCAACTGCTCGGCGCTGTCGCGCAGCGCGACCAGCTCGCGCCCGAGCTGCCGCGTGCCGCGCTCGAGCTGATCCTCGATGCGGGCCAGCGGACCCGCCAGCACCTCCTGCGGGCCCTCCAGCGCCAGGCGCAGCTCGCGCACCAGCGCGGCGGCGCGCTCGATCGGCGCCAGCTGGCCCTGCGTCTGCGCGATGTGGGCGATGACGGCATCCAGCTCCTCGGGCGACTGCCGGGCGATGTCCGGCAGGGCAGGAATGGGGGCGTCGTCGACGGCGGACTTGTCGGGGCGGGGCGGAGGCGCCGCGAGCGCGGCCCCGGTCGCCGACGGATCCGCGGGGAGCTCCGCCGGTCCCGGCGAGCCCGCGGCCCCCGGAGGTCCCGGTGGCCCGGCGACGCCCGGCGCGCCGATGGCCCCGGCCAGGCCCGGCTGGCCCGGCGCGCCCGTGGCACCCCGGGCACCCGCCTCGCCCGGGTCGAGCGCGGTGATCGCGTCGCCGGCCGCGTCGATCAGCATCAGCAGTCCGTCCAGCGCGGCCCGGTCCGGCGCCGCGCCGCTGTCGCGCAGGGGCGTGAGCAGGTCCTCGATGCCATGCGCGTGGCCGGCGATCTCGGGCAGGCGCACCACGCTGGCCGCGCCCTTGAGCGTATGGGCCAGCCGCAGCAGCTTGACGGGCAGGTCCGGCACCGGGCCCTGCTCGGCGGCCAGCACGGCCTCGCTCATCTGCCGGAGCAGATCGCGCGCCTCGACGCGGAAGAAGCGGTAGGGATCCTTGGCCACGATGCCGGTTGTCCTGTACGGGGGATCGACGGATCGCGGCTCAGGCCGGCTGGGCCTGGACCAGGCGCAGCAGGTCGCGCGACATCTCGGCCAGCTCGGTGGCCGTCTGCGAGGTCTGGCCGGAGCTGGCCTCGGTCTCGCGCGAGGCCTGCGCCGTGTTGGACAGCGCCACGTTGAGCTGCTCCACCGCGGTGGCCTGCTGCTTGGTCGACAGCTCGATCTCGCGCGCCGCCTCGGTCGTGGTCACGACCAGCGAGGCGATGCGGCCGAAGGTCGAGGCCACGTCGTCGAACTGGCGCGCGCCCGCGTCGACCGCCTTGGAGCCGGTCTCCGTCGCCATCACCGTGGTGTTGACCGCGCCCCGCACGTCGTCGATCTGCACGCGGATCTCCTTGGTCGAGGCGGTCATGCGGTCGGCGAGCTTGCGGATCTCGTCCGCCACCACGCTGAAGCGCCGACCCGCGTCGCCCGCGACCGTGGCCTCGATGGTGGCGTTGATGGCCAGGATGTTGGTCTGCTCGGCGAGCTCGCCCACCAGGTCCAGCACGACGCCGATCTGCTGCGACTTGCGGCCCAGGTCCAGCATGTGGTCCACCACGAGGTCGATCTGCCGCCGCATCGCGGCGATGGTCTCGCGCGCGGCCTGCAGCGTGCCGTCGCCGCCGCGCGCGAAGCTCGCGGTCTGCTCGGCGATGCCGACCACGCGCTGCGCGCTCTCGGCGATCTGGCGCGAGGTGGCCAGCAGCTCGGAGATGGTGGTCGAGATCTCGGTCATCGAGGTCGCCGTCTCGCGCGCGCCGGCGGCCTGCTGGTTGGCGGCGGCCTGCAGCTCGGCGGAGGAGCGCTGGACATGCCGCACGGCGGAGCCGACCTGGCCGCTCAGCGCGCGGCTCAGCGTGATCGCCGCGATCAGCACCAGCACCGCGCCGGCCAACGTGCCCCAGACGATGGCCTGGCGCACGTTGGCCGCCGCATGCTCGACCTCGGTGGCCCGCTGCTTGAGCAGGTCCTCCTCCTCATCCTCCATCTGGCCGACGACCACGCGCAGCTCGTCCATGCGGCGCTTGCCCTCGCCCATGCGCACTAGGCGCATCGCGGCGTCCTCGCCGCTGCCGCGCCGCATGTCGATCCGGTCCTTGTGCAACGTCAGCAGGCCGTCGATCATCTGCGACGCCTGGTTGAGCCGCGACTGTTGCGCGGGGTTGTCCCGGATCAGGCTCTTGAGCTCCGTCAGCAGCTTGGGCAGGTCCGTGGTGGCCTGTCGGTAAGGCTCCAGGTAGGTCTCGTCCCCCGTCAACAGGTAGCCGCGCTGGGCGGTCTCGGCGTCCTTCATCGCGCTGAGCAGCGCGGTGACGTGGTTCAACGCCGCATGGGTGTGCGCCACCTGGTAGCTGGTCTGCGTGAGCACGTCCACCCCGCGGTAGGACAGCGTCCCGATCACCAACAGCAAGGCGAAGGACAGGGCGAAGCCCACCGTCAACTTTCTGCCGAAGGTCCACATGTGCGTTCTCCCTGTCATGAGCCGATCGGATCGGCGGTCGTTGTCTCGTCGAGGCCGGACGTTGTCGCCAGCCGGCCGGTGACCGTGGCGATCACGTCGTCCAGCGCGATCAGCGGGCGCAGCGCGCCGCCGCAGCGCACCGCCCAGCCGGTGCCGGCGGCGTCGCTCTGCTGCAGGCGCTCGCTGGCGGCGATGCGCCACTGGCCCTCGAAGCCCTCGAAGGCCAGCGCCAGCGGCGCCGCGCGGGCGACGGCCCACCAGTGGACGGCGGGGGCGGCGCCGTGGCCGATCAGGGTCTGCAGGTCATACAGCGGCAACACCTGACCCTGATGGCCGATCAGTCCGAGCAGGCCGGGCGCGGTGGCGGGGTAGGGCACGGGAGGCATCGCGGGCAGCAGTCCGGCCAGATCGGCCAAGTCCAGGGCGAACGCGGCCCCGGCAATCCGTATGCCCAGCACGTCGAAGGTGGCGTCGTCGGCGCGATGACGCCGCGGCTCGGCGAAGCCGCGATCGAAGGTCTCGCGCCAATCGCGCAGTTGGCGGCGGATCTCTTCCGTCATGCGTGGGCCTCTCCGATCTCGTCGCGGCACAGGCGCCGCAGGTCATCCCGCTCGAAGCCGCCGCCGAAGCGGCGCAGCCGGGCGGCGCTCTCGTCGTCGAGCAAGGCCAGCGCCCGGCGCAACTCGCGGTGCGCGGCGACGATCTCGCCGCGGCGGCGCGCCATCAGCCCCAGGCGCAGATGCGGCATCGCGAAGCCCGCGTCCTTGGCCGCGGCGCGCTGGTGGTGCCATTCCGCCGACGGCAGCTGGCCGCGCTCCTCCATCGCCAAGGCCTGGAGGTAGAGCACCTCGGCCTGCAGGGCGGACGGGAGCTCGGGCGAGCTCAGCCGCGCGCAGGCGCGCAGGCCGTCGTCAATCAGGCCGGCCTCGACCAGGCGCAGCGCTTCGTCCAGCAGGGCCTGATCGCCATCGCGGCCGGAGGCGTCCGCGCGTTGCAAGTCGGGGGCGGCCGGCGCGCCGCGGGTCTCGCTCGCGGAGCGGGCCACGCCGGGCGCGGCCGAGGCACTGGTCCAGGGAAAGGGCCAGGACGGCGGCAGGCAGCGGTCCAGGCCGAGCGCGGTCTCCTCGCCGGCCTCGGGCGAGGCGCCCGGGGCGCCGACGATCGGGCGCTGCTGGCCGTCCGGCCGCTCGGTGCGCCGCGCCACGCCGGCGGCTTCGCGCTCGTAGAAGAAGCAGCCTTGCGCCTGGCGCAGGCTCAGCGCGTCGGTGTGCCCGCGCAGGGTCTCGGCGTGGCCGACGAACAGCACCCCGCCGGGAGCCAGGGCACCGGTCAGGTTGCGGATCGCCTGTCGCAGCGCGGCGGGCTCCAGGTACATCAGCACGTTGCGGCAGAAGATGACGTCGAAGCGCGCCGGCGTCCAGAACCCGGCGTCGGGCAGCCCAAGGTGGCGTTGCTCGAAGCGCACCCGCTCGCGGATGCCCGGGATCGGCGTCCAGCCGCGGCCGCCCCGGCTGTCCCCGTCCGCCTCGTTCACATCGGCCTTGTCGACGCGGCGGAACCACAGGTCGCGCAACTCGGCCGGCGTCGCGCGCAGGCTCCATTCGCCGTAGCGGGCGGCGAGGCCCCGCGCGAGCGCGGCCGGGTTCAGGTCGATGGCCAGCACCTCCCAGTCCAGCCCCTGCACCTGCAGGCCCGCGCGCTGAAGCGTGATCGCCAGCGTGTAGGCCTCCTCGCCCGACGCGCAGCCTGCCGAGAGCACCCGCAGGCGCTGCGGCGCCGCACCGGTCAGCGCGGCGTCTGACAGCGCGCGCCGCGTCATGCGCGGCAGCAGGTCGAAGCGCAGCGCGTCCAGCTGCTCGGGGTGACGGAAGAAGAAGGTCTCGCCGACGGTCAGCTCCGCCGCCAGGGCGTCGAGGCGCTCGCGCGTGGGGGCGACTTCCATCTGGGCGAGGAAGCGCTCCGGCCCGGTCGTGCCCGCCACGCGGGTCAGCGCGGCCGTCAGCCAATCGTCCTGGCGGTCGTCGAACTGCAGTCCCAGCCGCGACGCCAGCACGGCGCGCAGGCGCGGCAGCAGCGCGGGATCGGCCGGCGCCGCGCGGCTCACGAGGCGGCTCCGGCGGTGGCGGAAGGTTCGGGGGTGTCGGTCGCCCCGGTCGTCGCGGTCGCGTCGGCGGGCAGCGCGGCGAGCCAGTCGTCGGGGAGCAGGCGGGCGTGGTCGAGCACCGCGACCAGCTCGTCGTCGCGTTCGGCCAGCGCCGCGACGGCCGCGTGCGCGCGGTCCTGGAGCAGCGGGGGCAGGGTGGAGACGATGTCGTCGGTCAGCGTGTGCAGGCCCATTACCTCGGCGACGGCCAGCGCGACGCGGCGGCCACCGGCGCGCACGACGACATAGCGGCGCACCGGCGCGGCGGTCATGCCGAGCAACCCGGCCAGGTCGACCACCGGCACCCAGTCGCCGCGGATGCGCGCCAGGCCCTGGACGTGGACCACCGCCGCCTTCAACGGACGCAGCGGTTGCGGACGCAGCGTCTCCTCCACGGCGTCCAGCGGCAGGCCGCACAGCCGGGACTGCACCCGGCACACCAGAACCCGAACGACGCCATTCGATGGCTTGTGCATTCTTCTGGCTCCCTGTTTGCACCAGTCTATGCCGGCGCCCTCCGGCCCCCTGGCGCCGAAGGTCACTGGACCGGCTCGACGCGAACGGGGCACACGGCCTGCCAGGGTCGCCGAGAAGGGGCGATCCGCATGTTCGGGTTAACCCTTGAAATCCGCGCAGGCCGCCGTGTTCCCGGTCGGATGCCGCGCCGGACAACCGGCGCGGGTCCACCGGATTTAGGTCTTCACCACTAAAAAAGGGTGGTCAAGGATTGCGTTTCCGGTCCGGACTTCTGCAAAATAGAACGACCGTTCGTTTTATTATTCCGGGCATCGTGTCCAGCACCGCCATCACCGCCAACAAGCCAGCCCCCGCGTCCGCGTCCGCCCGTCGGGGCACGCGTTCGTTGCAGAAGGGCCAGCAGACCCGCGCCGCCATCCTCGACGCCGCGCTGGGCCTGGCCTCGCACATGGGGCTGGAAGGCCTGTCCATCGGCGCGCTCGCCGACGTGACCAAGATGAGCAAGTCCGGAGTGTTCGCGCATTTCGGCTCGCGCGAGGAACTGCAGATCGCCGTGGTGCGCGAGTATCACGCCAAGTTCGAAGAGGAAGTCTTCTTCAGCGCGATCCGCCAGCCGCGCGGCCTGCCGCGCCTGCGCGCGCTGTTCGAGCGCTGGGTGCACCGCACCTCGGTCGAAGTGGACTCGGGCTGCATCTACATCAGCGGCGCGGTCGAATTCGACGACCGGCCCGGCCCGGTGCGCGACGCGCTGGTCGCCATGGTGCGCGACTGGCATGCCGCGATCCGCAAGGCCATCCTGCTGGCGCAGGAAGTCGGCCACCTCGTGCCGGAAGCCGATCCGGACCAGGTCCTGTTCGAGATGCACGGGCTGATCCTGTCGCTGCATCACGACGCGCGCTTCCTGCGCAGTCCCGGCGCGCTGGCCCGGGCCCGCACGGGCCTGGAGCGCATCCTCGACAGTTTCGCCACGCCGGCCGGCCGCAAGGCCGACGCCGAGACGCGGCAACCCAAAACCTCCGCCGCCGCCGCGGCGACCCCCGCCGGACGCAAGCGCGCCTGAGCGGGGTCAGGTCTTTCCCCTTCACCCATAGAACCACCATCAGGAGTTCCTCATGCCTCAGTACAACCCGCCCCTGCGCGACATGAAGTTCGTGCTCCACGAGCTGCTGCACGCGGTCGACGAGCTGAAGCTGCTGCCGGCGCACGCCGAGGTCGATGAGGACACCATCAACGCGGTCCTGGAAGAGGGCGGCAAGTTCGCCTCCGAGGTGCTGGCCCCGATCAACCTGTCGGGCGACCTCGAGGGTTGCACGCTGGACAAGACCACGCACGAGGTCAAGGCGCCCAAGGGCTTCAAGGAGGCCTACGCCCAGTACGTCGAGGGCGGCTGGCCCGCGCTGTCCTGCGATCCGGAGTACGGTGGTCAGGGCCTGCCGGTGCTGGTCAACCAGTTCATGTACGAGATGATGAACTCGGCCAACCAGGCCTGGACCATGTACCCCGGCCTGAGCCACGGCGCCTACGAGGCGCTGCACGCCCACGGCACGCCCGAGCAGAAGGCCACCTACCTGCCCAAGCTGACCTCCGGCGTGTGGACCGGCACCATGTGCCTGACCGAGCCGCACTGCGGCACCGACCTGGGCCTGCTGCGCTCCAAGGCCGAGCCGCAAGGCGACGGCACCTACAAGATCACCGGCCAGAAGATCTTCATCTCCGCCGGCGAGCACGACCTGGCCGAGAACATCGTCCACCTGGTGCTGGCGCGCCTGCCGGACGCCCCGGCCGGCTCCAAGGGCATCTCGCTGTTCATCGTGCCCAAGTTCAACGTCAAGGCCGACGGCTCGCTGGGCGAGCGCAACCCGGTCTACTGCGGCGGCCTGGAACACAAGATGGGCATCCATGGGAACGCCACCGCGCAGATCGTGCTCGACGGTGCCGTCGGCACGCTGGTCGGCCAGCCCAACAAGGGCCTGCAGGCCATGTTCGTGATGATGAACGCCGCCCGCCTGGGCGTCGGCAACCAGTCGCTGGGCCTGACCGAAGTGGCGTACCAGAACGCCGTCGTCTACGCCAAGGACCGCATCCAGATGCGCGCGCTGTCGGGCCCGAAGGCGCCGGACAAGCCGGCCGACCCGATCATCGTCCACCCGGACGTGCGCAAGATGCTGCTGACCGCCCGCGCCTACGCCGAGGGCGGCCGCGCGCTGTCGGCCTACGTGGCGCTGCAGCTGGACAAGGCGCTGGCCAGCGACGACGCCGACGAGGCCAAGGCCTGCGAGGACGAGGTCGCCCTGCTGACCCCCATCATCAAGGCCTTCATCTCGGACAACGCCTGGATCGCGACCTCGCACTGCATGCAGGTCTACGGCGGCCACGGCTACATCCACGAGTGGGGCATGGAGCAGTTCGTCCGCGACTCACGCATCAACATGACCTACGAAGGCACGAACACCGTGCAGTCGCTGGACCTGCTGGGCCGCAAGATCCTGGGCAACAACGGCGCGACGCTGAAGAAGTTCGGCAAGAAGATCGCCGAGTTCGTCGAGGAAGAGGGCACCAGCGAGGCGATGCAGGAGTTCATCAATCCGCTGGCCGACATCGGCGACAAGGTCACCAAGCTGACCACCGAGATCGGCATGAAGGCCTTCCAGAACCCCGATGAAGTGGGCGCCGCCGCGGTGGACTACCTGCGCGTCGTGGGTCACCTGTGCTTCGCCTACATGTGGGCGCGCATGGCCAAGCTGGCGCTGGAGAAGAAGGATTCGGGCGATCCGTTCTACACCGCCAAGCTGGCGACCGCGCGCTTCTACTTCGCCAAGCTGCTGCCCGAGACGGCCAGCCTGATCCGCACCGCGCGCACCGGCCTGAGCCCGCTGATGGAAATGGACGAGGCGCTGTTCTAAAAAGACAGCGTCGCGGGCGCCTCCTCGAGCGAGGCGTCCGCGTCCCACCCGCGCGGTCCCGCGCCGCCGCAGCAGTCCACAAGAAATCGGAGAGAGACACGATGAAACCGCTGTTCGCCACCGCCGTCGCCCTGGGGCTCGGCCTGTCCGCCAACCTGGCACTGGCCCAGTCCGCCACCTCGCCGGTGGGCGTCTGGAAGACCATCGACGACGACACCAAGCAGGAGCGCTCGACGGTGCGCATCAGCGAGGTCGGCGGCGTGCTGATGGGCAAGATCGAGAAGATCACCGATCCGACCAAGCAGGCCGCCAAGTGCGACGACTGCGAGGACGATCGCAAGGGTCAACCCATCATCGGCATGACCATCATCCGCAACGTCAAGAAGAACACCGGCGACGCCGAGCTGTGGGACGGTGGCGACATCCTGGACCCGAGCAACGGCAAGGTCTACCGGGTGCGTCTGAAGCCCGTCGACGGCGGCAAGAAGCTGGAAGTGCGCGGTTTCATCGGCATGCCATTGCTGGGTCGTACACAGACCTGGATCCGCGTCGAGTGATCACCGATCCGGCGGCCCCCGAGGCCGCCCCCCCCGGCCCGCCGCCACGGCGACGGGCGGGCCACCGAAGAGTTCTTACATCCGCGTGATGTTGATTGGAGAAACCATGAGTCGATTCCAAGTTCGCAAGGTCGCCGTGCTCGGCGCCGGCGTGATGGGCGCGCAGATCGCCGCCCATCTGGTCAACGTGAAGGTGCCGGTCGTGCTGTTCGACCTGCCCGCCAAGGAAGGCCCGAAGAACGGCATCGTCACCAAGGCCGTCGACGGTCTGAAGAAGCTCAAGCCGGCGCCGCTGGGCGTGGCCGAGAACGCCGCGCTGATCCAGCAGGCCAACTACGAGGAGCACCTGGAGCTGCTCAAGGACTGCGACCTGATCATCGAGGCCATCGCAGAGCGCATGGACTGGAAGCTGGATCTGTACACCAAGATCGCTCCGTTCGTCGCGCCGCACGCCATCGTCGCGTCCAACACCTCCGGCCTGTCGATCACCAAGCTGTCGGAAGTGCTGCCGGAGTCGATCAAGCCGCGCTTCTGCGGCATCCACTTCTTCAACCCGCCCCGGTACATGTACCTGGTCGAGCTGATCAACACCCCGACCACCAATCCTGAAGTCATCGATCAGCTCGAGAGCTTCGTGACCACGGCCGTGGGCAAGGGCGTCGTGCGCGCCAACGACACGCCCAACTTCGTCGCCAACCGCGTCGGCATCGCCGGCATGATGGCCACGATGATCGAGGCCGAGAAGTTCGGCCTGTCCGTGGACGTCGTCGACGACCTGACCGGCAAGAAGCTGGGTCGCGCCTCGTCGGGCACCTTCCGCACCGCGGACGTGGTGGGCCTGGACACGATGGCCCACGTCGTCAAGACCATGCAGGACAACCTGAAGGACGACCCCTTCTACTCGACCTATGCCACGCCCAAGGTGCTGGCCGGTCTGATCGAGAAGGGCGCGCTGGGCCAGAAGGCCGGCGCGGGCTTCTACAAGAAGGTCGGCAAGGACATCCAGCGCCTGGACTTCGCCACCGGTGAATACGTCGCCGGCGGCGGCAAGGCCGAGGAGATCGTCGCGCGCATGCTGAAGAAGCAGCCCGCCGACCGCATCAAGCTGCTGCGCGAATCGACCAACCCGCAGGCCCAGTTCCTGTGGTCCATCCTGCGCGACTCCTTCCACTACGTCGCCGTCCATCTGGACACCGTCGCCGACACCGCGCGCGAGATCGACTTCGCGATGCGCTGGGGCTTCGGCTCGCAGCAAGGTCCGTTCGAGCTGTGGCAAGCCGCCGGCTGGAAGCAGGTCGCCGAGTGGGTCAAGGCCGACATCGACGCAGGCAAGACGCTGTCGTCGGCGCCGCTGCCCGCCTGGGTCTTCGAAGGTCCGGTGGCCGAGAACGGCGGCGTGCACTCGAAGGACGGTTCCTGGAGCGCCAAGGAAGGCAGGTTCAAGCCGCGCGCCAAGCTGCCGGTCTATGAGCGCCAGGCCTTCCCCGAGTCGCTGGTCGGCGACGGCGCGGTCGAGCCGCTGAAGTCGGGCACCGAGGAGTTCAAGAACGAGGAAGTGCGCGTCTGGTCGAACGACGGCGAGGTGCTGATCGCCTCGATCAACTGCAAGCTGCACCTGATCAGCCCGACGGTGACCGAAGGCATCCTCAAGGCCGTCGAGATCGCGGAAGCGAAGTACAAGGGCCTGGTGATCTGGTCGCCGGACGACGTGTTCTCCGCCGGCGCCAACCTGGAAGCGCTGATGCCGGTCTTCATGACCAAGGGCGCCAAGGGCATCGCCCCGGAAGAGAAGAAGCTGCAGGACATGATGCTGCGCGTGCGCTACGCCAACGTCCCGGTCGTGGCCGCGATGCGCGGTCTGGCGCTGGGCGGCGGCTGCGAGCTGGCGGTGCATTGCGCCCGCCGTGTCGCGCACATGGAGTCCTATGTCGGTCTCGTCGAAGTCGGCGTGGGCCTGATCCCGGGCGGCGGCGGTCTGACCTACATCGCGCGTCGCGCGGCGGAAATGGCCGCGGCCGGCAACGCCAACGCGGACATCTTCGCCTTCCTGAAGGACGGCTTCACCAACGCCGCGATGGCCAAGGTGGCGACCTCCGCGCTGGAAGCGCAGAAGCTGGGCTACCTGCTGGACAGCGACATCATCGTCCCCAACAAGGACGAGCTGCTGTTCGTCGCCACGGCGCAGGCCAAGGCGATGGCGGACTCGGGCTACCGCGCGCCGCTGCGCGCCAAGTTCCCGGTGGCGGGCCGTTCGGGCATCGCCACGGTGAAGTCCTCGCTGGCCAACATGCGCGACGGCGGCTTCATCAGCGCGCACGACTTCCATCTGGCCTCGCTGATCGCGGACGTGGTCTGCGGCGGTGAAGTCGAAGCCGGCTCGCTGGTGACCGAGGAATACCTGATGTCGCTGGAGCGCAAGCACTTCTGCTCGCTGCTGGAGCACCCCAAGACTCAAGAGCGAATCATGGGAATGCTGCAGACCGGCAAGCCGGTGCGTAATTGAGCCGAGCGGCACACAAGGAACACATCATGAGCAAGCAAGTTCAAGACGCCTACATCTGCGCCGCCACCCGTCTGCCGATCGGCAAGTCGGGCCGGGGCTACTTCAAGAACACCCGTCCGGACGAGATGCTGTCCCGCGTGATCCAGGCCGCGATGGCCCAGGTCCCGGGTCTGGACCCGTCGGTCATCGAGGACGCGATCATCGGCTGCTCCTTCCCGGAAGGGGAGCAGGGCATGAACATCGCCCGCGTGGCGGCGGTCCTGTCGGGCCTGCCGAACACGGTCGGCGGCGTGACGGTGAACCGCTACTGCGCCTCGGGCATCACCGCCCTGGCGATGGCGGCGGACCGCATCCGCGTCGGTGAATCCGAAGTGATGATCGCCGGCGGCGTGGAGTCGATGTCGATGGTGCCGATGGGCGGCAACAAGCCTTCGTTCCCGCCCGCGATCTTCGAGCGCGACGAGAACATCGGCCTGGCCTACGGCATGGGTCTGACGGCCGAGAAGGTCGCCGACAAGTGGAAGGTCTCGCGTCAGGCGCAGGACGAGTTCGCGCTCGAATCGCACCGCCGCGCGCTGGCCGCGATCGAAGGCGGCTTCTTCAAGGACGAGATCACCCCGTTCGAGCTGAAGGACCGTCAGCCGGATCTGAACGGTGACGGCGTGATCGTGAAGTCGCGCATCGTCGACATCGACGAAGGTCCGCGCAAGGACACGTCGATGGAAGGCCTGGCGAAGCTGAAGCCGGTGTTCGCCGCCAAGGGCAGCGTCACGGCGGGCAACAGCTCGCAGACCTCGGACGGCGCGGGCGCGCTGATCGTCGCGTCGGAAGCCGCGGTGAAGCGCTTCGGCCTGACGCCGCTGGCGCGTTTCGTGTCCTTCGCCGTGCGTGGCGTGCCGCCGGAGATCATGGGCATCGGCCCGATCGAGGCGATTCCGGCCGCGCTGAAGCTGGCCGGCATCAAGGCCGAGGACCTGGGCTGGATCGAGCTGAACGAGGCCTTCGCGGCGCAGTCGCTGGCCGTGCTGAACGACCTGGACAGCAAGGGCATCGTGCTGGACCGCTCGAAGGTGAACCCGAATGGCGGCGCGATCGCCTTGGGCCACCCGCTGGGCGCGACGGGCGCGATCCGCGCGGCGTCGGTGATTCATGGGCTGCGTCGCACGGGCGCGAAGTACGGCATGGTCACCATGTGCGTCGGCGCCGGCCAGGGTGCCGCCGGCATCATCGAGCGGCTGTAAGCACACCGACCGCGAAGACCCTCACCCCAACCCTCTCCCGCAAGCGGGAGAGGGGGCAGGACCGGGGTTCTCCCGCAAGCGGGAGAGGTGGCAGGACGGGATGCTCGCGACAAGGCCAAGCGCGCTCTTGCTCCCTCTCCCGCTTGCGGGAGAGGGCAGGGGTGAGGGTCTTCGGGCTCTGGAGATCACGATGATCAGTTTCCAAACGGATGACGGCTTCGAGCTCCAGGGTCACCTCTACGGTGACCCCGCCACTGCCAAGGCGGGCCTGCTGATCGCTCCCGCGATGGGCGTCGAGCAGCGCTACTACGCCGCCTTCGCGCGCTGGATGGCGCAACAGGGCTGGCTGGTGCTCAGCTTCGACTACCGCGGCATGGGCGCCTCCCGGCCCGAGGCCATGAAGCGCTCGCTGCGCGGTCTCGACGCCGACATCCACACCTGGGCCGAGCACGACGCCGCCGCAGCCCTGTCCCACCTGGACAAGCTGCTGGGCGACGACCGCGAGATCCACTGGCTCGGCCACAGCCTGGGCGGACAGATCCTGGGCATGCTGCCCAACCGGTCCCGCGTCTCCCGCGCCGTGACCGTGGGCTGCGGCAGCGGCTACTGGCGCGAGAACTCGCTGGCCCTGCGCCGCTACGTCTGGTGGCTCTGGTACGTGATCGTCCCCCTGGCGCTGCCGCTCTTCGGCTACTTCCCGGGCCGCAAGCTGCGCAAGGTCGGCGACCTGCCGCGCGGCGTGATGGCGCAATGGCGACGCTGGTGCCTCGATCGCGAGTACATGATGGGCGAGGGCGGCGAAGCCCTCAAGCGCCAGTACGCGGCGCTGCGGGTGCCGATGCTGTCCCTGGCCTTCACCGACGACGAGTTCATGTCGCGTCGCAACACCGAGTCGCTGCACGGCTTCTACGCCGGCGCGCGGCCCGAGCTGCGCCGCATCGCGCCCAAGGACGTCGGCGAGCGCCGCATCGGCCATTTCGGATTCTTCCGCGACCGTTTCGAGCGCAGCCTGTGGCCGCAGGTGAGCGCGTGGCTGGCATGATCGCGGCCATTCGACCGTGAGACCCACGGTCATCCATAACGAGGAGATCGCTCCATGAGCATCAAGACCGCCACCGTGAACGGCGTGCAGACCATCGAGATCGCACGCCCCGAGAAGAAGAACGCGCTGACCCGCGCGATGTACCAGGAGATGGCCGACGCGCTGGTCGCCGCCAACGCGGACAACGCGGTGCGCGCGGTGCTGATCCAGGGCCAGCCGGGGATCTTCACCTCCGGCAACGACATCGAGGACTTCATGGGCAGCCCGCCGCGGGACGAGAACGCGCCGGTGTTCCAGTTCATGCGCGCGATGATCAATTGCGACAAGCCCGTCGTGGCGGCGGTGAACGGCGCGGCGATCGGCATCGGCACGACGCTGCTGCTGCACTGCGACTTCGTCTACGTGGCCGACGACGCGCGCCTGGCGATGCCCTTCGTGAGCCTGGGCCTGGTGCCCGAGTTCGGCTCCAGCCTGCTGGTGCCGCGCCTGATGGGCCCGCGCCGTGCGGCCGAGAAGATCCTGCTGGGCGACCCCTTCACCGGCGAGCAGGCCGTGGAATGCGGCATCGCCAACGCGGTGCTGCCGGCGGGCGAAGTGGTGGCGCAGGCGCGCCGCACGGCCGAGCGCTTCAACAAGCTGGCACCGAGCGCCGTGCGCGAGAGCAAGCAGCTGATGCGCCGCGCGACCAAGGACCAGCTGCTGGAACAGATCCAGGCCGAGGCCGAGATCTTCAGCGCCCGTCTGCGCAGCCCGGAAGCGATGGAAGCCTTCCAGGCCTTCTTCCAGAAGCGCCAGCCGGACTTCTCGAAGTTCTGAGGGGCGCGGCCGACAGGCCGCGCGCGCGACGAGATCGCGGAGACGAAGGGCGCCGAGGGGCGCCCTTCTTGCATGGGGATCTGCGCAAACGCCGACGGGCCCCGCGGGGCCCGTCTCAGTCGATCAGCGCGCGGGGCGCTGGTGGACGCTCGGCGACTCAGGCCGTTTCGGCCGGACTGGCGCTGCGCACCGGCAGGTCGTCCGAATCGATGGTCTGGCCCGACAGCGCGCGGTCCAGTGCGTCGTGGTCCAGCGCGTTCTCCCACTTCGACACCACGATCGTCGCGACCGCGTTGCCGATGAAGTTGGTCAGCGAGCGGCACTCCGACATGAAGCGGTCCACGCCCAGGATCAGCGCCATGCCGGCCACCGGCACCTCCGGCACCACCGACAGCGTCGCCGCCAGCGTGATGAAGCCCGCGCCTGTCACGCCCGCCGCGCCCTTGGAGCTCAGCATCGCCACCAGCAGCAGCGTGATCTGGTGACCCAGCGTCAGGTCGGTGTTCGTGGCCTGCGCGATGAACAGCGCCGCCAGCGTCATGTAGATGTTGGTTCCGTCCAGATTGAACGAGTAGCCCGTCGGCACGACCAGGCCCACCACCGTCTTCTCGCAGCCGGCCTTCTCCATCTTCTCCATCAGCGACGGCAGCGCCGACTCCGACGAGGAAGTGCCCAGCACCAGCAGCAGCTCGGCCTTCAGGTAGCGGATCAGCTTGATCACCGAGAAGCCGCACAGCTTGCCCACCACGCCCAGCACGATCAGCACGAAGGCCAGCGCGGTCAGGTAGAAGCTGCCCACCAGCATGCCCAGGTTGAGCAGCGCGGCCACGCCGTACTTGCCGATGGTGAAGGCCATCGCGCCGAGCGCGCCGATCGGGGCCGCCTTCATCAGGATGTGCACCATGCGGAACACGGGCGCGGTCAGCGATTCGAAGAAGGTCAGCACCGGCTTGCCGCGCTCGCCCACCAGCGCCAGCGACACGCCGAACAGCACCGCCACGAACAGCGTCTGCAGGATGTTGCCGTCCGCCAGCGCGCCGATCAGCGACTTCGGGATCACGTCCATCAGGAAGCCGACCAGGGTCAGGTCATGCGTCTTCTCGACGTAGCGGTGGACTTCCTTCTGGTCCAGGTCCGCGACGTTCACGTTCATGCCGGCGCCCGGCTGCACCACGTTCGCCACGATCAGGCCGACGATCAGCGCCAGCGTCGAGAAGAACAGGAAGTACACCATCGCCTTGCCGAACACCCGGCCCACGCGGCTCAGCTGCGTCATGCTCGCGATGCCGGTCACGATGGTCAGGAAGATCACCGGGGCGATGATCATCTTCACGAGCTTGATGAAGGCGTCGCCCAACGGCTGCAGCGTGACGGCGAACTTCGGCTCGAAGTAGCCGAGCAGGATGCCGATCACGATCGCCACGATCACCTGCAGGTAAAGGTGGCGGTACCACGGCACGGGCACGACCGGCGTGGCGGAGGAAGAGGGGGTCAGCATGGCGTAACAGCTCCGGGACGATGCGGGTTGCCCTCACGGCCTGCTGGCACGAGAGCGCAGCAAATCAGTATCCCACCCACAAAAATGCGGTGTCTGCGGGATCTACGTACAAACCCTGGTGGGCTTGACCCTGGTCGCACACCCTGTCCACGGACCGCCGTCCGGCACGCTCCTGGGGCGCCGGACCGTCACGGCCAGCGCCCGCCAGGACCGGTCAGGCCTGCTGCGCGAACGCGCGCGGCTTGCCCTCGCGGTCGATGGCCACGTAGGTCAAGTTGGCCTCGGTCACCTTCACCACATGCGGGTTGGCCGGGTTGCGCTCGGCGAAGACCTCCACATGCACGCTGATCGACGTGCGGCCGATGCGGGTGACCTGGGCATAGAAGCTCAGCAGGTCGCCGATGGACACCGGCTGCTTGAAGATGAACTCGTTCACCGCCACGGTGGCGACGCGGCCGCGCGAGATGCGCAGCGGCAGCACCGACCCGGCCAGGTCGACCTGCGCCATGATCCAGCCGCCGAAGATGTCGCCGTTGCCGTTGGCATCGGCCGGCATCGGCATCACGCGCATCACCAGCTCGCGCGGACCGATGGTCTCGGGCGAGAGCGTGGAGGAGGTGGTCGTGGGCAGCGTGGTGGCGGCCGAGGCGGCGGCGGCCGAAGCGGGATTGGAGGCGGTGGAGTCGCTCATGATCGGCAAACGGTGACAATGCCGGCCATTGTCGTCCAGCACGCGCCAGAGCACACGACCCCGCTTCGAATCCATGCGCCGTTCCACCCTTGCCGGGTCCGCCTCGCCGGGCCATCCCTCCACCGCGCCGGGCGAGAAACGCGGCGACTGGCAGACCGTCGCCCGCCTGCTCCCCTATTTCTGGACCTATCGCTGGCGCGTCGCCATCGCGCTCGCCTTCATGATCGGCGCCAAGCTGGCCAACGTCGGCGTGCCGCTGCTGCTCAAGCGCCTGGTCGACAGCCTGGGCATCCCGGCCGGCAGCGCGCAGGCACTGCTCGTGGTGCCGGTGGGCCTGCTGATCGCCTACGGCGCGCTGCGCCTGTGCACCTCGCTCTTCACCGAGCTGCGCGAGCTGATCTTCGCCAAGGCCACCGAGGGCGCCTCGCGCAGCATCTCGCTGGAGGTCTTCCGCCACCTGCACGACCTGAGCCTGCGCTTCCACCTGGAGCGCCAGACCGGCGGCATGACCCGTGACATCGAGCGCGGCACACGCGCGGTGCAGGCGCTGATCTCGTACTCGCTCTACAGCATCTTCCCGACGCTGGTCGAGGTGGTGCTGGTGCTGAGCCTGCTGGCGGTGAAGTTCGACGCGCTGTTCGCGTGGATCACCGGCGCGGCGCTGGTCTTCTACATCGGCTTCACGGTGATGGTCACCGAGTGGCGCACGAAGTACCGCCGCCAGCTCAACGAGCTCGACTCCAAGGCCCACAGCAAGGCCATCGACTCGCTGCTGAACTACGAGACGGTGAAGTACTTCAACAACGAGGACTTCGAGGCCGCCCGCTACGACCAGAGCCTGGAGCAGCTGCGCCGCGCGCAGCTCAAGGCGCAGCGCACGCTGTCGCTGCTCAACAGCGGTCAGCAGCTGATCATCGCCAGCGCGCTGGTGGCCATGCTGTGGCGCGCCACGCAGGGCGTGGTCGACGGCCGCATGAGCCTGGGCGACCTGGTCATGATCAACGCCTTCATGATCCAGCTCTACATCCCGCTCAACTTCCTGGGCGTGATCTACCGCGAGATCAAGCAGAGCCTGACCGACCTGGACAAGATGTTCGGGCTGCTCGCCCGCGAGCGCGAGGTCGCCGACGCGCCCGGCGCGCGCGAGCTGCGGGTCGCCGGTGCCGCGGTGCGCTTCCACGACGTGCATTTCGCCTACGAGCCGCAGCGCCCCATCCTCAAGGGCGTCAGCCTGGAGATCCCGGCGGGGAAGAAGGTGGCGGTCGTGGGGCCGAGCGGCTCGGGCAAGAGCACGCTGGCGCGCCTGCTGTACCGCTTCTACGACGTGGGCACCGGCCGCATCGAGATCGACGGCCAGCCGCTGTCCGAGGTCACGCAGCACAGCCTGCGCCGGGCGATCGGCATCGTCCCGCAGGACACGGTGCTGTTCAACGACACCATCGCCTACAACATCGCCTACGGCCGGCCCGAGGCGACGACCGACGAGATCGAGGCCGCCGCGAAGTCCGCCCACATCCACGACTTCATCCTCAGCCTGCCGCAGGGCTACCAGACCATGGTGGGCGAGCGCGGGCTCAAGCTCTCCGGCGGCGAGAAGCAGCGCGTGGCGATCGCCCGCACACTGCTCAAGGACCCGCCGCTGCTCATCTTCGACGAGGCGACTTCCGCGCTGGACTCGCGCAACGAGCGCGCCATCCAGGCCGAGCTCGAGGCCGCCGCGCGCGACAAGACGGTGCTGGTGATCGCGCACCGGCTCTCCACCGTGGTCGACGCCCACGAGATCCTGGTGATGGAACAGGGCCAGATCATCGAGCGCGGCACGCATGGCGCGCTGCTCGCGCGCCGCGGGCGCTATGCGCAGATGTGGGCGCTGCAGCAGGATGGGCGGGATTCCGCACTCGACGCCAAGCCCGACGTCGCGGTCGCGGACGCGCGCGGCGGGCAGGGCTGATGTGCCCCGGCCGCGGCGCGAGGGCTAAACTCCCGGCCCGTGGAAACCAAATGGCTTGAAGATTTCGTGAGCCTGGCGGAGACGCGCAGCTTCTCCCGCTCGGCTCAATTGCGGCACGTCACGCAGCCGGCGTTCTCGCGGCGCATCCAGGCGCTGGAGGCCTGGGCCGGTGTGGACCTGGTGGATCGCTCGTCCTATCCGACGCGGCTGACCGCCGCCGGCGAGACGCTGCTGGGCCAGGCCGTGGACCTGCTCGGCAACCTGCAGGCCACGCGCAACATGCTGCGCAGCCACCAGTCGGCGGGTCAGGACATGATCGAGTTCGCCGTTCCGCACTCGCTCTCGTTCAGCTTCTTCCCGCACTGGCTGATGGAGCTGCGCCAGCGCTTCGGCGAGGTGAAGTGCCGGCTCAACGCGCTGAACGTGCACGACGCGACGCTGCAACTCAGCGAAGGCAACTGCGACCTGCTGGTCGTCTACCACCACCCCAGCCAGCCACTGCAGCTCGACCCCGAGCGCTATGAATCGGTCTCGCTCGGCCACGAGACGCTGGCCGCCTATGCGAAAGCTGACACAACCGGCGCGCCGATGTTCCGGATTTCCGGACACCCCGGTCACAAGATCCCCTTCTTGAGCTATGCCTCGGGGGCCTATCTCGGGCGATTGGTGGAACTCATCGTCAAGGACTCGGCCCAGCCGCTGAACCTGGAATCGGTCTTCGAGACCGACATGGCCGAGAGCCTCAAGGCCATGGCCATGGAGGGTCATGGCCTGGCCTTCCTCCCCGCCTCCTCGGTGAAGAAGGAAGTCAAGGCGCGGCGCCTGGTACGCGCGGCCGAACCCGGGCAGTACGAGCTCAACATGGAGCTGCGCATGTACCGCGAGCGCCAGGGCGCGACACGACGGGTGAAACCGGTGGCGCAGGCGCTCTGGAGCTTCCTCACTCAGGCTGACTCCGATCGGGCATGAAACCTGCATATGTAAGCCGCGCAACAGACGGAGATGCGTGATACTCCCTACCCAGCAAAGCAGTCGCTCATGGTCTGCTTCGCCGGTTGAACGGCTACCCGTTCGCACCTCTCTCGAATCGCTTTGGATTCGCTTCGAATCCCCTTTTGAATCCGAACACGCAGGAGCAACTATGAAGAAGGCATTGCTAGTCCTGGCCCTTGGCGCGGCGTTGGTTGGCGTGGCGCAAGCCGACACGCTCAAGAAGATCAAGGACACAGGCAGCGTGACCATGGGCGTGCGCGAGTCCTCGGGCGCGCTGTCGTACACGCTGGGCGATGGCAAGTACGTGGGTTACCACGTCGAGATCTGCCAACGCGTGCTGGCCGATGTGCAGAAGCAGCTGGGCCTGGCCAAGCTGGACATCAAGTACCTGCCGGTGACCTCGCAGAACCGCGTGCCGCTGGTGCAGAACGGCACCGTGGACATCGAGTGCGGCTCCACCACCAACAACGCCACCCGCGGCAAGGACGTGGCCTTCGCCGTCACGACCTACGTCGAGGAAGTGCGCATCGCGGTGAAGGCCAACTCCGGCATCACCTCGATCGGTCAGCTCAACGGCAAGACCGTCGCGACGACCACCGGCACGACCTCGGTCCAGCTGCTGCGCAAGCACGAGCGCGCCAACGGCGTCGACTTCAAGGAAGTCCTGGGCAAGGACCACGCCGACAGCTTCCTGCTGCTCGAGTCGGGCCGCGCCGACGCCTTCGTGATGGACGGCCAGATCCTGGCCGGCAACATCGCCAAGTCGCGCAACCCGGCGGACTTCAAGATCGTCGGCGAAGTGCTGTCGGTCGAGCCGATCGCCATCATGATCCGCAAGGACGACCCGACCTTCAAGAAGGCCGTGGACGACAGCATCAAGGCGATGATGAAGTCCGGCGAGATCGCCAAGCTGTATGACAAGTGGTTCATCCAGCCGATCCCCCCGACCAACACCAAGGTCGGCCTGCCGGCGACGGAAGCGACCAAGAACGCTTGGGCGAACCCGAACGACAAGCCGGTCGAGGAATACGCGAAGAAGTGATCGCGATGACCTGAGCGCAAGGCGCCCCGCGGGGCGCCTTGTCGCAAAGGCCGCATGATCGCGCGAAGCCTCCCTTCGTGGAGGCCTCGCGCACCGGGGGCCGCGGCGCATGAGGCGGCCCTTTGCATTGATGGATGGAGCCCGCCATGGCAAGTTGGGATTGGCAGCTGTACTGCACAGACATGGTGACCGAGGAGGTCGCGCCGAAGTGTTTCGGTGCCCCCGGTTATGAGACTTACCTGGACGCGATGGTCCACGCCTGGGGCTGGACGATGACCGTCTCGGTGCTGGGCCTGCTGGTGGCGCTGGTCGCCGGCTCGCTGATCGGCGTGCTGCGGACCGTGCCGAACAGGAAGCTCGCGATGTTCGGCGAGGCGTGGACGGAGCTCTTCCGCAACATCCCGCTGATCGTCCAGCTCTTCATCTGGTACCACGTGATCCCGCGCCTGTTCCCCGCGCTGGCCAGCGTGCCCCCGGCGGTGCTGGTGATCACCGCCATCGGCCTGTTCACCTCGGCGCGCATCGCCGAGCAGGTCAAGGCCGGCATCCAGACCCTGCCCAAGGGCCAGCGCTACGCGGGCCAGGCGCTGGGCCTGACGCTGCCGCAGACCTATCGCCACGTGCTGCTGCCGATGGCCTTCCGCATCGTCATTCCGCCGCTGACCAGCGAGAGCATGAACATCGTCAAGAACTCGGCGGTGGCCTTCGCGGTGAGCATTCCCGACCTGGCGCAGTTCGCGCAGCAGGCGTCGGAGCAGTCGAGCTTCGTGCAGATCTTCCTGCCGGTGACGCTGCTGTACTTCATCTCGGCGTACGCGATCAACCGCGTGGCCAAGCTGATCGAGATCTGGGTGCGCGTGCCCGGCATCCTGGGGGCCAAGTGACATGATGCAGCTCGATTTCTCGTTCCTGACCTGGGACGTGCTCTCGGCCTTCGTGGCCAAGGGCCTGTGGTTCTCGATCCAGCTGACGTTCTCGGCCATGCTCGGCGGCATCCTGCTGGGCACGGTGCTCGCGCTGATGCGCCTGTCGGGCAAGTGGTGGCTGGAGAAGCCGGCGGCGATCTACGTCGACACGCTGCGCTCGATCCCGCTGGTGATGGTGATCCTGTGGTTCTTCCTGCTGATCCCGTACATCGCGGGCCCGCTGGGCGCGGAGAAGACGGCGCTGATCACCTTCACGCTGTTCGAGGCGACGTACTACTCGGAGATCATGCGCGCGGGCATCCAGTCGGTGTCCAAGGGCCAGGTCTTCGCGGGCTACGCGCTGGGCATGAGCTACCGCCAGACCATGGGCCTGGTGGTGCTGCCGCAGGCCTTCCGCAACATGCTGCCCGTGCTGCTGACGCAGACCATCGTGCTGTTCCAGGACACCTCGCTGGTCTACGCGATCGGCGCCTATGACCTGCTCAAGGGCTTCGAGGTCGCGGGCAAGAACTTCAACCGGCCGATGGAGACCTATCTGGTCGCCGCCGCCGTCTACTTCGTCATCTGCTTCTCGCTGTCCATGCTGGTCCGCCGGCTGCAGAAGAAGATCGCCATCATTCGCTGAGGGGTTGCAAGCCATGATCGACATCAAGAACGTTTCCAAGTGGTACGGCCCCTTCCAGGTCCTGACCGACTGCACCACGACCATCAAGAAGGGCGAAGTGGTGGTGGTGTGCGGCCCGTCGGGTTCGGGCAAGTCCACGCTGATCAAGACGGTCAACGCGCTGGAACCCATCCAGGCCGGCGACATCGTGGTGGACGGCACCTCGCTGACCGACCCCAAGACCAACCTGCCCAAGCTGCGCTCGCGCGTGGGCATGGTGTTCCAGCATTTCGAGCTCTTCCCCCACCTGTCGGTGACGGAGAACCTGACGCTGGCGCAGGTCAAGGTGCTGGGCCGCAAGCAGGACGACGCCAAGGCGCGCGGCCTGAAGATGCTGGACCGCGTCGGTCTGATGGCCCACAAGGACAAGTTCCCGGGCCAGCTGTCGGGCGGTCAGCAGCAGCGCGTGGCGATCGCGCGCGCGCTGTCGATGGACCCCATCGTGATGCTGTTCGACGAGCCGACCTCCGCGCTGGACCCCGAGATGGTCGGCGAGGTGCTGGACGTGATGGTGCAGCTGGCCAACGAAGGCATGACCATGATGTGCGTGACGCACGAGATGGGCTTCGCCAAGAAGGTCAGCAACCGCGTGATCTTCATGGACGCCGGCAAGATCGTCGAGGACTGCACCAAGGACGAGTTCTTCGGCAAGCCGGAAGAGCGCTCGCCGCGCGCCAAGGACTTCCTGGCGAAGATCCTGCAGCACTGATCCGCTGAATCGACGATCCGCCGACGCTGCGCGCGTCGCGATGAAAGGCCCGCTCCGCAAGGTGCGGGCCTTTTTGCTTTCGCCGTCAATCCCCCGCGGGGACAGGTGTTGCCTCACCACACGAATCGACGATCAGAACGCCCTCTCCAAGTCAGTGACGTCGCGAACCGGGCGGCGAAGAATGACTGTTCCCGCGATGGGAACCGCACGGGAAGTGTGTGGCGAGTCGCACGATCGGCGAGGGTGAAAGTGCGGAATTCCGCCGGCTGACCTTCGCGACACGAGGGTCGAGTGGTCCGGAGGTGGATGGAGATGAGCAACACCCAGCGTTGGCATGGCCGCAACAAGCGTCGCGCGGCGCGCGTCGTGAAGGTCGCGGCGAGGCCCCGACCCGATCACGTGACCCGCATTGAGCACGATGCGAAGAACGATGCGCTACTGCACCTGCTGCGAGCCGATCTGGCGACCCTTGGCGGGCGCATGGAGGTCCTTCGCGGGGACATGCTCGCGGCCATCGGTCGCCTGCAAGGACAGATCGACGGCCTGCGCGGAGAGCTCAACGGCCTGAAGCTTGTCGTCGCGATCATGCTGACGACGGGGGTGTTGAAGCTCTTCCTTCCGGTCGAGGAGATCGGTCAGTCCTATGCGCAGAGGGCGCTCAACGCGCTGCGGGCGTCGGCGGAGACGCCGGCCAAACCTTCGGCACCAGTGGCACCAGTGGCACCGGCGAGCGCCCCTGCTCTCGTCGGCCCCGGTGCGACAATCCCGCCCCATGAGCGACATCCTTGACCTGATCCGTCCCGACGACTGGCACGTGCACCTGCGCGACGGCGCCGCGCTGCAGAGCGTCGTCCCCTACACCGCGCGCCAATTCGCCCGTGCGATCGCGATGCCCAACCTGAAGCCGCCGATCACGACGGCCGAGCAGGCCCAGGCCTATCGCCAGCGCATCCTCGCCGCCGTCCCGGCCGGCGTCGATTTCGAGCCGCTGATGACGCTCTACCTGACCGACCGCACCACGCCCGACGAGATCGCCGCCGCGAAGGCCGCGGGCGTCGTCGCGCTGAAGCTGTATCCGGCCGGCGCCACGACCAACAGCGATGCCGGCGTGACCGACATCCGCAAGACCTACCGGACCCTGGAGGCCATGCAGAAGGCCGGCCTGCTGCTGCTGGTGCACGGCGAGGTGACCGATGGCGACGTCGACGTCTTCGACCGCGAGGCCTTCTTCATCGACCGCGTGATGACGCCGCTGCGCAAGGACTTCCCCGAGCTGAAGGTCGTCTTCGAACACATCACCACCAGGGAAGCCGCCCAGTACGTCACCGACGCCGACCGCTTCACCGGCGCGACGGTCACGCCGCAGCATCTGCTCTACAACCGCAACGCCATCTTCATGGGCGGGCTGCGTCCGCACTACTACTGCCTGCCGGTGCTCAAGCGCGAGGAGCACCGCCTGGCGCTGATCCAGGCCGCCACCTCCGGCAGCCCCAAGTTCTTCCTGGGCACCGACAGCGCGCCGCACGCCTCGGTGATGAAGGAGAACTCGGTCTGCGGCGCCGGCTGCTTCACCGCGCTGTCCGCGATCGAGCTCTACGCCGAGGCCTTCGAGGCCGCCGGCGCGCTGGACAAGCTCGAGGCCTTCGCCAGCTTCCATGGCGCGGACTTCTACGGACTGCCGCGCAACACCACGCGCATCACCCTGCGCAAGACCGACTGGACGCTGCCCGAGTCCGTCCCCTTCGGCGAGGCCGCCCAGCTCAAGCCGCTGCGCGGCGGCGAAGTGATGCACTGGAAGATGGACTGATCACCATCGCCACGGCAGAAGGCCCGCGCAAGCGGGCCTTCTGCTTTGAGCGCGCTCACTTGAACCGGTATTGCGCCGACAGGTAGAAGAACCGTCCCCGCGGATCCGTGTAGCTCGGGTCATAGCCGGAGATGAAGAAGTAGGCCTGGTTCGAGAACGGCGGGGCCGTGTTGAACAGGTTCTTCAACCCGGCGCGGAGCGAGAGCGCCGAGGTCGCGTCCCACCCCCCCGACAGGTCCCACAGCGAGTAGGCCTTCACCCGGTTCCTGGACACCACCGAGCCGGTGTTCGTGTCGATGGCCGAGTTCTGATCGTCGTAGCCGCTGTAGAAGGTGTTGGCGAGGTTGACGCTCCAATCCCCGCGTGCCCAGTCCAGGTTCAGGCGATGGCGCCAGCGCTGCACCACGCCGTCGGTGACGAAGCGCCCGAGGTTGCTGATGTAGGGATCCCCGTCCCCGGTCTGCTTCTTCGAGCTCAGCGTCAGCGTGCCCACCAGCTTGGCGCTGAATCGGCCCCAGCTCGACGACGGCGAGCGCAGCTGCACGGTGAGGTCCAGTCCCGAGGCCTTCTGCTTGCCCCGGTTCTCCTTGTGCAGCTCGATGTAGCAGATGTCCGAATCCTCCGGGTCGTAGTCGCAGCCCGGCAGGCCCTGGTCCTGGTTGTAGCGATGGACCAGCGCGCCGTACTTGTCGAGATTGCCCAGGATCACGTCGTCGCCGAGCGTGCTGATGAGGTTGCGCTTCTCGATGTACCAGTAGTCGAGCCCGACGCTGAGCTCCGGCGTCGGATCCGACAGCACGCCGATCGAGAACTGCCGCGACCTCTCCGGCTTCAGGTTCGGATTCGAGTAGGTCCGCGTCTCGAAGTTGTTGGCGCACAGGCCCAGGTCGTGGTTCTCGTTCATGCAGACCGGATCGGGCAGGGTGGCGGTCTCGCCGACCTTGATCGCGCGGTAGAGGTCGTCCAGCGAGGGCGCCCGGAAGCCCGTGCCCGCCGACGCGCGGAAGGTCAGGTTCCGCAGCGGCGCGTAGCGCAGGCCCAGCTTGGGATTCGTCGTCGAGCCGATCTTCTGATAGTGGTCATGGCGCAGCGCGAGCTGCAGCTCCCACGCCTGGGTGAGCGGCGCCAGCAGCTCCCCGTAGGCCGCCCAGATCTTGCGCGAGTGGTCGCGGAACTGCGCGTCGCCCGGGTTGCGATCGCCCAGGATGTTGTCCGAGATCAGCAGGTCGCTCGCGCCGGAGGAGGCCTGCTCGCGCCGCAGCTCGGCGCCGACGGCGACGGCCAGGTCGCCGCCCGCCAGCTTCATCAACGGGCGTGAGGCCTTCAGGTCCAGGCTGTCCATGGTGCCTCGCGCGTGCCGCACCTCCTGGTCGATGTTGTTGTCCCGCAGGAACTGCAGCCCCGCCGCGCTCGACGGCCCGAAGGGATTGAGAACCCCGTCGGCATAGGCCCGCAGTGTCTCGTCGTAGGGCAGATAGCCGCGCACGTCCCGGTCCGACACGCGGTTCAGGCTGTGATTGAAGCCCCAGTCGTAATCCCAGGCGCCGATCGTGCCGTTCATCCCGACCACCACGCGGCTGCCGGTGCTGATCAGCTCGCTGGCGCGCGGGCCGGCCTCGAGCATGCGGGTGCGCACGGTGATGAGGCGATCGTCGGGCAGCGCGTCGCCCAGGCCCGTCGCGGCCAGCGCCGGGATCAGCGAGACGTCCAGGTCCGCGTCGATGCGGTTGCTGGTGCCCACGTACCAGCTCTTGCTGCGCGAGTACGAGGCCTCGACGAAGGCCTGGTGCTGGTCGTTGAGCTTGAACACGCCGCGGCCCAGGAAGCTGCCCTTGTCCGTCTTCGGATAGAGCTCCAGATCGCGCATGTAGTCGTAGGTGCAGCCGTCCACGCCGCCGATGCCCGCGGGCAGGTAGAGCGTGTGCGGCGGCTGGCACTGAGGGACGCTGAGGTTGATCTGGCGCGAGCTGATGGTCTTCCCGTTGAGCGTGAAGCCGTTGGCCGGGTCGGACAGATAGTCGAACTGGTCGCTGCTCAAGCGGATGTTGCCGGGGAAGCCGGCCGAGGACAGCAGATGCGGCAGCCGCTCGGGAATGCGCAGGTCGTCGATGAATCTGCGCTGCGAGGTGCGCAGCGAGCCGGTGCGCTGGAAGTCCAGCACGCCCATCAGGTTGAAGCCGTCGCGCTCCAGGTCGCCGTGGCCGGCGGCGATGGAGGCGGTGCGCTTGCTCGCGCCGCCCTCGTCGGCGACGCCGCCGTAGACGTCGAGCTGCAGGCCCTGATAGTCCTTGCGGGTGATGAAGTTGACGACGCCGCCGATCGCGTCCGTCCCGTAGATCGCGGAGGCGCCATCCAGCAGCACCTCGACGCGCTCGATCGCGGCGGCGGGGATGTTGTTGAGGTCGACGCCGTTGTCGTCGCCGGGAGAGGCGAAGTTGGCCATGCGCCGGCCGTTGAGCAGCACCAGCGTGGACGAGGTCCCCAGCCCGCGCAGGTTGGCCGAGTTGAAGCCCATCTGGTCCTTGAAGCCGCCGGTGCCGATGCTCACGCCGTCGGTGAGCGCGTTGCTCATCGCGGAGACGGTGGCCATCAGCTCGGCGGCCGTGGTCACGCCGGCCTTGACGATGTCGTTGCGGGTCAGCGTCTGCACGGGCAGGGCGCCTTCGCCCGCCAGCCGCTTGATCGCCGAGCCGGTCACCTGCACGCGCTGCAGCTGCTGCGGTCGCGCGGTGTCGGGCGAGGAGGCCGCGCCCTCGGGCGGGGGCGCCTGCTGCGCGCGGGCCGGCATCGACAGGCCGGCGAGGGCGATCAGGCAGGCGAGCGCGATGGCTGGCCGCGGCGCGGTCGCGGCGGGCCTCGATCGGGGACCGGGAACGACACGGGACGCGCGCGCGGCGCGATGGCGGACGGTCATGACGGGACTCCCTGTGGCCGATGGCGATGGCTCTGTCGGGCCAGTCTAGGGAGAGTGGCGTCACACGCGTTACAGGGTGCGCCCCGAGCGCGGTGGCGACGATGCAACCGGCTGTGACTTACGGTCAAGCACCGGCGGGAGGGGGAGGCTATCGTCGAGCGCTGCCTGCCAGGAGCCCACACGATGATCGACCGCTGTCTTCCGCGCCTGATCGGCGCTGTCCTGCTGTGCTGCGCGGGTCTGGCCGTCGCGGCCCCGCCCGCGTCCCCACCCGCGCCTGCGCCGAAGGCAACGCCTGTCCCCCCGGTCGATGTCCCCATAAAAGGCCACGCGATGGCCATCGGCGGCGCGCTCAAGTCCGACAACGACGAGGTCTGGAACCGCCTGGTCGCGCTGGCGGGCGGCAAGGGCGCGCGCTTCGTCGTCTTCGGGACCGCCGCCGAGGACCCCGAGATCAGCGCCAGGCAGATCGTCGACCAGCTGCAGCGCCGCGGCGCGGTGGCCGAGGCGCTGCCGGTGGCGCCGCGCTTCTCCTGGGTCGACCTGAACAAGGTGGTGCGCGATCCCGCGCTGATCGCCAAGGTGCGCGCGGCCAAGGGCGTGTTCTTCACCGGCGGCTCGCAGGAGCGCATCGTCGACGTGCTCTATCCAGGCGGGCACAGCACGCCCATGCTGGACGCGATCTGGGAGGTCTACCGCAAGGGCGGCGTCGTCGCGGGAACCTCGGCCGGCGCGGCCATCATGAGCACGGTGATGTTCCGCGACGCGCCCAGCGTCATCAGCATCCTCAAGGGCCAGTGGGAGGAGGGCAAGCAGATCGACCGGGGGCTGGGCTTCGTCGGCCCGTCGCTGTTCGTCGACCAGCACTTCCTCAAGCGAGGCCGCTTCGGCCGCATGGTGCCGCTGATGCTGGCCAAGGGTTACCGGCTGGGCCTGGGCGTGGACGAGAACTCCGCCGCCGTGGTCCGCGGCGACGAGGTCGAGATCCTGGGCCACAAGGGCGCGCTGCTGGTGGACCTGGGCGAGGCCGTCAGCGACCGCTCGCTGGGCGTGTTCAACCTCAAGGGCGCCAAGCTGACCTACCTCGACCACGGCGACAAGCTGAACCTGGCCACGCGCGCGGTGACGCCCTCGGCGCTGAAGCTGCGCGGGCAACGCCTGGAGCCTGGCGCGGCCGACTACAAGCCCTACTACACGCTGCCGCAGTTCTACACGGACATGCTGGGCGACTCGACCATCTCGACGGCGATGTCCATCCTGATCGACAGCGTGCAGCCCGAGGTCCGCGGCCTGAGCTTCGAGGCCGAGCCCAAGCCCGGCGACACGCTGTCCGACCTGGGCTTCCTGTTCCGTCTCTACAAGGGGCCGGGCAGCATCGGCTGGAGCACCGACGAGCTCGGTCCCGAGGACTACACCGTGGTCAATCTCTACCTCGACGTCACGCCGGTGCGCATGCCGCTGCCGCTGTACGGCCCCTGGCCCGGCGACCGCCGCCCCAAGCGCGACGCGCCGCCCGAGGAACCGCCCGCGGGCGAACGTCCGCAGCAGCCATGAGGGCGGCGGCCTCAAAGCCGCTAGCATGCGACCTCGGGCCGCGGGCCTGGACGGGCACCGGTTCTGCCAGGGCTCGCTGACACACATGTCGTTTCGGGAGTCTGCTTCCTTGTCGCCATCCCTTCTTCCTCTCGCGCGCGGTGCCGGGGCGGGGCTGCTGCTGATCGCGGCGCTCGGCCAGCCGGTCGCGGCGCAGCCGCGGCCCGCCGCCGCCAGCTCGGCGCCCGCGGCGCCGGTCGTGCCCGGCAAGCCGGCCCCGGCGGTCCCCACGCCGAACGTGCCGCGCCTGCCGGTCGCCCCGCCGGCGCAGTCCGGCCCTCAAGGGCCGCAGGGCGCGCCCGCGCCGATGCCGGGCCTGCCGCAGCAGGTGCCGGATCAGCCCGGCACGGCGGCCAGCCAGGCCCAGGCGAACGCGCCGGTCTCGGCCAGCGCGCGCCGGCTCTACGACCGCAGCCGCGCGCAACTGCTGCAGGTGCGCACGCTGTTCAACGGCAGCCAGGCCTCGGTGGGCTCGGGCTTCGTCGTCAGCGCCGAGGGCCACGTCATCACCAACTACCACGTGGTCAGCCAGCATGCGCTGGAGCCCGAGCGCTATCGCCTGCAGTATCAGACGCCCGAGGGTGACGGCGGCGACCTGGAGCTGCTGGATTTCGACGCCCGCCGTGACCTGGCGCTGCTGCGCATCGTCGGCAAGTCGCCGGCCGCGGCGCGCATGACCGCCACGCCGCTGGTGTTCCGCAAGGCCGAGCAGCCGCTGTCCAAGGGCGAGCGCATCTACTCGATGGGCAACCCGCACGACGTGGCCTTCGCCGTCGTCGAGGGCACCTACAACGGCCTGGTCGAGCGCAGCTTCGATCCGCTGATCTACTACTCCGGCTCGATCAATCCCGGCATGAGCGGCGGCCCGGTGATCGACGAGGACGGCGAGATCGTCGGCATCAACGTGTCCACGATGATCTTCGCGCAGCAGATGAGCTTCCTGGTGCCCGCGCAGTACGCCAACGCGCTGCTGCAGCGCAGCCGCCAGGCCGCGCCGATGAAGGGCGCCGCCTGGCCCCGCCTGCGCGAGCAGCTGATGGCCTACCAGGAGGAGCTGTCGCGCAACTTCCTGGCCCAGCCCTGGCGCACGCTGACGCATCCGCGCTACCGCTTCCCGATCCCGCAGGAGCAGTACATGCGCTGCTGGGGCAGCGGCACGCCGACCGATGCGCAGGGGCTGCAGATGCAGCGCACGCAATGCCGCATGGAGCACGCGCTGTTCATCAACGAGACGCTGCAGACCGGCTACCTCGGCGTGACCGAGGAGGTCTACGACGGCAGCAAGCTGGGCGCGCTGCGCTTCTCGACCGTGTACTCGGCCAGCTTCCGCAACGAGCGCCTCGGCGCCGCCGACAAGGACCGCACCGCGCCCTACTGCAAGGAGAACTTCGTCCAGCAGTCCGACGGCCCGCCGCTGCGCGCCGTGGCCTGCCTGCGCGCGTACCGCAAGCTCGACGGCCTCGTCGACCTGACGGTGCTGGTGACCAACGTGGACTCGGCCACCGAGGGCGCGCTGGGCCGCTTCGAGGCCCGCGGCGTCAGCTTCGCCAACGCGACCCAGCTGACCCGCCACTACCTGCAAGGATTCGCATGGACGCGGTGATCGAGATCCTCGACCGGGACGGCCACTGCCGCGAGACCCACAAGATCCACGCCTGGCCGCTGCGCATCGGCCGCGCGCCGGCATGCGACCTGGTGCTGTCCGATGCGCACGTCGCCGGCACGCACGCGTTGCTGCACTGGGACGAGGCCGACGGTGGCGCGCCCCGCCTGCAGCTGCTGCCCAGCCGCAACGGCGGCTGGCTCGACGGGCGGCGGCTGGACGCGGAAGCGAGCGTCGCCTGGCCGTCGGACGCGGCGCTGCAGCTGGGCACGACGCGGCTGCGGCTGCGGACCTCGCTGGACCCGCTGCCCGACGAGCAGCCCATGACCCGCGCCGACGAGCCGGTACGCCGCGAGGCGCGCCCGCACTGGGCCTTGCCGGCGCTGCTGGCGGTGTGGCTGCTGACGCTGTGGGCGACCAACTGGGCGACCGGCGACGGCACGGGGTCCTGGGTCGACAGCGTCAGCGCGATCCTGGCGCCGCTGGGCATCGTGCTGGTGTGGGCGGCGCTGTGGGCGCTGGTGACGCAGCTGTTCCGGCACTGGTTCGCCTTCGGCGCGCACCTGTGGCGGGCGCTGGTCGCGACGGTCGCGCTGCAGGTGCTGGAGGTCGCCGTCCCGGTGCTGGCCTACATGGTCAACCTGCCGCGCCTGCAGGCGCTGGAGACGCTGGCCATGTCGGCCGGCGCCGCGCTGCTGCTGTGGTGGCACGCGTCGGTGGTGTGGCCGCGCGCGTCGCGGCGGCTGGGCGTGGGCATCGCCACGATGGCCATCGTCGGCCTGGTGCTGACCGTCGGCCGGCGCACCGAGCAGCAGTACTGGATCGGCCCGAGCTACATGGCGACGCTGCCGCCGCCGGCGCTGCGGATCGCCTCGCCCGAGCCGGTCGACGCCTTCGTCGACGGCCTGCAGTCGCTGGAGGCGCCGCTGCTGCGCCAGGCGAAGAAGCGCAACGACCAGGAAGGCGGCACCGGCGACGACGAGTGACGCGGCCGCGGCGGGCGACCGCCCCCGCGATCCCGTTTCGCCCGAGGCCCGCTCAGGCGGGCGTCGCGCCTCGCGGCGCGATGCGTGCGGGCACCAGCGCGGCGTAGCGTCGACGCAGCCAGGCGACCACCGGCAACTCCACCCAGCGGCCGAGCGCCCAGCCGCCCAGGACGGCCACGGCCATCGCGACGAGGAACAGCACCGCCTCGGGCAGCACGCGGTACAGGCCGACCTTCACCAGCGCGGCCAGCGCGATGTTGATCAGCAGGCAGTGGCTGAGGTACAGCGAGTACGAGGTCGCCCCCAAGGCCGCCAGCGGGCGCGGCACGCGCACGGGCCGGCGGCGCTCCCAGGCCACCAGGGTGAGGATGAGCGCCGCGGCGGCCAGGCCCAGCGCGACGCGGCCGCCGAAGGCATGCGCGCCCTGCGGGCCCAGGCGTTCGTAGAGGATGGCCGCGACCAGCGCCGCCGCCACCATCAGGCCCTGGCCGCGCAGCAGCGGCAGGGAGACCCGGCGCGCCAGCAGGCCGGCGAGGACGCCCATCAGGAACTCCAGGCAGACCGGATCGCTCAGGCTCAGCGGCATGGGGCCGGGCAGTCCGCCGAAGGCCTGCGAGACGGACAGCGCCGCCCACGCCGCGTACAGCGCCAGGCCGAAGCCCACGTGCAGCAGCATCGCGCAGAAGCTCAGGTAGAACAGGACCTCGAACTGCAGCGACCAGGCCACGCCGACGTACTCCGGCAGCCCGCCGCCGATCCACAGCAGCACCGTGCCGGGGACGGCGTCCAGGCCGATGTCCAGCAGCGGCCGGCGACCGCCCGCCAGACGCGCGAGCAGCGAGGGCAGCACGCTCAGCGCCAGCACCAGCCAGTAGATCGGGAAGACGCGCACGAAGCGTTTCCACAGGAAGTCGCGCCAGTGGCCCGCCCCGGCGCCCAGCTCGGCGTGGTGGACGTAGGTGATGATGAAGCCGCTCAGGACGAAGAAGACATCCACCCCGACGTAGCCGAAGTCGAAGATCCCGCCCAGGCCCACATGGCCGGAGAACTGCGGCACTCGCATCAGGTGCGTCGCGTGCATCAGCACGACCAGCAGCGCGGCGACGGCGCGCACGGCTTCCAGGGACGAGAGCTTCGAGGACGGGGAGGGCGACGAGGGCATCGAGCGGATTCCAGGCGGACCCGCTGATCGCATCGCGAACAGGCCGAGCCGACGAAAGCCGCGAAGTTACATTCGTTCACATCCTGGCAACAGGTCCGCGACCCCTGGGTCAAGGGGGCGATCGTTGGGCGCGCGCCGCAGGCAAGCGTCGCGCGGGCCCAAAGCGTGCGCTTGTGCGCGGTGCGTCCGCCGCGCGCGGGCCGTGCGGGGGACCCGTCAGGCGGCGGAGAGCCGCTTTTCCATGAACACGGACAAGGGGTCTTCCGTGTAGGCGCCGAAGGGCGCGCGGCGGTCGTAGCCCAGGGTCTCGTAGAGCTTGAGGGCTTCGGGCTGGTGCACGCCGGTCTCCAGTCGCACCAGCGCGATGCCCTGTGCCTTGAGGTGGGACTCCAGGTCCTCCATCACCGCCTTGGACAGCCCACGGCCGCGGAACTGCGGCTGGACGAAGATGCGCTTGATCTCGCCATAGGGCTCGTCATGGCCGTCGACGACCTGGACCGCGCCGCAGGCGGCCAGCCATTCCGCCAGCCAGATGCCGACGAAGCGCACCTGGGGCTCGGCCAGCGCCTGGGGACCCAGCAGATGGTTGCTCTCGCCCGGATAGAGCGCGGCCATGTAGGCGTCGGATTGCGCCAGCAGCGACATCGCGGCGGGGCTGTGGGGATCGAGCGGTTGAATCTGCATCATCCCGGCAGCGTGGCAACCGATGTGCCCAGGACGGCCCGATCGGGCCGTTTCAAGGGCGTCGGCTTGCAAGGCTTTGCAAGCGGACGTTGAAAGAGTGAAGCGAGCCGATAGGCCGGATTCTGTGCGCGGATCCTCTTTCGAGTTCCCACGTGACCGCCATTCATCTGGGCCGGGCATCACTGCCCGGCTCGGTGCCACCTACCCGCCAGCTCTGCGAGCCGCATCGACGCTGGCCTACTTGGTGTTGCTGCGCGTAGAGATTGCCCGTTTCACCCGAAGCCGGCTTGCGCCGACCTCGACTCGTCTCTGTTGCTCTGATCCTCGGCTTTCGCCGGGCAGCCGTTAGCTGCTACGCCGCTCTATGCAGTCCGGACCTTCCTCCAGTGCCGTGTTTCCACGATCGCACCAGCGGCGGTCTGGCTCGCTTCACGGGCGGGAGTTTACCCGCTCGATTCCGGGTCTCCCGGGAGGGTCAGGTCTTGCCCGCGAGGATGGCCTCGATGGTCTTCTGCACGGCGAGGGCTTCGGCGAAGCCGGGCAGGCTGTGCGAGCGGCCTTCCAGCATCGCGGCCCAGTGGCTGAGCTGGTCGGTCATGCCGTTCATGCGCAGGGTCTCGGCGTCGCCCAGGCTCTGGACGCGCTCGCCCTGGCGCTGCTGCGTGACGCCGAACCAGTCGCGCAGCTCGATCTCGCCCTCGGTGGCGCGCCACAGCATGCGGTTGTCGTCGGCGCGCTCGCCGCCCAGGCCGGCGCTGATGCGCACCGGCACGCCGGCGGCGACCAGTTCAGCCTCCACCGACAGCTCCGAGCCGACGCCGTCATCGGGATACACGACGCGGCTGCTGACCACGTCGGCGGTGCCCAGCACGCGCTGCAGCACGAAGATGAAATGGGACAGCACCTCGCGGGTGAAACCGCCCTCGGCGCGCTGCGACAGCCAGGCGCCGGCGTTGGCCTGCCAGGGGCGCGGCCAGGTGGCGAAGCGCAGGTCGATGCGCACGTCCCGCAGCGCGCCCAGCGGGCGGCGCGAGGCCGCGCCGAAGGCCAGCTGCAGCGAGGCCAGCCCCATCGACGAGGCCAGCGAGTAGTTGACCGCCGCCCGGCGGCGCTCGCGCTCGATGCGGGCGATGCAGTCGTGGGCGGCGTCGAAGTCGGTGGTCAGCGGCTTCTCGCACAGCACGGCCAGGCCGGCGTCGAAGGCGCGCTCCGTCAGCGTGATGTGGGGGCCGGGGGGCGTGGCGATGTAGACGCCGTGCAGGCCGGGCTCGCGCAGCAGCGCCTCGGCCCCGGTGGCCGCGCGCAGCAGCGGGTAATGCGACAGCGCCTGGGCCAGCACCTCGGGGTTCTCGTCCCACACGCGGGTCACGCGCAGCCGCGCATGGCCAGCCAGGCGCGCCAGCATGCGCTGCCCCATCACGCCCAGACCGATCACTCCAATGCTCAACACGCCCGGCACGCCGTTGCTCCTCGCCCGCAAAAAGGTCGCAGTGTAGGGGCCCCCGCTACACTGCCGACCTCCGACTCCCGGCAATGCCGGTGCCGGGGCGACCCTCGCACGCAATCCCGCGCATGCCTTCCCCACGCACCGGACTTCCGCCCGCATGAATCCCGAAGCCAGCCAACTCTGGCGCGCGCCGCGCTGGGCCCTCGCCATCCTGCTGGCCGCCCTGGCCACGGTGGGGCCGTTCTCCATCGACACCTACATCCCGGCCTTCGCCGGCATCGCCAAGGCGCTGGACGCCACGCCGGTGCAGATGCAGCAGACGCTGTCGGGCTACCTGTTCGGCTTCGCGGTGATGAACCTCTTCCACGGCGCGCTCTCGGACAGCTTCGGCCGGCGTCCGGTGGTGCTGTGGGGCATGGCCGTGTTCGCGCTCTCGTCGATGGGCTGCGCGCTGGCGGGCAGCATTGGTCAGCTGGTGTTCTGGCGCACGGTGCAGGGCCTGTCGGCCGGCGCCGGGGTGGTGGTCTCGCGCGCCATCATCCGCGACATGTTCCCGCCCTCCGAGGCGCAGCGGGTGATGTCGCAGGTCACGATCTTCTTCGGCCTGGCCCCGGCCATCGCGCCGATGATCGGCGGCTTCCTCTACGTGCACGCGGACTGGCACGCGATCTTCTGGTTCCTGGTGCTGGTGGGCGCGCTGCTGTTCCTCATGACCTGGCGGCTGATGCCGGAGACCCTGCACAAGGACCACAAGCAGCCCTTCCAGGTGGGCTCGCTGATGCGCGGCTACGGCAGCCTGGTGGGCAGCCGGCGCTTCCTGCTGCTGGCGCTGGCCAGCGGCATCCCGTTCAACGGCATGTTCCTGTACGTGCTCTCGGCCCCGGTCTTCCTGGGCGAGCACCTGGGCCTGGCCCCCACGCAGTTCTTCTGGTTCTTCCTGTTCAGCATCGGCGGGATCATGGGCGGCGCCTTCCTGAGCGGTCGCCTGGCCGGGAAGATCACGCCGCGCAAGCAGATCCGTCGCGGCTTCCTGATCATGGGCTTCACGTCCATCGCCAACATCGTCTGCAACCTGACCCTGCCGCACAGCCCGGTCTGGGCCTTCCCGCTGATCAGCAGCTTCGCCTTCGGGTGGGCGCTGATGGTGCCGGTGGTGACGCTGCTGGTGCTGGACCAGGCGCCGGACCGCCGCGGCATGGCCTCGTCGCTGCAGGCCTGCATCGGCAGCGCGGCCAACGGCGTCGTGGCCGGCGTGCTGGTGCCGCTGGTGATGCACTCGATGCTGACGCTGGCCATTGCCTCGGCCGCGATGATGTGCATCGGCCTGATCTCCTGGACCTGGGTCAAGCACGAGATCCCCGCCCCGACGAACTGAGCCTTCGCTCGCCGAGGCCCGGGCGATCGGGGCGTGACGTCCGCCCGCTCCCGAGGCTGCCCGGGTGGCCGGCCGGGGCCTCGACCTCAAGAAGCGCGGCCAGGCTCCGAAATCAAGGGCAGCGTTTTCAACCGAGCTCGTCCATGTCCCACCGCCTCGGCCCGGCCCGCCTGCTGTCGGCCGCCCTGATCCTGTCCCTGCTGAGCGCGGCCCAGGCCGCCTCGGCCGCCGACGCGCCGCCCGCGAAGGCCGAGGAAGCCTCGACCGAGCAACTGCGCGACCGCCTGGCCGAGCGTCTCAAGGACGATGCGGGCTCGCTGAAGCTGAACGCGAAGAAGGCGCCTGCCGACATCAAGACCAGCAACCCCGTCGATCTTCGCGCCCGCAAGGCCGCGGCCAAGGCGGGGATGGCCGCCTCGGCGCCGAGGTCCTCCATCCCGTGGGGGTACACGGGGGAGGGCGCGCCGGACCGGTGGGGCCAGTTGCAGCCCGAGTTCCGCCAGTGCGCGATCGGCACCCGGCAGAGCCCCATCGACCTGCGCGACACCATCAAGGTCGACCAGGAGAAGATCCAGTTCGACTACAAGCCGAGCAACTTCTCGGTCGTCGACAACGGGCACACCATCCAGGTGAACGTCGCGCCGGGCAACTCGATCCAGATCATGGGCCGCCGCTACGAGCTGGTGCAGTTCCACTTCCACCGGCCCAGCGAGGAACGCATCAACGGCCGCCAGTTCGACATGTCCGTCCACCTGGTTCACCAGGACGCGGAGGGGCGGCTCGCCACCATCGCGGTGCTGCTGGAGCGAGGCCAGGACCAGCCGCTGGTCCAGACGGTCTGGAACTACCTGCCGCTGGAACGCGGCGACGCCTACGAGGCGCCGGTCCCGATCGACCTCGGCAACCTGTTGCCCAAGGAGCGGGGCTACTTCTCCTACATGGGCTCGATGACCACGCCGCCGTGCAGCGAGGGCGTGCTGTGGCTGGTCTTCCGCCAGCCGGTGCCGGTGTCCTCGCAGCAGATCACGGTGTTCTCGCGGCTCTACCCGATGAACGCCCGCCCCTTGCAGGCGCAGACGGGCCGCCTGATCAAGGAATCATTCTGAGCGGCGACGGCCCGCGGCGCAGGCACTACGCCACGATCCTGCCGGCGCACTGAATCCCCACCATGACGCCCCCGTGACGATCGTCACGGGGGCGTCGTTCTTCTGCGGGGAAACCCTCGGATCAGCACGGCGCTACGCGCACAATTCGCGCGCCGCGTCCCGGGCTTGAGTTCGATCAAGCCCTGATCGTCTTGCTCCTTGACGGCCGCGGCGTCTCCCTTCCAGGAATCTCCGCCGTGTTGAAGACCATCAAGTCGCGCCTCATCGCCATCAGCATCCTCATCGTGGTGGGGGCCGTGGCGCTCGCCACCTTCGCCAGCTACTGGGCGGTCCGGGACCATGCCCACCGCCAGGTGCAGGCGCAACTGAACGACCTGGCCGCGGCCCATGCCGGCGGCATCGCCGCCTGGGTGCGGACGCAGAAGGACGTGGTCGCCGCGATGGCGCCGTCCGCGCTGCTCGAGGACCCGCGCCCCGCGCTGGCCCAGGCGCAGCAGTCGGGCCGCCTGGACCTGGCCTACGTGGGCTCGGCCGACAAGCGGATGATCTCCATCCCCGATCGCCAGCGCCCGTCGGACTACGACCCGACCGGCCGCGGCTGGTTCAAGGCCGCTTCCGGCAGCGACCAGCCGATCATCACCGCGCCCTATGTCGCGGCCTCCAGCAAGAAGCTGGTCGTGACCTTCGCCAGCGCCGTGCGCGCGGGTGGCCAGGTCAAGGCGGTCACCGGCACCGACGTGCCGCTGGACGACATCGTCGCCACGATGAAGGCCATCAAGCCGACCGAGCACGGCTTCGCCATGCTGTTGGACAAGGACGGCAAGGTCATCGCCCATCCGGACGCGGCGCTGACGCTCAAACCGGTCAAGGACCTGTCGGCGGCGCTGGACGGCGCGCTGATCTCGGCCGCCCACGGCAATGACCTGACCCCCGCCGACATCGGCGACGACCGCTTCTTCCTGAAGGCCGTAGACGTGCCGGGCACCGACTGGGTGCTGGTCGTCGCCGCCGAGCGCAACGAGGCGCTGGCTGCGCTCTCCAGCGTGCTGCGCAACGCTGGCGTGACGATGGTGCTGGTGACGGTGGTGGCGGCGCTGATCGCCGCCGCCGCGGTGGGCGCGCTGCTGCGCGGCCTGGCCGGCATCAAGCGCGCGATGAACGACATCGGCGCCGGCGCGGGCGACCTCAGCCAGCGCCTGGAGGTGCGTGGCGAGGACGAGCTGGCCGAGATCTCGAGCGGCTTCAACGCCTTCGTCCACAAGATCGAGCAGGTGATGCTGCAGGTCCGCGAGACCAGCCAGTCCATCGCGGTGGCCTCGCGCCAGATCGCGGCCGGCAACCAGGACCTGAGCCAGCGCACCGAGGAGACGGCCAGCAACCTGCAGGAGACGGCCAGCTCGATGGAGGAGCTCAACAGCACGGTGGCCAACAGCGCCGCCAACGCCGACCAGGCGCGCCAGCTGGCCGACAGCGCCAGCCGCGTGGCCGGGCAGGGCGGCGCGGCGATGGGCCAGGTGGTGTCGACCATGCAGGACATCAGCGCCAGTTCGCGCCAGATCGGCGACATCATCGGCGTGATCGACGGCATTGCCTTCCAGACCAACATCCTGGCGCTGAACGCGGCCGTCGAGGCGGCGCGCGCGGGCGAGCAGGGCCGCGGTTTCGCGGTGGTGGCGGGCGAGGTGCGGGCGCTGGCGCAGCGCTCGGCTGGCGCGGCCAAGGAGATCAAGACCCTGATCACCGCCAGCGTCGAGCGTGTCGAGACCGGCACCCGTCAGGTGGCCGCCGCCGGCGACACGATGAACGAGGTCGTGGGCAGCGTGCAGCGCGTGGCGCAGATGATCGGCGAGATCAGCAACACCGCCCAGGAGCAGAGCCACGGCATCGGCCAGGTCAACGTCGCGGTCGCGCAGTTGGACCAGGTCACGCAGCAGAACGCCTCGCTGGTCGAGGAATCGGCCGCCGCGGCCGAGAGCCTCAAGGATCAGGCGCAGAAGCTGGCCGAGGTGGTCGGCACCTTCCGCCTGAGCGGCGGTCAGGGACATCCGGTCAAGCTCTGAGCTGCCACGAGCCTCTCCGCTGTCCCTCTCCCGCACCGCGGACGAGGGGCCCATTGGGCTCGCTGACTTCGACGGCCCTCACCCCAAACCCCTCTCCCACTCCGTGGGCGAGGGGCTTCTGGCGCCGAGCGCGGGTCGCGGGTCGCGGGTCGAGGGTCGCGGAGGCTCGCATCAATCGAACATCCTGAGCGATGGAACGCCCCCTCTCCCGCTGCGCGGGAGAGGGCTGGGGTGAGGGCCGTCGCAGGCCAGAGCGTGCCTGCCCCCGCTCGCGGGCAAGGGGGGGGCCGCGCTCAGTCCGCCGCGTGGAACGCGAGGAACATGTCCGCCGCCGACTCGGCGACCTGACGCTGCTGGGCCTTGTCCAGCGGCGGCTGGCCCATGGTGATCTGCGGCCAGAACGAGAAGCCCTTCACCAGCGCCTGCAGCTGCGCCGCGGCGAACGCGGGATCGCTCGTCTTGAGCCGGCCGTCGGCCATCGCCGCGCGGATCCAGACCGTCAGCCCTTCCTCACGTCCGCCCAGCCGGCACAGCATGTCCCGAGCCCGCTGCGGCGCATGGATGGCCTCCGCGATCAGCACCCGCGCCAGATCCAGGAACTGCGGATCGTCGGACATCGCGAGCTTCTGCGCGATCAGCATCAGCAGCTGCTCGCGCAGCGGGAGGTCGCTCCGATAGGGCAGCTTGACCTGGGCTTCGGTGGCGGCCCAGAGCCGCTCCAGGATCGCGTCGAACAGCGCGTCCTTGCCGGGGAAATGGTTGTAGACGGTGCGCTTGGACACCTGCGCCCGGGCCGCGATGCGGTCCATGTTGGCGACCTCGAAGCCATGCTCGCGGAACTCGGCGATGGCGGCGTCGACGATGGCCTGGCGCTTGCGGTCGGTCAGGCGCGTGGGGGCGTCGGCGCTCGACGTGTCCAGCGCCGGATCGTCGAGGGACGGGGAGGGCGCCGGAGCGGTGGCGGAGGCGTCGGAAGTCATGGGCGACGATGTTACACCGGGGAGTTTACTTTTTCGATCCGGATGTCTACACTCCGCCGAAAACTACACTGTGTAGTGCAAGTTTTCAGCTTCCGCCCGACGGATCCCCGATGACCCCGACCCGCCATCGCTCCGCCCTCCACCCGCTGCTGCTGACGACGCTGATCGGCGTCGCGGCCGTCCTGATCCTGGGAGTTCTCGCCATGACCGCTTCCCGCGCCCTGTCCTCGCCGGCCCACCAGGCGACTGTTTCCGCCACCGATGCGGCCGTCGCCGCGGCCGATGCCGGCGCCCAGCCCAGCGTCGAGCAATCGCCGCAATGGCACGACGGCAAGTTCCACAACCCGGCGGTGGAGCCCTCGCAGGGCTTCTGGAAGACGATGGGCCTGATGTGGGACTTCATGTTCAACAAGCCCAAGGGCACCGTGCCCAATCAGCCCATCGAGGTCCGCGCCCTGACGCGCGACCAGCTGCTCGCGGCGCCGGACCGGACGCTGTTCCGGCTGGGCCACTCGACGGTGCTGCTCAAGCTGCGCGGACGCTTCTGGCTGACGGATCCGGTGTTCTCCGAACGAGCGTCCCCCTTCAGCTTCATGGGCCCCAAGCGCTTCCATGCGCCCCCGATCGCCCTGGATGAACTGCCCGAGATCGAGGCGGTGATCCTGTCCCACGACCATTACGACCACCTGGACCACGACACCGTGCTGGCGCTGGCGCCCAAGGTGCGGCACTTCGTGACTCCGCTGGGCGTGGGGCAGCGCTTGATCGACTGGGGCGTGCCGGCGGCCAAGGTGCGCCAGTTCGATTGGTGGCAGGGCACGACCCTCGCCGGCCTGCAACTGACCGCGACGCCGGCGCAGCACTTCTCCGGCCGCGGCCTGAGCGACCGCAACACCACGCTGTGGGCCTCGTGGGTGATCGTCGACGACGACCTGCGGATCTTCTTCAGCGGCGACACCGGCTACTTCGACGGCTTCAAGACCATCGGCGAGCGCCTCGGCCCCTTCGACCTGACGTTGATGGAGACGGGCGCCTACGACCCGCGCTGGCCCTATGTCCACATGCAGCCGGAGCAGACCATGCAGGCGCACATCGACCTGAAGGGCCAGCGGCTGCTGCCGATCCACAACGGCACCTTCGACCTGGCGATGCACCGCTGGCAGGACCCGTTCGAACGCATCACCGCGCTGGCGAGGCTGCGCAACGTGGACCTGGTGACGCCAGTGATCGGCGCGCCGCTGTCGATCGAGCAACCCGGCGCGACGCCGCAGTGGTGGCAGGGCGAGGCAGCCCCGTCGCCGACCCCGGTGCCCGAGGGCGTGGCCCGGCCGGCGTCCGCGAACTGATCGGCGGCCCCGCCTTCCTCGATCACCCACGACCCCTCGCATGCAGGCGGCCCGGAGTTCCGGGCCGCTTTTCTTTTGCGCGTCGTCGCCGATACTGGTTGGGCATCCAGTATCGATTCCGCTCAGCGCGTCCCCGGTTTCCGGTGGGTACAACGCGCCGATTTGTTGATCCATCACTTGCACAGCAGTTCTTAAGTCCTTCATTTACAAGGACTTTTATTTCGCGCAAATGCTTGAGAATGGCTGCTAAGTAGTTGATTTGATTGGGAAAAACGCCAAATTTCCTTGACCGGCCGCGGACCCGCCATTAAAGTGGGAGAAAGTGCAATTCGGTGGGGCAAAGTGGCGAATGTCGTGTTTCAGGGGGCAAGTGCCTTGGCGTTGGACGCCAAGGGGCGCTTGACCGTCCCTACACGGCACCGCGACGTGCTGCAGGCCCTGTGCGCGGGTCAACTGACCCTGACCAAGCACCCGGAGGGCTGCCTCATGGTCTTCCCCCGTCCCGCCTGGGAACAGTTCCGTGACCGCGTCGCCGCGCTCCCCATGTCCGCCGCCGGCTGGAAGCGCGTGTTCCTGGGCAACGCCCAGGACGTCGAGATCGACGCTGCCGCCCGCGTGCTGGTGGCCCCGGAGCTCCGCGTCGCCGCCGGCCTGCAGAAGGACGTGATGCTGCTGGGCATGGGCAGCCACTTCGAGCTGTGGGACTCGCAGGCCTACGCCGCCCACGAGGCCGCCGTGATGCAGTCCGAGCTGCCGGCCGCGCTCCAGGACTTCAGCTTCTGATCGACATGAGCGCCGAGCAGTCCGACAACCCGACCTTCTCCCACACGACCGTGCTGCTGCACGAGACGGTCGATGGCGCGTTCACGACGCCCGACGGCATCTATGTCGACGGCACCTTCGGCCGCGGCGGCCATTCGCGGCTGCTGCTGTCCAGGCTCGGCGAGAAGGGGCGGTTGATCGCGATCGACCGCGACCCCGAGGCGGTCGCGGCCGCGACGTCCGGACAGACGCGGGTCGACGACCCGCGTTTCCACATTTGCCACAGCGCGTTCGCCGACATGGCCGCGCAACTCGACGCGCTGGGCGTCGACCAGGTCGACGGCATCCTGCTGGACCTGGGCGTCTCCAGTCCGCAGATCGACAACCCGGAGCGCGGCTTCAGCTTCCGCTTCGACGGCCCCCTCGACATGCGCATGGACACGACGCGGGGCGAGAGCGCCGCGGACTTCATCGCTCGCGCCGAGGTGTCCCAACTCGCACAGGTGATCCGCGACTATGGCGAAGAACGGTTTGCTCTCCCGATTGCAAAGGCGCTTGTGGCTCGCCGGGAAGGCGGGCGTCCTGTACGAACAACCGCCGAGCTTTCCCAAGTCGTGGCTGGTGCGGTCAAAACCCGCGAGCCGGGCAAGGACCCTTCAACGCGCACATTTCAGGCTCTACGGATATTCGTCAACGCCGAGCTTGAAGAGCTCCAGCAGGGGCTGAACGCGGCGCTGGCCAAGCTCAAGCCGGGCGGCCGCCTGGCGGTGATCAGCTTCCACTCGCTGGAAGACCGCATCGTCAAGACCTTCATCGCCCAGCACAGCAAGGAAGTCTTCGACCGCCGCGCCCCGTTCGCCGCGCCGCAGCCCACGCCGCTGCGGGCGATCGCGCGCATCAAGCCCAGCGAGGCCGAGGTCGAGGCCAACCCGCGCGCCCGCTCCGCCATCCTGCGCGTGGCCGAGCGCACCGACGCGCCGATCCCCGCCCCGACGCCCGAGCCCACCGGCAAGCAGAAGAAGGGAGGCCGTCGATGATCGGCCGCCTGAACCTGCTGCTGATCGTCGCGGTGATGGTCTCCGGCATCTACATGGTCCGCAGCGCCTACGACGCGCGCCGGCTCTTCACCGAGCTGGACCGCTCGCAGACCGAGGGCCGCCGGCTCGACGCCGACTACCAGAAGCTGCTGGCTGACCGCCAGGCCCAGGCGACCAACCTGCGCGTGGAGCAGGTCGCCCGCGAGCGCCTGAAGATGCGCCCGATCACGCCCGCCATCACCTACAACCCGGACGCGCCGGCACTGGTCGCCAGCGCCCCGCGCGGCGCCCGCGCGCAGGGAGCCACCCGATGATCGGCAAGCGCGCCCGCAACGCCAACACGCGCAGCGTCAGCTACTCGAGCAGCCCGCTGCTCGCGTCCAAGACACCCCCGTGGCGTTCGCGCTTCCTGGTCGCGCTGGTGGGGCTGGCCTTCACCGGCCTGCTGGCGCGCGCCGCCTACATCCAGCTCATCGGCGAGGACTTCTTCCAGCGCCAGGGCGAGGCCCGCTACGCCCACAAGATGGAGCTGCCCGCGAGCCGCGGCAAGATCAGCGACCGCAACGGCCAGGTGCTGGCCGCCAGCGTCGCGGTCCCGTCGATCTGGGCCTTCCCGAAAGAGGTCGACACCGACCCGGACAAGCGCCGTCAGCTCGCCAAGCTGCTGGACCTGAGCCCGGCCGAGCTCGACAAGCGCCTGGACCCGTCCAACCGCTTCGTCTTCCTGCGCCGTCAGGCCGACGATCAGACCGCCGCCAAGATCAAGGAACTCGGCCTGAAGGGCGTGTTCCAGGACCGCGAGTACAAGCGCCAGTATCCGGAAGGCGAGGCCTCGGCGCACATCGTCGGCTTCACGAATCTGGAGGAGCAGGGCCAGGAAGGCATCGAGCTCGCGTTCCAGAAGGACCTGCAGGGTCGCGACGGCTCGCGCGCGGTGGTGCGTGACCGGCTGGGCCGCGTCGTCGAGGACATGGGCGAGCGCGTGCCCGCCGCCAACGGCAAGGACATCGAGCTCTCGATCGACGCCAAGGTCCAGTTCTTCGCCTACCAGCGCGTGCGTGACGCCGTGGCCGAGAACAACGCCAAGGCCGGCTCGGTCGTGGTGCTGGACGCCCACACCGGCGAGGTGCTGGCGCTCGCGAACTACCCCAGCTACGACCCCGGCCACCGCCAGAACCTGTCCGGCGAGCAGCTGCGCAACCGCGCGCTGACCGACGTCTTCGAGCCCGGCTCGACGATGAAGCCCTTCACGACGGGCCTCGCGCTGGAGACCGGCCGCGTCCGTCCCGACACGCTGCTCAGCACCGGGCCGCGCAGCGTGGTGATCTCGGGCTGGTCCCCGACGGACTCGCACCCGCACGGCGACCTGACGGTGCAGCAGGTGATCCAGAAATCCAGCAACATCGGCGCCGCCCGCATGGCGCTGATGATGCAGCCGCGCGAGATGCACGAGATGTTCACCGCCATCGGTCTGGGCCAGCGGCCGCAGATCGACTTCCCCGGCGCGGTGACCGGCAAGCTGCGCCCGTGGAAGAGCTGGCGCCCGATCGAGCAGGCGACGATGAGCTACGGCTACGGCCTGTCCGCGTCGCTGCTGCAGCTGGCGCGCGCCTACACCGTGTTCGCGCGCAACGGCGACATCATCCCCATCACCATGACCAAGCGACCGGCCGACCAGCCGGTCTCCGGCATTCAGGTGTTCAGCCCCAAGACCGCCGCGGAGATCCGGGTGATGTTGCAGATGGCGGCCGGCCCCGGCGGCACGGCCCCTCAAGCCATGGTTCCGGGCTACAGCGTGGGTGGCAAGTCCGGCACCGCGCACAAGCAGGAAGGCAAGGGCTACGCGAGCCACAAATACCGTTCCTGGTTCGTGGGCATCGCACCGATTTCCAGGCCGCGCATCATCGTGGCGGTGATGGTCGACGAGCCGAAGAACGGCCAGTACTTCGGCGGCGCGGTCGCAGGTCCGGTGTTCAGCCAGGTCGTGGCGCAGACACTGCGCCTGCTGGGCGAGCCGGCCGACCTGGACGTCAAGCCGCAGATCCTGGCGCAGCAGAAGCTGCAGGCCGTGGACGAGAGTTTCTGAGCGGGCACGACGAATCATGCTGATGCACCTGAAATCCCCCGAGGCCGCCGCCCGCTGGCTGCTCGAATGGACGCCGAGCGGCCAGCTGCGCACCGACAGCCGCCGCGTCGGTCCCGGCGACGCCTTCATCGCGTGGCCCGGCTATGCAAAGGACGCGCGCCAGTTCGTGGCCGGCGCGCTGCAGGCCGGCGCGGCGACCTCGCTGGTCGAGGATGCCGGCGCGGCCGAGTACGGCTTCACCGACGCGCGCATCGCCTCGCTGCCCGACCTCAAGGCCAACTGCGGCCGCATCGCCTCGGCGTTCTACGGCGAGCCCAGCGCGCGCCTGGACGTGCTGGCGGTGACGGGCACCAACGGCAAGACCTCCAGCGCCTGGTGGATCGCGCAGGCGCTGACGCTGCTGGGCGCGCGCTGCGGCGTGATCGGCACGCTGGGCGTGGGCCAGCCGCCGGTGCCCGGCGCGGCCACCACCGCGTCCATCGAGGCCACCGGCCTGACCACGCCCGATCCGGTGCGTCTGCAGGAGGCCTTCAAGCACATGGTCGACGACGGCTTCTCGGCCTGCGCGATCGAGGCGTCCTCGATCGGCATCGAGGAGCACCGCTTGACCGGCACGCGGGTGAAGGTCGCGCTGCTGACCAACTTCACCCAGGACCACCTGGACTATCACGGCGACATGGCGACCTACTGGGCCGCCAAGCGCAAGCTCTTCGGCTGGGACGGCCTGCAGGCCGCCGTGCTGAACCTGGACGACGCCAAGGGCGCCGAGCTGGCGGCGGAACTGGCCGGCGGCGCGCTGGATCTCTGGACCTACGGCCTGGACCACCGCGACGCGCGCCTGAGCGCCGAGGACCTGCGCCATGACGCGCAGGGGCTGGCGTTCACGCTGCGCGAGGGCGACGCCACCGTGGCCGTGCGCACCACGCTGATCGGCGACTACAACGTGTCCAACCTGCTGGGCGTGATCGCCGGGCTGCGGGCGCTGGGACATTCGCTGGCAGACATCGCGCGCGTCGCCGCGCTGGTGACGCCGGTCCCCGGCCGCATGCAGCGCGTGGGCAGCGGCCGCGAGCTGCCGCAGCTGGTCGTTGACTACGCCCACACCCCCGATGCGCTGGAGAAGGCGCTCAGCGCGCTGCGCCCGCTGGCCGCCGCCCGTGGCGGCGAGCTGCGCGTGGTCTTCGGCTGCGGCGGCGATCGCGATCCGGGCAAGCGTCCGCTGATGGGCGCGATCGCGGCGAAGCTCGCGGCGCATGTGGTGCTGACCAGCGACAACCCGCGCACCGAGGATCCGCTGCGCATCCTGGCCGACATCGAGGCCGGTCTGCCGGCCGGCGCGAAGCGCGAGGTCGAGGCCGACCGCGCTGTCGCGATCGCCCGCGCGGTCGACCAGGCTGGCGCGCGCGACGTCGTGCTGATCGCCGGCAAGGGCCATGAGGACTACCAGGAGATCGGCGGCGAGCGCCGGCCGTTCTCCGACGTGCAGGCGGCGCGCGCCGCCCTGATCGAAAGGGCCGGGCTGTGAGCGCCGCGACGATCCCGATGATGACGCTGGGCGAGGCCCATGCGCTGCTGAGCCCGCTGCTGCCCGCCACGACGCTGGTGGGCGACGCCTCGACCGCGCTGCTGCGCGTGCACACCGACACCCGCTCGCTGCGCGCGGGCGATCTCTTCGTTGCGCTGCGCGGCGAGCGCTTCGACGCCAACGACTTCCTCGCGCAGGCGAAGGCCGCCGGCGCCGTCGCCGCGCTCGCGGAGCGCGGTCTGGCCGAGGCCGGCCTCCCTGGGCTCCTGGTGCCCGACGCGAAGGCCGCGCTGGGGCTGCTGTCGCAAGCCTGGCGCGAACGCCAGCACCTCCCGGTGATCGCCGTCGCCGGCAGCAACGGCAAGACCACGGTCACGCAGATGATCGCGGCCATCCTGCGCGCCTGGCTGGGCGAGGCCTCGATGCTGGCGACCGAAGGCAACTTCAACAACGAGATCGGCGTGCCGCTGACGTTGCTGCGCCTGCGCCAGAACGAAGCCGCCTGGCATCGCGCCGCGGTGGTCGAGCTCGGCATGAATCACCCGGGCGAGATCGCGCCGCTGGCCGCGATGACGCAGCCCTCGGTGGCGCTGGTCAACAACGCGCAGCGCGAGCATCAGGAGTTCATGCACACCGTCGAGGCGGTGGCGCGCGAGAACGGCGCCGTGATCGGCGCGCTGGGCACCGCGGGTGTCGCGGTCTTCCCGGCCGAGGATCCCTGCGCGCCCGTCTGGCAGGAGCAGGCCGCCGGCCGCGCGACGCTGACCTTCGCGCTGCAAGGGCAGGCCGACGTGATGGGCCGCGCGCAGTGGGTCGCGCCGAGCGACGCGGATGCAGCGGCCAATGCCGGTGCCGATGCGGCCGCCGCCGCGGGCGCGACGCCGCATGCGGGCCATTGGGCCATCGAGATCCTGACCCCCGCCGGCACCGTGCCGGTGGCGCTGGCGATGGCGGGTCAGCACAACGTGCGCAACGCGCTGGCCGCGGCCGCCTGCACGCTGGCCGCCGGCGCGCCGCTGGCCGCGATCCGCGAGGGGCTTCAGGCCTTCAAGGCAGTGAAGGGCCGCTCGGCGCTGCAGACGGTGCAGTGGCAGGGCCGCCGCGTCACGCTGATCGACGACAGCTACAACGCCAACCCCGACAGCGTGATCGCCGCCATCGACGTGCTGGCCGAGCTGCCCGGTCAATCCTGGCTGGTGCTGGGCGACATGGGCGAGGTCGGCGAGCAGGGCCCCGAATTCCATCGCGAGGTCGGCGCGCATGCGGCCGACCAGCGCCTCGCGGCGCTGTGGACCGCCGGCGAGGCCGCGCGCGACACGGCCGAGGCCTACGGCCCGGGCGCGCGCTCGTTCGACACCGTCGCCGAGCTGATCGCGGCGCTGGGCGAGGCGCCGCAAGTGCAGAACATCCTCGTGAAGGGCTCGCGCTTCATGAAGATGGAACAGATCGTGGCCGCCTTGCAGTCCGGCGGCCCAGGAGAACCCCATGCTGCTTAGTCTGGCCCAGTGGCTGCAGACCTATTTCCCTGAACTGGGGTTTCTGCGCGTCTTCCAGTACATCACCTTCCGCGCGGTGATGGCGGCGCTGACGGCGCTGCTGATCGGCCTGGCCTTCGGGCCCTGGGTCATCCGCCGCCTGACCGAGCTCAAGATCGGCCAGCCCATCCGCGAGTACGGCGTGCAGCAGCATCTGGCCAAGAGCGGCACCCCGACCATGGGTGGCGTGCTGGTGCTGATCGGCATCGGCGTGTCGACGCTGCTGTGGTTCGACTGGTCCAACCGCTTCGTCTGGGTGGTGATGCTGGTGACCATGGGCTTCGGCCTGATCGGCTGGGTCGACGACTACCGCAAAGTGGTCAACAAGGACCCGGAAGGGATGCGCAGCCGCGAGAAGTTCATGTGGCAGTCCATCATCGGCCTGGTCGCGGCGATCTATCTGGCCTTCAGCGTGTCGGAGACCAGCTTCCTGGGCGTGGTCCAGCTGTTCTTCCGCTGGGTCACGAGCGGCTTCTCGACCGAGCTGCCGCCCCGCGCCGACCTGATGCTCCCCTTCTTCAAGTCGATCAGCTACCCGCTGGGCGTGTTCGGCTTCATCGGCCTGAGCTACCTGGTCATCGTCGGCACCAGCAACGCGGTGAACTTCACCGACGGCCTGGACGGCCTGGCCATCATGCCGGTGGTGATGGTGGGCTCGGCGCTGGGCGTCTTCGCCTACGTGACGGGGTCGTCGGTCTACAGCAAGTACCTGCTGTTCCCCTACATCCCGGGGGCGGGCGAGCTGCTGATCTTCTGCGCCGCGCTGGCGGGGGCGGGTCTTGCCTTCCTGTGGTTCAACGCGCATCCGGCGCAGGTCTTCATGGGCGACGTCGGCGCGCTGGCGCTGGGCGGCGGCCTGGGCACCCTGGCCGTGATCACGCGACAGGAGATCGTGCTCGGCATCATGGGCGGCGTCTTCGTCGCCGAGGTGCTGTCGGTGATGCTGCAGGTGACCTGGTTCAAGTACACGAAGAAGAAGTACGGCGAGGGCCGGCGCATCTTCAAGATGGCGCCGTTGCACCACCACTTCGAGAAGTCGGGCTGGAAGGAGACGCAGGTCGTCATCCGGTTCTGGATCATCACCATGCTGCTGTGCCTGGTCGGCCTGGCGAGCCTGAAGCTGCGCTGATCGGGACGCCACGACGATGACGCCGCTGCACTTCCCCGCGCTCTACCAGGACCGGCACGCCTTCGTGCTGGGGCTGGGCGACTCCGGGCTCGCGATGGCCGCCTGGGCCGCTCGCCTGGGCGCGCGCGTGACGGTGTGGGACAGCCGCGAGCAGCCGCCGCAACTCGCCGCGCTGCGCGAGCGCCTGCCCGACGCGGCCTTCGTGCACGGCGAGTTCACGCCCGAGCTGCTGGCCACGATCGACCACAGCTGGGTGCTGCTGAAGAGTCCCGGCCTGTCGCCGCTGGATGCGCGGCTGAAGCCGCTGCTGGCGCGCGCCGAGGAGATCGGCCTGCGGATGCGCGGCGAGCTGGAGCTGTTCGCGCAGGCGCTGGCGGAGCTCAAGACCCTGTATCGCTACGAGCCGGGCGTGCTCGCGATCACCGGCACCAACGGCAAGACGACGACCACCAGCATGACCGCGCTGCTGGTCGAGCGCGCCGGCCGCCGCGTCGCGATGGCCGGCAACATCGGCCCCACGCTGCTGGGCACGCTCAGCGACGCGCTCGACAAGGAGCCGATGCCGCAGCCCAAGGCCGAGGAGGGCGCCGAGGCGTCCGACGTCGTGGCCGCCGAGCCCGTCGATGCCGCAGCGGCCCCGGAGACGAGCGTGGACGCGGACGCGGTCGTGGACGTGGCCATCGAGGCGGTGATCCCGTCCGACGCGGCGCAGGCGCCCGATGCGCTCGCCGCGGATGCGTCGACCGACGCGAGCGCGCGGGTCGAGCTGCCGGCCGAGATCGCGGAGCCCGCCGAGGCGACCGACGCCACCGGAATTCCGCATGCCGAGGTGCTGCTCGAGTCCGTCGATGCCGACGCGGCCGATGCCGTCCCGGCAGCCGGGACGGTCGACGCCGCGGCCGTCGACGAGACCCCCGCGATCGAGGCCGCGCCCGTCGACGAGCGCAACGCGCTCGAGACGGTGGCCGAGCTGCTCGACGAGCAGCCGCTGCCGATCAAGCCACCGCCGCCGAAGCCCGCCGAGTTCGAGGTGCTGCCCCAGGTCTGGGTGCTGGAGCTGTCCAGCTTCCAGCTCGACGGCGTGCAGGGCTTCGAGCCCAGCGCCGGCGCGGTGCTGAACATCACCCAGGATCATCTGGACTGGCATGGCGACATGCCCGCCTACGCGCGCGCCAAGGGCCGCATCTTCGGCGAGCACGGCGTGCTGGTGATCAACCGCGACGACCCCGAGGTCGAGGCGCTGGTGCCCGCGCCCATCATCGTCAAGCAAGGCCGCGGCCGCCCGGCCAAGGTCGTCGAGCGCGACACCGTGCGCTTCGGCCTGGACGCGCCGCAGCGGCCGGGCGACTTCGGCCTGCTGGTCGAGAACGGCATGGCCTGGCTGGTCCGCGCCCGCGAGCAGGAAGAGGAACTCAAGGGCCTGAAGCGCCGCAAGGACGACGAGGACGAGCTCATCATCCAGCGCCTGATGCCCGCCGACGCGCTGCGCGTGCGCGGCCGCCACAACGCCGCCAACGCGCTGGCCGCGCTGGCGCTCGCCACGGCCATCGGCTGCCCGCTGGCGCCCATGCTGCACGGCCTGCGCGAGTACCGCGGCGAGCCGCATCGCGTCGAGTTCGTCACCGCCATCAAGGGCGTGGACTTCTACGACGACTCCAAGGGCACCAACGTCGGCGCGACCGTCGCGGCGGTGATGGGCCTGGGCGCCGACCGCGCGCCGGCCAAGCTGGTCATGATCCTGGGCGGCGACGGCAAGGGGCAGGATTTCTCCCCGCTGGCCACGCCGATCGCGCTGCATGCCCGCGCGGTCGCGCTGATCGGACGCGACGGCCCGCAGATCGAGGCCGCGCTGCGGGACAGCGGCGTGCTGATGCATCGCCATGACTCGCTGGAAGCCGCCACGCACTGGGCGCTCGCGCAGGCCCACGCCGGTGACAGCGTGCTGCTGAGCCCCGCCTGCGCCAGCCTGGACATGTTCCGCAACTACGCCCATCGCGCCGAGGTGTTCATCGCCACCGTGCGCGAGCTGGCCGAGGACGAAGGATTCATCGGATGAGCGCCGCGCCGCCCGTCTCCTCGTTCTTCGCCACGCTGGGCGAGCGTGTCCGCGGCGCGTTCGCGCGTCGCGGCGAGGGCGCGCCCGGCGTCGACGTGCCGGTGCGCGACTGGGTGTCGACCTCGGCCGGCCAGCCCACCCGCATCCTGGGCTTCGACCTGACGCTGATCTGGGTGGTGATGGCCTTGCTGGCGCTGGGCCTGCTGATGGTCTATTCGGCGTCCATCGCGCTGCCGGACAACCCCAAGTTCGCCAAGTACGCGCCGATGCACTTCTTCGCGCGCCAGGCGCTGTTCATCCTCATCGGCCTGCTGTCCGGCTGGATCACGGTGATGGTCCCGGTGAACTTCTGGGAGCGGCACGCGCCCAAGATCTTCGTCGCCGCGCTGGTGCTGCTGATGGTGGTGCTGATCCCCCATGTGGGCAAGGGCGTCAACGGGGCGCGCCGCTGGCTGCCGCTGGGCGTCATGAACTTCCAGCCCTCCGAGCTGGCCAAACTGGCCATCGCGATGTACGCGGCCAACTACATGGTCCGCAAGATGGAGGTGAAGGAGAACTTCATCCGCGCCGTCTGGCCGATGGCCTGCGCGCTGGCCTTCGCCGGCATGCTGCTGCTGGCCGAGCCGGACATGGGCGCCTTCATGGTCATCGCGGCGATCGCGATGGGCATCCTGTTCCTGGGCGGCGTCAACGGCCGCATGTTCTTCCTCAGCGTGGCGGTGCTGATCGGCGCCTTCGTGCTGATGATCACCTTCAGCGATTTCCGCCGCGAGCGGATCTTCGCCTACCTGAACCCCTGGGACGAGAAGTACGCGCAGGGCAAGGCCTACCAGCTGACCCACTCGCTGATCGCCTTCGGCCGCGGCGAGTTCTTCGGCCAGGGCCTGGGCTCCAGCCTGGAGAAGCTGCACTACCTGCCCGAGGCCCACACCGACTTCCTGCTCGCCGTGATCGGCGAGGAACTGGGCTTCATCGGCGTGGCCGTGGTGATCTTCGCCTTCTTCTGGCTGTCGCGCCGGCTGTTCCACATCGGCCGCCAGGCGGTGGCGCTGGACCGCGTCTTCGCCGGTCTGTACGCGCAGGGCATCGGCATCTGGATGGGCGGCCAGGCCTTCATCAACATGGGCGTGAACCTGGGCGCGCTGCCGACCAAGGGCCTGACGCTGCCGCTGATGAGCTACGGCGGCTCGGCGACCGTCCTCAACTGCGTGGCATTGGCGATCTGCTTGCGTATCGACATCGAGAACCGACAACTGATGCGAGGGGGGCGAGCATGAGCACGCGTCACCTCGTCGTGATGGCGGCCGGCACCGGCGGTCACGTGATCCCAGGTTTGGCCGTGGCCGCCGAGATGCAGCGCCGCGGCTGGACCGTGTCCTGGCTCGGCACCGAAGCCGGCATGGAGAACAAGCTGGTGCCCCCGTCCGGCCTGCCGATGGACCGTCTGTCCTTCGCCGGTCTGCGCGGCAAGGGCCTGAAGCATTCGGTGCTGGGCGTCGTGCGTCTGTTCAAGGCGCTGGCGCAGAGCGCCAACGTCTTCGGCGCCCGCAAGGCCGACGCGGTGCTGGGCATGGGCGGCTATGTCTGCTTCCCCGGGGGCCTGATGGCCTGGGTGATGCGCCGCCCGCTGATGCTGGTCAACGCCGACGCGGCGCTGCTGCTGTCCAACAAGGCGCTGGCGCCGGTGGCCGGCAAGATCGCCTTCGGCTTCGACGGCCTGGCCGCCGCGCAGCAGCGCAAGGCCGTGGTCACCGGCAATCCGGTCCGTGCCGAGATCGAGGACCTGCTCGCGCCCGAGCTGCGCTTCGCCGGCCGCACCGGTCCGCTGAAGGTGCTGGTGGTGGGCGGCTCGCTGGGCGCGCGCGCGATCAACGAGGTGCTCCCGCAGACGCTGGCGCTGTGGGACGAGCATCAGCGCCCGATGGTCACGCACCAGACCGGCGAGGCCAACTTCCCGCTGGTCCAGGCCGCCTACGCCAAGGCCGGCGTGCAGGCCGAGGTCGTGCCCTTCATCAACGACATGGCCGCCCGCCTGGCCGAGGCCGACGTGGTGATCTGCCGCGCCGGCGCGGTGACGGTGTCGGAGCTCTGCGCCGCGGGCGTCGCCAGCATCCTGGTGCCGCTGGTGGTGAGCACCACCTCGCACCAGCGCGACAACGCGCAGTACATGGCCCAGCACGGCGCCGCGATCCATCTGCCGCAGGGCGAGCTGAGCGCCGAGAAGCTGCACGCGCTGCTGCAGGCGCCGCGCGAGGACTGGCTGGCGCTGGCCTCCAAGGCGCGCTCGCTGGCGCGTCCGCGCGCCGCGGCGCGCGTGGCCGACGAACTCGAGGCGCTGGTCGCCCGCAAGGACGCGAAGGGAGCGCGCGCATGAGGCACGCCGTCCAACGCATCCACTTCACCGGCATCGGCGGCGCCGGCATGAGCGGCATCGCCGAGCTGCTGGCGGGCCAGGGCTATCGCGTGTCCGGGTCGGACCAGGGCGAGAGCGACACCACGCGCCGCCTGCGCGCGCTGGGCGTGGACGTGAGGATCGGCCACGCGGCCGAGCACGTCGGCGACGCGCAGCTGCTGGTCAAGTCCAGCGCGATCAAGGCCGACAACCCCGAACTGATGGCCGCGCATCAACAGGGCATCCCGGTGCTGCTGCGCGCGCAGATGCTGGCCGAGCTGATGCGTCCGCGCATGGGCATCGCCGTCGCCGGCACGCACGGCAAGACGACGACGACCTCGCTGCTGACCACCGTGCTGATGAGCGCGGGCCTGGACCCGACCTACGCGATCGGCGGCCAGCTGCTGGCCAGCGGCGCGAACGCCGCGCTGGGCGGCGGGCTGCACATGGTGGTCGAGGCCGACGAGTCGGACGCCTCGTTCCTGCACCTGCTGCCGCAGCTGGCGATCGTCACCAACATCGACGCCGACCACATGGACACCTACGGGCACGACATGGCCCGTCTGCGTCAGGCCTTCGTCGACTTCCTGCACCTGATGCCCTTCTGGGGCGCGGCCGTGCTGTGCGGCGACGACGCCGGCGTGCGCAGCATCGTGCCGATGCTGTCGCGGCCGGTGATCCTCTACGGTCTCGAGGACGGCAACGCGGTCCGCGCGATCGACGTCGCGGCCGAGGCCGGCGGCGGCATGCGCTTCACCGTGCTGCGCCGGGATCGTCAAGGCCAGACACGCGCGCCGCTGCAGGTCCGCCTGCGGCTGAACGGCCGGCACAACGTGCTGAACGCGCTGTCGGTCATCGCGATGGCGATGGAGCTGGGCGTCGCCGACGAGCCGCTGCTGCGCGGGCTGGCCGACTTCGGCGGCGTGGGCCGGCGTTTCCAGTCGTATGGCGAGCTGCCGGTGGCCGCGTCCCTCGACGCTTCCGGCCACGCCGCCGCGGGCGAGGGCACGGTGCTGCTGATCGACGACTACGGCCATCACCCCGTCGAGATGCAGGCGGTGCTGAACGCCGCGCGCGGCGCGTACCCGAACCGCCGTCTGCTGCTGGCCTTCCAGCCGCATCGCTACACCCGCACGCGCGACTGCTTCGACGAGTTCGCCGACGTGCTGGCGCAGGCCGACGGCGTGCTGCTCACCGAGATCTATGCCGCCAGCGAGTCCCCGCTGCCCGGCATCAGCGGCGAAAGCCTGGCGCAAGCGGTGGCCGCCCGCGGCACCGCGGCCGGCTTCGTCGGCGATTGGCAGGGACTGCCGCAGGCGATCGCCCACCAGGCGCGCGCCGGCGATGTGGTGATCGTGATGGGGGCCGGCTCGATCGCCGCCGTCCCCGCGCGCACCGTGGCACTCATGACGCAAGCGAAGGGAGTCCGGGCATGACTGCGGACCTCAACCAATCTTCCGTTCCTTCTTCCGGCTCCGAGTCCGCGCTCTTCGAGCAGCTGGGCATCGCCGGCATCGACCCGAAGGCCATGGGCAAGGTCGCCGTGCTCTTCGGCGGCGAGTCCGCCGAGCGCGAGGTCTCGCTGATGTCGGGCGCCGGCGTGCTGGCCGCGCTGCAGGCGGAAGGCGTGGACGCCCATGCCTTCGACCCGGCCGAGCGCAGCCTGCTCGAGCTCAAGACGGAGGGCTTCCAGCGCGCCTTCATCGCGCTGCACGGCCGCCACGGCGAGGACGGCACGGTGCAGGGCGCGCTCGAGCTGATGGGCATCCCCTACACCGGCTCCGGCGTGATGGCCTCGGCCATCGCGATGGACAAGATCACGACCAAGCGCGTCTGGCTGGCCGACCAGCTGTCGACGCCGCGCTGGGTCGCGCTCAAGCGCGACGAGCAGACGCGCGAGCGCATCCGCACCGTCCCCGACGAGCTGGGCCTGCCCATCTTCGTCAAGCCGCCGCACGAGGGCTCGTCCATCGGCGCGACCAAGGTGATGGGCTACTCGGAGATGCAGGACGCCGTCGCGCTCGCCGCGAAGTACGACGCCGAAGTGCTGTGCGAGGAGTTCATCGACGGCGCCGAGCTGACCTGCCCGGTGCTGGGCGAGGGCGCCTCGGCCATCGCGCTGCCGGTCATCGAGATCCGGGCCGAAGGCGGCAACTACGACTACCAGAACAAGTACTTCACCGACACCACGCAATACCTGGTCGGCCAGCTGCCGGCCCAGGAGCAGGCGCGCGTGCAGGCGTTGGTGCTGGACGCCTACCGCTCGCTGGGCGCGCGCGGCTGGGGCCGCGTCGACGTGATGCGGCGCAAGTCGGACGGCGCGCTGTTCCTGCTGGAGATCAACACCTCGCCGGGCATGACCTCGCACTCGCTGGTGCCCAAGGCGGCCGCCGCCGTGGGCATCGCCTACCCGAAGCTGTGCCTGTACCTGCTGTCGCAGGCGCGGCTGGACAGCCAGGCCTGACCGGACCACGACGCGACACCCCCGAGCCATCGCCATGGGCGCCACCTTCACCCACACCGCCGCACCGCTGCCGCCGGACATCCGAGTGATGAACGGCGTGGCGGGGCTGCTGCTCGCCGGCGTGGCGCTGGCGGCGCTGGCGGCCGGGGCGCTGTGGCTGGCGCGCCAGCCGGCGTTGGCGATCCGCGCGATCACGGTGGAGGGCGACGTCAGCCGCAACAGCAGCGCCTCGCTGCGCGCCAACGCGCTGCCGCGGCTGTCCGGCAGCTTCGTGACGATGAATCTGCAGAAGGCCAAGGCGGCGTTCGAGGCGGTGCCCTGGGTGCGCCACGCGACGGTGCGCCGGGTCTGGCCGCTGCAGCTGGTCGTCACCCTGGAGGAACACCAGCCCGCCGCCTACTGGGAAACCAAGGCCGAGAACGCGGACGCGGACAGTGACGCGGTCGTCGACAGCCGGCTGGTGAATACCTTCGGGGAGGTCTTCGAGGCCAATCTGGGGGATGTCGAGGATGAGGATCTGCCGACGCTGGCCGGTCCGGACAAATCCTCGGCGGCCATGCTGGCCATGTGGCGGCAACTGGATCCGATGACCCACCGGAAACTCGACGAGGGGGTGTCCCGGCTGGATTTGTCGGGACGCGGTTCGTGGAAGGCGACGTTGGAAAAGGGCGCGGTGGTGGAACTGGGTCGCGGCAGCGAGGCGGAGGTCGTGGCTCGATATGGCCAGTTCATCGCCAACATCACCCAGATCACCACGCGCTATCAGACCTCGCTGGTTTCCGCCGACCTCCGGCACGAGAACGGCTACGCGGTCCGCTTGGCGGGCGTGACGACGGTTTCAAACGCGCCCAAGGGCGCCACCAAGAAGAATTGAGGACAGGCATGGCCAAGGAATACAAGGATTTGGTCGTCGGGTTGGACATCGGCACCGCCAAGATCATGGCGGTGGTGGCTGAAGTCATGGGCGACGGCCAATTGCGCATCGCCGGCCTGGGCGTGGCGCCCAGCCATGGACTCAAGCGGGGCGTGGTGGTGAATATCGACGCGACCGTCCAGTCCATCCAGCAGGCGCTCAAGGAAGCGGAAATGATGGCCGACTGCCGCATTTCCAGGGTTTACACCGGGATTACCGGCAGCCATATCCGCGGCCAGAACTCCACCGGCATGGTCATCGTGCGGGACAAGGAAGTGACGCCGGTCGACGTGGCCCGGGTGGTGGAAACCGCCAAGGCCATCAATATTCCCAACGACCAGCGCCTGTTGCTGGTCGAGCCGCAGGAATTCGTGATCGACGGCCACGAGGTCAAGGAGCCGATCGGCATGAGCGGCGGCCGGCTGGAGGTCAAGGTCCACATCGTGACCGGCGCCCAGAGCGCGGCGGAAAACATCGTCAAGTGCGTGCGCCGCTGCGGCCTGGAGGTCGAGCAGCTCGTTCTGAATCCGAGTGCCTCGAGTGCGGCGGCACTCACTTCGGACGAGCGCGACCTGGGCGTGGCGCTGGTCGACATCGGTGCCGGCACGACGGACGTGGCCATCTTCACCGGTGGATCGATCCGTCATACCGCGGTGATTCCCATCGCCGGCGACCTGATCACCAGCGATATCGCGATGGCGCTGCGCACCCCGACCAAGGATGCGGAGGAAATCAAGGTCGAGCACGGGGTGGCGAAGCAATTGCTGGCGGACCCGGCCGATCAGGTGGAAGTCCCGGGTTTGGGCGACCGCGCGCCGCGCATGTTGTCCAAACAGGCGCTCGCCGGCGTGATCGAGCCGCGCGTCGAGGAGATTTTCTCGCTCGTGCATCAGGTCATCCGGGAATCGGGTTACGAGGAACTGCTCTCGTCGGGGATTGTCCTGTCGGGCGGATCGTCGGTCATGCCGGGCATGGTCGAACTCGCCGAGGACATTTTCCTGAAGCCGGTCCGTCGGGGGAATCCGACTTACGGCGGCGCCTTGTTCGACATGGTCGCCAATCCCCGGTCGGCGACCGTCATGGGTTTGTTGGAGGAAGCGCGATTGGCGCGCACGCGGGGTTTCAAGGCCTCGCAGCAGGCAGGTTCCGTGAAGACCCTGTTCGGGCGCGCCAAGGACTGGTTCCTGGGTAACTTCTAAGAGGCTGGAACTTCACCGGCCCACGTTTTTTTACGTTCTCTGAGGGTTTTGCCCCCTAAAAGGGGCGGCATCCCACTTCTATTTTGTTGATGGCAGCTGCACAATATGGACAGGAGGTTTGATATGGCGATCGAGATGATCGAAGAGTTTGATCAAGGCACCCAGATCAAGGTGATCGGCGTGGGCGGCGGCGGCGGAAACGCGGTCGAGCACATGATTGCCCAGGGTGTGCAGGGCGTGGAATTCGTGGTGGCCAACACCGACGCCCAGGCCTTGAATCGCTCCAAGGCCGACCAACTCCTGCAACTGGGCCATACCGGCCTGGGCGCCGGCGCGAAACCCGAAGTCGGCCGTGTGGCCGCCGAGGAAGCCGAGCAACGCATCCGTGAATCCATCACCGGCGCGCACATGCTGTTCATCACCGCCGGCATGGGCGGCGGCACCGGCACCGGCGCGGCGCCCGTGATCGCTCGCGTGGCCAAGGAAATGGGCATCCTGACCGTCGGCGTCGTGACGAAGCCGTTCGAGTTCGAGGGCAACCGCCGGGGCAAGGCCGCGGACCTGGGCCTGCAGGAGCTCGAGGCCAACGTCGACTCGCTGATCGTCGTGCTGAACGACAAGCTGCTGGAAGTGCTGGGCGACGACGTCACCCAGGACCAGGCCTTCGCGCACGCCAACGACGTGCTGAAGAACGCGGTCGGCGGCATCTCCGACATCATCCACATGCCGGGTCTGGTCAACGTCGACTTCGAGGACGTGAAGACCGTGATGAGCGAGCCGGGCAAGGCGATGATGGGCACGGCCGTGGCCTCGGGTCCGGACCGCGCGACAAAGGCCGCCGAAGGCGCCGTGGCCTGCCCGCTGCTGGAAGGCATCGACCTGTCGGGCGCGCGTGGCGTGCTGGTGCTGATCGCCGCGAGCCGCAACAACTTCAAGCTGGCCGAGAGCCGCAACGCGATGACCGCGATCAAGCGCTACGCCGCTGAAGACGCGCACATCATCTACGGCACGGCCTACGACGAGTCGCTGGGCGACCAGTTGCGCGTCACCGTGATCGCGACCGGCCTGAGCCAGCGCGCCGCGGCCCGCCAGCAGCCGCAGCTGGTGGTGCAGCAGACGACGCTGCGCACCGGCACGGACAACATGCCGGTGCTGACGCAGCCGGTGGTGATGCCCGGCTCCGCCGCCGCGCAGACCACGACGGCCGCCGCGCCGATGACCGCGCAGGACTTCGGTGGCATGAGCGTGCCCAGCGTGTGGCGTCATGGCCGCACGGCCGCCGCCAAGGTCGAGGCGCTGTCGTCGAACGGCATGGACGAGATCGAGATCCCGGCCTTCCTGCGCAAGCAGGCGGACTGATCCGACTTCTGCCATCAGCATTTGAGGCCACGCCCCAGCAGGGGCGTGGCCTTTTTTGCGTCCCGGAAGTCGTGTTGCAAATGAACGCTCGTGCGGTTCGGTGAACTTCGGCACACTGGCGCCCGATTACAAGAACGATACCGAGCGCGCATGGTCCCCTGGTTCCTCCGGGTCTTCCCGTTGCTGATGGCCTCGGCGCTGATCGCGCTGATGCCCGACCTTGCGCGCGCGCAGGCAGCCACCGGCCCCGCCGGCGCGACCCAGGTCGCGCGCGCCGCGCCGCTCGGCCCCGCGCGGCCCTTGCCCGATGCCGGGCCCGCCGGTGGTGCGCAGCGCGCGATCGAGGCCGAGGTCGCCACCTCCGACTGGACCCAGGATCAGCTGAAGGCCTGGTGGCGCGCGCTGCGCGTCATCGACGGGCGCGACGGCGCGTTGCCGCAGTCGCTGCTGCCGCCGACCGATGCCGCCGCCTGGCAGCGGGTGGAACTCCCCGAAGTCAAGCAGCGCGAGGCCGCGCCCAGCGGCAGCACCGACGCGCGCTACCAGATGCGCTGGTATCGGGTCCGCTACGCCGCGCCGCACGGGCGATGGCCCACCAGCGTCGCGCTCTACATGCCGCGGCTGGTGGCGCTCGCGGCGGCGGTGCTGGTGCGCACCGACGATGGCTGGCGTCCGGTCTTCGACAACCAGTCCGGCGCGCGCGAGCAATGGGTGCGACCGCTGTGGGTGGTGCTGCCCTCGGCGCTGACCGAGATCCAGCAGGCCCGCGAGATCGAGGTCGTCATCGCGGTCCCCGTGATGCAGGGCGGCTACTACTCCGTGTCCAGCGTCTGGCTGGGCGCGCGCGAGGACCTGGAGGCGCGCCACGACCGCCGCTGGGTGCTGCAGATCGGCGTGCCGCAGGCGACCGGCCTGACACTGGTCACGCTGGGGCTGTTCGCGCTCGTGTTGTGGATGAAGCGGCGCGAGGATCCCGCCTATCTGCTGTTCTCGCTGGCCACGGTCGCGTGGCTGGTCCGCAACCTGCACTACCACCTGGACCTGCCGCGCACGCGCGATGCGCTCGAGTGGTTCTGGTGGGTCACGCACGCCTCGATGTCGTGGGTGATGCTGCTCACCTTCCTCTTCGCGCTGCGCTTCGCGCGGCAGCGCTTCGCGCGCTTCGAGCGCGGCATGGCGCTGTTCGTGCTGGTCTCCAGCCTGGCCTCGATGCCGCTGTGGGGACGCGGCTTCGACGCGCTGGTGCTGCTGCACATCTGCAACGCGGTGGTGGGCCTGGCGGGGACGGCCTTCGTCGCGAGCGTCGCCTGGCGCCAGGGCACGCGCGAGCTGCGCGTGATGGCGCTGGCGCTGGTGGTCGGCGTCGCGCTGGGCGTGCACGACCTGGGCCTGCTCGCGGGCTGGTGGTGGCCGGAGCACGTCTACCTGATGCCCTTCGCCACGCTGGTGATCCTGGCCAGCTTCCTCTACGCGGTGCAGCACCGCTACATCGAGGCGCTGCGCGGCGTCGAGCGCGCCAACGAGGACCTGGCCCAGCGCCTGGACGAGCAGAGCGTCGAGCTGCGCGCGCAGCACGACAAGCTGCGCGAGGTCGAGCGCCAGCAGGCGCTGCTGCTGGAGCGGCAGCGCATCATGCAGGACATGCACGACGGGCTGGGTTCGTCGTTGCTGTCGGCGATGGTGGCGGTGGAGCAGGGCTCGATGCCGCAGGAGCAGGTGGTGGGCGTGCTGCGCGAATGCGTCGATGACCTGCGGCTGGTGATCGATTCGCTGGAGCCTGTGGGGCATGACCTCGTGTCGCTGCTGGCGACGATGCGCTATCGGCTGGGCAAGCGGCTGCAGCTGGGCGGGCTCAAGCTCGAGTGGGACGTGCACGACCTGCCGCCGCTGGAATGGCTGGAGCCGCCCGACGCGCTGCACGTGCTGCGCCTGATGCAGGAGGCGCTGACCAACGCGCTCAAGCATGCGCGGGCGACGCGGGTTCGGGTGGTCACGCGGGACCTGGGTCGGCGCGTGGAGATCCGCGTCGAGGACGACGGCGAAGGCTTCGACATCGGGTCGATCTCGCAAGGCCGCGGGCTGCGCGGCCTGCAGCGTCGCGCGAAGGTCCTGGGTGGCCTGCTGCGCGTGGAAAGCAGCCCCGGTCACGGCACGGTCGTGACCTTGCGATTGCCCGTCGCGCGCGAGGATCGAGAGGCTTTGGTCCAGCAGGGTTGAGTCACATTTGGGACAATGCGCCCCATGCTCAAGCAACGCACCATCAAGTCGCTGACCCGCGCGGTCGGCGTCGGCATCCACAGCGGCCAGAAGGTGGAGATCACGCTCCGTCCCGCGGCCCCTGGGACCGGCATCGTGTTCCGCCGGGTGGACCTGGCGCAGCCGGTGGACATTCCGGTGCGCACCAACAACGTCTGCGACACCCGCATGGCCACGACGATCAGCCCCGAGGGCGATCCCGGCCAGCCCAAGGTGCAGACCATCGAGCATCTGCTGTCGGCCTGCGCCGGCCTGGGGCTGGACAACCTGCTGATCGACATCAACGCGGACGAGGTCCCCGTGCTGGACGGCTCCGCGGCGAGCTACGTCTTCCTGCTGCAGTCGGCGGGCATCGAGCTGCAGAACGCGCCCAAGCAGTTCCTGCGGGTGAAGAAGCCGGTGGAGGTGCGCAAGGGCGATGGCAAGAGCCTGATGTGGGCCAAGCTGACGCCGCACCACGGCTACACGCTGAGCTTCCAGATCGAGTTCGACAACCCGGCGGTGTCGGCGACCGGCCAGCAGTACGTGTTCGACATGGGCAGCGGCCAGTACAAGCGCGAGATCGCCCGCGCCCGGACCTTCGGCATGACCAAGGACATCGAGCTGATGCGCTCGCGCGGGCTGACGCTGGGCGGGTCGATGGACAACGCGATCGTGGTCGACGACTACCGCGTGCTGAACGCGGAAGGGCTGCGCTACGACGACGAGTTCGTGAAGCACAAGATCCTGGACGCGATCGGCGACATGCAGGTGGTGGGTCATCCGCTGATGGCGGCCTACACCTCGTTCAAGGGCGGCCACGCGCTGAACAACCTGCTGCTGCGCGAGCTGCTGGCGGACGCCGAGGCCTACGAGATCGTCACCTTCGAGGACGAGCGCGAGGCGCCCCCCGGATTCGCCGAGCTGGCGCCGGCGTGGTGATCGGACGGCCAAGGAATCCCCGCACGTGCTGATCTTCCGCCTCGTCTCCGCGCTGCTGATCGTTTCGGGCCTGATCTGCTTCGCGCTCTACATCGCGACCAGGCAGCCGATCTGGCGCCGCCGCGGCATCCTGCTCATCAAATGGACCGTGATCGCCGGCATCGGCTTCTTCGCCGTGCTGTTCCTGGAGCGGCTGGTGCTGCTGGTCTGACGCCCCACGCGCTCGCACGCACCATGAAGAAGGCCGCTCATCGAGCGGCCTTCGTGCTTTCAGCGCTGCGCGGACCGCGCGATGCGGTGCCGGCCCGTGCTCATTCCTCCAGGGCCTGCAATTGCACCAGCCGCTGGTAGAGCCCGCCGTCGATGCCCATGAGCGCCTCGTGCGTGCCGCGCTCGGCGAGCTTGCCGTGGTTGAGCACCACGATCTGGTCGGCCTCGCGGATCGTCGACAGCCGGTGCGCGATCGCCAGCACCGTGACCCGGCCGCGCAACGCGCGCAGGGCCTCGCCGACCTGCGCCTCGGTCGCGCTGTCGATGTTGGCCGTCGCCTCGTCCAGCAGCAGGATGCGGGGATCTCCCGCGAGCGCGCGGGCCAGCGCGATCAGCTGCTTCTGGCCGGTCGACACCGACAACCCGCCGTCGCCCAGCCGGCTCTCGTAGCCCTGCGGCAGCGCGGACAGGAAGTCATGCGCCCGCGCCGCGCGCGCCGAGGCCTCGATCGTCTCGTCGGAGATGGCGCGACCCATGCGGATGTTCTCGCGCACCGTGCCGGCGATCAGGTAGGGCTCCTGCGGCACCAGGCCCAGCGCGTCGTGGAAGGTCTGCTCGGGCAGCTCGTCCAGCGGCTGGCCGTCGATCAGGATGCGGCCTTGCTGCGGCCGGTAGAAGCGCAGCAGCAGCGCCAGCAGCGTCGACTTGCCCGAGCCCGTGTGTCCCGCGATGCCGACGAAGCTGCCGGCCGGGATGTCGAGGTCCAGGTCCCGCAGCACCGGGTGCCCGGGCTTGTAGGCGAACTGCAGGTGCTGGAAGTGGATGGCGCCGGCGCCGACCTGGCGCTCCGGCCGATACGAGCGCGGCTCGGTCGGTTCGCGCAGCAAGGCGCGTACGCGCGAGGCCGCCACCAGCGCCTGCTGCAGCTGGCTGAACTGCATGGTGATCTGGATCAGCGGTTCCACCACGCGCGCGATGTAGGCGAGGAAGGCGTACAGCAGACCGACCTCGACACCTGACAGCTCGCGCAGGCCGAAGCCGTAGATCACCGTCACGATCAGCAGCACGTTCAGCAGGTCCAGCGCCGGGCGCAGCAGCCAGGCGTTGGCGCGCAGCTCCTGCACGCGGGCCTGCAGCTGGGCCTGGTTGGCCTGCTCGTAGCGCGCGGCGAAGCGGCCGGTGGCGCCCGCCGATTGCAGCATCGCCATGCCGGCCATGCTCTCGGCCATCTGCGCGTTCAGGTCCGCCCGCAGCGCCCGCGCCCGTTGCACCGGGCCGCTGCTGGCGCGCTGGTACAGCCAGATGATGGTGGAGCTGGCCGGCACCAGGGCCAGCACGATCAGCATCAGCCGCCAGTCCAGCCAGGCCATCGCCACCAGCGCGCCGGCGACGACGATGGTCGAGTCCAGCATCACGAACAGCACCTGGCGATACAGGTTGTTGACCGCGTCCGTGTCGTTGGTGATGCGGCTCAGCAACTGGCCGGTGATGCTGCGGTCGAAGAAGGCCATGGGCTGGGCGAGCACATGGGCGTAGACCTGCTCGCGCAGTCGCAGCACCGAGCGCTGCGCGACCGAGGCCATGCGACGCAGTTGCGCGTAGCGCAGCAGGCTGGCGGTCCAGCCGGCCAGCAGCATCGCGCCCAGCAGCAGGCCCATCGAGCCGATGTCGAAGTCGCGCGGCAGCACGTGCGCGTCGATGAACTGCTTGCCCAGGATGGGGCCGATGGCCTCGAGGGCGGCGGCGATCACCAGCCAGCCCAGGCCCTTGAGGAGGCCGCGCCGCTCGGGCGCGGCGGCCTGCGCCAGCAGCGCGAGCGCCTCGCGCGGCGAGTGCTCCGGCTTCGCGGCGTTGGCCGTCCCGTTGCCAGGTGCCTGGCCCGTGGCGTGGGCGGTCGCGTTCTCGGACGCGGTCTCCGCCGCGTTCAGCTCAGGCTGCGTCAAGGCTGGCCTCCAGTTGTTGATAGCGCCATTGGCCCGCGTACCAGCCGCCGCGCGCGATGAGGTCCTCGTGGCGGCCGCGCTCGACGATGCGGCCCTGCTTGAGCACGACGATCTCGTCGGCCTCCATCACCGCGGACAGGCGATGGCTGACCACCGCGAGGCTGCGCTCGGGATGGCGTTGGCGCAGCTCGCGCCAGTGGTCCAGGATCTGCGTCTCGGTGCCGCTGTCGACGGCGGAGAGCGCGTCGTCCAGCAGCAGGATGGGCGCGCCCGCGAGCAGCGCCCGCGCGATCGCCACGCGCTGGCGCTGGCCGCCGGACAGCGTCACGCCGCGCTCGCCGACCAGCGTGTCGTAGCCCTGCGGCAGGCGCGCGATGTCGTCGTGGACCGCGGCCAGTTCGGCCATCTCCATCACCTGCTCGCGGGTCGCGTCGGCGCGGGCGAGGGCGATGTTGTCGGCCACGGAGGCCGAGAAGAGGAAGGGCTCCTGCGGCACCCAGGCCAGCGCCTGGCGCAGCGCGTCCAGGCGGATCTCGCCGGCCGGCACGCCGCCCAGGCGCACGGCGCCCGCGCTGGGCTCGTACTGACGCAGCAGCAGGCGCAGCAGCGTCGACTTGCCCGAGCCCGTCGCGCCGACGATGCCCAGCGTGCGGCCCGGCGCCAGCGTCAGCGCGATGTCCTCGAGCGCCGGCTGGGTCATGTTCGGGTAGGTGAAGGACACGGCGTCCCAGGCGATGTCCGCGTGAGCGGGCAGTTCGCGGGTACCGGCGTCGACCAGGCCGTCCGGCGCGTCCAGCACCGGCTGCAGCCGCGACCACGCGGCGCGGCCGCGTTCCAGCAGCGACAGCACCCAGCCGGCCGCGAACATCGGCCAGATCAGCTGGCCCAGGTACATGGTGAAGGCGGTCAGTTGGCCGATGCTGATGAGGTTCGTGCCGACCAGCCACGCGCCGGTGCCCAGCGCGATGACGGTGGCCGCGCTCAGCGACAGGCCCACGGCGGGCTCGAACATCGCCTCCCAGCGCTGCGCCTGGTAGGCGGCGCCGCCGGCCTCGCGGGCCAGCTCGCCGAACTGCTCGCGGCTGCGGCGGATCAGGCCGAGCGCGCGCACGGTGCGCACGCCGGCCAGGCTGTCCTGCACCTGCTGGTTCAGCGCCGAGAAGCGCTTGAGCGAATCGGCCCAGGCCACGTGCACGTGATTCGAGATGCGCCAGAAGGCGTAGGCCATGAAGGGGAAGGGAATCAGCGCGGCCAGGCCCAGGCGCCAGTCGATGCCCAGGGTCATCATGCCCAGCACCAGGATCAGCGTCAGCGTGCCGTCGAAGGCGGCGAGCAGGGCCTCGCCGGCGGCCATCTCGATGGCGTCGACGTCGTTGGTCGCCAGCGCCATCAGGTCGCCGGTGGCGTGCGAGTGGAAGAAGGCCGGCCCCTGGCGCGTCAGGCGCGCGTAGAGCCGCGTGCGCAGGTGGCGGCCGAGCTCGTAGGCGGTCGCGAAGAGGGCCAGACGCCAGCCCACGCGCAGCAGGTAGATGGCCAGGCCGGCCAGCACCAGCAGGCCCAACTGCCCGATCAGGTCCCAGCCGCCGATGCGGCGCGCCACCAGCAGGTCGACCACATGGCCGACCTGGCGCGGGATCCAGACGGTGAGGACGGCGATGGTGGCGAGCATCAGCGCGCTCGCGACATAGGGACGCCAGTGGCCGCGGATGTGGCCGGCGATGAGTCGAGTCAAGGACATGGCGCCGGATTGTGCCGCTCGCGCTTTTCAGTTCAGGTCTTGAGGGCGATGGCACCGTGCGGTCAATGCGCCTCTGCTGCCATTCCTGGTGGACCCGCCGCGCTTGCCGACCTCGTCGGACTCGTCGAACTCATCGGGCCCACCGGGCCAGCCGGAACCGCCGGGACCACCGGGTCAGCCGGACTTGACTGGCGAGCGGGTCCGAAGGGCGGGTCAGGACGCCGGGCTGGGATTCGCGGGTTTGGGATCCGGCATGCCGATGCGCACATGGATCAGGTCCGCGAGCACCCTCAGCCGCTTCTCGTCGAAGTTGCCGCTGAGCGCATAGGCGAGCTTCCCGTCGATCCAGAACAGGCTGCGCGTGGTCTGCCCGCCCTCGACGCGGCTCATCAGCCGGAAGGCGACCGGCGCCTCGGGCGAGGCCGCGCCCGTGCTGACGTAGAGCGTGAAGCGCTCGCCGGCGTCGTTCTCGTACATGAACTGCGCGCGGGCCAGCGCCGCCGCGGGGTTGGCCTCGGCGGCCGGGCCGGCGCCAGCGGTCGTCCTGGGCCTGGCGTTCACCGGGGCGGCCGGATCGTCCCCCGCGGGCAGCAGCCGGCCGCCGACCAGCTTCCAGCCGTAGTCGCGCATCACCGGCGCGTGCAGCGGCTGGCCCAGCCGCTTGCTGAGCCACTGGATCAGGTGATCCGCCTGATCGGCGCCGACCTCGACGGGATGGCGCTTCTCCGGCTGATAGACGACGTGCGCGATGGCGGCGTCGCGAACGTACTCGGGGATCGAGGGATCGCGGCCGGCGGCCCGCGCGGCGGCGTTGGAGGCTGCCTGCTCGGCCGCCTCCTTCTTGCCGTACCAGTAGGCGTGACCGCCCCAGCCGCCGGCCGCGCCGGCACCCAGCCCGACCGCCAGCAGCAGCCCGGCCACCCAGGCCCGCGGCCAGCGCGCGTCGTTAGCGGCGGAGGGCTCCAGCGCGGCGGCGAGCCGCGGCGGGACCGGCTCGTCCAGCCAGTCGCGGTGCAGATTCCTCAGGGACTCGCGCTGCTCGCGCCAGTCCAGTACCTGGCGCGCGGCGCGCGGATGCTGGAGCAGCCAGTCGGCCACCGCGGCGGCACGCTCCGCAGGGAGTTGTCCATCCACGTAGGCGTGCAAGGTGGCGTCGTCGAAGTCGAGATCGTTCGTCATGGGTTGGCGCTCATTTCACCACCCGCAGCGGCGCCCGCGCGGGGGCGCCGTCGGTCATCAGCTGGCGCAGCCGCTCGCGGGCGCGCGACAGCCGCGACATCACCGTGCCCATCGGCACGTCCAGCACCCGCGCGGCGTCCTGGTAGCTGAGCTCCTCCACGCAGACCAGCAGCAGGATCTCGCGCGAGGCGGCCGGCAGCGCGGCCAGGGCGCGTTCCATGTCCAGCCGCAGGGCGACCTGCTGCTGGGGCTCGTGCGAGAGCGGCTGCAGCGACTCGTCCTCGTCCAGCGAGTCGTGCAGCGCCTCGCGCGCATCGCGGCGCTGGTTCAGATACAGCCGGTGCATCAGCGTCAGCAGCCAGCCGCGCAGCGCGTCGATGCGCTCCGGCCCGGCCTCCGCATGGAACAGCGCGCCCTTGCGGGCGGCGCGTTCCAGCGTGTCCTGCAGCAGGTCGTCGGCGCGGGCCGAGTCTCCGCACAGCAGCCGCGCATGCCGCCGCAGTCGCGGCAGCAACGGAATCGCTTCTTGGAGGGAGAGGGACATAGAAAGGACTGCGAGGCTGGGAGCGAGGCTTCGATTGGGGATGCATCGCTAGGCGCAAACCGCAGCCATAGCATCGCTATGGCGAGGATTTGCAACGACGCGAGGCGCCCCAAGCGGAGCCTCGATCACGGCTTCGCGGCGTGCCAGACTTGGTTGAAATTGTCGCCGTTGCGATCGCCGGCCTTGGTGTCCTTCACCCAGAAGTACAGCGGCTTGCCCTTGTAGGCCCACTGCTTGGCGCCGTCGTCGCGGGTGACGATGGTCCAGTCGCCCATGGGCTTGTCGTCGGCCTTGGCCATCAGCGCGGGCCAGTTGGCGGCGCAGGGACCGTTGCAGACGCTCTTGCCGCTGCCGGCCGTGTCCTTGTCGAAGGTGTAGAGCGTCATCTCGTTGGCGCCGACGAAGACGCCGTCCTTGACCATGGCGGGCGCCGACTGCGCCGCGGCCAGTCCGGACACGAGCGCCAGCGCGACGGCGGCGGCAAGCTTGAGCTTGGAATTCATGCAGGTCTCCTTGGAAAGAAGGGATGGGTACTGCAGGAACACGGGAGAAAGCGAGGATATTCCCCCGCCGCCGAAATTCTTTGGGCATGGGCGGGCGTTCACGGCTAGCCTGCCGGTCGCCGTCCGTCATTTCGGGTCGTCGCGCCGCCGAGCCGCCGCGCCCGGCGGCAGGCCGTCATGGCCTGTCGTTCGCCCCGCCATCCGCCAGGAGTCCCCATGTCCGATCGCGCCCAGGCCCTCGCCGCCCAGTTGATCCGCAACTTTCACGAGGCCGAGCTCCAGCCCTACGTCCGGCCGCCGCACTACGACTCGCGCGGCGTGCGGCTCGCGCCGGGCACGCTGGCTCGCAAGCTCGGCGCGTCCTATGACGTGATCGAGCCCGGCAAGCGCGCCTGCCCCTACCACCTGCATCACGCGCAGGAGGAGATGTTCATCGTGCTCGAAGGGCGCGGCACGCTGCGCGTGGCGGGGGAGATGCTTCCCATCAAGGCGGGCGACGTGATGTTCCTGCCCGCCGGGCCGGACTACCCGCACCAGCTGATCAACGATTCCGACGCACCACTGCGCTACTTGTCCATCAGCACCATGGAGAGCCCCGAGATCTGCGAGTACCCGGACTCGGGCAAGTTCCTCGCCTCCTCGCGCCGCACGCGCGAGGGCGAGCCGGACTTCGACGCGATGCGCAAGATCGGGCAGGGCGACCTGGACTACTGGCAGGACGAGCCTTGAACGCTGAGCGCTGAACACCGAGCCCGAGGCGTCGTCCGCCGGCGCGGTCCGGCGCTCGTCGAGGGCGCCGCGCTCAATACGTCCGCGAGCCCTTGAACTGCGCGTGCTGACGGCGCTGCAGCGTGGTCTGACGGCTCATCGCGTCGAAGGAGACGCGGGCGTGGGCGTCCATGATCGCGATGCCCAGCGCGTCGGCCGCGTCCTTGCCGGGTTCGCCCGGCAGGCCGAGCAGCCGCGCCACCATGGCCTGCACCTGCGCCTTGGCGGCGCCGCCATGGCCGGTGATGGCCTTCTTCATCTGGACGGCGGTGTACTCCGACACGTGCAGGTCGCAGGACACCAGCGCGGTCAGCGCCGCGCCGCGCGCCTGCCCCAGCAGCAGCGTGGACTGCGGGTTCACGTTCACGAAGATGATCTCCACCGCCGCGCAGGTCGGCTGGTAGCGCGCGACCACCTCGCGGATCCCGGTGTAGAGGATCTTGAGCCGGCCGGGCAGGTCGCCCGTCGGCAGCGCGTTGGTCTTGATCGTGCCGCTGGCCACGTAGGCCAGCCGCGGCCCGTCCGCGTCGATGACGCCGAAGCCGGTGGTCTGCAGGCCGGGGTCGATGCCGAGGATGCGCATGCTCATGTCGTGATCATCCTCGTCCGAAATACCAGCGCACGGAGTGGAAGAACACCGGCGCCGCGAAGCACATCGCCGCGATGCGGTCCAGCAGGCCCACCGCGCCGGTGATGGCGCTGCGATTGCCCCAGGCGTTGATGCCGGCGTCGCGCTTGAGCGCCTGCATCACGAAGACGCCGAAGCTGCCGCAGCCCGCCGCGATGAAGGCCGCGATCGCGGCCTGGCCGGCCTTGAAGGGCGTGATCCAGTACAGCAGCGCGCCCGCGAAGGCGGCGCTGAAGGTGCCGATCCACCAGGCCTTCATCGTGAACGAGCGGCTGATGTGGCGCGCCACCGGCTTGGCGCGGAAGCGGCTGGTCGCCACCGCCTGCGCGATCTGGCCGCAGGCCACCACCGCCACCAGGAAGAAGAGCAGGAAGGCGCCGCGGCCCTGGTACTTGGGGATGTCCAGCAGCAGCAGCGCCGGCGCGTGGGACAGCCCGTAGACGCAGACCATGATGCCCCACTGGATCTTGGCGTTGCGCTCCAGGAAGCGCGCCGGATCGTCGGCCAGCGCGCTGGCCACCGGGATCGCCAGGAAGCCGTAGACCGGGATCAGCACCGAGAACAGGTCGAAGTGACGCGTGCCCACCAGCACGTACTGCAGCGGCAGGATCACGAAGAAGGCCATGATCAGCCCGCGGTGGTCGGCGCGGCGGGTGTGCAGCAGGGTGATGAACTCACGGAAGGCCAGGAACGAGAACACGCCGAACAGCAGCGTCGCGCCCACCGGTCCGGAGACCCAGGCCGCCCAGAAGAGGCAGGCGCCGATCCACACCATGTTGAGCTCGTGGCGGAAGTTGGACCAGCGGCGTTGCCACTCGTCCTGCTCCTCCTCCGGCCGCTCGCGCAGCGACCACAGCACCGAGCCGATGCTCACCAGCAGCAGCGCGCCGAAGAGCACCACGAACAGGAAGGCCACCTGCTCGCCGGGGTTCAGGGACTTGAGCCAGCTCATTCCTTCCATCCTCCCGGACGCAGCGCCATCACCGCGGCGCGCGCGCGCTCGAGGAAGGCGCGCTTGTCCTCGCCGGGCTCGATGCGGATCGGGGCGCCGAAGGTGACGGTGCACAGGATGGGCACGGGCACGACCTCGCCCTTGGGCATGACGCGCTGGACGTTGTCGATCCAGGTGGGGATGAGCTGCACGTCGGCGAACTGCTCGGACAGGTGGAAGAGGCCGGCCTTGAACGGTTGCGGCGCGCCCTTGTTGGAGCGCGTGCCCTCGGGAAAGATGACGAGCGAATCGCCACCCTGCAGCGCGTCGACCAGCGGCTCGAGCGGATCCTCGTCCGGCGTGGCGCGGGTGCGGCTCACGTAGACCGCGTTGAACACGGCCGAGGTGAGCCAGGTCTTGAGCTTGGAACTGGTCCAGTAATCGCGGGCGGCGATGGGGCGCGTGCGGGTGCGCAGCTCGCCGGGCAGCGAGGCCCAGATCAGCACCCAGTCGAAGTGGCTCTGGTGATTGGCGAAGTAGATGCGTTGCTCCGCGGTCGGCGGGCTGCCCTTCCAGTGCCCCTGCGCGCCGGTGATCAGGCGCGCCAGCCAGGCGAGGAAGAGGCCGGTGATTTCGGCGAGGACCATGGGGCGGGATTATCCCCGCGCGGTTCCGGCCGACTTCGATTGACCGGCTAATGGCTCAAACAAGCTATCCAAGAACACCAGTTCACGCGATTGATGGCATTCCGGCGCCAAGCGACGGGCCGGAGACTGCCGCACTCGTTTGAGTTCAATCCCAAGGATCCGCCATGGCCCACAGCGCCCCCCGTTCGTCCCCCCAGCTCCCCACCGCGCGGCCGGCCGATGCCGACCCGATCGCGTCGACGCGCCGACGTCGGTCGCTCGACGAGATCGGGACATTGCCGCCACCGCGTGTCGACGATCCGATTCCGGCACCGTCGCCCTCCGACGCCGGGACTGTCGCCGCGGAGGTCGCGACCGGGACGACGGCCACGACCTCCACGACCTCCACGACCTCCGACGCCACCGATTGCAGCACGACGGGGACGGCTGATCCGGTGCAGGCCCCGCACGACGACGATCGGGGTTGCGCGGTGGCGCTGCCCTCGCTGCCGACGTCAGGCCTGGCCGTCGGCGCGCTCGGCCTGCTGGGTCTGGCAGGCGCGGCGATGGGAGGCGGAGGACAGACGTCCGCATTCCAGGCCTCTGGCCGATTGGCCAAGGCGGATGACCACGTGAGCCCGACCATGCCCTCCGAGGCGCTGGGCCAGGATCAGCGCGCCTCCGCTCCTGTTCCGTCACCCGCACCAGCGCCCACTGCGCCCGCACCAGCGCCCACTGTGCCCGAACCTGCATCCGCGCCCGCTGCCGACCCGGCCCCCGCTCCCGTCGAGGTGGTTGCCGAGCCCACGCCTGGCCAGCCGACACGCGACAGCGCGGCCGATCAGCCGACCGGCGAAGCGAACCCTCCTGCGAAGGGACCGAGCTCGGGGGAATCGGATCCCTCGGTCCCCTCCATGGCGGATCAGGCCCCGGGCACCCCACCGGTGGACCATGAGGCGCCGGCCGCGATGGCCTTCGACCCCGCGCAGTTTGTCCGCGGTGCCAACGGGCAAATGCTGACCCGAACCAACGCCTTCCATCTGCGGGGCGCGGAGGAGGGCGCGACCGTTTTCGTGGACTACGGCTACACCGTCCGCGCGGACTCGCCGGACGGTTTCTCCTTGCCGGCGAGCGTTGCGGATGGGCCGATGACCCTGAAGGTGTGGCAAGTGGACGCAGCGGGAAACAAGTCGGCGGTCACCTCGATCGACGTGGTCCGCGACACCACCGCGCCCAGCGTCACCATCGAGGGCAACGGCAGCCCTTACAGCAGCGAAGCACACGTGACCCTGCATGCCGTGCGATCGGACCGCCAGGTGTCCTCCTACGACGACCTGCTGGCCGTGTCGTCGACGGAACACCAGGCACGGGCCCTGGATGGCGCACCGATGATCTTCGACTCGCTGGCGGACGGGATGTACCGCCTCTACGCGACGGACGAGGTGGGCAACGTGAGCGCGGTCCGTCAACGCAGCGGCGGGCTCAACGCCAATGCCTTCGGCGCCCCCCTTTATCACCTGACCGATGGTCAGATCGACGACTTCCAATGGATCACCAATCCGAGGTCGACCTCGGCCGGGAACGACTATCTGCAGCTGAGCGGCCCGGCCACCGTCACCTGGGCCGCGGGCGACAAGGGGATCGATGTCATCGCGCACTTCTTCCGGTCGGACCATGACGTGCTCGACGTGAGCGCGCTGCTGAGCGGCTTCGATGCGGGGGAAGAGGCCAGCTTCATCCAGAAATCGGTCGATGCCGCCGGCGACATCACGCTGAAGATCGACGCGAACGGCGCGGGCGACTTCTCGAATCCCGTGCAGACCATCTTCCTGGTCCAGCCCGCGGACACCGTGGTCAACGTGAGATGCGCGGCGGGCGGCGGTGTGTTGACGCTCTGAAAGGCCGGCGTGGTGTCGAGGCCAGGACTCAAGCGCGGCGGATCATCGCCGCCGCCTTCTCCCCGATCATCACCGCCGGCGCGTTGGTGTTGCCGCTGACGACGCTGGGCATGATGGAGGCGTCGACCACGCGCAGGCCGTCGATGCCGTGGACCTTCAAGGACGCGTCGACGACCGCCATCGCGTCCCCGCCCATGCGGCAGCTGCCCACCGGGTGATAGACCGTGTCGACACGGCGCCGCAGCAGCGCCTCGATGTCGGCGTCGCTGTCGACACCCAGGCTCCACAGCTCCTTCCTCCAGAACGCCTGCATCGAGGGCGCCCGCATCAGATCGCGGGTCAAGCGGTAGCCCTCGATCAGCTCGCGCACGTCCTCGGGATCCTGAAGGAAGGCCGGATCGATGCGCGGCGCGGCCAGCGGATCGGCGCTGGCCAGCGACAGCGTGCCGCGACTGCGCGGACGGAGCAGGCAGACGTGGCACGAGAGGCCATGTCCCAGCCGCAGCTTGCGCGCGTGGTCCTCGACCAGCGCCACCACCAGGTGCAGCTGCACGTTGGGCGCCGGCAAACCCGATCGCGTCGAGAGAAAGCCGCCGCATTCGGCGAAGTTGCTGGTGATCATCCCGCGGCGCTCGCGGCGGAAGCGGCCGATCTCGCGCATCAGCCGCGCGCCGCCACGCGGCGACAGGCCGGCGAGGTCCAGGCTGTCGGACGCGTAGCCGAAGACGAAGTCGGGATGATCGTGCAGGTTGCGGCCCACGCCCGGCAGGTGGTGCGCCACGGGAATGCCCAGCGCCTGCAGCGTCGCGCCGTCACCGATGCCCGAGAGCATCAGCAGCTGCGGCGATTGGAGCGCGCCGGCGCTGACGATGACTTCGCGCGCGGCCCGCAGCGTGCGCTTCCGACCGTCCTGCAGCACCTCGACGCCCACGGCGCGCCGGCCCTCGAGCACGAGGCGCAACGCGCGCACGCCGATCTCGATGCGCAAATTGGGCCGCGAGTCCCGATGCGGTTGCAGGTAGCCGCGAGCGACGCTCCAGCGCTCGCCTTCGTGCTGCGTGACCTGGTAGGTGCCCAGGCCTTCCATCTCCGCGCCGTTGAAGTCGTCGAGCACCGCGTGGCCGCGCTCGCGCGCCGCGGCGCTCCAGGCCGTGTGGATCGGGCTGTCGGTCCTCAGGTCGCTCACGCGCAGCGGGCCGTGCCTGCCATGCCAGGGCGCGCCGAGCCGCGCGTTGCCCTCGGCCTTGATGAACCAGGGCAGCACATCCTCGTAGGACCAGCCCGGGTTGCCGGCGGCGGCCCAGGCGTCGTAGTCGCTGCGATGCCCGCGCGTGTAGACCATCGCGTTGATCGCGGACGAGCCGCCCAGCGCCTTGCCGCGCGGCTGGTAGCCGCGGCGGCCGTTCAGGCCGGGCTGGGGCTCGGTCGCGAAGCCCCAGTTGTTGACCCTCCGGGAGACCTGGATCGCGCCGGCGAAGGGCGTGGTCGTCACCCAGCCGTCGCCGCGTCCGCCGGCCTCGAGCAGCAGCACGCGGCAGCTCGCGTCCTCGCTCAGCCGGCTGGCCAGCACGGCGCCCGAGGAGCCGCCGCCGATGATGATGAAGTCCGCGTCGGCCCGCGCATCGGCCGAGGTCGGATCCGCGTGGGTACCCACGCGAGCGTCCGCTTGAGCGGTGGCCTGGGACATGTCCGCCTCCGCGTTCAGGAGATCTTCTTCAGCAGACCGAGCAGGCGGTCAAAGGTCTTTCCGTAGGGCGGGTGGAACAGCCGGGTCCCCGCGAAACGCGACTGCACGAAGACCGGCTTGAGCTTGCTGAAGGTGTTGAAGCCCCACACGCCGTGATACGCGCCCATGCCGCTGGCGCCGACGCCGCCGAAAGGCTGGTCCTCCTGGCCCAGGTGCCAGATGCAGTCATTGACCGTGACGCCGCCGGCGAGGGTCCGGGCGAGCACGTCCTCGCGCGCGGCGCGGTCGTCGCCGAACCAGTACAGCGCCAGCGGCCGGTCGCCCGCGTTGACGTGTGCGATGGCCTCGGACGCGTGGCCGTAGGGCACGATGGGCAGCAGCGGTCCGAAGATCTCCTCGCGCATCACCGCCATCTCGGGCGTGGTGCCCAGCAGCAGCGTGGGCACGAGGCGGCGATCGTCGGGATGCTCGTCGTGCGTGGGCATCAGCGTCGCGCCCCGGGCGCGGGCGTCGTCGAGCAGGCCGCGCAGCCGCGCGTGATGGCGCGCGCTGACGATGGCCGTGTAGTCCGGGTTGCCGGCGATGCGCGGATACAGGCGTCGCATCGCGGCGACGATCGCGTCGGCCAGCGGCCGGACCAGCTCCTGCGGGGCCAGCACGTAATCGGGCGCGACGCAGGTCTGCCCCGCGTTGAGCAGCTTCCCGAAGGCCAGTCGTTCGGCGGTCAGGGCCAGGTCCGCGCTGCGGTCGACGATGGCCGGCGACTTGCCGCCCAGCTCCAGCGTCACCGGGGTCAGGTGTTGCGCCGCGGCCAGCGCGACATGGCGGCCGACCGCGGTCGAGCCGGTGAAGAACAGGTGATCGAAGGGCAGCTGGGTGAAGGCCTTGCCGACCTCGGCGTCGCCGGTGATCACGGTCATCTCGTCCGGCGCGAAGTGCTCGGCCACGAGGCGCGCCATCAGCGACGAGGTCGCGGGCGTGAGCTCGGACGGCTTGATCATCACGCGGTTGCCCGCCGCCAGCGCGGCGAGCGCGGGCGCCATCGCCAGGTAGTACGGATAGTTCCAGGGCGAGACGATGCCCACGACGCCCAGCGGCTGCGGCATCAGCCGGTTGCCGGCGGGCAGGAAGTGCAGGGCGGTCGGGGCGCGCCGCACGGCGGTCCAGCGCTTGAGGTGGCGCAGCGCGTGGCGGATGCCGGACTCGACGGTGAAGAGATCGGCGAGCAGGCTCTCATGCCGCGAGCGATGGCCGAAGTCCTGGGACATCGCCTGGGCCAGCGCCTCGGCGTTCTCCGAGGTCATGCGCCGCAGCCGCTCCAGCCGGTCACGGCGACGTGCCAGCGTGGGCAGGCGCTCACGATCGAAGGCGATGCGCTGCTGCTCCAGCACGAGGTGCAGGCGTTCGTGCAGGGCGTGGTCCATGGGCGTCTCCCCGATGTTCTTGTGCGACCCCGGCAGGCTAAGCGCAAACGCGGCGTGGGGCCAAGCGAACTGACCCTGGAGTAGAGAGGGGCGACTAGGCCGCGTCTCGCTGGCGACATCCGGCCTCCAGAAACGACAAGGCCCGGCGCAGGGCCGGGCCTTGGGGCGAGGGCCGCTCGGAGCCCTCATGCCGGTCGGGGACCGATCAGAAGCGGTAGCCGACGCTCAGCGTCACGCCGTCGATCTTGGTCGAGTCCTTGTCGAAGTAGGACATGTAGTCCACCGCGCCATAGACCTGCTTGTTGAAGTTGTAGGCAGCGCCCACGCCCCACGCGAAGCTGTTGTCCTTGCCGGTGGCCACGGCGTTGCCGCCCGAGACCTTGATCTTCGAGTCGGCGAAGCCCAGGCGGCCGAACACTTCGAACTGGTCGTTGAAGGCGTACTTCGGCTTCACGAACAGGCCGTACGAGCGCGAGATCTTGACGGTGACGCCTTGCTTGGTGTCATCGCCAGCGCCGCCAGCCAGCATGGCTTCCACGGCGACGTTGGGGTGCAGGTCGTAGCCGACGAAGGCACGGATGGCGCCCGGCTTGAAGCTCGGAGCCACGTTGTCGTCCTTGACCTTGACGAAGGTGTAGCCGATGTCGCCGTAGAAGCCGGTCAGGGCTTGCGATTGGGCTTGGGCGGCGCCGGTGGCCAGCAGGGCGACCGCGGCGGCGATGATGATCTTCTTCATGACGTACTTCTCTCTTGGAATCAGCACCCGATCGGTGCGGGGTGCGAAAGGTAGCAAGGGTTTGCACCCGGTCCCCATGAAGGACGTCATGAACCAGCAACATTTTGTCGATTTAGTGGCGGGCTCGCGACGCCGTACGGTATCCCGCCGTCACCCGTCTCCCCCGTTGGTAGGGAGGTCCTCAAGGTGTCCGCCCACGTCTTGACGGGATCTTGACGCTCGGCGAAACCGCCCGTCGGCGACGCGAAGTACCGGCTCGCGGGCGCCAAGAAAAAAGCCCGGCCGAGGCCGGGCTTCGTGTCCTGGGACCAAGCGCGGGGGCGGGTCTTGCCCCGCCTCGCGCCGCGTCGTCAGGTCGATCTCAATGGCGGAAGTGACGCACGCCGGTGAAGACCATGGCGATGCCGCGCTCGTTGGCGGCGGCGATGACTTCCTCGTCGCGCATCGAGCCACCCGGCTGGATGACGCAGGCCGCGCCGGCATCGGCCAGCACGTCCAGGCCGTCGCGGAACGGGAAGAAGGCGTCGCTGGCCACGGCCGAGCCGGTCAGCGACAGGCCGGCGTTCTCCGCCTTGATCGACGCGATGCGGGCCGAGTCGATGCGGCTCATCTGGCCCGCGCCCACGCCCAGCGTCATGCCACCCGCGCAGAACACGATGGCGTTGCTCTTGACGTACTGGCCCACGGTCCACGCGAACATCAGATCGTCCAGCTGCTGCGCCGTCGGCTGCAGCGTGGTGACGACCTTCAGGTCGGCCTTGGTCAGGAAGTGGTTGTCGGCCGTCTGCACCAGCAGGCCCGAGCCCACGCGCTTGACGTCCTGCGCGTTGCGGCCCTGGTCCCAGGGGCGCGCGCCGCCGGCGGGCAGCGCGATCTCGAGCAGGCGCACATTCGCCTTGCTCGCGAAGATCGCGCGCGCCTCGGCGCTGAAGGACGGGGCCATGAGCACTTCGACGAACTGCTTGGAGACCAGCTCCGCCGCGGCGCGATCCACTTCGCGGTTGAACGCGATGATGCCGCCGAAGGCGCTGGTGGGGTCGGTCTTGAAGGCCTTGGCGTAGGCGTCGGCGGCGTTGGCCGCGACGGCCACGCCGCAGGGGTTGGCGTGCTTGACGATCACGCAGGCGGGCGTGTCGAAGCTCTTCACGCATTCCCAGGCCGCGTCGGCGTCGGCGATGTTGTTGTAGCTGAGCTCCTTGCCCTGCAATTGCTTGCCGGTGACCAGCGAGCCCGGCGCCGGGTAAAGGTCACGGTACAGCGCGGCGGTCTGGTGCGAGTTCTCGCCATAGCGCAGGTCCTGCACCTTGATGAAGCTGCTGTTCATCTGCGCCGGGTACTCGGCCTGCGTGCCGTCGTCCAGGCGCGCGCTCAGATAGTTGCTGATCGCGGCGTCGTACTGGGCGATGCGGTTGAACGCGGCGACGGAAGCCGCGAAGCGCGTCTTGTCGCTGGTCTTGCCGTCGGCCTTGAGCTCTTCCAGCACCTGGGCGTATTGCGACGCGTCGGTCAGCACCGTCACGTCCTTCCAGTTCTTGGCCGCGCTGCGGACCATGGCCGGACCGCCGATGTCGATGTTCTCGATCGCGTCCTCCAGCGTGCAGCCGGGCTTGGCGACGGTGGCCTCGAACGGATAGAGATTGACCGCCAGGATGTCGATCGTGTCGATGCCGTGCTGCTGGATGGCGGCGACGTGCTCGGGCAGGTCGCGGCGCGCCAGCAGGCCGCCGTGGATCTTGGGATGCAGCGTCTTGACGCGACCGTCCAGCATCTCCGGGAAGCCGGTGTGCTGGGCGACCTCGGTCACGGGCAGGCCGGCGTCGGCCAGCAGCTTGGCGGTGCCGCCGGTGGACAGCAGGCGCACGTTCAGCGCATGCAGCGCCTTGGCGAAGTCGACGATGCCGGTCTTGTCGGAGACCGAGATCAGGGCGGTGAGTTGTGCCATGGGGAGCTCTCTAAGGGGGATGCGGGGATTCGATGAGGGACGGCGTCGAAGCGATGCGGCGATCCGGGGGACAGGGGCAGACGGCTCAGATCAGCTTGTGCTCGACCAGCTTGCGGCGCAGGGTGTTGCGGTTGATGCCCAGCCACTCGGCGGCCTTGCTCTGGTTGCCTTCGCTGTGCTGCATGACGACTTCCAGCAGCGGCTTCTCGACCAGCCGGATCAGCATCTCGTGCATCGAATGCGGGGCCTCGCCGCCGAGGTCGCGGAAGTAGGCTTCCAGGTTCTCGCGCACGCAGGTTTCGATCGGTTTTGGCGTCATGCCGTCAGCCTTCTTTCTTGGTCTTCGTCTTGGTCTTGTTCATCGTTGGCCGCGTCCAGCGCGGCCAGGTACGGCAAACGGTCATGCTCGTCCGCGAGCGCGTCCAGCCAGCCGCTGAGCGCGTCCACCTGCGCCTCGCAGCTCTCCAGCAGATTCATGCGGCGGCGGAAGTCCTCGCCGCCGGGCAGCGCCCGCACCGCCCAGCCGATGTGCTTGCGCGCGCTGCGCATGCCGGTGAGCTCCCCATACAGGCTGTAGTGATCGTGCAGGTGCTCCACCAGCCAGCGCTTGGCGTCGGCGATGCGGGGGGCGGGCAGTTCCTCGCCGGTGGCCAGGAAGTGCGCGATCTCCGCGAAGATCCACGGCCGGCCCTGGGCGGCGCGGCCGACCATGATGGCGTCGGCACCGGTCGCGGCCAGCACCTCGCGGGCCTTGCGGGGGCTGTCGATGTCGCCGTTGGCGACCACGGGAATGCGCAGCGCGGCCTTGACCGCGGCGATGGTGTCGTACTCGGCCTGGCCGGTGTAGCCCTGCTCGCGGGTGCGACCGTGCACGGTGACCATGGCGATGCCGGCGGACTCCGCCGCGCGCGCCAGCGCCACGGCGTTCTTCTCGGCCTGGCACCAGCCGGTGCGCATCTTCAGCGTGACGGGGACCCCGCGCGGGGCGCAGGCGGCGACGACGGCCTCGATGATCTCCAGCGCCAGCGGTTCGTCCTGCATCAGCGCCGAGCCGGCCCACTTGTTGCAGACCTTCTTGGCCGGGCAGCCCATGTTGATGTCGATGATCTGGGCGCCGCGGTCGATGTTGTAGGCGGCGGCCTCGGCCATCATCGCGGCCTCGGTGCCGGCGATCTGGACCGAGATCGGCGCCGGCTCGCCCTCATGGTTGGCGCGGCGCGAGGTCTTCAGGCTGTTCCACAGGTCCTTGCGCGACGTGACCATCTCGCTCACCGCGTAGCCGGCGCCGAGCTTCTTGCACAGCACGCGGAAGGGCCGGTCGGTCACCCCCGCCATGGGGGCGACGAACAGGCGGTTCGGCAATTGGAAGGGACCCAGCGCGAGAGGGCCGGGGGTCGGCGTCGTCATGGAACGGGAGCGGGAACGGGGCGGGGTGGACGAGGTGCGGACCGGATGGATCTGCACAAAAAAGAGGCAGAAGTATACCGCTCCGGGGAGAACCGCCTCGCCCTCTCCCGGCGGGGCCGGTCAGGGCGGGGACTGCTTGCGCCAGTTCAGGAAGCCCTGCTCGACGAAGCGCGCCATGACCCGGTCCTGCGAGAGCTTGTAGACCGCGCGCGCCAGCCGGCCGCGCACCTCGGGCGTGTTGCAGCGGGAGCGGTGGGAGAGCGTCAGGTACAGGCCCTCGTGCGCGACGGCCGGCGTCAACGGCCGGATCGCGGGCCCCCCGTTGCGGGCGGCATAGGCCTCGGCCGGGGTGTCCTCGTAGATCATGTAATCGGCGCGGCCGCGCTGCAGCATCTGGATGGCCTGCTCGATGCTGGCCACCTGCGTCATCTTCAGCGACTGCCGGGCGTAGGTGTCGAACTCGACGCCGAAGCTGTTGTTGATCACGGTCACGCCCTGCAAGCCGCCCAGGTCGCTCCAGCGCTTGTAGGCGACCGGCGCGGCGCCGCGCGTCCACACCACGCTGCGGGTCTCGCGGAAGGCGGGGTGGAAGTAGTCCATGTACTCGGTGCGCGGCAGCGTGAAGAAGGCGCCGGCGACCAGGTCCACGCGACCGGCGCGCGCCTCCTCCTGCACGCGGCCCCAGGGGCCGACGTAGCGGGTCTCGATCGGGATGCCGATCTCGGCGGCCACCCACTGCATCAGGTCGGCGTTGGCGCCGATCAGCTTCTGCTCGTCGGCCGGGTCGCGCCAGAGGTAGGGCGGGTACTGCGGGTTGCCCGAGGCCACCAGCTGGGGGCATCCGGGAACCGGGGGCGGGGCGGCGGGTGCAGGGCTTGCCGGAGCGCCGGGGGGCGTCTGCTGCGACGGCGTCTGCGCCCAGACGGGCACCAGACCCAGCAGCGCAATCGTCGTGGCAGCAAGGCTGCGAAGAGACATTGGCGTCCTCGTTCGGATCGACTTTGGATAATCCCAGCATGGAAGCCTGGCTGCAACACATGATTCACCTGATGCTGGAGACCCTGGCGCTCCCGCAAGTCGGGCTCGGCGCGGTCTTCGTCATTGCCTTGATCTCGGCCACGCTGCTGCCGCTGGGCTCCGAGCCCGTGGTGCTGCTGCTGGTCAACGCGCGGCCCGACCTGTTCTGGCCGGCGATCCTGGTGGCGACCGCCGGCAACACGCTGGGCGGCGCCATCACCTGGTGGATGGGCTACGGCGCGGAGCGCGCCTACGAGGCCGCCGTCCACCACAAGCCGCGCGACCAGCGCCTGCTGGGCTGGTTGCGCCGCTTCGGCGCCAAGGCCTGCCTGCTGTCCTGGCTGCCCATCGTCGGCGACCCGCTGTGCGCGCTCGCCGGCTGGCTGCGCCTGCCGTTCTGGCCCTGCGTCCTCTACATGGCGATCGGCAAGTTCACCCGCTACGTCCTGATGACGGCGATCGGCATGTCGATCATCGGCTGACGCTCATCGCCGCCAACAGCGCCACTCGCGCTCTCCGCTCTCCGCTCTCCGCTCCCGCTCTCGCTCTCGCTCTCGCTGGTGTCCCCCTCTCCCGCTTGCGGGAGAGGGCAGGGGTGAGGGTCTTCGCGCCGTCCCGCGCGCTCCTCGCCCGCCGATCGCCTGGTAGCGCTTCCATTCCCCCTATCTCCGGGCCGCTCCGGATGGTTGCATTTGGTGAAGTGTCTTTACACTGCTTCACATTGCGAATCAAACAGCAACCGGCCCATGAACTCGATGACGCTGCCGATCGGCGGCACCGCTGCCGCGGCGCTCGACGCCCTCTCCGCCCGGCGGACACCGGCGCTCCAGCCGCTGCCCTGGCCCTCGCTGGGCGAGATCCTGGTGCATCTGAAGACCCGTCCCTCCAATTGCGGCCGAGTGCTGCGCATCGGCGCGGCGATGGCCTGGTCCCGTTTCTACCGGCGCGACTTCGAATGGCAGGTGTCGCCGCTGAGCCTGGCCGGCCCGCTCCTGCGCCAGCGTGGCGCCGGCGGTTTCGCCCCCCTCTACCAGGCCTTCGTCGACCAGCGCCACGGCATGCGCGAGCGCTTCCGCCAGTACCACCACAACCTGGTCGCCGCCGAGTCCTGGCTGGCCGGCGCCAAGGATGCGCTGCTGACCGACGGCCGCCAGGTGCTGCTGCGCCATGGCGACTTCTCCATCGACCTGGGCCTGAACGAGATCAGCCTGCAGGAAGGCCTGTGGTCGCTGAGCCTGCGTGACGCCGAGGGCCGGCGCCTGTCGATGCTGACCTTCTGCTTCGTGCGGGGGGGCGGATTGCTGGTGGGGTCGGTGCAGGGCCCCCGCATGGACGACGCCGAGGCGTTGAATGGCATCCGCGCCGCGACGCAGGCCTTCGAGGGCCTGCGCCCGCCCTATCTCCTGCTGACCGTGCTGCGTCTGCTGGGCCGCCAGTGGACGCTGCCGGTGGCCGGCATCGACCCGTCGTTGAAGGTCGGCGCGCGCCGCCGCCATCGGGGCTCGCCGCATGCCTTCGACTACCGGGGCTTCTGGGAGTCCAACGGCGCCGAGCGCCAGGCCGATGGCCGCTGGACGCTGCCCGACGAGGTCGGCGTGCGCGACCTGTCGACCGTGCCGTCGAGGAAGCGCGCCATGTACCGCCGCCGCGGGGAATGGCTCGACCAGGCCGCCGAGACGCTCCGCCGCGTCCTGCCGTCGCCGGAGCGCTGATCACGGGTCGGGCGGATCCGCCGGCGTCGCTCGCGGGACCGCCGCAGTGGCGCCCCGTACACGCCATTTGGGGGGAGCCGGGAGCGGTACCGTCACTGCCAGCACAATGCGCGGATTCCTCAGGAGACCCGCCCATGAGCACCGCCCCGAGCACCCCGGCCTACGAGGCCCTGCGCCAGCGCCACCAGCGCCTGCACCGTCTGAACCACCTGCAATCGATCGCGTCCTGGGACCAGTCGGCCTTCATGCCGGCGCGGGGCGCCCAGGCCCGCGCCGAGGCCCTGGCCGAGATGGGCGGGCTGCTGCACCAGCTGGCCACCGATCCCGAGCTGCGCCGCCTGCTCGACGAGGCCGACCAGGAGCCGCTGGACGACTTCCAGCGGGCCTCGCTGCGCGAGATGCGCCGCGTCTGGCGCTCGGCCAACGCGCTGCCGCAAAGCCTGGTCGAGGCCAAGTCGCTGGCCAATTCCCATTGCGAGCACGCCTGGCGCAGCCAGCGCGGCGCCAACGACTGGGCCGGCTACGTCGAGAACCTGCGCCCCGTCGTCCGTCACGCCCGCGAGGAGGCCCGCCTGCTCGCCGAGGACGCCGGCCTGAGCCGCTACGACGCGCTGCTGGACCTGTACGAACCGGGCATGCGCTCGGCCGAGGTGGACCGCGTCTTCGGCGATCTGCGCCAATGGCTGCCGGGCCTGATCCAGCAGGTGATGGCGCGCCAGGCCGGCGACACCGTCATCCACCCGCAAGGCCCGTTCCCCGCCGCCGCGCAGCGCGCGCTGGGCCTGGACGCGATGAAGCTGCTGGGCTTCGACTTCGAGGCCGGTCGCCTGGACGAGAGCGCCCATCCCTTCTGCGGCGGCGTCCCCGAGGACGTGCGCATGACCACGCGCTACCGCGACGACAGCTTCCTGCAGAGCCTGACCGGGACGATCCACGAGACCGGCCATGGCCGCTACGAGCAGAACCTGCCGCGCGAATGGCTAGGCCTGCCGGTGGCCAATGCGCGCTCGATGGGACTGCACGAGAGCCAGAGCCTGTCCTTCGAGATGCAGCTGGCGGCGCATCCCGGCTTCGCCGGTCTGCTGCAGCCGCTGGTGGAGCGCCACCTGGGCCAGCAGCGCGGCTTCTCGGCCGACAACCTGAACAAGCTGATGACGCGTGTCGCGCCGGGCTACATCCGCGTCGATGCCGACGAGGTGACCTATCCGGCCCACGTGATCCTGCGCTACGAGATCGAGCGCCCGCTGATCGAGGGCGAGATCGAGGTCGAGGACATCCCCGCGCTGTGGGACGCCAAGATGCAGGAGCTGCTGGGCCTGGACACGCGCGGCAACTTCAAGGACGGCCCGATGCAGGACGTGCACTGGGGCGCCGGCCTGTTCGGCTACTTCCCCTGCTACACGCTGGGCGCGATGTACGCCGCGCAGTGGTTCGCGACCATGCGCCGCGAGCGTCCGACGCTGGACGCCGACATCGCCCGCGGCGATCTGGCGCCGGTGTTCGACTGGCTCAAGGCCAAGGTGTGGTCGCAGGGCAGCCGCTGGGAAACGCCGGAGCTGGTGCGGCGCGCCAGCGGCGAGGCGCTCAATCCCGCGCACTTCCGCCGCCACCTCGAGTCGCGCTACCTCGGCTGACGCCCCCCGTCCGCTCGCGCCCGCCGTGTGCGGGCCGGGACCGACGGCGATCGGCGCCACCAAAGGAAAGGGCACCCCGAGGGGTGCCCTTGTTCCTTGCGCCGTCCGCGGTCTCTACCCCGCGTCGCGCTCCCAACGAGTCCAGGCGGCTCGCCGATGCTTGTGATCCGGCGCCGTCCCGCGGCGCGTCCGCGGGGTCAGGCCTTGCCTTGACCCGACTTGCGACGGCGGACCACCAGGCCCATCGCGCCCAGGCCGGCCAGCAGCAGGGCCACGCTCTCGGGTTCCGGGACGCTGGCGCCACCGGCGGCCGCGCCGCCGGCCGAGGCGATCACGCTGATGTTGTCCAGCGAGGTGCCGTAGCCGTCGCTCTTGCCGATCGAGCCGAAGCGCAGCGTCATGCCGCTGCCGGTGCCGACGAAGGTCGTGGTGAAGGTCTGCCAGGCGGTGTTGGTGTCCTGGCCGACGGTGCCGCCGAGGTTGCCGATGCCCCAGTTCAGGCCGTTGCTGTTGGCGCCCTGGTTGTCCGGACGCGCGGCGTAGTTGAAGGTCAGCGAGTAGGTCGTGCCCAGCACCGTGCTGATGACCTGGCTGATCCAGCTGTTGGTGGTCGTGTCCAGTTCGGCGAAGTTGGAGCCGGCGAACGCGGAGCCCGCGACGTTGTTGCGGATCTCCAGGCCTTGCGGGCCGACGGTCCAGCCGGGAGCCGTGTTGACGATCACCCAGCTGCCGCTGGCGACGGAGGTCGACTCGAAGCCGCCGTTGGTCACCAGATTGACGGGGGCGGCCATCGCGAACAGCGGGGCGGCGAACAGGGTAGCGGCGATCAGTCGTTTCATGGTGAAGGTTCCGTCTCGTGATTCGAAGGGCCCGGCGGGCGGGTCCGCGCAGAGTTCCTGCGCCTGTGTCGAATTGTTCGAGACCGGACTCCCCCTGCCATCCCCCTGGGCGCTGGGGACCGGGCGGCATTCCGTGACGGACCTCACGGGCCCGTCGACCTCGTGGGCGCTATGCGACCGCCTTTCGCGCGCGAGGGCCAGGGCTTGCGGCCGGGGCGCGGGCCGCCGTCCTTTTCGAGGCCGGGGAGACCTTCGCTGCCTTCGCGGTCGTGACCGCCTTGGGGGCCTTCTCGGCTTTCGCCGCTTTCGCCGCGTTCGGCGACTTGGCGGTCTTGGGGATCTTGGCGGCTGTCGTGGCGCGCGCGGGCTTCTCGGCCGGAGCCCCCTGGGCGGACGCCTTCGGCTTGGCGGCGGGCTTCGCGGTCCGACGCGCGGTCGATGCCGCGGCCGCCTTCGCGCGCTTGACCGGCGCCGCGGCCGGCGAGACCTGACCCCGCAGGGCGGCGACCGCCGCCGCCAGCGCGTCGACCCGGTCGGACAGTCGCGCGATGTCGTCCGAGGTCGGCATGCCCAGACGCGCCATCGCGCGCGCGACGCGGTCCTCGAAGATGGATTCCAGCTTGTCCCACTGCTGGCCGGTGCGGACGCCGACCTCGCCGGCCAGGTCGCTCATGCGATGCGCGGCGGACTGCAGGCCGGCCTCGGCCGCGCGGGCCTGGCGCTGCAGCTTGGCGGTCTCGGTGGCCAGGTCGTCCAGGACCTTGCCGCCCTCGCCCTGTGCCTTCGCGAAGGCGGCCAGCCCCGCGGACCAGATCTGCTGCGCCGATTCGCGCACGCGCTGCGCGAACGGGTTGTCGGACGCTCCGCCGGCAGGCCGCTCCGCCTCGCGGCCCTTCTTGCGGGTGGCCGTCTTCTGCTGCTTCTTCACCATGGGGGCGTTCCTTGTCGTCGGGGAGGGCGGGCGGAGCAAGCCGTCGCCGCCGTCGAGAACCGGACTATAGGGCGCGCGCCCGGCGCGCCGCTGACTCGGAACTGAACCGTGGGATCCGCGATCGGGGGTGCTACCCGGTCGGACGTGGGTCGCGGATCAGAGCTCCAGCCGCCCGATCGCCTTGGCGCAGGCGGCCGGCGTGCCGCCGCCGCGCACGAGGAAGGGCAGCTCGCCCCAGGGCCCGGAGTCCTTGGGGCAGCCGTTGCGCAGCGTGCCGCCGGGGCAGGCGCAGCCCTTGGTCTTGACCAGCTTGTCCAGCGTCTGCGTCTGCTGCGGGCTGAGCTTGGGCAGCTGCGGCGCGAAGACCAGTTGCAGCGCGTTGGCCGACGCGGCGTCGCCGCCCGGCACGGGGCCGAGCAGCGTCGTCATGGCCTGCACGTCCTTGAGCGCGACCGCCGGCTTGGCGCCCTTGGCGCGGCGCAGGTAGTTGAGCGCCACCTCCATCGCCGCGTAGCCCCGAGCCGACGAGGTGGTGAAAGGCTTGCGGAACGCCGCGCCATAGGTGTTGGCGATCTGGTCCCAGCGGGCGCGGTCCACGGTCAGCACCGGGCACAGCACCGCGTCGACGCGCTCCGACAAGGTGGCGTCGAAGTCCATCCAGCAGGACGTGCGGGCGCTGATGCGCAAGCCGGTCTCGCGGCGCAGGCCGGCGGCGATGCGGTCCGCGGCGTTGAGCTCGATGCGGCCCAGCTGCAGTTGCAGGTCCTGGTCCTTCACGCGCTCGGCGTTGCTGGAGATGAAGGGGATGCCCGCCGCGCGCAGCGCGTCGGCGCCGGCGTTGAGCTCGCACCAGTTGCCCAGGACGACGTCGACCTTGGCCTGGATCAGCTCCTTGCTGGCGGCCTCGGCCTTGCGGGCGTCGCAGCCGCTGTCCTTGACGACCAGCTTGGGCGCGGCGTCGCCGGGCCAGGTCTTGAGGGCCAGCGTCATGCCGAGCTGCAGCTGCTCCGCCTGCTCGGGGCTGGGGTAGCTGGCGGGCAGGATGACGCCGATGGTGGCGGCGCCGGCGCTGCCGGCCAGGCCGAGCAGCAGCGCGGCGGCCCAGGTGTTCAGGTCAGGCAGCAGGCCGCGTCGTGTGGATGCGGGCGCGTGGCCCGCCGTGGTCGGGCGGGTGGGCGTGACGGTCATGGCGATCCCCCTCGGGTGGGGCCCCTCGAGGGGGCTGTTCTTCGGTCGAGGCCGGAGGTATCGCCTGTGCGAGACGCGCGCGCACCGTGGTTTTCCCGAGCTTCACGCGATGCCCACGCCCCGGACGGGCCGGGGCGGTAAAGCGTCACGATCGTGGCGGCCGGTGCGGCAGGCGCGCAACGCCTGCCGGGACCGTCACCGGGGGATCAGAAGCCTTGCAGGACCAGCTTGCCGCGCTGGCGCTGGCTTTCCTGCAGCGCGTGGGCGCGCTTGAGCGAGGCGGCATCGATCGTGCCGACCACCTCCGACAGCGTGGTGCGGACGCGGCCGGCGTCCACCAGCGCCGCGACCTCGGCCAACAGGCGGCCCTGCGCGGCGATGTCGTGGGTCGCGTGCATGCTGCGCGTGAACATCAGTTCCCAGTGCAGCGACAGCGACTTGCCCTTCAGCGCCATGACGTCCAGATCGGCCGGACCGAAGTCGTCGATCATGGCCAGCCGGCCCTGCGGCTCCAGCGCCGCCACGAAGTCAGCGAAGTGCTGCGGGGTGTGGGTCAGGCTGGTCACGTAGCGCAGCGGCGGCACGCCGGCCTGCTGCAGGGCGGCGATCTGCGGGGCCAGCGGCTCGCGGTGGTTGATCACGTGATGCGCGCCCAGCGCGCGCAGCCACTTGCCGCCTTCGCCGTCGGGTTCGGAACTGGTGCCGATCACCGTCAGGTGCTGATGGCGGCGCGCCAGCTGGACCAGGATGGAGCCGACACCGCCCGCCGCGCCCGTGACCAGCAGGCTGACGGGGCGCTCGGGCTGCTGCTGCACCTGCAGGCGGTCGAACAGCAGCTCCCAGGCGGTGATCGCGGTCAGCGGCAGCGCGGCGGCCTCGGCGTCGCTCAGCGTCGTGGGGGCCGGGGCGGCGATGCGATGGTCCACGCACTGGAACTGCGCGTTGCTGCCGGGGCGGGTGATGTCGCCGGCGTACCAGACGCGGTCGCCGACGGCGAAGCCCTGGACCTCCGGGCCCATCGCGCGGACCGTGCCGACCGCGTCCCAGCCCAGGATCACCGGCGTGGCGCCGTCCGCGCTGGCGCGGCGCATGCGGACCTTGGTGTCGACCGGATTCACGGCGATGGCGCTGATCTCGACCAGCAGGTCCTTGGGACCGGGGGCCGGCATCGGGAGGTCGAGGTCGATGAGCGACTCGGATTCGGCGATGGGCAGCGATTGGAAGTAGCCGACGGCTTTCATGGGGGCTCCTGGAGAGGGGACGGGATGGTGGGGTGATGGCGGCGCGGTGGGGCCGCGAACGATGGAGCGCATCTTGCGCGCCCGCGGGGCATCAAGTAAGCGTGGAGAATCGCTTTCAGTTTCAACCCGCGATTGAAGATCACGCCATGGACATCGAGAACACCGCCGAGTTGCGCCTGCTGATCGAATGCGCCCGCGGCGGCAGCCTGACGGTGGCCTCGCGCGAGATGGGCATCACGCCCGCCGCGGCCAGCGCGATGCTGAAGAAGCTGGAGGCGCGGCTGGGCGTGCGCCTGGCCGAGCGCAGCACCCGCGCGCTGCGGCTGACCGCCGCCGGGGAGCGCCTGCGCGACTATGCGCAGCGGGCCTTGGAACTGCTGGACGAGGGCCTGGCCCTGGTCACCGAGGGCGACGCGCCGGACGCCGCGAAGCATGGTCGCGGCGCGGCGCTGCGGGGCCGCATCCGCTTGAGCGCGTCCAGCGACCTGACCCGCCGCATCGTGCTGCCGCTGCTGGACGACTTCCTCGACCGCCATCCCGGCGTCGAGCTGCAGCTCAACGTCGGCGACGCGCTGCAGGACGTGGTGAGGGACGAGGTCGACCTGGCGCTGCGCTATGGCGAGCTGGCCGACTCGCGTCTGGTGGCGCGCAAGCTGCACGATGGCCGCCGGCTGCTGGTCGCGTCGCCGGACTTCCTGAAGCGCCACGGGCGGCCGTCACATCCGTCGGACCTGACCCGTTTCGAGTGCATCCGCTTCAAGATCGGCGACCGGCTGGAGCGCGACTGGCGCTTCTGGCGTCGCGACGCGCCGCCTCTGATGCCGGTGGACGTGACGGTGCAGGGCCGGCGCACCGCCGACGACGGCGGCATCGCGCATCAATGGGCGCTGGAGGGCCGCGGCCTGACTTACAAGAGCGAGCTGGACATCCGCGACAGCCTGGCCAGCGGCGCGCTGGTGGAAGCGCTGCCCGAGTGGATGGGGCGGCCCATGCCGCTGCACGCGCTCATGCCGAGCCAGCGCTTCCTGCCCTTGCGGGTGAAGGCGCTGGTCGACCATCTGGCGGAGGGGCTGCGGCGCGAGGCGCCGCGCGCGGGCTGACGCGCGCCGGCCGGCGCGCGTTGGGGGCGATCAGTGCTTGTGGTCGCCGTGGCCGCCGTGCATGTCCTTGGCGCCCTCGCTCGCGGCGGCGGCCGCGGCGGCCGGCGACCGGGCGGCGGCCTGCACCTGCACGCTCATGCGCATCTTGTCGGCGCCTTCGAAGACCAGGGTCAGCGGCACGGTCTCGCCGTCGGCGATCGGTGCCTTCAGCTTCATCAGCATGACGTGGTAGCCGCCGGGCTTGAGCTCGACCGTCTGACCCGCCGGGATGTCGAGCGCGGAGACCGGGCGCATGCGCATCACCGAGCCGTCCATCGCCATCTCGTGGACCTCCGCCACCTCGGCGACCGGGGTGCTCACCGACACCAGCTTCACCGCGGTGGGCGACTTGATCTGCATGAAGGCGCCGGTGGCCTTCTGCTGCGCGACGGTGGCGCGCACCCATTGGCCGGTCACGACCACCTGCGCCTGGGCCAGGCCGGCGCACAGCAGCAGCGCCGGCAGCGCGGCACGCGCGAGCGAAGCGATCGAGAAGGGGCGGGAAGCGGAAGTGGAGGAACGGAAGTTCATCGTGGCGTCCATCTGGGGTCCGGGGTTGATCGGTGCCGTTCCATGGGGGAAGGCGAGCCGCGAGTATCGTCCATGCCTCCCGCCGCGCGCGTGCGGCCGGCGCGCCGTCGCGCGCGGTCAGGCCCGGCGCGACTCCGGCATCAGCGCGTCCGCGTCGGCGAGATAGCGGCGGCGCGCTTGCTCGTCGCGCAGCTTGCGGGCCTGCAGCCGCGCCTGGCGGACCAGGTCGGTGGCGCTGAAGGCGTCGCCCTCGTCCAGCGCGTGGCGCGCCCACAGCAGCAGGAAGGCGCAGCGCTGATCGGGCGGGATCTGCGAGTGGCGCGCGCGGCAGGCGGTCCAGCGCTGCTGGGCGAGCTCGCCATAGGAGGCGGCCGGCAGCGGCAGGCCCTCGCCGGTGGCGAGCCGCTGCAGCGCGGGGAAGTCCAGCCGCGCGAAGGCCGCCAGGCGCAGCAGGAAGATGGTGTTGAGCAGCGAGCTGCGGCCCAGCTGCCAGCGCGCGCACAGCGCGTCGCTCAGCAGCAGCCAGCGCAGCGCGTCCTCGAGGCCGGGGCCGTCGGCCGCGAGCAGGCCGGCCTCGGCGAGCTGGCCCAGCGTGTGCGCGAGGTTGGCCGCGCAGACCTGCAGCGCGTCGGGCAGTCCGCCCAGCGAGGCGCCGCGCAGGGCGTCGCCCAGGCTGGCGAGCGACTGCGTCGCCAGCGCCGCGTCGCCGCGCGCGACCGCCAGCTCGCGCAGCACGATGCCGCGCAGGTTGCCGTGGTCGCAGCGCAGTGTCGGATCGGCGCCGAGCACCTCGAGGTCGACCTCGTCGAGCTTGTCCAGCGCCGCGGCCGGCTGGCCCAGGCTCCCGTACCAATGCCAGGCCGCGAGGATGGCGACGCGAGCGCGCAACTGGCGGCGTTCGGCGCGCGGCAGGCGGGCGTTGTTGAGCGCGTGACCCAGGTCGCGCAGCTCGTCCTGCAGCGCGGCCCAGTCGCCGAGGCGGCGCGCGATGCGGGCGCGGCGCAGGCCGAGCGCGGCCGCCGCGGCGGCATCGCCCTCGGGCAGGTGGGCGGCGGCCTGCTGGACCGCGAGGCGGGCGGGATAGAGCTCGCCGCGGTCGAGCTGGAAGTCGGCCCGGGCCAGCGCCTCCGCATAGCCCAGCGGCAGGAGCGGGGCGGCGGCCGGCGCGCGCACCGGCCGCTGCTGACCCAGCCAGCCGGCGAGCGCCTCGCCCTCGGCGGGCGCGCCCTCGATCTCGAAGCGGCAGGCGGCCAGCAGCGGGGCGTTCAGCCAGAAGGGGCCGCTGCTGCGGGCGCTGGCTTCGATGAGCGGGGCCAGCGGGCCGTCCTCCAGCAGCGCCAGCGCGCGCCACACCTGGGTGCGGTGGAGCTCGGCCATGCCGGCGATGCGCTCGCACAGGTCGGCGCGGGCGCAGGGGCTGTCGACGCGGGCCAGGCCCTGCTCGTGCGCCTGCAGCAGCGCGGCCAGCAGCTTGGGCAGCAGGCGGCTGCGCAGCTCGGGCAGGCCGTCGATGCGCAAGCCGGTGGGCTGCAGCTGGATGCGGTGGAGCGGGGCGGGGTGGGTCATCGGCAGCGCATTCTGCGCGGGCGGCGGCGGGCGTGTGACGCGGGGCGCGTAACGGGCGTTACGCCGGCGCGTTACGCCGGCGCGCGGTGAGGGGACGGTCGCGGTCCGTCATCGGAGGAGCCTCATCGGTCGGCCGGACGCCGGGGCGAGGCGCCGTCCAGCGCGTCGGTCCAGACGCCGGCGCGGAGCTGGTCCTGCAGCGCGCGATGGTCGCGGGTGTAGTGGAGCTCGGTGCCGTCGGGCACGCCCAGCGTCGGCAGCAAGGCCTGCAGCACGCGGCGGGTGGTGTCGAGCGCGTCGGACTCGATGTCCACGCGCAGGAAGGCCAGCGGACGCATGCGGCCCGGCGGCGCGTCGCCGAGCGACTCGCCCCAGCCCAGCACCGATCCCGCGTCGGCGTCGCGCAGCGCGAGGTCGATGCGGTCCTCGAGCCCGTGGTCCGCGGGGAGCGCGTGGGTGGGGAGCTTCAGGTAGAGGAAGGCGGCCGGCATGGCGGCGATTGTGCGCCCGGCGTGGCGCGATGTCCCTGATCGACGTGTCGCGCGGCCCGCCGCCGCGGGCGTGACGCGCCATCGGCGTGACCGCGGGCTCGCGATTTGCCGAAACGGGTGATCGCGACTCGAGGAGAACGCCATGGTGGCGAATGAAGCGTGGTATCCGGAGGATCAGGTCGGCGGCGTGGTCCGCGGGGCGACGACGTCGGCGGTGTCGTGGGCGGCCGTGCTGGCCGGCGCGGCAGCGGCCGCGGCGTTGTCGCTGATCCTGTTGCTGCTGGGAGCGGGCCTGGGCTTGTCGGCGGTCTCGCCCTGGTCTGGGGACGGCGCCGGCGCGAAGGCGCTCGGCGTGGCCGGCATCGTGTGGCTCGCGCTGACGCAGATCGCGGCCTCCGGATGCGGCGGCTATCTGGCCGGCCGTCTGCGGGTGCGCTGGCGGGACACCGATCCCGACGAGGTCCATTTCCGAGACACCGCCCATGGCCTGCTAGCCTGGGCGGTGTCGACGCTGTTCACCGCCGCCGTGCTGACCGCCTCGGTGGGCGCGGTCGTGGGCCTGGGCGCGCAGGGACTGGCGGCGGGCGCTGCCGCGGTGGGGCCGGGGGCCGTTGCCGCGGCGGCTGGCGCGACGGGCTCGGCCGCGGCCCGCGACGAGGGCCCGATGACCCGCGCGGGTCGCGAGCGCGATGCCTCGGCGCCGCTGAGCGGCGATGCGCTGGGCTACTACGTCGACACGCTGCTGAGGCCGGTGTCGATGGCGCCGCCGCCGACCGGCACCGCGACGGGCGGCAGTGGCACCGGCGGATCGGCCGGCGCCAACAGCGCGACGCTGCGAGCCTGGCCCGATGCCTCGATGGTCCATGCGGAGTCCAACTCCACCGCCGCCCTGAACCGGCTGATGCTGCGCGCACTGCGCGATGGCGGCGTGCTGTCGCCGGAAGACGCGCGCTACGCGTCGCAGCTCGTCGCGCAGCGGACCGGACTGACGCCACCCGAAGCGGAACGCCGCGTCGCGGAGACGCTGCAGCGGGCGCGTGCCGAGGCCCAGGCCATCGAGGTGCGCGCCCGTGATGCCGCCGACACGGCGCGCAAGACTGCCTTGCAGACGGCGCTGTGGATGTTCGTCGCGCTGTTGATCGGCGCCTTCACCGCGAGCCTGCTGGCCACCGTCGGCGGCCGGCAGCGGGACCGCGTCGAATGACGCGCGTCTCGCCCACTGATTCACCCCAAGCCTCTCTCGAAGGAGAACCCCGATGAGATCCATCCTTCTCTATCTGCTGGGCGTCCCGATCCCGATCATCATCCTCATCGCGTTCCTGCGCTGAGGTCGGCGGATGCGGCAGGGGCCGAGCGACACGGCGGTCGCCCGGCCCCTTTCCATTGCGGCGCGTGGTCGCGGCACGCGATCAGCGCGCGTCGATGCCGTCACGCGCCGCGCCCTCGTAGGGGCTCCACGCGCCGGGACGGTGGGCGAGCCGGTCCGCGACGATGCGCAGCACGGCGGGGTTCCAGCACAGGCCGCAATGGCTGCCGTCCACCTCGACGTTCTCGATCATCGGATGGTCCTCGGGCTGCAGGCAGGCCTGCCACGCCACGACGCCGTCGCTGCGGCTGTAGATCGAGGTCGTGGGCACGGGCGGCGCCGCGATGAGGCGCGCCTTGAACGCGTCCTCGAGCACCGGCAGCGTGCCGTTGACCCAGCGGTAGAGGAGGCTCACGTTGGTCTGCGCGGCCTCGCCGGTGATGGGCGTGCCGATGGTGAGGACCTGCCGCACCGGCAGCGCGATGCGCTTGGCCACCTCGCGGGCATAGATGCCGCCCAGGCTCCAGCCGATCAGCGAGACGGGCTGGGGCGCGTCGGCGACCAGCGCCTCGATGTCGGTCGCGAGCGTGTCCAGCCAGGCGTCGATGTCGCCCATCGGCCCGGTGTTGACGCCGCGGCCCCAGTCGCGGGCCGCGTAGCCCAGGCCGTGGCAGAAGCCCACCAGGGGGGCGACGGACTGCGCGTCGGCGGCCAGGCCGGGAAACACGATGACCGGATGCCCGTCGCCGGGCGCATGGCCGCTGCGGTCCATGAGGCGGCAGCTGGCGTATTCCATCGCCGCCCTCAGCGGCTCGATGCCGAGCAGCGCCCAGGACGGGGAGGGGATGAGGGCGGGCGCCGCGGGCAGGGCGTCGGGGAGGGCGGTGATCTTCTTCATCGGCGTCGGGGCCGAGCCCGTCGGGGAGGCGGGGCGGGGCGGAGGAAGGACAGTTGAGCCCATCTTTCCCGATCGCGGCCCGTGTGTGCACCCCCCGGATGGAGCAGTTTGACGTCAGACCTGGCCTACAGGAGGGGCCCTTTCCAAGGGGAGGGCATCTGGGTGTGCAGCCGGGCGAAGCGATCGATGTGGACTTCGACGGCGGCTCAATGAAAGTCCCGGCTCTCCGTCCTCAATCGGCCCAGCATCGGCGTGAGGTCCTCGAGGTGGCCGGCCACCAGGTTGCGCACCCCGCCGCTGCGCTGCCAGCGTCCCCGCACCGCCATCAGCCGCGCGTGCAGCATGACCTGGCGCTGCTTCGTCCACAGGTCGCGGTGGACGATGACCTGGATATCGCCCGTCTCGTCCTCCAGCGAGATGAAGATCGTCCCCTTGGCCGTCGCCGGCTGCTGCTTGACGGTCACGATGCCGCAGGCGCGCACGGCCCGGCCGTTCGGCGCCTCGTTCAACTCGCGCGCGCTCAGCAGCCCGCGCTCGCGCAGCGCCGGCCGCAGCAGCGCCAGCGGATGGCGCCGCAGCGTCAGGCCCAGCGAGGCGTAGTCGAAGACGATCTCCTCGCCCTCCGGCGCCTGCGGCAGCGCCAGGAAGTCCTCCTGCACCGGCGCCCTCGCCAGCAGCGGCGGCGGCGCGTGCTGCGCGGCCGCGTCCCACATCTGCTGGCGTCGATGGCCGCTGAGGCTGGTCAGCGCGTCACCCGCGGCCAGCGCCGTCATCTGCTGCTGGTTCAGGCCGGTGCGGCGCGCCAGGTCCTCGGCATCCTCGAAGAGGCCACCGCGACGGCGCTCCCGGCAGATCCGCTCCGCGGCATCGCGCTGCAGTCCCTTCACCAGCCGCAAGCCCAGCCGCACGGCGACCCGCCGCGCAGGCGCGCCGTCCAGCGCCGCCGCTCCGGCCGTCGTCTCGGCATCGACGGCGCGGGCATCGAACTCGTCCTGCGCCAGGTAGGGATCGTCCAGCTCGTCCTCGATCTCGATGCCGTCGGCGTCACGCGGGGCCTGGAGGTCCGTGTCGGCGCCGCGCCGCGCGCCGCGGATGACGCGGCCGTCCTCGCGTTCCAGCGTGCAGTGCCAGTCGCTGCGCATCACGTCCGGGGGCAGCACGACCACGTTGTTGCGGCGCGCGTCCTGCACCAGCTGGCTCGCCGAGTAGAAACCCAGCGGCTGCGAATTCAGCATGCCCGCGAGGAACTCCGCCGGTCGGTGCTTCTTGAGCCAGCTGCTGTTGTAGACCAGCAGCGCGAACGAGGCCGCGTGCGACTCCGGGAAACCGTACTCCGAGAAGCCCTTGATCTGTTCGAAGATCGCCTGCGCGAAGGACAGGTCGTAGCCGCGCGAGGTCATGCCGTCGACGATCTTCGCGTAGTACTTCTCCACGCCGCCCTTGCGCCGCCAGGCCGCCATCGATCGCCGCAGGTCGTCCGCCTCGCCGCCGGTGAAGCCCGCCGCGATCATCGCGATCTGCATCACCTGCTCCTGGAACACCGGGATGCCCAGCGTGCGCTCGAGCACCTGCTCCAGGCCCTTCTGGTAGGGGATCGACTCCCCGCGTCGACGCATCTCGCGCCGCTGCAGGTAGGGATGCACCATGCCGCCCTGGATCGGACCGGGCCGCACGATCGCGACCTCGATGACCAGGTCGTAGAAGCGCTCGGGCCGCAGGCGCGGCAGCATGCTGCGCTGCGCGCGGCTCTCGATCTGGAACACGCCGATGGTCTCGGCGGCCTGGATCATCCGGTAGGTCGCCTCGTCCTCGGCCGGGATGTCGGCCATCCCGAAGGGCCGGCGGTCGTTGCGGACGATGAGGTCCAGCGTCTTGCGGATCGCCGTCAGCATGCCCAGCCCCAGCACGTCGACCTTGAGCAAGCCCACGGCGTCGAGGTCGTCCTTGTCCCACTCGATCACCGTGCGGTCCGGCATGGAGGCGTTCTCCACCGGCACCATGCGCGTCAGCGGCCCCTGCGTCAGCACGAAGCCGCCCGGATGCTGCGACAGGTGGCGCGGGAAGCCGAGCAGCTCCTTCGTGATCTCGACCAGCTGGCGCACCGCCAGGTCGTCCGCCTCCAGGCCCGACTCGCGCAGCCGCTCGGCATCGATGGTCTGGCCGTCCCACCACTGGTGATTGCCGGCCAGCCGGTCCAGCACCTCCAGGTCGAAGCCCAGCGCCTTGCCCACGTCGCGCAGCGCGCTCTTGACCCGGTACGAGATCACCACCGCGGCCAGCGCGGCGCGCTCGCGGGTGTACTTGCCGTAGAGGTACTGGATGACCTCCTCGCGGCGCTCGTGCTCGAAGTCGATGTCGATGTCGGGCGGCTCGTTGCGCTCCTTGCTGATGAAGCGCTCGAACAGCATCCGCATGCGCGAGGGATCGATCTCGGTCACGCCCGTGCTGTAGCAGACGATGGAGTTGGCCGCGCTGCCGCGCCCCTGGCACAGGATGCCTTGCGAGCGCGCGAAGTGGACGATGTCGGCCACGGTCAGGAAGTAATGCTCGTAGCGCAGCTCCTCGATCAGCGCGAGCTCGCGCTCGATCTGGTCGAGCGCCTGCGGCGGGATGCCCGCGGGCCAGCGCCGGCCCGCGCCCTCGTAGGTCAGCCGGCGCAGGTGGCTGGCCGGCGTCTCGCCCTCGGGCACCACCTCGGACGGGTAGTGGTAGCGCAGTTCGTCCAGGCTGAAGTCGCAGCAGGCGGCCACGCGCAGCGTCTCGGCCAGCAGTTCGACGGGGAAGGCCAGCGCCAGCCGGCCGCGCGAGCGCAGATGGCGCTCGGCGTTGCGGTCCAGCGCCTGGCCGCACTCGGTGAGGCGCTTCCCCAGCCGCGTCGCGGTCAGCACGTCCTGCAGCGGCTTGCGGCTGCGCACATGCATGAGCGCGTCGCCCACGGCCACCAGCGGGATCTCGGTCAGCGCCGCGACCTCGCGCAGCCGCAGCAGGCGGATCTCGTCGTCGATCTCGCGGGTCTGCGTCACGCCCAGCCAGCAGCGGCCGATGAAGCGCGACAGCAGCCAGCGCGACATCGCCAGCAGCGGTGCCGCCGTCGCCAGCCGGTCCGGGCAGGCGACGACGACGCAGTCGTCCAGCGCGCGTGGACCGATGTCGTCGAGCGTGCAGCGGTAGCTGCCTTTCTCCGCCGAGCGCCGCAGCCGCGAGATCAGCTGGCACAGGTTGCCGTACCCGTTCAGGTTGCAGGCCAGCACGATGAGCGTGAACGGCGGCTCGGCGTCCGGGGTGGCGCCGTCGCGCGGATCGATGCGCAGTTGGCTGCCGACCAGCAGCTTCAGCCCGGCCTTCCTGGCCGCCACGTGCGCGCGCACCACGCCAGCCATCGAGCATTCATCGGTGATCGCGAGCGCGGCATAGCCCAGCTCCTTCGCGCGCCCGACCAGTTCCTCGGGCCAGCTCGCGCCGCGCAGGAAGCTGAAGTTGCTGAGGCAGCGCAGCTCGGCGTAATCGGGCAGTGTGGCGCTCGCCCCCGCGTCCGGGGCGATCTCCGGGCGGGAGGCGGCCTCGTCGGCGCGCCCCCGCCCGCGATCGCGGTGGCGATCGCCGGAGTCGGGCGGATGAACGGGTTCGGCGGCCATGGCGGGGAACCCGGTTCAGGCGTAGACGCCATGCAGGAACCAGGCGCTGCCGCCGTCCTCCAAGGGCTGACGGAAGAGGGCGACGACACCGGCGTTGTCGTTGACCGCGAGCCAGTAGTCGCGCACGACGTTGCGGTGGCCGCTGGCCTGCGCGGCCGCGTCGGTGGCGGGATCGATCGCGGTGAAGACCGGCGCCCCGGTCGCCACGGACGCGGCGGCTCCGGTGGCCGTGGGAGGCGACGCGTCCGACGCGCGCGTCGGCACCCGGTCCCACCAGCCCCCCTCGACCCGGTCCGGGCCGATCAGCAGCGTCAGCGGGCCCTGGTAGTGCGGCCGGTGGTCGCGCAAGGCCAGGCGCAAGGGCGGCTCCAGCAGGAAGGCGGGTTCGGGCATGGCCGGCGCGGCGCACGTGGCCGGGCGGCGACGGCCCGCGCCGCGACCGTCGGCCGCCGGCCGCCAGCGCGTCATCCATTCGAGCCGGTGATCGTCGCCGGCGACGGGCTGCAACACGCGCTCCGGTCCCAGCCGCGCCGCGATGCGCTCCAGCGTCAGGTAGAGCGACTCGCCGGTGCGCACCGCGTCGGGCAGCAGGGAGGCGCTTTCCTCGGTCAGGGCCTGCACGCCGACGGCCTCCAGCCGCAGCTCGCCGACCGGCGCCAGCAGGCGGGTCTTGGCCAGGTGCTCGGCCATCAGCCGGCAGAAGTGCTCGAGCTCGCGGATCGGCTCGGCGGTGCGGATCGTCAGCGAGCCGCCATCGCCCGCGTCCTTGGCGCGCATCGAGTCGTGCACCCAGTGCAGCGTCACGCCGGTCGCGCCCGCATGACGCGCGGCCAGCCAACCGCACAGCCGCATCAGCAGCGGCCGCGTGCCCATCAGCAGCGCGGGCGCGTGGTCCTCGCGGCTGGGCAGTTCGAGGCGGGCGTGGAAGTCCTCGGGCAGGGCGACCCAGGCGTGGGCTTCGGGGCGCAGGCCGTAGGCCTGGTCCAGCATCGCCAGCAGCGGCGCGCCGAAACGCCGGCCGATGCCGCCGCGCGGCAGCGCCCGCAACTGGCCCAGCGTGTTGATGCCGGCGCGGCTCAGCGACTCGGCGTGCTCGGCGCCGGCGCTCATCGCCTGCAGCGGCAACGGATCCAGCACCGCCTGCAGCAGCCGGCCGCCCAGGTCCTGCACGCCGCAACGCGCCAGCACCAGCGCGGCGGTCGCGCTGGGCGCCCAGCCGATGCCGATGGCGCCCAGATCGGGGGCCTCGTCGGCGATGCGCGTCTTCAGCGCGGGCAGGCCGCGGAACAGCCGCAGGCTGGCCTCGACTTCCATGACGACGGCGTCCTCCATCAGCGCCACGCGCGGCGTGAACTGCAGGCACCACACGGCCAGCCCCGATTGCGCGTCCGGACAGATCCCCCAGGGATGGTCCGGCGGCGCGGCCGGGTCAGCGACCGGCGCCGGCGGACGAGGCGGCAGGATCAGCGCGACCCACAACATCGGTCAGCTCCGGGAACAGGGCGAGCGCCGAGGGCGCGCGCGAGGCGTCGGACCCGGTCTCCGACAGGGTCGGGGACCGGACGGCGAGGCGGGGCTCGGCGGAGGCCGGCACGGGCTGCACGGGCGGCACCGCCGGCACGACCGGCCGCATCTGGCTGGGCCGTGTCACGCGCGGCGTCAGCACGCGTTCCAGGCCGCCGGGAATCGACGCCAGCTTCAGCGGCGTCTCGTGGGCGGGGCCCTTGCGCTTGAGGATCGCGATGTCCAGCGCCCAGTCGATGTCGACGGTCACCTGCAGCCGCAGTGGCGCGGGCGACGGGTCGTTGCGCGCCGACAGCGGCCGGAACAGGAACACCGGTCCCTCGAAAGACTGCGCCAGCACTTGCAACCGCCGCAGCTGCTCGGGCGCGGCCTGCGGGATCCAGGCCAGTACCGCGCCGGCGGCGTTGGACTTGATCAACTGCTCGGCGCACCAGAGCCGCTCGGAGGGGGCCTGGGCCTGGATCCAGACCAGGCGGCGCTCGTCCAGGCCGAGGTGCATCAGCCCCGGCAGGTGCGGGCGCTTGGGCGGGCCGACCATCGCCACCGCCGCGCCGTCCGCGACGACGCGCCGCAGCGACGGCCCCACCAGCCGCCACTCGGCCAGCGAGAACTGCGGCAGCAGCACCTCGGTCAGCTGACGGCCGGGCCAGCCGCCGCCGGGGAGCTCGCCGTCGAGTGCATCGAAGCCGCTGGGCCAGATCGTGTCGGTCCCCCGGCCCAGCGCGTCGCCGCGCCACAGGGCCTCGGCCACCGCGGGCGGAATCGCCGTGAGGGCCGGCTTCACGGCCTGCTGCGCCGCATCCCGGGCGAGGTTCTGGGTGGGGGAGTTCAGCGCCGCGTGGGGGGGCGTGGCGGCGTCAACGGGGGGATCGGTGAAGGAGAGCGAGGCCTCCCCCCTGCCGAGCAGCGGGGACGGACAGCCCTCCCCGAGAAGCAGGGATGACATGGCAAGTCGGCTGAATACTGTATTTACATACAGTATATGAGGTCGACCGACTCGTCCAGGTGGGTTTACAACTCAGGCGGGGGTGGTGGGCGAAGCATCCGGCGTGGGCGCGAAGCTCAGCACGAATCGGGTGCCGCCTTGCGCCGGCGCTTCCAGGCTGACCACCCAGCCCAGGTGCTCGGCCACGCGCTTGACGATGGCCAGGCCCAGGCCCGCGCTGCCCGCGCCGGCCGGATCGACCTGCATGAAGCGGTCGAAGATGCGGTCCCGCACGGCGCTCGGGATACCGATGCCGGTGTCCTCGATGACCACGCGCCCGCATTCCAGCCGCACGTCGACGCGGCCCTGCTCGGTGAACTGGCAGGCGTTGCGGATCAGGTTGCCGACGGCGATCGCCGCCAGCTCGGGCCGGGCCGGGACCTCCAGCGTCGTCGCGTCGGGCTCGGCATGCAGCGTCATCTCGACGGCCTTGCCGCGCAGCAGCGGCCGGCAGCGGTCCATCTCCTGGCGCAGCAGCGGCAGCAGCGCCGTCGGCGGCGCGCCGGTGCTGGCCGGGTCGCGCGACAGCAGCAGCATCGCCACGACGCGCTCGCTGGTGTCGGCGGCGGTGCGGCGGATGCGCTCGGCCAGCTCGACCAGGTCGTCGCGGCCGCTCAGGCGGGCCTTCAGGATCTCGGCCGCGCCCAGCATCACCGCCAGCGGCGTGCGCAGCTCATGGCTGACATCGCCGGTGAACCAGCGCTCCCGGTCCAGGTAGCGCTGCTGGGCCTCGGTGCTCGCGGCGAAGGCGCGGGAGAGCACGCCCAGCTCGTCGGTGGAGTCCAGCAGCGGGTAGGCGCGCGGCGCGGCGCCGGTCTCGACGGCCTGCGCCAGCGCGGTGACCGGGGCCACGATGCGGCTGGCGGTCAGCTGCGCCAGGAACAGCGCCAGCCCCAGGCAGGCGACGAAGGCCAGGCCCAGCAGGCCGTAGACGCCGGCCTGGATCTTGTCGAAGTCGGCGTCGCTGTCGGTCAGCACGAAGCGGGTGCCGAGATCGTCGCGCAGCAGCGCGTTCACCTGGGTGCCGTCCTGCGTGACCGTGTAGCGGCCGGGCGGCTTGTCGCGCAGGTCGGCCGGGATGGCCTCGCCGCGGTAGAGCGTGACGCTGGGCGGCAGGTCGGGCGGCAGGTTCTGGTGGGCGAGCTCGACCAGCGAGTCCGCGGTGCGGCTCAGCCGCTGGTCGATCAGGCGGTCCTCGATGCTGGAGGCGATGTTCACCGCGGCCACGGCGAAGGCGCCGCAGACCAGCAGGGTCAGCAGGAGGAACGCCGCGGCGATGCGGGTGCGCAGCGTCGTGGGCGCGGCGGCGGGCCGCGCCTCGCGGCGGGCCGGACGCCGGGCCTCAGGCGGCACTGGTCGCCTCGGGCGACACCAGGCGGTAGCCGATGCCCGGATGCGTCTTCAGCAGCGGGATGGGGAAGGGCTTGTCCAGCGCCGCGCGCAGCGCGTGGATGTGGGTGCGCAGGGCGTCGCTGTCGGGCGGGTCGTTGCCCCAGACCTCGCGCTCGAGGTCCTCGCGGCGCACCAGCTTGGGGGCCTCGCGCAGCAGCGCGGCCAGCAGCTTGTAGCCGGTGGGCGTGAGCTGCAGCGGCTTGCCGGCGCGGGTGGCTTCCAGCGTGTCGGGATCGAAGTTGACGTCGGCGTAGCTGACGGCGGTGCTCAGGTGCAGGCCGTGGGAGCGGCGCACCAGCGCCTTGAGGCGGATCTCCAGCTCGACCAGCGAGAAGGGCTTGACCAGGTAGTCGTCGGCGCCGCTCTCGAAGCCGGTGACCTTGTCGGAGATCGTGTCCCGCGCGGTCAGCATGAGGATGGGGGTGGGGCGGCGGAAGTCCTTGCGCAGGCGCCGGGCGACGTCCAGGCCGTCCAGGCCGGGCAGGGTCAGGTCCAGCACGATCGCGTCGTAGGACCCGGCGGCGGCCTGCGCCAGTCCGCCCAGGCCGTTGCGGGCCACGTCCAGCTCGTAGCCCATGGGCTCGAGGTAGGCGAACAGGTTGGCCACGATGTCCGGGTTGTCCTCGATCACCAGCAGCTTCATCGCGATGCTCACGTTCCTGCGGCGCCGGGCGCCGCGTCGGTCATTCGGAGCGGGTCCGGCGCCGGGCCGGCCCGCGGGTCGCGTGGACGGATCGCGTCCACGCCGAAGCCGGGAATGGTATGCCAGCGCGCCGGAGCCGACCTGTCGCGGGGCTGTCGGCAGCCCTACCGCGCGCCGTCGGGCGCGTCCGGCTCAGCCGCGATCGACCAGCGTGCGGGCCGTCATGCGCTCGAGGGTGCGCAGGGGGGATTCCTCGGGGTCGTGCATCGCGGCGACGGGCAGGTGGAAGGTCTGCTCGAAGACGTACTGGCCCTTGAGGGCCGCGTGCGAGACCTGGTCCGTGTAGACGATCCAGGTGGCGCCGGCGGGGAACTCGAACAGCCCGCCCTGGCTCAGCGATTGCTGATAGCCCAGGTCGGCCTTCATGCCGTCGTGCAGGCCCAGCATGTAGTGGTCGTAGTCGCTGCGCAGGGCCTTGGTCACGCGCAGCGCGCGCATCAGGCGGTGCTTGCCGGCGAAGGGCCGGCCGATGGCGGGCATGAAGCGGCGGGCGACGGCCTCGAAGGGTTCGCCCACGCGCCACAGGCGGCCGGCGCCGCTCGGGTTGACGTTGCTGAACACGCGCAGGATGCGCTCGCCCTGCGTGGGCGAGGACGGGAAGCTGTCCACGTGCAGCCGCGTGTCGTCCTTGCGCCAGGAGGTCTCGCGGCCGGCGATCTCGGCGGTGCGGTAGCTGGTGCGGGCCTGGCGCAGGCCGTCGGTGTAATGGGGGAGCAGGCGGCGCAGCAGCGCGAGCGAATGCTCCGCGTAGCGGGCCATCACGTCCTGCAGCAGGGCCAGGGTCTCGGGATCCGCCTCGGCGCCGCGCAGGCGCTGGTTGCGCGGGTCGTAGCTGATGTTCTTGCCGCCGCCGCCCAGGTCGGGGCGCAGCAGTTCGCGCTCCTGGCCGGCCAGTTCGAAGGGCAGGTCCGGCATCAGCAGCACATGGCCGCGCTCGAGGCAGGCCGTGGCCTTCTCCTGGACGGAGACCGGCAGCGGGCCGGACCAGCTGTCCACGGGCAGGGAGACGATGTCCGAGAGGACGGGCGAGGCGGCGGGCTGGGCCCGGTTCGGGGAAGTTTCAGTCGCAATCACGCGGGCACCATAGCTGCTTACAACATTGCCCTGCGCAAAGAAAGCGTTAAGGGCAAGTAAACCGGATCGGATCTTCGCACGCCGATCACCGATGGCACGAGGGGAAACGCGGGCGCCGGGCGCGTGACGCATGTCCGGACCCGGGCCGCGGCGGCCATCGCGGGGCGGGACTTGAAATCCGTCGAGGACGCATAATGTGCGGGTTAACCCTATGTTGTCCCCACTCTCCACCCCCAACCTCGTCGAGCGTCTCACCGGGACGTCCCGGTTGCTGCTGCGCCCGCCCGAGGCGGCGGACGCCCGGGCTTTCCGCGAGTTGCTGTCCGACCCGGCGAATCGTCGATTCGAGCCGGGCGGCCGCGCCGCGTCCGAGCGGCTGGAGCACTGGCGGATGCTGTGGGCCCGGGATGGCCTGGGGCCCTGGGCGGTGCGGCTGCGGGAGCAGCCGTCGCTGGGCGCGATCGGTTTCGGCGGACTGAGCCGGGAGCGCATCGGCGGCGTGATGGCCTTGCAGCTGGAGTTCCACTTCCTGTCCGACTTCTGGGGCCGCGGCTATGCGGCGGAGATGTCGCTGGCGGCGCTGGGGCTGGCCTTCGACGGCCTGCATGCGTCGGCGGTGCAGGCGCTGCTGGCGCCGGGGAACACGGCGGCGCGCAAGACGCTGGAGCGGGTGGGGCTGCGGCTGACGGGCTCCGTCGCCGACCATCCGGGCGAGGCGGCCAGCCTGCTCTACGAGATCAACGCTGCGCAGTACGCGGCCCATCCACCGGCCCAGCCCGAGGCGACGCCCTTCGGCGCTTGAGTCGGCGTCCGAGATGGCGCCCGAGCCGGTCGCTCGACCGGCGCGATGCCGCCCTCCGCGTCACTGCTGCGGATAGACCCGCAAGCCCGCCAGGTCCAGCACCCTGAGGCCGCCGTACTCGACGGCGATGAGGCGCTGGTCCTGCAGATGGCGCAGCGCCTCGTTGACGCGCTGGCGGGACAACCCCACCAGATGCCCGAGCTCCTGCTGCGTGATCCGCAGCAGCCCGCCCACTCCGGGATACAGCAGCGGATGGAACAGCGCCGCGAGGTTGCGCGCCACGCGCAGGTCGGGATCGCTCTGGCGATCGATCTCGCGCGCGGCGATGAACTGGCCCAGCCGCTCGTTGAGCTGGTTCAGCACGTAGCGGTTGAAGGCGATGCTGCTCTCCAGCAGCTCGTGGAAGCTCTCCAGCGGCAGCCCGGCGACCACGCTGCGCCGCAGCGCCTGGATGTTGTAGCGATAGACCTCGCGCTTGAGCAAGGTCCCCTCTCCGAACCATCCGCCCGGCGGCACGCCGGTGAAGGTCACCGGCCGCGCGGCCGCGTCGTCGTTGCTCATCTTGAGCAGGCCGTCGATCACGCCGAACCAGTAATTGGCTTCACGCCCGATGCGGCACACACGCTCGCCCACTTCGACCTCGGCCACCTGGATGCTCGAGGCGACGCGCTCGCGCTGCTCCGGCTCGAGCGCCTTCAGCCAGGGGATCGCCGCCATCTCCATCGTCGTCGCGGCCCGCGCGCGCAAGCGCAGCGGCAGCATCGGCACGGGTGGCGCCAGGGGCGAGCGGAGGGGGGCGTCGGTGTGGGCGTCCATCCCCCATTCATCGCGTCCCTGCATGACATCAACCTGACGCGACCCCCTGGGGAAAACACGCCCCCGAACTTTCGCTAGGAATGTCGGCGCAACGACAACACGGCGTCAATGGTCGCGCCTACAGTGCATTCACCCCCGCGGATCGAGCGGCTCCATCAGAGAGACGACAGCGGGGGAGCACAAGGAGACAACGGTGGAACACACCTTCCCCCGGCTGTTGCTGGCCCACGCCCGGCAGCGTCCGCACGCACCCGCCCTGCGCGAGAAGGAGCTCGGCATCTGGCAGACGCTGGACTGGGCCGCGCTCGCCGCGCTGGTGCGCGACATGGCCCACGGCTTCGCGGCCGCCGGCATGACGCGCGGCCAGCACCTCGTCGTCATCGGCGAGAACCGGCCGCGCCTCTACGCCGCGATGCTCGCCGCGCAGTCGCTGGGCGCGATCCCGGTGCCGCTGTACCAGGACGCCGTCGCCGCCGAATTCGCCTACCCGCTGCAGAACGCCGAGGTGGCCTTCGCCATCGTCGAGGACCAGGAGCAGGTCGACAAGCTCATCGAGATCCGGCCGCAATGCCCCTCGCTGAGCCGCATCTGGTTCGACGACCCGCGCGGCCTGCGTCATTACGCGGCCGAGGGGCTGGCCTCCATCGACGAGCTCTGCGGCGAGGGCCGCGCCCACGCGCTGCGCCATCCTGGCCTGTTCGAGACCGAGGTCGACGCGAGCCGCGCCGACGATGTCGCGGCGATGTTCTTCACCTCCGGCACCACCGGTCATCCGAAGGGCGTGGTCCACACCCATGCCTCGCTGATCGACCGCGCGCTCGCCGGCGCGCGCTTCGACAAGCTCACGCACGACGAGGAAGTCCTCGCCTATCTGCCCTGCGCCTGGATCGGCCAGAACATCTTCAGCTACGCGCAGTGGCTGGCCTGCGGCTACGTCGTCAACTGTCCCGAGTCCGCCAGCACCGTCAGCATCGATCTCAAGGAGATCGGCCCGACCTACTACTTCGCGCCGCCGCGCGTCTTCGAGGGCCTGCTCACCAGCGTGATGATCCGCATGGAGGACGCGGGCGCGGTCAAGCGCTGGCTGTTCGCGCGCTGCATGGACCTGGCGCGCCGCGTCGGCCCCGCGCTGATGGACGGCCAGCCGGTGAGCGGCTGGGACCGGCTCAAGTACCGCCTTGGCGACGCGCTGATCTACGGTCCGCTGCGCAACACGCTGGGCTTCTCGCGGGTGCGGGTGGCCTACACGGCGGGCGAGGCCATCGGGCCCGACCTGTTCAGCTTCTATCGCTCCATCGGGATCAACCTCAAGCAGCTCTACGGCTCGACCGAGACCGCGGTCTTCGTCTGCCTGCAGCCCGATCACGAGGCCAAGTCCGACACCGTCGGCGTGCCCATCGACGGCGTCGAGATCCGCCTCGCGGAGAGCGGCGAGATCCTGGTGCGCTCGCCCGGTCTGCTCAAGGGCTACTACAAGAATCCGGCGGCCACGGCCGAGGTGCTCGATGCCGAGGGCTGGTACCGGACGGGGGACGCGGGCTTCCTCGACGCGGGCGGCCACCTGAAGATCATCGACCGCGCCAAGGACGTGGGCCGGCTGCGCGGCGGCGGGCATGACGGCGCGATGTTCGCGCCCAAGTATGTGGAGAACAAGCTGAAGTTCTTCGCCTTCATCAAGGAGGCGGTGGCCTTCGGCGACGGCCGCGACCGCGTCTGCGCCTTCATCAACATCGATGTCGAGGCGGTGGGCAACTGGGCCGAGCGGCGCAACCTGCCGTACGCCGGCTACACCGACCTCGCCAGCAAGCCCGAGGTCTACACGCTGATCCAGGACTGCGTGCGGCAGGTCAACGCGGACCTGGCGCAGGACGAGCGTCTGGCGGGCAGCCAGATCACGCGCTTCCTGGTGCTGCACAAGGAGCTGGATGCCGATGACGGCGAGCTCACCCGCACCCGCAAGGTCCGCCGCGGCGCGATCGCGGAGAAGTACGAGGTGCTGATCTCGGCGCTCTACGCCGGCAAGACCTCGCAGTTCATCGAGACGGCGGTCCGCTTCGAGGACGGTCGCACCGGCAAGGTCGCCGCGGACCTGCGCATCGAGGAGGCCCCGACCTTCTCTCCCACCCGGAGGGCCGCCTGATGAGCGCCACCATCGCCGCGCCGGGATCGGCGCTGTTCCAGGAAGCCGGCGCCTCGATCGCGATGCCGGCGGCCTCCGCCTCGTCCGGCAGTGCCGCGACGGGTCGCCGCGTCGGGGACGTGATCCTCGAGGCGCGCGGCATCACGCTGTCCTTCGGCGGCGTGAAGGCGCTCAACGACATCAGCTTCGACGTCCGCGAGCACGAGATCCGCGCCATCATCGGCCCCAACGGCGCGGGCAAGAGCTCGATGCTGAACTGCATCAACGGCGTCTACCAGCCGCAGCAGGGCCGCGTGATGTTCCGGGGTCAGGACATGCGCCAGCTGAGCCCGCGCGTGCGCCTGCGCCGCATGGCCGAGATGGGCGTCGCGCGGACCTTCCAGAACCTGGCGCTGTTCAAGGGCATGAGCGTGCTGGACAACATCATGACCGGCCGCAACCTGCGCATGCGGCGCAATCTGCTGTGGCAGGCGCTGCGTGTCGGGCCCGCGGTGCAGGAGGAGATCGCCCACCGCGAGAAGGTCGAGCGCATCATCGATTTCCTCGAGATCCAGGCGCATCGCAAGACGCCGGTCGGCGGTCTGCCGTACGGCCTTCAGAAGCGCGTCGACCTGGGCCGCGCGCTCGCGATGGAGCCCAAGGTGCTGCTGCTGGACGAGCCCATGGCGGGCATGAACGTCGAGGAGAAGCAGGACATGTGCCGCTTCATCCTGGACGTCAACGACGAGTTCGGCACCACCATCGTGCTGATCGAGCACGACATGGGCGTGGTCATGGACATCAGCGACCGCGTCGTGGTGCTGGACTATGGCCGCAAGATCGGCGACGGGACGCCCGACGAGGTGCGCGCCAATCCCGAAGTCATCCGCGCCTACCTCGGCGCCGGCGAGTGAGGCCTCGCGGCCAAGGACACGATCATGGGCTTCTTCCTCGAAACCGTCTTCGGCGGGCTGATGGCCGGCATGCTCTACGCCCTGGTGGCGCTGGGCTTCGTGCTGATCTTCAAGGCCTCCGGCGTCTTCAACTTCTCGCAGGGCGCGATGGTGCTGTTCGCGGCGCTGGCGATGGCGCGCTTCGCCGAATGGTTCCCGCAGTGGCTCGGCTTCGAGAGCCAGGTGCTCGCGAACCTGCTCGCGCTGATCGCGGCGGCCGGCTGCCTGGTCGTGGTGGCCTGGCTGGTGGAGCGGCTGGCGCTGCGCGGCCTGGTCAACCAGCCGGCGATCACGCTGCTGATGGCGACGCTGGGCATCAGCTACTTCCTGGACGGCGCGGGTCAGCTGATCTTCGGCAGCGCGACCTACAAGATCGACGTCGGCCTGCCCAAGGATCCGATGTTCGTGCTCGAGAACGTCTTCCAGGGCGGGCTGCTGCTCAACAAGGAGGACCTGTACTCCGCGGTGATCGCGGCGCTGCTGGTGGGCGCGCTGACGCTGTTCTTCCAAAAGACCCGCACCGGCCGCGCGCTGCGCGCCGTCGCCGACGACCACCAGGCCGCGCAGTCCATCGGCATTCCGCTGGCGCGCATCTGGGTGATCGTGTGGTCGGTGGGCGGGCTGGTCGCGCTGGTGGCCGGGATCATCTGGGGCAGCAAGCTGGGCGTGCAGTACTCGATCTCGCTGGTGGCGCTGAAGGCCTTCCCGGTCGTGATCCTGGGCGGGCTGACCTCGGTGCCGGGCGCCATCCTGGGCGGGCTGATCATCGGCGTGGGCGAGAAGCTCTCCGAGATCTACCTCGGCCAGCACCTGGGCGGCGGCATCGAGAACTGGTTCGCCTACGTGCTCGCGCTGGGCTTTCTGCTGGTGCGGCCGCAGGGCCTCTTCGGCGACAAGATCATCGACCGCGTCTGACGCGCGCCGGCAAGGAGACGACCCGTGCTCTATCGTGAAAACGGCCAGTTCAAGGCCTCCTACCGCGCGGACCTGGCGCTGTTCCCCATCGCGCAGGACCGCCTCGCGATGCTGGTGCTGGCGCTGGTGGCCTTCGTCGCCGTGCCCGGGCTGGCCAGCGACTACACCTTCCGCGCCGTGCTGATTCCCTTCCTCGTGCTGTCGCTGGCGGCGCTGGGCCTGAACGTGCTGGTGGGCTACTGCGGGCAGATCTCGCTGGGCACCGGCGCCTTCATGGCGGTGGGTGCCTACGCGGCCTACAACCTGCTGGCGCGCATCGACGGCATGCCGCTGCTGCTGGCCCTGCTGGGCGGCGGTCTCGCGTCGACGGTCTGCGGCGTGCTGTTCGGCTTGCCGAGCCTGCGCATCCGCGGGCTCTATCTCGCGGTGGCGACGCTGGCGGCGCAGTTCTTCATCGACTGGTTCGTCAACCGCGTGCCGTGGGTGACCAACAATTCGTCCTCGGGCTCCGTCAGCGTGGGGCCGCTGCAGATCTTCGGTCTGCCGCTGGAGACGCCGGTGCAGCGCTATCTGCTGTGCCTGTCGCTGGTGGTGGTCTGCGGGCTGGCGACCAAGAACCTGGTGCGCGGCGCCATCGGCCGCGAGTGGATGGCGATCCGCGACATGGACGTCGCCGCCGCCGTCATCGGCATCCGGCCGGTGCACGCCAAGCTGACCGCCTTCGCGGTGAGCAGCTTCATCGTCGGCGTGGCCGGCGCGCTGTGGGCCTTCATCCATCTGGGCGCCTGGGAGCCGGCCGCCTTCGGCATCGACAAGTCCTTCCAGCTGCTGTTCATGATCATCATCGGCGGGCTGGGCTCGATCGCCGGCAGCTTCTTCGGCGCCGCCTTCATCGTGCTGCTGCCGCTGCTGCTGAACTACGTGCCGCACTGGCTGGGCCTGCCGCTGTCCACGGGCACCGCCTCGCACCTGGAGCACATGATCTTCGGCGCGCTGATCGTGTTCTTCCTCATCGTCGAGCCGCACGGTCTCGCAAGGCTCTGGTCCACGGCTCGTCAAAAGTTGCGGCTCTGGCCCTTCCCGCATTGATCGCGCAGTTGAGTCCACGAGATTTCAAACCGCACCGCAGAGTGCACCATCAGGAGACGACACCATGAGCTTGAAGACCCTCGCGCGGGGCGCGCTGTCCGTGGCGGCCTTGGCCGCGGCCGCCGTGCCCTTCCTGGCACAGGCGCAGGCCGCCAACGAGCAGTTCATCCCGCTGCTGGTGTACCGCACCGGCCAGTTCGCGCCGCTGGGCATCCCCTGGGCCGACGGCAAGCAGGACTACCTCAAGCTCGTCAACGCGCGCGACGGCGGCGTGAACGGGGTCAAGCTCGCCTATGAGGAATGCGAGACCGCCTACGACGCCGCCAAGGGCGTCGAGTGCTACGAGCGCCTGAAGGGCAAGGGCGGCGGCGCGTCGGGCTTCGACACGCAGTCCACCGGCATCACCTTCGCGGTGACCGACAAGGCCTTCATCGACAAGGTCGTCGTCGAGACCCCGGGGTACGGCCTGTCGCAGTCGGCCGACGGCACCGTCTTCGAATGGAATTTCCCGCTGCTGGGCACCTACTGGACCGCGGCCGACGTGATGCTGCAGGACATCGCGAAGAAGGAGAAGGGCTCGCTCAAGGGCAAGAAGATCGCGCTGGTCTATCACGACAGCCCCTATGGGAAGGAGCCGATTCCGCTGATCCAGAAGCGCGCCGCGGCCGAAGGCTTCGAGGTGCTGCTGTATCCGGTCACGCCCCCGGGCGTCGAGCAGAAGTCCACCTGGCTGCAGATCCGCCAGCAGCGGCCGGACTACGTGCTGTTCTGGTCCGCCGGCGTGATGACGCCGGCCGGCATCCGCGAGGCGCAGGCCAGCGGCTATCCGCGCGAGAAGATCTACGCCGTGTGGTGGGCCGGCTCGGACCATGACGTCAAGGACATCGGCGCCGGCGCCAAGGGCTACAACGCGATCACGCTGCACAACAGCGCGGCCAAGGACAAGGTCCATGACGAGCTGAGGAAGTACGTCTACGACAAGGGCCAGGGCACCGGCGCGCCCACCGGCATCGGCGCGATCGCGCACACGCGCGGGATGATGATCTCGATGCTGCAGGTCGAGGCCATCCGCACCGCGCAGGAGAAGTTCGGCAAGGGCAAGGTCATGACGCCCGAGCAGGTCCGCTGGGGCTTCGAGAACCTGAACCTGACCGCGGATCGCCTCAAGGCGCTGGGCTTCGGCGAGGTGATGCGTCCGGTGCAGACCAGCTGCTCGAACCACATGGGCACGGACTGGGCGCGCATCGTCCAGTGGGACGGCGCGAAGTGGAACATCGCCTCCGACTGGTACCAGTCGGACAAGACCCACATCGATCCGATGGTCAAGGAGTACGCCGCCAAGTACGCCAAGGACAAGAACCTCAAGCCGCGCAGCTGCGGCTGATCCGCTGATCCAGGAATCCCGCCATGCCAGCCACCATCGCAACCCCTGACCCCGTGGGCGCCACGACCGGCGCCGTCGGCGCGACCGAGGCCGCGGCCGCGGCCACTCCGCTGCTCGACGTCAACGGCATCGAGGTCATCTATCACCACGTGATCCTGGTGCTCAAGGGCGTGTCGTTGCGCGTGCCCACGGGCGCGGTGGTGGCGCTGCTCGGCGGCAACGGCGCCGGCAAGACCACGACGCTGCGCGCCATCTCCAACCTGCTGGCGGGCGAGCGCGGCGAGGTGACCAAGGGCTCGATCGAGCTGCGCGGCGAGCGCATCGAGAAGCTCTCGCCCGCCGAGCTCGTGCACCGCGGCGTCGTCCAGGTGATGGAGGGGCGTCACTGCTTCGCCCACCTGACGATCGAGGAGAACCTGCTCACCGGCGCCTATGCGCGCCGCGACGGCAAGGCCGCCGTGGCCGAGACGCTGGAGAAGGTCTACAACTACTTCCCGCGGCTCAAGACGCGGCGGACCTCGCAGGCCGCCTATACCTCGGGCGGCGAGCAGCAGATGTGCGCGATCGGCCGGGCGTTGATGGCGGGGCCCAGGATGGTGCTGCTGGACGAGCCCTCGATGGGGCTCGCGCCGCAGATCGTCGAGGAGGTCTTCGAGATCGTGCGCGACCTCAACCAGAAGGAGGGCACGACCTTCCTGCTGGCCGAGCAGAACACCAACATGGCGCTGCGCTACGCCGATTACGGCTACATCCTCGAGAACGGCCGCGTCGTCATGGACGGCGCCGCGCAGGCCCTGCGCGACAACGAGGACGTGCGCGAGTTCTATCTCGGCATGGGCGGCGGCGACCGCAAGAGCTTCCGCGACGTCAAGAGCTACAAGCGGCGCAAGCGCTGGTTGACATGAGTCGGTCGGGAAGCGCGGGACCGGGCGTCTCGCCGGATTGAGCGATCGAAGGATCACAGGATCGAAAGATCGACGGGTTTCAAGGGAGAGCAGTTCATGGACAACGACTTCTTCGCGCCGCCGCCGTTCAAGGTCGAGGAGCAGCTGGTGCAACTGCGCCGCGCGCTGCGCGAGCTGCGCAGCCTCACCGAACGGGGCGACGCCTGGAGCTTCGAAGGACAGGAGGTCCTGAAGCTCGCCGCCGGCGACGGCCAGATCGACGCGAAGCTGGCGCGCAAGCCGGCGCGCAGTCCGGACTGGGATGCGCGCCCCTGCCGGTCCTCGGCCGACGTGCGCAAGCTGCAGGACGAGCTCAAGCGCCGCCTCGCGCAGTGGGCGGACGAGTGAGGAGGGACGCGTGATGGCCGCCGAGTTCTCTTCCCGGGTCTCCACCCCCTTCTACGACGCGCACGAGACGCGCGACGCCGCCGCGCGCGAGGCCGCGCTGCTGTCCGCCCTCCCGCACCAGATCGCCAACGCGCGTCAGAACACCGATGCCTATGGCGAGCTGTTGACCGGTGTCGATCCCGACCACGTGCGCACGCGCGCCGCCCTGGCGCGGCTGCCGGTGACGCGCAAGTCGGAGCTGCTCGCGCGCCAGCAGGCGGTGCGGGCGGCACGGCCCTCGGAGCCCTTCGGCGGCTTCTCCGCCATCGGCTGGCGCGGACTCAAGCGCGACAGCGGCGCGCGCCGTGTCTTCCAGTCGCCGGGCACGATCTACGAGCCCGAGGGACTCGGGCGTGATTACTGGCGCATCGGCCGCGCCCTGCATGCGGCGGGGTTGCGCGCGGGTGACCTGGTCCACAACTCCTTCAGCTACCACCTGACGCCGGCCGGCGCCATGATGGAAGGCGGCGCCGAGGCGCTGGGCTGCACCGTCTTCGCGGGCGGTGTCGGCAACACCGAGCTCCAGCTGCAGGCCATGGCCGAGCTGCGGCCGCAGGCCTACGTCGGCACGCCGAGCTTCCTCAAGATCCTGCTGGACAAGGCGGCGGAGCAGGGGCAGCCGCTGTCGGTGCACAAGGCGCTGGTCAGCGGCGAGGCCTTCCCGCCCTCGCTGCGCGACTGGTGCGGCGAGCGCGGCGTGGTGGGCTACCAGTGCTACGCCACCGCGGACCTCGGGCTCATCGCCTACGAGACCTCGGCCCGCCAGGGACTGGTCGTCGACGAGGGCGTGATCCTGGAGATCGTGCGGCCCGGCACCGGCGATCCGGTGCCGGACGGCGAGGTGGGCGAGGTCGTCGTCACGACGCTGAACCCGGACTACCCGCTGATCCGCTTCGGCACGGGCGATCTGTCCGCCGTGCTGCCGGGCCCGTGCCCGACGGGCCGGACCAACGTCCGCATCAAGGGCTGGATGGGGCGCGCGGACCAGAGCGCCAAGGTGCGCGGCATGTTCGTGCATGCCGGGCAGGTGGCGGAGGTGCTCCGGCGTTTCCCCGAGGCCGGACGCGGGCGCTTGGTCGTCGAGGGCGAGATGGCCCAGGACCGGATGACGCTGAAGGTGGAGGTCGGCGGCCAGGTGCCGGAGGGCTTGGGCGAGCGCGTCGCCCTCGCGCTGCGCGAGGTGACCAAGCTGCGCGGCGAGGTGGCCTTCCTCGCCCCGGGCGCGCTGGTCAACGACGGCAAGGTGATCGAGGACCTTCGAAAGTACGAGTGAAGGGCGCCGGTAAAGCCGCAGCCGGACCTGGCGAGGGCGCCGCGCGCGCCGCCGCTTCAGAGGGGCGCGGCGGAGGGCGGCGTCGCCCGCGCGGCGCCACCCGCGTCGGGCCGATACCGGTACCTCGCCCTCCCTTACGTAGTTTCCGCTAGGCGTGCCCGCGAGGGCGGCCCTAGCATCCGCGCCATCACCCACACCGACCCTGACAAGAGGGGAGACCTCCACATGAAGAAGATCCTGCTCGCCTGCGTGGCGGCGCTGACCGCTGGTGCCGCCTGGGCCGACTATCCGGACAAGCCGGTGACGATCGTGGTGCCGTTCGCCGCGGGTGGCCCGACCGACAAGGTGGCGCGCGATCTGGCCGAGGCGCTGCGCAAGCCGCTGAACGCGACCATCGTGATCGAGAACGTCGGCGGCGCCGGCGGCACGCTGGGCGCGACCAAGGTGTCCAAGGCCGCGCCGGACGGCTACACCCTGCTGTTGCACCACATCGGCATGTCGACCTCCCCGGCCCTGTACCGCAACCTGCAGTACAAGACCCTGGACGACTTCGAGTACCTGGGCCTGATCAACGAAGTGCCGATGACGCTGATCTCGCGTCCCAGCCTGCCGGCCAACAACTACGCCGACCTGGTGAAGTGGCTGGGCGCCAACAAGGGCAAGATCAACCTGGCCAACGCCGGCCTGGGTTCCGCCTCGCACCTGTGCGGCCTGCTGTACATGAGCATGCTGAAGATGGACATGACCACCGTCCCGTACAAGGGCACGGGTCCGGCCATGACCGACCTGATCGGCGGCCAGGTCGACATCATGTGCGACCAGACCACCAACACCACGACGCAGATCGACGGCGGCAAGGTCAAGGCCTTCGCGGTCTCGACGCCCAAGCGCCTGGGCGGCACGCTGGCCAAGCTGCCGACGCTGGACGAGTCCGGCCTGAAGGGCTTCAACGTGACGATCTGGCACGGCCTGTACGCGCCCAAGGGCACGCCCAAGCCGGTCCTGGACAAGATCAACACGGCGCTGAAGGCCGCGCTGAAGGATGCCGAGTTCCACAAGCGCGAGGAAGCGCTGGGCGCCGTGATCGTGACCGACGGTCGCGTGAACCCCGCCGAGCACAAGAAGTTCGTCGCCGACGAGATCGCCAAGTGGACCCCGGTCATCAAGGCCGCCGGTCAGTACGCCGACTGATCCCGCCCGAGGGCGAGTCGCTCGCCCCATGAGGAAAGCCCGCCGATCGGCGGGCTTTTTCCTTGGCCGGCCGCGTCGGGCCGGTGTCCGGTGCGCTCGGATCAGTCCGGCGCGCGGCAGACCACGGCCAGCTTGTTGCCTTCCGGATCGCGGAAGTAGGCGGCGTAGAAGTTGGGGCCGTAGATCTCGCGCGGACCGGGCTTGCCTTCGTCGCGGCCGCCGCCGGCGATCGCCGCGGCGTAGGCGGCGTCGACCTGGGCTCGCGTCGACGCGGCCAGCGCCAGCATGGTCCCGTTGCCCGCCGTCGCGTCCAGGCCGTTGTAGGGCGCGACCACCCACAGCTGCGTCTCGCCGCCCTCGGGGCCGTAGCCGACCATCTCGTCGTCCGAATAGCCCGGCTTGAGCCCCAGCGGCGCCAGCACCGCGTCGTAGAAGGTCTTGGCCGCGCGGCGGTCGTTGCTGCCCAGGGTGACGTAGCTGATCATGAGCGGATCCTTGAAATCATGGTGAGAGCCGATCCCGCATTCTCGTCAGTTTGACGTGGCGGATTCATGGCGGGCGCGGGGCCGCGCGCCCAGGGCGATGGCGCGGCGCGGCTCACATGCGCATCGGCAGGGTGACCGGACCGTCGTTGATCAGCTCGACCTGCATGTCGGCGCCGAACTCCCCGGTGGCCACCACCGGATGCTGCGCGCGGGCGAAGTTCACCGCGTGCTCGTAGAGCCGCCGTCCCAGCTCGGCCGGCGCGGCGCCCGTGAAGCTGGGCCGGTTGCCGCCGCTGGTGTCCGCCGCCAGCGTGAACTGCGAGACGATCAGCAGCCCACCGCCGATGTCCTGCACGCTGCGGTTCATCTTCCCGGCCTCGTCGCTGAAGATGCGCAGCTTCAGGATCTTGGCCAGCAGCTTCTCGGCCACCGCCTCGGTGTCCTGCGGCTCGGCGCAGAGCAGCAGCAGCAGGCCCGGGCCGATCGCTCCGGTGCGGCGATCGCCGACGTCGACATGGGCGCGCTTGACGCGCTGGAGCAGGGCGATCATCCAGGGGTGTCCTTTCGGGAAGTGTCGGGCGTCGACGATGGAGCCTTGCTCCGGGCGTCGTCGTCGGAGGCGGCCGCCGCGGCGAGCTCGGGCGGGGCCGGCGGCAGGGGCTGGCCGGCGTCGCGGCCGGCGAGCTCGGCGAAGCGCGTCTCGACGTTGGCCGGCAGCAGCTGGATGCTCGCGCGCAGGCCGGGCAGGGCGCGCATCAGCGCCTGCTCCACCTCGCCGCGCAGCGCGGCCGCATGGCCCAGGGTCCAGCGCGCCGGTACATGCAGGTGCAGGTCGACGAAGCGCTGCGGCCCCGCGACGCGTGTCGCGACATGGTCGAAGCGCAGGTCCGGCGATTCGAAGCCGGCCAGCACCGCCGCGATCGCGCGCTGGTCCTCGGTGTCCAGCGCCTGGTCCATGAGCCCGCCGGTGGACCGCCACATCAGGTGGACCGCCTCGCGCAGGATGTTCAGCGCGACCAGGATGGCCAGCACCGCGTCCAGCCAGATCCAGCCGGTCAGCATCACGCCGATCAGGCCGACGACCACCCCCACGGAGGTCCAGACGTCGGTGTAGAGGTGGCGCGCGTCGGCCTCCAGCGCGATGGAGCGATGCGCGCGCGAGGCCTTCATCATCGCGACCGCCAGGGCCCAGTTGATGCCGGTGCTGACCAGCGACAGCACCAGGCCCAGACCCAGCTGCTCCAGCGGCTGCGGATGCATCAGCCGGCCCACGGCGGCCCAGCCGATGCCCAGCGCGGCGATCAGGATCAGCGCGCCCTCGAAGGCGCTGGAGAAGTACTCCGCCTTGTGGTGGCCGAAGGGGTGGTCCGCGTCGGGCGGGCGCCGGGCGATGGTCACCATGGCCAGGCCGAACAGGGCCCCCGCCAGGTTGACCAGCGATTCGAGCGCGTCCGACAGCAGGCCGACCGACCCGGTCCACCACCAGGCGGCGGTCTTCAGGGCGATGGTCGCCAACGCGACGACCACCGACAGCTTCAGGTATTGCTGGACTTGCATGGACGCGATTTTGCCGGTCCTACAATTCGCGCCGTTCGACGGCCTCGTGACCGCGTGCGACCGCCGCGCCACCTCGGCCGACCGCCCCCGACCCTCCTTCAGCCCGGACAGCCTCATGAGCAACACTCCTCCCGTCCACGACGCCGACCTCAGCCACATCCCGCCGCGCGACAAGGCGGAGCTGCTGTCCCAGGCGCTGCCCTACATCCGCAAGTACCACGGCAAGACCATCGTCATCAAGTACGGCGGCAACGCCATGACGGACCCGGCCCTGCAGCAGGACTTCGCCGAGGACGTGGTGCTGCTCAAGCTGGTCGGCCTGAACCCGGTGGTGGTGCACGGCGGCGGTCCGCAGATCGAGGACGCGCTCAACAAGCTGGGCAAGAAGGGCCACTTCATCCAGGGCATGCGCGTGACCGACGCCGAGACCATGAGCGTCGTCGAATGGGTGCTCGCGGGGGAGGTGCAGCAGGACATCGTGGGCCTGATCAACGCCGCCGGCGGCAAGGCCGTGGGCCTGACCGGCCGCGACGGCGGCATGATCCGCGCCAAGCAGCTCAAGATCCTGGACAAGGACGACCCGGCCAAGGAACACGACATCGGCCAGGTCGGCGACATCGTCAGCATCGACCCCAGCGTCGTGAAGGCCTTGCAGGACGACCAGTTCATCCCCGTCATCAGCCCCATCGGCTTCGGCGAGAACAACGAGAGCTACAACATTAACGCCGACGTCGTGGCCGCCAAGCTGGCCACGGTGCTGCAGGCCGAGAAGCTGCTGATGCTGACCAACATCCGCGGCGTGCTGGACAAGCAGGGCGAGCTGCTGGTCGAGCTGACCCCGCGCCGCATCGACGAGCTGGTCGCCGACGGCACCATCAGCGGCGGCATGATCCCCAAGATCGCCGGCGCGATCGACGCGGCCAAGAGCGGCGTCAACGCGGTGCACATCATCGACGGCCGCGTGCCCCACGCGATGCTGCTGGAGATCCTCTCCGAGAAGGCCTTCGGCACGATGATCCGCTCGTACTGAGCGACCCGTCCGTTGGCCCGGCTTCCGCCGCTCGTGCGCCGGCATCCGCGTCGCCCCGGCGACGCGGTCTGGCTCTTCGACCTGGACGACACGCTGCACCACGCCAGCGGCGGCTCCTTCGCCGCCATCGGCGCGGCGATGAACGACTACATCGTCCGGCACCTGGGCGTGGACGCCGAGCAGGCCCACGCGCTGCGCCGGCGCTACTGGCGCGTCTACGGCGCGACCCTGCTCGGGCTGATCCGGCATCACCGGATTCCCGCCTCGCAGTTCCTCGAGGAGGTGCATGCGCTGCCGGAGCTCGAATCCTTGCTGCGCGGCGCGCGCACGGACCTGGCCTGGCTGCGCCGCCTGCCGGGCCGCCGCATCCTGCTGACCAACGCGCCCGAGCGCTACGCCCGCCGCGTGCTCAAGGCGCTGGGCATCTCGGCGCTGTTCGAGCGCGTCATCAGCGTCGAGCACATGCGCATGTTCGGCCACTACCGCCCCAAGCCCGACGCCCGCATGCTGCGCCACGTCTGCGCGCAGCTGCGGATCGCGCCCTCGCGCTGCACGCTGGTCGAGGACAGCGTGGCCAACCTGCGCACCGCGCACGCCCTGGGCATGGGCACGGTCTGGATGCGCGGCTGGATGGACGAGCCCGCCCACCGGCGCCCCGCCTGCGTCGACCGGCGTGTGGACAGATTGCATCGCCTCCCCCCTCGTTGAGGGGGTGGGCGCGGACCGGCGCGGGAGCGTGGATTGCCTTCTCCGCCCTCGGACGCCGGGGGGCCGGGGCCGGTCGGGGGGACTGGTCCAAGGTCACACCACTGCAAGCTGGGGATTGCCGCTGAAACACGCGACAACCCAGAATGCGCCCGAACGGCTCCAAAGCCGTGAGGGATTGCATGTCACTATTCAGCGTCTTGATCGTCGAGGATCAGCTTCGGTTCCGCGAGGCCTTCGCCCACGCCCTGGAAAAGGCGCCTGACATCCGGCTCGTCGGCATGGCCACCGACCTGCCGCAGGGGAGGAAGATGTTCGACCAGACACGTCCCGACGTGCTGCTGGTCGACCTGGACCTGCCGGGTGGGAGCGGCATCGAACTGATCCGACACGCCGCCCATGTCGCGCCCGAGTGCGAGGTCATGGTCATCTCCGTCTTCGGTGACGAGCAGCACGTGCTCTCGAGCATCGAGGCCGGCGCCACCGGCTACCTGCTCAAGGACTCGCTCGCGCTGGACCTGCCGGGTCAGCTGCGCTCGCTGCGCGCGGGGGGCAGTCCGATCTCCCCCGTGATCGCGCGCCGTCTGCTGCTGCGCCTGGCGCCGCAGGGGAACGGCAACGGGCATGCGCCGCGCGGGTTCGGCGACTCGGCCCCGATGCCGCTGGTCGACGAGCAGGTGGTCGCGCTGTCCGAGCAGGAATCGCGCGTGCTGCACCTGGCCGCCAAGGGCTTCACCTTCGACGAGATCGCGCAGTTCATGAACGTGTCGCCGCACACGATCATGACTTACGTGAAGCGCACCTACCGCAAGCTGCAGGTGCGCTCCAAGGTCGAGGCCATCTACGAAGCGCGCCGCCTGGGCTGGTTGCGGGACTGAGCGCGCGGCGTCCGGCACCGTGCCCGGGAGCCCCCCGGGCCTGTGCCAGAATCGCCGCACACTCCGCCCCCGCCCATGCACACCAGCCCCCCCGACGCTCCGGACACGCCCGCGACCAAGCCCGCGGAGCTGCCCCGCAAGCGGCTCAAGCCCGGGGAGCGCCGCGTCCAGATCCTGCAGACGCTGGCCAGCATGCTGGAGCAGCCCGGCGCGGAGCGCGTGACCACCGCCGCGCTCGCCGCGCGGCTGGAGGTCAGCGAGGCCGCCCTGTATCGGCACTTCGCCAGCAAGGCGCAGATGTTCGAGGGCCTCATCGAGTTCATCGAGACCAGCATCTTCTCGCTGCTCAACCAGATCGCCGAACGCGAGACCGACGGTCTCGCCCAGGCGCAGCGCATCGTCGCCGTGCTGCTGCAGTTCGGCGAGCGCAATCCGGGCATGGCCCGGGTGATGGTCGGCGACGCGCTGGTCTACGAGAACGAGCGCCTGGTCGCGCGCATGAACCAGTTCTTCGACAAGGTCGAGTCGGCCCTGCGCCAGGGCCTGCGCACCGCGGCCGAGGCGTCTGGCTCGAGCACTCCGACGGTCGAGGCCCAGGCCCAGGCCTCGGTGCTGGTGAGCTTCATCATCGGCCGACTGCAGCGCTATGCGCGCTCAGGCTTCAAGCGTCTTCCGACTGAACAGTTGGATGCCGCAATGCGAATGCTCGGATGATCGGCGCCGCCGCGTAGCGCCCGTCGCGGCGGGCGCGGCCCTCTAAACTCGGCCTCATGTCCGACGCCCTTGACGCCCTGCTGCGGCGCGCCGACGCGCTGCTCAACCGCCTGGAGGCCGTGCTGCCCCAGCCCCTCACGCCGCCCGACTGGTCGGGCGCGGTCGCGTTCCGCTACCGCAAGCGCGGTGCGAGCGCGCGGCTGGAACCGGTCAGGCACCTGTCCACGATCCGGCTGGGCGACCTCAAGGAGGTCGAGCCGCAGAAGGAGCGCCTGCTGCGCAACACGCGCCAGTTCGTGCAGGGCCAGCCGGCGAACAACGTGCTGCTGACGGGCGCGCGCGGCACCGGCAAGAGCTCGCTGATCAAGGCCTGCCTGAATCAATTCGCCGACCAGGGCCTGCGCCTGATCGAGGTGGACAAGGCCGATCTGGTCGACCTGCCGGATCTGGCGGACCTGGTCGCCGACCGGCCGGAGCGCTTCGTCATCTTCTGCGACGACCTGAGCTTCGACGAGGGCGAGGCCGGCTACAAGGCGCTGAAGTCCATGCTGGACGGCTCCGTCGCCGCGGCCACCGACAACCTGCTGATCTACGCGACCAGCAACCGCCGCCACCTGCTGCCCGAGCAGATGAAGGACAACCTGGGCTACACCCACACCGAGCGCGACGGGAACGTCGAGGTCCATCCGGGCGAGGCGGTGGAGGAAAAGATCTCGCTGTCCGAGCGCTTCGGGCTGTGGATCAGCTTCTACAGCTTCAGCCAGCAGGAGTACCTGGCCATCGTCGCCCAGTGGCTGAGCCACTTCGGCCTGGACGCCGCCCGCATCGAGGCCGCGCGTCAGCCGGCGCTGGTCTGGGCGTTGGAGCGCGGCTCGCGCTCGGGCCGCGTGGCCTATCAGTTCGCGCGGGATCTGGCGGGACGCGGCGGCGCGTCCGACGGCACGCCCGCCCCCTCGACGGACACCGACGCGCCGGAAGGACTGGACCATGTCTGAACGCGAGCAGGCCCATCCGCTCAGCCCCGTGGGAGCGACCGACCGCGTGCCGGTCGAGGTCGCCGTCGGCGTGCTGGTGCGCCGCGACGAGCACGGCCGCGAGACCGAGTTCCTGCTGACCTCCCGCCCCGAGGGCAAGGTCTACGCCGGCTACTGGGAGTTCCCTGGCGGCAAGCTGGAGGCGGGCGAGACCGTCGAGCAGGCCCTGCGCCGCGAGCTGCACGAGGAACTGGGCATCACCATCGGCGCCGCGCATCCGTGGAAGGTGGAGCTGATGGAATATCCGCATGCCAAGGTGCGCCTGAATTTCTGCAAGGTCTACGAGTGGGCCGGCGAATTCGAGATGCGGGAGCAGCAGACCATGAGCTGGGAGCGCCTGCCGGTGCAGGTGCAGCCGGTGCTGCCCGGAACCATCCCGGTGCTGCAGTGGTTCGCCGCCGAGCGCTTCCACGTCGGTCTCACCCATGTCTGAGGCCCCGGACTACACTGCCGCGATGGACTGGCTGGATCAGATCAAGTGGGACCGCGACGGGCTGGTGCCCGTCATCGCGCAGGAGCAGGGCTCCGGCGACATCCTCATGTTCGCGTGGATGAACCGCGACGCCCTGGCCCGCACCGCCGAGATCGGCGAGGCGGTCTACTGGAGCCGCTCGCGCCAGAAGCTGTGGCACAAGGGCGAGGAGTCCGGCCACACGCAACAGGTCCACGGCATCCGGCTGGATTGCGACAACGACGTCGTGCTGCTGACCATCACCCAGCACGGCCACGAACCCGGCATCGCCTGCCACACCGGCCGCCACAGCTGCTTCTTCCAGAAACTGGAGAACGGCCAGTGGTCGACGGTCGAGCCGGTTCTCAAGGATCCGGCCAGCATCTACAAATGACGGCGTGACAGCGTGACGGCATGACGGACCCGGCCGCCGACCTGGTCGCCTGCGACGCACCGACGCACCCTGTGCTCCCGTCCACCCAGCGATATTCCCCCGACGCGCGAAGCCTGAAGCGATGAGCACCAACGACACTTCCGCCGCGGCTCCGGCCGCCGGTGCGCCGGCCTCGGCGCCGACCTCCCTCGACGTGCTGGCCCATCTGGGCGATGTCGTCGCGCAGCGCCGCGCCGAGGGCGATCCGGACAAGAGCTACGTGGCCAAGCTGTTCGCCAAGGGTCTGGACCAGATCCTCAAGAAGGTCGGCGAGGAAGCCACCGAGGTGGTGCTCGCCGCCAAGGACGCGGACCACGCCAAGGACGCGGCGCGGGCCGCCGACGGCCAGCCGCGGGCGGCCGACAAGCTGGTCTACGAGGTCGCCGATCTGTGGTTCCACTCGATCGTGGCGCTGGCCGCCTTCGACGTCCGTCCCGAGCGCGTGCTGGCCGAGCTGGCGCGCCGCGAGGGTCTGTCCGGCCTGGAGGAATTCGCCCGCAGGGGCCAGAAGGAGGGTGCATGACGCAGTCGTTCGAACCGCAATCCCCGACCGTGGTGCTCGATCCCGAGCGCGAGGCCAGCCTGCGCTCCGTGGGCATCGTCAGCTACGTGCTGCACGCGATCGTCGCGATCGGCGCGGTGCTGCCTGGCGTGCAGGCCAGCGTGCTGCTGCTGGTCATCGCCGTGATCGTCGACCTGGTCAAGCGGGACGAGGCGGCCGGCACCTGGCAGGCCACGCATTTCTCCTGGCGCCTGCGCAGCGTGCTCTGGTGCGGGATCCTGTACGCGATCACGATTCCGCTGTGGTTCCTGTTCGTGCTGCCCGGCTGGATCGCCTGGATCGCGATCTCGATCTGGTTCCTCTATCGGATCGTGCGCGGCTGGCTGGCGATGAACGACCGCCGCCCCATGCCGATGTGAGCACCGGGAAAACCGAACGCCCACCCCTTCTTTCCCATGGCCGGTGACACCTTCGCGCCATGGTCCGACGTCATCATCCGGCCCCACTGTCCGACCCATCCGCCATGAGCCACGACCCCAACTGCATCTTCTGCAAGATCGTCCAGGGCCAGATCCCCTCGAAGAAGGTCTACGAGGACGAGGACCTGCTCGGTTTCCACGACATTCACCCCTGGGCGCCGGTGCACTTCCTGCTGATCCCCAAGCAGCACATCGCCAGCATGGTCGACCTGACGCCCGAGCATGCGGCGCTGATGGGCAAGATGGCGGTGCTGGTGCCCAAGCTCATGAAGGAACTGGGCGTCACGAACGGTTTCCGCACGGTGGTGAACACCGGCGCGGACGGCGGTCAGGAGGTGTTCCACCTGCACATGCACGCGATCGGGGGCCCCCGGCCCTGGTTGAAAGGCTGAACGCCAGCCCCATGTGCGGGCCGCCGCTCTCTGCGAAGGGGGAGGGCAGGCGGCGAAACCTCCGGATGAGTTCGCTCATCGGTTGGGATGGGGCAGATAAGCCGCTGATGCGGGCACGGGATGACGCTGATCGCCCGAATGCCTGTCACGCGCGGATCGTAGAATTTCGCATTCGACTCTGGAGATTGTCATGGGTGGTTTGAGCATTTGGCACTGGCTGATCGTGCTGGTCGTCGTGATCGCCGTGTTCGGCACGAAGAAGCTGCGCAACGTGGGCAGCGACCTCGGCGCCGCGGTCAAGGGCTTCAAGGACGGCATGAAGGACGGCTCGACCGATGCGCCCGCGCAGCAGGTCACCAACGCCGGCAAGGCGGCTGATCCGAACACCGTCGACGTCGACGCCAAGCAGCGTCACTGAGCGCGGCCGGCATGGTCGATTTCGGTTTCGACAAGCTGGCGCTGATCGGCGCGGTGGCGCTGGTCGTGCTCGGCCCTGAGCGCCTGCCGCGCGTGGCCCGCACCGTGGGCCACCTGCTGGGCAAGGCGCAGCGCTATGTCGCGGACGTCAAGGCGGAGGTGAACCGGTCCATCGAGCTGGAGGAGCTCCAGAAGATGAAGGGCCAGTTCGAGTCCGCCGTCAGCGACGTGCAGACCAGCGTGCAGCAGGGCGTGGACTCGGCCAACGAGACGCTGCAGTCGACCTGGTCCGACCTGTCCGTCGACGGCACGTCGTCGGACGGCTCGATCGGCGGCTACGCGTCGCCGGTCCCGGTCTACACGCATCCGAAGAAGAACTGGCGGCTCAAGCGCGGCGCGACGCCGCTCTGGTACAAGCAGCAGTCCGGCGTGCGCCGGCACGCGCAATCCGGCGCGGCCCGCATGGCCCGCTTCCGTCCCCCTCGCCGAGCGACATGAGCCAACAAGAAGACGAACTCGCCGGCACCGAACAGCCCTTCGTGTCCCACCTGATGGAGCTGCGCGACCGGTTGATCCGGGCGTTGCTGGCCGTGGTGGTGGCCTTCGGCCTGCTGTGCATCTGGCCCGGCACGAGCGGTCTGTTCGACCTGCTGGCCAAGCCGCTGGTGGCGCATCTGCCGCAGGGCGGGTCGCTGATCGCGACCAACGTGCTGTCGCCCTTCCTGGTCCCGCTGAAGGTCACCTTGCTGGCGGCCTTCCTGCTGGCCCTCCCGGTGGTCCTGTACCAGGTCTGGGCCTTCGTGGCGCCGGGTCTGTACGCCCACGAGAAGCGCCTCGTGATGCCGCTGGTGGTGTCGAGCACGCTGCTGTTCTTCGCGGGGGTGGCGTTCTGCTACTTCTTCGTGTTCGGCAAGGTCTTCACCTTCATCCAGAGCTTCGCGCCCAAGAGCATCGCGGCGACCCCCGACGTCGAGGCCTACCTGGGCTTCGTGATGAACATGTTCATCGCCTTCGGCGCGGCGTTCGAGGTGCCGGTGGTGGTGGTGGTGCTGGCGCGCATGGGCATCGTGACCGTGGCGCAGCTCAAGCAGTTCCGCGGCTACTTCATCGTGCTGGCCTTCGTCATCGCGGCGGTGATCACGCCGCCGGACATCGTCTCGCAGCTCGCGCTGGCGATCCCGATGTGCCTGCTCTACGAAGTGGGCCTGTGGGCCGCGGGCGCCTTCGGCCGCTTCACCCGCGCGCCGGACGACGAGGCGGAGGAAGGCAACGGGAAGCCCGCGTCCTGATGACCCGCGGCGCTCACTCGGGCGCGGCGTCGTCCGTCGTCTGGGGCTGGCGCAGGCCGACCTGCAGCGGCAGCTTCAGCAGGTCCTTGCCGCGCTGCACCGCGATGATGGTCTTGCTGTCGGGCTTGAGCGCCGCGACCACGTTGACCAGCTCCCGCGGCGTGCGCACCGGCTGGCCGCCCACGTCGGTGACCACGTCGCCCGCCTCCAGGCCGGCCTTGGCCGCCGGGCTGGCCTTGAAGACCTCCTTGACCAGCACGCCATGGTCGACGCTCAGCTTGAGCGTCTCCACGACATCCGAATTGATGTCGCCGGTGATCACGCCCAGCCAGCCGCGCGAGACCTTGCCGTCCTTCACCAGTGCCTCCAGGACCTGGTAGGCCGAGTCGGCCGGGATCGCGAAGCCGATGCCCAGGCTGCCGCCCCCGGTACGCGAGTAGATCGCCGTGTTGATGCCCACCAGGCGGCCCTGCACGTCCACCAGCGCGCCGCCGGAGTTGCCGGGGTTGATGGCGGCGTCGGTCTGGATGAAGTTCTCGAAGGTGCTCAGGCCCAGCTGGGTGCGGCCGAGCGCGCTGACGATGCCCGAGGTCACCGTCTGCCCGACGTTGAACGGGTTGCCGATCGCCAGCACCACGTCGCCCACCTGCAGCTCGCCCGCCTTGCCGGGATGGATGACCGGCAGCGGCGCGGGCAGGGCGATGCGCAGCACCGCCAGGTCGGTCTCGGGATCGGTGCCGACCAGCTTGGCCTCGGTGTCGCGGCCATCGGCCAGCTGCACGCGGATCTCGGTCGCGCCGGAGACGACATGGTTGTTGGTCAGGACATAGCCCTCGGGCGAGACGATCACGCCGGACCCCAGGCCAGTCTGCGGGCGCTGTTGCTGCTGCGGCCGCTTGCCGAAGTGGAAGCGCAGCCAGGGATCGGCGTCGATCTCGCGCTGGCTGGGCGCCGGCTTGTTGGCCAGCACCGCGACGACCGCGGGCGAGGCGGCCTGCGCCGCCGCGGCGAAGCTGAACTGCACGGCGGCACGGGGTGGGGCGCCCTCGGCGGCCGGCAGCGTGGGCACGACGCGTGCCGCCTGCGGGGGGGCATGGAGCCACTCGGGCTTGAGTGTCCCGACGACGAAGTAGCCGGCCAGCGCCACCGTGGTGGCCTGGGAGAAAATCAGCCAGGTTTGACGCAAAAGAGATCCTGTCATGGCACATCGCACGGAGCTGGAGCGGCTGTTGGCCGCTACGCTGGAGCCCTCGCGGTTCAAGGATTATGGGCCGAACGGTCTGCAGGTCGAGGGCCGCGATCAGGTGCGGCACCTCGTGTGCGGGGTCACGGCCAGCCTGGCGCTGATCGACGCCGCCGTCGAGGCCGGCGCCGACGCGATCCTGGTCCATCACGGTCTGTTCTGGCGCGGCCAGGACGGTCGCGTGGTCGGCTGGATGAAGCAGCGCCTGTCACGGCTGCTCGCGCATGAGATCAACCTGTTCGCCTATCACCTGCCGCTGGACGCGCATCCAGAGCTGGGCAACAACGCCCAGCTGGCGCGCCACCTGGGCTGGTCCACGGACGGCCGCTTCGGCGAGCAGGACCTGGGCTGCATCGGCGCGCTGCCCGCGGCGCTGGGTTCGCTGGATGCGCTGAGCGCGCACGTGGAGACCCGGCTGGGCCGCGCGACGGTGCGGGCCGCCGGCGACGGCCGGCCGCTCAAGCGGGTCGCGTGGTGCACCGGTGGCGCGCAGGGTTACTTCGAGGCTGCCATCGCCGCGGGCGCCGACGTCTTCATCACCGGCGAGATCTCCGAGCCCCAGGCGCACTACGCGGCCGAGACCGGCGTGGCCTTCCTCGCGGCCGGCCATCACGCGACCGAGCGCTATGGCGTGCAGGCGCTGGGCCGCACCGTCAGCGAGCAGCTCGGCCTGGAGTACCGTTTCATCGACATTCCCAACCCGGCCTGATCCGCCTCGGGGCGCCCCGCTCCGGCCTGCGGCCGGGGTGACCCCGGCGGGGCCCGCCTGGAACCTTGATCTGAACTTCCGCATGAACACCACGTCCTCCCGTCCCCTGCTGCTCACCATGGGCGACGCCTGCGGCATCGGCCCCGAGATCGCCGTCGCCGCCTGGGCAGCCGATCGCGGCGCCGATCTGCGCCTGGTCGGCGATGCCGGCGTGTTCCGTCGAGCGCTGGGCTTCATGGGCCTGGACCTGCCGGTGGCCGTGCTCGATCAGTGCGACGACGTCGCGCCGCCGGACTGCCTGCCGGTCTGGCAGCCGTCGGGGCTGCCGACGGATCTGCTCGACCAGCCGCTGGGCCAGGTGAGCGCGCAGGCCGGCGCTGCCGCGGCGCGCTGCATCATCGCGGCCGTCCACGAGCAGCAGTCGGGCCGCTCGCGCGCGCTGGTGACGGCGCCCATCCACAAGGAAGCGCTGCATGCCGGTGGCATCGACCATCCCGGCCACACCGAGCTGCTGCAGGCGCTGTGCGGCGACGCGCAAGGTCGCCTGCCGCCGGTGCGCATGATGCTGGCCAACGACGAGCTGCGCGTGGTGCTGGTGACCATCCACGTCGCGCTGCGGCAGGCCGTCGACCTGATCACCACGGGCCGCGTGCTGCAGACCCTCCGTATCACCGACGAGGCGCTGCGCCGCGCCGGCGTCGCCGCGCCGCGCATCGGCGTCGCCGGGCTCAATCCGCACGCGGGGGAGGGCGGGCTCTTCGGCGACGAGGAGATCCATCACATCGCCCCCGCCATCGAGCAGGCGCGTTCGCTGGGCATCGACGCGCGCGGTCCGATCGCGCCGGACACGGTGTTCATGCGCGCGCGTCACGCGCCGCCGGCGCATCCGGGCGAGTTCGACGCGGTCGTCGCGATGACGCATGACCAGGGCCTGATCCCGGTGAAGTACCTGGGCGTGGAGCAGGGCGTCAACGTGACGCTGGGGCTGCCGCTGGTCCGCACGAGTCCCGATCACGGAACCGCCTTCGACATCGCGGGGTCAGGTCGTGCCGATCCGGCCAGCATGGCCGCGGCGATCCGCATGGCGCGGACGATGTCGGCCTGAACGGGACCTGCGGGCGAGCACGGAAGCGGCGAGCAGGGGAAACCTGAACGGTTCAGGCCGGCCCCGCGAGGGCCCGGTCCGGTCCCTGCCGATCAGGCCTTGGCGCCGATCGCCGCCAGCTGCTGCCGCGCGCGCGCGGTGGCGCGCTCCAGCAGGTGGGCGTGCTCGAAGGCGCGCAGGCGGCCGGCCTCGCAGAGCTTGCGCAGCATCCGCGCGGTCATCGTCAGCGTCTGCTGGTGCTTCTGGCCGTGGGTGAAGATGAAGAAGCTGCGGCTGACGCTGATGTGGGCCAGTCTCACCTTCTCCCACTGGCCGTCGCGGTGCATCTGGTAAGCCACGCCGATCTGCAGGTGGTCGATCAGCAGCTCGCCGGCCGTGGGCGCGGGCGCTTCCTCGGCGGCGGGCAGGCCGTCGATGCTGATGTCGACCGCGGCCAGCGGCTGCTCGTCGGCGCTCAGGTCGATGTCGACCTGACCATCCCAGTCCACGTGTTCGTCCTGGACCAGGCCCAGGCGGCGCGCCTCCTCGTCGGACAGGCGCTCGGTCAGGTCCAGGTCCAGCGAGCCGGCGTTGGCGTTCGGCGCGGGCAGGTCCTGCTCGCGCGGCGGCGCCATGCCGAAGACCGACTCCAGCTGCTTGGCCAGCAGGTTGTACTCGAGCGGACTCAAGGCCTGACCCTTGAGCGATTCCGCGTGGGCCGGCAGCAGCTCGGCGAAGAACTTCTTGCGCGCGGGCTCCGGCCAGCGGATCAGGTCCAGGCCGTCGTTGAGCGTGCGCATCAGCACCGGCAGCGAGGCCAGGAAGGCCTGGCGCTGCTGCGGCGTGGTCTTGGGCTGGACCGACAGCACCAGGTCGCGGCCCATCTGGCGCAGGCGGTCCACCAGCGCCGCATCCAGGTCCGGATGGCGGGACGCGTGGACCAGCACCTCGCTCCAGGTCCGGGTCAGGAACTCGCGCATGAACTCGCGCAGGTCCATGTCGGCCATGGCGCGTTCGAGCTGCTGCATGTAGCGCTGCTGCAGGCGGAGCTCGGTTTCCTTGCGCTCCAGCAGCGCGGCCGCGTCGCCCTGGGACTTCAGCGTCTGCGCGGTCTGGTCGGCGATGAACTGGTCCAACTGGTCGAGCTTGGACTCGTACAGGTCCATGCGGTCGAAGTCGCCGCTGACCACGTCCTGGACCAGCTCGCGCACCAGCGTCAGGAAGGACTTGCCGGGATCGTCGGTGAAGTCGTCATAGGCCGCCGCCAGCGTGGCGATGCGGTTCACCAGGCGCCGCACCGGATGGCGGCGCGAGGAGAAGAAGGAGCGGTCGCCCAGCGCCGCGCGCAGCACCGGCAGCTGCAGGCGCGCGATCTGCTGCGCCATCAGCGGGGGCAGCTTGGCGTCCGACAGGATCTGGTCGAACAGGCCCGCGACCACGTCGATCACCATGTGGTCGAGCGAGCCGCTCGCCGCCTGCCGCAGCTCGTCGCGGTGCAGGTGGATCAGGTTGGGCGGCAGCACGATGGGGCCGCCATCGACGTAGCCGCCAGCGCCCGGATCGACCTCCCAGCCCTGCCACTGGCTGTTGGGCGGCAGGCCGCCGCCGGTGGTCGGGCCGCCGAGACCGCCCGAGGGGCTCTGCGCCAGCCGGCGCAGCAGGTCCATCAGTTGCGGATCCACGCTGCCGCCACCGAAGCCCCCGTGACCGCCGTGGCCTGAGGGCATGCCATGCGCGCCGTGTCCGCTGCCCTGGAAGCCGCCGGCCACGCTGTGCAGGCCGCCGGCGCGGCTGCCGTAGCCGTTGCCGGGCAGCGCGCCGGGCATGGTCGCGTAACGGCTGTCGTGCAGCGGGACGCCGGACGTCGTGCCGCCCGCGCCTCGGGCGCCGCCCGGGCCGCCGGCACCGCGCACGCGCAGGTCCTGCGGGCGCAGACCGCGGCTGCGGAACAGCCCGGCGATGTCGGCGTAGCAGGCACGCATCTCCAGGGCGAGCGCGCGGGTGAGTTCGTCGGTGAGGATCTGGCGCGTTTCCGGGTCGTCGGAGACGGCGTTGACCCCCTCCAGCAGCGCCTGGGCGATCGCCTGCGGGCGCAGCGGGTGTCGTTCGTCGGAAACGCCGGGGATGTCGCCCATGTAGGCGTTGACCTCGCGCAGTTCCCATTCGCTCTGGTGACCGAGGGCCAGCCCGATGCGGTCGGTGGCGACCATCGCGTTGACCTGGTCGTCGTCCATCAGCGAGAGCTCGTCCCACTGCGTCGCCTTGGCGCCGGACCGCGTCGAGGCGGGGGCGGCGGCCGTCGCGGCGGGGGAGACCTCGGCCGCCTGTTGGCGCATGGACTGGTCGAAACGCTGCGAGAAGAGCGCCTGATGCTTGCGGAAGAGGAACTGAGCGGACAGCAGCGCATCCCGCCGCTTGGCCTGTCCAGCGGACAGGGCGGCGAGACCCAGACCTTCGGCGCCGCGTTCAGCGGCTTGTTCCGCCGCCGTCCGCACGCGCTGCAGCGCCACGTCGACGTGGGGGTTGAGACGGTTCATCGAGGCATCAGGACGCAATGTGGTGATGTCACCACATGACAAGTATCGGCCAGCCCATCCCCCAGAGGGATGGGTGGCGCGCGTCAATCGCGCAAAAGCTGACGAATGGCCGCAGCTTTACGCTTTGTCACGCCTGAGCGAGTCGCGGATCTCGCGCAGCAGGACGATGTCCTCGGGGGTGGGGGCCGGCGCGGCGGGCGCGGCCGGGGTCTCGCGCTTGAGACGGTTCACCTGCTTGATCATGATGAAGATGATCAGCGCCAGGATGACGAAGTTCAGCAGCACGGTCAGGAAGCTGCCGTAGGCGAACAGCGGGACGCCGGCCTTGGTCAGGGCCTCGTAGGTCATGGGCCCGGCGTAGTTCTTGGGCGGGTCGGCCAGCATGATGAAGTAGTTGCTGAAGTCCAGCCCCCCGACCACCTTGCCCACCAGCGGCATGATCAGGTCCTTGACCACCGAGTCGACGATCTTGCCGAACGCGCCGCCGATGATCACGCCCACGGCCAGGTCCATCACGTTGCCCTTGACGGCGAACTCTCGGAATTCGGTCAAAAAACCCATCGCTTGCTCCTTGTGGTTCAGGTGTGCGAAGGCGCTAATACCAAGCGCTTTCCCGGGTGGCCCTCCGCCACCGAGCAAGCATCCTACCGGGGTTCGCGCCACCACAAATGTCAACTTGGTGCGCGGCTGCACATCGGTAGAGCGCCTAGGGGCGGCCAGGATCTTTCGTGCCTAGAATCTTTGGTTGCCCCTGATCAGAAGTTCCCTGTAAGGACCCCAATGAGTGACCAACAAGTGGACCAAGGCAAGCGCACCTGGCTGATCGCCACCGGTTGCGCGGGAGCAGTAGGCGGCGTGGCCACCGCCGTCCCGTTCGTCAGTACCTTCGCTCCCAGCGAGCGAGCCAAGGCGGCCGGTGCCGCCGTCGAAGTCGACATCGGCGCCATCCAACCGGGTCAGAAGCTGACCGTCGAATGGCGCGGCAAGCCGGTCTGGATCGTCCGGCGGACCAAGGAGCAGCTGGATGCGCTCAAGTCCAACGACGCCGAGCTGGCCGACCCCAATTCCGACCGCAAGGCCTACCCGATCCCGGAGTACGCCAAGAACGAGTGGCGCTCGCTCAAGCCCGAGTACCTCGTCGTCGTGGGCATCTGCTCGCACCTGGGCTGCTCGCCCAGCGACAAGTTCCAGGCCGGTCCGCAGCCGTCGCTGCCGGACAACTGGCACGGCGGCTTCCTCTGCCCTTGCCACGGCTCGACCTTCGACATGGCGGGCCGCGTGTTCAAGAACAAGCCGGCGCCCGACAACCTCGAGGTGCCCCCGTACACGTTCCTGTCGGACACCAAGCTGTTGATCGGTGAAGACAAGAAGGCCTAACCAGGACCGAGGCAGACGACATGGCTGAATTCAAGGAAGCACCCGCCGGCGCTCCGATGGGCGCGCGGCTCATGACGTGGGTGGACAACCGGTTCCCCGCGTCCCAGCTCTACAAGGAGCACATGTCGGAGTACTACGCTCCGAAGAACTTCAACTGGTGGTACATCTTCGGCTCGCTGGCCCTGCTGGTGCTGGTGATCCAGATCGTCACCGGCATCTTCCTGGTGATGCACTACAAGCCCGACGCCGCGCTCGCGTTCGCGTCGGTCGAGTACATCATGCGGGACGTCCCCTGGGGCTGGCTGATCCGCTACATGCACTCGACGGGCGCCTCGGCGTTCTTCGTCGTGGTCTACCTGCACATGTTCCGCGGGCTGCTGTACGGCTCGTACCGCAAGCCGCGCGAGCTGGTGTGGATCTTCGGCTGCGCGATCTTCCTGTGCCTGATGGCCGAGGCCTTCATGGGCTACCTGCTCCCGTGGGGCCAGATGTCCTACTGGGGCGCGCAGGTGATCGTGAACCTCTTCGCCGCGGTCCCGTTCGTGGGGCCGGACCTGGCGCTGCTGATCCGCGGCGACTACGTCGTCGGCGACGCGACGCTGAACCGCTTCTTCAGCTTCCACGTCATCGCGGTGCCGCTGGTGCTGCTGGGCCTGGTGGTGGCGCACATCATCGCGCTGCATGAAGTGGGGTCGAACAACCCGGACGGCGTCGAGATCAAGGCGAAGAAGGGCCCGGACGGACACCCGCTCGACGGCATCCCGTTCCACCCGTACTACACGGTGCACGACATCTTCGGCGTCGGCCTGTTCCTGATGGCCTTCACGGCGATCATCTTCTTCGCGCCGGAACTGGGCGGCTACTTCCTGGAGTACAACAACTTCATCCCCGCCGACCCGCTGAAGACCCCGTCGCACATCGCGCCGGTCTGGTACTTCACGCCGTTCTACTCGATGCTGCGCGCGACCACCGACGTGATGGTCACCGTGCTGTGCGTGGTGGTGGCGGCGGCCGCGGTCATGACGGTGCTGCGCAGCGCCTTCTCCGCCAAGGGCAAGGTGGCGACCATCGTCCTGGCGGCGGTGGGCATCGCGCTGCTGAAGTTCTTCGACGCGAAGTTCTGGGGTGTCGTGGTGATGGGCGGCGCCGTGATCATCCTGTTCTTCCTGCCCTGGCTGGACCACAGCCCGGTCAAGTCGATCCGCTACCGCCCCGACTGGCACAAGTACCTGTACGGCATCTTCGTCGTGGACTTCCTGGTGCTGGGCTACCTGGGCATCAAGCCGCCGTCGGACGCGGGCACCCTCGTGTCGCAGGTCGGCACGCTGTACTACTTCGGCTTCTTCCTGCTGATGCCGTGGTGGAGCCGCGCGGGCTCGTTCAAGCCCGTCCCCGACCGCGTGACCTTCACGCCGCACTGATCGCCAACGTCACGGAGTCGAACGAATGAAGAAAATCATCGCCACGCTGTTGACGTCCATCGCGCTCGGGACCGGGCTGATGTCGACGGCGTCCGCGTCGGAGGGCGGCATCGAGTGGGACCGTTTCCCGGTCTCCAAGATGAACGACATGGCGGCGCTGCAGAACGGCGCCAAGATCTTCGTCAACTACTGCCTGAACTGCCACAGCGCGAATTTCATGCGCTACAACCGGCTCAAGGACCTGGACCTGACCGACGAGCAGATCAAGGCCAACCTGCTGTTCGCCGGGGAGAAGGTGGGCGAGACGATGAAGGTCTCGCTGGACCCGAAACAGGCCAAGGAGTGGTTCGGGACCACCCCGCCCGACCTGACCGTGATCGCCCGTTCGCGGGCCGACGGCAGCAAGGGATCGGGGGCGGATTACCTGTACACCTACCTGCGAAAGTACTACCGCGACGAAACCAAGGCCACGGGATGGAATAATCTCGCTTTCCCCAGCGTGGCCATGCCGCATGTGCTGTGGGAGCTCCAGGGCGTCCGCACCGCCAGGTTCGAGGAAGAAAAAGACCCGCATGACCCGTCCAAGGTCGCGCATGTCTTCAAGGGCTTCGAACAGGTCACGCCCGGAACGATGACGACGCAGCAGTACGACGAGACCATCGCCGACCTGGTCGCCTATCTCCAGTGGATGGGCGAGCCGGCGCAAGGTCTGCGGTTCAGGCTCGGCATCATCGTGGTGCTGTTCCTGCTGGGGTTCACCGTGTTCGCCTGGCGCTTGAACGCCTCCTATTGGAAGGACGTCAAGTAAAAGTCCGATGATCCGGCGCGAGCCGGATCCTCACGCGCAGTGGGGCGCCGAAAGGCTCCCACTGCGTTGTCGTTTGTTTAGAAGAAGGAAGCCGAGAGGTTTCCACAGGAGTCCACTGCCATGATGGTGCTTTATTCCGGAACCACTTGCCCCTATTCGCACCGTTGCCGGTTCGTTCTGTTCGAGAAGGGCATGGACTTCGAGATCCGGGACGTCGACCTGTTCGCCAAGCCCGAGGACATCGCGCTGATGAACCCCTACAACGAGGTGCCCATCCTCGTTGAACGCGACCTGATCCTGTACGAGTCGCACATCATCAACGAGTACATCGACGAGCGCTTCCCGCATCCGCAGCTGATGCCCGGCGACCCGGTCGCCCGTGCCCGCGTGCGCCTGTTCCTGTTCAACTTCGAGAAGGAGCTGTTCGCCCACGTCAACGTGCTGGAGAACCGCGGCCAGGCCACGAAGCCGACGGAGAAGCAACTGGAGAAGGCCCGTTCGCAGATCCGTGACCGCCTGACGCAACTGGCCCCGATCTTCCTGAAGAACAAGTACATGCTGGGCGACGACTTCTCGATGCTGGACGTCGCGATCGCTCCGCTGCTGTGGCGTCTGGACTACTACGGCATCGACATGTCGAAGAACGCCGTGCCGCTGCTGAAGTACGCCGAACGGATCTTCTCGCGTCCGGCCTACATCGAGGCGCTGACGCCCTCCGAGAAGGTGATGCGCAAGTAATACACTGCGGCGCTATGGATGACAGCAAGGACGGCGGCGCTTCTTCCGCCAGCTCGACGCGACCCTATCTGATCCGTGCCCTGCACGAGTGGTGCACCGACAACGGGTTCACGCCCTACATCGCCGTGCATGTGGATCGGACGGTGCAGGTCCCTCTGGAGTACGTCAGCAACAACGAGATCGTGCTGAACGTCGGTTTCGACGCGACCAGCAACCTGGACCTGGGCAATGAACTGATCGTGTTCAAGGCCCGGTTCGGTGGTGTCGCGCGTGAGATCCAGGTACCGGTGGATCATGTCGTCGCGATCTACGCGCGGGAGAACGGGCAGGGCATGGCCTTCCCGCCGCCCACGCCGGAAGAGTCCGCCGCGGCCCCGCGCCCGGCGCCGAGCGCGCCGCGCGGTCTGCGCCTGGCCTCGGACGCCGACAGCGAACCGCCCAAGCCGGAACCCGAACCGACACCCGCCGCCGGTCCCGAGGATGACGATCCCGGTGCCGGTCCGTCGGGTGGTCGCCCGGCGCTCAAGCGCATCAAGTGACAGGACGGTCCGGCATCCCCGGACCGTTTTTCATTGGGGCGCCCCTGTGACCGAGGGGGATCTCGGCGGGATTCCGGACCGATTTCAGGCCGAGTTCCATTTCGGCCCCTCGGGCAGCGTCTAGAATGCAGCCCGCGCCGCAGCAATGGCGGCGTTCAGTTTTCAGCGTGCCGGCTTAGCTCAGTTGGTAGAGCAACCGCCTTGTAAGCGGTAGGTCGTCAGTTCGAACCCGACAGCCGGCACCATCGAACACCCCTCGAAGCCCCGTTTCGTCCCAGGACGAGCCGGGGCTTCGTTCATTCGGCCCTCCAGCCCTGCGACCGCTGTCCGCGAGTCCATTGGGTTGTCAATCGCCCGAAAGTCACTGTCGCCCGGCTTGACAGTCTTGTGAACAATCGCACGTATCAATCTGTACGTCATTGATTCTGATGATGTTTCCCGAGTGGCACAGGGTTTGCTCTAGGCCGCCCCGTGTTCAACACGCCGGCCAACCTCACAGAGCCGGCTTCACAGGGAGTCTTCATGCAGAGCTTGTTCCGTCGCGGTCTCGCGACCTTGGCCGTCGCCGCCTCCTTGGCCGCGGCCGCCGTGGCCCACGCCGCCCCCACGAATTTCTCCTTCGCTGGCAACTTCAGCAAGGCCAACGACGTCCAGACCTTCACCTTCACGGCCAATGGGTCCTCGGCGGTTCGCCTGATCACCTACAGCTATGCCGGCGGCACGCAAGCCAACGGCACCGTGGTCGCGGCGGGCGGCTTCGACCCGATCCTGGCGCTGTTCGATGCCAGCGGCACCCTGGTCGGCCAGAACGATGACGCCATCAGCAACACGACGGGAGCTTGTGGCGACGCGTCGGTCAACCCGGACCCGGTGGGCGGCATGCGCTGGGACACCTGCCTGGACCTGACCCTCGGCGCCGGCGTCTACACCGTCTCGGTGATGCAGTTCGACAACTTCGCGCTGGGCCCGAATCTGTCGAGCGGCTTCCGCTACGACGGCAACCCCGATTTCCTGGCCAACCAATGCGCCAACGGCGTCTTCTGCGACAACGGCCGTCGTGAGCGCACCTCGTTCTGGGCCTTCGACATCCTGAACGTGGAAGGCGCGCAACAGAACGACGTGCCGGAACCCGCGTCGCTGGCGCTGGCCGCGATCGCGCTGGCCGGACTGGGCAGCGCGCGCCGCCTGCGCCGCAAGGCCTGACCCCGAGGTCGCGCGGGGGCGCTCTGGCGCGGCCCCGCGCGGCTGAGGACGGCGACTGGCGGCTAGGGGCGACCTGGGGTCGCCGATGCCGCCCGGGCCGGTCCCGCCGGCTCGGCCACCCGTGTTGGCGGGACCACCGTCATCGACGGCCCACCCGCCAGCCGCGCCAGATCGTCGGTCACCCGCTGGGCCATCTCGGAGCCCGGCTCGAGCAGCCCCAGCAGGCGCGTCCAGTGCCGGCGCGCCGTGACCTGATCGCCGCGCCGCGCCGCCGCCGCGCCGCCCAGGGCGAGCGCCTTGGGCTGATCCGGATCGAGTGCCAGCGCCGCATCGATGGCCGCCTGAGCCGGCCCCGACAGATCGCCCCCCTGAGCCGATCCCAGCGCATCGGCCAGGTCCGCCTGCAGCTTCGCGCGCAGCGGCGACAGGTCCGGAGCACCGGCCAGCGCGATCGCGCGCCGATACGCCTCGGCGGCGTCGTCGTAGCGCTCCTGCACTTCGCGCGAGCGCGCCAGCATCTGCCAGCCCTGCAGATCGTCCGGCTGCTCGCGCAGCTTCGCGGCCAGGCCCTCGACCATCGCCTCGACGTCCACGCCCGTGGTGGGATGCGGCTCGACAGTGCCGACACCGGTCACGATCTCGGCGGCCGCGCGCGGATTGCCGACTTTCAGGTACACGGTCAAGGCCGCGATCGGCAGGGCCAGGCTCACCAGCGCCGCGGCGCCCAGACGCCAGGCGCGGCCCACCTGGCGTGGTGAACCCGGCGAAGTCGTCGCCACGCTCTCGGCCCGCAGCAAGGGTCGCAACAGCACGCCCAGCACGAGCAGCAGCAACGTGGTCGAACCGGCCCACAGCGGGAACAGCGCATTCATCGGGAAGGTCCTTGTTCGAGAAGATCGTCGACGGACGGCTCGTCCTCGCGCGCATCGTCGACGTCCAGCGACGGATCGAAGGCGCCACGCCGGCGCAGCGCGAGCGCCAGGCCGGTCAGGCCGACGATGAGCACCAGGAATGGCCCCGTCCACAGCAGCCATGTGGAAGGCTGCCACGGCGGCGAGTAGCGGACGAAGGCCCCATAACGCTGCTCGAAGAAGGCCACGATCTCGTCGTCCGCTCGGCCGGCGCGCAGCTGCTCGCGGATGACCTGACGCATGTCGGCCGCCAGGGGCGCATTCGATTCCGCCACGGTCTGGTTCTGGCAGACGACGCAGCGCAGGTGGTGCGCGAGCAGGGACTCGCGCGCCTCCAGCACCTCGGACGGTGGCGCCTCGGCTGCCGTGGGGTTGGCGGCCGCCGCCGGCACCGGGGTCAAGGTGAGCCACGAGGACACCGCGAACGCCGCGGCCAGCGACATCGATCGTGGCCGCTTCATCAAGCCGATCGCCTTCATTGCAGTGCCTTCATCGCCGGCATCAGCTTGTCGCGCCAGACCTCGGCGGTCACGGGGCCCTGATGCCGGAAGCGCACGCGGCCCTGTGCGTCGATGAGGAAGGTCTCCGGCACGCCCTGCACGCCGAAGTCCATGCCCACCCGGCCGTCGGCGTCCACCGCCGAGGCGCGGTATGGGTTCCCGACGCCGGCCAGCAGCGCCAGCGCCGGCTCGTCCCGGTCCTTGTAGTTGAGCCCGTAGAGCGGCACGCCGTCGCGCGCGGCGAGCTGGCGCAGCGTGGGCAGTTCCTGCCGGCAGGGCTCGCACCAGGACGCCCAGACGTTGAGCATCCACACCTGGCCTTTCATGGCTGTCGTGCTGAAGCGTTGGTCCGGTGCCTCGAGCACCGGCCGAACGAATTCCGGCGCCGGTCGGTCGATCAGCGCCGAGGGCAGCACCCGCGGGTCGCGGTCCAGTCCCAGGCCCAGCATCAGCGCGAGCCCGAGGAACAGGCCGAGCGGGATCAGGAATCGCATCAGGAGGTCTCCGGGCGGGTGCCATGGACGCGGGGCATCGCGCGGACGAGTCCGGTCGGCGCGGGCTCAAGCAGCGGCGGCTCGTGGGAACGTGGATCGCGCGAGGCCGCCCGTGGTTCGACCGCCTGGCCCGCCCGGGCCGGGCGATAGCGTCGATCGGCCAGCGCCAGCAGGCCGCCCAGCGCGATCAGGGCCACGCCGCCCCAGATCCAGGCCATGAAGGGCTTCACTTGCACGCGTACGCTCCAGCGGCCGTCTCCGAGGGGCTCGGCCAGCACGACGAACAGGTCGCGGCGCCAGCCCACGTCGATGGCCGGCTGGCTGAGCGCGGTGCCGTCGGCGTGGAAGACGCGCTTTTCCGGATGCACGCGTGCCACCTCGCCCAGCGATCGGCCGCCGTCGCCGTCGAGCGCGTCGACGACGAAGGTCCCGCGCATCCGGTCGTGATTGGGTCCCTCGCCGGGGGTGAGCGCCTCCAGCCGGAAGCGCAGACCGGCCACGTCCACGCTGCCGCCCAGCGCCAGGGTCGCCTCGCGGCGATGCTCGAAACCAGTCGCCAAGGTGGCGCCGAGCACGAACACGCCTACGCCGGCATGCGCGACCAGCATGCCCCACCAGCTCGCGGGCTGGCGGCCGACACGACGCCAGAGCCGATCGATCCGACCGTCCTCATCGTCGCCCGAGCTGCCCAGGCGCTCGATCGCATGCGCGAGCGCGGAGCCCACGCACCAGGCCGCCAGCACCACGCCGAAGCTCGCCAGCGGTGTCCAGCCGGACACGCCACGGGGCGCCGCCGGGACGGCCCAGGCGGCGAGCACCGACAGCGCCGCCGCGCACAGGGCGCTCGCACCCAGCGCCCAGCGCAGCTGCCGGGCGAGCTCGGGCCGCGGCGCGCGCTTCCACCGGGCCAGCGGTCCCACGCCCATCAGCAGCAGCGCGGGCACGACCAGCGGAATCACGACGGCCTCGAAGTAGGGCGGGCCGACGGAGATCTTCTCGCCGCGCAACAGATCCAGTGCCAGCGGATAGAGCGTGCCCAGCAGCACCGCCAGCGAGGCGGCGACGAACAGCACGTTGTTGACCAGCAGCAGTGTCTCGCGCGACAGCGCCGCGAAGCGCCCACCCAGGCCCACGCTGGGAGCGCGCCAGGCGAAGAGCAGCAGCGAGCCGCCCACCACCGCCACCATCAGGCACAGGATGCACAGGCCGCGACCCGGGTCGACCGCGAACGCGTGGACCGAGGTCAGGACGCCCGAGCGCACGAGGAAGGTACCGAGCAGGCTCAACGAGAAGGCCGCGATCGCCAGCAGCACCGTCCAGCTGCGGAAGGCGCCGCGTCGGTCCGTGACGATCAGCGAGTGGATGAGCGCCGTGCCGGCCAGCCACGGCATCAGCGACGCGTTCTCCACCGGATCCCAGAACCACCAGCCGCCCCAGCCCAGCACGCCGTAAGCCCAGGCGCTGCCCAGCAGGATGCCCAGGGTCAGGAAGCTCCAGGCCGCCAGCGTCCAGGGACGGGACCAGCGCGCCCAGGTCGCGTCCAGTCGTCCGGAGATCAGCGCCGCCAGCCCGAACGCGAAAGCCACCGCGAAGCCGACATAGCCCATGTAGAGCAGCGGCGGATGCGCCACCATGCCCGGGTCCTGCAGCAGCGGATTGAGGTCGCGGCCCTCGGGCGCGGCCGGGGAGAGGCGCGTGAACGGATTCGACAGGAAGAGCAGGAACAGCAGCATGCCGATGCCCAGCCAGCCCATCACCGCGAGCACCCGCGCGGCGTAGTCGGCGGGGAGGGCGCGGCTGCGCAGCGCCACCGCGCAGCCCCAGCCGGCCAGCAGCGTCTGCCACAGCAGCATCGAGCCCTCGTGGCCGCCCCAGACGGCGGTGAAGCGGTAGATCGCCGGCAGCTTGGAATGCGAGTTGGCCGCCACGTACAACACCGAGAAATCGCCGGCCAGGAAGGACCAGGCCAGCGCCGCGAAGGCCAGCAGGCTGAGCGCGCCCTGCAGCAGCGCCGCCGGCCTGGCGACACGGATCCAGGGTTCGATGCGCCAGTGCGCGCCCACCATCGGCAGCGTCCCTTGGACCACGGCCACCAGCAGCGCCAGCACCAGCGCGAAGACGCCGATCTCCGGAATCATGGTCGGACTCCCTTCGAGCCATGGCCGCCAGCCCCGTCGCCGGGGTCCCCGATGCCGACCGGGGCAGCCGGACCGGCCTTCCTGGCGCGGCCCTGCTCGAGGGCCCGCGCGGCCTCGGGCGGCATGTAGTTCTCGTCGTGCTTGGCCAGGACCTCGGTGGCGGTGAAGGAGCCGTCATGGGCGAGGCGTCCGGAGACGACGACGCCCTTGCCCTCCTTGAACAGGTCGGGCAGCAGTCCCCGATAGGTGACGGGGATACGCTGGACCTCATCGGTGACGATGAAGCGCACGCTCAGCCCATCGGCGTCGCGGCGCAGCGAGTCGAGCTCCACGAGCCCCCCGAGCCGGAAGGCGGCGTCGCGGGGCGCCTGTTCGGCGTGCACCTGCGTCGGGCTGAGGAAGAAGGTGACGTTGTCGCCAAGCGCGCGCAGCACGAGCGCGGTCGCGCCGCCGAGCGCCGCGAGCCCGATCACGATGAACATCAGGCGGCGATGGCGGGCTTTCATGGCGAGCGCTCCTCATCGGACGGGCTCAGCGGCGTCCCCAGGAGGCGACGACTGCGCCGCCACAGCATGAGGATCTCGACGAACAGGAGCAGGGCGGAAGTCCAGCCGACGGCGAGGAAGAAGGCGTGAGCGTTCATGGGGAATCCCGTAGCAGGCAGCGCGCGCGCGTGAGCGTCATCGCGATGGCATAGGCCCAGCAGGCCAGCGCCATCAGCAGCATGCCGGTCAGCATGGAGGCGGCCATGGACGGCGCGGCGTCGAAGCGGATGGAGGCGCCTTGATGGAGCGTGCTCCACCACTGGACGGAGAAGTAGATGACGGGCACGTTGACCACGCCCACGAGCAGGAGGAGGGCGCCGGCGATGTCGGCGCGGCGGGTGTCCTCGATGGCGGAGACCAGGGCCAGGTAGCCCAGGTAGAGGAAAAGCAGCAGGAGCTCGGAGGTGAGCCGGGCGTCCCACACCCACCAGGTGCCCCAGGTGGGTTTGCCCCAGGCGGCGCCGGTCCACAGCGCGATGACCGTGAAGAGCGCGCCGGTGGGCGCGATCGCGCGGGCCATCACGAAGGACAGCCGCGTGTGGTACGTGAGGCCGAGCGCGGCGTGCAGCGCGGCGACGAGGTACAGGAACATCGACATCCAGGCGGCGGGCACGTGGATGAAGATGAGGCGGTAGACCTCGCCCTGCTGGTGGTCCGTGGGCGCGACGAGGAACGCGACCCAGAGTCCCGCGAGCGCGAGGACCGCCGCCAGTCCGGCGAACCAAGGGATCACGCGCGCGGCCCAGGGGTCGAAACGGACCGGCGAGGTCAGCGCGCGCCAGCGCCGAGGCGGCGCCTCGTGGCGCGGCGGACTGCCGAGTCGGGTGGTATGGACGGTCATGGCGAGGCGATGGAAGACGGCGGTGAGACCGATGAGGGCGCTGCGATCGATGGAACCGCTGGGATCGGCGGGACCGAGGCTGTCATTCGACGGCGAGCCGGAGCGCGGCGCTCGCGGCCCAGGGCACGGTGACCAGCGCGACCAGCAGCACCGCGCCCAGCAGGCTCAGATGCGGCGAGGCCGACAGGCCATGAAGCGAGGCGACCGCCGCGCCGCTGCCGAAGATCAGCACCGGCACGCACAGCGGCAACACGATCAGCGCGAGCAGCACATGCCCCCGCAACCCCAAGGTCAGCGCCGCGCCCAGGGCGCCGAGCAGCGACAGCGACGGCGTGCCCAGCAGCAGCGCGAGCGCCAGCACCCCGACGACCTCGCCCGGCAGTCCGTACTGCAGCCCGAGCAGCGGCGCGACCAGCACCAGCGGCAGCCCCGTCATCAGCCAGTGCCCCAGCGTCTTGGCCGCGACCACCGCCAGCGCGCCGCCGGGCGCCAGCAGCGATTGCTCGAGGCTGCCGTCGGCCAGGTCGGCCTCGAACAGGCGGTACTGCGACAACAGCATCGCCAGCAGCGCGCAGACCCAGATCACGCCCGGCCCCAGCGCCCGCAGCAGCGCCGCGTCCGGCCCGATGGCCAGCGGGAACAGGCTGGCCGCGACGACCAGGAAGGCCAGCGGTCCCAGCGCGTCGGCGGGCCGCGCGGCGGCCAGGCGCAGGTCGCGATGGAGCAGCGCCAGCATCATGCGGGGACGGCGTCTGCATGGCGGGCATGGACGCGATGGGCGTCCAGATCCAGATCGATGAGGCGCTCCAGCGGCAGCGCGAGCGGGTGGTGCGTCGCCACGACCGCCAGGCCGCCGGCGCTCAGGTGCGCGTCGAGCAGCGCATGGAAGCGCGCTTCGCCGTCGGTGTCCAGCGCCGCCGTGGGCTCGTCGAGCAGCCAGAGCGACTGCCCGCTCATTGCCACGCGGGCGAGCGCCAGCCGCCGCCGCTGTCCTTGCGACAGCCGCCGGACCTGCAGCGGCGCGAGCTCGCGCAGGTCGACCGCGTCGAGCGCTTCCGCGATCGAACAGGCCCGCAGGCCGTGGTCCGTGGCAGCGGCGGTGGCGGCGGCGGCGGCGGCGGCGGCAACGGGTGCGATGGCCGCGCGTGAAGCGGGGCCTCCTTCGATCCCGTCGCCCGCGTCGGCGCCGCCACCGAGTCCCGCGATGCGGCGCGCGAAGACCAGGTTCTCCTCGACGGTCAGATCCAGGTTCAGGCCGTTCTGATGCGCGAGGTAGGCGAAGCCGCTGGGCCGGTCGATCACGCCGGTCTTGATCGGGAGCAAGCCTGCGATGGCCCGCAGCAAGCTGCTCTTGCCGCTGCCGTTGGCGCCGCGCAGCGCCAACGCCCGACCGGCGCGCAGTTCCACGCTCAGATCGCGGAACAGCCATCGCCCACCGCGCACGCAGCCCAGCCGCTCGATGCGCAGCGCTTCAGCGCTTGACGGGACGGTCGGCATCGTTGGGTCCGGCCGCGCTCACGCGCGCGGCTTCGTCGCCCTTGGGCACCGTCTGTCCGGGGCTGTCGGACGGGCCCTCGCCGGGCGGGATGTACGGCAGATGGTGCGCGATGCCCTTGTGGCAGTCGATGCAGGTCTTCTCCTTGCTCGCCAGATAGGTCGAGTGCATGGCTTGCGCCCGCACGCTCTGGCGCGTGAAGTCCATCGAGTCGTAGTTGTGGCAGTTGCGGCACTCCAGCGAGTCGTTGGCCTTGAGGCGGGCCCACTCGTGCCGCGCCAGCTCCAGCCGTTTCTCCTGGAACTTCTCCCGGGTGTCGATGGTGCCGAAGATCTTGCCCCAGACCTCCTTGGACGCCTGCATCTTGCGGGCGATCTTGTAGGTCCAGTCATGCGGGACGTGGCAGTTGGAGCAGACCGCCCGCACGCCCGAGCGGTTGGTGTAGTGGATGGTGCTCTTGAGCTCCACGTAGACGTTCTCGCGCATCTCGTGGCAGCCGGTGCAGAAGGCCTCGGTGTTGGTCAGTTCCATGGCGGTGTTGAACGCACCCCAGAACACGATGCCGCCGATGAAGCCGCCCAGCGTCAGGAAGCCCAGGCTGAAGTGCACGCTGGGCCGCCGCAGGACGGTCCAGTAACGGAGCAGGAGCCGGATCGTGGCTTGAAACATGGGTCGTCCTCCGCCGTCACTTGCGCGCGGGCGCCTTGCCGGCGTCCTTGCTGCGGTTCTGCTGGTCACGCTGGATCAGCGTGTCGACATCGACGAAGGTGTTGGGCACCACGAGAGGGGCCGCATCCTGGGGGACGTGGCATTGCAGGCAGAAGTAGCGCCGGGTCGAGACCTGGCCCAGCATGTGCCCGTCGCGATCCATGTAATGGGTGACGCTGACCGGGATGGCCTGCGACACCGCCGTCTTGGCGCGCGCATGGCAGTCCAGGCACTTGTTGAAGTTCTTGTCGACCTGGTAGCCGTCCACCCGATGCGGGATCGTCGGGGGCTGCATCGTGTAGTTGCGGGTGCGGCGCAGGTCGTCGTTGACGGCGTTGCCCAGCAGCGGGGGCTTGGTGGTCTCGAGGATGGGCGTCGGGCCGCGGGCGGCGTCGACGAAAGGCTGGCCCTTCTGCAGCCCGGGCTGCTGGGCGAGCGCGACCGCGCCCGCCAGCAGCGCCGCGCCGGTCATCAGGACCGCCGCGAGGCGGCGCAAGGTGTGCATCGTGTTCATCGCGGTCCTCCTCAGGCGATCTTGCTGATCTTGACCGCGCACTTCTTGAAGTCGGTCTGCAGCGAGATCGGATCCGTGGCGTCCAGCGTGACCTTGTTGATCAGCTCGCTGGCATCGAACCAGGGCACGAACACCAGGCCGCGCGGCGGCTTGTTGCGGCCGCGGGTCTCCACCCGCGTCTGCATCTTGCCGCGCCGCGACGAGATCTCCACCAACGTGCCGCGCCGCACGCCCAGCGCCTTGGCGTCGTCCGGATGCATGTAGCAGTAGGCGTTGGGCACGGCGCGATGAAGTTCCGGAACGCGCCGCGTCATCGAGCCCGAGTGCCAGTGCTCCAGCACCCGCCCGGTGGACAGCCAGAACGGGTAGTCCTTGTCCGGCGACTCGGCCGGCGGCTCGTAGGGGAGGGCGAAGATGTTGGCCTTGCCGTCCGCGTTCCCGTAGAACTGCCAGCCGGTACCGGCTTTCACGTAGGGGTCCTCGCCCTCGCGATAGCGCCAGCGGGTCTCCTTGCCGTTGACCACCGGCCAGCGCAGACCGCGGGCCTTGTGGTACTCGTCGAACGGGGCCAGGTCATGCCCGTGACCGCGGCCGAAGCTGGCGTACTCCTCGAACAAGCCCTTCTGCAGATAGAAGCCGAAGGCCTGGGCCTCGTCGTTGGCGTAGTTCTTGTCCAGGTCCGACAGGGGGAACTTGTCGACCTGGCCATTGCGGTAGAGCACGTCGTAGAGCGTCTTGCCGCGCAGCGCGGGCTGCTTGGCGATCAGCTCCTCCGGCCAGACCTCCTCGACCTTGAAGCGCTTGGAGAACTCCACCAGCTGCCACAGGTCCGAGCGCGCCTGACCCGGCGCCTTCACCAGCTGATGCCAGAAGTGCGTGCGCCGCTCCGCGTTGCCGTAGGCGCCTTCCTTCTCCACCCACATCGCGCTGGGCAGGATCAGGTCGGCTGCGACGCCGGTCACCGTCGGATAGACGTCGGAGACGACGATGAAGTTCTCCGGATTGCGGTAGCCGGGGTAGCCCTCCTGCGTCAGGTTGGCGCCGGCCTGCATGTTGTTGTTGACCATCACCCAATAGAAATTGAGCGCGCCGTCCTTGAGCTTGCGGTTCTGCTCGACCGCGTGATAACCGGGCTTGGCCGGGATGGTGCCCTCGGGAATCTTCCAGATCTCCTCGGCGTGGGCGCGGTGCTTGGGGTTGGCCACGACCATGTCCGCCGGCAGCCGGTGCGAGAACGTGCCCACCTCGCGCGCCGTGCCGCAGGCCGAGGGTTGCCCCGTCAGCGAGAAAGGGCTGTTGCCGGGGGTCGAGATCTTCCCGGTCAGCAGGTGGATGTTGTAGACGAGGTTGTTGGCCCAGGTGCCGCGGGTGTGCTGGTTGAAGCCCATGGTCCAGAAGGACATCACCTTGACCTTGGGATCGGCGTAGAGCTCGGCCAGCGCCTTGAGCCGGTTCTTGGGAACGCCGGTGAGCTCGGCGGTGTAGTCCAGGTCGTACTTGCTGACGAACCTGGCGTACTCGTCGAAGCTGATGGGCTTGGCGCCGTTGGGATCGCCCGCGTTCTTCGCCGCCTTCTGCAGCGGGTGCTCGGGCCGCAGGCCGTAGCCGATGTCCGCGTTGCCCAGCTTGAAGTTGGCGTGCTTCTCGACGAACTCCTTGTTCACCCGGCCCGTCGTGATGATGTAGTTGGCGATGTAGTTCAGGATCGCCAGATCGGTCTGCGGCTTGAAGGTGAGCTCGATGTCGGCCAGCTCGTAGGAGCGGTGCTCGAAGGTCGACAGCACCGCGACCTTGACGTCCGGCCCGCTGAGCCGGCGGTCGGTGACGCGGGTCCACAGGACCGGATGCATCTCCGCCATGTTGGAACCCCACAGGACGAAGGCGGTGGCGTTCTCGATGTCGTCATAGCAGCCCATGGGCTCGTCCATGCCGAAGGTGCGCATGAAGCCGGTCACCGCCGAGGCCATGCAGTGGCGCGCGTTGGGGTCGATGTTGTTGCTGCGCAGGCCGGCCTTCATCAGCTTGACCGCCGCGTAGCCCTCCCAGACCGTCCACTGGCCCGAGCCGAACATGCCCACCGCCGTCGGCCCCTTGGCCTTGAGCGTCTTCTTGCACTGCTCGGCCATCACGTCGAAGGCCTGGTCCCAGGTGATGGGTGTGAACTCGCCGTCCTTGGCGTACTGGCCGTTCTTCATGCGCAGCACGGGCGTGGTCAGGCGGTCCGCCCCGTACATGATCTTGGACAGGAAGTAGCCCTTGACGCAGTTCAGGCCGCGGTTGACCTCGGCCTCCGGGTCGCCCTGCGTGGCCACGACGTGGTTGTCCTTGACCGCGACCTGCACGTGGCAGCCGGTGCCGCAGAAGCGGCAGGGCGCCTTGGACCAGGTCAGCTTGGACGCGTCCGCGGCCGCGCTGCCGTCCTGGGCCAGGACCTCGATCGGAATCCCCGCCACCGCGCCCGCCGCGACGGCGGCGGAATGGCGGACGAAATCACGTCGTGTGCTCATGGTCGAACTCCTTGTCCATGTCGGTGGCCGCCTTGACGGGGCCGTTGTCGTTGTCGAGGCCGTGATGGCCCTGATGGCCGTGAATGCCGCCCTCGTCGGCGTCCTGCCCCGCTGGGGGCTCCGGCTCGATGTGCTGGTAGACCAGCGCCACGTTGACCACGCCGCGCAGCTGCTGCATCGCGCGGACCTGATCGAGGATGTCGTCGGCGGTCGAGCCGTCCAGCGTCACGACCAGCTTGCCGGCGTCCGAGCGGCCGTGGATGCGCGCGCCGGGCAGGTCCTGGATGGCCGCCGCGGCGGCGTCGAGCAGGCGAGGCTGCGCCTGCACCACCACGCTGGCAATGTGCATCTCTGAAGGCATGGGCAACCCGTGGGGTTGGAAGAATGGATGCGGTCGGGCACCCGTCGTTGGGGCCGGCCGCTGCGGGCCTGGTGGCGCGAGGACGCGCCGCGGGGGGGGTCAACTGCCCGGCGGACCGGCGAACATCTGGTAGATCCAGACGACGAAGCCGTAGCCCGCGACCGTCAGGACCGCCAGCACGGGCGCCATGACGACGGACAGGAAGATGAAGCTGCGCAGCTCCTCGGACCGGGTGGACGGGGCCGTGGAGGGCTTGGGGATGATTGGCATGACGGCTGCTCCCTCAGCGTCGGCCCGTGTGCCTGAAGGCATCTTGTTTGTGCGAAGGGCGACGGAAAAGCTTATATCTGCGTGCGGGAATCGCTGTCAACGCCGCGGGGCGGGCACCCGACGAGCGGCAACGAGGGGCGGCGGTCGGGTCGGAAGTGCAAGACGAGGACATGGGGGCGATTCTTCGCCCGCGGGGACAGGTCCGTATTGACGATGGTCAAGGGCGGTCGCGATGGGGCGCGGTGGACGGGCGTCACCGCTCCCCCAGGGGTCACGTGTTGCCGGGGCGGGGGGGCGGGATGCGCCGAGCGGTCGCCCGGTTGCCCCTTCAGGAGGGGACGAGGCTCAGGACTGGCGCACGCGAATGCGCAACTCGCCCTCGAGCAGCAGACCTTCCTCGCGCAGCAGCTGCAGCAAGGTGGGCTGCATGTGGCGCAGCTTGGCGGCGATGGCGGCGTTGTCGGCCACCAGGGTCCAGCCGTGCTCGTCCAGCGTGCCGGCCTGGACGAAGCGTTTCATCGCGCCGGGCAGGGCGACCCGGACCGTCTCGAGATGCTTCTGCGACAGCGCCAGCTGCTGGCCCAACCGGGCCAGCATCCCGTGGCCGGACATGGCCCGGCCGAAATCCATCGGATCGGGCGTGACGGGCTTGGGGCGCGGCGGCAGGTAGCGGGTGGCCATGGACGGCAGTGTAGTCCGCGGGCCTTTCCAGGCCCCTTCGAGCGCCCCGGACGGGGCCCGGCGCGCCGAGGGCAAGGCGGGATGGAACCGGGGCGGGGGCCGAGGGACCGGGTGCTAAACTCCGCCGGTTTTTTTCCGTGTCGACGCTTGCAGATGAGGGCGCATGCCCCCAGTTGAGCCGGATCGCGCGGACCCGCCCGTCGTCATCGGGGTGGTCGCCTGTCATCCCGGGCTCTCGCCCGGCGTCACGGCCAGGCCTGACGGGGCCCTTCACAGAACTTCATAAAGCTGCATGTTGCCCAAGCTTTTGACCCAGATTTTCGGCAGTCGCAATGAGCGCCTGCTCAAGACCTATCGCCAGGTCGTCCAGCGCATCAACGCGCTGGAACCGCAGTTCGAGGGCCTGAGCGACGAGCAGTTGCGCGCCAAGACCGAGGAGTTCAAGCAGCGCATCCAGAACGGCGAGACGGTGGACGACCTGCTCCCCGAGGCTTTCGCCGTCTGCCGCGAGGGCAGCAAGCGCATCCTGAAGATGCGCCACTTCGACGTGCAGCTGATCGGCGGCATGGTCCTGAACGCCGGCAAGATCGCTGAAATGCGCACCGGCGAGGGCAAGACGCTGATGGCCACGCTCCCGGTCTATCTGAACGCGCTGACCGGCAAGGGCGTCCACGTCGTGACGGTCAACGACTACCTGGCCCGTCGCGACGCGGAATGGATGGGCCGCCTGTACAAGTTCCTCGGGATGACCGTCGGCATCAACCTGCCGAACATGCCGCGCGACGAGAAGCAGGCTGCCTACGCCGCCGACATCACCTACGGCACCAACAACGAATACGGCTTCGACCTGCTGCGCGACAACATGGTCTACGAGGTCCGGGACCGCGTGCAGCGCGGTCAGGCCTACGCCATCGTCGACGAGGTGGACTCGATCCTGATCGACGAGGCCCGCACCCCGCTGATCATCTCCGGCCAGGCCGAGGACCACACCCAGCTGTACGTCGCGATCAACGCGGTGTCGCCCCAGCTCAAGCGCCAGATCGGCGAGCTGGACCCGCGCACCGGCGAGGGCGTGATCGAGCCGGGCGACTTCACCGTCGACGAGAAGTCGCATCAGATCTACCTGACCGAGGACGGCCACGAGAACGCCGAGCGTCTGCTGTCGCAGGCCGGCCTGCTGGCCGAGGGCGCGTCGCTGTACGACGCCGCCAACATCACGCTGATGCACCACCTGTACGCCTCGCTGCGGGCGCACCACGTGTATCACCGTGACCAGCACTACGTCGTCCAGAACGGCGAGGTGATCATCGTCGACGAGTTCACCGGCCGCCTGATGACGGGCCGCCGCTGGAGCGACGGTCTGCACCAGGCCGTCGAGGCCAAGGAAGGCGTGCAGATCCAGGCCGAGAACCAGACGCTCGCGTCGGTGACGTTCCAGAACTACTTCCGCCTCTACGGCAAGCTGTCCGGCATGACCGGCACGGCCGACACGGAGGCCTACGAATTCCAGGAGATCTACGGCCTCGAGACCGTGGTGATCCCCCCGAATCGTCCGACGGTCCGCAAGGACGAGCTGGACCTGGTCTACAAGACGACCAAGGAAAAGTACGACGCCGTCATCCAGGACATCCGCTCCTGCCACGAGCGCGGCCAGCCGGTGCTGGTGGGCACGACGTCCATCGAGAACTCCGAGCTGGTGGCGCAGCTGCTGACCCAGGCCAAGCTCCCGCACCAGGTGCTGAACGCCAAGCAGCACGCCCGCGAGGCCGACATCATTGCCCAGGCCGGCCGCCCGGGCGTGATCACCATCGCCACCAACATGGCGGGCCGCGGCACCGACATCGTGCTGGGCGGCAGCATCGAGAAGGACGTCGCGGCGATCGAGGCGGACGAGTCGCTCTCGCATGCGGACAAGGAAGCGCGCATCGCCGCGCTGAAGGCCGAATGGCTGCCGGTGCACGAGCAGGTCAAGGCCGCCGGCGGTCTGCGCGTGATCTCGACCGAGCGTCACGAGAGCCGCCGCATCGACAACCAGCTGCGCGGCCGTTCCGGCCGTCAGGGCGACCCGGGCTCCTCGCGCTTCTACCTGTCGCTGGACGACCAGCTGATGCGCATCTTCGCCGGCGACCGCGTGCGCGCGATCATGGACCGGCTCAAGATGCCCGAGGGCGAGGCCATCGAGGCCGGCATCGTGACGCGTTCGATCGAGAGCGCCCAGCGCAAGGTCGAGGCCCGCAACTTCGACATCCGCAAGCAGCTGCTCGAGTACGACGACGTGTCGAACGACCAGCGCAAGGTCATCTACCAGCAGCGCAACGAGATCCTCGAGGCGCAGGAGATGCTGGAGCAGATCGCCCACCTGCGCACCGGCACGCTGACGGACGTGGTCCGCGGCTTCGTCCCGGAAGAGTCGCTCGAGGAGCAGTGGGACCTGCCCGCGCTCGAGCGCGTGCTGCGCGACGAGTGGAAGCTCGACATCGGCCTGGGCGAGATGCTCAAGAAGAGCGAGACCCTGACCGACGAGGACATCCTCGACGCTGTGCTCAAGGCCGGCGACGTCGCGTTCCAGGACAAGCTGGACCGCGTGGGTCTGGAGCAGTTCACCCCGTTCATGCGCATGGTCCTGCTGCAGAGCATCGACCAGCACTGGCGCGAGCACCTGGCCTCGCTGGACTACCTGCGCCAGGGCATCCACCTGCGCGGCTACGCCCAGAAGAACCCCAAGCAGGAATACAAGCGCGAGGCCTTCGAGCTGTTCTCGCAACTGCTGGACTCGGTGAAGCTGGAAGTGACCCGCGTGCTGCTGAACGTGCGCATCCAGTCGCAGGAGGAGGCCACCGCGGCCGCCGACGCGATCGAGCAGCGCGCCGAGAACGTCAGCAACGTGACCTACACGCATCCGAACGAGGACGGCTCGGTGTCGCAGGACGCGGCCCCGACGAATCCGGGCCAGCAGCCGATCCCGCCCGAGTGGGGCCATGTCGGCCGCAACGATCCCTGCCCCTGCGGCAGCGGCAAGAAGTTCAAGGCCTGCCACGGCAAGCTGGCCTGATCGGCCGCTTCGATCGCCGCCGAGGCGATCCCGGACCCACGGCGCCCACGGGCGCCGTGTCTCATTCCAGGGCCACCCGCGGACCGTCCTCACCCGGCGGCAAGCCGTCGGCGCCCGGCTGATTCGCGCGGCGACATGGGCGCATGTCGCCCGAAGCGCCGGCAATTCCTGTCGAGACGGCTGTCTCGCCGTGAGCAATGTCACGCCACTCGCACGGTTGACCCTTTCTCCCCCCGCAGCGCGGGGGACCGTCCTCGGCGCCCCATCGATACAGTGCGACGCAACACCCGACCCCCGGGTCGCAGACCTTTCACGAGATCGCCATGAACCTCTTCGCCCGCCTCACTCTCGCCGCCGCGCTGGCTGCCGGCGCCGTTGCCGCGCAGGCCTCGGTCGTGACCGCGGAGCAGACCGTGGCGCTGCAGTCGGGCACGAACGCCAACACGCTGACGGCCGGTTTCTCGACCGTGCACACCGTGGCCGGCGAGTTCGTCGACACCTTCACCTTCACCGGCTGGAACTTCCAGTCCTGGGTCAACGGCAGCCTGACCACCATCGGCTCGACCGCGATGCTGGACATCGACTTCGTGACCGCGACGCTGAACGGCGTCAGCTACAAGTTCAGCGTCACGCCGATGGGCCGCAACCCCGACGGCATCGAGCAGGGCAATCTGGCCAATTTCGCGACCAACGGCCCGCTGGTGCTGACCGTGCACGGCTACGCCGGCAGCGGTCTGGCCGCCGGCACCGCGATCAACGCCAGCTACTCGGGCACCGTCAACGTGACCAAGATCCCCGAGCCCGCCTCGATGGCGCTGGCCGGTCTGGGCCTGCTGGGCGTGATCGGCGTCCGCCGCAAGGCCGCCAAGGCCGCCGCCGTCAAGGCCTGACCCCCGCGCATCCAGAACACGCCTCCGAGGACGCCTCCATGTCGCTGACTTCCCGCTTCGCTCCCGCCATCGCCGCCGTCGCGCTGGCGCTGGCCGCCACGACCGCCGGTGCCGCCTCGCAGAACCAGTCGCAGAACCTGACCCTGGTCGGCAGCCCGTCCACCGGCTACACCGCGGCCACCTCGAACACCCACCTGGAAGCCGGCAGCTTCGAGGACAGCTTCCACTTCAAGGCGAGCAGCGCCTCGCTGTTCGAGTTCTCGCTGGTGACCATGGGCGCCAGCGCCGACCAGCAGATCACCTTCAGCAGCGTCTGGCTCAACGGCACGCAGCTGTCGCTGACGGCCGTCCCGGGCAGCACCGGCGTGACCTACGGCAACCTGTCGACGCCGCTGTCGGGCGACCTGGTGCTGACCGTCAAGGGCTACGCGGGCGGCACGCTGGGCGCGGGCAGCCCGGTCGCGGCGACCTACTCCAGCACCTTCAACCTGGCGCCGGCCGTGCCCGAACCCCAGAGCTACGCGCTGTTCATCGCCGGCCTGGGCCTGATGGCGCTCATGCTCAACCGGCGCCGCAAGCAGAACACCTGACCCGGCCGCCGCCGACCGCGGCGATCCCCGTTCGACGCCCCGCCTCGCCGGGGCGTCGTCGTTTCCGCGCGCCGGCCTGCCGCCGCTGTTTCCACGTGGCGGTGCGGGACATGAGGGCGCGGACGCGCCGGGGGCGCTCCTACAATCGCGCGTCCATTTTTCAACGTCCTCAACGCCCCCGACCGCCATGCCCGTCAACCTGACCGCCCCCGACCCGCAATCCCTGCTGCCCGTGCCCGGCGTGCGCCTGGGCATCACGATGGCTGGCGTGCGCAAGGCCAACCGCCGCGACCTGACCGTCATCGCGCTGGACGAGGGCGCGAGCGTGGCCGGCGTGTTCACCGCCAACCGCTTCTGCGCCGCGCCCGTGCAGGTCTGTCGCGAGCACCTGGCCGCGGGCGCCGCGATCCGCGCGATCGTCATCAACACCGGCAACGCCAACGCCGGCACCGGTGCCGACGGCCTGGCCCGCGCGCGCCAGACCTGCGACGCGCTGGCCAAGGAACTGGGCATCGCGCCGCAACAGGTGCTGCCGTTCTCGACCGGCGTGATCATGGAGACGCTGCCGGTGGACCGCATCGTCGCCGGCCTGCCGGCCGCGATCGCCGCGTTGAAGGCCGACCACTGGGCCGAGGCCGCCGCCGGCATCATGACCACGGACACGCTGCCCAAGGCCTGCTCGAAGCAAGTCACGATCGGCGGCAAGACGGTGACCATCTCCGGCATCTCCAAGGGCGCCGGCATGATCCGTCCCAACATGGCCACCATGCTGGGCTACGTCGCCACCGACGCCGTCATTGCGCCCGAGCTGCTGCAGCCGCTGGTCAAGGACGCCGCGGACCAGTCCTTCAATCGCATCACCATCGACGGCGACACCTCGACCAACGATTCCTTCGTCCTGATCGCCACGCACCAGGCCGGTCATGAGCGCATCACCTCGCTGACCAGCGCCGAAGGCCGCGCGCTGCGCGACGCGGTGGTGGACGTGTCGCGCCAGCTGGCGCAGGCCATCGTGCGCGACGGCGAGGGTGCGACCAAGTTCATCTCGGTGGTGGTGCAGGGCGGCAAGGACGAGGACGAGTGCCGCAAGGCGGCTTACGTGATCGCACACTCCCCGCTGGTCAAGACCGCCTTCTTCGCCAGCGACCCCAACCTGGGCCGCATCCTGGCCGCGGTCGGCTATGCCGGCATCGCCGACCTGGACCAGAGCCTGATCGACCTGTACCTGGACGACGTGCACGTCGTGACGCAAGGCGGCCGCCGCCCCGAGTACAAGGAAGAGGACGGCCAGCGCGTGATGAAGCAGAGCGAGATCACGGTGCGCGTGGGCCTGAACCGCGGCGCGGCCGAGACCACGGTCTGGACCTGCGACTTCAGCCACGAGTACGTGACGATCAACGCCGACTACCGGTCCTGATCGATCCCGGGGCACTCCCCGGGCGCGCTCAGAAGTCGACCGCCCGGGCCCGCATCCCGCGGGCCAGCAGGGTGGCGTTGATGAGCTGCGCTTCCTCGCGCGTGGCAAAGGGCCAGACGGCGGCGCGCCAGCCTTCCTTGGTCTGGAACACGTCGGCGTTCGCCGGTCCGGTGCCGCCCATGGTCGCCGCGATCATCTCGCGCATGCGAGCGAGCTGAGCTTCCGCGTCGGCCTTGCTCTTCACCGGCAGGCCGACCAGGGCCACCGGCTTGCCGCCCGGCACCATGCCGCGCTTCATCAGGCTGGTCAGCCCCGCGTCGTCGACGGCCAGGCGCTTCTCGGCCTCCGTCGCCGGCGCGGAAGCGCCCGGCTTGGCGGCGTCGGCGGCCTTGTCCTTGGACGCCTTCGCGTCCTTGTCGTCCTTCGGCGACTTCTCGTCCTTCGCCGCGGTCTTGTCCTTGACCGCGTCCTTGCCTCCGCCCGCGGGGGTGTTGGCAGCGGCCTGCTCACGTTCTCGCTGGGCGCGTTCGACGCCGCTGTGCAGCGTCGGGCGGATGCCCGGAATCAGGCCGCCGGCCATGGGTGACGACGCGGCCGCGGGCGCGCCCGAGGCCGCCGAGGCCGGGGCCTCGGGCGCGCTCGCGCCGGAAGCGGCCTCGGACGCCGCCTCCGCGGCGGAAGCCGCCGACGCCGCCTGCGCCGCGGCCGCGCTCGCGGCGGCGGCTTCTGCCGCCGAGGCCGCGGATGCCGCCTGGGCCGCCGCGGCCGCGGAAGCGGCCGATGCCGCCTCGGCCGCGGCCATCGCGGCCTTCTCCTTCGCCGACGGGCCGGACGGCCAGGCCGCCCAGATCGCCACGATCAGCAGCAAGGCCGCCACGCCGCCGACGATGCCCAGTCGCATCGGATCCAGCGCGCGCCGGCCCAGCACCTGGTCGCGCCGTCCCACCAGCACGCGGCGTCGGGCCGGGCCGATGTCGAAGGCGGCGCTCAGCAGCACCAATTCCATCGGCCATGCACCAGGCTGGTTCGCCTCGCCGGCCAGCGCCTGGTCGTCGATCTCGACGCGGCGCAGCGGCAGCTCGTCGGGCGCGCTGGTGAAGCCGTTGTCCAGGGCCAGCACGGCCACGTCGGCCGTCTTCAGTCCGGGGATGAATTCCTCCCGCCAGGCGGGGCGGGGACCGGTGGCGGGCGCCGCGCGGCGCTGCCAGGGCCAGCGCCGCCCGGGCTTGGCGGGCGCGGCGTCGCCGGCCGCCTCGGCCGTGGCGGGCGCTTCCAGGCTGGGCTCCTTGGGGAGCGCCTGCGCCATGAAGGGGAGGGCGACCGCACCGACGGTGTGCACATCCTTGATGCCCAGCCGGCGCGCCAGCGGATGCTTGTTGTGCCAATTGACCAGCAGCCAGGCCACGACATCCGGGGACGGGCCCTCCCACGGCGCCGACGGCGTCGCGGGCGCGGCCACGGGCGCCGCGGGCTCCGGAGGGGGCGGTGCGGCGTTCAGGTCGTCGTCGGGCGAGGCAGGGGTATCGTCCATGGCGCCGGCCATTGTGCGTCAGGCCTTGCCCGCCGATCCGCCGACGATCCGGGGGATTGCGGCGGAGTTCCGGGCTTGGCACGCTGGCCGGGCCAAGCAGGCATGGGACTTGTATGGGGATGCGCATGCCGATGCCGCCGCTCGACGCTCCGATCACGCCGCCCCCGAGCCGGGGCCGGTCGCCCGCCCGCCTGCTGGTCGTCCAGACCCTGGCGGTGCAGCCGCTGGCCGCGGTGCTCGAGGAGAGCGGCTACGAGCTGCTGCGCGCCGCGGACGCCATCGCCGCGATCGACGGCCTGCACGCGGGTCCGGCCCTGGTGGTGATGGACATGGAGCTGCCCGAGCTGCCCGGCGACGGCCCGATCGAGCTGCTGCGCCGCCTGGCCGTCGGACCGGCGCCGGTGCTGACGCTGAGCCGTCTGCGCGACGCCCACCGGCTGGACGCGCTGCGGGCGGCCGGCGCCGCGGACGGTCTGGTCAAGCCGGTGCGCATGAGCGACCTGCTGCAGCGCATCGAGCGCCTGCTCAAGCCCACGCAGGCCGCCGATCCGGTCGCGCCGCGGCGACCCGTGGCCAGCATGGCGGTGCGCGAGCGCGACGGCCATTGCGCCTGGCAGACGCCGCAGTCGCGCGCCCTGATGGCCGCCTATTTCCCGCCGCCCTGGGCCGACCACGCCCGCCTGCCGCCCGAGGTGATGGCCTGGGTGCATCGCGAGGCGCTGCGGCGACGGGCGGGCGCGCCACCCGCCTCGCTGACCATCCGCCCACCGTCCGGGGGGCCGCCGCAGCCGCTCAGCTTCACGCTGATGGAGGCGGATGCCACGGTGATCGGCGAAGGGCATTGGCTGCTGGTGCTCGACGGCCCGGGCTGAACAGGGACAATCCGGTCCCATGTCTTCCGGAAGTCCCCTGTTCGCCCCGTCCCCCGCCGACACGCCCGCGCCCGATGAGCGCCAACGCTTCCTGCGCTTGCTGCGCACCGCGCTGGCCGAGCGCCGTTTCCAGCGCCTGCTGCTGAATCGCCACGAGGGCGAGGACGCCAGCATCGAGCGCCTGACCGTGCGCGACATCGAGCTGCGCGGCGAGCGCGCGCTGAGCTTCCTGTGGCGGCACAAGACCAAGGACATCACCAAGAACCACGGCCTGGACGAGGGCCTCGCGCTGATCGCGGACCTGCTGGGCCGCGATTTCATGCAGGCCCACCTGGACACCGTCGGCGAGGAGGTGCAGTTGCGCTTCAGTCGCAAGGGCAAGCCGTTGCTGCAGGTGGGGCGCAAGGGCGGCGCGACCGCCTCGGGCAGCGCCGAGACCGACGGCGACGAGCCGTCCGGTGGCGTGGCCGCCGCCTCGGGCCATGACCGGGAGAAACCCCGCGCGCTGTCGCTGGACAGCCCGTTCTGGCGCGAGCTGGGTGTCACCCACGAGGTCAAGGGCCGCGCCGCGCTGGTGCCGGCGATGGCCCGCAAGTGGAAGCAGATCAACAAGTTCATCGAGATCTTCGGCGCCGCGGTCCGCAAGGCCGGTCTGGACGCGCCGGGGACGCCGGTGCGGCTGGCCGATTTCGGCTCCGGCAAGGGCTACCTGACCTTCGCGATGCACGACTGGCTGCGCGCGCAAGGCCTGGCCCCGGCCGTGCAGGGCGTGGAGCTCAAGCAGGACATGGTGGCCCTGGGCAATGCCGCGGCGGCGCGCCATGCGCTGGCGGGCCTGAGCTTCGAGCACGGCGACGTGCGCGAGCGCGGCGACCAGCCGCTGGACGTGATGGTGGCCCTGCATGCCTGCGACATCGCCACCGACTACGCGATGCACTTCGGCCTGCGCAGCGGCGCCCGCGTGATCATGTGCGCGCCCTGCTGCCACAAGGAGATCCGCCCGCAGATGACGACGCCGGCCGCGCTGCGGCCGCTGCTGCAGCACGGCATTCACCTGGGCCAGGAGGCGGAGATGGTGACCGACTCGCTGCGCGCGCTGCTGCTGGAGCTGATGGGCTACGACACGCAGGTGATCGAGTTCATCGCGCTCGAGCACACCAGCAAGAACAAGATGGTGCTGGCGGTGAAGCGCGCGCAAGACCCGACCCCGGCGCGGCGCGCGGAACTGCTGGCGCAGCTCGATGAGATCAAGCGCTTCTACGGCCTGCGCAGCCAGGCGCTGGAGACGCTGCTGCGGGTCGAGGGCAAGCTCGAGGCGGCCTGAGGGCGAGGGCGAGACCGCCCGGGGACGGGCGCGAGGCCCGGCATGCTGCTCAAAATTGAGGCAAGACAAGAAACCCCTTGTCGAATCAACGGGTTGTACGCACCGGCCTCAGCTTTTCCTCTGACTTGTCCACAGTCGGCGTGGGCAACCGGCATGGCGATTGCCAGCACGGCGGACCGCTTGTCCACATCGCCTCGCGATGCCCGCCATGTCCACTGTGCTCGCCCCCACGCTGTCTCCCGTCCCCTGGCTCGCCCGCGTCCTGGGCGGCGTGCTGATCGTGCTGGGCTTCGTGCTGCTGGCCGCCGGCGGCTGGCTGGCCTCGGTCGGTGGCAGTTGGCACTACGCGTTGTCGGGCCTGGCCTGGCTCGTCGTGGGCGCGCTGATGTGGGGGCGGCTGCGCGGCGCCGTCTACGGCTATGCCGCCTACTTCGTCGCCACGCTGGTCTGGAGCCTCTGGGAGGCGGGCCTGGACTGGTGGCCGCTGGGCGCGCGGATGGGGGTCCCGTTCGTGATCGGGCTGGTGCTGTTGCTGCTGGTGCCGACGATGCGCCGCCACCTGCCCGTGGACGACCCGCGCCGCGTCGCGCTGCGCAGTCCGCCGGCCACGGTGCTGGCGCTCGGCCTGGGCGCCTTCGTCGTGGTGGCGCTGCTGTCCTGGTCGCGGGACGCGCAGGCGGTGGAGGGACGGATGCCACCGGCGCCGGGGGCACCGGCGACGTCCGCCCCGATGGTCCCGGTCGCCGCGTCGTCGACCATCCCTGGCGGATCGGCGGCGGCTCCGGTACCCGACGGAGAGTGGCACGCCTACGGTCGCACGGGTCACGGTCAGCGCTATTCGCCGTTGAGGCAGATCACCGCCGCCAACGTGGGCGAGCTCCAGGTCGCCTGGGAGTTCCACACCGGTGACCGGCGCGGCCAGCCCGGCGATCCGAAGGAGACGACCTTCGAGGTCACGCCGCTGAAGGTCGGCGAACGGCTGTTCCTGTGCACGCCGCATCAGAAGGCGATGGCGCTGGACGCGACCACCGGGCGCGAGCTGTGGCGTTACGACCCGCGGATCCGGGGTGGGCTGGCGCTGCAGCATCTGACCTGCCGGGGCCTGTCGTACCAGGCGCCCCCGACGGACCCGGTCGACACCGCGCCGGCGGCGTCCTCGCGGACCTCGGCCGCCGCCGACGCGGCGGCTCCGGCCCCGAGCGCCCCGGCCCCGGCGTTCTGCGCCGCCAAGCTCTTCATGCCGACCGCGGACGGCCGGCTGATCGCGCTCGATCCCGCGACGGGCAAGACCTGTCCCCGCTTCGGCCGCGACGGCGTGGTCGACCTCTGGGCGGGCATGCCCAACCTGAAGCCGGGGGCCTACTACTCGACCTCGCCGCCGGTGGTCACGCGCCGGCTGGTGATCGTGGGCGGGACCGTGCTGGACAACGCCTCGATCAAGGAGCAGTCCGGTGTCATCCGCGCCTACGACGTCGAGACCGGCCAGCTCGTCTGGAACTGGGACTCGGCGAATCCGGAGGAGACCGCGCCGCTGCCGGCCGGGCGGACCTACACCGCCAACTCGCCCAACAGCTGGTCCATCGCCAGCGTCGACGAGGCGCTGGGCCTGGTCTACCTGCCGATGGGCAATCAGCCGCCGGACCAATGGGGCGGCAAGCGCTCGCCGGCGGTGGAGCGCCATTCGTCGGCGGTGGTGGCGCTGGATCTGGCGACGGGCCGGGTCCGCTGGGTCTTCCAGACGGTCCATCACGACCTCTGGGACTACGACGTCCCCGCGCAGCCCACGCTGGTCGACCTGACGGTGCGCGGCCAGCGGGTGCCGGCGCTGGTGCAGCCGACCAAGCAGGGCGAGCTCTTCGTGCTGGACCGCCGCGACGGCAAGCCCGTCTTCCCGGTGACCGAGACGCCGGCGCCGCAGGGCGCGGCGGCCGGCGACCACACGGCGGCGACGCAGCCGGTGTCGGCGATCTCCTTCAACCCGCCCGAGCTGACCGAGCGCGACATGTGGGGCGTGACGATGTTCGACCAGCTCTGGTGCCGCATCGCCTTCCACCGGTTGCGCTACGAGGGCCGCTTCACGCCGCCGTCGACGCAGGGGTCCATCATCAATCCCGGCAACTTCGGCGTCTTCAACTGGGGCGGCATCGCGGTGGACCCGGTACGGGGCATCGCCTTCACCACGCCGGCGGTGCTGGCCTTCACCTCGCAACTGGTGCCGCGGCACGACGACACCTCGCAGCTGGTGCAGGACGAGGGGCCGCCCCGCGGCGCGCTGCCGGCGCTCAACGAGAACTTCGGCGCCCCCTTCGCCGCGAGGATGCGGCCCTTCACTTCGCCGCTGGGCATCCCCTGCCAGGCGCCGCCCTGGGGCACCGTCGCCGGCGTGGATCTGAACGCCGGACAGGTGATCTGGCGCCATCGCAACGGCACGGTGCGCGACCTGTCCCCGGTACCGCTGCCGCTGCGGCTGGGCGTGCCCAGCCTGGGCGGTCCGCTGCTGACGGCGGGCGGGGTGGCCTTCCTGTCGGGCAGCATGGACGACTACGTCCGCGCCTATGACGTCGACGATGGCCGCCCGCTGTGGGAATCGCGCCTCCCCGCGGGCGGGCAGGCCACGCCGATGACCTACCTCGGCGCCGACGGCCGGCAGTACCTGCTGGTGGTCGCCGGCGGCCATGGCTCGACCGGCACGAGGCCTGGAGACACCGTGCGCGCCTACGCGCTCGGGAAGCGCTGATCGCGTCGCACGACGCGCGTGCCACCTCCGATCGGCGCGAACCCCGCCGGCCGCGGGGGCCGAAAAAAAGCCCGACCCCGCGTCGACGGGATCGGGCAAGAGCGCTGTGGACGCCGCCTGGACGCTCCGTACTGCGGGGAGCGTGGCGCTGCGGCGTGGCGAATCGGGAGCGCGTGAGCGCCGGCCATGAGGCGACCCGTGCGGGACGCGGCCTGGGCGCTTGGACGAAGCGGTGAAGCTCAGCGCCCGGGGTCGGGCGCGCGCGCGGGTCCTGGACTCCGTGGGCAGGGACGCGGGGGCGTGGTCTGCGGGGAGAAGGGGGCGCGGCGTGTCTTCATGCTTCGCATCTTCGCCTTTGGCAGAGAGACCGAGACGAGAAGAACAGGCCCCAAATCCGGTCAAACAACTGGCCGGATTTCACGGCCATTTCCGGTGTCCGGCGATCACGCTCGCCCGACGGCCGCCGCCGACGTGAAAAGGCCCGGCGCGTCCGAGGACGGGCCGGGCCTGGCGGGCGCGCCCGCGGCGCGGGACCGCGGGGGGCTGGCGCGCTTACTTGACGTCCATGCCGAAGGTGTTGGCGATGAAGGCCAGCATGTCGGCGCGCTCCTCGATGATCTTGGAGGTCGGCTTGCCGGCGCCGTGGCCGGCCTGCGTCTCGATGCGGATCAGCTTGGGCGCGGGGCCGGTGTCGGCGGCCTGCAGCGTCGCGGTGTACTTGAAGCTGTGGGCGGGGACGACGCGGTCGTCATGGTCGCCGGTGGTCACCAGGATGGCCGGGTACTTCTTGCCGCTCTTGACGGTGTGCAGCGGCGAGTAGGCGTACAGCGCCTTGAACTCGTCCGGGTTCTCCGAGCTGCCGTAGTCCGAGATCCACGCCCAGCCGATGGTGAACTTGTGGAAGCGCAGCATGTCCATCACGCCGACCTGCGGCACCGCGGCGCCGAACAGGTCCGGACGCTGGTTCACCACGGCGCCGATCAGCAGTCCGCCGTTGGAGCCGCCGTTGATCGCCAGCTTGGCCGGCTGCGTGTACTGGTTGGCCACCAGCCATTCGCCGGCCGAGATGAAGTCGTCGAACACGTTCTGCTTGCGCAGCTTGGTGCCGGCGTCGTGCCACTCGGAGCCGTACTCGCCGCCGCCGCGCAGCACGGCCAGCACGTAGACGCCGCCCATCTTCATCCAGGTGGCGGCGGTGACGCCGTAGCCCGGGGTCATGGGCACGTTGAAGCCGCCGTAGCCGTAGAGCAGGGTGGGGTTGGTGCCGTCAAGCTTCAGGCCCTTGCGGTGGGCGATGAAGATCGGGAAGCGGGTGCCGTCCTTGCTGGTGACGAAGACGCGCTTGCTCTCGAACTGGTCGGCGTCGAAGGCGGTCTTGGTGCGCTTGAACAGCTCGGTCTTGCCGGTCCGGGCATCCAGGCGCCAGATCTCGCCCGGGGTCGTCAGGCCGGTGTAGCTGAAGAAGGTCTCGGCGTCGTTCCACTTGCCGCCGAAGCCGGCCGCGGTGCCCACGCCGGGCAGCGCGATGTCGCGCACATGCTTGCCGCTGGGCGCGTGCACGCGCACCAGGGTCGAGGCGTCCTGCAGGTAGCTCAGCACCAACTGGCCGCCGACGCCGCTGGCGGTGGACAGCGCGTCCTTGGTCTCGGGCACCAGGGTGGTCCAGGACTTGGCGTCCTTGGCCTTCCAGTCCTTGTCCAGGTCGATCGCGATCAGGCGGCCGCGGGGCGCGTCCTTGTCGGTCTTGACGATCAGGCGCTGGCCGTCCAGCACCACGGGCGAGTACTCGGCGTCGAAGCTCAGCGTGACGGGCACGGGCTTGGCGCCGGCGTAGCCGCCGTGGCCGTCCAGCGGAAGCACCATCAGGCCGTTGGCGTGCTCGGTGCCGCGGCTGATGGTGATCAGCGCGACGCGGCCGTCGTCGGTCACGTCGGTGCCGAAGCCCCATTGCTTCTCGGCGGGGTTCTCCAGCACCAGCGTGTCGGCCGACTGCGGCGTGCCCAGGCGGTGGTAGTAGACCTTCTGGAAGTAGTTGGTGCCGGTGAGGGCCTCGCCGGCCTTGGGCGCGTCGTAGCGGGCGTAGAAGAAGCCCTTGCCGTCCGGCGTCCAGGACGCCATCGAGAACTTCACCCATTCGATGGTGTCGGGCAGGTCCTTGCCGGTCTCCAGGTCGCGGACCTTCCAGGTCTGCCAGTCGGAACCCGCGCCGGCGATGCCGTAGGCCATCAGGCGGCCGTCCTTGGAGACGGCGGTCCCGGACAGGGCGACGGTGCCGTCCTTGGACAGGGTGTTGGGGTCGAGCGCGACCTGCGGGGCGTCCTTCAGGTGGCGGGCCGTGTAGAGCACGGACTGCTGCTGCAGGCCGTCGTTGCGGCTCCAGAAGTAGCGGCCGCCTTCCTTGTACGGGACGCCGAACTTCTCGAAGTTGTAGAGCTCGGTGTAGAGCTTGCGGGTGGGCAGGCGCTGGGGCATCGCGCCGAGGAACTTCTCGGTGACCGCGTTCTCGGCCTGGACCCAGGCCTTGGTGTCGGCGCTGTTGTCGTCCTCGAGCCAGCGATAGGGGTCGGCGACGACGGTGCCGTGGTAGTTGTCGGTCTGGTCGACCTTGCGGGTGACCGGGTAGGTCAGGCCTTGCGCGGCGGACGGGGCGGCCGCGACGGGGGCCGCGGGCGTCTGCGCGGTGGCGACCGCGGCGTTGCCGAGACCGACCACCAGGGCGGCGGTCAGCGTGAGACGGACATTCATGCGATGAGCTCCTGAGAGTCGAGGACGCCGCCGCGGGGCTCGTGGCCACGGGGCGGTGGCGCAGGATTGTGCCCCTGTCGACGGGGGGTGTCGTTCGTCAGGGCGGGCAAACGCGCAGGGCTCGCGGGGCGTGTGGCCGATGCGACTCGCACATCTTGGTGGTCTTCGAGATGTCGCTGGCGAGACGAGTTTGCAGACGTGGCGCGGCCTTACGCTCGATTCGGATGGGGAAGGGGCGGCGGGCGCTGGCATGTTCAAGTCGGTGAAGCGGTCTGAACGGCGTTGGGGCCGATGGCGACAGGACAAAGCGCTTCAAGAATGGCTCATCCCTTCTTCAAGAAAGTGCAGGTGCAGAATGGTTGCCCTCCCGGACCCGACCTATGTCCGCCGCCCGATGTCCCCGCCCGAGACCGCCACCTTGACCCTCCGCATCGATGCGGAGTCGCTGCGCAAGCTGGAAGCGGGCGCGGCGGCCTCCCACCTTTCTCTCGGCGAGCATGTCGAGAGGCTGATCGAGGAAGCGCTCTTCATCAACAGCCCCGAGTTCTTCGATCCGGACAACGAGGAGGCGCGCGAGTACCGGCAACTGCAGGAGAGCCGAGAGTCCCTCGCGCGAGGCCGCGACTTCCCTTTGAAGGACGTGCGGGAGGAACTGGCGGGTCGCGGTGACGACCCCAGTGCCGCGGACGCACAGGCCTCGGCGCCGTCCAGTCTGACCCTGACGATGGATGCCGAAATGATGGAGCGTCTGCGCACGTCCCCCATCGCGTTGCATTTCTCAGTCGAGGCGTACGCCCTTCGTCTGATGAACGAAGCACTGTTCATCAACAGCCCCGAGTTCTTCGATCCCGGCAACTGGGAGGCGCACGAGTACCGTCTTGTTCGAGAGGGAATTCGTTCCGGCATGCGTGAGCCGTCGATTCCGCTCGAGGAGCTGGAGAAGGAACTCCGTGAACGATTCGGAGCGGCGAGGTCGAAAGGCCAGTCGTCCAAGCCATGAGCGCCGTCATCACGCCGCAGGCTCGCCAGGATCTCGTCGAGATCCTGCGACGGATCCAAGACGACAACCCTCTCGCCGCGGAGAAGATGGCCGAAGAGTTCATCAAGAAGTTCCGATTGCTGTCGGCGTTCCCCGGGATAGGCACAGCTCAGAAGAACTCCGACCTCGGCGTCCTGCCCGTCAAGCACAACTACCGCGTGCACTACCGCGTTCCACCGCCGGAGCTTCGCATCGAACGCGTTGTCCACGTCGCGCGGAACTGGTCCGGCGAGGGCCTCCCCGCCTGACCCGCTGGCCGCGCTAGTAGTCCCAGCGCACCTCCACCTGGAACGTCCTCCCCGGATACGGATGGAAGTTCCAGTACTGGTAGTTGTTGAGGTTGTCGATCCCCGCCGCGACGGTCCATTGGCGGTCGACCTTCCACTGGGCGCGTGCGTCGACGGTGAAGTACTTGCTCGCGCTCATGTAGGCGAATCCGTTCGGATCGCTGTTGTCCAGCGTGCTGAACTGCTTCCCGCTGTAGCGCGCCCCCAGGCTGAGGTTGAGCGCCTCCGTCGCCTGCCATTGCGTGAGCAGCGTCGCCCGCCAGCGCGGCACGCGTGGCTGCCACTTGCCCACGGTGTCGCCCGGCACGGTCGCGTAGCCCGCGTTCGCGAGGATCACCGAATCCGCGAAGGTCACGCTGCCGGTCACCGTCCAGCGCGGCAGCACCGCCGCCGTGCCGCTGAGCTCCACGCCCCGCGTCCGGATGTGATCGATGTTCTGCACCGTGTTGGCATTGGTCGCGACATTGAGCTGCGCGTACAGCGCATCGCGGCTGTCCTCGTGGAACAGCGTGATCCGCAGCCCGTCACGTCCGGCGCCGGTCCATTCCGCGCTGAGCTCGCTGGTCCAGCTGCGCTCGGGCTTCAGATCGGGGTTGTTGTTGATGGCCTCGCCCTTGGCGTTGAAGCCGCCCTGATACAGCTCGCTCACCGTGGGGAAACGGACCGCGCGACCGGTGCTGGCCTTCAGCACCCAGTGCTCACCAAGCCCATAGGACAACGCGGCCTTGGGCGACCACGCGGTCTGCGCGCGCCGCGGATGCAGCAGCGTGTTGACGCCCGACTGCGTGATGCCGTCAAAGGCCTGCCAGCGCTCGCCGCGCAAGCCCAGCACCGCCGACCAGTCCGGCGCGAAGGCCCAGGCGTCCTGCGCGAAGGCGGCCTGCAGCTGCGTGTCGCCATCGAAGCGCGAGGTCTGCGCCCCCGGCGCGCCGCGACGCCAGTCGTCGAGCGCGTACACCCGCGTCCTCAGGCGGTAGCGGTCCTGCGACAGGCCCGCGTCGATCGTGTGATCGCTTCCGCCGGGCGTCCAGGTCGTCTTCGCGGCGAGCGTCGTCCACCCGGTGCCGCCCTGGTCGGTGAGCCGGCCCGCGTCGGGCAGCTTCGCCACCGTCGGCGCATAGGCGCGCGAGCGATCGGACTGGTAGTCGTACAGGCTGCCCGACAACTCCCACCCCAGCCCGTCGCGCACGCGCCGCTTCAGCGAGAGCGCATGCATCCGATGCTCCAGCTCATCACGCGTCCGCGGGAAATCGCCGGCGCCCAACGTGTAGCCCTTGCCGTCGATGATCACCGGCTGGCTGAGGCCGCCGCTGGTCCGGTGGTCGATGGTCTGGCCCATCGCATCGGTGAGGAAGCTGCGTGAGTTCCCGTCCGATCGGTTGCTCCACAAGCCGAAGACATACAGCGCGCGCAGGCCCGGGTCGAGGTCGACGGCGAACTTCACTTTCGCCTGGTCCTGCACCGTGTCGTACTGCGTGCCGCTGCCCACCAGCACCCAGGGCTGGTTGCTCCGGTTCAGGGCCTGGACCGCGCCGGTGACGGGGATCGCCGTCACGCCGCCGACCTTGCCGTCGACCGCCGGCGCGCCGCTGCTGATCAACCGGTTCGCGAAGGTCTGCGGCGGGCCCTCGCTGTCGGTGCGGCCGACGTTCAGCCACCAGGAGAACGCGCCTTCGGCGCTGCCGATCGAGGCGCTCGCCTGCTTGGCGTCGTAGTGGCGGTCGCCGCCGAGGAAGGCCTTCGGCTGCTGGCTGTAGCCCACCCGCGCGTGCGCCTCGAAGCGCGTCGGCATGCGGGTCTGGAAGTCCACCACCGCGCCGACCGCGTTGCCGGAGTACGCCGCCGAGAACGGCCCGTACATCACGTCGACACGGCTGATCTCCTCGGGCGAGACCAGCCCCCAGCGCGGCGCGTAGGTCGCGCCGTTGCCGAGCAGGTTGGACAGCAGGATGCCGTCCGCATAGACCAGCGAGCGGGCGCTGTTGCCGGTGCCCGAGGCGCGGGTGGACAGCACGGCGTGGTTGTAGTCACCGATGTAGCGCTTGCGCACCAGCAGGCTGGGCAGGTACTTGAGCGCGTCCTCGGCGTCGGTGGCGTTGACGTCGCGGGCGATCTGCTCGCCGGTGAGCCCCTCCATCGTGGTGGGAATGCGGCTGGGCAGCGAGGTCGCCGCCGCGCCGTCGACGCGCACGACGCCCAGCGTGCGGGTCGTGCTGCCCGGCGACGGAGCGTCGGCGGGGGCCGCGGCGATGCCGGCGGAGGACGGGGAAGAAGCGGTGGCAGGGGAGGCGGACGTGGTGCCGGCCTCATCGGCCGCGTAGGCGGTGGCGATGAGCGACGCGAGCACCGTCAGCGCGCAGACGCGCGCACGGGGAAGGCTGTGCATGAAAGGGAAGCTCCGACGGTCGATGGCTCGTGGGCGCGGGATCCCGGGGCGCGTCGAGAGACGGCCAGACGGGGACGCGTTCAGCGAGCGGGGCGAGACGAGCGCGGCGCCGGGCGCCGCGATGGACTCAGGCCGTCAGGGGCGGGGCCCGGGCCGGCGCGGCGCGCCAGGCATGGGCGGTGACCGACGCGCTGAAGAAGCGCTCGGGCAGACCATGGCGCAGCTCGGTGCGCAGTGGAGGGACGCCGGGGGCCGGCGGCAGCGGGAGCGCGTCCTGATGCAGGTGGCAGAACGGGCAGTGCTGGAGCAGCGAGTGCTCCTGGTCGAGCGCGCCGCCGGCCGGACGGTCGTCCGGCGCGGTGGCGGCGTCGACGCTGGCGCCGAGCGGGTTGAAGCTCGCGCCGCAGACAGGCGCCCAGGGGACGATGTCCTGGTCGAGCGCCCGCGCCGCCATCGACACCGCCGGCATCAACGACGCCAGCCAGAAGGTCACGAGGACCATCCAGCGGGCGAGGGAGGTACGGGCGGCGAGGCGCATGGCGGCGCATTCTAGGCGCAGCCGCCCGCGGATCAGAACCGGTGGCGCAGGCCCACCGAGAAGCTGTTGCCACCGGACAGCCCGGTCAGCTTGTCGCTCATGGCCATCGCGTAGACATCGGTGCGCTTGGACAGCCAGTGGTCGTAGCCGACGGTGAAGGTCTTGCGCCTGGCGCCGACGCTGGGCGAGATCTGCCCATACTGCGCCAGGATCTTGCCGGGGCCGACCGGCACCGCGCCGCCCAGCTCGTAGATCTTGTAGTCGACATGGCGCGTCGTGTTGTCGACCTTGCCGTACTGGCCGAAGAGCTTCACCACGCCCAGGTCGTAGGCCAGCCCACCCAGCCAGGTCTTGCTGTCGTCGACCGGCGTGGCGCCGCCGTCCTTGCCGACCTTCTGGAACACGATCGACGCCGCGAAGGGGCCGCCCGCGTTGTACTGCGCGCTCAGTCCGGTGTTGCGGCCGCCCTGGCCCTCGCCGGCGGCGACGAAGGCCGTGCCGCTGAACCCGGACATCGTCGGCGTCGTGTACAGCACCGAGTCGCTCCAGCCCGAGTCGCCGGTCGTGGTGTTGCTGGTGAAGATGTGGCGGATGCTGGGCGAGTAGCCGAAGCTGTCGCCGAAGGGATTGAAGCTCAGCGTGGCGACGAACAGCGGCGTGGTGTTGCGGCCCAGCTTGAGGTCGCCCCAGTCCTTGCTGCGCAGCCCCACGAAGGCGTTGCGGGCCCAGAAGGCATCGCCGTTGTAGCGGCCGGACTGGCCGCCGTCGGCGCGCAGGAAGGCGTCGAGCTGGAAGAAGGCGCTCAGGCCGTCGCCCAGGTCCTCGTTGCCCTTGAAGCCGATGAAGCTGGTGCTCATCTTGCCGCTCTCGACGTTCTTGACCGCGTCGACCGCGCCGGGGTTCTTGCTGCTGCCGACGCTCACGTCGACCAGGCCGTAGAGCGAGACGCTGCTCTGTGCCCGCGCGTTGCCGGACAGCGCGAGGACCGCGGCCAGCGGCAGGACGGCGAGCGCGAGGTGCTTGTGATGCATGGAGGTGCTCCGTTTGGATTGGAATCGTTGTGGGAGTACTGCGGGAAGTAAAGCCGGGGAAAGCCTGGGTCGCCCGATGACAACGGGATCCGGCGCTCGGGTGGGGCCGCTCATGACGGCTGGCCTCGATGCGCCCACCCGGTCAGGCGGCGCTCGATGACGGCGAACAGTTCGTACATGGCCATCGCCATCGCGCCGACCACGACCAGGCCGGCGAAGGCCAGCCCCATCTGCATCGACGATCCGGCCGACACCAGCAGGTAGCCGATGCCCTCGTTGGCGGCGGTCATCTCGGACACCGTGGTGCCGACGAAGGCCAGCGTGATCGCCACCTTCAGCGCGCCGAAGAAGTAGGGCATCGAGCGCGGCAGACCGACCTTCCAGAGGATGTCGCGGCGGCGCGCGCCCAGCACCCGCAGCACGTCCTCGAGCTCCGGCTCCAGCGTCGCCAGGCCGGTGGCGATGTTGACCATGATGGGGAAGAAGCTGATCAGGAAGGCAGTCAGCACGGCCGGGCCGGCGCCGATGCCGAACCACACCACGAGGATGGGAACGAAGGCCGCCTTGGGCAGGGCGTTGAAGCCGGTCATCAGCGGATACATCGCCGCGTAGGCCAGGCGCGAGCTCCCCATCAGGCAGCCCAGCAGCACGCCCACCACGATGGACAACGCGAAGCCCAGCATCGTGACCCAGTAGCTGCGCCAGGCATGCGCGAGGATCACGGCGTGGTGCTCGATCAGCTGCTCGCCGATGCGCCAGGGGCTGGGGAAGAGGTACTCGGAGATCTCGAAGAAGCCGCACACGCTCTGCCACAGCAGCAGGAGGACCGCGAGCAGCAGCCAATGCGCATGGCGCCTGAGCGGGAAGGCGGCGCGGCGACGGACCTCGTGACGCGGGCGATCGGGACTCGTGACGACCTCGCTCATGGCGCGAGCTCCGCGCCCGGGCGCTTCATCGCGCCGATGTGGCCGCGCAGCTCGTGGACGATGTCGCCGAAGGCCGGCGTGTAGGTGATCTCCAGATCGCGCGGCCGCGGCAGCGGCACGTCGCGGCGCAGCTGGATGCGGCCGGGGCTCTTGCTCATCACGTAGATGGTGTCGGCGAGGAAGACCGATTCGCGCAGGTCGTGCGTCACCAGGATCACGTTGAAGCCCTGCGCCGCCTGCAGGTCGCGCAGGATGCACCAGAGCTCCTCCCGCGTGAACGCGTCCAGCGCGCCGAAGGGCTCGTCGAGCAGCAGCAGCTGCGGCTCGTGGATCAGCGCGCGACAGATGCTGGCGCGCTGCTGCATGCCGCCGGAGAGCTGCCAGGGGAACTTGTCCTCGTAGCCGGCCAGGCCGACGCGGGCCAGCAGCGCGCGGGCGCGGTCCTCGAATTCCCCGCGGCGCGACTTGAGCTGCGAGCGGTAGGGCTCGACGATCTCCAGCGGCAGCATGACGTTGGCCAGCGTCGTGCGCCAGGGCAGCAGCGAGGCCGACTGAAAGGCCATGCCGCTGATCTTCAGCGGTCCGTGCACGGTGCGGCCGTCGACGCGGATCTCGCCGCGCGAGGGCGCCTTCAGGCCGGTGCTCAGTTTCATGAAGGTCGACTTGCCGCAGCCCGAGGGGCCGACGATGGCGATGAACTCGCCGCGACCGACCCGCAGGTCGATCGCCTCGACCGCGTACCGGCCTTGCGCCAGCAGCTCGTCGTTGTAGGCGAGCCAGACATCGCGGAAGTCGACGAAGGGCGCTTCGGGCGTCGCGTCCGGGTCCGCGGCCGGGGTCGCGGCGCGGTCGGCGGTGGCGGTGGCGGGCATGGACATGGCGCTCACTTCCTGGCCGGCGGCAGGACGTCGAGCTCGGCCGCCGTGGGCAGGAAGCCGCCGTTCCAGACGGCGCCCGGATCGACGCGCGTCCTCGTGCCGTAGGCGTCCGAGACCTGGCTGGCCATGAGGCTCATGCGCGGCACGGCGATCTGGCCGAAGCCCTCGGCGCGCGCGTCGGGGCTCGCGATCACGGCGTCGATGGCCATGCGCAGGCGACGCTTCTCCAGGTCCGCGTTGGCGATGCCGTCGCGCTCCTTGACATAGGCGATGGCGGCGTCGGGATGGGCCATCACCTCCTTGGCGCCCTTGGCGAAGGCGCGCAGGAAGGCCTTGAGCTGCTCGGGATGCTCCTTGATGAACCTGGGCGACGCGATGATCGCGTTGCCGTAGAGCTTCACGCCATGGTCCGGATACGGGAAGACGACCACGTCCGCGGCCTTCACGCCGCGCGCCTCCAGGCTCAGCAGCGAGGTGAACGAGAACCCCGTGATCGCGTCGACGTCGCCGCGCGCCAGCATGGTCTCGCGCAGCGGCGGATCCATGCTGATCCACTGCACCGGGCCGATGCGGTTGGCCTTCGCCAGGAGGGGGAAGCCGCGCCGGCCGGCGTCGAAGACGGGCGCGCCGAGCTTCTTTCCATTCAGATCGGCGAGGGATCGGATGCCGCTCTTCTTCAGCGCCAGGACCGCCGCCGGCGTGTTGTTGTAGACCATCATGACGGCCACCGGCTTGGCGGGCGCGTCGGGGTTGTTGGCGTGGAACTCCATCAGCGCCGCCATGTCGGCGAAGCCCAGGTCGTAGGCGCCCGAGGCCACGCGCAGCACCGCGCCGCCGGAACCGTTGCCCGCGTCGACGGCCACGTCCAGCTTCTCCTGCTTGAAGTAGCCCTTGGCGACGGGCAGCAGGAAGAGCGCCGAGGGCCCCTCGAAGCGCCAGTCCAGCTGAAACTTGATCGGCGTGGTCTGAGCCTGGGCCTGGGCGACGAGGCCGGTCATCAGGCCCAGCGCGAGGACGGGCGCGAAGGCGGCCCGGCGAAGGGCGCCGCGGCGGGTTGCAAGCATCGTGGTCTCCTGTGAATCAACAGGGAAGACCAACGCAACCGTCATGCCATCTTCACGCCGCATACGCCATATGGCGTACCCAATCGTTTGCGATGGCCGACCGCGACGAGGCGGTCAATGTATGCAGACGGCGCTGCACTTTGTATACAAAACGCGAAGCACCCGATGAGTGCGTCGCGCGCCAGATTGGGGTCAGGACTTGCGCAGCAGGTCGAGGAGCGTGCGGGCGACGACCTGGGTCGCGCGGCGCAGATCGGCCAGATCGACGCGCTCGTCAGCGCGCTTGGCGTGCGACTCCAGCACGGTGCGCGGACCCGCGCCGTAGATCGCCGCCGGGATGCCGTGCTCCCCATACAGGCGCACGTCGGTGTACAGCGGCGTGCCCGAGGTCGGGATGGGCTCGCCGAAGACGGCCTCCCCGTGACGCTGCAAGGCCTCCACCAGCGGCTGGTTGCCGGGCAGCGGCTTCAGCGAGCGCGCCAGCAGCAGTCGCCGCACATCGACCGCAATGCCGGCGACGCTCGCCGCGGCCTGGGCGATGGTGTCGCGGATCTCGGCCTCGACGACGACCGGATCCTCCTCGGGAATCATCCGGCGATCGAGCTTGAGCACGACCTTGCCCGGCACCACGTTCGTGTTGGTGCCGCCTTCGATGCGGCCGACGTTCAGGTAGGGATGCTTGATCCCTTCCACCTGGGACGTGACCTTCTTGTACTCGGCATTGCGCGCATACAGCGCGTTCAGGATCGCGACGGCGCCTTGCAGCGCGTCGACGCCGGTGTCCGGAATCGCCGCATGGGCCATGCGACCGTGCACCGTGACCTCCATCTGCAGACAGCCGTTGTGCGCCGTCACGACCTGGTAGCTGAAGCCCGCCGCGAGCAGGAAATCAGGACGTGTCAGGCCTTGCTTGAGCAGCCAGCCCGGGCCGAGCTCGCCGCCGAACTCCTCGTCGTAGGTGAAGTGCAGCTCGACGCCGCCGCGCAGTGCGACGCCCTGCGCCCGCAGCGCCTCGAGCGCCCGCAGCGCGAAGGTGTAGGTCGAGAAGTCGCTCTTGCTCACCGCCGACGCGCGGCCGTACAGCTGTCCGCCGTCGATCTCCGCGCCATAGGGATCGTGGGTCCAGCCCTCGCCCGGCGGGACCACGTCGCCATGCGCATTCAGCGCGATCACCGGGCCTTGCTCATCGAAGCGGCGCCGCACGATCAGGTTGGTCAGCGACTCCAGGCCGTACTCGCGGACCTCGGCCTGCGGGACCGGATGCTGTTCCGCCTCGTAGCCCATGGCGGCGAGCAGCTCGGCCGTTCGCGCGGCATGCGGCGCGTTGTTGCCGGGCGGCGTGTCGGTGGGCACACGCACCAGCGCTTGCAGGTAGCGGACCTGCTCGTCGAAATGCGCGGCGATCCAGGCGTCGAGCGCGTCGTACTGGGCTTGATGGGCGGGCGTGGCGGTCATGGTCGATTCAACTCAAAACGATGGCGGCAGGTTCGCGGAGGAGCTGGTCCGGGCGAAGGCGAGGGCAGGGGCCGGAACGACGACGGGACGAGGAGGACGACGCTCAGAGCGCATCGAGCAGCGCCTGGAAGGCCTGCACGCAGAGTTCGGTGTCGTCGTTGCTGATGGCCTCGAGCGGGTTGTGGCTGATGCCCAGGTTCAGACCGCGCTGGAACAGCATGGCCTGCGGCATCGCCTGATGCAGCTTCATCGCGTCGTGGCCGGCGCCCGAGGGCATGCGATGGACGGGCAATCCCAGCGCGGTCACGGCCGCTTCCCAGCGCGATTGCCAGGCGGCGTCGCTGGGCGCGGCGGCGGCGGCCTCGGTGCGCTCCAGCGTGAAGCTCAGGCCGCGGCGCTCGCAGATCTCGGCGAGCCGGGCGCGCACGTCCGCGTCGAGTGCGTCGCGCGCCGCGTCGGTCGTCGCTCGCAGGTCCAGGCTGAATCGGCATCGCCCCGGGATCACGTTGATCGAACCATTGGGCACCTGGAGCTGGCCGACGGTGCCGACCACCTCCGGCACCGCGCCGGCGCGATCCTCGACGTAGAGAATCAGTTCGGCCACCGCGGCCGCGGCGTCGCGACGGCGTCCCATCGGCGTCGTGCCCGCATGCGAGGCCAGCCCGCGCACCTCGCCGACGTAGCGGATGCTGCCGTTGATCGAGGTGACGATGCCCAGCGGCAGGTCGAGCTCGTTGAGCACCGGTCCCTGCTCGATGTGGACCTCCACGAAGCCGAGGTAGCGGGCGGGATCGCGCTTCAGCGCCTGGATCGCGTCCAGGGTCGCGGGCAGTCCCGCGTCGCGCATCAGGTCGCGCAGCACGATGCCGTCGGCATCGGCCTGATCCAGCCACGCCGGATCGAAGCGCCCCACCAGCGCGCTGGAGCCCAGGAAGGTCGCCTTGTAGCGCTGGCCTTCCTCCTCGCTGAAGCCGACGACCTCCAGGCCGTGCTTGAGCCGCCGGCCCTGGCGACGCAGCGCGCGCACGCAGACCATGGGGACCAGGATGCCCAGCCGGCCGTCGTACTTGCCGCCGTTGCGGACGGTGTCGTAGTGGCTCCCGGTGAGCAGGCGCCGCGGCCATTCGTGCGCGGCGGCCTCGCCGGGCCTGCCCGCGTGCTCATCCTTGCCGTGATAGACGCCGACGACATTGCCGACCGCGTCGATGGTCACCTCGTCGAAGCCGCACTCGCGCATCCAGTCGGCGAGCTGGCCGGCGGCGGCGCGGTGCGCGTCGGTCAGGTAGAGCGTCGTCAGCTGGCCGTGTTCGGCATAGCCCGGGTCGGAGAAGCGGGCCAGCGACTCCGCCCAATCCCAGACCTGGTTGCCGAGCGTGGGCGTGACACCGAACTTGTCGTTCAGCCGGATCTCCGCGATGCGGTGGATGTTGCGCAGGCACTCGGCGCGCTCGATGTCCGGATGCGCGTTCAGGCGGCGGGCGAAGGTCTCGATGATCTGCGCGCGCGAGAGTCCGCCGCCGCGCGGGCCGCGCACCGCGAGGATGAAGGGCCAGCCGAAGCGCGCGTTGTAGTCGGCGTTGAGCTGCTGCAGGCGCGCGAACTCCTCCGGCGTGCAATCGGTCAGTCCGGCCTTGCTCTGCTCGTTCGTGGACTCGGCGGTCAGCGTCTTCGACACCATCGCCTTGCCCGCGAGCTCCGGGTGAGCGCGGATCAAAGCGAGCTGCTCGTCGATCGCGGCGTTGCGGACCACGTCCGCCAGCGCGAGCTTGAGCGCCGCCAGGCTCGCGAAGCCGTCGGCCGGCCGAGCCGCGAAGGCGCGCCCGGCGATCCAGGGCGAGTGCTCGTACACACCGTCCAGCAGCGCGACGAAGCCGTCCGTGTCGGCGGCGTTGAGGAGGGACAGCGTGAGGCGGGTGGCGGTCATGATCGAGGATCCAGCGAGGTCGTGCGGGCGTGCGTCGTGGCTGCGGGATCAGCCCCAGACAAAGGCCTTGTCGGCGTCGAAGGGATGCGTGGCGCGCCAGTGGCGGGCGATGTCGACGCGGCGGCAGACCCAGACGCGATCGTGCTTCTCGATGTGGTCGAGGAAGCGCTGCAGCGCGCGCAGGCGGCCGGGGCGACCCAGCAGCCGGCAGTGCATGCCGATGCTCATCATCCGCGGCGTCTCGGCGCCCTCGGCGTAGAGCACGTCGAAGCTGTCGCGCAGGTACTCGAAGAACTCGTCGCCGTGGCTGAAGCCTTGCGGCAGCGCGAAACGCATGTCGTTGCAGTCCAGCGTGTAGGGCACGACCAGATGCGGCGCCAGCGCGCCGTCGCTCTTGCGGACCTTGAGCCAGAAGGGCAGATCGTCCCCGTAGTAGTCGCTGTCGTACTCGAAGCCGCCGAAGTCCGCCACCAGCCGGCGCGTGTTGGGGCTGTCGCGGCCGGTGTACCAGCCCGACGGCCGCTCGCCGGTCATGCGCTGGAGGATGTCCATGCCGATCTCCATGTGCTGGCGTTCGGTGGCCTCGTCCATGCCCTGGTAATGGATCCAGCGCCAGCCGTGGCAGGCGATCTCGTGGTTCAGCTCGACCAGGGCGCTCGTCAGCTCGGGATGCCGCTCCATCGCCATCGCGACGCCGAAGACGGTCAGCGGCATGGCGCGGCGCTCGAACTCGCGCAGCAGCCGCCAGACGCCGACGCGGGAGCCGTACTCGTAGATGCCCTCCATGCTCAGGTGGCGCGCGGGGTAGGCGGCCGGGTTGAACATCTCGGACAGGAACTGCTCGCTGCCGGCGTCGCCGTGCAGCACCGAGTTCTCGCCGCCTTCCTCGTAGTTGAGGACGAACTGCACGGCGATGCGCGCCTGACCCGGCCACCGCGCCTGCGGCGGGTGCTCGCCGTAGCCGATCAGGTCGCGCGGGTAGCCGGGAGAGAGGACGGGTTTCATGGCTTCAGCCTTGCAGCGCGGACTTCAGATCCTGCACGCGCGGGTTGAGGCGCAGGTTGGCCTCGACGTTGCCGAGGTGGGCGTCGAGCAGCTTCAGCGCCGCGCGCTTGTCGCGGGCCTCGAGCGCGTCGACGATGGCCTCGTGCTCGGCCTGCGACTCGGCGGCGGAATGGGAGCTCTGGTACATCAGCGCGATCAGCGAGCTGCGCGACAGCAGATCGGTCAGCAGCTGCGCCAGCACCTCGTTGCCCTGCATGCGGGCCAGCACGACGTGGAAGTCCGCCAGCAGCCGGGTGCGGCCCGGGACGTCGGTGCGGGTGACCGCCTCGCGCTCCTGCTTCAGGTAGCCGCGGAGCTGGCGGATCTGCTGGGGCGTGATGCGCTGGCAGAGGTCGGCCAGCATCGCGGCCTCCAGCATCTTGCGGACCTCGAAGACCTGCCGTGCCTCCTCGACGCTGGGCTGGGCGACGAAGGCGCCGCGCGCGGGTTCGAGCTTCACGAGCCGGTCCCGGCTGAGCTGGTTCAGCGCCTGCCGCACCAGCGTGCGGGAGCAGTCGAAGATGTCGGCCAGCTGCTGCTCGACCAGCTTGGTGCCGGGCATCAGGCGGCGCTCGACGATCGCCTGCGTGATGGAGGCGGTGATGCGCTCGGTGACCGAGGTGCCGGCGTCGTGATCGCGTGCGTTCATGTGTCCGGGAGTGTATACACTTTGGGCTTTCCATCCACCGAACCGCGAGAGACCGATGGGCAAGCTCACCACCCACGTGCTGGACACCATGCACGGCAGCCCCGCCGGCGGCATGGCCGTGCGGCTGTACCGCATCGAGGCCGGCGAGCCGCGCCTGCTGCAGGTGCTGACGCTCAACGCCGACGGCCGGGCCGATGCGCCGCTGCTCGAGGGCGCGACGCTGCTGACCGGGCGCTACCGGCTGGTCTTCGAGGTGGCGGACTATTTCCGCTCGCGCCGCGTGAGCTTGCCGGATCCGGCCTTCCTCGACGAGGTCCCGCTGGATTTCGGCATCGCCGATCCGGGGGCCCACTATCACGTGCCGCTGCTGGCCAGCCCCTGGTCGTACTCGACCTACCGGGGCAGCTGAGCCGTCCCGCCGATCCGGCCCGCCGCGCCTCCCGAGTTCCCGAACCCCACCGACCGATCCGATGCGTCCCTGGCAAACCCTGGCCCTTCGACTCGCGCGCGAGCCGGCCGTGCTGGTGCGCGTCGACGACGTGCAGGGCAGCGGTCCGCGCGAGGTGGGCGCCTGGATGGCGGTGACGGCCTCGGACGTCGTCGGCACCATCGGCGGCGGCCAGCTGGAGTTCGACGCCATCGCCCGCGCGCGGGCCGCGCTGGCCGCGGGCCGTGTGATCGACGCCCGCCAGCGCTTCGCGCTGGGACCCTCGCTGGGGCAGTGCTGCGGCGGGGTGGTGTTCCTGAGCTTCGAGTGGCTGGACGTCTCGGCCATCGCCGGCCTGTCCGATCGCCTGGGGCGGCAGGACGACTGGCGGCGGGTGGCGCTCTTCGGCGGCGGCCATGTGGGGCGCGCGATCGTGGATCTGCTGGCGCGGCTCCCGGTGCGGGCGCACTGGATCGACAGTCGCGAGGACATGTTCCCCGAGCCGCTGCCCGACAACGTCCGCGCCGAGCAGTCCGAGCCGGTGCAGTCGGCCGTGGCGACGCTGGCGCCGGACTCCCATGTGCTGATCATGAGCTTCAGCCATGCCGAGGACCTGGACGTGCTGGCCGCCTGCCTCAAGCGCCAGCGCGAGTCCGGCGATCTGCCCTACATCGGGCTGATCGGCAGCAAGAGCAAGTGGGCGACCTTCCGCCACCGGCTGGAGGCGCGCGGCTTCGGCGCCGACGAGATCGACCACGTGACCTGTCCGATCGGCATTCCCGGGATTCCGGGCAAGCAGCCGGAGATGGTGGCGCTGGCCGTCGTGGCGCAGCTGATGCAGACGCGTTGATCGGCTCGCCGATCCGAGACCGACCCGAAGCCTGAATGGTCTCGTCGCAGGGGGATCTTCCCGATCCTCATTGGGCGCCGGACTGTATACACTTCGCGCTCGACGTCGCCGCGGTGCCACCGGTCCCCGGACCTTCTGAGCGCGACGCCAGCCGGTTCACAGCGCCCGCAGTGGTGGTCCGGAACTTGCAATTCGTTCGTGATGGACAGCTACCTGCTCGACTGGGCCAATCTGCTGCTGCGCTGGCTGCATGTGATCGTGGCCATCGCCTGGATCGGCGCCTCCTTCTATTTCGTCTGGCTGGACAACCACCTGCTCAAGCCGCGGGCCCCGGACCTGAAGTCCAAGGGCGTGGACGGCGAGCTGTGGGCGGTGCATGGCGGCGGCTTCTACAACCCGCAGAAGTACATGGTCGCGCCGGCCGACCTGCCGCAGCACCTGCACTGGTTCTACTGGGAGAGCTACTGGACGTGGATGAGCGGCTTCGCGCTCTTCGCGCTGCTGTATCTCTTCAACGCCGACACCTACCTGATCGACAAGCGCGTCCATGACTGGAGCGCGCCTGCCGCGGTCGCCGGCGCGCTGGGCTTCCTGGCCGGCGGTTGGCTGATCTACGACCAGATCTGCCGGCGCTTCGGCCGCAAGGCCGACGGCGCGATCGGCAACGACGGCGTGGTGCTGGGGCTGATCGCGGTCGTGATCGCGGCGGCCGCCTGGGGCGCGAGTCAGCTCTTCGCGGGGCGCGCGGCCTTCCTGATCGTGGGGGCGACGATGGCCACGATGATGAGCGCCAACGTCTTCTTCTGGATCATCCCGGGCCAGAAGCAGGTCATCGCCGACATGCGGGCGGGCCGGCCGGTGGACCCGGTCCACGGCCAGCGCGGCAAGCAGCGCAGCGTGCACAACACCTACTTCACGCTGCCGGTGCTGATCGCGATGCTGTCCAACCATTACGGCATGCTCTATCAGCACGAGCACAACTGGCTGGTGCTGATCGGCCTGATGCTGGTCGGCGCGCTGGTACGGACCTGGTTCGTGAAGCGCCACAAGGGCGTGAACGCATGGCCGCTGCTGGTCGTCGTCGCCGCGTTGCTGGCCGCGCTGATCACCTGGCTGGCGCCGCGTCCGGCCGCGTCGTCGGCGATCTCGTCGGGGACGTCATCGACGGCGTCTGCCGTGGCCGCCGCGCCCGCCGCGCCGGCCAAGGTCAGCTTCGAGCAGGTCGGCAAGATCGTCCACGACCGTTGCCTCGCCTGCCACAACGCGGCGCTGGCGCCCAAGCGCATCCAGTTCCACGAACCGCAGCTCATCGAGCAGCATGCGGCCGAGATCTACCAGCAGGCCGTGGTTCAGAAGACGATGCCGCTGAACAACGCCACCGGCATCACCGACGAGGAACGGGCGACGCTGGGCCGCTGGTTCAAGGAACGGTAGTCGAGCGACCCGGCGGTCCACTGGGCGCATCGAGTCTGCCGTTCACCGCATCGTGCGCGAGGGACGTCCCGGGCCGCTGCTCTAATCCGCCGTCATGACCGAGATCTACATCAGCACCGACGTCGAGACCGACGGCCCGATTCCCGGGCCGCATTCGATGCTCAGCCTTGGCGCGGCGGCCTACACGGCGGACAAGCATCTGCTGTCGACCTTTTCCGCCAACCTCGAGACGCTGGAGGGCGCGAGCCCGCATCCCAAGACGGCGGCCTGGTGGGCGACCCAGCCCGAGGCCTGGGCCGCCTGCCGCTGCGATCTCGAGTCGCCGGAAGCGGCCATGCGCCGCTACGTGGCCTGGATCGCGACGCTGCCCGGCAAGCCCGTGTTCGTCGGCTATCCGGCGGGTTTCGACTTCCTCTTCGTCTACTGGTACCTGATCCGCTTCACCGGGGACAGCCCCTTCAGCTTCTCCGCGCTGGACATCAAGAGCTATGCGATGGCGGTGCTCAAGACGGAGTTCCGCGCCAGCACCAAGCGCAACATGCCCAAGAGCTGGTTCGATCCGCTGCCCCACACGCATGTGGCCGTGGACGACGCGGTGGAGCAGGGGGCGCTGTTCTGCAACATGCTGAGGGCGAATCGCCGCGAGTGAGTGCGTCCGGCGGCGGGGAAGCCGAGCCAGGTCGGCGTCGTGATGGGGCCGTATCGAGGCCCGTGTCGCACCCCGTCGCCCGCGCCTCCGGGTCTCTCCGATGGTGGGAACGTCCGCCTCGATCCAGAATCCGAAACATCGTTTCAGATTTCGGATCCTGAGCTGGAGCGAGCCTTTCCACCGGAGCAGGACCGCGGAGCGAAACCCCCATGACGAAGCGCGTGGCCGTGATCGGCGAATGCATGTTGGAGCTGCAAGGCGAGCCCTTCGGCGCGATGACGCTGGGCTATGGCGGCGACACCTTCAACACCGCCGTCTACCTGCGCCGCTGTGGCGCGGCGGCCGGCATCGAGGTGGCGTACGCGACGGCGCTCGGCGAGGACAGCCTCAGTGCCGGACTGCTCGAGCGCTGGCGCGACCAGGGCATCGACACCGGCCTGGTACGGCGCGTCGTGGACCGCATGCCGGGGCTCTACATGATCGATGTGGACGCGTCGGGTGAGCGCAGCTTCCGCTACTGGCGCGACAGCGCCGCCGCCCGCTGCTACTTCGACGCGCGCGTCACGCCGCTGGAGGCCGAGGCCCACGGGTTCGACGCGCTCTACCTCAGCGGCATCACGCTGGCGATCCTGCCCGAGGCGGGGCGGGAGCGGCTGTTCGCGCTGATGGCCGCGATGCGCGAGCGGGGGGCGCTTGTCGTCTTCGACAACAACTATCGGCCGCGCTTGTGGGCGGATCGCGCGGTGGCGCGCGGGGCGTTCGAGCGGGCGTTCGAGCTGGCGACGACCGCGTTGGTGACCGCGGACGACCATCAGGCGCTGATGGGGCTCCCGGACATCGACGCGGCGATCGCGCAGGCGAAGGGGCTCAGCGCGCCGGAGGTGCTCATCAAGCGAGGTGCGGCGCCGACGCTGGTGAGGGCGGCAGGGGACAAGGCCTGGCACGAGGCGCCGACGCAACGGGTCGAACGGGTCGTCGATACGACGGCGGCAGGGGATTCGTTCGCGGGTGGGTATCTCGCGCGGCGACTGGCCGGGGAGGGCGCGGTCGAGTCAGCGATCCACGGCAATCGCGTCGCCGCGCGAGTGATCGGGCATCGAGGGGCCATCATCTCGGCGGAGGCGATGGGAGATTTGGTTTGAGCGGCCGAGGCGCACCGCGCGCTGCGGGAGCTCCCACCCTCACCCCTGCCCTCTCCCGCCCCGCGGGAGAGGGAGTAAAGATGCATCTAGTCCGTCGAGTCCGTCGAGTTCATCGAGTTCATCGAGTTCATCGAGTTCATCGGGTTCATCGGGTTCATCGGGTTCGTTGAGTTCGTTGAGGTCGTTGAGGTCGTTGAGGTCGTCGATTTCGTGGAGTTCGTCGAGTTCATCGGGTTCATCGATTTCATCGATTTCATCGATTTCATCGGGTTCATCGAAGGACAGCGAGCCTGACGACTCCCTCGCCCGCTTGCGGGAGAGGGCAGGGGTGAGGGTCTTCGGGGTCAGCGCATCCACTGCCCGAGCCCCGGCACCGTCGCCGCGAGCTCCCTGGCGACCATCGCCGAGAACACCTGCGCCCCTTTCGCCCCCAGGTGCGTCCGATCGAACGCCGGATTCGCCGCTCCCGCGCGCTCCGATGAGGACGTCGCCTGCGCGGGTGCGCTCGCCGGCTTCGGTGCCATCGCGAGCGAGTCTGCCTCTGTCTCCCCCATCGCCTGCACCGCATCGCGGCTGACGGCATGGAGGTCGATCACCGGCACCTGCTGCTCATGCCCGACGCGCAGCGTCGTCTCCGCCCACGGACGCAGGTCGTTCGTGAGATACCCGTTGCCATCGAAGCTCCGCCGCGTCAGCGGCGTGAGCATCACCAGGCTCGCCCCGGTCTGCGCCACGTCCTGCGCGTACCCCGCGAGATTCACCGGGAACTCCGTCACCAGATCCGTCGACCGCCCCGGTTTCCCTGGCTGGTCGTTGTGCCCGAACTGCATCAGCACCACGTCGACCTGTCCGGCGGGTCGATCCCGCAGGAGGGTCATGACCTGACCCCACAGCCCTTCCGCCCGATAGCTCTTCGTGCTGCGTCCCCCACGCGCGAGATTGAGACACTGCACCTCCGGCCGGAACCTCGCGCACAACGCATCCCCATACCCGCTCTTCGTCGCCATCGTCGAATCGCCGACGAGGATCACCCGCAGCGACACGGCCCGGGCCGCATCGACATGCGTCCGGGCCGTGTCCTGCTGCGCCTGGGCGGCGCCCGCCGCGAGGGCGAGCGCCGCGAGCCACGCTCGCGTCCGCATCGATCAGAACTTGTAGCTCGCGCCCAGCAGGTACTCCCGGCCGGTCACGTGATACACGACGGGGCTGTTCCGTGCCCGCGAGATGAATTGATCGTTCACCTCGTTGGTCAGGTTCACGCCCTCGAGCGTGATCGTCAGCTTGTCGTTGACCTTGTAGGAGATGGACGCGTCCACGTTGAGCGTCGCGTTCTTCCCCTCGACGTCATTGTTGTTCTGCCCCGGCACCCGCGTCAGGAAGGCCGAGCGCCGGGACGCCGACACCCGCGCGCTCAGCTTGTCGTCCTCGTAGTACAGCGTGGCGTTCCACGACTTGGGCGACATGTTGAGCAGGTCGTCCGTGATCATGGCGTCGCTGGTGGGCGAGACCAGGTAGGCGATCTTGGACTTCACGTAGGTGTAGTTCAGCAGCGTGCCGAAGTTGCGCCCCCAGCCCGGCAGGAAGGTGAAGGGCTGCTGGTAATTCAGCTCGATGCCGCGCAGCTTGCCCCCCGGGGTGTTGATCGGCGTCGTCAGCTGGAAGACCTCTTCCCCGGTGAAGTTGGACGGCAGCAGCGACAGCGGCAGGCCGGTCTGGTTGAACGGGGCGTTGGTGCGCAGGCTCTGGATGTAGGTGTTGATGTTCTTCTGGAACAGACCCACGCCCAGGAAGGCGTTGCGCGCGAAGTACCACTCCAGGCTGCCGTCGAAGGTCTTGGCGCGGAAGGGCTTGAGGTAGGGGTTGCCCGTCGTGATCGACAGCGTGCCCGTGGTGCTGATCGTGCCGCCCGGATTCAGGTTGCCCAGCTGCGGACGCGCCATCACCTTGGCCGCGGCGAAGCGCGCGATCAGGTCCGGTGTGAGGTTCGCGGAGAGGTTCAACGCCGGCAGCCAGTCCTTGTACTTCTGGCCGATCACGACCTCGGTCCCCCCGCCGGTGGCCAGGTAGCCGGTCGCCTCCTGCTCGGTCTGCACGTAGCGCACGCCGACGTTGCCCTGCACCTTCAGGCCCAGCACCTTGCCCTCGAAGTCCGCCTGCACGAAGCCGCCCTTGTCCTTCTCCACCACCGCGCGGTTGTTGCCGCGCGCGTTGCCGTTGGTGGTCGACGACAGCGTGAAGTCGCCCGGGCCGCCGGCCGGCCCGCTCTTGATGCAGTTGCAGTAGATGTCGTACGCGGCGGCGATGGCGTTGAGGTCGGGGATGACCCAGGAGGTCGGCGTGCCGGCCGGCAGGTTCAGCCCGCGGCCGAAGCCCGTCAGCATCTTGGTCAGCACCGCCGAGCCCGCCGGCGCCGCGAAGATGGTGTCGTTCTGGTTGACGCGCCGGAACTCGTAGGTGTCGAAGTCGTATTTCTTGTAATCCGCGCCGGCCTTCAGCGTCAGGCGGTCGGGCACGACTTCCCAGGCGAGGTCCAGGTGGGCGATGTCGTTGCGGTTGTTGGCGCCCTGCGGCCGGATGCGGATCTCGCTGGTCGTGGTGTTGGTCACCGTGGCGGGCTGGTTGGTCGCCACCTGCGGCACCCCCACGATCTGCAGCGCGCCGTTCTGCTGCGCTGGGTCGAAGGGGTACTTGATCACCGGCAGCCGGTCGTTGCCGCGGAAGTCCAGCGTGTAGCCGTTGACGTTGATCGCGTCCAGCGTGGTCGTCGTCTGCACCGGATTGCGGAAGCGCGAGTCCGCCCGGCCCACCCGCGCGTTGAGCTTGAGGTGGTCGGTGATGTCCTGCTCCAGCGTGAGGCTGGGCTGGGTGAAGGTGGTGGACAACTCGTCGTAGCGCGACTCGGCGCGGATGTCGACGCCGTTGAACACGCCGTACTGCAGCGCGCCGTTGGGCGCGTACTGCGCCTCCACCACGCTGGTCTGCGGCTTGCCACCCTGGCTGGCCGTGCGGCTGAAGGAGATCGCCTCCAGGAAGTCCTCCGCGCGCGTGGCCTTGAGCTTCGAGTACAGCAGGTCGAAGCTCAGCAGCGTGCGGTCGCTGGGGCGGAACTGCACCGAGCTCGTCAGCCCCAGGCGGTCCTGGTCATGCGTGAGCCGGCCGTAGCGCGGCAGACGCGGATGGAAGTTGTTGACGTTGCTCGCGAGGTTGTACGCGGAGGTCGCCGCCGACGACGCGGGCAGGCGGGGCACGCCCTGCGCGGCGGGGCCGCAGTTGGCCGCGGTGGTCGTGGGATTCGCCGGGGTGACGCCGACCGGCGAGCACCAGCCGCCCGACGAGGCGCCGTTGTCCCAGCGCACCGTGGAGAACCCTTCCTCGAGCAGCCGCCGCTTGGAATACGCGCCCGACAGCAGCACGCCGACCTTGTTGTCCAGGAAGACATCGCTGATCAGGAAGGCCATGCGCGGGTCGGTCTCGCGCGCGAGGTCGTTGTAGCGCGCCTTCACCGAGCCGGTGATCACGCGCTTGTTGAAGTCGAAGGGCCGCGCGGCGCGCAGGTCCACCGTCGCGCCCAGCGAGCCCTCGTCCACCTCGGCCGAGCTGCTCTTGCGCACGGTGATGGTGTTGAAGAGCTCCGAGGCGAAGACGTTGAAGTCGAAGCCGCGCGAGCGGTTGGCGCCGCCCGAGCTGTCGGTGCCGCCGGTGGTGGCCAGCGCCTCGATCCCGTTGATGCGCACGCGGGTGAAGTCCGCGCCCAGGCCGCGCACCGTGATGTTGCGGCCCTCGCCGGCGTCGCGGTCGATGACCACGCCGGGCACGCGCTGCAGCGACTCGGCCAGGTTGGTGTCGGGGAACTTGGCGATGTCCTCGGCCTTGATCACGTCGACGATGCCGCGGTCCTGCTTCTTCGCGTTCAACGCGCTGGCCAGCGAGGCGCGCAAGCCGGTGACCACGACGGTCTCCAGCGACTTGTCGGCGCTCCTGTCGGCGCTCTTCTCACCGGCGTCGGCCGAGGCGGCGCTGGCCGCGGCCGCGGGCGCGGCGGCCTGTTCCTGGCTCCAGGCGGGCAGCGACAGCGTGGCCGTGCCCAGCAGGCAGGCGGCCAGGCGCGTCAGTCGCGGCGGTTGCGGGGCGGGCGCGGACGTCCCGAGGCGGGTCCCATGGCGTTGGGGCATGTCTTGTCTCCACAAGGTTCTTCTGTGGCCGCGGGCACGGGATCGTCGCCCGTCGCTCTCGCGGCGTCGTGGTCGTCACGGGCGCGCGCAGGGCGCCGTCGGATCGGGAGCGGCCATCGCTGCAGTGCGATCGCCACCTCGGTACTGCGTGTCGGTACTTCGAAGATCAGGAGTCCGCGCGGCGCGGACCCGGGAGAGCCACCGGCCGGCGCGAGGCCGTCCGGCCCGGCCGTCGCGGGGACGACCGGAGAGAGGGTCAGGGCTTGCTCAGGCGGCGCTCAGAGGTAGTCCTCGCGCCGCGGAGAGAACTGGTCCAGCAGCGTGCTGTCCTGTTCCAGCGCGACCACGCCATGCGAGGTCAGGCGCGGAGCGACGAAGGCGTCGCCGGCGCGCAGCACCTTCTTGACGCCGCCCACCTCGCAGTCGAAGGCGCCGCTGATCACGAACGCGATCTGGTCATGCGCGTCGTGCGCATGCGGGGTGCCGATCGCGCCCTTGTCGAAGCGCACCAGCACCGACATCAGCTCCGGCGTGTGGCCGACGATCTTGCGGCGGATGCCGTCGCCGAGCTCGGTCCAGGGCTCGGCGTCGTTCTCGAAGTAGGGGTCGGCGGACGGATTCATCGGGGCGGGTCTCCTGCAGGCATGGACGGTCTGAAGCCGTCGTTGCAGGCAACTATAGCGACGTCGCGAAAAATTGAAACGCTGGTTCACTACATAGAAACCATAGTTCCGGGAAAGTCCGCAGCCTCGTACGCTTCGTTCCCATCAGATCCAGGAAGCATCCCCAAGCAGGGTGTTCCCGACCCGCCCCAGCCGGCCGCTCGCGCTGTCCGCGAGGCCCGGCGCGGCACCATCCCACCGAGGAAGACATGGACATCCGCCAACCCATCCACAGCGAGCACGCCCGCACGCTGGACACCGACGGCCTGCGCCGGCAGTTCCTGGTCGAGGACCTGTTCCAGGCCGACCAGGCGACGCTCACCTACAGCCAGATCGACCGGATCATCGTCGGCGGGATCATGCCGGTGACCCGGCCCGTGAGCTTCGCGCCGGAACTCGGGAAGTACACCGGGACCGATTTCTTCCTGCAGCGCCGTGAGCTCGGCCTGATCAACATCGGCGGCGCGGCCCGCGTCTTCGTCGACGACACCCAGTACGACATCGGCCCGCGCGAGGCGCTGTATGTCGGCCAGGGCGCGAGGATCATCGAGTTCAAGAGCGTCGATGCGGCCGATCCCGCGAAGCTGTACTTCAACTGCGCGCCGGCCCACACCTCGTATCCGACGCGCAAGGTCACGCTGGCCGAGGCTTCGCCGGAGACGCTGGGCTCGCCCGAGACCAGCAACCGCCGCACCATCTACAAGTTCCTGGTGCCGGACGTGCTGCCGACCTGCCAGCTGCTGATGGGCATGACGCAGCTGGAGCCGGGCAGCCTGTGGAACACCATGCCCTGCCACCAGCACGACCGGCGCATGGAGGTCTACTTCTACTTCGACATGAAGTCGGACGCGGTGGTCTTCCACATGATGGGCGAGCCCGCCCAGACCCGTCACCTGGTCGTGCGCAACGAGCAGGCGGTCATCAGCCCGAGCTGGTCCATCCACTCCGGCGTGGGCACGCAGGCCTACACCTTCATCTGGGGCATGGTCGGCGAGAACCAGGTCTTCAAGGACATGGACCACGTGCCGATGACGGCGCTGCGCTGAGCTCACCGGACCGAAGGGAACAGACATGATCCTGGATCAATTCCATCTGGCGGGCCGGGTGGCCATCGTCACGGGCTGCAACACCGGACTGGGGCAGGGCATGGCGGTGGCGCTGGCGCAGGCCGGCGCGGACATCGTCGGCGTGAACGTCTCCGATCCGGTGGAGACCCGGGCCGAGGTCGAGCGCCTGGGGCGCCGCTTCCTGGACCTGCGCGCCAACCTGGGCGACATCAGCTGCATCGAGGGCCTGGTGGCCGAGGCCAAGTCGCTGACCGGCCGCGTCGACATCCTGGTCAACAACGCCGGCATCATCCGCCGCGAGGACGCCATCCGCTTCAGCGAGAAGGACTGGGACGACGTGGTCGATCTCAACCTCAAGACGGTGTTCTTCTTCTCGCAGGCGGTGGCCCGGCAATACCTGGCCCAGGGCGGCGGCGGCAAGATCATCAACGTGGCCTCGATGCTGTCCTTCCAGGGCGGCGTGCGGGTGCCCTCGTACACGGCCAGCAAGAGCGGCGTGATGGGCATCACCCGGCTGATGGCCAACGAGTGGGCCGCGCACGGCATCAACGTCAACGCGATCGCGCCGGGCTACATGGCGACCAACAACACCGCCGCGCTGCGCCAGGACGAGGGCCGCAACGCCGCCATCCTGGACCGCATCCCGGCGGGTCGCTGGGGCGTGCCGGACGACTTGGCGGGCCCGGTGGTGTTCCTGGCCTCCCAGGCGTCCGACTACGTGAACGGCTACACCGTCGCGGTCGACGGGGGCTGGCTGGCGCGCTGAGGGCAAGACCCGACCCCGCGCCACCCGCCCCTGACACGAGTACCGGCGCGACGCGGCCCGCAGAGGCCGCGCGCGCCCGCCGACGGAGACACGGTGCATGTACGAGAACAAAAAGCTGGGCTTCCTGTTCGTCCTGCCGTTCGTGCTGGGCGTGCTGCTGTTCAAGCTCTTCCCCTTCGTGATGAGCTTCGCGCTCAGCTTCACGCAGTACGACCTGATCGATCCGCCCCAGTTCGTGGGCCTGCGCAACTATGAGGAGCTCGCGACCGCGGATCCGCTGTTCCGCAAGTCGCTGGGCGTCACGCTGCTCTTCGCGCTGCTGGCGGTGCCGCTGCGGGTGGGCTTCGCGCTGTTCATCGCGCATGTCCTCAACTTCAAGCTGCGCGGCATCAACTTCTTCCGCGCCGCGTTCTACATCCCGTCCATCCTGGGCGGCTCGATCGCGGTGGCGGTGCTGTGGCGCTTCGTCTTCGCGCGCAACGGCCTGGTCAACCTGGTCCTGATGAAGCTCGGCCTCGAGCCCATCGCGTGGCTGGCCGACGAGCACTACTCGATGTGGACCATCGTGCTGCTGTTCACGTGGCAATTCGGATCGGCGATGGTGATCTTCCTGGCGGCGCTGCAGAACGTGTCGATCTCGCTGTACGAGGCGGCCGAGTGCGACGGCGCGAGCCGCTGGCAGCAGTTCTGGAGGATCACGGTGCCGCTGATCACGCCGGTGATCTTCTTCAACGTGATCATGCAGATGGTGCACGCCTTCCAGGAGTTCAACGGCCCGTACATGATCACCGAGGGCGGCCCGCTGCACTCGACCTATGTGCTGGCGCTCTACATCTACGACCAGAGCTTCCGCTTCTTCAACCTGGGCTACGGCGCGGCGCTGTCCTGGGTGCTCTTCGCGCTGGTCGGCGGCCTCGCGGCGCTGTCCTTCTGGAGCTCCAAGTACTGGGTCTTCTACTCGGGCGAGAAGGAGATCAAACGATGAGCCGATCCCCGATCACCACGAGCGCCTCGAAGCTCCCTCTCCCGCGTGCGGGAGAGGGCGGGGGTGAGGGTCTTCTGGTCCTCGGCCGCGACCGCGGCCACCGCTGGCCGCGCTACCTGGCGCTGTCGGCGGTGGCCATCGTGATGCTCTACCCCCTGCTGTGGCTGGTCGGCGCGTCCTTCAAGAGCAATGCCGAGATCTTCAGCTCCGCCGGCTTCTGGCCGGACCGCTTCGACCTCGGCGCCTACGCCAAGGGATGGAAGACCAGCACCGAGTACACCTTCGCGACCTACTTCCTCAACAGCTTCCTGATCACCATCCCCCGCATCGTCGTGACGGTGATCTCCTGCGTGCTCGTGGCCTACGCCTTCGCCCGCTTCGAGTTCTGGGGTCGCAAGCTCCTCTTCAGCATCATGATCGCCACGATGATGCTGCCGCTGATCGTGCTGCGTCTCCCCCAGTACCTCGTCTTCCGCGAGATCGGCTGGCTCGACTCCTACCTCCCGCTGATCGTGCCCTCGGCTTTCGCCACCGACACCTTCTTCGTCTTCATGCTCGTGCAGTTCCTCCGCGGCATTCCCCGCGACATGGAGGAGGCGGCCCAGATCGACGGCTGCAACGCGCTCCAGCTGCTCTGGCACATCATCGTCCCGCTGCTCAAGCCGGCCATCATCTCGGTGATCGTCTTCCAGTTCATCTGGACGATGAACGACTTCATGGGCCCGCTGATCTACCTTGCCTCGGTCGAGAAGTACCCGGTGTCCCTGGCGCTGAAGATGAGCATCGGCGCGACCGAGGAGGTCGAGTGGGCCAACGTGATCGCCATCTCGGTGGTGGCGCTGATCCCGTCGGTGGCGGTGTTCTTCGCCGCGCAGAAGCACTTCATCGAGGGCGCGACCTCGAGCGGCGTCAAGGGCTGAGGCCCTCATGGAACAACACGGAGACAAGACGTGGCACGACTGAGCCTGAGCAAGATCGAGAAGGTCTACCCCAACGGTTTCAAGGCCGTGCACGGGGTGGACCTGGAAGTGAAGGACGGTGAGTTCATGGTCTTCGTCGGCCCCTCGGGCTGCGCGAAGTCCACGCTGCTGCGCATGATCGCGGGGCTGGAGAGCATCACCGGCGGCGAGCTGCGCATCGGCGACCGCCCGGTCAACGCGCTGCCGCCCAAGCAGCGCGGCATCGCGATGGTGTTCCAGAACTACGCGCTGTACCCGCACATGAAGGTCTACGACAACCTGGCCTTCGGCCTGAAGCTGGCGGGCACGCCCAAGGCGGAGCTGGACCAGCGCGTGCGCCACGCCGCCGCGCTGCTGGAGATGGAGCATCTGCTGGACCGCTATCCCAAGCAGCTGTCCGGCGGCCAGGCGCAGCGCGTCGCGGTGGGCCGGGCGATCGTGAAGAAGCCGGACGTGTTCCTCTTCGACGAGCCGCTGTCCAACCTCGACGCCAAGCTCCGCGCCGCGATGCGCGTGCGCCTGACCGAGCTGCACCGCACGCTGCGCGACAGCCATCAGCCGGCGACGACCATCTACGTGACCCACGACCAGGTCGAGGCCATGACCATGGGCGAGCGCATCTGCGTGCTCAAGGACGGCGTGATCCAGCAGGTCGACACGCCGACGGCGCTGTACGACCGGCCGGCCAACGCCTTCGTGGCGGGCTTCATCGGCTCGCCGGAAATGAACCTGCTGGCCGCGCGGCTGGTGGGGACGGACGGCATCGGCGGTGCCCCCCTGGCGGTCGAGGTGGGCGGCGTGCGTCTGCCGCTGCCGGCGGACAAGGCGGCCGGCCTCGGGGGTCTGCCGCGCATCGCCGATGGGGCCGTCACCTTCGGCCTGCGGCCCGAGCACATCGGCATCGTCGCGCGCGCGCAGGGCGACAGCGTGGCGGCACCGGCGCGGCTGCGCTTCACCGAACACATGGGCTCGGAGCTCTATCTGCATGCGGACCTCGGGCCCTTGCCGGTCACGGCGCGCGTGCCGGCCGAGCAGGCGTCGGCGCTCGCCGGCCTGTCGCGCGGCGACGCGCTGACGCTGCACTTGCAGATGTCGGCCTGCCACCTGTTCGACGCGACCAGCGGCGTGAACCTGTTGTCCCACGCCGGGGCGTCCGCGTCGTCGCCCGCATCCTCCACGGGATCGGCGCCTGGATCGATGCCGTCATCGCCGCGCGCCTCGCAAGGATTCTTCGCATGAGCCTGCCGCGACGACAGCTGCTGGGCCTCGCGGCGGGCTCCGCCGCGGTGGCCGCGACCGCCGGCGTGACGGCGGCCCTGACCGCGCCCGCCTTGCTGCGTGCCGAGGACCGCCACGTCGTGCTGCGCTTCGCGTGGTGGGGCGGCGCGGGCCGGCACGAGGCGACGCTGAAGGCGCTGGCGCTCTTCGAGCGTCGCCACCCCGGCGTCAAGGTCAAGGCCGAGTACATGGGCTTCAACGGCTACCTGGAGCGCTTGACGACCCAGATCGCCGGCGGCTCCGAGCCCGACGTGATGCAGATCAACTGGGCCTGGCTGGCGATGTTCAGCAAGCGCGGCAACGGCTTCGCGGATCTGCGCCGGCATGCCGATCTGATCGATCTGTCGCAGCTGCAGGCCGACGACATCGCCTACGGCGACGTGGCGGGCAAGCTCAACGCGCTGCCGGTGTCCTTCAGCGCGCGGGTGATGCTGTGGAACGCGGCGGCCTTCGAGCGTGCCGGACTCGCGCTGCCCGCGACCTGGGACGAGCTCTTCGCCGCGGGGCCCGTGTTCAAGCGGGTGCTGGGCGATGACGCGTATCCGCTGGATGGTGAGCTCTACGACATGATGCTGCTGTCCCAGGCCTGGGTGCAGCAGCGCCACGGCATGCCCTACGTCGATCCCGCGCAGCCGCGCGTGGCGATGAGCGAGGCGGCGGCGCTCGATTGGGTGCGCGTCTACAAGCGGCTCGTCACCGATCACGTCGCGACGCCGCTGCCCCTGCGCGCGAGCCTGGGCGGGGCGGAGAAGCCCACCGAGCAGCAGCCCGACTGGGTCGTCGGACGCTGGGCGGGGAATTACACCTGGGACTCGGTGATCGCGCTGCGTTCGTCGACGCTGGACAAGCAGCAACGTCTCGCGCTCGGGGACTTCCCCACGCTGCCCGGCGCGCTGGACAGCGGCATGTTCGGGCGGCCGACGGTGATGTACGCGGTCAGCCGGCATGCGGAGAAGAACGGCCGCGCCGAGATGGCCGCGCGCCTCGTCAACTTCCTGCTCACCGACCGCGAGGCCGCGGCGATCCTGGGCCGCACGCGCGGCTTGCCGTCGGCGCGCGGGCCCTATGAGCAGCTGAAGGCGGCGGGCGCGCTGCCGCCGCTGGAGATCGCCGCGCACGAGCAGATCCGCGCGCAGCGGGCGTCGGGTCGGCTCAAGCGGCCCGCGCCGCTGTTCGAGCACGCGCGGCTGCACAAGTTCATGCGCGAGGTCTTCGAGACCGTGGCCTACGGCAAGACCGGCGACGCGGAGGCCGCGCGTCGGCTGGTCGTCGAGGGTCAGGCCTTGCTGCAGCGCATCCGGTAGACGACGGCGACCCGACGGGCGGCCACCGAGTCGATCGCCCCGTGGCCGCCAACGAGATCGCCGAGACCCGAAGAGAACGATTCAAGGACATCAGACCCATCATGAGAGCCACCGAACGCCAGCTTCGCTTCGTCACCCGCGAGGACCCCGACACCGGCGCGCGCGTCACGCGCCTGACGCCGACCGACGTGACCTGCCATCGCAACTACTTCTATCAGAAGTGCTTCACCAACGATGGCGCGCAGCTGATCTTCGGCGGCGAGTTCGGGCCGGGGTCCAGCTGGAACTACCACCTGCTCGACCTGAAGTCGCAGGTCGCGACGCAGCTCACCGACCAGGCCGGCGAGAACACCTTCGGCGGCTTCCTCAGCCCCGACGACAGGCACCTGTACTTCGTCCGTGCCGAGCGGCGGCTGATCCGTCTGTCCTTGAGCGACCTGAGCGAGGAGGTCGTCTACACCGTGCCCGAGGGCTGGGTCGGCTACGGCACCTGGGTGGCCAACACCGCCTGCACGAAGATGGTCGGCATCGAGATCGCGGCCGCCGACTGGTTCCCGCTCAGCGACTGGCAGAAATTCCATCAGATGTTCCATGCCAAGCCGCGCTGCCGCTTGATCCGCATCGACCTGGCGACCGGCGCGCGCGAGGTGATCCTCGAGCAGCAGGGCTGGCTCGGTCATCCGCAGTACCGGCCCGGCGACGACCACACGGTGGCGTACTGCCACGAAGGTCCGCATGACCTGGTCGACGCGCGCATGTGGTTCGTCGACGAGGACGGCCGCAATGTCCGCTGCGGCCGCCAGCACGAGGTCGGCGAGAGCTGCACCCACGAGTTCTGGGTGCCGGACGGCTCCGCGATGATCTACGTGTCCTACCTGAAGGGGCAGCGGGACCGGTGGATCTGCGCGCTGGATCCGGTGACGCTCCAATCGAGACGCCTGACCAAGATGCCGCCGTGCTCGCACCTGATGAGCAACCACGACGGATCGCTGCTGATCGGCGACGGCTGCGACTCGCCAGCCGACGTGGCCGACACCGGCAGCCATCAGATCGCCACCGATCCCTACCTGCATCTCTTCGATCTGCGGGCCGGCACCGAGCGCCGAGTCGCGCGGCACGACAGCTCCTGGCGCGTCTACAAGGGCAACCGGCAGGTCACGCATCCGCATCCGTCCTTCACGCCGGACGAGAAGCAGGTGCTGTTCAGCGCGGACGCCGAGGGCGAGCCGGCGTTGTATCTGGCGGACCTGTGAGGATGACGCCTGTCGTGATCAAGGGCTGGGGCCTCGCGGCCCTGGCGGGGGCGAGTCTGCTGAGCGCGGCGTTGTCCACGGCATCCGCGCAAGGCACGCCTGCCGGGTCGGCGGCGAGCGGGCCCGTGTCCCAGGCCGCACAGGCGCAGCGTCCGCAGCTGAGCGACGCGCAGGCCGCCTCGGCCACCCTCGCGTCGCAGTTCGGCGACTGGGCGCCGGCACCGCTGGATCCGTCGCGCTGGACGCCGACCTTCGTCGTCGCGGCCGACGGCAGCGGCACGCACCGCTCCGTGCAGGCGGCGCTGGATGCCTTGCCGCCGCGAGCACCAGGCGCATCGGGCGCCGCCCGCAGCTACATCCTCGTCAAGCCGGGTACCTATCGCGGCCCGCTGTGCGTGCGGGGCAAGGCGCCGTTCGCGCTCTACGGGACGGGTGACCCCTCGGCGGTCGTGCTGGTCGACGGCCGCTACAACGCGCTGCCCAAGGCGCGCGACGCCGCGGCCCAGCCTTGCATCCCCGCGCTGGGCAGCGAGATCGCCGGCACGGCCGGCAGTGCCAGCGTCGCGATCCACAGCGACGACGTGCAGCTCGCGCGGCTGACCATCGCGAACGACGCGATGGACGGCGTGCGCGGCGGCGTCGGCTATCCGCCCGGCGTGTCGGAGAGCGGCGGCGCGCAGGCCGTGGCGCTGATGACGGCGGGCGACCGGATCCAGCTCGAGGAGGTGCGACTGCTCGGCCATCAGGACACCTTCTATGCCGAGGCCCGCGCCGGCGCGCGCAGCCGCGTGCTGGTGCGGCGCTCGGAGATTCGAGGCGATGTGGACTTCATCTTCGGCGCGGCCTCGCTGGTCATCGACGACAGCCTGATCGTGAGCCGCGCCGGCCGTCGCAAGGCCGGACACGGCGGACACGTGCTCGCGCCGAGCACGCCGGCCGCGCGCTCGGAGGGGATGCTGGTCATCAACAGCCGGCTGCTCGCGGAGCCGGGCGTCGCCCCGGCGAGCATCAGCCTGGGCCGCGCCTGGGACCATGGCGTCAAACCCGGCGAATGGCGCCACGCGCCCGACGCGCCCAATGGCCGCGCGGTGATTCGCGACAGCCTGCTCGGGCCGCATCTGACGGCGTGGTCGATGTCGACCTCGCGTCGGCCCTTCAGCGCGAGCCGCGACGCGGCGAATCGCATGGCCGAGTACCGCAACGTCGCGTTGCCCGCCGCGGCGCTCGAGGCGATCGGCGAGGGCGACGGCTGGGGCGCGATGAACGGTGGAACCGTCGGCGGATCGGGTGCCGCGCTCGACGCGATCCGCTTCATCCGCACGCGCGCCGAACTCGACGCCGCGATCGCGCTCGGCGACACGCCCAAGATCCTCGCGGTCGCCGCGCGCATCGACCTCGCCGCCGATGCGGCCGGCAAGCGCCTTGGCATCGAGGACTTCCGCGATCCGGCCTTCGACCTCGATGCCTTCGCCCGCCAGTACGACCCGGCGACCTGGGGCCGCAAGCCGCCGGACGGTCCGCTGGAGGAGGCGCGCAAGCGCTCGGCGAAACGGCTGGCGGCGCAGGTCGTGGTGAAAGTGCCCTCGCGCACGACGATCGTCGGCGTGACGCCGGATGCGGGCTTCGAGGGCGGCTCCCTGATGCTGGAGAAGGTCTCGCAGGTGATCCTGCGCGGGCTGCGCTTCTCCGACGCCTACGACTTCTTTCCCGCCTGGGATCCCGACGACAACGGCCATGGGGAATGGAACTCCGAGTACGACACCGTCTCGCTGCGCGACGCGACCCATGTGTGGGTGGACCACTGCGACTTCGACGACGGCGCGCGGCCCGATCCGGCCGAGCCGATCGTGCTGGGGCAGCGCCTGCAGCGCCACGACGGGCTGCTGGACATCACCCGGCGATCGGACTTCGTGACCGTGTCCTGGAACGTCTTCCGCCGCCACGACAAGACCATGCTGATCGGTGGTGGCGACGGCCATCGCGACGACCGCGGTCACCTGCGCGTGACGCTGCATCACAACCTGTGGGAGCAGCTCAAGGAGCGTACGCCGCGCGTGCGCTACGGCCAGGTCCACGTCTTCAACAACCTTTACCTGGCGACATCGGGCGGGGACTATCCCTATGGCTACTCGCTCGGGGTCGGCATCGAATCGCGCTTGCTCAGCGAGGCCAACGTCTGGGAGGCCGCGCCGGGCCTGGCGGCCTCGCGGGTGGCGAGGCTGCTCAAGGGCGATCGCGTCGAGGATCGGGGCTCGTGGTTCAACGGCGCGCCGCTCGATCTCGCGGGCGCGCTGCGGGCCGCGAACCCGGACCGGACCGTCGAATCGTCGGTCGGCTGGACGCCGCCGTACGGCGCCGTCGTCGACCGCGCGAACGAGGTCCCGGCCCGGGTTCGGGCGGGCGCGGGCGCGGGTCGGCTGTGGTGAAATCCCTTCTTCTCTTGGAACACGTTGCGCATGGATGACGATCTGAACGATGGCAAGTCGCAGCCCGAATCGGTGGCCGCGGTGCTCAAGGTGTTTGCCATCCTGCAGGCCCTGTCGGAACGCAGCGACACCGGCATCTCCGAGCTGTCCGTCCGGCTGGCCATGCCCAAGGCGACGGTCTACCGCTTCCTGCAGACGATGAAGACGCTGGGCTACGTCCGGCAGGAGACCGACAGCGAGCGCTACGGCCTGGCGATGAAGACCTTCGAGCTCGGCGCGAAGGCGATGCAGTACCCGGACCTGATCGACCTGTCCAAGCACCACATGCAGCTGCTGGCCGACACCACCGGCGAGACGGTGCATCTGGGCACGCTGATCGACAGCGAGATCATCTACGTCCACAAGGTGGACTCGCGGCACATGCTGGGCATGTATTCGCGCGTCGGCCGCCGCGCGCCGCTGCACTGCACGGCCATCGGCAAGGTGCTGATGGCCTGGGAGCATCCCGACCGCCGCGATCGCATCCTGGGCGCCGCCGAGTTCCAGCGCTTCCGCGAGAAGACCATCACCGATGCCGACGCCTTCCGCGCCGAGCTCGAGCGCGTGCGCGCGCAGGGCTTCGGCGAGGACCGCGAGGAATTCGACGATCACATCCGCTGCCTGGGCGTGCCCATCTTCGACCGGCTGGGACAGCCGATCGCGGGACTGAGCGTCAGCTTCCCGACCTTCCGCTACGACGACGCCAAGGCGCCCGAGGTCGTGGCCATGCTGCAGGCGGCCAGCCGGGACATCTCGACGCGGCTGGGTTGCAGCCGCTTCCCGCTGGACGAGAAGGCGTGATCGGCGGATCCGCCTGACGGGTGGATCGGCTGACCGACGGATCGGCTGACCGGCCGATGAAACCGCCGCGTCACGTCAGCATCACGACGCTGTGATGACCGTGTGTGGGTGACAACGCCGGACGATGCGCCGGGGCAGGGACAATCCCGAGTTCCTCGCGAGTGCGACGCCGCCCCTCGGCGGTCCGCGCGTGTGAGAATGTTGTCGTACAACTGAGCCTCGATGAACGCCTCTCTGACCCGTGCCCGCCCGAAGACCCTGGCCCTTGGACTTGTCCAGGCGCTGGAGGACCGCATCCGCGTGGGGACGCTGGCGGTGGGCGACAAGCTGCCGACCGAGGCGGCGATCATGGCCGAGTTCGAGGTCAGCCGGACGGTGGTGCGGGAAGCGATTTCCAAGCTGCAGGCGGCGGGCCTCGTGGAGACGCGCCACGGCATCGGCACCTTCGTGCTGGGGCTGGGGGAGGGCGGGCCCTTCCGCATCGGCGCGGAGCAGATGGCGACGCTGAACGACGTGGTCGCGGTGCTGGAGCTGCGCATCGGTCTGGAGACCGAAGCCGCCGCGCTGGCCGCGCAGCGTCGCAGCGACGAGCAGCTCGCCGCGATGCGCGAGGCGGTGGCCGCCTTCGCCGCGGCGGCCGAGGCGGGCCGCGACGCGGTGACGGCGGATTTCCAACTGCACCTCGAGATCGCCCGTGCCACGGGCAATCCGCACTTCGAGCGCCTGATGGGGACGCTGGGCGCGCCGAGCATTCCGCGCGCGCGACTGGCGAGCCTGCGGGCCGTCGGTGACGAGGACGCGGCGGCCCAGCGCGACTACCTGCTGCGCGTGAACGCCGAGCACGAGAGCATCGTCGACGCCATCGGCGCCCGCGACGCCGAGGCCGCGCGCGCCGCGATGCGGACCCACCTGGCCAACAGCCGCGAACGGCGCCGCCGCGCGGCGCAGGCCTTGCAGGAAGCGCGCTGAGCGTCTTCGCGTTTCCCCCAATCCTTTAGGTCCTCCCTCCGCCTTGTCAGGCTTTCAACCTGACTTGTATGATGACTGACAACAAGGCTGCCAGCGACGGGCGTGATCCCGGCGACAGAGCGGCCCCCTCGGTTTCATTCCGGAGACAAGACCATGTCCGTTGCTTCCCGCCGTCTGGCCGTCAAGCTCGGTGCCGCCCTGGGCGCCGCCTTCCTCACCGCCGGACTCGCCGGCGCCTCCACCTTCCCCGACCACCCCGTGACCCTGCTGGTCCCGTTCCCGGCCGGCGGATCCACCGACATGCTTGCCCGCGAGATGAGCGCCAAGCTCCAGGAGAAGTGGGGCAAGACGGTCCTCGTCGACAACCGCCCCGGCGCCACCGGCACCCTGGGCACCTCCATGGTCAAGCGCGCCGCGCCCGATGGCTACACGCTGCTCGTGTCCTCGCTCGGCCCCTTCGTCATCGCGCCGCATCTGCTCAAGAACGTCCAGTACGACGCGCTCAAGGACATCGACCTGCTGACCGTCGCCATCCAGGCGCCCAACGTGCTGGTCGTGCCGGCCGGATCACCGATGAAGACGGTCAAGGACGTGATCGACGCGCTCAAGAAGTCGCCCGACAAGGTCAGCTTCGCGTCCTCCGGCAACGGCTCCTCCGATCACCTGACCGCCGAGCTCTTCTGGCTCCAGACCGGCACCTCCGGCCTGCACGTCCCGTACAAGGGCGGCTCCCCCGCGATCACCGACCTGATCGGCGCCCAGGTCGACGCCTCCTTCCAGAACGTCAACGCCGTGCTGCCGCATATCCAGTCCGGCAAGCTGCGCGCGCTGGCCGTGACCGGCGACAAGCGCTCCAGCGTGCTGCCCAACGTGCCCACGCTGTCCGAATCCGGCATCAAGGGCGCGGACGTCTATTCCTGGCAGGGCGTGGCCGCGCCCAAGGGCCTGCCGCCGGCGCTGCGCGCGCAGATCCAGCAGGCGCTGGTCGCCGCGCTGCAGGACCCGGCGCTGAAGAAGAAGTTCGCCGAGATCGGCATCGAGACCGTCGCCAACACCGCCGACCAGGCGCAGGCCTTCCAGAAGGCCGAGTACGCCCGCTGGAAGCAGGTCATCGAGACCCGCAAGATCACCGCCGACTAAGCAGGAGTCCCTTCGTGAGCAGTCCCCTCGTCACCTCCGCCCGCGCGATCCCGGTCGCCGGCCGCGACGGCATGCTGATGAACCTGAGCGGCGCGCACGCGCCGTTCTTCACCCGCAACCTGCTGATCCTCGAGGACAGCGCCGGCCACACCGGCATCGCCGAGATCCCCGGCGGCGAGCCCATCCGCAAGACGCTGGAGCAGGCCGGCGAGATGCTGATCGGCCAGCCCGTGGCCAAGTGGAACGCGCTGCTGGCCCAGATCCGCGAGCAGTTCAAGTCGCTGGACAGCGGCGGCCGCGGCCTGCAGACCTTCGATCTGCGCACCACGATCCACGTGCTCACCGCCGTCGAATGCGCGCTGCTGGACCTGCTGGGCCAGCACCTGGAGGTCCCGATCTGCGAGCTGCTCGGCGAAGGCAAGCAGCGCGACAGCGTGGCGATGCTGGGCTATCTGTTCTTCGTCGGCGACCGGACCAAGACCGGCCTGGCCTACCAGACGCCGGACGACGAGCCCGCCAGCGACCAGGCCTCGGACGCCTGGCTCAAGGTCCGCCACCACGTGGCGATGACGCCCGAGACCATCGTCGAGCAGGCCGTCGCCGCGCAGGCGCGCTACGGCTTCAAGGACTTCAAGCTCAAGGGCGGCGTGCTGCGCGGCGAGGAGGAAGTCGAGGCGATCCAGGCGCTCAAGGCGCGCTTCCCGGACGCGCGCATCACGCTGGACCCCAATGGCGGCTGGCTGCTCAAGGACGCGATCCGGCTGCTGCGCGATCTGGGCGGCGTGCTCGCCTACGCCGAGGACCCCTGCGGCGCCGAGGAGGGCTTCTCCGGCCGCGAGGTGATGGCCGAGTTCCGTCGCGCCACCGGCCTGCCCACGGCGACCAACATGGTCGCCACCGACTGGCGCCAGTTCACCCATGCGCTGAGCCTGCAATCGGTCGACATTCCGCTGGCCGATCCGCACTTCTGGACGATGTCCGGCGCGGTCCGCGTCGCGCAGACCTGCCGCGATTTCGGCCTGACCTGGGGCTCGCATTCCAACAATCACTTCGACGTGTCGCTGGCCATGTTCACCCATGCCGCGGCCGCCGCGCCGGGCCGCCTCACCGCGATCGACACGCACTGGATCTGGCAGGACGGCCAGTTCCTGACGCGGCAACCGCTGCGCATCGTCGACGGCGAGGTGGCGGTGCCCAAGGCCCCGGGCCTGGGCGTCACGCTGGACATGGCCGCCGTCGAGGCCGCCCATCAGCTCTATCTGCGGCACGGCCTGGGCGCGCGCGACGACGCGATCGCGATGCAGCACCTGATCCCCGGCTGGAAATTCGATCCCAAGAAACCTTGCATGGTTCGTTGACGAGGAACGCGTCGCCTCGCGACGCGGCGCCTCGATGAGATGACGCCGCCGCGGTCCCCCTGCGGCGAGCCCCAGTGATTCGAACGATGACCCCTCTGGAGAGAGACATGACCCGATTCAACGAGAAGTCCTCGCGCCGCGTGGCGCTGGCGGCCATGGCCGCGACCGCGGCCGCCTTCGCGGCGCCCGGCGCCTTCGCCCAGGCCGCCTGGCCCAGCAAGCCGCTGAAGATCATCGTCCCGTACACGCCGGGCGGTTCCTCGGACATCATCGCCCGCATCATCTCGCCGCTGCTGTCGGACGCGCTGAAGACGACGGTGATCGTCGAGAACAAGCCCGGCGCCAGCGGCAACATGGGCGCCGACCAGACGGCCAAGGCCAGCGACGGCTACACCATCCTGCTGTGCGACGTCAGCGCGCTGGCCATCAGCCCGTCGCTGTACACCAAGCTCCCCTTCGACCCGTCCAAGGACCTCAAGGGCGTGGCGATGCTGGCGTACTCGCCGCACATGCTGGTGGTCCACCCGTCGGTGCCGGCCAACAACCTGAAGGAACTGGTGGCCCTGTCCAAGACCTCGAAGATCGACTTCGCGGTCACCGCCATGGGCAGCGCGCCTCACCTGGCCGGCTTCCAGGTCGCCAGCCTGACCGGCGCGAAGTGGGAGTACATCCCCTACAAGGGCGGCTCGCAGGCCGTGACCGACACCATCGCCGGGCAGACGCAGGTCCTCATGAACGGCATGCTCGCGACGCTGCCCTTCGTGCAGCAGAACAAGCTCAAGGTCATCGGCGTGAGCAAGTCCACCCGCGTGGCACTGCTGCCCAACGTCCCGACGCTGGCGGAGCAGGGCGCCACCGGCTTCGAGTCCGGCACCTGGCAGGGCATCCTGGCCCCGGCCAACATGCCCAAGGCCAACATCGACAAGCTGTCCGCCGCGCTGATCGCGATCATCCGCTCGCCCGACGTGCGGGCCCGCCTGGCCGCGCAGGGCGCCGAGGTCAGCACCATGAACCCGACCGAGATGGACACGTTCTTCAACAAGGAACGCAAGAACTGGTCGACCGTGGTGGCCAAGAGCGGCCTGAAGCTGGATTGATCCGACACGAGGAGCCGCCATGCCGACGCCGACCACCCCGTACGCCGCCTTCCCCAACAGCTTCCGTGAGCGCCTGATCGCGGGCGAGCGCCTGATCGGCTGCTGGTGCTCGCTGGCCAGTCCCATCAGCACCGAGGTGCTGGGCCTGGCCGGCTTCGACTGGCTGCTGCTCGACGGGGAGCATTCGCCCAACGACGTCAACACCTTCGTGCCGCAGCTGATGGCGCTCAAGGACAGCGTCAGCGCGCCGGTGGTGCGCCCCAGCACCAACCACGCCGTCGAGATCAAGCGGCTGATGGACGCGGGCTTCTCCAACCTGCTGATCCCCTTCGTCGAGTCCGCCGACCAGGCGCGCTACGCGGTGGGCGCGACGCGCTATCCGCCGCAGGGCTTCCGCGGGGTGTCGGTCGCGCAGCGCAACAACCGCTACGGCACGGTGCCCGGCTACTTCCAGGACGTGAACCGCCATGTCGCGGTGATGGTCCAGATCGAGAGCCGCGCCGGCGTGGCGGCGGTCGCGGAGATCGCGGCGGTGGACGGGGTCGACGGCGTGTTCATCGGGCCGCAGGACCTGGCGGCCGGCTACGGGCAGCTCGCCAATCCCAATCACCCGGACGTGCAGGCGGCGATGGCCGAGATCTTCTCGGCCTGCCGGGCCGCGGGCAAGCCGGTGGGCATCCTCGCGCCGGTCGAGGCCGACGCGCGCCGCTACCTGGAGCAGGGCGCGACCTTCGTGGCCGTGGGCAGCGACCTGGGCCTCTTCCGGTCGGCGACGCAGGGTCTACGCGACAAGTTCAGGGCCTGAGTCCGGGACCGGACTCCGACCCCTCCCGCGCCGCCGTCCTCCTCGGCGGCGCGGTCCGTTCCGCTTCATCCATCTCAGCAGTGAAAGAGAGCAAGCAATGAGCATCAAGATCGGCTTCATCGGCCTGGGCATCATGGGCGCGCCCATGGCGGTGCGTCTGGCGCAGGGCGGACATGCGCTGTTCGTCCAGACCCGCAGCCAGGTCCGCGAGGAAGTGACGGCCGCCGGCGCGACCGTCTGCGCGACGGCGGCGGAGGTCGCGCGCCAGGCCGACGTGATCTTCACGATGGTCCCGGACACCCCCGACGTGGAGCGGGTGCTCTTCGGCGCGGACGGCGTGGCCGCGGGCCTGGCCAGCGGCGGCAAGGGCAAGGTCGTGGTGGACATGAGCTCCATCTCGCCGGTCGCGACCAAGGACTTCGCGCAGCGCATCGAGGCACTGGGCGCCGAATGGCTGGACGCGCCGGTCTCCGGCGGCGAGGTCGGCGCCAAGGCGGGCACGCTGTCCATCATGGTCGGCGGCCAGGAGGCGACCTTCGAGCGCATCAAGCCGCTGTTCCAGCTGATGGGCAAGAACATCACCCTGGTGGGCGGCGCGAGCGCGGGCCAGGTCACCAAGGTGGCCAACCAGATCATCGTGGCGCTGAACATCGCCGCCGTGGGCGAGGCCCTGGTCTTCGCGTCCAAGGCCGGCGCGGATCCGGCCAAGGTGCGCGAGGCGCTGATGGGCGGCTTCGCCTCCAGCCGCATCCTCGAGGTGCATGGCGAGCGCATGATCAAGCGCACCTTCAACCCGGGCTTCCGCATCGCGCTGCACCAGAAGGACCTGAACCTGGCGCTGCAGAGCGCCAAGGCCATGAACGTGGCGCTGCCCAACACCGCCGGCACGGCGCAGCTGATGCAGACCGCGGCCGCGCAGGGCTGGGATCAGCTGGACCACTCGGCGCTGGTGCGCGCGCTGGAGGTGATGGCGCATCACGAGGTCGGTAGCACTACGGACGCGGGCTGAGCGCCGACGGCGAAGAATCGGTCCCCATGAGCCAGCTCCACGACGCTTCCGCCCAGGCCGCGACCGCGGCCTCCTCGATCCCCGCGATGTCCGCGACCTCCGCGGCTGGGCGGGACCTGCTCGCCGATCCGCGCGCGCTGCTGACGCACCTGTACCGGGTGGCGGTCGACCGCGCGCTGCCGGGGAAGATCCTCGCCGCGCACCTGCCGCCGCCGCCCAAGGGCCGCACGCTGGTGATCGGCGCGGGCAAGGGCGGGGGATCGATGGCGCAGGCGCTGGAGGCGGCCTGGCCCAAGGACAGGCCGCTGCAGGGGCTGGTGGTGACGCGCTACGCGCACATCCCGCCCGACTACCGGCCCGATCGGATCACGATGCTGGAGGCCGCGCATCCGGTCCCCGACGCGGCGGGCGAGCGCGCCGCGGCGCGGATGATGCAACTGGTCCGGGACTTCAAGCCGACGGCCGACGATCAGGTGATCTGCCTGATCTCGGGCGGGGGCTCGGCCCTGATGCCGCTGCCGGCGCCGGGGCTGACGCTGGCCGACAAGCAGGCGGTCAACCGCGCGCTGCTGGCCAGCGGCGCCAGCATCGGCGAGATGAACTGCGTGCGGAAGCACCTGTCCGGCATCAAGGGCGGGCGGCTGGCCGCCGCCTGCGCGCCGGCGAAGGTGCTGACGCTGATGATTTCCGACGTGCCGGGGGATGACCCGCAGGTGATCGCCTCCGGCCCGACAGTGCCCGACGCCACCACCTGCGCCGAGGCGCTGGCCATCTGCCGCCGCTATCGCATCGCGCTGCCGCAGGTCGCGGTCGACGCGCTGGAACGTGGTGAGTGGGAGACGCCCAAGCCGGGCGACGCCTGCTTCGACGGTCATGAGCAACGCATCATCGCGGCGCCGCGGCAGAGCCTGCAGGCGGCCGCCGAGGCGGCCCGCGCGCTGGGCATCACGACGCATGTGCTGTCCGACGAGATCGAGGGCGAGTCGCGCGACGTCGGACGCGTGCACGCGGCGCTGGCGCGCTCGGTGGCGCGGCATGGCGAACCCTTCACCAAACCCTGTCTGATCCTGTCGGGCGGGGAGACCACGGTCACGCTGATTCCCAAGCCGGGGCGCGGCGGGCGTGCCGGGGAGTTCATCCTCGGCTGCGCGCTCGCGCTCGATGGCCAGGATGGCGTCTGGGGCCTGGCGGCGGATACCGACGGCATCGACGGCGTCGAGGACAACGCGGGGGCCTTCCTCAGCCCGAGCACCTTGCAGCGCGCGCGGGCGCTGGGGCTGAAGCCCAACGAGCTGCTGGCGGCCAACAACGGCTACGCGCTGTTCGAGGCCCTGGGCGATCTGCTCGTCACCGGACCGACGCAGACCAACGTCAACGACTTTCGGGCGCTGTTGATTCGCTGAGGTAGGCGCCGAAAGACCCTCACCCCAACCCTCTCCCGCAAGCGGGCGAGGGGGCAAGAAGGCTCGCGGACTTCGACGGCGCTCGCTCCAGACCCCGTTCCCGCCTGCGGACGAAGCGATCGCATGAACTCCCTCTCCCGCTTGCGGGAGAGGGCAGGGGAGAGGGTCTTCGGGCTCCCCCGCAAGCAAGGGGCCCCCGACGTCCGCCGCGCACGCGGCGTTTCACCAGACCTTGACGCGCCTCAAGGCAATTTCCGGCGACTGCCGCGACAGTCCGGCTTCCCCGGAAATCCGTGAGAGCGTCCGTGACCGCCGACCCTGCCGATCCCTCCCCCCCGGGCGAGTGCTGCGACTCGCCCTTCCTCCCCGCCAGCGCGGGCCTGATCCCCGGCCCCGCCTTCCCCGTGCCCTGGCGCGCCTTGCTGGGCGACGTGCTGCTGGACGCCGACAGCTGGGCCGACCTGGCCGCCATGACCCGCGTCAGGCGCTGGAAGCACGGCGACACGCCCGTGCGCGCCGGCGAGAGCGCGGTCGCCATGCTGGCCCTGTGCGAAGGCCGCGTCGCCGTCGGCAAGGGCGCGCTGAGCGGCCCGCTCTGGCTGGACCTGCACACCGCCTGGCTGGGCGGCCGCTATGAGCAGGACCTCGTCGTCAGCTCGCCCTCGGCGCTGGTCATGGAATGGCCCATGGCCGTCGCCGCGGCCTGGCTCCGCGGCCACCCCCCGCTGCTCGAGGCCCTGATCCGGGCCGTGGCGGCGCAGCTCCGCGGCAAGCACAGCGCCATCAACGACCTGACCACCCGCGACGCCACCGGCCGCGTCGCGGCCTGGCTGCTCGCCCAGGCCGGCGCGGCGCCGGAGATCCGGCTGGCCGAGCGCAAGCGGGACGTGGCGGCGCAGCTGTCGATCTCCCCGGAAACCCTCTCGCGCACCCTGCGACAGCTGGCCGACCGGGGCATCCTCGCGGTCCAGGGCTATCGCATCGGGCTGCTCGATCGGGTGGAGCTGCTGGCGCTGGCGCGTTACCGGACGCCGGTCTAGACTCGCCGCACCCCCAGCGTGCCAAAGGAGGCCGCCGTGACGATTGCCCGCATGACCCCCGCGTCCAGTTCCGTCACCCCGAGCAGCTCCGCCGCGGAGCGCTTCTTCGGCGGCCACGCCGCGCTCCCCGTGATGCCCGAGGTCGGCCGCAAGCTGCTGCGCAGCCTGGACGACGACGGCGTCTCGCTCGGCCAGATCGCCGAGCTGATCGGGAAGGACTCGACGCTCGCGGCCAAGGTGCTGCGGCTGGCCAACTCGGCACGCTACAGCCCCTCCCACACCATCGGCACCCTGCAGGACGCGGCCATGGCGCTGGGCCTGGAGACCCTGCGCAACCTGGCCATGGCGGCCAGCATCTCGGGCAGCTTCCCGGTGGTGCAGGGGCTGGACCGGCAGAAGTTCTGGCGCCACAGCGTGCGCACGGCCGGTCATGCGCGGCTGCTCGCCAAGCTGCTGCAGGGGGACGCCGACACCGCCTACCTGGCCGGACTGATGCTGCGCACCGGCCAGCTCATGATGGCGATGACCGACGCGACGCAGGTCGCGGACGTCGAATCCCACGCCTCGGAGCCGGGCAGCCGCTTCTCGCTGGAGATGAGCCGTTTCGGCTGCACCCACGCCGACGTCACCGCGGCACTGGCGGCGCACTGGCACTTCCCGGCCGACCTGATCGAGGCCTTCAAGGACACGAACGCGCCGCTGGACGTGCGGCCGTTCTCGATGCTCGCCGCGATCCTGCATCTGGCGGAGGTCATCGCCGACGCGGCCGACCGGGAGCTGGACGCGATCGACGCGCTCAAGGTCGCCGTGCCGGAGCTGGTCGAGCACCTGCACATGGACCTGGACTTCCTGCGCCTGCGCCTGGAGGGGGCCGGCGATCCCGGCCAGGACGTGGAGCTGATGCTCAAGTGACCGACGCCCGCCCCGGCCTCTCCCGGGGCGAACGCCCGGCCCCTCCCGGGTGAATGACGAATGGCGCCCCCCCGGCCGATCACGGTAAGGTCCGAGCTCCGATGCACCGATGACGGGGAGACGACATGACGGTCTACCAGGGAAGCTGCCACTGCGGCCGCGTGGCCTACGAGGTCGAGGGCCAGCTCGACGGCGCGATGGCCTGCAACTGCTCCATCTGCCAGCGCAAGGGCTCGCTGCTCTGGTTCGTGCCGCGCGGCAATCTGCGCCTGCTCACCGACGAAGGCAACGCCTCGACCTACGAGTTCAACAAGCACGCCATCCACCATCGCTTCTGCGCGGTCTGCGGCATCCATCCCTATGCCGAGGGCAGCGATCCCAAGGGCAACGCGATGGCGGCCGTCAACGTGCGCTGCCTCGAGGGGGGTCGAGCTGGACTCGATCCCGGTGACCCACTTCAACGGGCGAGACGTCTGACGCACAAGGACGCGGGGCGAGGCGCCGACAGGCGGCCAACCCTGTAGGGACTCCGAGGGCGGGCGCGCACAATCGCGCGCCAAGAAGATCCCGAGGGAGTTCCTGTCATGCTGCTGCGCCCCACGCGCCGGCCGGTGCGCGCCGGCCTGCTTTCGCTGGCCGTGTCCTTGAGCCTGGCGCCGTTGGGCGCCTCCGCGGCGACGCCCGCCGGCAGGGCCTGAGCCTGCGCGGCCGCGGCCACTACCCCTATGGCCAGGTGCTGGTGGTGGGCGAGAGCAAGGGCCCGCAGCCCGTGGTGATGCCGGCCTTCGCCCTCGCTGAGCGTCCGCTCGCCTCAAGCCCGGATGGCCCCCTCTCCCGCTGCGCGGGAGAGGGCGGG
>NZ_BCYP01000005.1 GCF_001598255.1 Mitsuaria chitosanitabida ATCC BAA-476 = NBRC 102408
CGCGGAGCGTCAATCGCAGGGGTGTTGAGGCTCTGGCATGCCACGACCCTCACCCCCACCCCTCTCCCGCGCAGCGGGCGAGGGGCTCAACGCGGCGTCTCTCACGTCACATCACGTCAGGTCGCCGACGAGACCGCCTCGATCGCGTCCAGCACCGCCTCCGGCGTCGCCGGCGCGCGTAGCGGCGGGTCGCACCGCTCGGCCCCGCACGCCGCCACCGCATCCTTGATCGCCAGCAGCACCGAGAACGGCAGCAGCAGCGGCGGTTCCCCGACCGCCTTCGACCGGTGGATGCTGTCCGCCGCATTCGGCGCGTCGAACAGCGCGACGCGGAAGTCCCTCGGCATGTCATTCGCCGTCGGGATCTTGTACGTGCTCGGCGCATGCGTGAGCAGCAGCCCGCTCTTCGGATGCCAGACCAACTCCTCGCTGGTCAGCCATCCCTGTCCCTGGACGAACGCGCCCGCGACCTGTCCGATGTCCAGCGCCGGATTCAAGGACCGGCCGACGTCGTGCAGCACATCCGCCCGCGTGACCCGTGTCTCGCCGGTCAGCGTGTCCACCAGCACCTCCGCCACCGCCGCCCCGAACGCGTAGTAGTAGAACGGCTTGCCTTGCAGCTTCGCGCGGTCCCAATGCAGCCCGGGCGTCGCATAGAAGCCGTCGCTCCAGAGCTGGATCCGCTCCAGATAGGCCTTCGCGACCAGCTCCTTGAACCCGACCGCCTGTCCACCGCCCCGCACCTCGCCGCCGTCGAAGACCAGCGCGTCCTCGCCGCAGCCGAGCAGCCGCGCCGCCAGCGGCATCAGCCGCTGCCTGATCTTGCGCGCCGCGTCCTGCGCCGCCTTGCCGTTCAGGTCCGACCCGGTGGACGCCGCCGTCGCCGACGTGTTGGCCACCTTGCTGGTATCCGTGGCGCTGGCGCGCACCGACGCCGCGGGGATGCCGAGCTCATGCGCCACGACCTGCGCGACCTTGGTGTTGAGCCCCTGGCCCATCTCGGTCCCGCCGTGGTTCACCAGCACCGAGCCGTCGGTGTAGACGTGCACCAGCGCGCCCGCCTGGTTGAGGTGGACCACGTTGAACGAGATGCCGAACTTCACCGGCGTGAGCGCGAGCCCCTTCTTCAGCACGGGACTGCCCGCGTTGAACGCCGTGATCTCCGCGCGCCGCGCGTGATACCCGGAGGTCTCGATCAGCCGGTCGGTCAGCGGGCGGAGGAGGTTGTCCTCGACCTGCTGGCCGTAGGGGGTCAGTTCGTGCCCCTCGCGATAGAAGTTGCGCTGCCGCACCGTGAGCGCATCCACGCCCAGCCGCCGCGCGATGCCGTCGACGATCATCTCGATCGCCAGCGCGCCCTGCGGACCGCCGAAGCCGCGGAAGGCCGTGTTGCTCTGCGTGTTCGTCTTCGCGCAGTAGCCGTGCATGGCCACGTTCGGCAGCCAGTAGGCATTGTCGAAATGGCACAGCGCCCGCGCCATCACCGGCGCCGAGAGGTCGGCGCTGTGGCCGCAGTTGGAGATCAGGTCGATCTCCGCCGCGAGGATGCGGCCCTCGTCGTCGAAGCCCACCGACCAGCGGTAATCGAAGCCATGCCGGCGCCCCGTCACCAGGAAGTCGTCGTCGCGATCGACGCGCAGCTTCACCGGCCGGCGCAGCTGGGTCGCGGCGATCGCGGCCACGCAGGCGAAGAGCGCCGATTGCGACTCCTTGCCGCCGAAGCCGCCGCCCATGCGCCGGCATTGCACCGTGACCTGATGCGCCTGCCAGCCCATCGCATGCGCGACCAGTTGCTGCATCTCCGACGGATGCTGCGTCGAGCAATGAATCAGCAGCGCCTGGTTCTCCTGCGGCAGCGCGTAGCTGATCTGACCTTCCAGATAGAACTGTTCCTGCCCGCCGACGGCCCACTCGCCGTCCAGGCGATGCGGGGCCGCGGCCAGCGCGGATGCGGGCTCGCCGCGCGTCAGGTGCATGGGCGGGATCACGTACTGGCCGACGGCATGGGCCTCGCGCGCGGTCAGCACCGCGGGCAGGGGCGTCGCGACGATGGCCTGCTTGGCGAGCGCGGCGGCGCGGCGCGCCAGCTCCCGATCACGGGCGATCACCGCGAAGACCGGCTGGCCGACGTAGCGCAGCTCGCCCTCCGCGAGGATGGGGTCGTCGTGGAGCAGGGGACCGCAGTTGTTCTCGGCGGGGATGTCGGCGGCGGTGAGCACCGCCACCACGCCGGGTTGGCGGCGCAGGAGTTCCAGATCGATGGACACCAGCGTCCCGCGCGCGATCGGCGACAGCCCGAGCGCCGCATGCAGCGTGCCGTGGGCTTCGGCGATGTCGTCGATGTAGACGGCCTCGCCGCTCACGTGCAGGTGGGCGGACTCGTGCGCGCGGCTGACACCGACCTGAGGCCGCGACTCGGGCGTCGGGCCCGAGTCCAGGGCGGTGGAGGCGTGACCCGCTGCGGGATCGAGGATCGGATCGACGGTGCGATTGACGCGGGGATCGCCGGTGCGATCCATCGGCAGCTCGGCGGGCTTGTTCATGCGACGCTCCGCTGCAGGTTGATGGCTTGCCAGACGCTGGCCGACGCGGCGGCGACCGGGGCATCGGCGCGGGTCTCCAGCCAGAAGCGCCGGATCAGGTTGGCCGCGACGCGCTGCCGGTAGCCGGCGCTCGCGCGCAGGTCGGTCATCGGCGTGAAGTCCTCGGTCAGCGCCAGCGCGGCGGCCGCCTGGCTCGCTTCGTTCCAGGCCCGGCCGCTGACGGCGGCCTCGGCCTTGGCGGCGCGGCGCACGGTTGCGGCCATGCCGCCGAAGGCGAAGCGCACGTCGCGCGCGACGCCATCCTCCAGCCGCAGGCTCAGCACGGCGCAAACGGCGGAGATGTCGCTGTCATAGCGCTTGGCGATCTTGTAGCCGCGCAGCCGGGTGCCGGCGGACGGCTCGGGCACCTCGACGGCCTCGACGAACTCGCCGGGCCGCAAGGCGTTCTTCATGTAGTCCAGATAGAAGTCCTCGAGCGGCATCGCGCGCCGCGTCGCACCCAGCCGCAGCACGAGGCGCGCGCCCAGCGCGATCAGCGCGGGCGGGCCGTCGCCGATGGGCGAGCCGTTGGCGACGTTGCCGCCCAGCGTGCCGGCGTTGCGCACCGGCGGCGAGGCGAAGCGCAGCCAGAGCTCGCGCAGCGCCGGGACGCGTTCGGCCAAGGCGGCCCAGGCTTCCTCCAGCGGGACGGCGGCGCCGATGCGCAGCGTCGTGCGCGAAGCCGGCGCGGGCACCGCCGCCGCCGCGACGGCCGGCCCGGCGGACAGGTGGCCGTTGGCGCTCATCACACCCGGCGCGGCGCCCTGGCCGTGGACGGTGATCACGTCGATGCGGCGCAGGTCCTCGACGCGTCCGGTGAGGATCACGTCGCCCAGCTCGCGCTGCTGCTTGTTGACCCACAGGCCCACGTCGGTCGCGCCGGCGACCAGGCGAGCGTCCGGCATGGCCTCGCGCAGCGCCGCCAGTTCCTCCAGCGTGCGCGGCGCGAAGACGCGTTGCGGCGTGCCGGCGCGAGAGCGGGCTTCGTAGTGAAGCGCCGGGTCGTCCCGCAGCCCGCGCAGCGCGGCGACGATCGGCGCGCGGTCCAGCGTGCGGACGGGTTGCTCGAACATGCGCTCGCCGGCGTCCAGCAGCGGCCGGTAGCCGGTGCAGCGGCAGAGGTTGCCGGCGAGGTCGTCCGCCAGATCCTGTCGCGTCGGCCGCGTGCCGCAGGCCTGATGGCGCTCGTAGACCGCCTGCATGGTCATCGCGAAGCCGGGGGTGCAGAAGCCGCATTGCGAGCCGTGGCAGTCCACCAGCGCCTGCTGCACCGGACCGAGGTCGGTGCTCGCGCCCAGGTCCTCGACCGTCAGCAGCGCCTGGCCGTCCAGCATCGGCAGGAACTGGATGCAGGCGTTGACCGCGCGCAGCGAGACGGCCTCGCCGTCGGTGTCGAGCTCACCGACCAGCACGGTGCAGGCGCCGCAGTCGCCCTCGGCGCAGCCCTCCTTGGTGCCGGCGCAGCGGGCGTGCTCGCGCAGGTACTGCAACACCGTGGTCTGCGGCGGCAGTCCTTCGACGGACTGCACGCGGCCCTGGTGGAAGAAGCGGATCGGACGAGGAGAGCTCATGAACGGCTGGCCGGGGTCGAAGGCGGGCAATGAATGGCGTCGGAACGAATGCAAGAACCGCACCGCCCGGGACGGGCGTCCGAGACGGATCGAGCGTTTGTCGAACGCCCATCAAGCGCATGTCGCGCGCGGATGCAATGACTTGGAACGGTACTCCTGTGCCGGAGTAATGGTTATACGATGCGGCGTATAGCCTACATATGTCATCGCTTATGCCGCAGGACCTGCCTTTCGACAAGATCGACCTCCTTCTGGTGCGGGTGCTGCAGACCTTGATTTCCGAGCGCAGTGTGTCCAGGGCCGCGATGCGGCTCGGCAGCACGCAGCCCGCCTTGAGCGCGCAGCTGCGGCGTCTGCGCACCCTGACGGGCGACCCGCTGCTGGTGCGCAGCGGCGCCGGCATGACGCCCACCGCGACCGCGCTGGAGTTGCTCGCCCCCGCCGAACGCCTGCTGCGCGAGGCCGACGAGCTTTTCGGCACGCGCCTGCGCAAGACCGGCTTCGACCCCGCCACCGCGGACCTGCGCTTCCGGCTGGCCGCGAGCGATTACCTGGATCCGCTGTTCCTGCCCCTGCTGGTGGCGCGGCTGCAGCGGCTCGCGCCCGGCGTGCAGCTCGACTTGCAGCCGCTCACGGCCGAATACGACTACCGCGCCTCGCTCGCCCGCGGCGAGGTGGACCTGGTGATCGGCAACTGGCTGGAGCCGCCCGCCGAGCTGCATCTGGGCCGGCTGCTGGTGGACGAGGTGGTCTGCCTGGTCGGCAAGGATCACCCTGCCGCCCGCATGGCGCCGCGCGCCTGGACGCAGGAGCGCTACCTGGCCTGCCAGCACCTGGCGCCCATGCCGCTCAGCCCGGGCCAGCCCGGTGTGATCGAGCAGCACCTGGCCTCGCTGGGTCTGGAGCGCCGCATCGCCGTGCGCGGCGCGCATTTCAGCCAGCTGCCGCAGATGGTGGCGCGCAGCCTGCTCGTGCTGACCACCGGGCGGCTGTTCTGCAACCGCTTCCTCGATCAACTGCCGGTCACGGTGCTGCGCTGCCCCGTGGCCTTCCCGCCGATGACCTACTACCAGCTCTGGCACGACGTCAGCCACAACAGCGCCCCGTTGCGCTGGCTGCGCGAGCAGGTCCGGGAGACCGCCCGCGAGCTGGTGCCCTGATCCCCGGCGCATCGCGCGTCGGAGATGCCTCGCCGGCCCGAGGGACAGGGCCGAGCCGGCAGGACCGACGCGCGCGAGTCCGTCCCCTTATCCTTCTGTTTTCCTGATTGACCCCGCATGACGATTGAACGCTCCGCCGCTCCGGCGCGCCTGGCCCTGAAGGGCGACCTGCTGGACTTCGCCGCCGCGCCGCAATGGGCGCGCGTGGACGATCCCGCCGTGCGCTTCTTCCCCGACCACTGGCTGCTGATCGAGCACGGCCGCATCGCCGGCCTCCAGGCCGCTGATCCGGGCGAGGGCTGGCAGCGCGAGGACCACTCGGGCCGGCTCATCCTGCCGGGCTTCGTCGACACGCATGTGCACAGCCCGCAGCTGGACGTGATTGCGTCCTACGGGACCGAGCTGCTGGACTGGCTCAACACCTATACCTTCCCGGCCGAGGGCCGCTACATCGACCCCGAGGTCGCGCGCTTCGGCGCGGACCGCTTCCTGGACGCGCTGCTGGCGCACGGCACGACCTCGGCCGTCGTGTATCCGACGGTGCACAAGGTCTCGGCCGACGCGCTCTTCGACGCGGCCGCCGAACGCGGCATGCGGCTGATCACCGGCAAGGTGCTGATGGACCGCCACGCGCCCGAGGGCCTGCGCGACGACGTGGTCCAGGCCGAGCGCGACTGCCTGGACCTGATCGCCCGCCACCACGGCCGTGAGCGCCTGTCCTATGCGGTCACGGTGCGCTTCGCTCCCACCAGCACGCCCGAGCAGCTGGCCATGGCCGGCGCGCTGTGCCGCGCCGATGCCAGCCTCTACATGCAGACCCACGTGGCCGAGAACCGCGGCGAGGTCGAGTGGGTGGCCAAGCTCTTCCCCGAGGCGCGCAGCTACCTGGACGTCTACGACCGCGTCGGCCTGCTGCATCCGCGCGCGGTGCTGGCGCACGGCATCTGGCTGGACGACGAGGACCGCCGCGTGCTGCTGCGCAGCGGCGCGCAGATCGCGCATTGCCCGTCGTCCAATCTGTTCCTGGGCAGCGGGCTGTTCGACTGGCCCGGCGCGCTCAACGCCGGTGTGCGCGTCAGCGCGGCCAGCGACGTGGGCGGCGGGACCTCGCTGTCGGCGCAGCGCACGCTGGCGGACGGCTACAAGGTGCAGGCGCTCAACGGCCAGCGCCTGACCGCCTGGGCGGGCCTGCACGCGGCCACGCGCGGCGCGGCCGAGGCCCTGGGTTTGTCGGAGGAACTGGGCCACTTCGGCGTGGCTACACTGGCCGACGTCTGTATCTGGGACTGGGCCGTCGGGCCGGTCGCGCAGGCCCGCATGGACCTGGCCCGCGATCCGCATGAACGCGCCTTCGCCTGGATGACGCTGTCGGACGAACGCAACCTGGTCGCCAGCTATGTCGCTGGCGCGCTCCGTTACCGGAGACCCTGAGGAGCCCCCGCCGCCCATGACCCCGCCGCGCCTGGAACTTCGCCGCATCAGCAAGCAGTACCCGGGCGTGAGGGCCAATGACGCGGTCTCGCTGCGCGTCGCGCCGGGCGAGATCCACGCGGTCCTGGGCGAGAACGGCGCGGGCAAGTCCACGCTGATGAAGATCATCGCGGGCGCGGTGCGGGCCGACGGCGGCGAGCTGCTGTGGGACGGCGTCGCGCAGGCGGTGCGCACGCCCGCGCAGGCGAGGGCGCTGGGCATCAGCATGGTCTACCAGCACTTCTCGCTGTTCGACTCGCTGAGCGCGGCGCAGAACATCTGGCTGGGGCTGGACCGCTCGATCACGCTGGACGCGGTGCGCGCCCGGGTGCGCGAGCTCTCCGCCGAGTACGGCCTGCCGCTGGACCCCGAACGTCCGGTCCATGCGCTGTCGGTGGGCGAGCGCCAGCGGGTCGAGATCCTGCGCGCGCTGATGACCTCGCCGCGGCTGCTGATCCTGGACGAGCCCACCTCGGTGCTGACGCCGCAGGCGGTGGAGGCGCTGTTCGTGACGCTGCGGCAGCTGGCCGCGCAGGGCTGCGCGATCCTCTACATCAGCCACAAGCTCGACGAGATCCGCGCGCTGTGCCATCGCTGCACGGTGATGCGCGCGGGCCGCGTGACCGGCGAGGTCGATCCGCGCGAGCAGACCAACGCCGGCCTGTCGCAGCTGATGATCGGCGCGGAGCCGCCCAGGCTCACCGCGCGCGCGACCCATGCCGACGCGCCGGTGCGGCTGCGGGTGCGCGGGCTGAGCCTCGCGCCGGAGACGCCGCATGGCACGGCGCTGGTGGACATCGCGCTCGAGCTGCGCCGCGGCGAGATCCTCGGCCTGGCCGGCGTGTCCGGCAACGGCCAGCAGGAACTGCTGCGCGCCCTGTCCGGCGAGGACCGGCGAGCGCCGCGCGGCGCGATCACCTGGGTGGACGATGTGCCGCGCACCGCGCGTCGGGGCTCGGCCTCGCCATCGGCGGACCGCGACACGCCCGCCGACATCGCCCGGCGCCATGCCGCGGGAGGGGGCGGCGACGCGGGCGTCGTCGTCGACCTCGGGCCGCTCGGCCCCGGTCGCCGCCGCGCGCTGGGGTTGCACCATGTGCCGGAGGAGCGCCTCGGGCGCGGCGCGGTGCCGGCGATGTCGCTGGCGCAGAACACCTTGCTGACGCGGCGCGAGCCGGTCGGCGTGCTCGGCCATGTGTCGACGGCGAAGGCGACGGCCCTGGCGCGCCGGCTGATCGAGCGCTTCGGCGTCCGCGCCGCGGGGCCGCAGGCGGCCGCGCGCAGCCTGTCCGGCGGCAATCTGCAGAAGTTCATCATGGGCCGCGAGATCGACGCCGCGCCCCAGGCGCTGATCGTCGCGCAGCCGACCTGGGGCGTGGACGTGGGCGCGGCGGCGCAGATCCGCGCGGAGCTGCTCGCGCTGCGCGAGGCGGGCTGCGCGCTCCTGGTGCTGAGCGAGGAACTCGACGAGCTCTTCGAGCTCAGCGACCGCCTGATGGTGATGGCGCGGGGGCGGCTCTCTCCGGCGATCCCGGTGGCCGAGGCCAGCGTGCAGCGCGTCGGCCTGTGGATGAGCGGACTGTGGGAGGAGGACGTCCATGCTGCGGCTTGAACCGCGCGCGCAGCCGTCGACGGCGATGTCGCTGGCCTCGCCGCTGATGGCGCTGGCGCTGACCACGCTGATCGGCGTCGCGCTCTTCCTCGCGCTGGGCAAGGACCCGGTGCAGGGCCTGCGCATGTTCTTCTGGGAGCCGCTGCGCAATGGGTACGCGCTGGGCGAGCTGGGCCTGAAGGCGACGCCGCTGGTGCTGATCGCGCTGGGCCTGGCCGTGGCCTTCCGCGCCAACGTCTGGAACATCGGCGCCGAGGGCCAGTTCGTCGCCGGCGCGATGGCCGCGGGCTGGGTCGCGATGCAGGCGGACGCCGGCAGCACGAAGCTGATCGTCCTGCCCATCCTGATCGCCGGCGCGCTGGGCGGCATGGCCTGGGCCTCGATCGCGGCCTTCCTGCGCGACCGCTTCCACGCGAACGAGATCCTGGTCAGCCTGATGCTGGTCTACGTCGCGGAGCTGCTGCTGCAGTACCTGGTCTACGGGCCGTGGAAGGACCCGGCCGGCTACAACTTCCCGCAGACCATCACCTTCCTGCCCGCGACGCAGCTGCCCAAGCTGTTCCCCGGCACGCGACTGCACATCGGCGTGTGGATCGCGCTGGCGGCGGTCGTCGGTGGCTGGTGGCTGCTGTTCCGATCGATGGCGGGCTTCGCGCTGCAGGCCGGCGGCATCGCGCCGATGGCGGCGCGCTATGCGGGCTTCTCCTCGCGCGGCGCGCTGTGGGGGGCGATGGCGCTGTCGGGCGGGCTGGCGGGACTGGCGGGCGGGCTGGAGGCGGCGGGACCGCTGGGGCAGCTCACGCCCTATGTGCCGGTGGGCTACGGCTTCGCGGCCATCATCGTGGCCTTCGTCGGCCGGCTGCATCCGGTGGGCATCGTGCTGTCGGGGATCCTGATGAGCATGTTCTACATCGGCGGGGAGCTCGCGCAATCGCGGCTGGGCCTGCCCAAAGCCATCACCGGCGTGTTCCAGGGCCTGCTGCTGTTCAGCCTGCTGGCCTGCGACACGCTCATCCACTACCGGATCCGCAGCGTGCGCGGTCTCGGCGCTTCCGAGGAGGCGCGCTGATGGAGACCTACGCGCTGCTCATCGCCGCGACGCTGAACGCCGGCACGCTGATCGCCCTGGCCGCGCTGGGGCTGCTGATCAACGAGCGGGCCGGGGTGGTGAACCTCGGGGCCGAGGGGATGATGCTGGTCGCCGCGATCGCGGGCTTCGCCGCGGCGGTGCACAGCGGCAGCGACGTCGTGGGCTTCCTCGCCGGCATCGGCGCGGGCGCGCTGATGGCGCTGGCCTTCGGCCTGCTCGCGGTCTACCTCAACACCAACCAGTACGCGACCGGACTGGCGCTGAGCCTCTTCGGCGCGGGCTTCTCCGCCTTCGTCGGCCAGAACTACGTGCAGGCCAAGCTGACCGAGCGCCCGCACTTCGCGGTGCCAGGTCTTGCCGACCTCCCGTTCATCGGTCCGGCGTTGTTCCGCCAGCACCCGCTGGTCTACGGCGCGATCGCGCTGACCGCGCTGCTGGCCTGGGCGCTGGCCCGCACCCGCACCGGCCTGGTGCTGCGCGCGGTGGGCGAGTCCCCCGAATCGGCGCATGCGCTGGGCTATCCGGTGCGGCGCATCCGGCTCGGCGCGGTCGTGGTGGGCGGCGCGCTGTGCGGGCTGGCGGGCGCCTACTGCTCGGTCGTGTACACGCCGCTGTGGGTGGAGGGCATGATCGCCGGCAAGGGCTGGATCGCGCTGGCGCTGACCAGCTTCGCGACCTGGCGTCCGGCACGTGTCTTGCTCGGCGCCTGTCTGTTCGGGGGCGTGACCATGCTGCAGTTCCACCTGCAAGGGCAGGGCGTGCAGGTGGCCAGCCAGTTCCTGAGCATGCTGCCCTACCTGGCCACGATCGTGGTGCTGGTGCTGATCTCGCGCAACGAGAGCTTCATCCGCGCCAACATGCCGGCCTCGCTGGGACGCCCCTTCCACCCTGGCGGTTAGCCGCGACGGCCTGCGCGCCGGACCGCGTCGCCGTCCTCGTCGAAGCCTTCCTTCATCCGATCCTCTGGAGCCCCCATGACCCCTCGCGCCCTGACCCGTCGTCCGCTGCTCGCCGCCACGGCGGCGGCCCTGTTGCTGCTGGCCGGCTGCGGCAAGAAGGACGAGGCGCCCGCCGGCGCGGCGTCCGCGCCCGAGGCCGGCGCCACCGCGGGCAGCGGCGCCACCGGCGAGCCGCTGAACATCGCCTTCGCCTATGTCGGCCCGGTCGGCGACGGCGGCTGGACCTTCGCGCACGACAACGCGCGCAAGGCGCTGGAGAAGGAATTCGGCCCCCGCATCAAGACCACCTTCGTCGAGAAGGTGCCCGAGGCCGCCGACGCCGAACGCGTCTTCCGCGACATGGTCCAGCAGGGCAACACCCTGGTCTTCGGCACGACCTTCGGCTACATGGAGCCGATGCTCAAGGTCGCGGCCGACAGCCCGCAGCTGAAGTTCGAGCACGCCACCGGCTACAAGCAGTCGGCCAACCTGCGGACCTACGATTCCCGCACCTACGAGGGCGCCTACATGGCCGGCGTCGTCGCGGGCGCGATGACCAAGACCGGGACGCTGGGCGTGGTGGGCTCCATCCCCATCCCCGAGGTCATCCGCAACATCAACAGCTTCGCGCTGGGCGCGCAGAGCAGCAACCCCAAGGTCACGGTCAAGGTCGTGTGGGTCAACGACTGGTTCAACCCCCCGCAGGAGACCAACGCCGCGCAGACGCTGATCAACGCCGGCGCCGACGTGTTGATGCAGAACACCGATTCCAGCGCCGTGCTGCAGACCGCCGAGAAGAACGGCAAGTACGCCTTCGGCTGGGACTCGGACATGAGCAGCTACGGGCCGAAGGCCCACCTGGGCTCGGCGGTGATCAACTGGGCGCCGTACTACATCGCGACCGTGAAGTCGGTGCTGGACGGCAGCTGGAGCGCCGGTCCCGGCAAGCACAGCTGGTGGGGCGTCAAGGAGGGCGCGATCGACCTGGTCTCGCTCAACGCCGCGGTGCCGGCGGAGGCGAAGGCGCGGCTGGATCAGGTGAAGGCCGGTCTGAAGGACGGCAGCTTCGTGATCTGGAAGGGCCCCATCGCCGGACAGGACGGCAAGGAGGTCCTGGCCAAGGACGCCGTCGCCGACGACAAGTTCCTGCAGGGCATCAAGTTCTACGTGAAGGGCGTCGAGGGACAGGTGCCGGCCGGCAAGTGACCCCGCGCCCGGCACGCCGGGTTCGACCGGGGCCATCCGCCCCGGCCCACGAGGTCGGTCCCACGAGGCCGGCCCACCGTATTTCCATCCAACTCAGGGAGACACGATGAGAGAGCAGACCTTGCGCGCCGCCGTCGGCGCCCGCTGCGTGGCGATGGCCGCGGCCCTCGCGCTGAACGCCGCGGCGCAGGCCGCCGCGCCGCGTCCGGAGGCGCCCGCCGCCAAGTCCGCCGCGCAGCCGGTGGCGCCGCGCGCGGCCAAGCCCTACACGATCGAGCAGTTCATGGCGACGACCTCGATCACCGGGGCCTCCTTCTCGGCCGACGAGAAGCGCATCCTGTTCAGCAGCAACGTGACCGGCGTGTTCAACGTCTACAGCGTCTCCGTCGACGGCGGCGAGCCGGTGGCGCTCACCCGGTCCACGACCGACACGCATTACGGCGTGAGCTATTTCCGCCATGACGACCGCGTGCTCTACACCCGCGATCGGGGCGGCGACGAGAACAACCACCTCTACGTGCGCGAGCTCGACGGCAGCGAGAAAGACCTGACCCCCGGCGAGAAGCTCAAGGCCGCCTTCATCGGCTGGAGCCAGGACGGCGACAGCTTCTACGTGACCACCAACGAGCGCGACGCCCGCTATCTCGACGTCTACCGCTACGACGCGAAGGGCTATGCGCGCGAGCTGGTCTACCGCAACGACGACGGGCTGGCGGTGTTCGGCGTCAGCGGGGACGGTCGCTGGATCGCGCTGGGGCGGACCAACACGACGGCCGACTCCGACGTGTTGCTGCACGACACGCGCAGCAAGGAAACGGAGCACCTGACGCCGCACGAGGGCGTGGCCTCGTTCAACGCGGCGAGCTTCGATCCCGAGTCCAGGACGCTGCTGATCCTGAGCAACGAAGGGCGCGAGTTCACGCGGCTGCAGGCCTACGACCTGGCCTCGGGCCGGACGCGCGAGATGGAGCAGGCGGACTGGGACATCGTCTACAGCGTGTTCTCGCGCGACGGCCGCTACCGCGTCACCGGCATCAACGCCGATGCCAGCCTGACGCTGCGCATCGTCACCACCGCCGACGGCAAGCCGGTCGCGCTGCCCAAGCTGCCGGGCGGCGAGCTGCGCGGGGTGAGCTTCTCCCGCAGCAGCCAGCGCATGGCCTTCTACCTGAACGGGGACCGCTCGCCGAGCAACCTTTACGTCTACGACTTCGGGACCAGGCAGGCGAAGCAGCTGACCCACAGCCTGTCCCGCGAGATCGATCCCGAGGAGCTGGTGGAAGGCCGCATCGTGCGCTTCCGCTCCTTCGACGGGATGGTGATCCCGTCGGTCTACTACCAGCCCAAGGAGGCCTCGCCGACGCACAAGGTGCCGGCGGTGCTCTACGTGCATGGCGGCCCCGGCGGCCAGACCATGCGCGGCTACAACGCGACCATCCAGTACCTGGTGAACCACGGCTACGCGGTGCTGGGCATCAACAACCGCGGCAGCTCGGGCTACGGGAAGAGCTTCTTCACCGCCGACGACGGCAAGCACGGCCGCGAGCCGCTGTGGGACTGCATCGAGGCCAAGACCTATCTGGCGGGGACCGGCGTGATCGATCCGGAGCGCATCGGCATCATGGGCGGCAGCTACGGCGGCTACATGACGCTGGCGGCGATGGCCTTCCGGCCCGAGGCCTTCAAGGTGGGCATCGACATCTTCGGCGTGTCCAACTGGCTGCGCACGCTGGAGTCGATCCCGCCCTACTGGGAGAGCTTCCGCCAGGCGCTGTACCAGGAGATCGGCGATCCGGTGAAGGACAAGGAGATGCTGATCGCCACCTCGCCGCTGTTCCATGCCAAGGAGATCCGCAAGCCGCTGATGGTGATCCAGGGCAAGAACGACCCGCGCGTGATCAAGCCGGAGAGCGACGAGATCGTCGAGGCGGTCCGGAAGAACGGCGTACCGGTCGAGTACGTGGTCTTCGACGACGAGGGCCACGGTTTCACGAAGAAGAAGAACCAGATCGTGTCCAACCGCCAGATGCTGGCCTTCCTCGACCGCTACCTGAAGCCGGGCGTGCAGGCGACCGCGCCCCCCGCGACGCCGGCCGCCGCGCCCGCGGCGGGCGCCGACGCCGCCACGCCGGCCAGCGTGCGCTAGCGCACGCACCCGGTGCGCTGATCGCCGGGAAGCCCGTCGCCATCGGGGCGACGGGCCGATCGTTCTCTGAAATTCGTCTGAATTCTCCCAGTCGTTGCACGGCTTACAGGTCGTTGCCTGGCGCGTGCGCGGCCCAGGCAGGATCCATCCCCTACGCCCGGCCCACGCTGCCGGGCCATGTCCGATCAGAGAGAGAAGCGCCCGGCCAGGGCGCCTTGCGGGCCACCTGCCCGCGGCGCAGGGACGGGCGACCACACCGGATCAAGCCGGTGGCATTGGGGGATTCAGAGATGCGATTCGAAGGAACCTTGGATAGCTGGTACGCCGAGCGCGGCCATGGCATGGTGCGACCGGAGCAGGGCGGCGAAGCCCTGTTCGTGCACGTGTCGGCCTTCCCGCTGGACGGCCAGTCGCCTCAGGAAGGCGAACGCGTGAGTTTCGAGGTTGTGTCCAAGAGTGACGGCAGCAAACAGGCGGTCCGCCTGCAGCGCCTGTCGGCCTACAAGCTGCCGTCGCAGCTGCGCCCGGTGCGCCAGGGCTCGCGCCCGCCGCGGCCGATCGGCCGCCGCCGCACCTCGCCCCTGGTCTGGATGGTGCTGGCGCTGCTGGCCCTGGGCGTGGGCGCCACCGTGTGGTCGCCCGCCAGCCATGCGCTGGTCGCCTCGCGCGAGGCCGCGTCCGCGCGGCACTGACACCGACAAGTTGACTCCTGGGGGGCCGGCAATCGCGGCCCCCGTCGCCCTCGCGGGGCTCCCGTGCCCCGCCTTCAGGCTGCCGTCATGGCAGCCTTTTTTGCGTCCGACGCGCGCTCAGACCTTCATTTCCAAGCGCACCTGCCAGACGGTGAAGCTGCGGCCGGTGCTCTCGCTGGTGACGATGCGGCCCGGCGTGATCGACAGGCTGCCGTTGCCGTAGCTCAGCGGCTCCAGGTTGCTCGCGGAGACGCGCAGCGCCACCGCGGGCGAGAAGGTCCACATCGCGAAGGCGTCGATGACGCGCTTCTTGTCGATGTCGGCCAGCACCTGGTTGCTCTGCTGCAGCAGGTTGGACGGCGTGTAGTTCAGCGAGGCGCCCAGCGTCAGCGGGAGCGTGCGCAGGCGGTAGTCGGCGCCGAGGTTGGCCGTGTAGCGCGGCTGCTGGTCCAGCCGGTTGTTGGGCCCCTGGATGCCGTCGACCGCCGAGTGGAACAGCGACAGGTTGCTGCGCAGGTTGACGGGCAGCGCGTCGGTCAGGTACTCGTCGAGGCGGAACTTGGCCTCGAGCTCGACGCCGTAGGTCGTCGCGTCGCCGATGTTGCGCGGGCGCACGACGTAGCGGGGGACCGGCGAGTACGGGACCGGCTCGAGCATGGCCTGGCTGCGGATCAGGTCGGTGATGCGGCGGTAGAAGAAGTTGGCGCTGAGCAGGCCGCCCTTGCTGAGGTACTTCTCGTAGCCGATCTCGACGCCGGTGGCCATCTCGGGCTTGAGGCCCGGATTGCCCATGCGGTCGGGCGAGTCGATGGTGTTGGTGGTGCAGGGCGGCTGCGTCGGGTCGCCGCAGGCGTAGCGGTTGCTGATGCTCAGGCGGCCGACGATGTCGTTCAGGTTGGGCGCGCGGTAGCTGCGCGTCAGGCTGGCGCGGATCTGTTCCTTGCTCTTCTCGTCGAGCTTGTAGACCGCGTGCAGCAGCGGGGTCAGCACGCTGGAGGTGTTGCTGATCGGACCCAGGTTGCTGGTGCTCTCGGTCTTGATGCCTTCCCAGCGCAGACCGGCGTAGAAGCCCCATTGCTTGCCCAGGCTCCACTCGTCCTGCGCGTAGGCGGCGAAGCGGCGGGTCGATGCGTTGACGTTGTCGCCGAAGTCGGCCAGGTAGACGCAGGGCGCGCCGGCCGAGCCCTCGACATAGCTCTGCAGGCAGGTGCGCGTCTGGTTGCGGCGGGTGCCTTCGCCCTCGAGCCCGGCGACCAGGTTGTGCTCGTTGTCGAGCTGGTGGGTCAGCTTGGTGCTGAAGCTCCAGGAGGTGTCGCGGCTGCGGGTGTCGTCGTCCTGCGTGCGGTAGAACGCCAGGCCGTTGTCCTCCTCGCGGTGCGAGGCGCTGTTCATCGTCATCCGGCCGACGCCGACGCGGGACTCCAGGCGCGAGTGCTCGTCGATGCGCTTGTTCCACTGCAGGTTGAGCCGGGCCATGGCGGCGCGGCTGCTGCCGTCGGTGGACGCGTCGGTGTAGCGGATGTGGTCGAGGTCGGTGGTCGGGAGCGCCGGCGTCTGGTCCTGGTTGAACTGGCTGGCGCTGGTGCCGCGGTTGACCATCACGAAGGGCTGGATGGCGAGGGTGTCGCCGCCGTCCAGGCGCAGCTGCAGGCGGCCCGTCATGTTGAGCGACTTGCGCTGGTCGTCGGCGTGGCCGAGGTTGGTCAGCAGGGTCTGGCGGGTGACGTTGCCCTGCGGATCGACGAGCTGGGTCAGCGAGGTCGAGTGGATGTCGTCGACGCGCTTGTGCTGCATCGCGTTGACGGTGAAGTTGTAGGCGCCGCCGTTGTCGTCCAGCTTGTCGTTGCGGGTCCAGCTCAGGTGCGGGGTGACGTGGTCGCGCTCGAAGGCGGCGGCGACGCGGACCTCGTTGAGGCGGCGCTGGAGGGCCTCGCGGAGCACGACGTTGATGGTGCCGGCGATGGCGCGGGCGCCGAACTCGGCGGTGGGCGCGCGCATGACCTCGATGCGCTCGATCTGCTCGGGCGGCAACTCGTCGAGCGAGAAGCCCGGCGGCATGCGCTCGCCGTTCACCAGGATCTGCGTGTAGCCGCTGCCCATGCCGCGCATGCGGATCTCGCCGCCTCGGCCGGGGCGGCCGCCGGTGGTGACGCCGGGCAGGCGCTTGAGGACTTCACCGATGGTGCTGTCGCCGTAGCGTTCGATCTCCTCGCGGCCGATGATGATCTTCGAGGCGGTGGAGGCGCGGCGCTGATCGTCGTCGCGCGAGGTGCCCTGGATCTCGACGCGATCCAGGCGGGCGTCGGGCTTGACCGGCGCGGCGTCGCTGCGGGCGCGCGACGGCGGGGAGGCCGGTGCCGGCGGGGAGGTGGGCGCCTTCTGCGGGGGCGCTTCGGCGGGGGGCGCGGTCTGGGACCAGGCGGAGCTGCCGAGGGCCAGCAACAGGGCGAACGAAAGAGGCTGCAGGGCAGGGCGGCGGGTGCGTGTCATCGAGGTCAATGGCAAGGCAAGCGCGGCCAGTCTGGCGACGGCTAGGACGGAAGCGCGGGGAGTGGACGGAGCGTCGGCGCACGTGTCGGGATGGACACGGCGCGAGCGGGCGCAAGGATCGCACGGTGTACGTTTGGTGACGAAGGTCGCGCCCGACTTTCATCCTTCTTTACCTGAGGTGATGGGGATGCGCGACGGGACTGCGGGCAAACCCCGACGGCAGGCCCATGGCTGCGGGGTTGCGGGGCGAGGCGAGCCGCCAATGAAGAAGGCCACCCGTGTGGGTGGCCTTCGGAAGAGGGTATCCGTGACGCTGGTGACGGGTTCCAGCTTTCTGCCCTATGTCGCAGCCGGTTGTTGTCTCGGATGCCTTGCATTCTGCCGACGCTCTGTGACGGTGCCTTGACGAACAGCAAGGCAAGTCCGGCCCAGTTCCAGCGATGGGCGATTGGCGCGCGGGCCCGCGGCGTCCGCGCGCCGGGGCGTTCGGCCGCTCAGACCCCGGGCAGGCCGAGGAAGCGGAAGGGCTTGCTCGGCTTGAACTGCGCGGACACCTCGCCGGCGAAGACGTTCTTCTGATGCTCGCCCAGGGCCAGCACGCGGACCTGGCCTGTCTTCTCGGAGAAGTCGATCTTCTTCAGGTCGACCCAGAACGCGTTGGGTGTCAGCGCCGATTCGAAGAAGTAGAGCCTGCGCTTGTGGTCGACCACGGTGCGCCAGCGCGTGGACGAGATGTTGGGCTCGTCGGGCGTGGTGATGCCGTAGGGCACCGAGGCGTTGCGGATCACGCTGAACATCGCGGCCAGCGCGAGGTCCGGATCCTCGTAGCGCGGGATGGCGTTGACGTAGAAGCTCGCCCGCGCGAAGCGGTCGGCCGCGCGGTTCGTGCCCGGCAGCATCACGGTGCCGCCGATCTGCTTCCAGTACGCGTTGAGCGCGAGCTGATGGTCGAAGGTCGGCGAGTTGGTCATCACCTGGTACTGGCGGCCGTGGTGGATGACCTGCTTGCCGTCGATGTACTCGATGATGGCGCTGTCGCCGGTGGCATCGGAGAGCGAGAGATGCAGCGTGGCCAGCCGGTCCTCGCCGGGCACGTTGTCGGTGACCGGGGTGAAGGGCTCCTGCCGCAGCGCCTCGACGGCCTCGCGCACGCTGCCGAAGCGGTCGAGCACGTACTGCGCCCAGGCCGCGATGGTGAGTCCGGGCTTGCTGCCGTCGAACTTCGGGTACTGCGACTCCACCAGCCACAGCACGTTGGCGGCGAGCCCGGCCTCATTGACCCCGTCGGTGGTGGAGATGTCGTAGCCGGTGGCGATGACGCTCCCGTAGCGGGACGTCCACTTCAAGGTGTTCGGTCCGGCCTCTCCCGTGCGCGCCATGCCGCGCGGGAAGATCCAGAGGTTGGTGGCGACGTCGACCTTCCAGTCCATGGACCGGGCGGTGACGATGTTGCCGTCGGGGCCGAGGTAGACCACCCGCGTGCAGGCGAGCGCGGCGTCGCCGAACGTGGCGGCGGTGAATGCCGTGACGGCGGTGGCGGCCGCGAGCGCGCACAGCGCCTGGCGGGTCCGGTTCAGGAGCCTCATCGATCGCGTCATCGTGTCCTCCCTGGACGAGCGGTGAAACAGGCATGCGGGACTCGGTCGACCGGCGACGCCAAGCGGTCGCGTGACGGCCGGGTCGAGGCGACCGTATCATGGCCCGCACTGTCATCGCCACCGGGAGTCCTCGCCATGCGTCGCCTGTTTGCGTTTCCCTCCGCCGCGGCCTGGTCCGCGCTCGTGCTCGGGGTGTGGGTGTCGGTCGGCCTGACCACGCCCGCGCATGCGGCCGGCTGGATCGCCGCGCTGAAGAACACGCCCGCGGAGAACTTCGACGACGAGGACCTGCGCATGTTCCTCGACGCGGCCAACAAGACCCTGGCCGCCGAAGGCGCGCCCGAGGAAGTCCGCTGGAGCAACCCGGCGACGGGCGCCGCCGGCCGCTTCAAGGAGCTGCGCCGCAGCGAGGCCGACGGCCGCAGCTGCAAGCGCGTGCAGGTCTGGGTGTCGTCGAAGAAGCGGGCCGAGAAGTCCAGCGTCTGGAATGCCTGCAAGTCCGCGGAAGGCCGATGGGCGCTGTCGGCAGGCAAGTGACGATGCGATCGGCGAGGGTACGCCGGCCGTGAGACGGCTGCTTCATTTGACGAGCCGCCATCGCGCGCCGTCGACCAACCAGGCGCTCGGCCTGCTGCTCGCCTTCTACGCCGGCGCGGTGAACGCGGGCGGCTTCCTGGTGCTGCAGCGCTACACCTCGCACATGACCGGCTTCGCGTCGCAGCTCGCGGACGGCGCGGTGCTGGGCGAGGGCACGCTGGTGCTCAACGCGCTGGGCGCGATCCTGGCCTTCGTCTGCGGCGCCGCGGTGTGCGCGATGCTCGTCAACTGGGCGCGGCAGCGGGGCCTGCGCAGCGTCTATGCGCTGCCGCTGATGCTGGAGGCGGCGCTGCTTTTCCCCTTCGGCCTGATGGGCGCGATCACGCTCACCTGGCACACACCCTTCGCGGTGCCGCTGACGGTGCTGCTGCTGTCTTTCATCATGGGGCTGCAGAACGCGGTGGGGTCCAAGACCTCGGGTGGCAGCATCCGCACGACCCACATGACGGGCAACATCACCGACCTCGGGATGGAGCTGGGGAAGATGCTGTACTGGAATCGCCATCCCGGGCAGACGCAGCCGGCGGTGCGGCACGACCGCGCGCGGGCGAAGCGGGCCGGCGGATTGCTGGCGGCCTTCGTGGTCGGCGGGACGGCCGGGGCGCTGGGCTTCAAGCACGCGGGCTTCGTGTGCGTGATCCCGCTGGCGGCGCTGCTGTTCGTGTTGTCGCTGCCGCCGATGTCGAGGGACTGGGCCATGTGGCGGGCGTTGCTCAAGCGCGATCGATAGACGTCGCGCGGGGCGGGAAGGGAGGCTTGCGATGCGAGTGATGGACGCTCGCCGCCGGACGATGGTCCTGGGCGGCGTGATGCTGGCGCATGTGCTGCTGCTCCAGCTGTGGATGATGGCGTCGCGGCGGAACGCCGCCTTCGAGGACTCGCCGACGATCCGGCTGAGCCTGCGGCAGCTGGAGGTCGAGCGGGATCGCGCCCGTGAACGCGAGCGCCCGTGGGAGCTGCCGCGCCTGGCGGTGCCACCGGTCCGCGTGATCACGGAGGTTCCGGCGTTCGACGTGGACGGGACGGTGGCCGGCACGCCTGTGGCGGGCGATTCGACGAGCGGCTCGACGACGGGTCGCGCGACGTCGGACGGGCCGGGCACGAGCCATGCGCCGTTACGGCTGGCGCCGTCGCGCGAGGCCATTCAGGGCGCGTTCGCGAATCCGGCCGCCGTCGACCCCCGGGCCAATTCGCCCAAGCCCAATTCGATGGAGCGCATGGCGATGGCGATCGACAGGGACCTGTGCCTGCTCGTGGATCGCGCGCCGGATGGCTCGGACAGGCGGCGCTGGGGGCGCTACACCGAAATGGCGCCGGCAATCACCGAGCAGACGGGACTCAAGGGCAAGCCCGTGAGGGTCTGCGTGGGATGAGGGCGGGGAAGTTACGTTGGTATCCACGCATGGCTTCGCCCGCCCCGCATGAGACTGACGGCGGACCCGTCCACGAACTCAAGCATCCATCGCGACTTCTCGCGTACGGACTCGGATACATCACCCAGCTGTGAGGTCGCCTTGGCCCGGAGGGCGCTCACCAGGCCCTCATGGGTGAGTTCCAGCCCTTTCATGTCGATGCGCCCCTCCATCTCAAGGATGTAGAGCGGGTTCAGATGACGGACCTCCCCGTCCACTTTGACCAGCTCAGGCAGCGTGGTGCGCCGCATTGACGCCGGCAACTGCTCATTGATCGCGATGTGGCTGCGAATCGAATAGGCTCGAGCGCGTTCACCGAGTTCTGGTTCAACGACCAGCCGTGGCATGCCGCCCGCTTCGCACTCAAGTTGATATGCCTTCTCAAAGGCAGGCCCGAAGAATCCCAGCTCATCCATGAAGACATCGCCGAACGCGATCCCTCCTCTGACGAAGTGCCCTTCGTTGAGCAATCGAAGGGTAGTGAGCGTCGTATTGAACAGCGCGGTCTGAATCAGGGCGTCATCTCTTTCGAGGGACTGGGAATCGTCGCTCCGATGAGCGTGCACGAGATAAACGCAGTCCGAGAACGCGAAGGCCTTTCGGAAGTAGGCGGCCTCGGCGCGTTCCCTGAGCGCGAAGTCGCGCATGGACTCATGAAATGCGCGATGCACTCGAAGCTTGGCTTCGAAGTCCCGATTTGCCTTTGTTCCAAGAACATCAAGGAACGAAACGATCGCCTTCCGATACATGGGGCCCCTCCCAGAGCAATGAATTTCCGAATCCGAATCTGACGACGGTGACTGGTGTGTCCGAAGGTGGTGCTCAGCGATCGCGGCGCTGCTGCTGCCACTGCGCCTTGCGCGCGGCCTCGCGCCGCTCCGCTTCCTGCTGGCGCGCGATGCGATCCGCTTCCGCGGCGTCGGCCGCGCTGTGCATCGCCTCCGCGCGGCGTCGCGCATCGGCGCCGCCGGTCAGGCTGCTCTGCGCGTCGACCGCCTGCTTGCTGACGTTCCAGTCCGACGCGGTGTACTGACCGCGCCCCTTCTGGCATTGCCGGGCGCGGCGGATCTCGTCCTGGACGAATCGTTTCGCCTCCGCGCTCAGCGAGATGGAGCTGGCCTTGGTCTCCATGCCCGCGATGTCGCGATCGGAGGGGCAGACATTGGTGGGCGTGGTGGGCGCCACGGGCGAGCGATTCATGGCCGATGGCCGCTCGGCTTCCGCCGCGGCGTCGGCTTCGGCGGCCATCGCCGCGACGCGGGCGCGATCGGTGGAGGCGTCGACCGAGTTGCCCTGCAGCGTGCGCGAGGGCATGGCCTCGCCCTTGCTGGGACACGGGACGTCGGAGTAATGGACCTTGCCATCGACGACGCATTTCCAGACTTCGGCCTGGGCCCCGATGCCGAAGCTCATGCCCATCGACAGCATCAGGACGGGAAGCAATGGAACTCTCATGTGTTTGATCTCCCTGAAGCTAGGTCGAACGCGCGAGACGCGATGACCGTTTACCGCGACCTACTGCGGTCCCGCCGGATTGAAGGCCTCGTGATAGCTCACGATGCCGCGGGGCGAGTTGCCGTCGAATGACAAGGCCATGAAGTACTCCGGTGGGACATCGGGCAAGACCAGGCCGGGCTCCGGCTTGAATCCGAAAGCGCGCGTAGTAGCCCGGACAGCGCGGAAGGTGAGAGGCATGACCTGTCCTCGACATAGGTTAGACAGCGCCCATCAGACCACGGGCGCCGGATCCGGCCAAAAGAATGGGACAGGCTCAGCCTCTGCTCGCCCACCATTCGTGGCGACCTGACCAATGTCAATCGCCATGGGGAATCCGATCGATACATTGGACCTCGCACTCGCCGAAGTCCGGCGATATGAAAGGGACAGTCATGACGAATGAGCGTGATCGCGCAATGCAATCCCCATCGCTGTCGACGCCGGTCGAAGCCCATGTCGGAGAGCGCTTCTGGCGCAAGGGGCCGACCGACACGCTGCCGCCATCGGACATGACCGGCAACTACATGCGGCACCGACCCGTGCCCACCGAGCCGGTCGAGGGCCGCAAGGCCTGGATCATCGGCGGCGGCATCGCCGGCCTGGCTGCGGCCTTCTACATGATCCGCGACGGCGGCATGAAGGGCGAGGACATCACCATCCTCGACACGCTGAACATCACCGGCGGATCGCTGGACGGTGCCGGCAATGCCGAGGACGGCTACGTCGTCCGCGGCGGCCGGGAAATGAATTGGAACTACGACAACTTCTGGGACGTCTTCCAGGACGTGCAGGCGCTGGAGCTGCCGGAGGGATACAGCGTTCTCGATGAATACCGGCTCGTGAATGACAACGACCCCAACTGGTCGAAGGCGCGGCTCATGCACAAGCAGGGCCAGATTCGCGATTTCTCGACGCTGGGGCTGAGCAAGTCGCAGCAGTGGGAGGTCATCAAGCTGCTGCTCAAGCGCAAGGAGGAGCTCGACGACGTCACCATCGAGGAGTACTTCAGCCCGGGCTTTCTCGAGACCAACTTCTGGTACCTCTGGCGCTCGATGTTCGCCTTCGAGAACTGGCAGAGCCTGCTCGAGGTGAAGCTCTACATGCATCGATTCCTCGATGCCATCGATGGCCTGACCGACATGTCGGCGCTCGTCTTCCCCAAGTACAACCAGTACGACAGCTTCGTCGTGCCGCTGACGCGGCATCTGAAGGAGAAGGGCGTCCAGGTCCGATTCGACACGCGCGTGCGGGATCTCGATTTCGCTGAATCGAACGGCGAGCGCACGGTGACGGCGCTCCGCTGCAGGTCAGGCGGGCAGGATGACGTGATCACCGTCGGCGCGCGGGACGTCGTGTTCGCGCTGACCGGCTCGATGACCGAGGGCACGGCCTATGGCGACATGAACACGGTGCCAGTCCTTGCCCGAGGGAATGAGGAGCCGGGCGAGGACAGCGATTGGACCTTGTGGAAGAACCTGGCGAAGCGATCGCCGGTCTTCGGCCGACCGGAGAAGTTCTACGGGAATGTCGCGGGCTCGATGTGGGAATCCGCGACCCTGACCTGCAAGCCCTCGCCACTGGTGGATCGATTGAAGGAGTTGTCGGTCAACGACCCGTATTCGGGCAAAACGGTGACGGGCGGGATCATCACCTTCACCGATTCCAACTGGGTGCTGAGCTTCACCTGCAATCGGCAGCCGCATTTCCCGACGCAGCCGGATGACGTGCTGGTGCTGTGGGTCTATGCGCTCTTGATGGACAAGGAGGGCAACTACGTTCGCAAGGCCATGCCGGCGTGCACGGGCCGGGAGATTCTGGAGGAGCTCAGTTATCACCTCGGCATCGTGGACCGCATCGACGAGATCGCGGCGAATACCAAGGTCCGCACGGCGCTGATGCCTTACATCACCGCGCAGTTCATGCCGCGCGCTGCTGGTGATCGGCCGCATGTGGTGCCGGAGGGCTGCACGAATCTCGCGCTGGTGGGTCAGTTCGTCGAGACCAGCAACGACATCATCTTCACGATGGAGAGCTCGGTGAGGACGGCGCGGATCGGGGTCTACACCTTGCTGGGATTGCCGAAGGTCGTGCCGGACATCAGCCCGACGCAATACGACATCCGGAACATCCTCAAGGGCGCCCGCGCGCTCAACAACAACGAGCCCTTCCCGGGCGAGCGATTGCTGCATCGCCTGCTGGGACATACCTACTTCGCGCACATCCTGCCGCCGTTGCCGGAGAAGGAGGAATCCCTCGCGGAGCGCGCGGAGGCGGAACTCCATTCCTTGCTGGGGAAGGGGAGTCAGGCGGTGGGGGCGGTGTCGGGGTGGTTGGATCGGGTGAAGGCCGGCCTCGGAGGGAAGGCGGGCTAGTTCGCCCATGCGCAGGGTGCGCTCCAAGCGGAGAGCACCAAAGAAAAAGCCCCGACGCGTTGCTGCGACGGGGCTTTGATTTGGCTCCTCGACCTGGGCTCGAACCAGGGACCTACGGATTAACAGTCCGGCGCTCTACCGACTGAGCTATCGAGGAATTGTCGTTTCCAGATCCAATCGATCTGAATTCTTGGGCCAGGGCCTTCGGTGGGACTCTGGCTGAAAAAGAAGAAGGTCCGAAGACCTTCGTCATCTGATCTTGGCTCCCCGACCTGGGCTCGAACCAGGGACCTACGGATTAACAGTCCGGCGCTCTACCGACTGAGCTATCGGGGATCACAGCCTAAGAGTATACACAGAAAAACTAGCGCCTTACAAGACCCACTCCACCGAAGCACGCCATGTGCGATTGGCGAGCGGATACAGGTAGGCGTGACCGTACTGGTAAGGCGACTCGCGCCACGCGCGGCGGTCCGTCACGTTGTCCACGCCCACGCGCCAGATCAGCAGCTGGCGGCCCACGTTCTGCTCGTACTTCGCGCCCAGGTCCAGGCGCGTCCAGCCCGGGATCGCCACCGAGTTGTCCGGCAGCACCATGCGCTTGCCCTCGTAGACCAGGCCCGCCTGCAGCTCCAGTCCGGTGAGGAAAGCGTTCTGGTGCGCCTGCAGCTTCAGCGTCGTCTCGGGCACGTTGGCCGGCTTCAGGCCGTTGAGGCTCGCATCGCTGCTGCCCTCGATGCGGGCGCGCAGCTTCATCGCGCTGGCGACCACGCCGCCGCCCGTCCACTTCAGGTCGGCCTGCGCCTCGATGCCGCGGTGATGCTGCGTGCCGTCCAGCACGCGCTCGACCAGACCGCCGCCCGCGTCGACGTCGCGCGCCGCCGCTTGGCGGATGTCGAAGTAGTTGATCGACCAGTCCACCGAGCGGCTGCCCGACTTCAGGCCGAACTCCCATTGCTTGCTGCGCAGCGCGGGCAGGGCGCGGCCCTTGTTGACGTACTCCGCGCGGTTCGGGGCGACATCGGACTGCACGCCTTCGCCCCAGCTCCCGTAGGCCATCAGCTGCGGATCGATCGCATAGCTCGCACCCAGCCAGGGCGTGGTCAGCGACTGGCTGTAGCGGGTGGGCTGCTCGGCGCCGGGCGCGGCGTTCACTTGCCAGCTCTCGCGGTGCAGGCGCGTGTGGCGCAGACCCAGCCAGCCTTGCCAGCGCTCGCTCAGCTGCACGGCGTCGCGCAGGTAGAACTCGGTGCTTCGCTCGGTGCGGTCGGTGTTGGTGCCGGTCAGCGAGGGATCGGCGACCGTCGGCAGCGTGCCCCAGATGTTGCCCGTGCCCGCGAAGTTGTAGGCCTGACCCTGCAGCCGGCTGCGGAAGCGCGAGAACAGCACCCCCGTCGACAGGTCGTGGCGCATGCCGCCGATGTCCAGCTTGCCTTGCGCGGACAGGTCCAGCGCGTCGGTGTCGCGGTGCTCGTTCTCGCTGCGGAAGTCGTACTGGTCGAAGGTGCCGTCGGGGCAGTAGCTGCTCGCGTAGTAGGTGCCGTCGCTCGCGGTGCAGCCGAAGGGGTAGGCGAGGCGGTCATCATTGACCAGGCGCTGGATGGCGCCATGCGCCTGCAGCTTCCAGTCGGCGTTGAGCTGATGCGTGACGCGCAGCGACGCGGTCTTGCCCTCGAAGACGACCGGCTGGCTCCAGGACTGGTTGTTCAGGTTGATGCGCGGGTCGATGGACTTCGCATCGGGCAGGGTGCTGCCGAGCAGGCTGAAGCCGGGCTGGCTGGGCTGGCTCTGGCGGCTGAGCTCGACCTCGGCCTCGACCAGCGTGTCGCGGCTGACGCGCCAGTCGCCGGCGGCGGACAGCAGCCAGCGGTTGCCGTCGGCGTCGCGCAGCTCGGGTCGGAGCTTGGCGGCCTCGACGTTGACGCGCAGGCCGAAGGCCTTGTCATTGCCGTGGCCGTCGGAGAAGCGGCGGCTCCAGTCCATCGCGGTGTCGATGGTGCCTCGCTCGCTCACGGCCAGCGTGACGCTGGTGAGCTCGAGCGTGGGGCGCTTCACGACGAGGTTGACCAGGCCGCCCGGGGCGCTGGTGCCGGCCTGGATGCCGCTGGTGCCCTTGAGCACCTCGAGGCTGCCCTTGTTCGAGAGCGAGATCGCGGCCTCGGCGTTGATGGGCAGCCCGTCGCGGCGGTAGTTGAAGCGGTTGTCGAGGTCGAACCCGCGGACCTTCAGATAGGAGACGTAGCCGGCCGAGTTGTAGGAGTCGCCGACGCTGGCATCCAGCGAGGTCAGGCCCGCGAGGCTGATGAGGCCGCGATCGGTCATGCGCTCGGCGCTGACGATGCTGGCCTGCAGCGGGAGCTTGGCGATGGGCGTGTCGCCGAAGCCGCCGACGGAGAGCGGTGCTTCGGACGCGCCCTTGACGACGACGCCGGGCAGGGCGGTGCTGGAGGGGGGCGAGTCGGACGGGTTGGCCGATTGCGCGGCCGCGTGCAGGCCGAGGCCGCAGGAGACGAGCGCGACGGCGAGACGGTGGAGGGAGAAGGGAGTGGACGAGCGTGCCATCGATGTGCCGGAGCCAGAGATGCGATGGCAGGTGGGCAGACCGGACACGCCGATGAGACGGCGGCGTGGGCGACACGGAGGTGTCTGAAGGCATGCTTCCCTGCGCGAGGATTACCTCAATCAGGTTCAAAGGGACTTTCTCAGCCGGTCTCGACGACCAGCACCCCTAGCGAAACTCGCCGGACGGGCCGGCGAGTGGGTGGAATTCTAGCGGCTCATGCCGAACCCGTTTCTCCATGCGGGGGAGAGCCAGGACGAGCGACCGATTGCAGCGGTTTCGCCTCCGGGTAGGCCAGACCGAACTGGTCGGCTTGAGATTCCGAGATCCCGATCAATATCGTGGCGCTGCTGTCCCAGCAGACCAACTCGAACGACGCGCCTGCCAATTGCGGACGAAGCGTGCCGTCGTCGACCCAGAAAGCGCGATTCCCGTCGGCAAAGGGAGCTTCGTCGATCTCGACGCGTGCTCCGCGCGGGAAGGCGCTGAAAACAGCCCAGATGAACTGGAAGTTGGCGTGCGACAGCACCTCCGCCAACTCGGGGCCTGTCATCCAGCGATCCGACCAGGAGAACCCCGCAGGATCGAAGTTGGTCTCGACATCGCTGAGGTACCAATCGAACTCGGAGGCCGAAACGCCCATCGCGCGCAAGGTGGCGTCGACGTCGGTGAAATAGGGAACGGCGGAAGACGAATCAAGCAGGAGGTTCATCGCGAAATTGGCTTGTCGCATCGCGGGGCTCGGCGATCTTAAGCGTCGCCTGATGTATGACAGCCCCGGGCAGTAGTAGAGTCCGCGGCAATCGCCGCCACGCGCGGCGATGGTCGAATCACATCGGACGCATTTGAAGAGGAGCCCAAGATGGCAAAAGGCGAGCAGCGCAACGACAAGGCCAAGATGAAGCCGAAGAAGGACAGCGGCAATTCCAAGGAATCGTCCTTCGTCTCCGACCGTCCCGTCGCCCCGACGACGGCCGTGATGCCCAAGGGCAAGCTGAAGAACAAGCCGGGCTGACCCCCGGCTTCGCGCGGTTCTCCCGAACCGCCGCGACCCAACCGCCCCGCGGATCGCCTCGCGACCGCGGGGCGGTGTCGTTTCCGGGAGAGTTGTTCAGGCAGCGAGTGGCAACAGCTTGGGCTCACGCTGCTTCTTCAGCGCCACCCATCCCAGGCAGGCCAGGGCCACGGTGCGCGGTACGGGCTTCGTGCCGCTGCGGTAGTACGCCAGCATCCGGCGCGACATGCCGAGCGCCGCCGCGGCGGCGTCGAGACTCAGATTGTTCTCGTACATCCAGCGCCAGATGAACTCGTGCGAGATGTCCCCCGCCTGCTCGACACCCCACGCGCGCAGGTTGTCCGCGGCGAGTTCCAGATCGTCGTGCCCCGGCCACTCGACGGTACGTCCGAACTCCCCGATGCGAACCGTCGCGAACACCGCCTGGTCCTTGAGCGCGGACATCCAGGGTGTCGAGCGGATCAGATCCACAAGGCTCACGTCGAACCTGGCGCCGTCCGCGTACTCGAGTTCAAGGCTCGCCCGTGAGGTCGGGGTCACGCGCGTCAGGATGAAGTGCGGCGATTTCATTGGTGCATGGCCCTCCAGGTGGACATCAACAGCGCTTGGTTCTGGCTCGCCCACACCCTGGCCTCTTGCAGGGTGGCCGGGCGAACGGCGCCTCCGATCAGGTGCAAGGTCCGTATGTCCATGATGGCCTCGTCCCCGTCGTTGGCGTAGATGTGAAGGTGTGGGGGAGGATGATCGCGGCGATGCATGACCAAGCGAGACTTCGGTAGACGGGCGAGTGTCGGCATGGATTCTGGTGCAATGGTTGCACTGCGGCAAGCGCCTTCCGGCGGGACGGTCACTGTCCGCGAGTCCCGCATTTCTCGCCTTGATCCTGATCAAACGTCCCGGAGTCTCATGGGCACCCGCGCCGCCCATGAAAAAACCCGCCGGCTCTCGCCAGGCGGGTTTCGCGTCGGAGCGGCGGGCCGCTCAGTCGAAGTTCGGCGACTCCACGCCCAGCACCTTGTGCAGCTTGGGGCTGGTGGTCGTGTACTGCAGGTGGACGCGCTTCTCGGGGTTGATGATGGGCATCGCGCCGAAAGCGGCCAGGGCGGCTTCGTGGAAGCCCGACAGGATCAGCTTCTTCTTGCCCGGGTAGGTGTTGATGTCACCCACCGCGAAGATGCCGGGCACGCTGGTCTGGAACTTCTCGGTGTCGACCTGGATCTGCTTCTTCTCCAGCGCCAGACCCCATTCGGCGATCGGGCCCAGCTTGGGCGACAGACCGAAGAACACCAGCACCTGGTCGGCCGGGACCACGCGCGTGACGCCGTCGCCACCGGTGATCTTCAGACCCTTGAGCGCGTCCTCGCCCTCGTCCAGGTCCGCGACCTGGCCGACGATGAACTGCATCTCGTACTGGTCGCAGAGCTCCTTCATCTTGGCCACCGACGCCGGCGCGGCGCGGAAGCCGTCGCGGCGGTGGACCAGGATGACGCTCTCCGCCTTGTGCGGGTTGCCGTCGGCGTTGCCGCCGCAGAAGTTCAGCGCCCAGTCCAGCGCCGAGTCGCCGCCGCCGATGATCACCAGGTTCTTGCCGGCGAACTGCGCGGGGTTGCGCACGCGGTAATGGACCTGCGAGCCCTCGTACTTGTCGATGCCCTCGACCTTCAGCGTGCGCGGCTGGAACGAGCCCACGCCGCCGGCGATGAAGATGGTCTTGGTCAGGAACTGCGTGCCCTTGCTGGTCGCGACGAAGAAGCGGCCGTCGTCCTGCTTCTCGACGGTGGTGACCTCCTGGCCCAGATGGAAGGTCGCGCCGAAGGGCTCGATCTGCTTCATCAGGTTGTCGGTCAGCTCCTTGCCCGTCACCACCGGCAGCGCCGGGATGTCGTAGATGGGCTTGTCGGGATAGAGCTCGATGCACTGGCCGCCCGGGTAGGCGAGCGAGTCGATGATGTGGGCCTTGATTTCCAGCAGGCCCAGTTCGAACACCTGGAACAGGCCCACCGGGCCGGCGCCGACGATGACGGCATCGGTTTCGATCACGCCCGCGTGCGGGGCGGAGGTCGCTTCAGTCACTTGCGTTTCCATTCTTGAGATGAGAGACCGACGGCGGTCAGCGTTGCAGCTGATCGAGCTTGCCGGTCTTGTCTTTCCACTCCTCGGCGTCGGGGAGCGCGGCCTTGCGCTTGGTGATGCTGGGCCATTTCTTCGCCAGGTCCGCGTTCAGCTTGATCATGATCTGCTGATCGCCGGGGACGTCCTCCTCCGGCATGATCGCGTTCACCGGGCACTCGGGGATGCAGACCGCGCAGTCGATGCATTCATCGGGGTCGATGGTCAGGAAGTTGGGGCCTTCGCGGAAGCAATCGACGGGACAGACATCGACGCAATCGGTGTACTTGCAGCGAATGCAGGCTTCGGTGACGACGTGGGTCATAGCGGCTCTTCTAGTGGCGGGGCCGGCGAATGGGCCCTCGGAAATCAGCGTTGCCCTGGCTGAAGCTTGGTGGGCGCTGACGGAAAACGGCGGATTTTAATCGTTCAGGGTTTGTGCCGACCAACCCGGCCCCCCGACGCCAAGGGTCTGGCTCCGGGCTTTGGTCGCGTATTCGCCCAAATCGGCCTCGGCAGGCGCGGCGATTGACGGGGTCGGGGCGGTCGACACGACCGTCGGCTCGGCCACAGCGTCGGCGGCCCCGGCCAGCGGCGCGGCGCCGGCGCCCACGATCACGACCGTCGGCCGACCCTTGTGCAGCATGGAGGCGGCGCCCAGCGCGGCGATGTCGTGCTCGCTGGACAGCGCATCGGCGCAGCCCGCGCGGGACACCACGCTCACCGGCGTGTCCGGCGCCCAGCCCGCGGCGATCAGCCGGCGGGAGAGGGCGGCCAGCTGCTGCCCGGCCATGTAGAAGACCTCGGTGTCGGCGGATTTGCCGGCCTGGAGCTCGCCCTCGCGGGTCATGGCGGTCGTCAGCGCGACGCTGCGGCCCGCGCCGCGCCGCGTCAGCGGACGGCCGGTCTGCGCCGCGGCGGCGATCGCGGCGGTGACGCCGGGCACGATCTCGTACGGGATGCCGGCCTCGGCCAGCGCGATCAGCTCTTCCTCCAGGCGGCCAAAGACGCTGGCGTCGCCGCCCTTCAGACGGACGACGACGTCATGGGCGAGCGCCTCGCGCACCAGCGCCGCGTTGATCGCGGTCTGCTTGGTCGAGTGGCAGAAGCCGCGCTTGCCCACGTCGACCCAGCGCGCCTCGGGCGCGAGCTCGCGCAGCGCGGGATCGGTCAGGGCGTCGAAGAGCACGACGTCCGCCTGCCCGAGCGCGCGCGCGCCGCGCAGCGTGATCAGGTCGGCGGCGCCGGGGCCGGCGCTGACGAAGAGGACGCGTCCCATGTCGTTTTCCTGTTGATGGCCTGAGGGCTGCGGGGCTTGCGCGACGCGCGCTCAGCGGACCAGCAGCGCGCCGCTGGTGCGGTTGCTGGTGGGGTCCACGACGATCAGTGCGCCGCCGACGCGATTGTCCGCGTAGGGCTGCAGCGGCAGCTCGGCCTGCAGCTCCACGGTGACGTGGCCGATCTCGTTGACGGAAAGTTCATGGGCCTCGGTCTCGGCCAGGGTCTGGATGTCCAGGCGGTGATCGACGGCCGCGATGCGGGCCTGGACCCAGCGGTTGCCGTGACGGACCCAGTACTTGCGGCCGATGACGGCGGGCTCGGTGTCCAGCCAGGCCAGCGTGGCCTCGAAGCTGCGACGCGGCTGGGCGGCGCCGGGCGCCACGATCCAGTCGCCGCGCGAGACGTCGATCTGGCGGTCCAGCAGCAGGCCGGCCGATTCGCCGGCCACGCTGGTGGTGACGGCTTCGCCGGCGCGGCGCAGCTCGGCCACGATCGCGGTCTGGCCGCTGGGCAGGATCTGGATCTCGTCGCCGACCTGCACCTGGCCTTGCGCGATCCGGCCCCACAGCACGCGCGGGTTGTTGCCGGTGCCGTCGCCGTCCTTGGCCACGTACTGGATGGGGAGCGCCAGCGGCGCTTCCACGGTTTCCTGCACGGTGGGCAGCGATTCCAGCACCTGCAGCAGCGAGGGGCCGTCGTACCAGTCGGCTTCCAGCGGCTGGGTGACGTTGTCGCCGCGCAGCGCGGAGACGGGGACCACCGCGGTCACGCGGATACCGGCCGCCGAGGCGAACTTCTCCAGCGCGGCCGAGACCTTGCGGAAGGCGTCGCCAGGACTCGCGGCGGCGTCGATCTTGTTGATCGCGAAGACGATGCTGGGCACGCGCAGCAGGTGGGCCAGCAGGCTGTGGCGGCGCGTCTGCGGCAGCAACGGGACGTCGTCCGCCGACAGGTCCAGCTTGGTCACGTCGACCAGCACCACGGCGGCATCGCTGCCGGCGGCGGCGGTGACCATGTTGCGGGTGTACTGCTCGTGGCCCGGGGCGTCCGCGATGATGAACTTGCGCTGCTTGGTCGCGAAGTAGCGGTAGGCGACGTCGATGGTGATGCCTTGCTCGCGCTCGGCTTCCAGGCCGTCGGTGAGCAGGCTCAGATCGATGGGCTGGCCGGCGGCGCGCTTGGCCAGCGTGTCCAGCTGGTCGGCCAGGATGGCGCGGCTGTCGTAGAGCAGGCGCCCGATCAGCGTGCTCTTGCCGTCGTCGACGCTGCCGGCGGTCAGGAAGCGCAGCGCGCGGTGCGTGGTGTCGACGTCGGACTGGTGGATCTTGTTCACGGCGTTCATCAGAAATAGCCCTCCTTCTTGCGACGCTCCATCGAGGCGTCGGAGGTGCGGTCGTCCATGCGGGTGGCGCCGCGCTCGGAGACGGTCACGGTCAGGGTCTCGGCCACGATGTCGGCGGCATTGGCGGCCGGGCTCTCCACCGGGCAGGTGCAGGTCATGTCGCCGACGGTGCGGAAGCGCACCTGCGCGGTCTCGACGGTCTCGCCCGCTTCCGGCGGGGTCACGTCGGTCAGCGGCACCAGCAGGCCCTTGCGGCGGATGACCTGGCGGTCATGCGCGTAATACAGCGAGGGCAGCGGGATGTTCTCGCGGGCGATGTAGAGCCACACGTCCAGCTCGGTCCAGTTGCTGATCGGGAAGGCGCGGAAGTGCTCGCCCGGACGGATGCGGGTGTTGAACAGGTTCCACAGCTCGGGACGTTGTTCCTTGGGCTGCCATTGGCCGAAGCTGTCGCGGTGGCTGAAGATGCGCTCCTTGGCGCGCGCCTTCTCCTCGTCGCGGCGGGCGCCGCCGATGAGCACGTCGAAGCGGTGCTCCTCGATGGTCTCCAGCAACGTCACCGTCTGGTGGCCGTTGCGCGACTCCAGCGGATGCGACAGCCGGATCGTGCCCTTCTTGATCGAGTCCTCCAGATGGCCGACGACCAGGCGCTCGTCCATCTCGGCGACGCGGCGGTCGCGGAACTCGATGACCTCGGGGAAGTTGTGGCCAGTGTCCACGTGGACCAGCGGGAAGGGCAGCTTGCCGGCGAACTCGTTGCCGGCGATGCGGCGCTTGAAGGCCTTCTCGGCCAGGCGCAGCACGACGCAGGAATCCTTGCCGCCGGAGAACAGCAGGGCGGGGCGCTCAAACGCCGCGGCGACCTCGCGCAGGATGAAGATCGCTTCCTCTTCGAGGTGGTCCAGATGGCGGTGGTCCGCCAGCGGCAGCAGTTGTTCGAGGTTCACGGGGGCGTTCATGCCGGGGCTCCGGTGGTCGCGTTGAACGTCAGGGGAGACGCTTGGGATTCAGATTCGCCGGCACTGGGCTCGGCGTGGGTCGCGTGCAGGCCGCATTCCTTGGACGAGTCCTCCCACCACCAGCGGCCGGAGCGGAAGTCCTCGCCCACCGCGATCGCGCGGGTGCAGGGCGCGCAGCCGATGCTGGGCATGAACTCGTCATGCAGCGGGTTGTAGGGCACGTCGTTGGCCTGGACGTAGTGCCAGACGTCGGCCCAGGTCCACTCGGCCAGCGGGTTCACCTTGACGCGGCCCTGGCCGTCGTCCTCGCGGAACGGGACCTCGGCGCGGTTGCTGCTCTGCTCGCGGCGCAGGCCGGTGATCCAGGCGGTACGCCCGGTCAGCATGCGCGCCAGCGGCTCGAGCTTGCGCACGCCGCAGCAGGCCTTGCGCAGCTCGACGCTGCGATACATCGGCTCCTCGCCGTTGGCGCGGACGAAGTGCACGACCTGCTCGTTCACCGGGGCGAAGACCTCGACCTCGAGGCCGTAGCGCTGCTCGATGCGCGGGATCAGCGCCAGCGTCTGTGCGTGCAGCTTGCCGGTGTCCAGCGTCGCCAGCGCGATGGGCAACTGGTGGCGCGCGATCAGGTCGGTGATGACCATGTCCTCGACGCCCAGCGAGGTCGATTGCAGCGCGCCCGGACCGAAGTCGGCGGCGGCCTGCCGCAGGACCTCGACGGTGCGCGCCAGGCGCTCGTCGAAGCCGGCGGTCTTGCGGGCGTAAAGGTCGATCGCGCCCATGGTCAGGCCTCGGCCTTGCCGCCCGCGCGGGCGAACAGCGGGCGGGTCTCGTTGACGTCGGCCTGGTAGTGGCCGGCGAAGAAGCCCAGCGCGCGCCGCGCCGCCTCGACGCTCTGATCACCGCGGAGCTGGACCGCATCGACGCCGCAACGCTGAAGCAGCGGCAGCATGTCGACCAGCACCTCGCCGATGGCGCGCACCTCGCCCGCGAAACGCAGGCGTGAGCGCAGCACATGGGCCTGGCTGTAGGCGCGGCCGTCCACCCACTTCGGGAACTGCAGCACCACCAGCGCCAGGCGCGGCAGGTCGGACCGGAGGTCCAGCACGTCCACGTCGTTGGGCAGGATCACGCCGGTGGCCAGGCCCTCGGGCCAGGTGTCGCGCACGGCGTGCCACTGTTCCAGCGTCAGCAGCTTGTGGTCGGCGGCGGCGGGATGCGGCTGGGGGCCGTCCTCGCCGGCGCAGGTGTGCCAGGGATCTTGAGCCTTGGAGACGAACTTCATGATGGCGGCGGCGCTCATGGTTTGGCCGCGGTGGTGCGGCGGATGGCGTTGGTCGACTGCTTGAAGGCGTCCAGGCCGATACGGCGGACCGTCTCGATGAAGCGCTCGCTGGCGGCGCGTTCACGGCGGTAGGTCGCGATCACGGCCTCGACGGCGTCGGCCGCTTCATCGGCGGCGAAGGACGGGCCGATGACCTTGCCCGGCACCGCGGCGCCCGACAGCGTGGAACCGTCCGAGCCGCCCAGCGTGATCTGGTACCACTCGCTGCCGTCCTTGTCGACGCCCAGCACGCCAATGTGGCCGCTGTGGTGGTGGCCGCAGCTGTTGATGCAGCCGCTGATGTGCAGGTCGATGTCGCCGATGTCCCAGAGCTCGTCCAGGTCCTGGAAGCGCTCGGTGATCTCGGCCGCGACCGGGATGGAGCGGGCGTTGGCCAGCGCGCAGAAGTCGCCGCCGGGGCAGACGATCATGTCGGTCAGCAGGCCGATGTTGGGCGTGGCGAAACCGTGCTGCTTGGCGGCCTCGAAGAGCGCGGGCAGGTCGGCCTCGCGCACCCAGGGCAGCAGCAGGTTCTGGTCGTGGGAGACGCGCAGCTCGCCGTGGCTGTAGCGGTCGGACAGATCGGCGGCGGCGTCCATCTGGCCGTCGGTGATGTCGCCGGGCGGCAGGCCCACGCGCTTGAGCGACAGCGTCACCGAGCGGTAGCCGCTGACGCGGTGCGCATGGACGTTGCGTTCCAGCCAGCGGCGATAGGCCGGGGTGGCGCCCTCGAAGATGTCGATGGACGCGACCGGGGTCAGGCCTTGCGGCTCGACGAAGCTGGCGGCGACGCGCGCCAGTTCCGCTTCCGGAATGATCTGCTCGTGGCTGCCGGCGTCGTCGCTGAGGATGGACTGGTACTCGGCGTTGACGGCGTCGAAGTAGGCCTGGCCCTCGGCCTTGACCAGGATCTTGATGCGCGCCTTGTACATGTTGTCGCGGCGGCCGAAGCGGTTGTAGGTCCGCACGATCGCCTCGAGGTACAGCAGGATGTGCTGCCAGGGGACGAAGGGATTGATCTCCTGGCCGACGATGGGGGTGCGGCCCATGCCGCCACCCACCAGGACCTGGAAGCCGATCTCGCCCGCGTCGTTCTTGCGCAGCTGCAGGCCGATGTCGTGCCAGCCGATGGCGGCGCGGTCCTCGGCGGCGCCGGAGATGGCGATCTTGAACTTGCGCGGCAGGAAGGCGAATTCGGGGTGCAGCGTCGACCACTGGCGCAGGACCTCGGCGTAGGGACGCGGGTCGATGAGCTCGTCGGCGGCCACGCCGGCGGTGACGTCGCTGGTGATGTTGCGGATGCAGTTGCCGCTGGTCTGGATGCCGTGCATGTCCACGTCGGCCAGCAGGTCCATCACGTCGGCCGACTGCGTCAGCGGGATCCAGTTGAACTGCAGGTTCTGGCGCGTGGTGAAGTGGCCGTAGCCGCGGTCGTGCTCGCGGGCGATGCGGCCGAGCTGGCGCAGTTGCTTGGAGGACAGCACCCCGTACGGGACGGCGACGCGCAGCATGGGCGCGTGGCGCTGGATGTACCAGCCGTTCTGCAGGCGCAGGGCGCGGAAGTCGTCGTCGGGCAGCTGTCCCGCCAGATGGCGCTCGAGCTGGTCTCGGAACTGCGCCGCGCGGGCGTGAACGAACTGGCGGTCGAAATCGGTATAGGCGTACATGGCGTCAGCTGATCCGGCCGGGTTTCGTGTGGGGCCCGCCGCGTCATCTGACACCGCGGCTGGCACCCTGGGCTGGCCGGGAGACTGGACTCTATGAACGCTTTATATATATGAGAACTACAAATTCGTAGATTGCTTATGGCTGGATAAGCATATGAATGGGCCTGCAATAGGAAGACCCTCACCCCCGCCCTCTCCCGCGAGCGGGCGAGGGAGCCACCCCAGCAAGCGCGCACAACGCGGCCCGGAGCCGGTCGAACTCCCTCTCCCGCTTGCGGGAGAGGGCAGGGGAGAGGGTCTTCCAGCTGCCAGAGCCCGCGCTTTCAACCCATCGCCAGCCGCCGCAGCGCCGCCAGCTGATCGGCGATGCGGGGAGGAATCGGTTCCGCACCGGCCAGGATCGCCCGGATCAAGGCCGCGTTCTCCGCCGGCTCGCACGCGGTCGACAGCGGCCAGTCCAGATCCTCGTTGCTTCCTGGATTGAGATCGATCGCTTGTCCGTCCGCGAAGCCTTGCAGGTGCGCCTTGCGCCGCAGATGCAGATAAGCCTCGCCCTCGCTGGCGCGCATCAGCAGCGCGCGGCCGCCGTCGGCGCTCAGGACGGGCAGGGCCTGCCCCATGCTGTCGACGTACTCGGGATGCGTCACCGCCACCACCCGCACGCTGCGGCCGGGCAACGGATCCAGCAGCTTGGCCACGCTGTGGCTGCTGTTGCGCAGACCCAGGCGCGGACGCAGCGCCATCATCGCGTCCAGGCCCGGATGGAGGACGCCCGTCGGCAGGATCGCGAGGCGCTCGCCGGCCAGACGGCGCGAGGCGTCCTCGACATCGGGAGACACCGCCAGCCCCAGCGCCTCGAAGAGCTCGAAGGGGCTGACGCGGCTGTCGAAGTCGTGGCGACCGTGGATCAGCACCGGGATGCCTTCGCGGGCCAGCAACAGCGCCACCAGCGGCATGAGGTTGGCTTGCTTGCGCGCGCCGTTGAAGGTCGGCAGCACCACGGTGCGGGGCGCGTCGGCCGGGGCCTGGACCCGGGCCGCCCCGTCCTGCATGGCCTCGACGAAGCCGAGCAGTTCCTCCTGGCTCTCGCCCTTGATGCGCATCGCGATCAGGATCGCGCCGCGCTCGAGGTCGGGGACCGTGCCGTCCAGGAGCTGGGAGAACAGCGTTCGCGCCTGATCGCGGGTCAGGTCCCGGGCGCCGCGCGCGCCGCGGCCGATTTCCTTCAGGAGGGGGGCGTAAGGGGCGGAGTCCACGGCAGGGCGCGCTGAGGCGGGAGGCGATTGAAGCGTCGCATCTTAATCAGCGCGCCTGGTTCAGAAGTCCTGCCGCACGACGAGGTTGATCGAGCGCAGGAGGGAGGTCCGGTCCTGGATCCGGGCCCGCGTCAGGTCGAGCCCCAGTCCCAGGCTGAAGTCCCGGCCCACCAGATAGGTCGCCCCGATGCCGGCATAGGGCTGCACGCTGCGCTGGCGCAGCGTGACCGCCGGGGCCGCGGCTTTCCAGCTCGTGTCGGTGACCCGGTTCCAGGCCATGCCGGCGCGCAGGTTGAGGTCGAGCTTCGGCGCCAGCGGATAGCGGTAGGCGGGACCGACCGCGATGCCGTGGAACTTCGTCGTCATGCCGGTGGCGTCGTCGCCGCCCCGCACGCGCCCGAGGTCCAGCCAGCTGAGCTCGACGCCGAGGCGCTCGTTGAACTGGTAGCCGATGCTGATGCGCGCGTCCGTGGTGCTGGCGTCGCACGGGGTCCGGCCCCGGCATGAGCCGTTGACCTGGCCGATGCCGACGGTGCCGTCGCTGTAGACCTGGGCCTGGGCGGCCGCGCCGAGCAGCGCGAGGGTCGCCAGGAGAGGGAGTGAGAGTCGCTTCATGCGGGATCGCCTTCTGGAAAGAGAAACGCCAGCGGGCGCTGGCGAGCGGATTCTGGGAAGGGCGTGGGCGGGCGGGAATGACTCCGATCGGCGGGACGTCGAACGGGACATGACACATCCGTGCCGGTGCTTCCCTGGGGCGATGGCGGGCCGCCCGGAAACGACGACACCGGCGCGAAGCCGGTGTCGAGTGGGCCGCCGAGGGGCCGCGATCAGAAGGTCTTGCGCAGCGTGACGCCGAGATTGGTGTAGACCCGCTGGCCGTTGTCGGCCTTCAGGCGGACCAGGTCCAGCATCCCGCCGACGCTGAGCCCCTCCGACAGCTTGTAGCTCAGGCCGAGTCCCAGGTAGGGGCCGGTGCTGTCGAGGTTCTTGTCATCGGCCTTGGTCTTGTTGGTCCACGACTCGGTGGCCACGCGTGCCCGGGTCAGGCCGACGCGCGCGTCGAGGTTCAGATCGTTGCCCAGCGGGTACCGGTAGCTGATGCCGAGCTGGCCGCCACCGACCCGGCGCTTGAGGCCCGTGGTGTCGTTGCCGGCCTTCACCGCGCCGTACCCGGCGAAGCCGGCTTCCAGACCCAGGCCGTTGCCCACCATGTAGCCCAGCGTGACGCGACCGTCCAGGCTGGTGGTCTTGCAGCTGCTCAAGCCGTTGCACAGGGACTTCGGGGCCTTGCCGAGGCTGGCCTGACCTTCGAGGTAGACCTGCGCCTGGGCGCTGCCGGCCGCGAGGGCCAGCGTCAGGATGGAGAGGGGAGCGAGGAACTTCATGAGGGAATGCCTTGTGTCGAGAAAATCCGCCCAGCGGGCGCTGGACGGGGCATTCTCAAAACAGGCCCCTCTGCTGGCGATACCAACAAGTGGTGATCGCTTGCCGCGGGACTGACTCGGATGAGCGAACCCATCCCCAGAGGTGCTGGGCGCGTCTCCCGCGCGGCGTTCAGGCGGACACGGGTTCCCGCGTCGGCAAGGCCTCGACGCCCGGCCGGGCCCGCAGACCCAGTTCGCCGAACAGATCCTTGGGATCCGCCAGGTCCGGCACCAGCGCGAGCTCCCGGCCCAGGCCCAGTGCCTGCGCGCGTTCGGCGAGCCAGCGCAGCGTCGCGAAGTCCTCCAGCGCGAAGCCGACCGAGTCGAACACGGTGACCTCGTCCTCGCGCCGGCGGCCCGCGGCCTCGCCGCGCAGCACGCGCCACAGCTCGGTGACGGCGAAGTCGGCGGGCATCTGCTGCACGTCGCCCTCGATGCGGGATTGGGGCTCGTACTCCACGAAGACGCTGGCGCGCTCCAGCACGCCGCGGTGCAGCTCGGTCTTGCCGGGGCAGTCGCCACCGACGCCGTTGATGTGCATGCCGGGCTCGACCATCTCCGGGGTGAGGATGGTCGCGTTGCGCTTGTCGGCGGTGACCGTGGTGACGATGTCGGCGCCACGGACCGCCTCGGCGGTGCTCGCGCAGCGGATCAGGGTCAGGCCCTCGATCGTCGACAGGTGGCGGACCAGCTTGTCGGTCGCGGCCGGATCGACGTCGAACAGACGGATCTCCGTGATGCCGAGCAGATGGTGGAAGGCGAGCGCCTGGAACTCGGCCTGCGCGCCGTTGCCGATCAGCGCCATCGAGCGGGCGCCGCGGCGTGCCAGGTGTTGCGCGGCCAGGGCGGAGGTGGCGGCGGTGCGCAACGCGGTGCTCAGGGTGAGCTCGGTGAGCAGGGTCGGGACGCCGGTCGCGACGTCGGCGAGCACGCCGAAAGCCATCACCGTGGGCAGGCCCACGCGGTGGTTTTTGGGGTGGCCGTTGACGTACTTGAAGCCGTAGCGCGCGCTGTCCGAGATCGGCATCAGCTCGATCACGCCCTCCTCGGAGTGGTTGGCGACGCGGGCGCTCTTGTCGAACTCGTCCCAGCGGACGTAGTCGTCGGCGATGTGCCGCGCGAGGGTGGCGAGGCTGGTCGCCAGGCCGTCGTGGCGGACGATGCGCGCCACGTCGGCGGTCAACAGCATTCGGGTCATGGGCAGTCTCTCGGGTGGTGGGGATGACGCCATTCTTCGGACCCGGCCTGTCAGCAGGAAGCCAATGAACCGATCAATAATCGACCCAGTTTGATCATTTCGTCAGATTTCTCTGACGTTTTGCGAGGTGATTCGGGTTAACCCGGGCGCTGTGCGCGCGTCCGGACCCACGATGCGCCAGGGTGGTGCGCGGCGCCCGGACCGTGCCGGCGCGGGCGACCGCCGGCGGAAATGGAGGGGACATGGACACGCTCGACCAGCAACTGATCGCGCTGCTGCGGCAGGACGCGCGCGCCAGCGTCGCGACGCTGGCGCACAAGCTCAAGGTGTCGCGCGGCACGGTGACCAACCGGCTGACGCGGCTGGAGGACAGCGGGCAGATCGTCGGCTACACGGTGCGGCTGCGGGCCGACGTGGCGCAGCCGCACATCACCGCGTGGATGAGCATCGCCGTCGAGGGCAACCGCACGCGCGAGGTCGTCGGCATCCTCCTGGGGGAGCCGGGCGTGGCCGGGCTGTTCGACACCAACGGCCGCTGGGACCTGCTGGCCGAGCTGCGTGCCGGCCACCTGGGCGAGCTCGCCGAGATCCTCGAGCGCGTGCGTCTGATCAAGGGCATCGGCGCGACCGAGACCAGCATCCATCTGCAGACCTACAAGCTGGGCTGAGGTCCCGGGCCCTGTCCGCCGCGACGATCGTCGCGGCGATGGTCGTCATGACCTGCGTGGACTCACGGCCGGCCGGCCGGCTCGTCCGTGTCGACCTCGGGCTCGGGGAGCAGATGGAAGCGCCCGTCCCGCAGTTCCATGCGCGTGCGCTGCACGACGGCGCGCGGCGACGGGCAGTCGCCTTCGTTGAAGCGCAGCACGATCTCGATGCGCGGGCCGGCCCCCGGGCTCAGCACATTGACGGCGGAGGCCTGGGGCGCCGCGCCCGAGCCGCAAGCGCCCGGACCGGGCTTGGACTCGAAGCCGAGCTCGGCCGCGAGCTGCAGCTCGCCGTCGCGCTCGAGGACCAGGCGCTCCTGGCGGTCCTCGACGCCACCGGCCACGTCGTAGACGCGGCTGCGGAGCAGCCAGCGGTCGTCGGCCAGCTGGACCATCTGCAGGTCCTCGTCGCCCGAGAACGGCGAACCCGGCATCAGCAGGAGCCCGCGGGCCCGCAGCCGCCAATGGCCCTGCGCATCGGCGGCCAGCACCGCAGCCCCCAGCGCGGGGATGCAGGCATGGCACTGGAACTGCGCGCGCGGGCCCGGCGTCAGTTGGTAGACCAGCATCAGCTTGTCGACGTCGGCCTCGACATAGCGAGCCCGGAAGACCTCGCGGACCTCAGCCCGCAGCGTCGGCGCGCGCCCGCCGAAGAACGCGGCGGCGCGCTCGTCGCGCCAGGTGTTGCCGCCGTAGACCATCTTCATCGCGACGTCGGCCTTGGGCGGCGGGTCGATGGCGATGGGGACCTGCGCCTGGGCGCGCGCGACCAACAGCAAGGCGGTGACCGTGGCCAGCGCGAGCGCTCCGGGGCGGAGGCGGGAAGGCGGAGAGTGGGGCAGGTCGATCACGGTGAAGCGGGCGGACGGAGCGGATGGGGGCGATCATCGCCGACGGCCGACGCCGACGCCGACGCCCGTCGGCCATCGGCCTCGCGCCGGATGGGGATGAACGCGCAGGGCCCGCTGTGTTCCGGACGCCCCGGGTACAGTTCCCGCCTCATGAGCCGTCCCTCGACCCACGCCCCGGTGATCCGCAGTCTGCTGGAGACCGATCTCTACAAGTTCACCATGTGGCAGGCGATGCTCCATCGCCATCCGCAGGCGCAGGCCGAGTACCGCTTCGCCTGCCGCAACACGCCGCAGTACCCGCTCGCCGAGCTGGTCGCGGACCTGGAGCGCGAGCTGGACCACCTGTGCTCGCTGACCTTCCAGAAGGACGAGCTCGACTACCTGCGCTCGCTGCGCTTCATGCGGCCGGACTTCATCGACCTGCTGCGCATCTTCCGCTTCCAGCGCGACTTCATCCACGTGGCCGCCGACGGCGACAAGCTGGACATCGTCGTGCGCGGGCCGCAGGTGCACGTGATGGGCTTCGAGATCTTCGTGCTGGCGATGGTCAACGAGCTCTACTTCCGCCGCTTCGACCACGGGCCCGCGATCGCCGAGGGCCGGCGCCGGCTGACCGAGAAGGTGGCCGCGATCCGCGCGTTCGCGCGCGACGAGGCGCCGCGTCGTCACCCCTTCCAGTTCTTCGACTTCGGCCTGCGCCGCCGTTTCTCCGGCGACTGGCATGCGGAGGTGCTGCGCACCTTGCGCGACGAGCTGCCCGAGACCTTCCGCGGCACGTCCAACGTGCTGCTGGCCAAGGAGCTGGGCCTGGTGCCCATCGGCACCATGGCGCACGAGTACCTGCAGACCTACCAGGCCACCGGCGTGCGCCTGCGCGACCACCAGAAGGCGGCGCTGGAGGACTGGGTGCAGGAGTACCGCGGCGACCTGGGCATCGCGCTCACCGACGTGATCTCGATGGACGCCTTCCTGGCCGACTTCGACCTGTACTTCGCCAAGCTCTTCAACGGCCTGCGGCATGACAGCGGCGAGCCGGTCGCATGGGGCGAGAAGGCGCTGGCCCACTACGACAAGCTGCGCATCGACACGAACAGCAAGCGGCTGGTGTTCTCCGACGCGCTGGACATGCCCAAGGCGCTGGCGCTGTACCGGCACTTCGCGGACCGCGTCCAGCTGGGCTTCGGCATCGGCACCAAGCTGAGCAACGACATGGGCCTGGCGACGCTGAACATCGTCATGAAGCTGACCCACGTCAACGGGCAGCCGGTGGCCAAGCTCTCCGACAGCCCCGGCAAGACCATGTGCGAGGACCAGACCTTCCTGGCCTACCTGCGCCAGGTGTTCCAGGTGCCGACGCCAACATGACTGCGATCGGGGCGTGGGGCACCGAGGTCCGCGGGCGACCCTCACCCCATCCCTCTCCCGCGCGGCGGGCGAGGGGGCCACGCCGGCCAGCGGACGAAGGGGCCCGCTGATCGACCGACGTGGCCGCATGGCGTGCTGCCAAGCGCGAGGCGCGGTTCCCGTCCACTCCCTCTCCCGCGCCGCGGGAGAGGGCGGGGGTGAGGGTCTTCAGTCCCGGTGCGCCGTGATCCGATGGACCAGGGTGCCCGCCAGCAGCGGCGTGTGCTTCCCCTCGACCCAATCCTGATGCCCGGCGCCGTAGTACGGCGACATCGGGTGTCCGCTCTGCCCGCCGGGCAGGCTCAGCCAGCCGCGGTCCTCGCGGCCCGGTGACACGACCAGCCGCTCCGATTGCCCGAAGGCCGGACCCGCCACATGCGGCAGATTGGTATCCCCGCCCTGCGGCACCGACGGCATGTCCAGCCAGCGCGACAGCGCCGGAATCGCCTTGGACAGCACATGCTGGATGTGGCTCGCGTTGGCCGCGCCCCAGGTCGCGCCGCCCAGGTTGCCGTCCGGCGCGACGTCCCGGGCGGCCGCGTCCAGTTGCGCCAGCAGCAGCGCGTCCCAGCTCGCGAAGGCCGGCGGCAGCAGATGCGCCGGCCGCTCGTCCACCGCGCGGGCGGCGCTGTACTCGAACTGGTTGCGCCAGCGGATGCGACGCTTGGGATCGGCCTGCCGCTCGCCCAGCGCGGGCGCGGTCCAGGCGTCCCACAGCGTGTCCAGCACGCGCAGGCGCGCCTGACGCACCAGGCGATAGCCCGCGCTGTCGGCATCGGCGCGGCCATGCCAGTTCTCCAGCAGCTGCACGAAGGCGCGGTGCGTCGGATTCGTGCCCGCGTCGGTCCGCGCCGCCGCCAGCAGCCGCGCCGACCAGGTCTTCATGAAGCGCGCCTCGTCGTCGAGATGGATGGCGCCGATGCTGTCCTCGTCATGCTTGGGCTTCTCGCTCAGCCGATCGCGGATCTGCTGCGCGCGGGCGCCCAGGTCGAAGCCCCCGTCGCCCAGCAGCTCGCCCGCGTCGCCGCCGAGCTGCCGGTTGTTGGCCGTCCACAGCTGGCCCTGCGCGGGCGACAGCACCTGCGGCGCGCGGTCCGTCGGCAGCCAGTCGTGGCGGATCGCCGTCGGCGCGGTGAAGCGCCCGAAGGAGGACGCCAGCCCCGGCTGCGACCACAAGCGGCCGGCGATGGTCCAGCCGATCTGGCCGTCGCGGTCCGCGGCGACCAGATTCTGATGCGGCATGCCGGCCCGCTGCGCGACGGCCAGCGCCTCGCTGACGTGGCGGACCTGCAGCATGCGGTCCAGCTCCAGGTTGTAGGCCGCGCCCTCGTGCGCGACCCAGTGCAGCGCGTAGCGCCGCTGGCCCTCGGTGGTGATGACGGGCGCGCCGTCCATCTCGACCACGACCAGGGGCTGCGTCGCGCCGCCCTTGACCTCGATCGGCTCCTGGTGCGTCTTGATCGCGGCGTTCTCCGGCACGTCCACCCAGTCGAACCACTTGCCGTAGGCATTGGTGAAGCCCCAGGCGACGGTGCCGTTGGAGCCCACCACCAGCGCGGGCAGGCCGGGCAGCGTCACGCCGGCGGCGCGCAGCATGCCGGGGCCGCTGCCGATCTGGAACTGCGCGCGATACCAGATGCTGGGCACGCCCAGTCCCAGGTGCATGTCGTTGGCGAGGATCGCGCCGCCGTGCGTGCTGCGCGACCCCGACACCGCCCAGTTGTTGCTGCCGAAGACGGTGGGCTCCTCGGAGACCGCGCCCGATGCGGTCGGCACGCGGGCCGGGCCCGGAGCCGCCGCCACCGGAGCGCGGGTCGCGCCGGCGGCGGGCGCGCTGACCGGCGTGCCGGGCACGGCTGGCCGCGCGCGCAGGTCGAGCTGGTCGGGCGTCGGCATCGTCGCGTCGGACACCGCGCTGCCGTCCAGTGCCGCGTCCCAGCGGCCGCCGCGCGGGCTCAGCCAGGCGAAGACCGCATCGCCGGCCTTCTCGCGCAGCAGCGCGCGCTCGAAGCCCATCTCGATCGAGCCGGACTGCAGCATGAAGTACATCTCGCTGATCACCAGCAGCGAATCGACCGGCGTCCAGTCGCTGGGCTTGGCGCGCAGCAGCAGGTACTGCCAGGGCCGCACCGGCAGCGCGTGCAGGCCGGCGTTGACCCCTTCCGCGTAGGCCAGCAGCAGCAGGCGGTCCTCGCCCGACAACTGCTCGAAGCGATCGGTCAGGCGCGCGCGCAGGCGGTGGACGCGGCGCGTACGGTCGCGCTCCAGCGCCTTCTCGCCGAACAGCGCGGAGAGTTCACCGGCCGCCGAGCGCCGGACCAGGTCCATCTCGAAGAAGCGTTCCTGCGCATGGGCGAATCCCAGCCCGCGCGCGACGTCCAGCCGCGTGCGGCCTTCCACCACCAGCGTGCCGCGATCGTCGCGGCCCAGGCTCAGCGGGGCGGTCAGGCCGGGCAGGGCGATCTCGCCGTCCAGCTGGGGCCGGCTGGCCCGCACCAGGCCCCAGGCCGCGGCGGCCAGCGCGATCACCAGGACCAGCAGCGCCAGCAGGCCCCGCAGCGTCCAGCGCCGCAGCGCGCTTGTTCGATTCATGTGTACTCCCTGTGCTCCGAGGTCTTGCCGACGGGGACGAGACCGCCGGGGCGGGCGATTGTGCGTGCGCGGCGTCACGGCGCCGCTACAGCGTTTCCCTAGAATCGCCGCCCATGTCTCCAGACCATACCAAGGACGGCGTGTCGATGCCGTCGCGCCGACGCTGGCTCGGTGCCGCCGCGGCGTTCTCCCTGACGGCGCTGAGCGCCTGTTCCACGCTGCCCACCAAGGCGCCGGACGTCGTCCAGACGCCGTCGCCCGAGCTCCCCACCCCCGTCACGCCCAAGCCCGTGCCCAAGCCGCCGCGCATCGGACTGGCGCTGGGCGGCGGCGCGGCGCGCGGCTTCGCCCACATCGGCGTGATCCAGGTGCTGGAGGAGAACGGCATCAAGGTCGACCTGGTCTGCGGCACGTCGGCCGGCAGCCTGGTGGGCGCGCTCTACGCGGCCGGCCGCAACGGCAAGGAGCTGCAGGCGGTGGCCGAGTCCATGGACGAGGGCGCCATCACCGACTGGACCTTCCCCATGCGCGGCCTGATCCGCGGCGAGGCCCTGGCCCGCTACGTCCGGCAGATGACGGGCGGCCGCGGCCTGGAGCAGTTGCCGCTGCCGCTGGGCATCGTGGCGACGGACCTGGGCGACGGCTCGCCCATCCTGTTCCGGCAGGGCGACGTGGGCACCGCGGTGCGTGCGTCCAGCGCGGTGCCGGCGGTGTTCCAGCCAGTCAAGATCGGCACGCGCGAGTACGTGGACGGCGGCCTGGTCGCGCCGGTGCCGGTGCGCTTCGCGCGGCAGATGGGCGCGGAGCTGGTCATCGCCGTCGACATCGGCGAGCCGCCGGATCCCAAGATCCCCGGCGATGCGATGCGCATGCTGATGCAGACCTTCTCCATCATGGGCAAGTCCATCAACCAGTTCGAGCTGCGCGAGGCGGACGTGGTGCTGCGGCCCAAGCTCGACGGCTTCAGCGGCGCGGACTTCACCACGCGACGTCGCGCGATCACGCTGGGCCGCGAGGTGGCCACGGCGATGCTGCCGGAGATCCGCCGCAAGATCGCGGCGAAGACGCGCTGAGCGCGTGGCGCGCGACGGGCCTCACGGCCGCTCGCGCGTCGCTTCCGGTGGCGACGCTTACAGGCGCTCGCCGCGGGCGCTGGCCTCGATCAGCTTCTGCAACCGGACCAGCTGGGTCTCGGCCTTCTTGGCGCTGAGGATGTGCCAGATCGCCGTGCGCTGGTAGCTGTCGGCCTGCGCCTGGAAGAAGGCCCAGGCCTCGGGATGGCGCAGGAAGACGACCTCGTGCGCGGGGCTGAGCTCGACGAGCTCCTTGGGCTGCTCGAAGGAGTAGACGCGGGACTTCTCCTCCTGCCGGCGCTCGAAGGCGGCCTGGCCGGCGGGCTTCATGCGGCCCTCCTGGATCAGCGCCTCGGCGCGGCCGATGTTGACCGCGCTCCAGACGGACACCGCCTTGCGCGGCGTGAAGCGGATCTTGTAGGTCTTGTCGTCGATGCGCGTGCGCACGCCGTCGATCCAGCCGTGGCACAGGGCCTCGTCGACCGACTCGGGCCAGTCGATGCTGGGCGTGCCGGTGCCGCGCTTGTGGAAGCCCACCACGACGTCGGTCGCCGTGTCGGCATGCTGGTCCAGCCAGTCGCGGAAATCCGCGGCGGTGGCGAAGAAGATCGGGGTGCGGGCGGCCATGGGGCCGGAGTATGCCCGGCGGGCCGAGGCCCGACGGCGGCAGCGGGCGCGCTGTGGCCGCGGGACCGCGCCCCGGCGAGCGCCGGGGCGGCGGGGGCGGGCCGGTCGGGCGACCGGCCCGGTGTCGTCAGGCCACCTTGAAGACCGAGACGACCTGCGCCAGGCGCTGGGCCTGCTCGCTCAGCGAGCTGGCGGCGGCGCTGGATTCCTCGACCAGCGCGGCGTTCTGCTGCGTCATCTGGTCCAGGTTGGCGACGGCCTGGTTGACCTGGTTGATGCCGTCGCGCTGCTCGGTGGCGGCGGCGGCGATCTCGCCCATGAGGTCGGTCACGCGGCCCACGCCGTTGACGATCTCGTCCATCGCGCGGCCGGCCTCGGCCACGTCCGAGGAGCCGGCTTCCACCGTCTCCACCGAGCGGGTGATCAGCTGCTTGATCTCCTTGGCCGCCTCGGCGCTGCGCTGCGCCAGCGAGCGCACTTCCGACGCCACGACCGCGAAGCCGCGGCCCTGCTCGCCCGCGCGGGCCGCCTCGACGGCCGCGTTCAGCGCCAGGATGTTGGTCTGGAAGGCGATCCCGTCGATCGTGCCGATGATGTCGGCGATGCGGCTCGAGGATTCGGAGATCTCGCGCATGCGGTTCACCACCTGGCCGACCACGCGGCCACCGCGGGTGGCGGCCTCGGCGGCGCTGCCTGCCAGCTGGTTGGCCTGGCGGGCGGTGTCGGCGGACTGGCCGACGGCGCCGGTCAGCTGTTCCATGCTGGAGGCGGTCTCCTCCAGGTTGGAGGCGGTCTGCTCGGTGCGGGACGACAGGTCGGCGTTGCCGACGGCGATCTGCGAGGAGGCGCTGGACACGGACTCGACGCCGTCACGCACTTGCGAGACGACGGTCTGCAACTGGCCGACCATGCGCAGCAGCGCGGTCTGCAGCTGGGCCACCTCGTCGCGGCCGACGATGGTCAGCGTGCGGGTCAGGTCGCCGGCGGCCACCGCCTCGGCCAGCGCCACCGAGGCTTCCAGCGGGCGCACGATCTTGCGGGTGATCACGAAGGCCAGGCCCGCGCCGATCACGACCGCCACCAGCGTCATGCCGGCCACGATCCAGCGGCTGCTGGCGTAGATCTGGTCGCCCAGGTCGTTGGCGGCGTCGGCGCCCTGGGTGTTCAGGTCGACCAGGTCGTTGAGCGCCTTGCCCACGTTCTCGTAGGCCGACAGGTTCTCGACGGCCAGCATGCGCTTGGCGCCTTCGTCGTCGCCGTCGCGGGCGGCGGCCATCATGCGGGCGCTCTTGGCGGCGTACTCGCCCCACAGCGCGCGGGTGTGCTTGAGCTTCTCGCCCTCGGCGGGGGAGGACACCAGCTTCTCGTAGGCGTCCAGGCGCTTCTCGACGGTCTGGCGCAGCTCGTCGGTCTTGGCCACCTCGGCGGCGCGGTCGGCCTTGTCGGCCAGCAGCAGGCGGTACTCGCGGGTGCGGTAGCGGGTGACGTCCTGGTTGGCGGCCTGCGCGGCGCGCGCGGACGGCATCCAGTTGTCGGCCATGTCGCTGGCCGTGTCATTGACGCGGCTCAACTGGAAGGTGGCGATCACGCCCAGCAGGGCGGTGATGACGAGGACGGAACAGAAGGCCAGCGTGAGCTTGGCCCCGACGGACAGGCGGTCGAGCATGACGGACTCTCGGGAGGTTGTGGACCCAGGGGAGGGCGGGAGTCGACATGCAACCGCACAAGGTCTTGCGGGGCGTCAGAGCGGGCGATGGCCCACGGGCATGCCGTTTGCTCGAATTGTCGTACTTGTACGGAATGCGGCGAAACCCGCACCGACGAGGGTTCGTGAGTATTTAACGTGGTTACCACTATGAGTTAACGTACACAAACGATAACTTCTAACATCATGAAACAAGTGCGAGACGACGATCTGGACGGCGGCCGGGGGGCGCCGCGACTGCGACGAGGCCCCACGGAGATGGAGGCCCTGAAGCGGGAGATGTTGGAGCGCGCCCGGCGGATCTACCGGGAAGAGGGCGTCGAGGCCCTGAGCATGCGGCGCCTGGCCCAGGAGCTGGGCATCTCGACGATGGCCATCTACAGCTACTTCGAGAGCAAGAAGGCGTTGCTGGACGGGCTGTGGATCGAGGTGTTCGAGGGGCTCACCGACGAGCTGCTCGATTCGTCCAAGGGCCAGCGCGGCCCGCGACGTGTGCTGGAGGCGCATGTCCGCTGCTTCCTGGACTTCTGGGAGCGTCACCCGGAGCAGTTCCGGATGATCTACATGTCGTCGACGCAGACGGCCTCGCTGGACGAGATCGGCCAGTCGCAGCTGCCGGTCTACAACCGGCTGCTGGGCCTGGTGCGGGAGCGCTTGGCCGCCTGCGCGCCCAGCGGCGCCGAGCCCGACGAGCAGCGCATCCGCCTGCTGTGCGACCTGATGTCGGTGCGGCAGATGGGCTATCTGATGATGGTGGTCGGGCTGCCGCGCTATCCGGTCCTGGACCGCGAGCTGCTGCGGGAGCGCACCGTCCAGGGCGTGCTGCGCGACGTCACCGAGGAGTACGAGGCGTCGCGTGGGACGCCGGCCGGCGGCGATCCCGCATCGTCGGCGCCGGGTGCCGCGGTCGGCGGCTAGACGACCCGGAGACCGCGCCGCCCCTCTCGGCGGGCCGGTCGCACACGCTCGGCGCCCCCGGGCGATTGCCGGAGCACCGCCCTGGTGCCGGTGCCGTCTCCCGGGGCGGACCTCGCGGTGGCGGACCACGCGTCCGATCCAGCGCCTGCCGTCCGGGCAAAAAAAAGCCCAGCGGGACGCTGGGCTTGAAGGGCACTTGGGAAGCGGTGCTTCCGTGGGTACCGAGGAGACAACCGGTCAGTGCAACCGTTCGGGCCTCAGGCGGCGCGCTTGGCGGCGCGCGAGGCGGTCTGGGTTGCCTTCACCGCCGTGGTCGTCACGGCGTTGAAGTTGGATTCAGCGATTTCGGAGGCTTGCTTGGCGGCCTTGTGCAGGCTTTCGTACGCGTTGTTGGCCGCGGCCACCGCCGACTTCACCAGAGCAACAGCATTTTCCGTGCCAGCCGGGGCGTTCTTGGTCACGTTCTCGACCACGGAGCCCAGCTTGGACTGCGCGTCGGCGACTTGGGCCTCGGCCAGCTTGGTGAACTCGGAGGACGTGGAGGCGGCGATGTCGTACAGGTGGCGGCTGTAGGCGACGGCCTTCTCGGCGGACGGTTGCAGCAGCGAGGCCTGCAGGGCCAGCAGCTCTTGAGCGTCCTTGACGGCCAGGGCGGACTGCGCGGTCTCGGCGGCTTCACCCAGGGCGGTCTTGGCCACTTGCAGGTTCAGTTCGACCAGCTTCTCGACACCTTCGAACGCCTTGCTGGTCAGCCCGAACAGGGCTTCCAGTTGGCTCTTCTGGGCGGCGATCAGTTGTTCAGCGGTCAGCATGCGAAATCTCCTTGAGAGTTGAAATCAGCCAGATAGGGCAGGCTGAGAGCCGGGCTGCGAACTTTGTTGCGGTGCAGCATGGATCGAAGTATAGGACTGGCGAATCGGATTGCAAGCGGTTTTTGCTGCGATGCAGCAAAAAGCCTGCAAGCCCCTGGGGACGGGGCTTGCAGGCCCGCCAGGCGACCTCGCCGGCGGGGCGCGGACGCTGCCCGGGCGCGACGCGCGGCGCCGATCGGGCGGCGTCCGGAAGACGGCCCTCGCGCGCTGTCGCGACGCGGGGCGCGGTAAGGTCGCGGCCATGCTCGCGTTCCACTACGACCATCTGAGCCTGGCGCTGCCGCCGGGCCACCGGTTCCCGCAGTCCAAGTACCAGATGCTGCGTGAACGCGTCGAGGGGCGTCCCGGCCTGTTGCGCCTGCGCCTGGCCGAGCCGGCGGATCCCGGCGCGCTGGCCCTCGTCCACACGCCGGACTACATCGACGCGGTGCTGCACGGCACCCTGAGCGCCGCCGCCCAGCGCGAGATCGGCTTCCCCTGGGCGCCCAGCCTGCCGCGGCGCTCGCTGTGCTCGGTCGGCGCGACGGTCGCCGCGGCCCGGGCCGCGCTGGAGGAGGGCGTGGCCGCCTCGCTCGCGGGCGGCACGCACCACGCCTATGCGGACAAGGGCAGCGGCTTCTGCGTCTTCAACGACGTGGCCGTCGCGGCGCGGCTGATGCAGGCCCAGTGGCACCGCCGGCATCCCGACCGGCCGGGCCTGCGCATCGTCGTCATCGACCTGGACGTGCACCAGGGTAACGGCACGGCGCGCATCTTCCAGGGCGACGACAGCGTGTTCACGTTCTCCATCCACGGGGAGAAGAACTTCCCCTTCCGCAAGGAGTCGGGCGATCTCGACGTCGGTCTGCCGGACGCGTGCGGCGACGGGGTGTATCTCGATGCGCTGGCGACCTCGCTGGCGGAGGTCTGGCGTCGTCTGGCGGACCGGCCGGCGCAACTGGCCTTCTACCTGGCCGGCGCCGATCCGCACGAGGGCGACCGGCTCGGCCGCCTGAAGCTGAGCGCCGACGCGCTGCTGCGGCGCGACCGCCTCGTGCTGGAGGCGCTGTTCGAGCGCCGCATCCCGGTGGCGATCAGCATGGCCGGCGGCTATGGCGAGGACCTGAGCGTGACCGTCGATGTCCAGGAGCGCACGCTCGAGGCCGCCGCCCAGTCCTGGCAGCGCTGGCAGGCGCGGGGCGGGGACGACGATGCCGTCGCCCATGCCGGTTGCGGCGAGCCCCTCGACCCGTAGCCCGCGCGACAGCCAGGCCGCGTCCGCGATGGAAGAGCGCCGCCCACCCCGAGACCCGTCCCGCCCCCGAGCCCCGCGAGGCCTTCGCCCGTTTCGTCCCCGTGCCCACGCGCTGGATGGACAAGCGTTGATTTTTTATAGAACAACAGCTTGTGAGGTGCTTGGACAAGTCCCTTGGTCAAAATCCTGGTGCCGCAGGGCAACTTGTCCATGCTCTGGGGTCACTATTAGGACCCGAAAGAGGGTGGGCAAGTTGTCCTCTCCGCTCGTTGTTGGGGCTGAGGATGAGGGACGCGAAAGCTAGGGTTTACGTTAGCCCTGCCTGTCGCCACAAACTCATTGCACTCGCTTACATATAGAGGTCACAACTTGGCAATGCCCGCACTTGACGGGGACATGGTTGAGGGAGCCTCTAAAAGTGATTCATCGCATCAATCGCCTTCGGCAATTCGGCATCTTTGCCGACTACAACGGTTCAGGTATTCAACAATTTGGCAAGTTCAACCTCATCTATGGTTGGAACGGCACAGGCAAATCAACCCTGTCGCATGTGTTCTCTTGCCTTGAAAGCCGCTCTCTGATTCCCCGCTTCTTGGGGGGGCAATTCAACATCACACTTGAAGACGGCTCTTCAATCACTGAAGTCAACTTGGCGGCTTCTCAGTTGAATATTCACGTGTTCAATCAAAGCTTCATCCGTGACAACATTGATTGGGATAAGTCGGTCAAGAGCATCCTCCTGATTGCGAAGGAGAAGATTGAAGACCTACAAGCCTTGGAGAAGATGAAGCTTGAGCTTGGAGGAAAGCGAACTGCTCACAGCACCAAGCTGAACGACATAAAGATCAAGACTGATGCACAGGATAAATTCCTGACCGGTGTCGCGAAGAAGATGAAGATTGGTCTTCAGGCGATTGACACCAGCGATAGCTACTACCTCAACTATGACCGCCGCAAGCTGTCAAAGTTCATTGAGGGGAACGAACAAGCGGTCGTAAACAAAGATTCGGTGCTTAGCGGAGAGAAGGTCATAGAGTTGACCAATGCAGCCAAGCCCGACCATCTGCCCACCGTCACTTTTCTTGCGACGGTCATTCCCGAAGACTACTTCAAGAAGGCGGCTGGTCGTATCCGTGACCTGATTGCCACGACCGCCGTTAATCAGGCGATTGAGCGACTCACTGAAAATCCTGACATCCGTGATTGGGTGCAAAAAGGCTTGGAGGTCCATGGGCATCATCATTCGGAAAAGTGCGAGTTTTGCGGCGAGCCGTTCACGAAGGCTCGTGCCGAAGCCTTGGCGGCTCATTTCAGCAAGGAATTTACTGCCTTCCAAACGAGATTGAAAGATGCTGCGACTTGGATGCAATCCCAAGGTGCACCCGCGAATGAACTGCCCGTAGCGACAAGCTTCTATAAGGAGTTTGCAGCCGACGCCACCAAGCTGGAAGGCGAGTACAAAGCCGCGGCCGATAAAATCGACCAGCAGATTGAAGGATGGCGGGAAGCCCTCCAAGCCAAAATCACGGACCCAGCAAAAACCGACATTCAGATTGCGGATGTGGTTGAGGGTGATGTGATGGCTTTCAATGCCGTGTTGTCCTCCCTTGTGGTTCTCGTGCAGAAGCATAACAACAAAACCGACAACTTCAGTGCGGAGACCTCAAAAGCCAAGAAGGCACTTGAGCTTCATTTCGCAGCGGCAGAAATCCAAGAGTTTGACTATGCGGGCAATGAGAAGCAGTGCAAGGAGTTGCAGGCTGCTGCCGACACTGACAAGAAGGCGATTGATGAACTGCAAATGAAGGTCAACGACCTTGAGGCTCAGCTATCCAATGAAACGGTCGGAGCCAAGGAATTCAATGATGTCCTGCATCGCTTCATCGGTCGTTCGGAACTTTGCCTGAGCTTCAATCAGCAGAAGAAGGGCTACGAGATCATTCGCAATGGGGTGGGCGAGCATGACGGAAATCTGAGCGAAGGCGAGAAGACAGCGATTGCCTTCGTCTACTTCATCACCAAGCTTAGGGAGGGCGGAAACAATATTGCAGACACGATTGTTGTTGTGGACGACCCTGTTTCAAGCTTTGACTCCAATCACCTTTTTCATGCCTATTCGTTCCTGAAAACTCAGTGCATTGATTCCAAGCAACTGTTTGTCCTTACTCACAACTTCACCTATTTCAAGTTGGTGAGGGATTGGTTTACGACGACGAACAAAAATAGGGCAAAGAAGAATAAATCACCCGTCGCATTCTTCTACAGACTGGATGCCCCGCCAGGCTCTCCCCGTCATTCGCTGCTGGTTGATGCGGACGAGTCGCTTAAGAATTATGGCTCCGAGTATCACTACATCTTCAAGAAGCTCTATGCCTACAAGGCCAAAACGACCTTGGACCGCGATGAGGCATTCTTAACCGCGAACCTCGCCAGAAAGCTGCTGGAGTCATTCTTTACCTTCAAGTTCCCCAAGGGGCGGAACGATGTGAGTGCTCTAATGGATGCTGGACTAACGGGCTGCACCGTTACCACGGCGGAACTCAAGGAGAAGATCTACCGGTTCATCAACAAATATTCTCACAGTGATGTGATTGAAATCACCGAAGAGTCAGCGGAGAACCTTGCGGGGGAGAGTCATAGCGTTGTGGGCAACATCTTCCAATGGATTGAAGAGGTGGACAAGAAGCACTTTGACGAGATGGTAGAAGTCGCTGAAGCCGTCTGAAAACTAGGCCACAAACAAAGCCACCACAAGGGCGAGGTCTAGAGCGGGGAATTGAACAGGGCTTGCGGGGCATGGTCTTGGACGAGTCTTGGCTTGGACAGTCCGCCGCTTGGGCAGGTTCTTGGACAGACTCTCAAGTGTCCAAATCGGCAATCAAACAGAATCAAAAACTTAGCTCACGGATAAGTCCATGACACAGGAAAATGAAAATCGCCCTCAGCCGTTGAATCGTAGTGACTTTCCCATTTTTGTGGCCCTGCAAACGCGCTGGATGGACAACGACATCTACGGCCACCTGAACAACGTCATCTACTACAGCCTCTTCGACACGGCGGTGAACCGCTGGCTGATCGAGCAGGGCGCGCTGGACATCCACGCCGGCGAGGTCATCGGCCTGGTGGTCGAGACCCATTGCAACTTCTTCGCCTCGCTGGCCTTCCCGCAGCAGGTGGAGGCCGGGATCCGCGTGGCGCGACGCGGGCGTTCCAGCGTCCGCTACGAGATCGGTCTGTTCGCCGAGGGCGAGCCGCTGTGCGCGGCGCTCGGCCACTTCGTCCATGTCTATGTCGAGCGCGACTCGCATCGTCCGGTCGCGCAACTGCCCGAGGCCTATCTGAAGGCGCTCGCGCCGCTGGAGCGCTGAGCGGGAGGGCGCGCGTCGCCCCGACGCCCTGTCACGCTGTCGCCGCGGAGAGGGACAGGGCTTGCACCGGGGCGCAGCGGCGGCGTGACGCGCCGGGCGATCCGCGTCCGTGGCGAGCGCCCGTTGTGGATCCCCACAGCGCCGGGCGGTCGTGACTGCCTACAGTCGGCGATTCCTCAGCATTGCCCTGACCCGAAGGAGAACGAGATGAGCAAACCGCGCGTCCTGGTGGCCCGCAAGACCTTCGACGACGTCGTCGACCGGCTGCGGTCCCATTTCGAGGTCGAGGCCAACGGCAGCGACGACGGCTGGTCGCAGGACGAGCTCATCCGGCGCCTGCAGGGCAAGACCGGCGTCTACATCGCCGGCGGCGACAAGATCGACGCCAGGCTGCTCGACGCCTGTCCCGAGCTGAAGATCGTCAGCACCATGGCCGTGGGCTACAACAACATCGACGTGGCGGCCTGCACCGCGCGCGGCGTGATCGTGACCAACGCGCCCGACGTGCTGACCGAGACGACCGCCGACTTCGGTTTCGCGCTGATGATGGCCACCGCGCGCCGCATCACCGAGAGCGAACACTTCCTGCGCCGCGGCGAGTGGAAGCAATGGGCGGTGACCATGTTCGCCGGGGCGGACATCCATGGCGCGACGCTGGGCGTGCTGGGCATGGGCCGCATCGGCGCGGCCATCGCCAGGCGCGGCCACCTGGGCTTCGGCATGCCGGTGCTGTATCACAACCGCTCGCGGCTGCCCGCCGATCAGGAAGCGCCGCTGGGCGCGCAATGGGTGGAGAAGGACGAGCTGCTGCGCCGCGCCGATCACCTGATCATCGTCGTGCCCTACAGCGCGTCCTCGCACCACCTGATCGGCCAGCGCGAGCTGCGGCTGATGAAGAAGACCGCGACGCTGACCAACATCGCGCGCGGGGGCGTCGTCGACGACGCGGCCCTCGCGGTCGAGCTCCAGGCCGGCACGATCGCCGCCGCGGGCCTGGACGTCTTCGAGGGCGAGCCCACGGTCCATCCGGCGCTGCTCGACTGCGAGAACGTGGTGCTCACCCCCCACATCGCCAGCGCGACCATCGCCACGCGCCGCGCGATGAGCAACCTCGCCGTCGACAACCTGATCGCCGCGCTCACCGGTGGCGTGCCGCCCACGGCGCTGAATCCCGAGGTGCTCAAGCGCTGAGAGAATCGGGCGCATGAATCTGCCCTTCTGGATGGTCGCGCTCATCGCGGGCGCGGCCCTGCTGTCCCTCCTCCTTCTCATCGTCATCGCGGTCGGCGTCAGGTTGCTGCGACGACAGTCCGGCGGCGACCCCGCGGCGGCGCTGGCCCCGCTGATGCAGCAGTCGGGGGAACGCCTCGAGCGCCTGGAGCGCGCGCTGCGCGACGAACTGGGCCGCGTGAACACCGGCCTGCGCGAGGAGGTCGGCCGCGGGAACGCCGGCCTGCGCCAGGAGACGCTGACCACGCTGACGCAGTTCCAGCAGGCGCTGATGGCGCAGGGCGGCGACACGGCGCGCTCGCAGAACGAGCAGATCGACGCCTTCCGCGTGCAGCTGGCGCAGCTGCAGCAGGCGCTGGCCCAGCAGGCCGCGTCGGCCCGCGAGGCGCAGGACGCCGCGGCCTCGCGCACGACCACCGTGCTGACCGAGCAGCTCCAGACCCTGGCCCAGCGCAACGAGGCCGGACTGGCCGAGACCCGCCGGACGGTCGAGGCGCGGCTGCAATCGATCCAGCAGGACAACGAGAAGAAGCTCGAGCAGATGCGGGCCACCGTCGACGAGAAGCTGCACGCCACGCTGGAGCAGCGGCTGGGCGAGAGCTTCAAGCAGGTGGCCGAGCGGTTGGAGCAGGTCTACCGCGGCCTGGGCGAGATGCAGACCCTGGCGCGCGACGTGGGCTCGCTGAACCGTGTGCTGACCAACGTGAAGACGCGCGGCATCTTCGGCGAGGTGCAGCTCGCGGGGCTGCTCGAACAGGTCTTCACGCCGGAGCAGTACGCCTCCAACGTCGAGACGCTGCCGGGCAGCGGCGCGCGCGTGGAGTTCGCGCTCAAGCTGCCGGGTCAGCGCGACGACGGCAAGCCGCTCTGGCTGCCCATCGACGCCAAGTTCCCGCGCGAGGACTACGAGCGTCTGCTCGAGGCGCAGGAGCGTGCTGACGCGCCGGCCGCCGAGCTGGCCGGCCGCGCGATCGAGACGCGGCTGCGGCTCGAGGCCAAGACCATCCGCGAGAAATACCTGGGCCCGCCGCACACGACGGACTTCGCGCTGCTGTTCCTGCCCACCGAGGGCCTGTACGCCGAGGCGCTGCGCCGCCCCGGCCTGAGCGAGGCGCTGCAGCGCGAGCACAAGGTGATGCTGGTCGGCCCGACCACGTTGCTGGCCACGCTGTCCAGCCTGCAGATGGGCTTCCGCACGCTGGCGCTGGAGAAGCGTTCGGCGGAGGTGTGGGACATCCTGGGCGCGGTGAAGACCGAGTTCGGCAAGTTTGGCGACGTGCTGGCCAAGACGAAGAAGAAGTTGGACGAGGCCAGCAACAACATCGAGATGGCCGAGCGCCGGACCCGAGTCATGACACGACAGCTGAAGGCCGTCGAGGCTTTGCCCGAGGACCAGATCACGCGGGTGCTGCAGCTCGGCGCCGAGTCCGACGCGGACACCGATGAGGAAGGCGTCGCCGGATGAGCGATCCCGCCGCGGGCTCGACGACGCAGGACGCGGGCACCGGCTTCGCGTCGGTGATCGCGTCGCTGGTGGCGGTCCACGCCTGCATGGCGACGACGCGGGTGGCGGCGACGCTGTGGGTCCTGCATCAGGGCTACGGCGGCTGGATCGTCGGCGTGCTGCTCAGCCTGTTCGCGGTCGCGCCGCTGGGGCTGTCGCTCTGGGCGGGTCGGCTCGCCGATCGCTTCGGTTTCCACCGCCCGGTGGGCATCGGCATCGCGATGGCCTTCTGCGGCGCGGTGATCGCCTTGCTGGCGCAGCTCGCCGGGGCGCTCTGGCTGATGGCCGTCGGTTGCCTGCTCTGCGGCGGCGCGGTGGCGGTCGCCGTGGTCGCCATCCAGCGCGAGGCCGGACTGATGGCCGCCGACGCCTCGCAGCTCAAGCGCGTGTTCAGCTGGGTGGCGCTCGGCCCCGCGCTGTCCAACGCGCTGGCGCCGGTGATCACCGGCATCGTCATCGACACCGCCGGCTTCAGCGCCGCGCTGGTGCTGTCGACCCTGCTGCCGATCGCGGCGTGGGGCGTCGCGCGGCAGGTGCCGCGTCGGGCGATCGCGGTGACCGAGTCCAAGAGCAAGCCGCGCCCCGCCTGGGACCTGCTGCGCGATCGCGGTCTGCGCCATCTGCTCATCGTCAACGTCGCGATGTCCTCCTGCTGGGACGCCCACAGCTTCGTCGTGCCCGTCGTCGGTCACGCGAAGGGGCTCTCGGCCTCCAGCATCGGGCTGGTGCTCGGCAGCTTCGCCACGGCCGCGACGCTGGTGCGCCTGGCCATCGTCCGCTGGGCCCATCGCATCGACGAGATCCGGGCGCTCAAGGTCGCCATGACCGTCGCGACGGTCGTGCTGCTGGTCTATGCGTGGTTGCCGGGAACGCTGGGACTGATGCTCGGATCGGCCGTGCTCGGGATCGCGCTGGGGGCGGTCCAGCCCATGGTCCTCGCGACCATGCACCAGGTCACGCCGCCGGATCGCCATGGACAGGCCCTCGGCCTGCGCATGCTCGCCGCCAACGGCGCGACGGTCGCCATGCCCCTGGGCTTCGGCGCCCTCGCCACCGCGAGCGTCGCGGCGGCACCGCTGTGGCTCATGGCCTCCATCCTCATCGGGGCCCAGTTCGCGGCGAGACAGATTCCGAGACCGAGACCTTAAGACCCTCACCCCAACCCTCTCCCGCAAGCGGGAGAGGGGGCCGGAAGCGCTCGGTCTTTCTCGCTCCCTCTCCCGCAAGTGGGCGAGGGGGCCGGAAGCGCTCGGTCTTTCTCGCTCCCTCTCCCGCTTGCGGGAGAGGGCGGGGGTGAGGGTCTTTCGAGGCAGACCTCGGTCACTCCCCCGCCGCCTGCGCCATCTGCCGGCGCGCCTCCTTGTGCTTCATCGCGAGGTATTCCTCGAGCGGCTGCTCATGCAACTGCCGCGCATAGCGCTCGGTCGCGGCGAACCAATCCCTCAGCCGCTTGTCCAAGCGCTGATCCTGCGGCGCCGGCAAGGTATCCAGATACGACTCGATCGCCAGGAAGTACCGCATGGTGTTGCGCTCCGCGATGCCCTGGATCCCGCCGACGTAGCGCGGCGCGCCGTCCTCCTCATGGCCGACGATGGTGAACCCCACCTTGCCCCGTCCCGTCGTCGCCAAATAGGCGCTCGTCGCCACGCGCGCCGCGAAGTTGTTGGCATACGCATAGCGCAGCCGCACGAAGCTGCGCCGCGCGTCCAGCGGGATCGCCTCCAGCGTCATCCGATAGTCGCTCGTCCCCATCGGCCCCTTGGCCGCGCTCATCTCCACCAGCAGATAGTCCGGCCGCGAGGCGACGACCTGGAACCGGAAGTCCAGCGCATACGCGTCCTCGATCGGCTGATCGAACTTGCGCCCCACCGCCATGTGCAGCGTCGAGGGCCGCGCCTCGTCGTCGACCACGCACTTCTTGACGTTGGCCGGCAAGGTGAGCAGTTCGCACCACGCGTCCGCGTCGCGCAACGCGCCCGCCAGGGCCCCGAAGTCGTGATCGACCACCGCATGCATCTCGCCGGTCGGATGCTGCGTGTCATCCACCGAGCTCAGCACGATCGGCTTCTGGAAGGGGCTGTGCGCCAGTTGCGGCGCCATCTGCTCGTAGCGCGCCTTCAGGTCGCCCGCCTGCTGCGCGGACACCTCGGTCGCGATCAGCAGCAGCGCCAGCAGCAAGGCGGCATGCGAGAGCCAGAACACCACGCCGTGATGCGCCGGGCGATGACGCCCGGCCGCGTGATGGCCGAGATGGAAAACCTGCGGGAGGGGCGGGAAGTGGCGCATGACGTTCTCCGGCGAACCTGGCGATCAGCCTAGGCTCGGCGGCGGTGGAGCCGCGTCGGCTCCAGGCGCGCGGGCGTGTCGGACAAGGCCGCATCCTCGCCACCCCGCCATCGGGTCGTCGAGGGCCCCGTCAAGCCCTGGTCGCCGGCAGGGACTTGCATCACCCTCGCGTGATCGAGGTGTGAACGCCTCGCCAAGGTCCGGCCACTGTGCGGCCGCCGAGCCCCGCGCGGTCGGGCGGCCTCGTGGCGAGCGTGCGCGCTGGCGCCGAGGGCGCCCGTCCGCGATCACATAGAGGGGGGAGTCGCCATCCGTGTTGCCGGGTGGCTTCAGGCGGCCGGCGGCTCTCCGGGAGCGCGCCGCGCTGCCCCCACAATCGCCGCGACGCCGCGCGTTCGCGGTACAGGAACGATCAATGAGGAACGAGTTCTCGATGTCTCCGCGCCGCTGGGCGCTGCTCCCGCTGACGCTGGCGCTGGGCGCCGTCTGGGCCGGCGCCCAGGCCGATCCGCTCGACGCGAGGGCGACCCCGACCGCCAAGGCCGCCAAGGCCCCGAAGGGCACCGGCGCGACGCCGGCCGGTCCGGTCGCCTCGGCCCGGTTCGTGCGGGAGATCGGCGGCATCTCCGAGTACCGCCTGGCCAACGGCCTGCAGCTGCTGCTGTTCCCCGACGACGCGCAGAGCACCACGACGGTCAACATCACCTACCGCGTCGGCAGCCGCCACGAGTCGCCCGGCGAGTACGGCATGGCCCACCTGCTCGAGCACCTGATGTTCAAGGGCACGCCCGCGCACAAGGACATCTCCGACGCCTTCGCGCGTCGCGGCATGCGCTTCAACGGCACGACCACCTCGGACCGCACCAACTACTTCGCCAACTTCAACGCCGATCCGGCGACGCTGGACTTCGCGCTGACGCTGGAAGCGGATCGCATGGTCAACAGCTTCATCGCCAAGTCCGACCTGGACAAGGAGATGACCGTCGTCCGCAACGAGTACGAGCGCGGCGAGAACCAGCCCTTCGCGGTGCTGAACAAGCGCGTCATCGGCGCGGCCTACGACTGGCACAACTACGGCCACGACACCATCGGCCCCAAGAGCGACATCGAGAACGTGCCCATCGAGCGCCTGCAGGCCTTCTACAAGCGCTACTACCGGCCCGACAACGCGACGCTGATGGTCGCCGGCCGCTTCGATCCGAAGGCGGTGCTGGCGCGCGTGAGCCAGCTGTTCGGCCCGATCAGGACGCCCGCGACGCCCATCCCGCGTCCCTACACCGTCGAGCCGCCGCAGGACGGCGAGCGCACCGTGGTGGTCCGCCGTGTCGGCGGTCAGCCGGCGCTGATGGCCTACTACCACGTGCCCGCGATCACCCATCCGGATTCGGCGCCGCTGCTGGTGCTGGGCATGATGCTGTCGCTGCAGCCCAGCGGCCAGCTCTACAAGGAGCTGGTCGAGCCCAAGGTGGCGCTGGCCGCCGGCCTGCAGGGGCTGGGCGACGCGGACCCGGGCGGCGTGCGCGCCTTCGCCGTGCTGCCACCGGGCGGCGACGAGGCGGCGGTCGAGAAGAAGCTGCTCGACATCGCCGAAGGCCGCACCGAGGCCAGGTTCGACGAGTCCGAGCTCAAGCGCGTGCGCGACATGGCGCTGGTCTCCTACCGTGAACAGATGAAGCAGCCCGAGGCGTTGATCCAGCAGATCTCCAACCTCGGCGCGACCGACTGGCGGCTGCTGTTCCAGCTCATGGAGGACATCCCCAAGGTGACGCTGGCCGACGTCGAGCGCGTGCGCAAGGCCTACCTGCGCCCGGCCAACCGGACGCTGGGCCGCTACTTCCCGACCGACCAGGTCGAGCGCGTGGAGATCCCGGTGGCGCCCCCGCTGGAACAGCGCCTGGCCGACCTGAAGGGCCCGCCCAAGGTGGAGGAGGGCGAGCGCTTCGACCCCACGCCGCAGCGTCTGGCCGAGCGCAGCGCCGTCAAGCGCCTGCCCTCGGGCATCGAGCTGCTGACGCTGGGCAAGCAGACGCGCGGCAACACGGTGGAGCTGCGCATGCAGCTGCGCTGGGGGGAGCGCCACGAGACCTTCCGCCATCACGGCACCGACCTGATCGCCGCGCTGATGGGCGAGGGCAGTCCGTCCGTGTCCAAGCAGGCGCTGCAGGACAAGCTGATCGCCCTGCGCGCCGAGCTGAACGTCGTCAGCGAGGACCAGGGCGCGACGCTGACCATCAGCACCGAGAAGGACAAGCTGATCGAGGTGCTGGCCCTGGCGGCCGACCTGATGCAGCACCCGCTGCTGCCGGCCGATGCCTTCGACCGCCTGCAGCGCGCGTCGGTCGCGGGGCTGGAGGGCTCGCGCCAGGAGCTGGAAGTGCTGCGCCAGGCCGCCACGCGTGACCACTACAACCGGGCCCGCGGCGTGAAGTTGGGCGACCCGGACTACGTGATGTCGATCGATGAGCAGCTCGCGTCGGTGAAGGCGACGACGCTGGACGACCTCAAGCGCTTCCATGCGGACTACTGGTCGGCCAACGACGCGCGCGTGTCGGTGGTCGGCGCGATCCCGGACGGACTGGACACGGCCGTGGAACAGCTGTTCGGCGGCTGGAAGAAGCCGTCGGCGCCCGCGTTCGTCCAGCCGGTGGACAAGGCCGACGTGATCCCGGCCGCGCGCTTCGACGCGATCGCGCGCGACAAGACCAGCGCGGCGATGAAGATGCGGGTGGACTTCCCTCTCAACGATCGGGATGCGGACTACATCCCGCTGAGCCTGGCGGTCCACATCCTGGGCGGCGGCGCGCTGGAGAACCGCCTGTCCGTGCGGATCCGCCAGCAGGCGGGCTTGAGCTACGGGGTGGGCGCGTCGCTGTCGGCCGCGCATTACGGCGACGAGGCCGACCTGACGATCTCCGGCACCTTCGCGCCGCAGAACCGTGAGCAGATGCTGACGCTGGTGCGCGAGGAGCTGGAGCGCCTGACCCGCGACGGCATCACCGCCTCGGAGCTGGAGCGTGCGAAGAAGGACGTGCTGGAAGGCCGCCGGCAGGCGCGCGCGTCGGACGCCGTGCTGTCGATGGCGCTGATCACGCAGGCGGACCAGGGCGAGACCTGGGCGCAGGCGGCGCAACGCGACGCGGCCGTGCAGGCGGCGACGGTCGATCAGGTCAACCAGGCCTGGCGCAAGCGGATCAAGCTGGACGGCTTCGTCGTGTCCACGGTCGGGGACTTCAAGGACAAGCCCTGACCCCAGGTCACGGCCGCGGGATCTCGCGGCCGTTCCGGGCGCTGATCGGGAGATCGGCGCCCGCGCCCTTGGCATACGATCGCCGCGAGCCGGCCTGCGCCGGAGCGGGAGCTCGATGACATGAGGGGACAACGCCAGACCGGGACCGATGCGCCGCGACGCCCGCGACGCCCGCGGTGGCCGTCGCGTGGGGCGTGGGTCCAGCTGCTGGGCCTGCTGCTGGTGACCGCGGCGGTCATCGGACTCTGGATGACCCGCCCGCAGGCGGGCCCGTTGGCCTCGATCGACGGCCTGGCCGCCGACGCGCAGATGCGCTGGCGCGGTCCGCTTGCCCCGGGCACCATCTACCCGGTGGTGGTGGTCGCCTTCGACGACCGGAGCGCCGAACGGTTCGGCACCCCATCGCCGACGCGTGAGCAACTCGCCGCGCTGGTCGAGCGACTGCGCGCCGCCGGTCCCCGGCTGATCGCGATCGACCAGGGCATGACCGACTCCGGAACCGGGGACGACGCCCTCGCCGCGGCGATGCGGGGCGGCATCCGCGTGCTGCTGCCGCTCGTGCCGGATGAAGTCGGCGCAAGCAGCGCAACGGTTGGAACCGGCGCAAACGGCGCAAACGGCGCAAACAACGCAACCACCGGAACCACCGGAACCGCCGGAACCGCCGGAACCGCCGGAACCGCCGGGACCGGCGCGACTGGCGCAACCAACGCAGCCGGCGCAACCACGCTAGCCGGCTCCCCGGCCTCCGCTCGCGCGACGCCATCGGATCTCTCTGCTCAGGCCTTCGCTCACGTCGAGGGCGAGCCGCGCCGTCCCGCGCGGGTCGACGCCCTGCAGGCGCCGCCGGAGCCGCTGCGCGCCGCGGCCTTCTCCCTCGGTCACTGGCTCGAGCTCCGCGACGCCGACGGCGCGCCGCGTCAGATCGCGTCGGCGCTGGTCGTCGGCGGCCACGCCTATCCGTCACTGGCCCTGCGCATCGCGGGCGACGCGATGCGCCAGCCCTGGTCCGAGGCCACCTTGCGCGGGTCGCGCGACATCCGCTGGGGCTCGCTCGTGGTGCCGGTGGATCTGCTGACCCGGCAGGCCGTCAACGCCATCGGCCCGGCGGGCAGCGTCCCCACGCTGTCCTTCGGCGAGGTCGTCGACGGCCGCGCGCCGGAGGAGGCGCTGCACAACCGCATCGTCATCGTCGGCACGACGGCGGGCGAGGGCGGTGATTTCCGCCCCACGCCCTTCGGCGCCGTGTCGTCGCCGGAGCGCCTCGCGACCGCGGTCGACAACATCCTCACCGGCCGCGTGCCGATGCGCCCGGTCTGGACCGCGACGGCGACGCTCGTGGCGCTGGGCCTGCTCCCGCTGCTGTGTGTGCTGCTGCTGGCTCGCGGGCGTCTCTGGCGCGGTGTGCTCGGCGTCCTGCTGCTGATCGGCGTCGGGCTCGCCGGCGCGCAATGGGTCTTCGAGGAGGAACGCCTGCTGTTGCCCGTCGCCTGGCCTCTGCTGGCGATCGTGGCGTCGAGCGCGATGGCGCTGCTGCTGCGCGCGCTCGCCGCGCTGGTGCGGCGCGCGTCGGCGTCGCGCCGCCTGCGCGCGAACGAGGAGCGTCTTTCGCTGGCCGCGCGCGGTGCCGACGACGGTCTCTGGGACTGGGACATCGGACGCGATCGCCTGGATGTCTCGGCCCGCTGGCGCGCGCTGATGGGCCTGGACGAGGCCGCCGTGGACGGCATGGCCGGCTTCACGCAGGCGCTCGACGAGCCGACCGCCGCGGCCTTCGGCGTCGCGCTCGAGACGCACCTCGCCGGGCGCGCGCCGCGTCTGCATCACGTGCTGCGTTTCCGCCATGACGGCCGATCGCGCTCGCTGCTGGTGCGCGGTCGCGCCGTCTTCCAGGACGGGCGCGCGGTGCGGGTCGCCGGCACGCTGACCGACATCGCCGATGTCGACCGCTTCCACGGGCTGGACGCGCCGCAGGCGCGCGATGCCTTGCACGATCACGCGACCGGCCTGCCGAATCGCGCGCTCTTCCTCGAGCTGCTCGCCCAGCGCCTGGCGACGCCGGTGCCGGGCGTGCCGGCCGCGGTGGTGATGCTGAGCCTCGACGGCTTCCGCGAGTTCCTCGATCGCCACGGCCTGGCGATCGGCGAGGCCGTGCTGGCCGAATGCGCCCAGCGCCTGATGCCGCGCCATGGCCGGCCGGGTCGGGTCCTCGCCCGCGTGGATGTCGATCGCTTCGCGCTGATGTTCGAGCTTCGCGTCGGGCCCGACGGCACGCTGGTCGAGCGCGTGCCCGAATGGGCGCTCGCGCGCATCGAGGAGCCCTTCCTCTTCGACGCCCTCACGCCCGAGGAGGGGGCCGCCTCGGGACGCACCGGCGCGCATCGGCTCACCGCCTGCGCCGGCTGGGCGCACACGGGCCAGGCCAACTTCAGTCCGCTGGATCTGCTGAAGGCCGCCGAGAGCGCGCTGGCCCGCGCGCAACTGGGCGGCGCGGGTCACGTGCACCTGTTCGACGCGGTGGCCGCCCGCTTCCTGCCCATGCACCGCTGGCTGCAGGAGCGCATCGCGCCCGCGCTGGCGGCGCACGAGTTCGAGTTGCACTATCAGCCGGTGGTGACGCTGTCCGACCGATCGCTGCTGGGCTTCGAGGCATTGCTGCGCTGGAACCAGCCCGAGCGCGGCGTGCTGATGCCCGACGCGGTGGTGCCGGCGGCCGAGGACAGCGGGCAGATGCCGGCGCTGGGCCGTTGGACGCTGATCGAGGCGGCGCTGCAGGCGCGACGCTGGCGGGACATCGGCTTCCGGGGCGAGGTCGCGGTCAACGTGTCCGGCACGGACTGGCTGGCCGGCGAGGACTTCGTCGACGCGGTCCGCGAGGCCTCGAAGGCGCTGGGGGGCGGCTCGGAAGGACCGCAGCTGCGGCTCGAGATCGCCGAGCGCGGCGTGACGCCGCTGTCGCCCCGGCCCGAGTCGCTGAGCGCGCTCGCGGCGCTGGGCATCCGGGCGACGGTGGACGACTTCGGCGCGGGGGGCGCGTCCTTCACGGCGCTTCGGCGCCTGCCGGCCGACACGCTGAAGATCGATCGCGGCCTGGTCCTGCGCCTCGCCGACGACGCGAGCGCCCGCGACGAGCTGCGCGCCATCGTCGCGCTGGCGCGCGCGCTGGGCTGGCGCACCCTCGCCGAGGGGGTGGAGGACGAGCCGCAGGCCGCGCTGCTCGAGGAACTCGGTGTCACCGCGGCGCAGGGCACGCTGTTCTCCAAGCCCCTGCCGCCGGACGAGGTGAAGCGCCTGATCCAGACGGTGCCGTGGAAGAAGCCGGCCGCCGACGCGAGCCGGTAGGCGGTCCGCCGACGATCAATCGACGCCGACGATGGACTTGATGGCGTAGCCGACGGTGGGCGATCGCAGGAGGTCGATCAGCTCGGCTCGCAAGGCCTCCGCGTCGTCGCATTGCACGTTTCGTTCCTCCCACACCAGCGTGCAGGGAAATCCACCCGTGGGCTGGCGCCACTTCGCGATCTCGCGTCGCGGAGGAGGATCGCCGCCGCCGAAGACCGCGAGTGCCGTGGGCCGTCCGTGTTCCACGTTGGCCAAGGCTCTCGCCGTGGGACTGGCGATCGATGGCAGGTTGGTCCGTTTGATGCTGGCGCGGCCGGCGGTCGCCGCCTCGAGTGCCGCATTCAGTTCCAGGAAGATCGCTTCGATCTCGGCTCTTGCCATCGTCGCGCGATCTGCCGCTTGCAGTCCGAGGCCCAAGGCCTCCTTGAAATCATTCATGACCGGTACTCCTGAGAATGCGCCCGACGATGGGCAGATGGTCGAAGATGCTTGCCCGGTCGCGTACCAGCTTGTCGAGCTGAGGGTCGAGAAACACGCAGGTGTCGACCTCGGGAAGCAGCCAGCCTGACTGTCCGTTCAGCAGCGACGCGCTGAACAGCATCTGGTCGAAGGTCCTCCAGCGCGTGATGGAGCCCTTGGCATGGAAGTAGGTGCCCTTGTTCCCGGTGTTCCTAGCGACTTGCCGAGTCGATCTTGGAGGCGATCGATGTTGTGCTCCGACACCTCGCACAGCACGATCAGGTCCGCGCCCGCTTCGATGAGCCGCCGGATCACGCCCGCCGCGACCTCCAGTTGCGCCGGCTCCGCGCGATCGCGCCGGCGCGTCGGCGAGAGCGCCGTGTTCCACCAGGCCAGAGTCAATTGCATCGCCACACTCGCGTCTCAACATCGGACGGTCGATGCTAGCCATCAGGTCTCGCGGCCGGCGCGAGTGCAGCCGATTTGGTACTGGCTCCGATCAGTGGATTTCTCGCGCGGCCTGACTCGGGTCAGGTGTTGCTCTCCCCTGAACGCGTGCAAGCCGGTCCGCGCGGCCACGATTCCCATCGTTGCCGCGCGAGTCCGGCGCCGTCACTTGATCGTGATCGTCCCCACCACCACCTCGCTGCCGGTGCCGCTCAGGCGCAGGACGATGTCCTTGTCCTGTTGCCGCGGTGTCGCGAAGCCGGTGGACAGTCGCAGCATCAGCGTCGTCGACGGCGCGATCACCTGTTGCCGATGGCCGAAGAAGTTGGCGCGCACGGTGTAGGTCCCCGGCTTGGCGAAGCGGAGCTCGAACTGCTCCGGGCCGTAGCCCCCGGTGAAGTCCCGCGACATGCGTCCGCCCTGGCGCGTGTTGGGGTTCAGGAAGAACGCGCGCTCGCCGTCTGGGTCGTCGACCCACAGGTCGATGTCGGTGTTGTCCGCGTCCCAGCTCAGCACCACCCGCAGCGCCAGCGGCAAGGGACGGCGCAAGCGCTCGTCGATCGCCGACAGGTCCAGCGGCTTGCCCTTCGCGCGGGAGCGCTCCGCGATGGCGTTCAGCTCCTCCAGCGCGATCAGCTCGATGTCGGCGAAGCGGTTCTGCCACGGCCGGTTCACGACCTCCGCCAGCAGGTCCACCGCGCGCTGCGGCTCGCCGGCCTCGGCGAAGGTGAGACCCAGGTCGCGGTAGGACTGCGGCTCGTCCGGCGCCAGTCGCAGCACCTCTTCCAGCACCGGGATCGCCTCGCGCGATCGGCCGGCCTGCTTGAGCCGGTAGGCCAGGATGCGCAGCAACTGCCGGTTGCCCAGGTCCATCTCGGCGAGGTTGGACAGCACCCGCACCGCCAGGTCGATCCGCTTGCGCTCGACCAGGCGGTCCGCGACGTCCAGGAAGAAGGCGGAGCTGTTCGCGTACGACGGCCGCTCGTCCAGGTAGATCGCATACAGGTCCTTGTCGGCGGCGGCCCGCAGGCGCCGCGCGTAGGGCTCGTCGGCGCGCCAGGGGCGCAGCGCGATGTCGCCCGGCGCGCCGGTCGAGGAACGGTCGCCGCGCGCGGCCGCGGCCGCGGCAGCCGCCGCGGCGGCCGGCGATGCCGACGAGGACGACCGCTGCCGGGATTGGGCCTCGACCTCGCGCAGGCGCTCCATCTGCGCGGCGTCCATGGCCGGCGCCGCCACGATCGGGCGTCGCACCCCGTCGTTGGGATCGCGCGCGGGAGCCGGCGCCGCGACAGTGGGCGCGGGCATCGGCGCCGGCGAGGGCGAGGGCGATGGTGTGGCCATCGGCGCCGGCACCTGCTTCTGCGGCTCGGCCGGGGCCGGCGTGGGCACCGGCATCGAGCGCTCCGGCGGCGGCGTCACCGGCGGCGCTCGAAGCGCCTCGGCCAGCGCGGCCTTCTTCGCCTCCAGTTGCTCGCGACGCGCCGCCGCGGCACGCGTGGCCGGCGTCTCGTTCCACCACTTCACGAGCGCCTCGAAGCGCTCGATCAGGTCGGTCCGCGCCTCCGCCCGCTGACGCTGCCGCAGGCTGGTGCGCTGCGCCACCAGGCTGTCCCACTCGCGGCGCAGCTCGGCGGGCGGCTCGATCTCGTGGCGGACGTAGTCGCCCACCGTGTCCAGCACGATCAGCGAGGTCTCCCGCGTCACCAGCCCGAAGTCCATGCCCAGCCGCCGCACGGCCTGGCGCTGGATCCCGCGGTCGGCGTCCAGCCGCGCCAGCCGGAAGCTCGCCCAGCGATAGGCGGCCAGGCCGACCGGCTCCAGGTCCCGCGAGGTCGGAGCCACCGAGGCCCCGGCCTCGGTGGCGGGCGCGCCCGCGCGCAACGGCACGTCGATCACGCGGGGCGAGCCGTTCGCGGTCGATACCGTGAGCTTCATCCGTGCCTGCGCCTGGGCCATCACGCCGGCGATCAGCAGCCGGCCGCCTTGCGGATGGACGGAGTTCATCTCCCACTCGCCCGCGCCGACGCCGGTGACGTCGAGGAGGCGGGGCTGTTCCTCCGCGAGCTGGCGCAGCGCCTCCTCGGTCGAGGTCGACAGCAGGTCGACGTAGGCGCCGCCGGTGGCCTCCGCCGCGCGGCGCAGCGCCGACTCGGCGGCGCCCGCCGATGCGGAGAACGAGAACAGCGGCTTGCCGACCGTTGGCAGCGAGCCTGTTCCCCAGGTGCCGACGCCGTCCGAGAACAGCAGCGTCAGGTCGACGCCCTCCGGCGCGGTCATCGCGCCGAGCGCGGTCGCGCCGTCATACGGCAGTTGCTCGAGCCGGCGCCGCAGCGCGCGCCAGTCGCCGTCGCGGATCGCGAAGCGCTCCACCGCCTCGGCATCGTTGCGCACGACCTTCAACCGCAGCTCGACCTGCCCCAGCCGGCGCAGCCACTCGTCGAGCAGCGCGAACTCGCGGTCGTGATCGCGGGTGGCGCCGGAGGACGAGGCGTCCCACACCAGGCCCACGGTGCGCGGCGCGGTCCGCGGCCAGGGTGCGATGTCGACGGGAACCTCCGCCAGCAGATAGGTCTTGCCCTTGAAGCGCTCGGTGCTCACGACCGGCGCCGGCAGGCGCGCGGGCAACTCGACGCGGAGCTCGCCCGCCGCGGCCGCGGCGTCGCGCCGCAGGCTCAGGCGCGTGCCCTCCGGCGTCGCGCTGGGCGTCAGCGGTTCCGCGCCCCAGGAGGCCGACAGCTGCGACGGCGACAGCCCGTCCACCCGCAGGTCGACCGCGAGTTGCTCGACCACGCCCGAGAACTGCAGCGGCAGGCGCCACACCGGCGCGGCGCCGGCGGCGGCCGCCTCGATGGACTCGCGGATCTCCAGCACCACGCGGCGCGTGCCGCCGGCGGGCAGCGGGTAGACCTGCAGCTTGTAGAAGTTGCCCTCGGTGACCTCCAGCAGCGCCGGGTCGACGCCCGCGCGGACGGTGTCCTCGTAGACCTGCCGGCCCTTGGCCTTCTCGACCGGCACCGCGCGCCGCAGCACGCCGTTGATGTCGAGCGCGAAGCCGGTCACCGCCTGCCCGGCGTTGAGCGGGAACTGCAGCTCGCCGGACAGGACGCGCGCGTTGGGGTTGAAGACGGTCAGCTCGACGCGGGTGACCGCCGTGCTGCCGCCGAGACGGGCCTGCACGTCGACCTGACGCAACCGGATCGGCGTGGTCGCTTCCGGCGCGCGGAAGGCGATCCAGCGCGGCGCGGGCTCGCGCGGCGGCGGCTTGACCGGCGGCAGTGTCGGTGGAGGAGGGAGGGGCCGCGGCTCCGGCGGCCGCACGATGGGCGGCACGACGGGCACTTCCTTCATCGGCGGCGGCGGAGGAGGAGGCGCCACCGGCGACAGCGCGATCGCGGCGCCGGCGGCGGCCAGCAGGGGCACGGCGCTCAGCGCGCGCCGGACTCGCGCGCTCAGGCGACGGGCGCGGGCGGGCGATGAATCAAGCGGGCGGTCGCAAGGCATCTGATGTCTCCCTCGATGGCGACGGTCCGGTGCCGTCGCCCGGAACACGATGTTGCCAGCGAAGTCGTGACACCGCCTCTGCGGAGAACCCCTCGTCCGGGCGGCCATGAAAAAGCCCCTCGCGAGGAGGGGCTCGATCGGCGCCTGTCGCGGCCCGCGTGGCCGCGTGGGGTCAGGCCATGCCCTGGTGGCGCAGCAGGGCGTCGATGGTGGGCTCGCGGCCGCGGAAGGCCTTGAAGTTGTCCATCGCGTCGCGCACGCTGCCCATGGACAGGATCTCGTCCAGGTAGCGGCGGCCCGTCGCCGGATTGAACACGCCTTCCTCCTCGAAGGCGCTCCAGCAATCGGCCGACAGCACTTCCGCCCACTTGTAGCTGTAGTAGCCCGCCGCGTAGCCGCCCGCGAAGATATGCGAGAAGCTGTGCTGGAAGCGATTGAAGGCCGGCGGCGGATTCACCGACACCTCGGCCCGGACCTCCTCCAGCAGGTCCTGGATGCGGGTCTCGGAGCCCGGCTCCGCGTGCAGCTTCATGTCGAAGAGCGCGAACTCGATCTGGCGCAGCGTCTGCAGGCCGGCCTGGAAGTTCTTGGCCGCCAGCATCTTGTCGAACAGCGCGCGCGGCAGCGGCTCGCCGGTCTCGACGTGGCTGGACAGCTGCTGGATCACTTCCCACTCCCAGCAGAAGTTCTCCATGAACTGGCTCGGAAGCTCCACCGCGTCCCACTCGACGCCGGAGATGCCCGACACGCCCAGCTCCGCCACCCGCGTCAGCAGGTGGTGCAGGCCGTGGCCGCACTCGTGGAAGAGCGTGGTCACATCGTCATGGGTCAGCAGCGCCGGCTTGCCGTCGGCGCCCTGCGGGAAGTTGCAGACCAGGTGCGCGACGGGGATCTGCTCGGCGCCGGTGCCGGCCAGGTCCGGCCGCGCCCAGCGGCTGCGGACCTCGTCCATCCAGGCGCCCGGCCGCTTGCCGTTGCGCGCGAACAGGTCCAGGTAGACCTGGCCGATCAGCTGACCGTCGCGGCGCAGCTCGCAGAACTGCACCGACTCGTGCCACACCGAGGCCTTGGCCGGCACCAGCTGCACGCCGAAGAGCCGGTCGACGATGCGGAACAGGCCGTCCAGCACCCGCGGGAGGGTCAGGTATTGCCGGACCTCCTGGTCGGAGAAGGCGTAGCGCGCCTCCTTCAGCTTCTCCGAGACATAGGCCAGGTCCCAGGCCTTGAGCTCGTCCATCTGCAGCGCCGCCCTGGCGAAGTCGCGGGCCTCGTCCAGGTCGCGTTGCGCATAGGGACGGGCGCGGGCGGCCAGGTCGCGCAGGAAGTCCATCACCTGCGCCGGAGAGGTCGCCATCTTGGGCACCAGCGAGGCCTCGGCGAAGTTCTGGAAGCCCAGCAGCCTGGCCTCCTCCTGGCGCAGCATCAGCAGCTCCTGCATCAGCGCGCTGTTGTCCCATTCGGGCTTGTCGCCCAGCTCGCTGGCACGGGTGACGTAGGCGCGGTACAGGCGCTCGCGCAGGGCGCGGTCCTCGGCGTACTGCATCACCGGCATGTAGACCGGGAAGTGCAGGCTCAGCTTGTGCGTGCCTTCCGGGACGGTCTTGCCGTCGGCGCGCTCCTTGTCGGCCGCGGCGCGCGCGTTGGCGACGACGTCGGCCGGCACGCCCTTGAGCTCCTCGGCGGTCGCGAAGTAGGACCAGCCGTCGGTCGCGTCCATCACGTGCTCGGAGAAGGCCTGGCCGATCTCGGCGCCGCGCTCCTGGATCTTGGCGAAGCGCTCCTTGGCCTCGCCCTGCAGCTCGGCGCCCGACAGCACGAAGTCGCGCGTGGCGTGCTTGAGCAGTTGCGTCCGCTCGGGCGACAAGCCCGGCTGCGCGGCGATCGCCTTGTAGGTCGCGTAGAGCGACTCGTTGGCGCCCAGCGCGGTGAAGAACTCGGTCACCGCCGGCAGCATGGCGTTGTAGGCCTCGCGCAGCGCCGGGGTGTTGGCCACGCCGTTCAGGTGGCCGACGGCGCCCCAGGCGGTGCCCAGGCGCTCGGTGGCGACGTTCAGGGTGCGGGACAGGAATTCATAGTCGGCCGGCGCGTCGCTCGCGGTGACGCGGTCCAGCGCCTGCTGGGCCTCGGCGAGCAGCGCGCTGACGGCGGGCTGGATGTGCGACGGATCGATGGCGGCGAAGTCCGGCAGCGAGGCCGTCGACAGCAGCGGGTTGGGCGCGTCGGCGGCGGGGGTGGAGGACGTCGGGGCGGAAGAGTCGTTCATGCAGGCCTCGTGAGTCTGGCGGGGATGCCGGGACAGTGTCTCAGCGTTTGGGGCCGTGATGAGCTTGGGGTTTCTATCGCGGCCTTCAAGAGCGGCTATCGGCGCGATCGCGCGACGTCCCCTCCCGGAGCGACGCGGGCGCCCGCCGGGACGCCGCGGGCGGGCGTCCGGCGGCGGGCGCGGATCGGGCGATGGATCATCGCCCGGCGCCGATCTGCGCGGTTCAGCGCGCCGCGGCGAAGCGCTCGGCCGATTCGATGGTGTTGACCAGCAGCATGGTGATGGTCATGGGGCCGACGCCGCCGGGGACCGGGGTGATCCAGCCGGCCACGTCCTTCACGCCGTCGAAGTCCACGTCGCCGCAGAGCTTGCCCTCGTCGGTGCGGTTCATGCCCACGTCCAGCACGACGGCGCCGGGCTTGACCATGTCGGCGGTCAGCACGTTGCGCTTGCCCACCGCGGCCACCACGATGTCGGCCTGGCGGGTGAAGTGCGCCAGGTCCGGCGTCGCGCTGTGGCAGACGGTGACCGTCGCGTTGGCCTGCAGCAGCAGCATGGCCATGGGCTTGCCGACGATGTTGCTGCGGCCGATCACGACCGCGTGCTTGCCCTTCGGGTCATAGCCGATGAACTCCAGCATCTTCATGCAGCCGTAGGGCGTGCAGGGCTTGAAGCCGTCCTGGCCCACCATCAGCGCGCCGGCGCTGGCGACATGGAAGCCGTCCACGTCCTTCTCCGGCGCGATCGCCTCGATCACCTTGTGCGCGTCGATGTGCTTGGGCAGGGGCAGCTGCACCAGGATGCCGTGGATGCTCGGATCGTTGTTGAGCGCGTCGACGCGGGCCAGCAGCTCGGCCTCGGTCATGGTGCCCTCGTACTTCTCCAGCACCGAGTGCAGGCCCGCGTCCTCGCAGGCCTTGACCTTGTTGCGCACGTAGACCTGGCTGGCCGGGTTGTCGCCCACCAGCACCACGGCCAGGCCCGGCTTCACGCCCTTGGCGGTCAGCGCGGCGGCGCGCGTGGCCACCTCGGCGCGCAGTTGCTTGGACAGGGCGTTGCCGTCGATCAGTTGTGCGGTCATGGTCGGTACTCCGGAATCAAAAAGCGGGAATCAGAAAAGCGCAAGGGCAGAGGATCGCTCTGCCCGGAAACGAAAGAGGCCGCTTCGCAGCGGCCTCCCCATGCTCTCGATGCTCAGCCGGCCTTCGCCTGCGTGTTCGCGCCCAGCGCGATCTTCAGCAGATCGGCCACGGTGTTGGCGTTGAGCTTCTCCATGATGTTGGCGCGGTGCGCCTCCACCGTCTTGATGCTGATGCCCAGGTCATCGGCGATCTGCTTGTTCAGGCGGCCGGCGACGATGCGCTCCAGCACCTGCGCCTCGCGCGTGGTCAGACGCGACAGCAGGGCGTCGCGGCTGGCGGCTTCCTGCTGCGTCGCGAAGGCGCCGCGGGCCTGGTCCAGCATGCGCTCGACCAGCGACAGCAGTTCTTCTTCCTTGAACGGCTTCTCGATGAAATCGACGGCGCCCTTCTTCATCGTCTGCACCGCCATCGGGACGTCGCCGTGGCCGGTGATGAACACGATGGGGAGCGGGCTCTTGCGTTCGATCAGCTTGTCCTGCAGGTCCAGGCCGCTCATGCCTTCCATGCGGATGTCGGCGATCAGGCAGGCGACCTCGCGCGGGTCGTAGCGGCTCAGGAAGCTCTCGGCGGAGTCGTAGCACTTGACCCGGTAGTCCTTGCCTTCCAGCAACCACTGCAAGGAATCTCGCACAGCCTCGTCGTCGTCGACAACGTAGACATTACCCTTCTTCGGAATCAAGCTCATGGTGTTGCTGCGGTGTTGTGTGCAGTGCCCGCGCCCGTGGGCTCGGGCCGGGGGATGTCCACAGGGATCGTGAACGCGAACCGGCACCCGACGATGGACGGGCCATTGTAGAGGTTCTCGGCGCGTATCCTGCCCTGGTGGGACTCGATGATGGACCGGCATAACCCTAGGCCGATGCCCAGTCCATCGGCCTTCGTCGAGAAGAAGGCCTCGTACATGCGCTCGATGACCTCGACGGGGAGACCTGGCCCCATGTCGGTCACCGAGAACTCGATGTTGGCGCCCAGCTCCGCGGTGTGCTTGGGCACGACGCGCAGCTCGATGTGGCGGCGCGAGGGCGGCAGCGCCGCGTTGTCGATCGCCTCGGCGGCGTTCTTGAGCAGGTTCAGCAGGACCTGCTCGATCAGGATCGGGTCGACGCGCATCACCGGCAGCCGCTGCGCGACGTAGGTGTGGATCTGCACGTTGCGGCGGCGCAGCTCGATGCCGGCCAGCTCCACCGAGTCCTCGACGATCGAGGCCGCGAAGGCGGGCTGACGCTGTGGCTCGCTCTTCTTCACGAAGGCGCGGATGCGGTGAATGATCTGGCCCGCGCGCTGCGCCTGCTTGGCGGTCTTCTCCAGCGCGGCCAGCAGGTCGTCCTTCTGGATGTTGTCGCCGCGCACGCGCGAGACCATCCCGTTGCAGTAATTGCTGATCGCCGTCAGCGGCTGGTTCAGCTCGTGCGCGACGCTGGAGGCCATCTCGCCCATGGTGATCAGGCGGCTGGTGACCTGCGCTTTCTCGGCCTGCTGCTGCTGCTGAGCCTCGGCGTGACGGCGCGCGGTGATGTCGGTGGCGATCAGCATCTGCGCCAGCCGGCCGTCGGTCCACTGCAGGTAGCGGGCGCGCACGTCGAACCACATGTCCAGCTGCGCGATGAAGACCTCGCGCGAGTCGCCGCCGACCTCGGTCAGGTGCTGCGCGGGCAGGCCGCCGTAGTCGTCGACCTCCTCGTCGTTCTCGAACGAGGGCTCCTTGCTCGTCGTGCCCGTCAGCTGCGAGCCCGCCAGCATCGCGTGGCCCTTGGGGTCGGCGCCGAACCACAGCCGGTAGCTGCGGTTGGCGAAGAGCAGCTCGCCCTGCTGCACCGACAGCACCGACACCGCCGCGTCCAATCCCTCCAGCACCGTGGTGAAGCGCTCATGCGAGGCCGACAGCTGGTCGCGCACCCGCTTGGCCTCGGTGATGTTGGTCATCGAGGTCATCCAGCCGTTCTGCTTGCCCTTGGGGTCGATCAGCGGCGAGACATACATGCGGGCGTCGAAGATGCTGCCGTCCTTGCGCATCACCTTCACTTCCGAACCGCCGGCCGGACTGCGGCCCTGCATCTCCTGCTGCAGCAGGCGCAGGTTCTCTTCGTAGCGGTCGGGCGGCCAGTAGGGGAAGGGCGGCTTGCGGCCGATCAGCTCGGACTCGGCGAAGCCGGTCATCGCGCAGAAGGCCGGGTTGACGTAGCTGATGCGCGTCTCCAGGTCCATGGCGCGCATGCCGGTCAGCATGGAGTTCTCCATCGCGCGCCGGAAGTTGGTCTCGGCGGCCAGCGCGTTCTGGACCTGGGCGCGCCGGCGCATGTGCTTCCAGGTGCCCAGCAGCATCCAGACGGTCAGCACCGACAGCGCCATCACCATCCAGAACAGCGTGTTGGAGATCAGGCCGATCGAGGTCCGGTAGCCCTGGCCGCGCAGCACCAGGCCGGGCGCGGGCGCCATCGGCACCTCGTAATAGATGGGCGCGCGGGCGATGCGCCGGCCCGGCATCGGCGTGACGGTGCTGGCCACGACCTGCTCGCGCGGGTCCAGCACCGCGACGGCGTGGCGCGAGGTCAGCTCGTTGGGCACCGAGTAGCGCAGCAGGCCCTCGACCGAGTACTCGGCGATCAGCACGCCGGCGAAGCCGTTGCGGTCGCTCAGCGGCAGCTGCAGCTGGAAGACGGTGGTGTTGTTGGCGTCGCCGAAGGAGCCCGAGTACACGCGGGTGCGGCGGTCGCGCGCGGCCTGGAAGGCGCGCTCGGGCTCGCTGCCGGCGTGGCCGTTGGGCATGGACGGGTCGTTGCCGTCCAGCGTCATCAGGGAATCGGCCTGCTCGCCGATCGCGGCCACGCTGACCCGGCGCTCGCGGCGCTGGTTCAGCCAGGTGATGTGGGTGATCTCGGGCCGGTTGCGCGCGATGGCCATCGCGCGCTGCGTGAACTCGAGGTTGTCGATCGCGCGGTTGGCCAGGTCGCGCTGCAGCGGGATGAGCTGGTCCTCGTTGTCGATCAGGCGCGAGCGGATCTGCTGCTGCGCCATCTCGGTGTCGCGCTTGACGGCCTCGGCCTCGCGTTCGATTTCCTCGTTGCGCAGGTACCAGAAGGCCGAGACGATGGCCGCCAGGAAGAGCACCACCGACAGCAGCGGGCCCAGCGTCGCGAAACGGTCCTGCCGCGACGGCGATTGCCGACGCCACCACGCCGAGACCAGGCGTTTGACGGGATTCAGGGCGCGGCGCAGGAAGCCTTGGACATCGAGGCGGGACAACATAGACCGCGATTATCCAAGCCGACATCGCCTCGCCCGGGCCTGGCGGACCCGGGCATTCCCTGATCGCATCGTGAAAGGGAAACGCGCGCCGACCCTCGGGAAAACACCTTATAAATCCCATAATATGAAAACGCATCGCGCTATTTGGAAAATGCCGGCCTTATGCGACACTCCGCCGCCATAGCCCTTCCGGCAGGTGGCGGCGCGCGCCCGAATGCGTAAGCTCCGGGCTCCACGCGAGCGCCGTTTGCCCCCGAGACCACCGCGACGCATCGATGGACCGATGCGTCGGCGGGCCGGAAGGTCGGTGATTCAGAGAACCAGGAGACACACCATGTCCGCGCAGCCCCAGTCGTTCCTCGGCGCAGCCGCCAATGACACCGACGCTCTCGAAACCAAGGAATGGCTGGACGCCCTGTCCGCCGTCATCGGTGAGGAAGGGGGCGACCGCGCCCACTTCCTGCTCGAGACCCTGATCGATCACGCGCGCCAGGCCGGCATCGACGTGCCGTTCTCGGCCAACACGGCCTACGTCAACACCATCCCCGCCGACAAGGAAGAGCGCTTCCCCGGCAACATCGACATCGAAGAGCGGCTGCGCGCCTACATGCGCTGGAACGCGATGGCGATGGTGGTGCGGGCCAACAAGCACAACCCCGAGGACGGCGGCGACCTGGGCGGCCACATCTCCAGCTTCGCCTCGCTGGCGACCATGCTGGGCTGCGGCTTCAACCACTTCTGGCACGGCGAAGACGGCATCCACGGCGGCGACCTGCTCTACATCCAGGGCCACAGCGCGCCCGGGATCTATGCCCGCGCCTTCCTGGAAGGCCGCATCACCGAAGAGCAACTGCTCAACTTCCGCCAGGAAGTCGACGGCAAGGGCCTGTCCAGCTACCCGCATCCGAAGCTGATGCCCGAGTTCTGGCAGTTCCCGACGGTGTCCATGGGCCTGGGCCCGCTGATGGCCATCTATCAGGCGCGCTTCCTGAAGTACCTGCATGCCCGCGGCATCGCCGACACCTCCAAGCGCAAGGTCTGGGTCTTCCTGGGCGACGGCGAGATGGACGAGCCGGAAAGCCTGGGCGCGATCGGCCTGGCCGCGCGCGAGAAGCTGGACAACCTGATCTTCGTCGTCAACTGCAACCTGCAGCGTCTGGACGGCCCGGTGCGCGGCAACGGCAAGATCATCCAGGAGCTGGAGAGCGAATTCCGCGGCGCCGGCTGGAACGTGATCAAGCTGATCTGGGGCTCGTACTGGGATCCGCTGCTGGCGCGCGACAAGCAGGAGCTGCTGCGCAAGGTCATGATGGAGACGCTGGACGGCGACTACCAGGCCTACAAGGCCAATGACGGCGCGTTCGTGCGCAAGCACTTCTTCGGCAAGCACCCCGAGCTGCTGAAGATGGTCGAGAACATGTCCGACGAGGACATCTGGCGCCTGAACCGCGGCGGCCACGATCCGCAGAAGGTCTACGCCGCGTATCACCAGGCGGTGAACACCGTCGGCCAGCCGACCGTCATGCTGATCAAGACGGTCAAGGGCTACGGCATGGGCAAGATCGGTGAGGGCAAGAACACCGCTCACCAGACCAAGAAGCTGCAGGACGAGGACATCAAGGCCTTCCGCGACCGCTTCAACATCCCCATCCCGGACAGCGAGCTGCCCAAGATCCCGTTCTACAAGCCGGCCGACGACACGCCCGAGATGCAGTACCTGCAGGAGCGTCGCAAGGCGCTGGGCGGCTACCTGCCCAAGCGCCGCCCGCAGGCCGAGGAATCGCTGAAGGTGCCCGACCTGGCCACCTTCCAGGCCGTGCTGGATCCGACCGCGGAAGGCCGCGAGATCTCCACGACCCAGGCCTACGTCCGCTTCCTGACCACGCTGCTGCGTGACAAGGAACTGGGTCCGCGCACCGTGCCCATCCTGGTCGACGAGGCGCGCACCTTCGGCATGGAAGGCCTGTTCCGCCAGATCGGCATCTACAACCCCAAGGGCCAGCTGTACACCCCGGTCGACAAGGACCAGGTCATGTACTACCGCGAGGACAAGGCCGGCCAGATCCTGCAAGAGGGCATCAACGAAGCGGGCGGCATGGCCAGCTGGATCGCCGCGGCGACGTCGTACTCGACGAACAACCGCGTGATGATCCCGTTCTATGTCTACTACTCGATGTTCGGCTTCCAGCGCATCGGCGACCTGGCCTGGGCGGCGGGCGACATGCAGGCGCGCGGCTTCCTGCTGGGCGGCACCTCGGGACGCACGACGCTGAACGGCGAAGGACTGCAGCACGAGGACGGCCACAGCCACATCCTGGCCGGCACCATCCCCAACTGCATCAGCTACGACCCGACCTTCGCGCACGAAGTGGCGGTGATCCTGCACTCGGGCCTGAAGCGCATGGTCGAGAACCAGGAGAACGTCTACTTCTACCTGACGCTGCTCAACGAGAACTACCCGATGCCCGGCCTGAAGGCCGGCACCGAGGAACAGATCCTCAAGGGCATGTACCTGCTGGAAGAAGCCGCGGCTCAACCGCTGACGGTCAACCTGCTGGGCTCGGGCACCATCCTGCGCGAGAGCCAGGAAGCCAAGAAGCTGCTGGAAGCCGACTGGGGCGTGGGCGCCAACGTCTGGTCCTGCCCCAGCTTCAACGAGCTGGCCCGCGACGGCCAGAACGCCGAGCGCTGGAACCTGCTGCACCCGACCGAGCTGGCCTGCGTGCCGTACGTGACGCAGCAGCTGAGCAAGGTGCAGGGTCCGGTGATCGCGTCGACCGACTACATGAAGAACTACGCGGAGCAGATCCGCGCCTTCATCCCGTCCGGCCGCTCGTACAAGGTGCTGGGCACCGACGGCTTCGGTCGCAGCGACTTCCGCAGCAAGCTGCGCGAGCACTTCGAGATCAACCGCCATTACATCGTCGTGGCCTCGCTCAAGAGCCTGGCCGACGAGGGCAAGATCCCGCAGGCCAAGGTCGCCGAAGCGATCAAGAAGTACGGCATCAACGTCGACAAGATCAACCCGCTGTACGCCTAAGCGTCGGACTCGGAGACATCAGAAATGGCATTGGTTGAAGTCAAGGTTCCCGACATCGGGGACTTCAAGGACGTCGCGATCATCGAGCTGCTGGTCAAGGCCGGCGACACGGTGAAAGTGGAGCAGAGCCTGCTGACCGTCGAGTCCGACAAGGCCTCGATGGAGATCCCGTCCTCCGTGGCGGGCGTGGTCAAGGAAGTGAAGGTCAAGATCGGCGACACGATCAATCAGGGCGACCTGATCGTCGTGGTCGAGAGCGAAGCCGCCGGCGCCGCCGCGCCGGCGCCCGCCGCGCCGGCTCCCGCGGCAGCGGCTCCCGCGCCGCAGGCCGCGCCGGCCCCGGCACCCGCCGCCGCTCCGGCCGCCTCGGCCGGTCCGGTCGACATCGTCGTGCCCGACATCGGCGACTTCGACGAAGTCGCGGTGATCGAAGTGCTGGCCAAGGTCGGCGACACGGTGAAGGTGGAGCAGAGCCTGATCACCGTCGAGTCCGACAAGGCCTCGATGGAGATCCCGTCCTCGCACGCCGGCGTGATCAAGGAGCTGCTGGTCAAGCTGGGCGACAAGGTCGCCAAGGGCTCCAAGATCGCCGTGATCGAAGCCACGGGCGGCGCTGCCGCTCCGGCACCGGCCGCCGCCGCGCCGGCGCCCGCGCAGGCCGCCGCCGCGCCGGCCCCGGCGACCGCGAGCGCCCCGGCACCGGCCGAGCGCCAGGTCCCGACCGCCGCGCTGCCCCCGCACGAGCCGACCAAGCCCAGCGGCAAGCTGCCGCATGCCTCGCCGAGCATCCGCAAGATCGCTCGCGAGCTGGGCGTGCCGCTGGACGAAGTGAAGGGTTCCGGCGCCAAGGGCCGCATCACCGAATCCGACGTCCAGTCCTTCGTGAAGGCCGTGATGGCCGGCACGGCGCAGACGGTCGCGCAGAAGGCGGCCGCGCCGGCGGGCGCGGGCGGAGGTGCCTTCCCGGGCCTGCTGCCCTGGCCCAAGGTCGACTTCGAGAAGTTCGGCCCGGTCGAGCGCAAGGAGATGTCGCGGATCAAGAAGATCAGCGGCGCCAACCTGCATCGCAACTGGGTCACGATCCCGCACGTCACCAACCACGACGACGCGGACATCACCGAGCTGGAAGCCTTCCGCGTCCAGCTGAACAAGGAGAACGAGAAGTCCGGCATCAAGGTCACGATGCTCGCCTTCATGATCAAGGCGACCGTCGCGGCGCTGAAGAAGTTCCCCGAGTTCAATGCCTCGCTGGACGGCGACGGCACGCTGGTGCTGAAGAACTACTTCCACATCGGCTTCGCGGCCGACACGCCGAACGGCCTGGTCGTTCCGGTCATCCGCGACTGCGACAAGAAGGGCATCTTCCAGATCAGCCAGGAGATGTCGGAGCTGGCCAAGAAGGCCCGCGACGGCAAGCTCGGCCCGGCCGACATGACCGGCGGCTGCTTCTCGATCTCGTCGCTGGGCGGCATCGGCGGCACCTACTTCACGCCGATCATCAACGCCCCCGAGGTCGCGATCATGGGCGTGTGCAAGTCCTCGACGCAGCCCGTGTGGGACGGCAAGCAGTTCGTGCCGCGCCTGATCCTGCCGCTGTCGCTGAGCTGGGATCACCGCGTCATCGACGGCGCCGCGGCCGCACGCTTCAACGTGTACTTCGCGTCCCTGCTGGCGGACTTCCGCCGCATCGCCCTCTGATCGGAAGGACCGGACATGGCATTGGTTGAAGTCAAGGTTCCCGACATCGGGGACTTCAAGGACGTCGCGATCATCGAGCTGCTGGTCAAGGTCGGCGACACGGTGAAGGCGGAGCAGAGCCTGGTGACCGTCGAGTCCGACAAGGCCTCGATGGAGATCCCGTCCTCGGCTGCCGGCGTGGTCAAGGAGCTCAAGGTCAAGCTGGGCGACAAGCTGAACCAGGGCGACCTGCTGGTCGTGCTGGAGGCCGACGCCGCGGCAGCGCCCGCACCGGCCGCCGCCGCACCGGCACCGCCCCCCGCGGCGGCACCGTCCGCGACCGCTCCGGCACCCGCGCCCGTGGCGGCGCCGCAGGCCGCGACCTATACGGGTCCCGCCGAAGGCGAGTACGACGTGATCGTGCTCGGCGGCGGTCCCGGCGGCTACTCGGCGGCGTTCCGCGCGGCCGATCTGGGCCTGAAGGTCGCGATCGTCGAGCGCTACGCGACGCTGGGCGGCGTCTGCCTGAACGTGGGCTGCATCCCGTCCAAGGCGCTGCTGCACGTCGCCGCGGTGATGGACGAGGTCAAGCACTTCGCCGATCTGGGCGTCGAGTTCGGCGAGCCCAAGGTCGAGCTGCCCAAGCTGCTGACCCACAAGAAGAAGGTCATCGGCAAGCTGACCGGCGGTCTGGCCATGATGGCCAAGATGCGCAAGGTCACGGTCATCCGTGGCTACGGCCAGCTGCTGGACGCCAACCACCTGTCGGTCGAGGAGACCGGCGGCGAGGGCCAGGAGCGCACCGGCAAGACCCAGACGCTGAAGTTCCGCAAGATCATCCTGGCGGCGGGCTCGCAGGCGGTGCGCCTGCCCTTCATGCCCAACGACCCGCGCGTGATCGACTCGACCGGCGCGCTGGAGCTGACCAGCAAGCCCAAGCGCATGCTGATCGTGGGCGGCGGCATCATCGGCCTGGAGATGGGCACGGTGTACTCGACGCTGGGCGCGCGCCTGGACGTCGTGGAAATGCTGCCCACGCTCATGACCGGCGCGGACCGCGACCTGGTCAAGGTCTGGCAGAAGATGAACGCGCCGCGCTTCGACAACATCATGTTGAACACGAAGACGGTGGCGGCCGAAGCCACGCCCGAAGGCATCAAGGTGACCTTCGAGGGCGAGGGGGCCCCGAAGGAGCCGCAGGTCTACGACCTGGTGCTGCAGGCGGTGGGCCGCACGCCCAACGGCAAGAAGATCGGCGCGGACAAGGCCGGCGTGATCGTCAGTGATCGCGGCTTCATCCCGGTCGACGTGCAGATGCGCACCAACGTGTCCAACGTCTTCGCCATCGGCGACATCGTCGGCCAGCCGATGCTGGCGCACAAGGCGGTGCACGAGGGCCACGTGGCGGCGGAAGTCATCGCGGGCGAGCTGCTCGGCGACGACGCGCTGGCCAAGTCGCGCTTCGATGCGCGCGTGATCCCCAGCGTCGCCTACACCGATCCGGAAGTGGCCTGGGTGGGCGTGACCGAGGACGAGGCCAAGGCCCGCGGCATCAAGGTCAAGAAGGGGCTGCTGCCCTGGTCCGCCTCGGGCCGCGCGATCGCCAACGGCCGCGACGAGGGCTTCACCAAGCTGCTGTTCGACGAGGAGACCCACCGCATCATCGGCGGCGGCATCGTCGGCACGCATGCGGGCGACATGATCGGCGAGATCGCGCTGGCCATCGAGATGGGCGCGGACGCGGTGGACATCGGCAAGACCATCCACCCGCATCCGACCCTGGGCGAGTCCATCGGCCTGGCCGCGGAAGTGGCGCACGGTTCCTGCACCGACGTGCCGCCGGCGCGCAAGTAAGCCGATGCGGGTGCTGGACGCCGCCGCGACGGCGCGCGCGCTGCCCTGGGCGCTGCTGATGGAGGAGGTGGCGCTGGTCTGTCGCGAGAACCGCGACGGCCGGCTCACCTGCCCGCCGCGGCACAGCCTGGCGCTGCAGCAGGACGGCGTTCTGCTGGTCATGCCCTGCCTGAGCGAGCGCCTGGCCATCACCAAGCTGGTCAGCGTCCACCCGCTCAACGCGGCGCTGGGCCTGCCGACGATCTCGGGCGAGGTCGTCGTGATGGACAGCCGCACCGGCCAGCGCCTGGCGGTGCTGGACGGCCCTGCGCTGACGGCGCGCCGCACCGCCGCGGTCAGCATGCTCGCGCTCCAGTACCTGGCCCGCCAGGCGCCGCGGCGCGTGCTGGTGGTCGGCGGCGGTGTGCAGGCGCGCGCCCATGTCGAGGCCATCCAGGCCCTGCATCCGCAGGCGACGATCCACGTGCAGGGACACCAATCGGTGCCGGCCTTCGTCGAGGAACTCGGCGTCGAGCCGCTGCCGCCCGAGTCCCAGACCCGTCATGCCTGGGACCTGGTCGTCTGCGCGACGACCAGCCGCGTCCCCGTGCTGCGGCCGGGCGTGGGCGAGGGCGCGGTGGTGATCGGCGTCGGTGCCTTCCGCGACGACATGGTCGAGCTGCCGCAGGAACTGCTGCGCGACGCGCAGGTCTGGGTCGACGATCCCGTCGGCGCGCAGGCGGAGGCCGGTGATCTGCTGGCCGCGGGCCGCTTCGAGCCTCAGGCCTCGCTCGAGGACCTGGTGATGGGCGACCGGCCCGTCGACGACGGCCGCACGCGCGTGTTCAAGAGCGTGGGCAACGCCCGCTGGGACCTGGCCGCCGCACGGGTCGCCGTGCGCGGCTGATTCCGATTCGACCGCTTCGCCACCGCCATGACCGAGGCCCCTTCGCGGGTGCCTTGTCGCATGGGGGAGCCGGCGTCGGGAACCGGGGTTGGAACCGTCGTCGAACGGCGATGGCGCGCGGTCAGGCCTCGTCGAGCAGCGGGCGCAGCGCGTCGTCCCAGTGCTCGAGCTCGTCCATGGACAGGTGCAGCCAGCCCAGCGCGGCCTCGCGGTTGGACGCCCAGTCGGCGTCCTCGTCCAGGCCTTCGTGCTGGCGCATCAGATGCTCGGCGATCAGGCCGGCGGCGATCAGCGTGCGGACCTCGGGCTCGACGCTCTCGTCGCGCAGCGCGTCGAAGTCGTGATGCAGGCGGATCGCCGTCATCAGCTCCGGGCCCAGGTGCCAGACCTTCACCACCAGCGCGCCGACGACCGCATGGTCGGTGCGGTGATTGACGTTCTCGGTCTTGATGTAGGGGCGGTCGATGCGGGCGGCGGCCTCGACCATGGTCGCGCCGTAGCCGCGCACGCTTTGCAGCAGCACCGGCATGCCGACGTGGCAGAACAGGCCGTAGCTTTGGGCCAGGTCCACGCGCATGCCCGGCAGTTGGCCGGCGATGAAGCCCATGGCGACGGCGCGCTTGGTCGAGCGCTGCCAGAAGCGCAGCAGGTGCGGACTGTTGACCGGAATCGCGTGGCGGATCAGGAAGGCCTGCATCAGCGCGACGGTCTCGTCCAGGCCCAGGCGGTACATGGCCTGGCCGACGGTGGTGCAAGGCACGTTGCCTGCCACCAGGTGCAAGGGGCTGTTGGCCACGCGCAGCAGCGTCGCCGACATGGCGACGTCGGCCGCGGCGATGCGGGCGACTTCGTTCAGGTCGGGCTGGGCGCCGGACATCGCCGCGCGCAGGCGCTGCAGCAGCTCGGGGCAGGGCGGAATCTGGATCTGGCGCAGCGGGCCGTTGGCGCGGGCGCGGTCCAGTTCCTGGTGGACGGCTTCGGTCTTCATCTGAGCGCCGGATTATCCGGTGACCCTCCGGACCGGCGCGTGACGGGGGTGCGGCAAATTGCCGCTTGTCGGCGCCCGCGACGCGCCTCGCCCGTGGGTGGGTTCGGAGACAGATACATTGCTGCGCATGTCACGCTTCGTCACCCGCGCGCTGAACCAGGTCCGGCCGGCCCTGGCCGTGCTGGCCTGCGTGGCGGGGCTGTGGAGCGCCGTCGCCTGGGCCTGGGACAAGGACAAGCTGACCGAGACCGCCTCGCGCTACCCGGTCAAGACCCAGGCCGCCGTCAAGGCCATGATCCAGATGGCCGAGCGCGCCGCCACGCTGCCCGACGAGCGCGACCGGCTGGCGGTGGTCAACGACTTCTTCAACAAGCGGGTCGCCTTCAAGGACGACATGGAGGTCTGGGGTCAGATCGACTACTGGGCCACGCCGCTGGAGATGCTGGACAAGGGCGCCGGCGACTGCGAGGACTACGCCATCGGCAAGTACATGAGCCTGCAGGCCGCGGGCGTGCCGCAGGCCAAGCTGCGCATGGTGTACGTGCGGGCGCAGTTCCAGGGGCGGCCCCAGGCGCACATGGTGCTGGCCTACTATGCGCAGCCGGAATCGGAGCCGCTGATTCTGGACAATATCAACCCCGAGGTCCGGCCCGCGTCGCAGCGGCCGGATCTGACGCCGGTGTTCAGCTTCAACGGCGAGGGCCTGTGGACGGGCGTGGGTGCCACGTCGGCGGGCAATCCGCTGGTGCGGCTGTCGATGTGGCGCGACCTGCTGGCCAAGGCGAAGGCGGAAGGTTTCTGATGGGCGACGGAGAATTCGGAACATGTCCCTGATTCGACAAATCTGGTGCCTGGTGCTGGGCGCCGTGCTGGCCTCGGCGCTGGGCGGCGTGGCGGTGAGCACCTGGTCGCTGCGCGACCTGCTGCAGACGCAGGCCCAGCTCAAGAACGCCGACAACGCGAGCGCGCTGGCGCTGGCGCTGTCGCAGCAGAAGGGCGACGCGGAGCTGATGTCGCTGCTGATCTCGGCGCAATTCGACAGCGGCGCCTACGAGAGCGTGCGCTGGCGCGACGCGACCGGCAAGCTGGTCTTCGAGCGCCACCTGGAGACGCCCCAGATCACGCACGCGCCGGGCTGGTTCGTGGCGCTGCTGCCGCTGAACGTGCCGCCGGGCGCGGCCAAGCTGTCGGACGGCTGGAAGGCCGTCGGCGAGATCGAGCTGCGCGGTCAGACCGGCTACGTGCACGAGGCGCTGTGGCGTTCGACGCTGAGCACCGCCTCCTGGCTGCTGGCGGTGGGCGTGATCACCGGCATCGCCGCCGCGGCGGTGCTGTCGCGGCTGCGCCGGCCGCTGGACACCGCCGTCAAGCAGGCCGAGGGCGTGGCGCAAGGCCGTTTCGAGACCGTGCTGGAGCCGCGCGTCCCCGAGATGCGCAAGCTCACCGGCGCGATGAACACCATGGTGCTGCGCACGCGGCAGATGTTCGAGGCCCAGGCCGAGCAGCTGCGCACCTTGCATCACCAGCTGCTGTGCGACGAGCTGACCGGGTTGTCGCATCGTCGGCAGTTCGTGGCGGAGCTGAGCTCCGCGCTGGAGCGCGACGACGGTCCGCTGCGGGCGGGGCTGGTGCTGGTCCGCCTCAAGGATCTGCAGGGCTTGAATCAACGGCTGGGTCACGGCGCCACCGACCAGGCGCTGGTGGCGATCGCCCAGGCGCTGCGCGTCTACCCGGAGCAGGTCCGCGGTTGCCTGGCCGGCCGCCTGAACGGATCGGACTTCGCGCTGTGGCTGCCGGCGCCCAACGTGGTCGGCGACACGGCGCAGGCGCTGGCCGAGGCCTTGCGCGCCGGCCTGCAGAACCTGGGCCCGGGCGTGGGCGTCGCGATGGGCGCGGTCGAGCTGATGCGCGACCAGCCGATGAGCGCCTGGTTCGCCGCCGCCGACGCGGCGCTGGCCAAGGCGGAGCAGGGCGAGGGCGTGGTCCTGGAGCTGCGCGAGGCGCCGCCGTCCGAGGAAGTCGCCCAGGGCGAGCGCGCCTGGAAGGCGCTGATCTCCGATGCGCTGCAGCAGCAGCGCAGCCGCTTGCTGGAGTTCCCGCTGATCGGACGCGACCGGCAGGTGCTGCACCTGGAATGCCCGCTGCAGCTCAAGCTCAATCCCGTCGGCGAGTTCGAGCCCGCCGCGCGCTGGCTGCCGCTGGCGTTGCGCCATCGCCTGAGCGCCGAGGCCGATCTGCAGGCGATCGCGCTGGCGCTGCAGGCGACGCAGCACGACCAACGCGCGCGCTGCGTCAACGTGGCGCCGGCCTCGCTGAACGACGGCAGCTTCATCGCCCGGGCGCGCGAGCTGGTGCAGGCCGCGCCTGCGGCGGTGCGCCGCCTGATCGGTCTGGAGCTGGCCGAGCCGGCGGCCGCGCAGCACTTCGAGGCGCTGCAGGAACTGGGCCGCCAACTGCGGCCGCTGGGCGTCCAGCTGGGGCTGGAACACGCGGGCGCGGGACTGGCTCAGATTGATCGTCTTTTCCAGGCCGGTCTGGACTACGTGAAGCTCGACAGCGCGGTCGTGTCGGGCGTGTCGGCCGATGTGAGCCGCGCGGCATTCGTGCGCAGTCTGGTGGTGATGCTGCGGAGTCTGGCGCTGAAGGTCTATGCCGAGGGCGTGACCGATGCGCTGGACGCGCAGGCGCTGTGGGATTGCGAGCTCGACGGGATCACCGGCCCCTGGGCGTCGGCGCAGGGGATCAAGCCTTGAGGGGGTGAGCGTGGTCCGGCCCGCCCCGGGGGGCGCTGATCGCGACGCCGAGGTTCAGCCGATATCCGCCGTATGCAGCGGATATCCCTCGCCCCGGTGGCGGTCCTCGAAGAAGCGCAGCAGCGTGTCGCGGACCGTGTGGAAGGCGATCTCGTCCCAGGGGATCTCGTGCTCGTGGAAGAGCCGGGCCTCCAGCGTCTCCGGACCCGGATCGAAGCGCGGGCTCAGCAGCCTGGCGCGGTAGAACAGGTGGACCTGGCCCACGCGCACCACGTTCATCACGCAGTACAGGTTCTGCAGCTCGATCTCGGCGCCGGCTTCCTCCTGCGTCTCGCGGGCCGCGCCCTCGGCGAGGGTCTCGCCCAGCTCCATGAAGCCGGCCGGCAAGGTCCACTTGCCCAGCCGCGGCTCGATCGCGCGTTTGCACAGCAGCACCTGTTCGCCGTACACGGGGAGCGTGCCGACGACGTTCAGCGGGTTCTCGTAATGGATCGCGCCGCAGACCGTGCAGGTCGCGCGCTCCCGGTTGTCATCGGCCGGGACGCGGTACTCGGTCGGGCCGCCGCACGTGGGGCAGTACTGATATCGCCGCGCTTGAAACATGGGGCGCAGTGTAGCGGCCTCGCGTGGCATCATCGCCCGCCATGGAGCTCTACAACTACTTCCGCTCGTCCGCCTCCTACCGCGTGCGCATCGCGATGGCGATCAAGGGCCTGGACTACGACTACCACTCGGTCCACCTCGCGAAGAACGAACAGTTCAACGAGTCCTACGCCGCCGTGTCCGCCTCTCGCCTGGTGCCCCTGCTCAAGGACGGCGACGCGATCGTCACGCAGTCGATGGCCATCATCGAGTACCTCGACGAGCTCCACCCCGAGCCCAGCCTCCTGCCCGGCGACGCGCTCTCCCGCGCCTACATCCGCGCGCTGGCCCAGGACATGGCCTGCGAGATCCATCCGCTGAACAACCTGCGGGTGCTGCGCTACCTGGTGAAGGACCTGGGCCTGTCCGAGGACGACAAGACCCGCTGGTACCAGCACTGGGTCGAGAGCGGGCTCTCGGTGGTCGAGCACCGCCTGACCGCGGAGCGGCGCGCCGGCCGCTTCTGCTTCGGCGACTCGCCGACCCTGGCCGATTGCGTGCTCGTGCCGCAGGTGTTCAACGCGCAGCGTTTCAACTGCCGCCTCGACCACGTGCCCACGGTCATGAGGATCCACGCGCATTGCATGACGCTGGACGCCTTCAGCAAGACCCAGCCCAGCGCCTGCCCCGATGCCGAGTGAGCCGCGCGACCTCGCGCCGCATCCCGACTGGCTGCGGCCGGACTGGCCGGTGACCGGCGCCGAGGCCTTCATGACCACGCGGGCCGGCGGCGTCAGCGGCGCGGACCAGCCCGAACGCGCCGGACTCGCGAGCCTGAACCTCGGCCGCTCCGTCGGCGATGACCCGGCGCATGTGATCGAGAACCGGCTTCGCGTCGCGGCGGCGATCGGCGGCGCGCCGGTCTTCCTCAAGCAGGTGCATGGAACGACCGTGCTGCGCTTGCGACCCGAGCACGCGCATCCCGACGCCGACCCCGAGCCCGCCGACGCGAGCATCAGCACCGACCCGGCGCTGGCCTGCGCGGTGATGGTGGCGGACTGCCTGCCCGTGCTGTTCGCGGCGCCTGGCGTCGTGGGCGCCGCGCATGCCGGCTGGCGCGGGCTCGCGGGCGGCGTGCTGGAGAACACCGTGGCAGCGATGAGCGCGGCCGCGGGCTGCGAGCCGGGTCAGGTCCACGCCTGGATGGGCGCCGGCATCGGCCCCGATCGCTTCGAGGTCGGTGCCGACGTGCTTGCCGCGTTCGACGTCGAACCGCTGCATCGCGATCAGGCGCTCTTCCGCTTCCAGCCCAACGAGCAGGGCGAGCCCCGCTGGCGCGCCGATCTCTACGGGCTGGCGCGGCGTCGACTCGAGGCCGCGGGCCTCGCGTCCGTGAGCGGCGGCGGCTGGTGCACGCTCAGCGAGCCGTCACGCTTCTTTTCGTTCCGGCACGAACGTGTCGACGGACGGCGCAGCGGCCGGATGGCCGCCGTCATCCGGCTGCGCTGAGATCGCGGCCGGGTCGTCGGCCGTCGATCCGGGACGAACGTCCCCGACAGGCGCCGTGACGGGCGGGGCCTCGTCGCGTCGCCCCTGTTCGTCCTGGGCCGCTTCCGCGCGGCGGCGCGCCTTGCGCCGCATCGGCGTGCCCATCAGGTACATCACGACTGACAGCGGTAGCACGCCATACAGGACGAAGGTCATCACCGCGCCCAGCACCGAGCCCTGCGTGCTGAAGGCCTCGGCGAGCGCCATCATCAGCATCACATACATCCAGGCGATCGCGACGAGCAGCATGTCTGGTCAATGAAAAGGGAGAACCTACCCATGGGGGGGGCACCGCGACGACACCGTCACGCGAAGGTAAGCTGAACGGGCTACAAAAGCGCCTGAGCATATGCGATGGCCACGCGGCGATTCGTCGATCGCCTGTGGCAAGCTTCTTGCTCGGATCCGTTCGAGGAGACCCATGAGCGTAGACAACCAGTTCGCCGAACAGGCGGCGCAGGCGGCCAGCAGCCTCGCGCAAGGATTCGGTGATGCCTTCAAGCAGCTGCAGGCGATGCAGATCCAGCCCGAGGCCTGGACGCAGCTGCAGTCCGAATACCTGCGCCAGGCCGGCGCGCTGTGGAACGGCGCGCTCGGCGAGTCGCACGATCCCGCGCAGCCCCCGGCCGCGGCCCCGCTGAAGGATCGCCGCTTCGCCGCCCCGTCCTGGAACGAGAACCGCCTGGCCCACTTCACGGCCCAGCTCTACCTGCTCAATGCCCGCACCCTGCAGCGCATGGCCGAGCAGGTGCAGGGCGACGACAAGACCCGCGCGCGGGTCCGCTTCGCGGTGCAGCAGTTCGTCGATGCGGCGTCGCCCAGCAACTTCCTCGCGCTCAATCCGGAGGCGCAGCGCCTGGCGCTGGACACGCAGGGCGAGAGCATCGCCCGCGGCGTGCAGCTGCTGATGGCCGACGTGCAGCGCGGCCACGTCTCGCAGACCGACGAGTCGGCCTTCGAGGTCGGCCGCAACGTCGCGACCACCGAAGGCCACGTGGTCTTCGAGAACGCCTTCTTCCAGCTGCTCGAGTACAAGCCGCTCACCGCCAAGGTGCATGCGCGGCCGCTGCTGATGGTGCCCCCCTGCATCAACAAGTACTACATCCTCGACCTGCAGCCGGAGAACTCGCTGATCCGCCACGCGGTGGCGCAGGGTCACCGCACCTTCGTGGTGAGCTGGCGCAATCCCGACGCGGACTGCGTGCACTGGACCTGGGACGACTACATCGGCCAGGCCGCGATCAAGGCCATCGAGGTGGTGCGCGAGATCGCCGGCACGGAGACCATCAACACGCTGGGCTTCTGCGTGGGCGGGACCATCCTGGCGACCGCGCTGGCCGTGCTGGCCGCGCGCGGCCAGCAGCCGGCCGAGAGCATCACGCTGCTGACCACGCTGATCGACTTCAGCAGCAACGGCGTGCTGGACCTGTTCGTCGACGAGCCCTCGGTGCGCATGCGCGAGATGACGCTGGGCGAGCAGGCGGTCAACGGCCCCGGCCTGCTGCACGGCCAGGAGCTGGCGACGACCTTCAGCTTCCTGCGGCCCAACGACCTGGTGTGGAACTACGTCGTCGGCAACTACCTCAAGGGCGAGGCCCCGCCGGCCTTCGACCTGCTGTACTGGAACGGCGACGCGACCAACCTGCCGGGCCCGATGTACTGCTGGTACCTGCGCCACACCTACCTGCAGAACGAGCTGCGCATCCCCGGCCGCCTGACTGTCTGCGGCGAGCCGATCGACCTGGGCAAGATCACGGCGCCGCTGTTCATCTACGGCTCGCGCGAGGACCACATCGTCCCCTGGGACGCGGCCTATCGCAGCACGCAGGTGTTCAAGGGCAAGAAGCGCTTCGTGCTGGGCGCGTCCGGCCACATCGCCGGCGTGATCAACCCGCCCGAGAAGAAGAAGCGCAGCCATTGGATCGGCAAGGGCACGGCGCTGCCGGCCGACGAGCGCCAGTGGCTGGAGAACGCCACCGAGCATCCCGGCAGCTGGTGGACCGACTGGGACCAGTGGCTGGCCGGCCACGCGGGCGCGCTCAAGGCCGCGCCACGCGCGCCGGGCAACCGCGCCCACCCGGCCATCGAGCCGGCGCCGGGCCGCTACGTCAAGCAGCGCGCGTGACGGACCGCGCGCCGCCAGCCTTCCCATCCATCTCCGAACTCACCCCCGCATTCATCCCCGAAGACTTCCTTCCAGAAGCATTCATCCCCGCTGTATTCAGCAGAACCGGAACCAGGAGCGAGACATGACTTCACCTCAGGACATCGTCATCGTCGCGGCGGCACGCACGCCGATCGGCAAGTTCGGCGGCACGCTGGCCAAGACGCCCGCGAGCGAGCTCGGCGCCACCGTCATCCAGGAGCTGCTGCGCCGCAGCGGCCTGCAGGCGGACCAGATCAACGAGGTCATCCTCGGCCAGGTGCTGACCGCGGGCGTGGGCCAGAACCCGGCGCGCCAGGCCGTCATCAAGGCCGGCCTGCCCGTGACCGTGCCGGCCATGACCATCAACAAGGTCTGCGGCTCCGGCCTGAAGGCCGTGATGCTGGCGGCCCAGGCCATCCGCGATGGCGATTCCGACATCATCATCGCCGGCGGCCAGGAGAGCATGAGCCTGTCCCCGCACGTGCTGCCGGGCTCGCGCGACGGCCAGCGCATGGGCGACTGGAAGTTGGTGGACACCATGATCGTCGACGGCCTGTGGGACGTGTACAACCAGTACCACATGGGCATCACCGCCGAGAACGTGGCCAAGGAACACCACATCAGCCGCTCGCAGCAGGATGAGCTCGCGCTGGCCAGCCAGCAGAAGGCGGCCGCCGCGCAGGACGCGGGCCGCTTCACGGCCGAGATCGTGCCCGTGACGATCCCGCAGAAGAAGGGCGATCCGATCGTCTTCTCCGCCGACGAGTTCATCAACCGCAAGACCAACGCCGAGGCGCTGTCCGGCCTGAAGCCCGCCTTCGACAAGGCCGGTTCGGTGACCGCGGGCAACGCCTCCGGCCTGAACGACGGCGCCGCGGGTCTGGTGCTGATGACCGATGCCAAGGCCAAGGCGCTGGGCCTGACGCCGCTGGCGCGCATCGCGTCCTACGCCAGCGCCGGCGTCGACCCCAAGGTCATGGGCATGGGCCCGGTGCCCGCGTCGAGGAAGGCGCTGGCCCGCGCCGGCTGGCAGGCCAAGGACCTGGACCTGCTCGAGATCAACGAAGCCTTCGCCGCGCAGGCCTGCGCCGTGCACCAGGAGATGGGCTGGGACCTGAGCAAGGTCAACGTCAACGGCGGCGCGATCGCGCTGGGTCACCCGATCGGCGCGTCCGGCGCCCGGATCCTGGTCACGCTGCTGCACGAGATGATCAAGCGCGATGCGAAGAAGGGCATCGCCAGCCTGTGCATTGGCGGCGGCATGGGCGTGGCCCTCTGCGTCGAGCGCTGATCCGGGACGCGCGCGCGGAACGCGCCCCATCGATTTCCATCGCGTCGGTTCCGTTCTTACATGAGGCACCCCGGCCGCGGACGCGGCGGCGCGGGGCGCCGATCAGGAGGCAAGCAAGATGAGTCAGAAAGTTGCATACGTCACCGGCGGCATGGGCGGCATCGGTACCGCCATCTGCCAGCGCCTCCACAAGGAAGGCTTCAAGGTCATCGCCGGTTGCGGCCCCAGCCGTGACCACGCGAAATGGCTGGCTGAGCAGTCCGCCCTGGGCTACACGTTCCACGCCTCGGTCGGCAACGTGGCGGACTGGGACTCCACCGTCGCCGCCTTCGACAAGGCGATCGCGGAGCACGGCAAGATCGAGGTCCTGGTCAACAACGCCGGCGTCACCAAGGACCGCATGTTCCTGAAGATGACCCGCGACGAGTGGGACACCGTCATCGACACCAACCTGAACAGCATGTTCAACGTCACCAAGCAGGTGGTGCCGGGCATGGTGGACAAGGGCTGGGGCCGGATCATCAACATCTCGTCGGTCAACGGCGAGAAGGGCCAGGCGGGCCAGACCAACTACTCGGCGGCCAAGGCCGGCATGCACGGCTTCACGATGGCGCTGGCGCAGGAACTCGCGGCCAAGGGCGTCACGGTGAACACGGTCAGCCCGGGCTACATCGGCACCGACATGGTCAAGGCAGTGCGTCCCGACGTGCTGGAGAAGATCGTCGCGCAGATCCCGGTCAAGCGCCTGGGTGAGCCCGAGGAGATCGCCTCCGTCGTGGCCTGGCTGGCGGGGCCGGATTCGGGCTTCACGACGGGCGCCGACTTCAGCTGCAACGGGGGCTTGCACATGGGGTGAGGGCGGACCGAGTTCAGTCCGGTGGACTGAACGACGCCGCCCGAACGCCCGAACGCCCGAAGACCGCAGGTCTTCGGGCCGGGGGAACGCGCCGCTCGAAGCAGGCAAAGGAAAGGGCTGCCATCGGCAGCCCTTCCTCATCCTGGAGCGGCATTCACCCCTTGATCTGCAAGAGACGCGACAGGCTCTGCGCCGTCTCCTGCAGCCGCGGCAGCCCCTGCTCCACGAGCAAGGCCGGCGAGGTCCGGTTCGCATGCGTGCTCAGGTTGATCGCCGCCACGACCTTCCCGTCGCGGCCCGTGATCGGGACGGCGATCGACACCACGCCGTCCTCCAGCTCCTGGTCCACCAGCGACCAGTGCTGCCGCCGGGCCTGCTCGACCTGGGCGCGCAGGTCCTCGCGGGTTCGCACCGTGCGGGGCGTGTACGGGGTCAGCTCGGCCCGGTCGATCAGCGCGTCGCGCTCCTCGGGCGGCAACGCGGCCAGCAGGACGCGTCCCATCGCGGTGCTCCAGGCCGGCAGGCGGCTGCCGATGCCCAGCGTCGTCGTCATCACCTTGCGCGCGGGGATGCGCACGACGAAGACGATGTCGCCACCGTCCAGCACCGAGATCGAGCTCGATTCCTTCAGGTCGCTGGAGAGCTGCAGGACCAGCGGCTCGGCGAACTGCCACAGCGGTTGCGACGAGATGTAGGCGAAGCCCAGGTCGAGGATCTTGGGCGTGAGCTCGAAGAGCCGGCCCTCGGCCCGCACGTAGCCCAGTGTCTGGAGCGTGAGCAGGATGCGACGGGCGCCGGCGCGGGTGAGGCCGCAACGGCGCGCGACCTCCGTCAGCGTCTGCCGCGGGGCATCCGCGCCGAAGGCCCGGATCACCGAGAGACCCCGGGCGAAGGACTGCACGTAGCTGTCGCCGGGCTTGAGAGTTGTTGCGCTTTCGTCAGGAGACATGGGCGTCATGACCGCAGTATAGAAAGGGCTCGAAACGTTAATATCGCGCCCCATTCGTTGAGATGTGACAGAGGGTGATCACCATGGCCATGGACGTTGTCGACTATGAAATCAAGGGTGCCGAGATGCAGTTCGTCGAGGTCGAACTGGACCCCGGCGAGGCTGCGATCGGCGAAGCCGGCAGCATGATGTTCATGGATGCCGGCATCGGCATGGACACGGTGTTCGGCGACGGGTCCGCCAACCAGGGCGGGTTCTTCGGGAAGCTGCTGGGCGCGGGCAAGCGCCTCGTGACCGGGGAATCGCTCTTCACCACGATCTACACCAACCAGGCTCATACCAAGCTGCGGGTCGCTTTCGCGGCGCCGTATCCGGGCAAGATCCTCCCGATGGATCTGGGCAAGCTGGGGGGGACCTTGATCTGCCAGAAGGACGCGTTCCTGTGCGCGGCCCGCGGCGTGTCGCTGGGCATCGCGGTCCAGCAGCGCCTGTCGACGGGCTTCTTCGGTGGCGAAGGGTTCATCATGCAGAAGCTCGATGGGGATGGGCTGGCGTTCGTGCACGCAGGGGGGACCGTGGTTCGTCGGACCCTCCAGCCGGGTCAGACCGTGCTGGTGGATACCGGCTGCGTGGTGGCCTACACCCCGTCGGTGAGTTTCGAGATCCAGTACGTGGGCAAGATCAAGACCGCCCTGTTCGGCGGCGAGGGCCTGTTCCTGGCCAAGATGACCGGACCGGGCGAGGTGTGGCTGCAGAGCCTGCCGTTCTCGCGCCTGGCCTCGCGCGTGTTCGCGGCCGCGCCGCAGCGCGGCGGCTCGCGCGAGGAGGGCTCCCTCCTCGGTGGATTCGGTGCCGCGGGCCTGCTGGGCGGCATCCTCGGCGGCGACAACGACGAGTGATCCACCCGTCGGGCCCGCGCGTCCGACGCTTCCCGACGCGGGCCTCGAGCCCGCGTCGCCACGTTCGTCATGCGCATCCTTGCCGCAACCCTGGCGGCAAGTCTTCCGCAACCGGATGCAACCGCGGGCGGGGTCGAGGGGTCGTGGCGGCGTCCCCACGGCCCGGACCGTCCCCGCGTTCCGAAAAGCTCAAGACTTGTGCCCGCAGCGAGCGCGCCCCCGCATCAGCAGGGCCTTCGCGCCGCTGTTTCAGCCAGGGCTCAGGGACAACCCGCCTACACTTCAGGGCTGCGCGACGCTCGCCCATGCCCGGGCCGGCCCGACGCGCCACCCGCGTCACACGCGCCCCACGACTCCGAGGACCCGAGGACTTCATGCTGTTCCGTCTCGCGCGGCCGATCGCCGCTGCCCTGGCCCTGTCCCTCTCCGCCGCCGCGTCCCTGACGCCGGCGACCGCGTCCGCCACCACCGGCAACGGCGCGACCAGCCCGATCTTCGTGCTCAACTCGCTGGACGCCGACATCAGCGTCATCAGCCCCAAGGACTTCCGCGAGATCAAGCGCATCCCCACGGGCAAGGAACCGCACCACCTCTACCTCACGCCCGATCGCAAGACCATGATCGTGGCCAACGCGCTGGGCGACTCGCTCACGTTCCTGGACCCGGTGACGGCCGAAGTGCAGCGCACCGTGCGCGGCATCCCGGACCCGTACCACCTGCGCTTCTCGCCCGACATGAAGTACCTGGTGCTGGCCGGCAACCGGCTGGACCACGTCGACATCTACAAGTGGCAGCCGCAGAACGCGGCCCAGCCGCTGGCGCTGTTCAAGCGCTTCTCCGCCCCGAAGACGCCCAGCCACCTGTCCATCGACAGCAAGAGCAGCGTCGTCTACGCCAGCCTGCAGGACAGCAGCGAGCTGCTGGCCATCGACCTGAACACGATGGCCCCCCGCTGGAAGATCCCCGTCGGCAAGCTGCCCGCCGACCTGTACCTGACGCCCGATGACAAGCACCTGCTGGTCGCGCTGACCGGCGAGCGCAGCGTCGAGGTCTACGACGTCACCGGCGCGCAGCCCAAGCTGGTCAAGAAGCTGGAGACGGGTGACGGCGCGCACTCGTTCCGCGCGCTGGGCGACAAGAAGCATGTGCTGGTGAGCAACCGCGCGGCCAACACCATCAGCAAGATCGCGCTGGCGGACTTCAGCGTGGTGGACACGCTCAAGGCGCCCGGCGGCCCCGACGACATGGAGATCCTGCCCGACGGCCGCACGCTGATGTTCACGTCGCGCTGGGCACGCAAGCTCACCGTGATGGACCTGCAGAGCAAGCAGATCCTCACGCAGGTCAAGGTCGGCAAGTCGCCGCACGGCGTCTGGACGCTGGACCAGATGCCGCGTCAATGACGCGGGCGTCCGTGCGCCCCGTCCGTCCCGACCTGATCTGAGAGCAGTACCGTGAAGATCCCGTCCTTCCCGCGGCGCGCGCTCGCGCTGGCGCTCGGCCTGGCGGTGACGCTGCCGGGCTTCGCGCAGCCCGAGTCGTCGGCGCCCCCGTGCGACAAGCCCGTCTACCTGACCTTCGACACCGGCCACATGGGCGTGGCCCCGCTGATCGTCGACACGCTCAAGCGCTTCGACGCCAAGGCCACCTTCTTCCTCGCGCAGGAACCGACCATGGACGGCGGCCAGACCATGGACGACAAGTGGGCCCCGTGGTGGAAGACGCTGGCGGAGCAGGGCCACGATTTCGGCTCGCACACCTGGTATCACGACGCGTGGTCGGCGGATCTTCCCGACGGCAGGTTCCGCTTCCGACGCGCGGCGGGCGAGCAGGTGCCGCAGACCGTGGTGCTGAGCTCGGCCGAGTACTGCGAGGACCTGAGGCGGCCCGCCCAGCGCTTTCTCGAGATGACCGGCAAGCCGATGGCGATGATCTTCCGCGCGCCGGCGGGGCGGACCTCTCCGGCGCTGCTGGCGGCCGCGCAGGCCTGCGGTTTTCGCCATGTCGGCTGGAGCCCGGCCGGCTTTCTCGGCGACGAGCTGCCCAGCGACAAGTTCCCCAACCAGGCGCTGCTGGAGCAGGCGCTGCGCCGCATCAAGCCCGGCGATATCCTGATGGCGCACCTGGGCATCTGGTCGCGCCAGGACCCCTGGGCGCCCGCGGTGCTGGAGCCGCTGTTGCAGGGATTGAAGTCGCGCGGCATGTGCTTCGCGCCCTTGCGCGATCATCCGGAGTACGCCGCGTGGATGCGCAAGCCCGCGGAGGCGCTCGCGCTGAAGGCGGGCAAGGACGCGCCCAGGCCGCGTTGAGCGATCGAGCCGCTGAGGCATTGAGGCATTGAGCCCTTGACGTGTGGGGGCAGGAGACACGACCCGTGATGGACTGGTTCACCGATCTCTTCGGTCAGGCGCAGCAGGCGCTCTTCGAGAGCGTCATCCAGCCGATCGTCTTTCACCTGGGCTTCGGCAACCTGCTGGAGGACGCGTTCGACGCGACCGGCTGGCTGCTCGTCGGCCTGCTGCAGATCGTCGTCATGCTGGCGGTCATCGGCGCGCTGCAGCGCTGGCGTCCGGCCGAGGCCGTGACCGACCGCCGCGCGATCCGCGTCGACATCCTCTACACGCTGATCCAGCGCCTGGGCCTGTTCCGGCTGGCGATGTTCTTCTCGCTCGAGCCGCTGGCCGACAGCCTGGTCGGCGAGATGCGCATGCAGGGCATCCCCACGTTCCAGCTCGACGCGATCTGGCCCGGCGTGACCGACCAGGCCTGGCTGAGCTTCATCGTCTATCTGCTGGCCTTTGACCTGCTCCAGTACTGGCTGCATCGCGCGCAGCACTCGTGGAACTGGTGGTGGTCGCTGCACTCGCTGCATCACAGCCAGCGCCAGATGACGATGTGGAGCGACAGCCGCAATCACCTGCTCGATGACATCCTGATCGACGGCGCGGTGGTGCTGGTGGCGCGGCTGATCGGCGTCGGGCCGGGCCAGTTCGTCGCGCTGACGGCGATCTCGCAACTGCTGGAGAACCTGCAGCACGCCAACCTGCGCGTGAGCTTCGGCCTGATCGGCGAGCGCCTGCTGGTGAGCCGGCGCTTCCATCGCCTGCACCACTCGATCGGCATCGGCCACGAGGGCTTCGGCCGTGGCACGCTGGGCGGCCACAACTTCGCCGTGCTCTTCCCGCTGTGGGACGTGATCTTCCGCACCGCCAACTTCGAGGACCGCTGGGATCCGACCGGCGTGCGCGACCAGCTCCCGGAAGAGGGCGGCCGCGATTACGGCAGCGGCTTCTGGTCGCAGCAGTGGCTGGGACTGAAACGGCTCTTCGGACGTGACAAGATCGCGGCCGCGCCCGGCGGCGATTCGCCCGCCGGTGGCGCGCCCATCGACATCACGGGCCGGGCGCCGGCCGGAGGAAACGACTGATGATCAAGCCGATGAGCCGCATCGCCGACTCGTTCTGGCGCGCGGCCGCGTACTGCCTGCACCCGCGGGTGATCGGCCTGTCCCTGCTGCCGCTGATCGTGTCGGCCGCGCTGGCCTTCGGGCTGGGCTACTTCTTCTGGGAAGGCGCGGTCTCCGGCGTGCGCGCGACCATGGAGTCCTGGAGCCTGGTCGACGGCCTGCTCAAGTGGCTGGACAGCCTGGGCGCCGCGTCCTTCCGCACCGTGCTCGCGCCGATGATCGTGCTGGCGATGGCGGTGCCCGCGCTGGTCGTGCTGAGCCTGCTGCTGGTGGCGCTGATGATGACGCCCTCCATGGTCGACCTGGTCGGCCAGCGCCGCTTCCCCGGCCTGGAGCGCAAGCACGGCGGCGGCTTCGTCGCCAGCTTCAGCTGGTCGCTGCTGCACACGGTGGTGGCGGTGGTGGCGCTGATCGCGTCGCTCCCGTTCTGGCTGATCCCCCCGCTGGCGCTGATCCTGCCCCCGCTGATCTGGGGCTGGCTGGGCTACCGCGTCTTCACCTTCGACGTGCTGGCCGAGCACGCCTCCGCGCCCGAGCGCCGCCGGCTGATCAACGAGCATCGCCTGCCGCTGATGCTGCTGGGCCTGGCGACCGGCTACCTCGGCGCGGCCCCCGCGGCGATCTGGGCGCTGGGCGCGCTGACCATCGCCTTCGCGCCGGTGCTGATCCTGGTGTCGGTGTGGCTGTACACGCTGGTCTTCGCCTTCAGCTCGCTGTGGTTCGCGCATTACGCGCTGGCGGCGCTGCAGGAGATGCGCCGCGCCGACACCGTCGCCGCGCGTGATCCCGATCCCGTGATGGACGCGCTGCCCGCCAACTACGCGACGCAGCCCCCGCTCCTGGACGACGACCCCGAGCCCGGCCGGCCCGCGCTGGACAAGCCCGCCCCGACGGGGCCCTGAGCGCCCGACCGATCACCGCGACCGGCGCCGCGCGGAACGCGAGGGCCGGTCCTCCGACCTCTCCCTCAGCCTCCCTGTGAGCCTTCGCATGAACATCGGCCTCTTCATCATCGGCGACGAGATCCTGTCCGGTAAGCGCCAGGACAAGCACCTGGCCAAGGTGATCGAGCTGCTCGGCGCGCGCGGCCTGTCGCTGTCCTGGGCCAAGTACCTGGGCGACGACCGCGAGCAGCTGATCCGCGAGTACGCCACCGCCTTCGCCGGCGGCGACCTGTTCTTCAGCTGCGGCGGCATCGGCGCGACGCCTGACGACCACACGCGCCAGGCCGCCGCCGCGGCGCTCGGCCGGCCGCTCGAGCTGCATCCCGAGGCCGCCGAGCTGATCTGGCAGCGCATCCAGCAGATGGCGGCGGAGCAGGGCACCACGCCCGACCGCGACCATCCGGACACCCGGCGCCGCCTGGAGATGGGCGTGTTCCCGCAGGGCGCCGGCATCATCCCGAATCCGTACAACAAGATCCCGGGCTTCTCCATCGACGGCCGCGCCTACTTCGTCCCGGGCTTCCCGGTGATGGCCCATCCGATGATCGAGTGGGTGCTGGACCAGGCCCACGCCGACCTGCACCAGGCCGTCGTCACGCGCGAGCGCTCGCTGATCGTGCAGGGCGCGATGGAGGCCTCGCTCACGCCGCTGATGGAGCGCATCGAGCAGGACTTCCCCGGCATCAAGGTCTTCTCGCTGCCCAGCGTCGACCACCCGCAATGGGGGCGCCACATCGAACTGGGCGTCAAGGGCGGACCGGACGCGCTGGACGCCGCCTATGCCGCGCTCCGCGAGGGCATTGCCCAATTTGGTGCCACTGTCGGCACCGAATTGGTGCGATGATGCACCGCTTCGGGATCCTGTCGCCGACCCCTCTGTCGAGGGCGGCGCGCGAGAGCGGCCGCGATGCCGGCGACGCCCTGGCGTGGCGCGTTGGGCATCAAGGGCTTGCGCGCCGTGCACCGGTCTGGCGCCTGTCCGTCACGGCCCTTTCATTTGTTGGCATGCAAACTGCTAAATCAACGCGTGCTGGGCACAGGCCCGACGAATCTTTCTTTCTCATCCAGCCCCCTAGGAGTGATTGATGGCCACCAAGACCGTCGCCGACGTGATGAACATGGTGAAGGAGCATGAAGTCAAGTTCATCGACTTCCGCTTCACCGACACGCGCGGCAAAGAACAGCACGTGACCGTGCCCGTGTCCCATTTCGATGAGGACAAGTTCCAGTCGGGCCATGCCTTCGACGGCTCCTCGATCGCCGGCTGGAAGGGCATCGAAGCCTCCGACATGCTGCTGATGCCGGACCCCAACACGGCCAACGTCGACCCCTTCTTCGAAGAGCCGACCCTGATCCTGACCTGCGACGTCATCGATCCGACCGACGGCAAGGCCTATGAGCGCGACCCGCGCTCGCTGGCGCGCCGCGCCGAGGCCTACCTGAAGTCCTCCGGGCTGGGCGACACCGCCTTCTTCGGTCCGGAACCCGAGTTCTTCATCTTCGACAGCGTCCGCTGGAACGTGGACATGTCGGGCTGCTTCGTGAAGATCGAGTCCGAGGAAGCCGCCTGGAACACCGGCAAGGAATACGAGCACGGCAACAGCGGCTATCGTCCCACCGTCAAGGGCGGCTACTTCCCGGTGCCCCCGGTCGACAGCGGCCAGGACATGCGCTCGGAGATGTGCCTGATCCTGGAACAGATGGGCATCCCCGTCGAAGTCCACCACCACGAGGTCGCGAACGCGGGCCAGATGGAAATCGGCACCAAGTTCAGCTCGCTGGTCGAGCGTGCGGACTGGCTGCAGCTGCAGAAGTACGTCATCCAGAACGTCGCCCACGCCTACGGCAAGACGGCCACGTTCATGCCGAAGCCCATCGTCGGCGACAACGGCTCGGGCATGCACGTGCACCAGTCCGTGTGGAAGGACGGCAAGAACCTGTTCGCCGGTGAAGGCTATGCCGGCCTGAGCGACTTCGCGCTGTACTACATCGGCGGCATCATCAAGCACGCCCGTGCCCTGAACGCCATCACCAACCCCGGCACCAACTCGTACAAGCGTCTGGTCCCCGGCTTCGAAGCCCCGGTGAAGCTGGCCTACTCGGCCAAGAACCGCTCGGCCTCGATCCGCATCCCCTACGTGGCGAACCCCAAGGGCCGCCGCATCGAGGCGCGCTTCCCGGACCCCAGCGCCAACCCGTACCTGTGCTTCGCCGCGCTGCTGATGGCCGGCCTGGACGGCGTCGAGAACAAGATCCATCCGGGCGAAGCCGCCACGAAGGACCTGTACCACCTGCCGCCGGAAGAAGACGCGAAGATCCCGACCGTCTGCCACTCGCTGGATCAGGCGCTGGAATACCTGGACAAGGACCGCGCGTTCCTGACCAAGGGCGGCGTCTTCACCGACAGCTTCATCGATGCCTACATCGACCTGAAGATGCAGGAAGTCCAGCGCTTCCGCATGACGACCCACCCGGTCGAGTTCGACATGTACTACGCCCTGTGATCGCGAGCGCGGAGAGCGCCATGTCCTTCTCGGCACGGCCCGCTCCGCGAATCGCGTCGCACGCGCGGGGACGGCTTCGGCCGTCCCTTTTCCTTTGCGCGGCGTCGTCGCGCGCGCAGGCGTACACCTGGCAACAGCACCCGTCCCCGGCAACAAGACAGTCCCCACCCCGTTGCGTCACAATCGGCGCCGACTCTGGTCAGTTAGAAGCAGGGATTGCAGATGACGCTGCAGATGAAACGGGTGGGACGCGCGGGAGCCTCGAGGTTCGCGAGCGCGAGGAGTTGGCGGCTGCTGGCCGTGGCCGCGCTGTGCGCGGCCGGCGGCGCATCGGCGCAGGGCGTGGTGTACCGCTGCCCGGGACCCCCGGTGCTCTACACCGACGCGCTGTCGCCCAAGGAGGCCGCCGACAAGGGCTGCCGCAGCATCGAGGGCACGCCGATCTCGGTGATCGCGCCGGTCAAGCCGCGCGCCCCGGCCACCGCCGGTTCGTCGTCGGGGATGTCCAGTGACCTGCGCGTCGACCCCAAGGACCAGAAGGTCCGCGACAGCGATCGCCGCCTTGTGCTCGAGAACGAACTGCGCGACGCCGAGTCGCGTCTGGCCAAGCTCCAGCAGGAGTACAACAACGGCCAGCCCGAGCGCCGCGGCGACGAGCGCAACTACCAGAAGTACCAGGACCGCGTGGCCGAGCTCAAGGCCGGCGTCACGCGCCAGGAAAGCGACGTCCAGGCCATCAAGCGCGAGCTGGCCAAGCTGCCTCCCCCTTGACGACGACGGATGTCGGCGTCGGGCGCAGGCCGCCAGCCCTCGCGACGAGGGCGACACCGAATGAATCCGAAGTCCCTACCGAACGACACGCCTTACGGCTGCTTCGACCTGCTCGCCACCCTGGTGGCGGTGGTCCGTCCCGACGGCGTCTGCGAATTCGCCAACACCGCCGTCGAGACGCTGTTCAACCTCCCGCGCCGCGCGGTGCAGGGCAGCAACCTGCTCGAGTGGTTCGTCGACACGGGCCGCCTGATCGAGGCGCTGGAGGGCGTGAGCCGCAACGCGTTCTCCAGCTCCCGCTTCGACGCGGTGATCCGGCGCGGGCCGCGCACGCATGACGACCTGCTGCCGGTGCATGTCATCGTCAGCCAGACCGAGGACCCCGAGCGCCTGGTCATCGAGCTGATCGAGAACGCGCAGCAGACGCGCCAGGACCGCGAGGAGCGCAACCTGGACCAGGTCCACGCGACCAAGGAGCTCACGCGCAACCTCGCCCACGAGATCAAGAACCCGCTGGGCGGCATCCGCGGCGCGGCGCAGCTGCTGGCGCTGGAGCTGCAGCCCACGGCGCTCTGGTCCGAGCTTGAGGAATACACCGAGGTCATCATCCACGAGGCCGACCGGCTGCAGTCGCTGGTGGACCGGCTGCTGGCGCCGTACCGGCGCGCGCAGGTGGTGGGCGACGTCAACATCCACGAGATCTGCGAGCGGGTGCGCTCGCTGGTGCTGGTGCAGTTCCCGCGCGGGCTGACGATCCAGCGCGATTACGACATCTCGCTGCCCGACTTCCGGGGCGATCGCGAGCAACTGATCCAGGCCGTCCTCAACATCGTCCAGAACGCCGCGCATGCGCTGCGGGACCGCATCGCGCAGGGCGACGCGCTGATCGTGCTGCGCACCCGGGTGGCCCGGCAGGTCACGATCGGCAAGCAGCGCTGGCGCTTGGCATTGGAATTGCATATCGAAGACAACGGCCCGGGCGTGCCCGAGGAGATCAAGGACCGCATCTTCTTCCCATTGGTGTCGGGAACGGATGGGGGATCTGGTCTCGGGTTGACGCTGGCGCAGACGATCGCCCAACAGCACCAGGGGATGATCGACTGCGACAGCCAACCGGGCCGGACCGATTTCCGAATCACCCTGCCTTTGCCCTGAGCCGCGGCCACAAGCCGACAACGGGGGAAAGGGGAGCCTTAGATGAAGTCGATCTGGATTGTTGACGACGACCATTCGATCCGTTTTGTTCTGGAGAAGGCGCTGACGCGCGAAGGGCTGCCGGTGCGCAGCTTCAGCCAGACGCGCGAGGTGCTCGCGGCGCTGGAGGACGACACGCCGCAGGTGCTGGTGTCGGACATCCGCATGCCGGGCGGATCGGGCCTGGAGCTGCTGAGCACGGTCAAGAAGCAGTTGCCGGACCTGCCGGTGATCATCATGACCGCGTACTCGGACCTGGACAGCGCGGTGAGCGCCTTCCAGGGCGGGGCCTTCGAGTACCTGCCCAAGCCTTTCGACCTGCCGCGCGCGGTGGAGTTGATCCGGCGCGCGCAGGAGGAGAGCCAGCGCGAGACCGTGGGCGAGGCCGAGAAGGTCGAGATGCCCGAGATGCTGGGCCAGGCGCCGGCGATGCAGGACGTGTTCCGCGCCATCGGCCGTCTGAGCCAGAGCCACGTGACGGTGCTGATCACCGGCGAGTCGGGCTCGGGCAAGGAGCTGGTGGCGCGCGCGCTGCACAAGCACAGCCCGCGCGCGGAAGGGCCCTTCGTCGCCATCAACACGGCGGCGATCCCCAAGGACCTGCTGGAGTCGGAGCTCTTCGGCCATGAGCGCGGCGCCTTCACCGGTGCGCAGGCGACGCGTCGCGGCCGCTTCGAGCAGGCCGAGGGCGGCACGCTGTTCCTCGACGAGATCGGCGACATGCCGCTGGACCTGCAGACGCGCTTGCTGCGCGTGCTGTCGGACGGCCAGTTCTACCGGGTCGGCGGCCACAGCCCGCAGAAGGCCAACGTGCGCGTGGTCGCGGCGACGCACCAGAACCTCGAGACGCTGGTCAAGGAAGGCCGCTTCCGCGAGGACCTGTTCCACCGCCTGAACGTGATCCGCCTGCGGCTGCCCCCGCTGCGCGAGCGCCGCGAGGACGTGCCGCTGCTGGCGCGCTACTTCCTGCAGCGCAGCGCCAACGAGCTGGGCGTCGAGCCCAAGCGCCTGTCCGAGGCGGCGCTGCAGCGCCTGGTGAACTTCGATTTCCCGGGCAATGTGCGGCAGCTGGAGAACATCTGCCACTGGCTGAGCGTGATGGCGCCCAGCCTGGTGGTCGAGGCCAAGGACCTGCCGCAGGAGCTGCTCGCCGTGCCCACCGCGCCGGTGGCCGGGGCCGCGCTGCCGATGGACGTCGTCCCCTCGGCCAGCGGTCTGACGAGCCTGCCGGCGATGCCGGCCATGCCGGTAGGCGGCGTGACGCTGCCGCCGTCGCCGGACGCATGGGTCGCGGAGATGGCGCGCGAGGCGCGCCGCCTGCTCGCGGCCGGCGAGCCCAACGTGTGGGACGTGCTGACGCGCCGCTTCGAGGCCAGCCTGATCCTGACCGCGCTGGACCTGACGCGCGGCCGTCGCATCGAGGCCGCGCAGAAGCTGGGCATCGGCCGCAACACCATCACGCGCAAGATCCAGGAACTCAACCTGGACGCTTGAGCGCGACGCGGTCATCGCCGCGTGATCGCCCGCAAGGGCGATGACCAGGACGAAGAACGGCGGCCTCGTGCCGCCGTTGTCGCTCCGGCGTCGAGCCTGGCGGGGTCAGGCCTTGTCTGGCTGGCCCTTGGCCAGCTTGTCCAGCCACACCCCCAGCCCCTGCGCGTTGAGTTCGACGTCCAGCGCGAGCAGCGCGGCGACGCGGGTCGGCGGCATGGCGTCGCCGAGGTGGTCCTTCACGCGGCGCTGGTAGAGCGCCAGCAGCTCGCGCTTCATCGCGTCGTGGCGATCGGACGCGTCCTTCAGGCGCGTCGCGATCTCGACCATGTCGTCGATCTGCGCGACCAGCAGCGCGGCCAGGCGCTCGACGTCCGCCTCGTCGCGGCCGATGCGGCTGTAGTGCGTCACGTACATGCGCGCCGGTCGCGCCGCCATCATGCGGGCGATCGAGTGTTTCAGCACCTCGGGTTCGAACTGCACCGGCGTGCTGGTCGGCATGATCCAGGCGCGCCCCTCGGCATCGTCGAAGTCGCGGTAGGACAGGCCGAAGGTGTCGCCGGTGAACCAGCCCCGGCTGCTCTCGTCCCACACGCAGTGGTGGTGCCGCGCATGTCCCGGCGTGTCGATCAGGCGCAGCGTGCGTCCGCCCAGCGCGATGCGCTGCTCGTCATGACTTGCCTGCGCGCGCGATTCGGGCACGCCCACGAGCGAGCCGTAGGAGCGCTTCATCTCCTCCTCGCCATAGACCGCCGTCGCGCCCAGCCACAGGGCCTTCGGGTCGACCATGTGCCGCAGGCCGCGCGGATGCACCAGCATCGTGGCGGCGGGCAGCTCCTGCATCAGGGTGCCGACGCCGCCGGCATGGTCCAGGTGCACGTGCGTGGGGATGACCCAGTCCACCGCGTCGCGCGCGAGCCCCAGCGCCTCCAGCGCGCCCAGCAGGCGCGGCAGCGCGAGCCGTGTGCCGGTGTCGATGAAGGCCGCGCGGCCGGCGTCCACGACCAGGAAGGCGGCATCGAAATGGTCGCGCTGGAAGGCCGTGTCGATGGCGTAGACGCCGTGGTCGATCGGCTCCAGGTAGTCGGGCAGGGCGGTCGTCACGGGCGTGGCGCTGGCGGCGTTCGTGGCGGTGGGGCGGGTCATCGCGGGTCTCCGTTCTCGCGGGGCGCGCCCGAGGCGGGCGCGGGGTCGTGTCGGCGCTGCGGTCTTGGCAGGCTTCTTAGAATGGCCCGGAGGTTACGCGATCGGCCCGGTGACCGCGTCGCGCCCGTGACGGGCGAGGGCGCAAGCCGCCACCGGGCCGTCCGTGACGACCGCCTCCCCCTGTTCACGCATCGCGGCGCCCATGCGCCGCCGAGGACCTGCCGATGGCCATCCGCGAGATTCTGAAGATGGGCGACCCGCGCCTGCTGCGCCACGCCCAGCCCGTGACCGAGTTCGGCACGCCGGCGCTGAAGGTGCTGCTCGAGGACATGTTCGACACCATGAAGGCCGCCAACGGCGCCGGTCTGGCCGCCCCCCAGATCGGCGTGGACCTGCAGGTCGTCGTCTTCGGGTTCCAGCGCAACGAGCGCTATCCCGAGGCGCCGCCCGTGCCGATGACGGTGCTCATCAATCCCGTGATCACCCCGCTGTCGGATGCGACCGAGGAGGGCTGGGAGGGCTGTCTGTCGGTGCCTGGCCTGCGCGGCGTGGTGCCGCGGCTCTCGCGCATCCGCTACACCGGCGTGGACGCGGACGGCCAGGCCATCGATCGCGAGGCCGAGGGCTTCCATGCCCGGGTCGTGCAGCACGAGTGCGACCACCTGATCGGGACGCTCTATCCGATGCGCATCCAGGACTTCAGCCGCTTCGGCTTCACCGAGGTGCTGTTCCCTGGCATGGACCCCAACACCGACGATTGATCGTCGAGGAATCCGGAGCGCCGACGGCCGGGCGGCCGGAATGCCCTGAAGCGCTCGGCGCGATCGAGCCTGCCGCGGATCGCCGAGGGGGCCGTTAGTGGCCGAAGGGCGATTGACGCACGGGCAACAGGGCGTCAAGTTGTAAGCACCGGTGCACCGCGCTGTCGTGATGGCGTTAAGCGAGGATCCCGGTGGAGTGTCCGCTGCCATGAACATCCGATCCCCGATCCGTTTCCTCCCGCGCCTGCCCTCGGCACGCGCGCTCGTGGCGCTGCTGGTGGCGCTGACGGCGCTGCTGCTGCACGGCCTCGCGCTGGCCGACGCCCCGACCCGGGCCGGCCGCATCGCGGACCTCAGCGGCGCGGTCTGGCTCTATGACGCCGACGCGCGCGAGTGGGTCGAGATGCACCGCAACCAGACCGTGGGCGAGGGCGACCGGCTGCGCGCCGATGACGGCGCCGGGGCGACGCTCACGGTGGGGTCCTCGACGCTGTGGCTGGACCAGCGCAGCGAGATCGAGTTCAACGCGCTGTCCGATAACCGCGTGGCAGTGCAGATCATCAAGGGCTCGGCCGCGCTGCGGCTGCGCAGCCAGGACGGCGCCGACGAGTGGACGCTGCGCACCCTGGAAGGCCGCTTCGCCTTCGAGCGCGAGGGCCTGTACCGCGTGTCCCAGCTGGACCGCGGCTCGCAGGCGCAGGCCTGGCAGGGCAAGCTGCGTTTCGACTCGCGCGCCACCGACGCCCAGCCGGTCTGGATGTCGACCAACGAGCAGGCCGAGTTCTGGTGGGACAACGGCCCGCGCACCGAGCGCCAGCCCCTGCAGCGCGACGGCTTCGCCCGGCTGTTCCTCGACGACGCGCGCGACGCGATGCCGCCGCCGCCCGCGCCGGTGGTCGGCGGCCAGCCCTATGTCTCGCCGGAGATGACCGGCGCCGAGGACCTCGGCCAGTACGGTGCCTGGCAGCAGAGCCCCGACTACGGGCCGGTGTGGGTGCCGACGGTGGTCGTCGCCGACTGGGCGCCGTATCGCTACGGCCGCTGGGTCTGGAGCAGCCGCTGGGGCTGGACCTGGGTCGACGACATGCCCTGGGGCTTCGCCCCCTTCCATTACGGCCGCTGGGCCTACTGGCGCGACCGCTGGTGCTGGGTGCCGGGACCGTACGTGCGGCGGCCGGTGTACTCGCCGGCGATGGTCGGCTGGGTGGGGGGCAGCAGCATCAGCATGGCGATCTCGATCGGCAGCGGCCGGCGCCCGCCGCCGCCGCGCTACGGCGCCTGGGTGCCGCTGGCGCCGCGCGAGGCCTGGATCCCGCCGTACCACTACAGCCCCGGCTACTGGCGCCGGGCGAATCCGGATCCGCACCTGGCCACGGTCGTGCGCCCGGGCAGCCCGCCGCCGATCTATCGCAACGAGCGCGAGCACGGCCCGCTGTACACACAGCGGCCGGTCGCCGCGCCGCTGCCCGCGGCCGCGCTGCAGCCGCAGCGTTCGTGGCCGCCGCGGCCGGGCACGCAGACGGAGGGGCGGCCGGATGGTCGCCCGGATGGGCGACCCTTCGTCGATCGCAACCATGATGGCCGGCCGGACAACCAGCCCGGCGGCCGTCCCTTCATCGACCGCGACCACGATGGCCGACCGGATGCGCGTCCGGACGTCCGCAACGAGGGGCGCCCTGGCGATGCCTTCCGCAACGTCGTGAGGCCCGCGCCGGAGGCGCCGACGGTCGTGCCGCAGCCGACGCCGAACGTGCCCGGTCAGCCTCAGGGCGGCCGCGACGTGCGTCGTCCGCAGGAGCGCAGCGAAGGGGATCGCGAGGCCTGGCGCGCGGCGCAGGAAGCGCGCGATCGCGAGCAGGCCGAGCGCGGCAATCGGGGCGGGCAGGACGGGCGCCGGGGCGATCGTCAGGATCGACGGGAGGATCAGCCCGCGCGGGTCGCGCCGCCGCGTTTCGAGCAGCCGCGTGTGGAGCAGCCGCGGGTCGAGCAACCGCGTGTGGAGCAGCCTCGCTTCGAACGCCCCGAGCGGGCGCGTCCGGAGCCGCAGCGTGAGATGCCGCGTGTCGAGGCGCCGCGCATGGAGCCGCCCCGGGTGGAAGCCCCCCGGCCGGCGCCTCAGGCGCCACGCGTCGAGGCGCCTCGGCCTTCACCCCCGCCGCCGCAACGCGTCGAGCCGCCGCGCCCGCCGCGCAACGACGGTCCGAATCGGGACGGGAACAACCGGACGCAGGAGCGGTGAGGGCGGCTTGGTCGCATGTCCGCGGGAGCCCCGAAGACCCTCACCCCAGCCCTCTCCCGCAAGCGGGAGAGGGGGAATCCGGGCTCGCTGACTTCAACGGCCCTCACCCCCAACCCCTCTCCCACGCTGTGGGCGAGGGGAAGCGTGGCGCTCGGCGCCGTTCGATGGGGGGCGGGCCTTGCTTGGCGTGTCCGCAACGCAAGCGCCTGAGCGCTGGCGGCCCCCTCGCCCACGGA
>NZ_BCYP01000006.1 GCF_001598255.1 Mitsuaria chitosanitabida ATCC BAA-476 = NBRC 102408
CCGTGGCAGGCCGGGAGCGGCAATCGGACGAGCCCGAAGACCCTCACCCCAGCCCTCTCCCGCAAGCGGGAGAGGGGGAATCCAGGCTCGCTGACTTCAACGACCTTTACTCCGGCTCTCGACCGTAAGCGGGAGAGGGAGTCCGTCCGCGGAGGGGCGGGACGGTCAGGCGACCGCGGGCAGCACCGTGCCGATGCAGGCGCCGAAGCCGATCGCGCGGCGGCCCGCCGTCTCGCAGCGGCCGACCAGCGCGACGCTGTCGCCGTCCTGCAGGAAGGTGCGCTGCTCTCCGTTGGGCAGGGTGATCGGCTGCTTGCCGCCTTGCGTCAGCTCCAGCAGCGAGCCCCCTTGCGACGCTTCGCGGCCGGACATGGTGCCCGAGCCGAACAGGTCGCCCGGTTGCAGGTTGCAGCCGTTGCTCGCGTGGTGCGTGAGCATCTGCGCCACCGTCCAGTAGGCATCGGCGAACTCCGACTCCATCAGCTTGACCGGCGCCACGCCCGCATCGCGCATCGCGCGCGTCTGCAGGTGGACCTCCAATCGGATGCCGAAGGCGCCGCGCTCGCGATTGGCCGCGCCGTCCAGATAGGGCAGCGGCTGCGGGTCGCCCTCGGGCCGCGTGAACGCGCGGCGGAAGGGCGCCAGCGCTTCCATCGTGACCACCCACGGCGACAGCGTCGTCGCGAAGCTCTTGGACAGGAAGGGTCCCAGCGGCTGGTACTCCCAGGCCTGGATGTCGCGCGCCGACCAGTCGTTCAGCAGCACGAGTCCGAACAGGTGCCGCTCGGCCTCCGCGATCGCGATCGGATGGCCCTGCTCGTTGCCGGTGCCGACCAGCGCGCCGACCTCCAGCTCGTAGTCCAGGCGCTTGATCGGGCCGACGCTCGGCACCTCGGCGTCCGGCGCCTTGGTCTGGCCGACCGGGCGGCGGAAGGTCTGGCCGCTCACGCCGATCGAGGACACGCGGCCGTGATAGCCGATGGGCACCCACTTGTAGTTGGGCAGCAGCGGGTTGTCCGGGCGGAACAGCTTGCCCACCGTCGTCGCGTGATGGATGCCGGCGTAGAAGTCGGTGTAGTCGCCGATGCGGCAGGGCAGGGTGAGCTCGACGTCCGCGGCCGGCACCAGCGCGTCGGCCAGCGTCTTCGACTGCACGGGGCCGGCGTCGGCGTTCAGCGCCGCGACCAGCTCATGGCGCAGCTGCTGGCGCAGCGCCGGACCGACGGCCATCAGCGGGTTCAGCCCCAGGCCCTCGCAGGTGCGCAGCACCGCGCCCAGGCCCTCGGACAGCACGCCCAGCTCGGCGGCCGCGATCAGGTCCAGGACCTGGTCGCCGATGGCCGTGCCGGGGCGGAAGGCGCCGGTCGAGCCGGCGCGCCGGAACATGCCCAGCGGCAGGTTCTGGATCGGGAAGTCGGTCTCCGGCGTGTTGGCGGAGTCCACCCAGCTGCGCAGCGCCGGGTCGTGGGTGTGATCGAGGTCGGTCATGGTGGTGTCCATCGTGGCGATGAGGACGGCGGGCGGCGATCGGCGCTCCGGGAAACGGCCCGGTGAGGGGCCGCCACGGCTGCCGGTCGAGGGAGCGTACGGTGGCGCCCGCGGTCGAGGTGGGACGAGTGTCGTGGATCGTGCGAGCGCCGTGTGAGCGCCAGAGGTGCGGCCGTGCGGCTCGCGCGTTCTGGCGTTGCTCCGTGGCGGTGGCGCCCGCGAGGTCGGGAAGGGGAATCAGGCCGGCTTGAACTTGTCCTTCAGCGCCCCCCAGCAGGCGGCGTAGTTCGTGTCCAGCGCGCCACCGCGCAGCGCCCACTCGGAGGGGCGGAAGCGCCAGCGGCTCTCGAACATGAAGGCCAGCGTGTGGTCCAGCTTCTGCGGCGTCAGCGCGCGGCTGCTGGCGGCCTCGAAGGCGTCGGCGTCGGGGCCGTGCGGCACCAGGCAGTTGTGCAGGCTGGCGCCGCCGGGACGGAAGCCCTCGGGCTTGGCGTCGTACTGGCCGTAGATCAGGCCCATGAATTCGCTCATCACGTTGCGGTGGTACCAGGGCGGACGGAAGGTGTCCTCCTGCACCAGCCAGCGCGGCGGGAAGATCACGAAGTCGCAGTTGGCCGTCCCGGGCGTGTCGCTGGGCGAGGTCAGCACGGTGAAGATCGACGGATCCGGATGGTCGAAGCTGATCGAGCCGATCGTCATGAAGTGCTTGGTGTCGTACTTCAGCGGCGTCAGGTTGCCGTGCCAGGCCACGACGTTGAAGGGCGTGACCGCCTGCTCGTTGCGCCACAGCGCGCCGCCGGTCTTGCGGATGAGCTCGTAAGGGGCGCCGTCGGGTTCGTGCGCGGCGACCGGGGCGAGGAAGTCGCGCGGATTGGCCAGGCCGTTGGAGCCGATCGGGCCCAGCTCCGGCAGGCGGAAGGCGGCACCGTAGTTCTCGCAGACATAGCCGCGCGCGGCGCCGTCGTGGGCGTCGACGCGGAAGGTGACGCCGCGCGGGATCAGCGCGATCTCGCCGGGGACGACGTCGAGCTGGCCCATCTCGGTGGTGACGCGCAGGCCGCCCTGCTGCGGCACCAGCAGCATCTCGCCGTCGGCGTTCATCAGCGCGCGGCGGGTCATCGGGCGGTTGAAGGCGTAGACCAGCGAGGCCATGCCGGTCTGCGCGTCGGGATCGCCGTTGCTGACCAGCGTCTTGAGGCTGTCGACGAAGTCCAGCGGGCGCGCCTCGTCGGCCATCGGGAAGGGATGCCAGCGCAGCGGGTCGGGCGGTGCCGCGACACCGCCGGCGGCGCCGCTGGTCCAGTAGGGCTGCTCGTAGGCGTGGAAGGCGCCGGTCACCACCGAGGGCTGGCGGCGGTACAGCCAGGTACGGCGGTTCTCGACGCGCGGCGCGGTGAAGGCGCTGCCGGAGAGCAGCTCCGGGTAGAGGTCCATCGGCGCGCGCTGTGGGCTGTTGCGGCCCTGCGGCAACGCGCCGGGGACAGCCTCGGTCTCGAACTGGTTGCCGAAGCCGCTCTGGTAGCGGAGCGCCGAGGGCGAGGTGGCGCCGGCGGTCGCGTCGGGCGCGTGGTGGATGTCTGGAGCGTTCATGCTTGTCCTCGTGGGGAAGCGGAGCCCGGGGTCGGGGCGATGGAAAGGGACAGGTCCGCGCCGGCGAGCGCCGCGGCGCCGGCGTCCGGCGCCGCGTCCGGCTGCGTGATCCGATGGGCGCCGGGACTGGCGCGCGACGCGGCGGCCAGCGCGTCCAGCAGCACGTCCTGCCGGCCGATGTGATTGGCCATCAGCAGGATGAGCCGCGCGTTGAAGGCGGCGCTGGCGTCGGCGTCCAGGCCGTGATGCGCGGCCAGCAGCGCTTCGTAGAAGTCGTCACCGGCGTCGAGATTCGGTGCGGTGATCAGGGGCATGCGATGGCCTCCTCATGGTTCAGGGCGCGTCGCATGGCGGCGGCGAGTTCACCCGCCGCCGGCCCGTGGGACCAGCGGGCGCAGACGTGCTGGTCGGGGCGCAGGAGGACCACCGTGCCGGGCATCGCGTCGTAGCGCCGCCGTGCGAGTCCCTGCGGATCGCTGGCCTCGTCGATGACGAGGACCTTCAGCTCGTCGCTGGAGGCCAGGATGTCGTGCGCGATGCCGGCACCCGCGTCAGCACCGGAACCAGCACCGACAGCTGCTTCGCCATCGCCAAAGACCAGGGCCGTGAAGCGGCCCGGCCGCATCTGCCGCAGCAGCCAGTCGTCGCGTCCGTCGATGCGCAGCGGCGCGTCGCTCGCGACGGCGCCGTACTTCGTCGTCGGCACCGACAGCCGGCCGCTGTTGACCAGCCGCCGCGCGAAGTCGAAGTCCCGGGCGAGCGTCAGCGTCGCGTCGCGGAAGACGCGGCTGATCTCGCTCTTGGGCGTGATGAAGTCGGTCGAGCGCGTGGAGTTCAGGATGTTCTCGTCCGCGGCGATCTCGCGCTCGCGCGCGTAGCTGTCGAGCAGCGCGTCCGGCGCGCGGCCCTGCACGACCGCTGCGAGCTTCCACGCCAGGTTGTCCGCGTCCTGGATGCCCGAGTTGGCCCCGCGCGCACCGAACGGGGACACGCCATGCGCCGCGTCGCCCGCGAAGAGCACCCGCCCGTGGCGGAAGCTGTCCATGCGCATGCAGGCGAAGGTGTAGACGCTGGCCCAGACCAGCTCGATGTCGGGCACGGCACCGTCGCCGCCGGCGGCGATCGAGGCCTCGCGCATCAGCGTGCGCACGCGCGGCAGGATGCGGTCGGGTTGCTTCTCGAGCTCGGGATCGGCGTCCCAGCCGAGCTGGAAGTCGATGCGCCAGACGCCGTCGGGCTGGCGATGCAGCAGCACGCTCTGGCCCGGGTGGAAGGGCGGGTCGAACCAGAACCAGCGCTCGGCGGGGAAGGGCGCGCTCATGCGCACGTCGGCGATGAGGAAGCGATCCTTGAAGGTCCGCCCGTGGCTCTCCTGCCCGACCAGCCGGCGCAGCGTCGATCGCGAACCGTCGCAGGCGACGACGTGATCGGCGAGCAGGGTGTAGGGGCCGTCCGGCGTCTCGATCTCGAGCGCGACGTGATCGCCCCGCTGCGCGAGGCCGATCACGCGCTGATGCCAGCGCAGGTCGACGAGCGGCAGCTCGAGCGCACGTTCGACGAGGAAGCCCTCGACGTAGTACTGCTGCAGGTTGACGAAGGCCGGGCGCTGATGGCCGGTCTCGCCGAGCAGGTCGAACTGGTAGACCTGCTCGTCGCGGAAGAACACGCGGCCCACGCCCCAGGACACGCCCTTGTCGACCAGCCGCTGCCCGCAGCCCAGTCGATCGAGGATCTCCAGCGTGCGCTTGGAGAAGCACAGCGCGCGCGATCCCACCGAGAGCCGGCCGTCGTCGTTCAGCAGCACGACGGGCACGCCCTGCAGCGCGAGGTCGATGGCGGCGCACAGTCCCACCGGGCCTGCGCCGACGACGACCACCGGATGACGCGCGGTCTCGCCGCGCGCATGGGCGTCCTGATCGGTGCTGCGGCGATGGGGATAGACGACGCGCTGATAGTCGACGTCGGCCATGGCTCAGCCCTCGAGCGTGTTCCACATCTCCTGATCGCGCTCCGCCGTCCAGATGCGCGGGTCGCGGAATTGCGTGACCTCGTCGTAGCAGCGGGTCACGTCGAAGGGCATGCAGTGGTCGAAGATGACCCAGTGCCCGTACTTCTGCTTCATCGTCGCGAAGGTGTCCTTGTAGACGGCGTTCAGGTCCTTGCCCGCGGCGACGCCGGCCTTCACCGAGGCGTGCAGGTCGGCGATGAACGAACGCGTGCCCGCCAGGCCCTGGGCGACGGACTCGGGCGTGGTCAGCGCGGCGCCGCGGCCGGGGACCAGCGCGGCCGGCTTCAGCGCGGCGATGTTGTCCAGCGTCTGCGGCCAGTCGGTGAAGTAGGCGTCGCCCGCATAGGGCGTGGCGTCGAACTCGACCAGGTCGCCGGAGAAGAGGATCTTCTGCTCCGGCAGCCAGACAACGGTGTCGCCCTTGGTGTGGCCGCGGCCCAGCTGGATCAGCTGCACTTCCAGCTGGCCCAGCCACAGGCTCATCGATCCCTGGAAGGTGAGGGTGGGCCAGGTCAGACCGGCGGGCACCGACTCGACGTTGCGGAACAGGCGCGGGAAGCGGCCGATCTCGCTGGCCTTGTCCTGCTCGCCGCGCTCGACGATCAGGTCGTAGGTGTCGCGGCTGGCGATGACGTGCTCGGGCTGGTAGGCCGAGGCGCCCAGCACGCGGACCGCGTGGTAGTGGCTCAGCACGACGTACTTGATGGGCTTGTCGGTGACCTCGCGGATGCGGCGGATCACGTCCTGCGCCATCACGGGCGTGGCCTGGGTGTCGATGACCATGACCGCGTCGTCGCCGATGACGATGCCGGTGTTGGGGTCGCCCTCGGCGGTGTAGGCGTAGGCGTTGTCGCTGAGCTTGACGAAGGAGACTTGCTTCTCCTCGACGTCGGCATGGCTGGCGAACTGCTTGGTCGGCTGGGTCATCGTGTCTCCTGGCGGGGTGTTGTCGTGCATTCAGCAAAGCGGAATGCGTTTGTTGATCGCGAATATAGCCGGGTCGACGAATCTGTTCAACAATGACGAATTCGTGTCGGCGGGGGTGAGGGTCTTCCGTCCCGCCGATACTGCGCCCCCCACGACACCGCAACAACCATGAGCGCCGAAGACACCACCGCCGACCGAGATGACCGCGACGACGCCGACGAGCGCCGCGGCATCCAGAGCATCGAGGTGGGCGGCCGGCTGCTCAAGGCCGCGGCCGCGCGGGGGCAGCCGATGCCCTTGAAGACGCTGTCGCAAGCCGCGGACATGACGCCCGCCAGGGCGCATCCCTACCTCGTGAGCTTCTGCAAGCTCGGCCTGATGAGCCAGGACCCCGCGACCGGCTATTACGGGCTGGGGCCCTTGGCGATGGAGATGGGTCTGATCGGCATGCGGCAGATCGATCCGATCCGGCTGGCGACGGCGCGGCTGGAGGACCTGGCGCAGGAGATCGGCCACACCGTGGCGATCGCGGTGTGGGGCTCGCAGGGCGCGACCATCGTCCGCACGGCCGCGTCGCCGGCGGCGGTCCACGTGACGATGCGGCACGGCACCGTGGTGTCGCTGTCGGACACGGCCTCCGGCCCGCTGTTCGCGGCCTATCGTCCGGTGGCCGAGATCAAGGCGATGCTGGCCGATGCGCGCCAGCACGGTCCGCTGGACCTCGCACGGGTCGGCAAGCACGACAAGCCGCAGACCGTGCCGGCGTGGACGGCGTTCTCGCGCACCCTGGCGGAGATCCGCGGGCGCGCGCTGCACCGCTCGGTCGGCGGCATCGTCGAAGGCGTCAGCGCCTTCGCCGTTCCCGTTTTCGACAGCGAAGGGCAGATGGTGCTCGCGCTGACGGCGATCGGTCCGTCGGGCGCGTTCGACGCGTCATGGGAGGGCGAGGTGTCGCGCGCGCTGACCACCGCGGCTTCCGCGCTGATGCGGGAGATCGGCGGGGTCGTGCCGACCTGAGGGCCGCCGCGAGCGGGTCCGCTCAGCCCGCGTTCTCCGGCACCAGCGAGAACATGTGCGCGTCGCCCACCTGGCCGTTGACGCGCAGACGGTTGCGCAGCACGCCTTCGTACAGCGCGCCGACGCGGCGGGCGACCGCCTGGCTGGGGTCGTTGCCGACCGACACCAGGATCTCCACGCGCTGGATCTGCAGCGTGCCGAAGGCATAGCGGCTCAGCGCCCGCACGGCCGCCGAGGCGATGCCGCGGCCCTCGCAGGACCGCCGGACCCAGTAGCCCAGGTTGCACAGCGGGTGCACGACGTTGAAGTGGTTCAGCCCGCAGCCACCGACGAAGCGGCCGGTGTCGCGCTCGAAGATCCCAAGCTCATAGGCCGTGCCCGCGGCCAGGTTCTGCGCGGTGCGCGCGAACCACTCGGCGCCTTCCTCGAGGGAATAGGCCGGGTGCGCGAAGCCCAGCCATCGCCCGACCGTGTCGGCTGACTCTCGGGCCGCTTCGACGAACTCGGGCAGGTCCTCGGCTCGATAGGGGCGGAAGACGAAATCCCCTTCGTACAGCGGTTGGAAGCTCGGACGCGGGGGCGCGTCCAGCTCCCACACCTCGTCCGCCAGCTGCTTCGCGCAGGCCAGCATCGACCGGTTGTAGCGCGACAGCCGCGGAGCCAGCGTCGCGAGCGCCAGGCCGGCGGCTTCCCGCTCGCGGCCCTGCGCGGCATAGGTCAGCGCCAGGATCGCGCGGGCCTCGTCGTGCAAGGGGCGGTCGTTGCCCGGCTGCACGTGGTGGGCGAGCTCGCCCACCAGCAGGGCCTCGCTCTCGTCCAGCCGGTCCAGCCAGCGCAGCGTGCTGCCCAGCTGGATCACCGCCCGCGTGCGGCGGTAGGGATCGAGCCGGCCGCTCTCCAGCGCGGCGCGATAGAGCGGTTCGGCGTCGGATTCGAGACCGGCGGTGTCGCGGGCGCACGCGCGCTCGAACAGCGCGCGCGCGTCCGTGGCGGGGCGCTCGGCGGCGAGGGCGTCGATCTCGGCGACGAGCTGCTCGCCGGCGAGGTCGGCGGCGCGGCGCCACACTTCGTCGACGCGCAAGGTCCAGGCATCGTGCAGCGGCGCGGGCAGGGGGGGCTTGGCGGTGGTCATCGGGCCAGTCTATCGAGGCGCGCCCGTCGTGCCGAAGGGGATGGGCGAGTGGATGTCCCTCGGGACGGAGGGGCGGGATGGGCGCCTCGGCGGCGGCGGGCGTGAGGGGTTCCGGCGAGGGGCGGACGCGCCCGGCGCGTCACCGGTGCGTCAACGGTGCATCAACGGTGGAGGACCTGCAGCGCGAGCATCACGATCGTCGCGAACGCCATCGCGGCGGTGGCCAGCCAGCCGAGTCCGCGCCAGATCGCCGGCATGCGCAGCTCGCCGACGATCCTGGGATGCGAGGCCGCGATCATCACGGCGACCATGATCGGCACCGAGATGACGGCGTTCACCACGGCCGACCAGTACAGCGCCTTGATCGGGTTGAAGCCCGACAGGCTGAGCGCCAACCCGATGAGCATGGCGCCGCTGAGGATCGCGTAGAAGGCCTTGGCGCCCTGCGGCGGTCGGTCGAGGCCGCGTCGCACCCCCGCCAGCGTGGCGACCGCGTAGGCGGCCGACCCCGCCAGCACCGGCAAGGCGAGCAGGCCCGTCCCGACGATGCCCGCGGCGAAGAGCGCGAACGCGAGGTCGCCCGCGATCGGCCGCAGCGCCTGGGCGGCCTGGGCAGTGGTCTCGATGTCGCGCACCCCATGCGCGTGCAGCGCGGCGGCGGTCGCCACGATCATGAAGAACGCGATGGTGTTGGAGAAGCCCATGCCGATCAGCGTGTCGGCGCGCAGACGCCGGAACTGCGCCGCGGCCTGCTCGGGGGCGCAGGCCAGCGGCTTGTCCGCGGCGATGCGGCGGATCTCCTCGGCCTCCTGGTTGGCCTGCCAGAAGAAGAGGTAGGGACTGATGGTCGTGCCGAGGATCGCGACCACGGTCGTCGCGTACTCGCGGTCCCAGCGCATGGACGGCAGCACCAGCGACCTGAGCGCGAGCGCCCAGTCCGCCCGCGCGGCGAAACCCACGCCGACGTAGGCGAGCAGCGTCAACGTCAGCCACTTGAGCACGCGCACGTAGCTCGCGTAGGGCAGCCAGATCTGGAGCAGCAGGGAGACGCCCGCCATCGCGACGAGGTAGAGGCCCGCGTGGCCGCCGAAGACCAGTCGCATCGCGTCACCCATGGCGCTGAGGTCGGCGCCCAGGTTGATCACGTTGGCAACGACCAGCAGCGCGACCAAGCCGATGACCAGCCAGCGCGGGCAGAGTTTGGCGAAGGTCTCGGTGAGGCCCTTGCCGGTGATGCGACCGATGCGCGCGCTGGCGAGCTGGATGCCGACCATCAGCGGGAAGGTGACGAGGAGGGTCCAGCCGACGGCGTAGCCGTACTGCGCGCCGGCCTGCGAGTAGGTCGCGATGCCGCTGGGATCGTCGTCGGCCGCGCCGGTGATCAGTCCGGGGCCGAGCTTTGTCCACCAGCGGTCGGCGAGGCGATCCCCGTCCTCATGGGCCGGGCGGTGACCGTCGGCATCGCGGGCGTCGCCCGGCGCATCGGTCGTGTCGAGGGTGTTCAAGCGAGGTGAGGATCCCGTCATGCCCTGATCGCGTCGTTGGTGATGGGGAGGGCAAGCGCGGTGCCTGAAACTGCATCGAAGCGGGAACGCCCGCGTGAGCGGGCGTTCCGTCGTCGGGTGTTCAGTCCCGCAACCTTCGCGCTTCCCCGCGCGAGGCACAGCGCTCAAGCACCCCGAAGACCAACCCACTGCAGCCTAGGATGAGTGCCGAGCTCCCGAGGCCCTGCAGGACATTCAGGAACAGACACTTTTCGGGTTCTGGCCACAGCCATCGGGTTAAGGCGGCGTTCAGTCCCATGGTGAGACCAAGCATCCACGACCAGGATGAGGGCTTCATCGAATGCGGGGCAAGTCACTGCTGGACGTGGGTTCGGCGCGGGATGCCGCCTGCCATGGACGCGGCCGCCGTGATCGCGCCGACGTGGATGCCGCGCACGATGCCGGCGATGCCCACCATGCCCCGCGTTGCACCCATGAAGCCACCCAGGAGCCCCCCGACAAGGGTGGCACTGATGATCTGACCCGTGCTCTGACCCGTGGCCCAGGCGCCGGCACCGGCGCTCGCTGCCCCGAGCACTCCGCCCGCGATCGCGGTGACGGGGCCGAAGCCTCCCTGGACCTGTTCAATCTCCTGCGTCGTCAGCGTTTGCATCATGTGATTCACCTTTGGAATGAAGTGGATGAAGGGACCTCCGTGGTCACGAGGCATACGGGGCGTGGCCAGCTCGCTGGTGAATTCGGAGGTGCCCATCGTCTTCAAGCTCGAAGGCGGCAACCATTCCCAAAGTTTGCGCAGAGCAACGTCAAGGGTGACTGGAAACTGAGGCGCAAATACACGTAGCAGTCAGACGTCGACGGCCGGGTGGCCCTTGACCGCAGCGCGAGCAGCCCCTACTGATCGAACCTCGCCACCGGCGCCTTCAGCCGCGGGGCTTCCCAGGCATAGCGGGGATCGAGCACATTGCGCTCGTCGTGCATGCCGGTCCAGCGCAGCTGGAGCAGGTCGGCGAGCGTCCAGGCGGCCCAGTCGGCGCGGAAGGGCCGCTGGGCCGTCGTCGCGTCGAAGGCCGCGCCCGTGCGCCACATCAGTGTCGGGATGCGGTAGCCCGCGGCCGTGCCCGGGCTGTGCCCCGCGTGCGCGATGCTGTGGCCGACCTCCTGGCCGTGATCGGAAAGGAACATCCACGCGCCGCGCCCCCCGTCCGGCGCGTGCTGGCGGGTGAGCCGCAGCGTCTCGGCGACGACGCCGTCGTGATAGCGGATCGCCGCGTCGTAGTCCTGGCGGGATTCGCGCAGCCACAGCGGATGGCCGGCGCGGATCATGCCCTTGTCGACCGCGTCGGAATCGTCGTCGAACGGGTTGTCGCCGGCCGGCATGCGCAGCCGGTAATGCGGATGCGCGCCCAGCAGGTGCACCACCACCAGCTTGCGTGGCGCGGGATCGACCAGCGCCTCCTCCAGGCAGTCCAGCAGTTCCCCGTCCAGCGAGGCCGACGAGCGACCCGGCTGCCGGTTGATCATCTCGACCTCGTCGGCCAGGCGCGCGTGCTGCTGGTCGACCGCGACGTCGTCGTGGTTGCTCATCCACCAGATCCTGTAGCCGGCACTGCGGGCGAGCGCGAGCAGGTGCTGCGCGCGGCCGGCGGGATCGTCCTCGTCGCGCTCGCCGAAGCTGAACAGACCGCTGAGCGAGGCCAGCGTGCCCGCCTCCACCGACCACGCGTGGCGCAGCGTGAGCAGCCGGCCCGACTCCTCGCGCGCGAGCGCCGCGAGCTGCGGTGTCGTCGAGCGCGTGTAGCCGTAGAGGCTCATGTTGTCGCGGTTGACGCTGTCGGTCAGCACGAGCACGACCGTCGACGGGCCCGCCGCGGTCACCGTCGGGGACGCGGCGCGGGCGTTGCGCATCAGCTGGTCGCGCTGGCCCTGCTGGTCGGACCAGGCGTGGCGCAGCTCGGCGACCTCCTGCGTCCAGGCGGGCCAGAAGACCAGCGGGTGATGACGCCGCCAGGGCTTGCTCAGGTAGCCGACGGCGCACAGCGCGAGCAAGGCCACGATGGCGATGCGCCCCGGGCGGGACAAGGTCGCCGATCCGCGCGTGGCCGCGTGCACCGCGAGGACCGTCAGCGTCAGGCCGGCGAGCAGCAGCCCCAGTGCCAGCGCCATCGCGGGCGCCTGCGAGGAGAGGTACTCGGCGATCTCGCGCGAGGTGGTGTTGGCCGCGGCGGCGAGGACCAGCGAGCTGTCCGGCGTCGCCTGGTACTGCGAGGCGAGCCACGCCCGCACCGCGCCGTCGACCAGGAAGAGCGCGATCCCGGCCGACACCGCGACGGCGCGCACGCGCCGCCAGCGGGGGCGCTCGACGGGCCAGCACAGCCAGAGCAGCAGGGGCAGGGCGAGCATCGCGACCTGGGCCGCGCGGCGGCCGTCGTGACCGAGGATCACCGCCGTCACGCAGGCGGTGGCCAGCAGCGCGAACGCGAGCCAGGGCGGCAAGGCCCGGCGCAGGAGAAGAGAAGGGGACATCGGCGGTCGCGGCGGTCGGAGCGGCGGGCGCCGGCGATGCCGCGCGCGCCCGGTTCGGGATGCGCGAGTCTAGGGAGCCGTCGCGATCGCGGGCGTCGCAAACGCCAGCGCGCCGCTTCAGGTTTTCCGATGGCAGGGCCGGCTCGATGCCGGCGCGAGGGGCCATCGGCCCGGCCGGTCGACCGTCGTGCCGGCGACGGGGCGGGTCGCCCACGGCCGCCGGCGCCGTTGCCGATCACAGCATCGGCCGCAGCACCTTCCACACGTTGTCCAGCATCAGCGGGTGCGCCTTGGCCAGCGGGTGGATGCGGTCGCCCTGGAACCAGTCGGCCGCGTCCGGCCGGTCCGCCACGCCCGCGAGCAGGAAGGGCTGCAGCGGCACCTTCTCCTCCTGCGCGACCGTCTTGAAGCTGCCCTCGAAATCGCGCCCGTAGGCCGCGCCCATGTTGGGCGGGATCTGCATGCCCACCAGCATCACCTTGGCGCCGGCGTCCTTGCCCGCCTGCACCATGGCCTTGAGGTTCTCCCGCGTCATCTTCAGCGGCAGGCCGCGCAGCGCGTCGTTGCCGCCGAGCTCGATGATCAGGTGGGTCGGGCGATGCTGCTGGAGCAGCGCGGGCAGGCGCGAGCGGCCGCCCGAGGTCGTGTCGCCGCTGATGCTGGCGTTGATCACCTCGGCGCCCAGCTTCTGCGCCTTGAGCCGCTCGTCCATCAGCGCCACCCAGCCGCTGCCGCGGGCCAGGCCGTACTCGGCCGAGAGGCTGTCGCCCAGCACCAGGATGCGGCGCGCGCCGGCGGTCTTCGCTTCGGTGCGGCCTTGCGCCGCGACAGGTGCCGTCGTGACTCCCGCCACCCCGAGGGCCAAGGCACAGGCGCTACAGTGCAGCATCCATTCACGGCGGCGCATCTGCGGTTGATTCATGGTTCAGAACATCCTCGAAGTCGATCATGTGAGCAAGTCGGTGCAGGACGCCGACGGGCTGCTGACCATTCTGCATGACATCAATTTCCAGCTGCAGGCCAGGGAGTCCGTCGCCATCGTCGGCGCCTCGGGCTCGGGCAAGAGCACGCTGCTCTCCATCCTCGCGGGCCTGGACACGCCCTCGCAAGGCACCGTGCGGCTGCGCGGCCAGGACATGTTCGCGCTCGACGAGGACGGCCGCGCCGCGCTGCGCGGCGAGCACCTGGGCTTCGTCTTCCAGAGCTTCCAGCTGCTCGCGCACCTGACCGCGCTCGAGAACGTCATGCTGCCGCTGGAGCTGCGCGGCGAGCGCGACGCCCGCGCGCAGGCCAAGCAGATGCTGGAGCGGGTCGGACTGGGGCAGCGGCTGTCGCATTACCCGCGCGTGCTCAGCGGCGGCGAGCAGCAGCGCGTCGCGCTGGCCCGCGCCTTCGTGCAGCAGCCCGCGCTGCTGCTGGCGGACGAGCCCACCGGATCGCTCGATTACGCGACCGGGGAGCAGGTGATGGGTCTGATGTTCGAGCTCAACCGGGAGCTCGGGACCACGCTGGTCATGGTCACCCACGACAACACCATCGCGGCCCGCTGCGAGCGCCAGCTGAAGATCTCGGCCGGCCATCTGCAGGACATCACGATGGCGGATCTGCCGGCCTGAGTCCGACCAGCGCCGGCGCCACGCTGGCTTGGCATCGAGGCGTGGCCACGGCCGTGGCCGGCGCGGGAGGCGCGTCGCCCCCGCGTCCTCAGACGCGCAGCTCGCGCTCGCGCAGACGGCGTCGACGCTCGTAGCGGATCACGCCCCACCAGCCGACGTAGACGACGACGTAGAGCGTCGCGCCCAGCACCACGCCCGCGCAGGGCAGGCCCACCAGCAGCGGCGTTCCCAGCTCCGACAGCCATTGGCTGATCGCGTGCCACCAGATGCCGGGATCGGCCCAGTCCAGGGCCAGTTCCTTCGGGGCCGAGATCGGCCCGTGCACGCCCAGCACCTGACGGCCCAGGAAGATCGCCAGCCCCCAGATCGGGACCAGCGTCAGCGGATTGGTCAGCCAGGTCGCCGCGATCGCCGCGGCCACGTTGGCGCGGAACAGGATCGCCACCGCCGCGGCCATCAGCATCTGCGTGGGCAGCGGGATCACGCCCACCGCCAGGCCCAGTGCCGCGCCCAGCGCGACGCGACGGCGGTGCGCCACCCACAGCCAGGGGCGGTCGCGCAGGTACTGGCCCAGCCACTTCAGACCGCGGGTCTGTTCCAGCGTCTCGGGCGAGGGCAGCAGGCGGCGGGCGATTCGGGAAGCCGTCATGGGTCCAATCTGGGCACGGAGGCAGAAACGACAAGCCCGCGCGGCTGTTTCCAGCGGCGCGGGCCTGGGAGATCCTGAAAAACCGAAGAGCTGTTCAGGACGTTCAGACGATCAGTTCGCGGAGAACTTGTAGTCGGTCTTGGCCTTGGTGCGCAGTTCCTCCTGGAACTCGCCGACCTTCTGCTGGCCCAGGCGCTGCATGATCTGCGCCTTCACGTCGTCGAAGGCCGGGAACTGCGCCTGACGCGTCTCTTCCAGCTTGATGATGTGATAGCCGAACTGCGACTTCACCGGCTCCTGCGTCATCTCGCCGGCCTTGAGCTTGGCCATCGCGGCGCTGAACTCGGGCACGTAGGCGTCCGGACCGGACCAGCCCAGGTCGCCGCCGTTCTGGGCGGAACCGGTGTCCTTGGAGTTCTTCGTCGCGACGTCCTCGAACTTCGCGCCGCCGTTCAGCTGCTTGATCAGCGCCTTGGCGTCGTCTTCCTTCTCGACCAGGATGTGACGCGCGTGGTACTCGGTGCCGCTGGCTTGCGCCTTGAACTTGTCGTACTCGGCCTTGGCTTCGGCTTCGGTGACCGGGTTCTTCTTGACGTAGTCGGCGAAGAGCTCGCGGATCAGCAGGGACTGGCGGGCCAGTTCCATCTGGTTCTTGTAGTCGTCGGTCTTGTTCAGGCCGCGCTTCTCGGCTTCCTGCAGGAAGATCTCGCGCAGGACGACTTCATCCTTGACCTTGGCTTCCATCTCGGGGCTGCGAGGCTGGCCTTGCTTGGTGATCTGGGCGATCAGCACGTCGGCGCGCGCCTTCGGAACCGGCTTGCCGTTCACGATGGCGATGTTCTGGGCCATGGCCGGCAGCGACAGGGCGCCGATGGCCGCCACGGTGGCGGCGAGCACAAACTTCTTCATGGATAAAGGGCCTTTCAGACTCCCGGGCGAGCGTCGTACGCTCCAAAACAAAGCGCCGATGGACGGCGCTGCTTGAACCTTATTTCTGCTGTTCGTCGGGCGCGCGAGCATCGATGGCCAGCGCGTGAATGCCCTTCTGCATCAGATCGGCGAGGGCATCATATACGAGCCGATGCCGCGAAACCCTGGGTAAACCGGCAAAGCGCGAGCTCACGATTTCGAGGTAATAGTGCCCCCCCTCGCGGGCGCCGGAATGGCCCGCATGGTGCGCGCTGTCGTCACGCAGGCTTAACGACACCGGGGCAAGCGCGGCCCGCAGACGGGCCTCGATCTCGACCGACGGCGTCGCCGCGGGATTCAGTTTCGCGGCCGGCTTGGGCGTGGCGTTCGGGGTGTCGCTCATGGCTTGCGTTCCTCGGCGGGGGCCTCCTCCTGAGGGAGGTGGCGGCTCATGTAAACCCCTTGGCCGAGCGTGAACAGGACCATCAGGCCGGTCGACCCGAAGACCTTGAAGTTGGCCCAGGCCTCGGTGCTGTACGAGTAAGCGACGTAAAGATTGGCAAACCCCATCGCCGCGAAGAACAGGGTCCAGGCCCAGTTCAGCCGCGCCCAGACCGGATCGGGCAGGTCCACCTCGTTCTTCAGCACCTGGCGCAGCAGGTTGCGGCGCAGGAGGTGGCTGACGAGGAAGGCCGCCGAGAACGCCCAGTAGAGCATCGTCGGCTTCCACTTGATGAAGGTCTCGCTGTGGAAGTAGACGGTCGCGCCGCCCAGCACCACGATCAGCGCCAGGCTGACCCACAGCATCAGGTCGACCTTGCGGCCGCGCAGCTTCAGGAACAGCACCTGGGCGATGGTGACCAGCATCACCGTGACCGTGGCCAGGAGCACGGGCGCCTCGGTCGGGCCGACCTTGCCGCCGGAGACCAGGAAGCCCAGATGCTCGGTGGCGAAGACCGCCGCCGCCTCGGGTTGTCCGTCCGCGTACTTGAACGTGACGAAGAACAGGAGGAGCGGGAGAAAGTCGAGCAACAGCTTCATGCGGGGGGACGAGCGCCCGAGGCGCTCGTGGCGCTCAGGGCTTCTGGGACTTTGAGGAGGAGGGCTCGAAGTCTATCGCGGCCGAATTGATGCAGAAGCGCTCGCCCGTCGGGTCCGGGCCGTCGGGAAAGACGTGGCCCAGGTGGGTGCCGCAGTTGTTGCAGCGCACCTCGACCCGCACCATGCCGTGGGTCGAGTCGACGACGCGCTCCACCACCTCGGCGTTGATCGGCTCGTAGTAGCTGGGCCAGCCGCAGCCGGCGTCGAACTTGGTGTCGGCCTGGAACAGCGGCGTGCCGCAGCCGACGCAGTTGTAGCGCCCGGCTTCCCAGTGGTCCCAGTACTTGCCGGTGAAGGCGCGCTCGGTGGCGGCGTGGCGGGCGACCTGGTACTGCATCGGATCCAGCTGCTCACGCCACTGGGCGTCGGTCTTCTTGACCGGGTACTCGGTGTCGCGATCGCGGTCCTGGTCGGTGGCGTCTTGGATGAACTTGTCGTAGCGGCTCATGATGAACAGGAAACCTCCAGGTCGTTGGCCCAGTCGGGCGGGAAGCCGGCGTCGGACGCCTGCGCGGGCGCGTCGTAGGGACGGCGCAGCACCTCCAGCAGCCGGCGCACTTCGCTGAAGTCGCCGGCCTCGGCCTGGCGGATGGCGGTCTCGGCGAGGTGGTTGCGCAGCACCACCGCCGGATTGACCGCGTTCATCCGCTCGGCGCGGGTCGACGGTGTCGAAGGGCTCGCAGATGCGGCCGCCGGCTCCAGCTTCAAGCGCGCGGCGTAGCGCAGCGCCCAGGCGTCGAAGGCGGCCCGGTCCAGGAACAGGTCCCGCAGCGCGGCGTTGCCGGGCGCGTCCGCGGCGTCGGGCGCGCGCGACTCGTCGAAGGCCGCCAGGCGGCGGTGCGCGATCGTGTAGTCGGTGTGGTGCGCGGCGAGCAGCCGCAGCCAGTCGTCGATCAGCGGACCGTCCTCGCCGCGCTCGTCGACCTCGGCGCTCAGGCCCAGCTTGGCGCGCATGGCGCCCAGCAGCGCGTTGCCGAAGCGCTCGCGGTAGATGTCCAGCGCGGCGATCAGTTCATCGCCGGCGGCGTCCTGGTCGTCCTCGACGCCGGGCATCAGCGGCAGCAGCGCCTGCGCCAGCGCGTGCAGGTTCCAGAACGCCACCTGCGGCTGGCGGGCGAAGGCGTAGCGGCCCTGATGGTCCGAGTGGTTGCAGACATGGCCCGGGTCGAAGCCGTCCATGAAGCCGAAGGGGCCGTAGTCGATGGTCAGGCCCAGCATCGACATGTTGTCGGTGTTCATCACGCCATGCATGAAGCCGACGGCCTGCCACTGCGCGACCATGTCGGCGGTCTGCGCCGCGACCTTGGCCAGCACCGCCGTCACCGGGTTCGGCGCGTCGGCGCATTCGGGCGCGTGGTGGCGGACGAAGTGGTCGAACAGCTCCCGCGTCTGCGCTTCCATGCCGTGATGGGTGAAGTGCTCGAAGTGGCCGAAGCGCAGGAAGCTGGGCGCCACGCGCGTGACGATGGCGCCGGTCTCCACGGTCTCGCGCTGGACCTTGAGCCGGGCCGAGCCGGTGAGCGCGAGCGCGCGCGTGGTCGGGATGCCCAGCGCCGCCATGGCCTCGGAGCAGAGGAACTCGCGGATCGAGGAGCGCAGCACCGCGCGGCCGTCCCCGCGACGGGAGTAGGGCGTCAGGCCGGCGCCCTTGAGCTGCAGCTCGAAGTGGCCGTCCGGCGTGTCGATGCCGCCGAGCATCAGCGCGCGGCCGTCGCCGAGCTGACCGGCCCAGACGCCGAACTGGTGGCCGCTGTAGACGGTGGCCAGCGGGCGCATGCCGGGCAGATGGGCGTTGCCGCTGAAGACCTCGAGCGCGCCGGGCCGGGTCCACCAGTCGGCGGGCCAGCCGAGGGTGGCGGCGCAGTCGGGGCTGGTGGCGATCCAGTGCGGCTCGGGCAGGCCGGTGCCGGGCAGCTCGGTGAAGAACTGGGGACCGAGCGTCGCGAAGCGGTTGGTCCAGCGGGCCGGCTCGGCGCCCTCGAAGCCCTCGGCCAGCACGGGCGAGGGCAGGGCGGTCGTCTCGGGGAAAGTCATGGCGGGCAGTGTAGCCAGCGCCCCTTTTCCCTGGAGGGAGCCGAGGCTCTCGGCGGCGCGGCGCGCCCACGGCTGCGCCGGTCCTTGGCGAGTGCGCCGGGCGCCCGCCGCGGCCGTCGCGCGGCCGCGCCGACGCCACTCGCCGATCCGCGCCGGAAGCGGTCTACAGCCGGAACACCGCCACCGCCTGGTTCAGCTGCGCGGCCTGGTGCTTGAGGCTCTCGGCGGCGGCGGCCGATTCCTCGACCAGCGCGGCGTTCTGCTGCGTGACCTGGTCGAGCTGGCTGATCGCGTCGCCGATCTGGTCGATGCCTTGGCTCTGCTCGGCGCTGGCGGCGCTGATCTCGGAGATCAGATCCGACACGCGCCGCACCTGCTCGACGATCTGCCCCATGGTCTCGCCGGCGCTGCCGGCCAGGCGCGAGCCGGTCTCGACCTTGGCGCCGCTGTCCCCGATCAGCGACTTGATCTCCTTGGCCGCCGCGGCGCTGCGCTGGGCCAGCGCCCGCACCTCGCTCGCGACGACCGCGAAGCCGCGCCCCTGTTCGCCGGCGCGGGCGGCCTCGACCGCCGCGTTCAGCGCCAGGATGTTGGTCTGGAAGGCGATGCCGTCGATGGTGCCGATGATGTCGTTGATGCGGCGCGAGCTCTCGTCGATCTGGCGCATCACCGCCACGACCTCCTGCACCGCCTGACCGCCGCTGACCGCGACCTCCGAGGCCGACTGCGCCAGCTGCGTCGCCGTGCGCGCGATGTCGGCGTTCTGCTTGACGGTGGCGGTCAGCTCCTCCATCGAGGCGGCCGTCTGCTGCAAGTTGGCGGCCTGCTGCTCGGTGCGCTGCGACAGGTCGGCGTTGCCGCTGGCGATCTCGCCCGTGCCGGTGGCGATGGAGTCGCTGCTCTGGCGGACCTGGCCGACGATGCGCATGAGGCTCTCGTTCATGCGCTTGAGCGCGGTCAGCAGCTGCCCGGTCTCATCGCGCGCGTCCTGGTCGATGTCGGAGCGCAGGTCGCCCGCGGCGACCGCCTCCGCCACCTGCACCGCCTGCGCCATCGGCAGCGCGATCGCGCGGCTGAGCAGCCAGGCGGTGGCGATGCCCAGCCCGGCGATCACCAGCGCGGCGAAGCCCGCCTGCCAGCGCAGCGCGGCGCGCGCGTCCAGCGAGGCCTGGCGGGCCGCGTCGGCGCGCTGCTCCTGCATCACGACGAACTGGCCGATCGCGTCCAGGTAGGCCTTGACCGAGGGCACGTACTCGCTCTTGACGATGCGGCTGGTGGCGGTCCAGTCGCCCGCCTCGCCGGCGTCGCGCGCCTTCTTGCTGGCGGCCAGCAGGGTCTGGCCCAGGCCGACGATCTCCTTGAGCTTGGCCTTGTCCTCGGGCCGCTCGGCCTGCTTGGCGATGCCCTCGCGCAGCTTGGCCACCTCGGGCGCGTCGTTGGCGATGTTCTCCTTGAACAGCTCACCCACCGCCGGGTCCGAGCTGATCGCGCTGGCCATGCTGCGCGCCACCGCGGTCTGCGTCATGCCCTGCCACTGGACGGACTTGCGGATGATGTCCTGCGCGTCGTTGATGGAGGCCGTGGCCTGGCTGATGATCTGTTCGTTGCGGACCAGCGTGCCGCCGCCGATCACCAGCATCGCGAGGATCAACAGGCCCATGGCCCCGTAGAGCTTGCTCGCGAGCGGGAGGTCCTTCAAACGCATTCGATGTCTCCTTTGCCGCCCTGGCGCGGCGTTGTTGTCGTGGGTTCGGGTTTTCCGATCCGGGGTCGCATGGAATCTCGCATCCCGCGCGCGGCTTGCCAATCCGGGGTTGATCCCCGGAAGGGCCGATGGCCACGCGATCCCGGCCATTCCGTGACTTCGGCCGCGCGTGCACCAGGCTGGAGCCTGGGGTTGTACCGCCCGTGTAATCCCCTATGCCAGAAGCGCGGCCGCGTCACTAGGGTGACGCCAGGCGCGGGGGCCGGTCGATAGACTGCCCCGAAAGACCGAGACACGGCGCCCGCGAGCTTCCGGATCCGCCATCTGTCGGCACCGGACGCGGCGAGGCACCGGACCCAATCCAGGAGACACGAATGGCACTGATGGGCCAGATGATGTCGATGCCGCTGCTGATCTCCTCGCTGATCACGCACGCGGCGCGGCACGCCGGGGATACGGAGATCGTCAGCAAGCGGGTCGAGGGCGACCTGCACCGCACGACATGGGCCGCCGTCGAGAAGCGCTCCCGCCAGCTGGCGCAGGCCTTCGCGCGATTGGGCCTGGCGGCCGGGGAGCGCGTCGGCACGCTGGCCTGGAACGGCTACCGCCACCTGGAGATCTATTACGGGACCTCCGGCTCCGGACTGGTCTGCCACACCATCAACCCGCGCCTGTTCCCCGAGCAGATCGCCTGGATCGCCAACGACGCCGAGGACCGCGCCCTCTGCTTCGACCTGACCTTCCTGCCGCTGGTCGAGAAGATCCACGCGCAGCTGCCGCACATCCGGCACTTCATCCTGATGACGGACCGCGCGCACATGCCGGCCGAGTCCGCCATCCCGAGCCTGCGCTGCTACGACGACCTGGTCGACGCCGAGGACGGGCACTACGTCTGGCCCGAGTTCGACGAGAACACCGCCTCGTCCATCTGCTACACCAGCGGCACGACCGGCCACCCCAAGGGCGCGGTGTACAGCCACCGCAGCTCGGTGCTGCACGCCTACGGCGCGGCGCTGCCGGACGCGATGTCGGCCTCGCGCCGCGATGTGATCCTGCCCGTGGTCCCCATGTTCCACGTCAACGCCTGGGGCCTGCCCTACAGCACCGCGCTGGTGGGCTGCAAGCTGGTGTTCCCCGGACCGCATCTGGACGGGAAGTCGCTCTACGAGCTCTTCGAGACGGAGAAGGTCACCTTCAGCGCCGGCGTGCCCACCGTGTGGCTGGGCCTGCTGAACTACGTCGGCGCCAACCAGCTGAAGTTCTCGACCTTCAAGCGCACGGTGATCGGCGGCTCGGCCTGCCCGCCGGCGATGCTGCGCACGCTGATGGACGACTACGGCGTGGACGTGATCCACGCCTGGGGCATGACCGAGATGTCGCCGCTGGGCACGCTGTCGCGGCTCAGCAGCCGCCAGCTGGAGCTGCCCGTCGAGCAGCAGCGCCGCCTGCTGGAGAAGCAGGGCAAGGCCATCTACGGCGTGGACATGGCCGTCGTCGACGACAGCGGCCGCGCGCTGCCCTGGGATGGCGAGAGCTCGGGCAACCTGGTCGTGCGCGGGCCCTGGGTGATCAACAGCTACTTCGGCCACGCCGGATCGCCGCTGATGCGGGTGACGGGCGCGGACGGCCGCGACATGGGCGAGTGGTTCCCGACCGGGGACGTGGCCGCCATCGACGCCGACGGCTTCATGCAGATCACCGACCGCAGCAAGGACGTCATCAAGTCCGGCGGCGAGTGGATCAGCTCCATCGACCTCGAGAACATCGCCATGGCGCACCCCGCCGTGCACGAGGCGGCGGTGATCGCGGTCGCGCACCCGAAGTGGGACGAGCGCCCGCTGCTGGTGGTGGTGCGCAAGCCCGGCGAGGCCGGCGCGGCGCTGACCCGCGAGGACCTGATCGGTTTCTACGAGGGCCGCATCGCCAAGTGGCAGGTGCCGGACGACGTCGTCTTCGTCGACGAGATTCCGCACACCGCCACCGGGAAGATGCTCAAGCTCAAGCTGCGCGAGCAGTTCAAGTCCCACAAGCTGCCGGGCTGCTGAGCCCGGCGACGGGCCCGGCCGCGCCGGGCGCGTCGCTGCCGCGGCCGGCCGCCGCCGACCGCTTCCGTCAGAGATCCGGGTGCACCGCGCGGCGATGAGGCCGCCGCGCCGGGCACCCCCACAGGAGACCCGCCCCCGATTTCCCTTGATCGCGCATCGCCGCAGTCCGTCGCCGCAGTCCATCGCAGTACGTCGCTTTGAATCGCCTTGCATCGCACACACAACCACATCAGGAGACAAGCATGAGCAAGCACAGCACGCGTTCGATTCCCTCCCTGGCCCGGCCGCTGGCCGTCGCCGCGTTCGCCGTGATGGCGGCCACCGGCGCGTATGCGCAGAAGGGCGAGACGGTCAAGATCGCCTGGATCGATCCGCTGTCCGGCCTGATGGCCCCGGTGGGGCAGAACCAGGTGAAGTCCTTCCAGTTCTTCGCCGAGAAGTTCAACGCCAACAACCCGGCCGGCGTGAAGTTCGAGGTCATCGCGATCGACAACAAGCTCAGCCCGGCCGAGTCGCTCAACGCGCTGAAGTCGGCCATCGACCAGGGCGTGCGCTACGTGACGCAGGGCAACGGCTCGGGCGCGGCGCTGGCCATCATCGACGCGGTGAACAAGCACAACGAGCGCAACCCCGGCAAGGAAGTGATCTACCTGAACCACTCGGCCGTGGACCCGGACCTGACCAACAGCAAGTGCAGCTACTGGCACTTCCGCTTCGACGCGGACACGTCCATGAAGATGGAGGCGATCACCACCTTCCTGAAGGACCAGCCGGACGTCAAGAAGGTCTACCTGCTCAACCAGAACTACGCGCACGGCCATCAGGTCGCCAAGTACGCCAAGGAAGGCCTGGCCAAGAAGCGGCCCGACGTGCAGATCGTCGGCGAGGACCTGCACCCGCTGGCGCAGGTGCGCGATTTCGCGCCCTACGTGGCCAAGATCAAGGCCAGCGGCGCCGACACGGTGATCACGGGGAACTGGGGCTCGGACCTGGCGCTGCTGGTGAAGGCGGCCTCCGAGGCCGGCTACAACGGCAAGTTCTACACCTACTACGCCGGCGTCACCGGCACGCCGACGGCCATGGGCGCGGCGGGCGCCGGCCGCGTCTACCAGGCGGCCTACAACTACAACAACATGGGCGGTCAGATGGACCAGTGGGCCAACGAGTTCAAGGCCAAGTTCAACGACGACTTCTACACCGGCTCGGTGATCCACATCTACAACGCGCTGTCCACCGCGATGGCCAAGGCCAAGAGCACCGATCCGGTGAAGGTCGCGGCGGTGCTGGAAGGGCTGAAGTTCAAGTCCTTCAACGGCGACGTCGAGATGCGCAAGACCGACCACCAGCTGCAGCAGCCGATCTACATCTCGCGCTGGGAGAAGGTTGACGCCAAGCACCCCTACAACGTCGAGAACACGGGCTATAACTTCGCCCCCGTGAAGACCTATGACGCCTACGTCTCGAGCACGCCCACGAGCTGCCAGATGAAGCGTCCGGGTTGACGCGTCTCCCTGCTGCGCAGACCGATCTCGGGCCTGCAGTGCTCGCCGTACGGGAGTACGGCTCCGCGCTTCGGCCCGACCTCGGCCCGCTCGCGACGGGATCCACGCCAACCCGGCTCGTGTAGAGAGAGGATGATGTTTTGGAACAGATACTGATCAACCTGCTGAACGGCCTGTCGTCCGGCCTGCTGCTGTTCATGCTCAGCTCCGGGCTGACGCTGATCTTCAGCATGATGGGCGTGCTGAACTTCGCGCATGCGAGCTTCTACATGCTGGGCGCGTACTTCGCGTACACGCTGGCGGGGTGGGTCGGGTTCTGGCCCGCGCTGATCCTCGCGCCGCTGCTGGTGGGCGGCTGCGGGGCGCTGTTCGAGCGGGGCGCGCTGCGGCGCGTCCACAAGTTCGGCCACGTCCCGGAGCTGCTCATCACCTTCGGCCTGTCCTACGTCGTGCTCGAGCTGGTCCAGCTGGTCTGGGGCCGCACCGCGGTCCCGTTCCCGCCGCCGGCCTCGCTGCAGGGCGCGGCCTTCACCCTGGTGCATGCGCCGGGCCAGGCGCTGCAGCTGGTGTGGGGCGACGCCTCCACCGCGGTCTGCGCGGTGGCCAGCTGCTCCAAGTTCCCGCTGACGCGCGCCTTCATGATGCTGGTCGCGCTGGGCATGCTGCTGGCGCTGTGGCTGCTGCTCACCCGCACGCGCATCGGCCTGGTCATCCAGGCGGCGCTGACGCATCCGGAGATGGTCGAGGCCCTGGGCCACAACGTCCCGCGCGTGCTGATGCTGGTCTTCGGCAGCGGCTGCGCGCTGGCGGCGCTCGCAGGCGTCATCGGCGGCATCACCTTCGTCACCGAGCCCGCGATGGCGGTGATCGTCGGCTCCATCATCTTCGTGGTGGTCGTGGTCGGCGGCATCGGCTCGCTGGCCGGGGCCTTCGTCGCGTCCATCGTCATCGGCCTGCTGCAGACCCTGCCGCTGACCGTCGACGTGTCGCTGGCGCAGGCCTTCAAGCTCGGTCCCGACACCTTCGGCTACCCGCTGCTCAAGCTCACGCTCGCGCAGGTCGCGCCCATCCTTCCGTATCTGCTGATGGTCCTGATCCTGATCTTCCGGCCCAAGGGCCTGCTCGGCACGCGGGAGGGCTGAACGATGTCCGCCGTCCCCACCTCCTCGACCGCCACGGCGGCCACCGCCGCGGTCACCGCGACGACCGCCGCGGTCAACGCGGCCATCGCCGCCAAAGGCGCGAATGGCGCGAATGGCGCGAATGGCGCGAATGCCGCCCGCCCGTCGCGCGCCAGGCGCGCCGAGACCTATCACTTCAAGCCCCACAACGTCGGCCGCTGGCTGATCTGGAGCCTGTACGCCGTCGCGCTCATCGTGGCCCCGCTGATGTGGACCAGCAGCCTGGCGCAGACCATGCTGTCGCAGATGGGCATCGCGATCATCGCCTGCCTGTCCTACAACCTGCTGCTGGGGCAGGGCGGCATGCTGAGCTTCGGCCACGCGGTCTACAGCGGGCTGGGCGCCTACCTGGCGATCCACACGCTGAACATGGTCGGGGGCGGCCAGCTGGCGCTCCCCGTGAGCCTGGTGCCGGTGGTCGGCGGCTTCGCCGGCCTGTTCTTCGCGGCGCTGTTCGGCTACGTCTCGACCAAGAAGTCGGGCACGCCCTTCGCGATGATCACGCTGGGCCTGGGCGAGCTGATCTGGTCGATGTCGCTGATGCTGCCGGAGTTCTTCGGCGGCGAGGGCGGCATCTCGTCCAACCGCGTGGTGGGCAAGGGCCTGATGGGCATCACCTTCGGCCCGCAGATCCAGGTCTACTACCTGATCGCCGTCTATTGCTTCGTCTGCACGGCGCTGCTCTACGCGTTCACGCGCACGCCCCTGGGCCGCATGCTCAACGCGGTGCGCGACAACCCGGAGCGGGTCGAGTTCATCGGCTACGACACGCAGTGGGTGCGCTTCCTGGCCTTCCTGATCGCGGGCTTCTTCGCCGGGGTGTCGGGCGGGCTGTCGGCGCTGAACTTCGAGATCGTCACCGCCGAGGTGGTCGGCGCGGCGCGCTCGGGCGCGTACCTGCTGTTCACCTTCCTGGGCGGCGCGACCTTCTTCTTCGGGCCCATCATCGGCGCCGTGCTGATGGTGGTCGCGCTGGTGCTGCTGTCGGAGCTGACCAAGGCCTGGTTGCTCTACCTCGGCCTGGTCTTCCTGTTCATGGTCATGTACGCGCCGGGCGGCATCGCCTCGCTGATCATGATGAATCTGCGTCTGGCCGCCTTCGGCAAGCTGCGCGCGTTGTGGCCCTCCTATCTCGGGCTGGCCGGCGCGGCGCTGACCGTGCTGGTGGGCGGCTCCACCATGGTGGAAATGCTCTATCACCTGCAGCTCAACGAGGCGCTCGGACCCAAGATGCACTACCTGGGCGTGGCGCTGGACGCCAGGAGCGTGGACTCCTGGTTCGGGGCGGGCTTCGTGCTGCTGACCGGGATCGGCCTGTTCGAGGTCGTGCGCCGCCAGTTCCGCCGCGAGTGGGACCAGGCGCAGGAAGAGATCGAGAAAGAGATCAAGCGGAGGGAAAGCCTGTGAGCGCGCCGTACGCACTGGAACTGAAGTCCGTCCGCAAGAGCTTCGGCAAGAGCGAGATCATCCGCGGCGCGGAGCTCGCGGTGAAGCCGGGCGAGCGCGTGGCCATCATCGGCCCCAACGGCGCGGGCAAGTCCACGCTGTTCAACCTGATCAGCGGCCGCTTCGCGCCCACCAGCGGGGAGATCAAGCTCTTCGGCGAGCGCATCGACCAGCTGCCTCCGTACCAGATCAACCGCCGGGGGCTGTCGCGCAGCTTCCAGGTGTCCAACCTGTTCACGCGGCTGTCGGTCTTCGAGAACATCCGCTGCGCGCTGCTCTGGTCCATGGGCCACAAGTACGCGTTCTGGAAGTTCCTCGCGGGCATGGAGGACGTGAACGAACGGGTCGAGGAGCTGCTGGAGATGATCCACCTCGACAAGAAGCGCGACGTCCCCGCGATCAACCTGACCTATGCCGAGGCGCGCGCGCTGGAGATCGGCATCACCATCGCCGGCGGCTCGCAGGTCATCCTGCTGGACGAGCCGACCGCCGGCATGAGCAAGAGCGAGACCAAGCGCTTCATCCAGCTGATCCGGGAGGTCACCGAGGGTCGCACCCTGCTGACGGTGGAGCACGACATGGGCGTGGTCTTCGGCCTGGCGGACAAGATCGCGGTGCTGGTCTATGGGGAGGTGATCGCCTTCGACACGCCCGACGCGGTGCGCGCCAACGCGCGCGTCCAGGAGGCCTATCTGGGATCGGTGCTGGCCGAGTCGCAGGCCGCGGGAGCGCATGCATGAGCGTGGAGATGAAGGATTCGAATGTCGGCGCGATGCGCGCCGCCGCGGCCGGCGCGTCGGCGGCGCACGCGCGGGCACTGAAGCTGGACAACGTCCACGCCTTCTACGGCAAGAGCCACGTGCTGCACGGCGTGACCATGGAGGTCCGCCCCGGCGAGATCGTCAGCCTGCTGGGCCGCAACGGCTCGGGGCGATCGACGACGGTCAAGACCATCATGGGGCAGGTCGAGGGGACGGGCAGCATCGACTGGGGCGGCCAGGCGCTGCTGGGCGAGAAGGCCTACGAGATCGCGCATCGCGGCATCGGCTACGTGCCGGAGAACCGGGACATCTTCCCCAAGCTGACGGTGCACCAGAACCTGATGCTGGGCGAGAAGTCCGGGCGGCGCGGCAAGACACCGCGCTGGGGCTTCGACGACATGTACGCGATGTTCCCGCGCCTGAAGGAACGCCAGCACACCGAGGCCGGCGTGCTCTCCGGCGGGGAGCAGCAGATGCTCACGCTGTGCCGCACGCTGATGGGTGATCCGGACCTGATCATGATCGACGAGCCCACCGAGGGCCTGGCGCCCAAGATCGTCGAGCTGGTCGCGGAGTACCTCAAGGAGCTCAAGCGGCGCGGCGTGTCCGTGCTGCTGGTGGAGCAGAAGCTGGCCATCGCGCTGGAGATCTCCGAGCGCTGCTACGTGATGGGCCACGGCCGCATCGTCTTCGAGGGCACGCCCGCCGACCTGCGCGCCAACGCCTACGTGCGCAAGGAGTGGCTGGAGGTCTGAGCGCCGCCGGACGGCCCCCGCGCGCGTGATCTCCCTCACGCCCGACATCGCCGTCCCCCGCGTTCAAGCAGTCCCGCGTCCCCTGATCCCGGGAAGCGCGCGCCTCCCCGGCGTGCGAGCGCCGCACTACATTGAGTCCGGGACAGAAGAACAAGGACTCCTCATGAACTCGGTGCAGCCCTGGATGGTGGTCGCGGGCGTGGTGGCCGGGATGGCCGCCGGCGGAATCGGCGCGAGCGCCTGGTGGTGGCCGCGCCTGAAACGCGCGCGGCGTCTGATCGACCGCATCGAGGCCTCGCGCCAGCTGATGAACCAGCAGAGCACCCAGGCGCGGCGGCAGATCGAGCATCTGCAGCTGGAGCTGGGCGAACTGCGGCTGATCGCGGAACGCTTCCGCCGCAAGGCGATGACCACCGGCAGCCCGGCCGAGACCCTCGACGGCCCCGAGTCCATCCTGCCCGCGGAACCGCCGCCCGCGTCGCGCCGTCCCGCGCCGTCAGGCGGCGAATCCGATGCCGGCTTCGCCCAGACCCAGTACGAGGATCCCGACGACGCCGCCCGCCACGGTTTCGCGCCGACGCAGATCGAGAAGCGCTTCTGAGCGCTCCGGCGCGCCGCCGGACCGCCTTCCTCCGCGCCCGCCCGCCCCGCCATTCCCCTCCGGACTTCCCCCGGTGACGCCTTGTCACGGCAGAGACAAGCGTCGCGGCTCGCCGCTGCCTAGAATCGAACGATCGTTCTTTTCGCTGACGCGCGACCGGGGAGACACGGCGACGGCGGCGAGGTTTCTCACCTGCACTGGAAGGAACAAGCATGGGTGCCAGTTACGAAGTCCGCGGCCAGGTCGCGGTGATCACGCTCAACAACCCCCCGGTCAACGGCCTGGGTCACGCCACGCGGCTCGCCATCTCCGAGGGCATCGAGCGCGCCGAGAACGACCCGGCCGTGAAGGCCGTGGTCCTGACGGGGGCCGGCAAGGCCTTCTCCGGCGGCGCCGACATCCGCGAGTTCGGCTCGCCCAAGGCGCTGGCCGAGCCCAACCTGGGCTCGCTGATCAACCGTGTCGAGGCCTGCACCAAGCCGGTCGTCGCCGCGATCCACAGCGTCGCCATGGGCGGCGGCCTGGAGCTGGCGCTGGGCTGCCACTACCGCGTCACCGCGCCGGGGGCCAAGATCGCGCTGCCGGAAGTGAAGCTGGGCCTGCTGCCCGGCGCCGGCGGCACGCAGCGCCTGCCGCGCGCCCTGGGCGTGGAGCCCGCGCTGAACATGATCGTCAGCGGCGAGCCGGTGAACTCCGAGATGCTGGCGATGGTGCCAGGCCAGGTGCTGTTCCAGAAGGTGATCGAGGGCGACCTCATCGACGGCGCGGTCCAGTACGCGCTGGAGATCGCCGACAAGCGCCCGCTGCCGCGCGTGCGCGACCTCAAGGCCCAGCACCCCGAGGCGCAGGCCTTCTTCCAGTTCGCCCGCAACACGGTGGGCGCGATGAGCAAGAACTTCCCCGCGCCGCTGCAGTGCGTGGAGACCGTGGCCAACGCGGTCAGCATGAAGTTCGAGGACGGCATGCGCGCCGAGCGCGAGGCCTTCGGCGCGCTGATGCTGACGCCCGAGTCCAAGGCGCTGCGCCACGCGTTCTTCGCCGAGCGCGCCGCGTCCAAGATCCCCGACGTCCCCGAGGACACGCCGCTGCGCAAGATCGAGAAGGTCGCCGTGATCGGCGCCGGCACCATGGGTGGCGGCATCGCGATGAACTTCCTCAACGCCGGCATCCCCGTCGTGATGCTGGAGATGAAGCAGGAGGCGCTGGACCGCGGCGTCGCCACCATCCGCAAGAACTACGAGGCGCAGGTCAAGAAGGGCAAGCTCAAGGAGGACAAGTACACGCAGCGCATGAGCCTGCTGCACACCACCCTGAGCTACGCCGAGATCGGCGATGCCGACATCGTCATCGAGGCCGTCTTCGAGGACCTGGGCGTCAAGGAGCAGGTGTTCAAGCAGCTGGACGCGGTGATGAAGCCCGGCGCGATCCTGGCCTCCAACACCTCGACGCTGGACGTCAACAAGATCGCCCACTTCACCAAGCGTCCGCAGGACGTCATCGGCACCCACTTCTTCAGCCCGGCCAACGTGATGAAGCTGCTGGAGGTCGTGCGCGGCGAGGCCACCGCCAAGGACGTGCTGGCCACGGTCATGGCGCTGGGCAAGAAGATCCGCAAGACCTGCGTGGTCTCGGGCGTGTGCGACGGCTTCATCGGCAACCGCATGATCGAGCAGTACAGCCGCCAGGCCGGCTTCCTGCTGGAGGAGGGCTGCACGCCGCAGCAGGTCGACAAGGCCGTGGAGCGCTTCGGCTTCGCGATGGGCCCGTTCCGCATGGGCGACCTGGCCGGCAACGACGTGGGCTGGTACATCCGCAAGCGCCGCTACCAGGAGAAGCCGGACCTGCGCTACTCCAAGACCGCCGACCTGCTCTGCGAGATGGGCCGCTTCGGCCAGAAGACCGGCGCGGGCTGGTACGACTACCTGCCCGGCAAGCGCGACGCCATCCCGTCCAGGACGGTGCTGGAGATGATCGACATGCACCGCTCGGCGCTGGGCATCACGCCGCGCAAGATCAGCGACGAGGAGATCGTCCACCGCCTGGTGTTCGCGCTGGTCAACGAGGCCGCGCGCATCCTGGAGGAGGGCATCGCGCTGCGCGCCTCCGACATCGACATGGTCTACCTGACCGGCTACGGCTTCCCGCTGTGGCGCGGTGGCCCGATGTGCTACGCCGACACGGTGGGCCTCTACAACGTCGTGCAGGCGATGAAGCGTTTCGCCAAGAACCCGCTGGACGACGCGAAGTTCTGGGAGCCCGCGCCGCTGCTGGCCCGCCTCGCCCACGAGGGCAAGGGCTTCAACGAATAAGCACGAAGGAGCAAGACATGAGCAAGGCACTGATCGTTTCCACGGCCCGCACCCCGCTGGCCAAGAGCTGGAAGGGCTCCTTCAACATGACCCACGGCGCGACGCTGGGCGGCCACGTGGTCCGCGCGGCGGTCGAGCGCGCCGGCATCGACGGCGCGGACGTCGAGGACGTGCTGATGGGCTGCGCGACGCCGGAAGGCGCCACCGGCAGCAACATCGCGCGCCAGATCGCGCTGCGCGCGGGTCTGCCCGTGACCGTGGGCGGGCAGACCGTCAACCGGTTCTGCTCCAGCGGCCTGCAGACCATCGCGACGGCCTCGCAGCGCATCATCGCGGGCGAGGGCGACGTGTACATCGCCGGCGGCGTGGAGAGCATCTCCTGCGTCCAGAACGAGGCCAACCGCCACATGATCCAGGAGAGCTGGCTGATGGCGCACAAGCCGGAGATCTACTGGTCGATGCTGCAGACGGCGGAGAACGTGGCCCAGCGCTACAAGGTCTCCAAGGAGCGCATGGACCACTACGGCGCGGGCAGCCAGCAGAAGGCCTGCGCGGCGCAGGCCGAGGGCCTGTTCAACGACGAGATCGTCCCCATCACCGTGATGGCCGGCGTGGCCGACAAGGTGCGCGGCATGATGACCAGGGAAGTGACCGTGAGCGTGGACGAAGGTCTGCGCGTGGGCACGACCTACGAGAGCATCAAGGACATCCGCACCGCCATCCCTGGCGGCGTGGTGACGGCCGGCAACGCCAGCCAGTTCAGCGACGGCGCGGGCGCCTGCGCCATCGTCAGCGAGTCCTACGCGGAGAAGAAGGGCCTGAAACCGCTGGGCCGCTTCCTGGGCTTCGCCGTCGCGGGCTGCGAGCCCGACGAGATGGGCATCGGCCCGGTCTTCGCCGTGCCCAAGGTGCTCAAGCGCCTGGGCCTGAAGGTCTCGGACATCGACCTGTGGGAACTCAACGAGGCCTTCGCGGTGCAGGTGCTGTATTGCGCGGACACGCTGGGCATCCCGATGGATCGCCTGAACGTCAACGGCGGCGCGATCGCGATCGGCCACCCGTACGGCGTGTCGGGCCAGCGCCTGACCGGCCACGCGCTGATCGAAGGCAAGCGTCGCGGGGCGAAGCGGGTTTGTGTCACGATGTGCATTGGCGGCGGCATGGGTGCCGCCGGTGTCTTCGAGGTCCTGTGAACCCCACTCAACTGTCTGAACTGACCGCAGGGGCGCCGAAAGGCGCCCTTTCCGCTCTCGGGTGCGCCGCGCGCGTGCTGACCGTCGGCGCGACGCTGCCCCTGGGCGCGACCCAGGCCGGCGCCGCCGACAACCGCAAGGAGCCTCCCACCAAACCCGAGTCGCAGGCCATCGCCGCCATCCACGACGCGATGCGGGCGCAGGACTGCACGCTGGCGGCGAGCCGGCTCAACGAGGCGCTCAAGCGCAAGTACCCGTCGGCCTATCTGCTGGCGGGCACGATGTACGAGCAGGGCGTCTGCCTCAAGCCGGACTGGGATCGCGCGGCGACCCTGTACCAGCAGGCCACCGCGGCGGGCGAGCCGCAAGGCCGGCTGCGGCTGGTCGCGGGCCTGGCGGCGGGCAACCGTGACCGGGCCGCGGCGATGTACTGGGCGCTGGAGGACGCGGGCCTGCGGCTGCCCGCCGAGTGCGAGGCCGGCCGCGAGCTGCGCGCCGACCCCGATGCCTACGTGGCCCAGCTGCGCAAGTGGCCGGCCGGACGGCTCGACGCCTGCGTCTACGTCGCGGGCGTGGTGTCGGCCATCGCTGGGGAGATCGAGTACCCCAGCATGGGCATGGCCTACTCGATCTACGGCAACTACCGCATGAGCTTCAATCCCTCGGCCGCCACCGTCGAGTGGACCGAGCAGGAACTGCGGCTCGGGGACATGGTGGGCGTCTCCAGCGGCGACAACGTGCGCGACCGCGACAGCGGTCTGGTGCGGCAGACGCTGCGACGCGAGCTCGAGGAAACCAGCCAGCGGACGCTGCGCCGCTTCACCAGGCCGGCCGACGTGCCGACGGGGTGGCGATTCCAGCAGGACTTCGCCTTCCACATCGTCGGGTAGGACCGGCGTCGGGGCGGGGGCGCCGCTATCGCGCAGTTGACAGCCAGCGCCCCCGGGCTGCGCGACGATGGCGGCTTCTTCGATCCGCCGTTCCGGTCCGCCTCATGCGCAATACCCTCGATTTCCTGCTCTACGACTGGCTGAAGGTGCAGGACCTCGGCAGCCGCGAGCGCTTCGCGGACCACTCGCGCGAGACCTTCGATGCGGTGCTCGACACCTGCGAGAAGATCGCCCGCGAGAAGTTCGCGCCCTTCAACCGCCTCGCCGACACCGAGGAACCCCGCTTCGACGGCGAGCGCGTCCATCTGCCGCAAGCCACGCATGACGCGCTCGCCGCCTACGTCGGCTCCGGCATGCTCGCGGCGGCGCAGGACCACGAGCACGGCGGCATGCAGCTGCCCTGCGTGGTCGAGATGGCCGCCAACTGCTTCTTCAGCAAGGCCAGCGTCGCCATGGGCGGCTACGCCATGCTGACCAACGGCAACGCCAATCTGCTGATGGCGCACGGCACGGACGCGCAGCGCGAGGTCTTCGCGATGAACGAGTTCAGCGGCCGCTGGTTCGGCACCATGTGCCTGTCCGAGCCGCAGGCGGGCTCCTCGCTGTCCGACGTCGCGACGCGCGCCGAGCCCGATGGCCAGGACTTCGAGGCCGATCCCCTGGGCCCGCGCTATCGCCTGACTGGCAACAAGATGTGGATCTCCGGCGGCGAGCACGAGATCACCGAGAACATCGTCCACCTGGTGCTGGCCAAGATCCCCGGTCCCGACGGCAAGCCGCTGCCGGGCACCAAGGGCATCTCGCTGTTCATCGTGCCCAAGCACCTGGTGGACACGAAGGGCCGGCTCACCGGCGAGCGCAACGACGTGGCCCTGGCGGGCCTGAACCACAAGCTCGGCTATCGCGGCACGACCAACTGCCTGCTCAACTTCGGCGAGGGCCGCCACACGCCGGGCGGCAAGCGCGGCGCCATCGGCTATCTCGTGAGCAAGCCCGGCGACGGCCTGCGCTGCATGTTCCACATGATGAACGAGGCCCGCATCGGCGTCGGCCTGGGCGCGGTGATGCTGGGCTATGCGGGCTACGAGGCCAGCCTCGAGTACGCGCGCCAGCGCCCGCAGGGCCGTCCGATCACGGCGGCGGGCAAGGACGCCGCGCAGCCGCAGCGGCCCATCATCGAGCACGCCGATGTGAAGCGCATGCTGCTGGCGCAGAAGAGCTTCGTCGAGGGCGGGCTGGCGCTGGAACTGTTCTGCGCGCGCCTGGTCGACGAGCAGCAGACCGGATCGGCCGAGGACGCCGACGCGGCCAAGCTGCTGCTGGAAGTGCTGACCCCCATCGCCAAGAGCTGGCCCAGCGAGTGGTGCCTGGAGGCCAACTCGCTGGCCATCCAGGTGCTGGGCGGCTACGGCTACACGCGCGATTTCCCGGTCGAGCAGTACTGGCGCGACAACCGGCTCAACATGATCCACGAGGGCACGCACGGCATCCAGGGCCTGGACCTGCTGGGCCGCAAGGTGGTGATGGACGGCGGCAAGGCGCTGATGGCGCTGGCGGCCCGGGTCAGCGACACCGCGCAGCGCGCCGGCCAGGTGCCAGGTCTTGCCGAGGCCGCCAACGAGCTGGGCGCGGCGCTGGCCGCGGTCGGCGGCGCGACCAAGAAGGCCTGGTCCACCGGTCAGCCCGAGGAGGCGCTGGCCAACGCGACGCCCTACCTGCAGGCCTTCGGCCACACGGTGCTGGCCTGGATCTGGCTGGACGTCGCGCTGTCGCTGGCCGATCGCGACGACGATTTCGCGCGTGGCAAGCGCGCGGCGCAGCGCTACTTCTTCGCTTACGAGCTGCCCAGGATCCACGCCTGGCTCGGCGTGGTCGCACGGCGCGAGCCCCTCACCCGCGAGATGCAGGACGCCTGGTTCTGAGTCCCGGGCGGCCGCCACCCTTCCGGCGCCGCGGCCGCCTTCCTTCCCATTCATCGACATCAACGCGATCGATCCGATCGACGACTTCAAGGAGACGACCATGAGCAGCAAGGTGCAAGACCTCTTCGACCTGACCGGCCAGGTGGCCCTGGTGACCGGGGGTTCCCGCGGGCTGGGCCTGCAGATCGCCGAGGCGCTGGGCGAGGCCGGCGCCACCATCATGCTGAGCTCGCGCAAGGCGGCCGACCTGGAGGAGGCCGTCGCCCATCTGAAGACGCGCGGCGTGCAGGCCCAGTGGATCGCCGCCGACGCCTCCGACGAGGCGCAGGCGCGCGGCATCGTCGAGCAGACGCTGGCCAAGCTGGGCCAGATCGACATCCTGGTCAACAACGCCGGCGCCACCTGGGGCGCGCCCGCCGAGGACCACCCGGTCGAGGCTTGGGACAAGGTGATGGACCTGAACATCCGCAGCCTGTTCGTGATGAGCCAGGAAGTCGCGCGCCGCAGCATGATCCCGCGCCGGTCGGGCCGCATCATCAACGTCGCCTCGATCGCCGGCCTGGGCGGCAACACCGGCGTGATGAAGACCATCGCCTACAACACCAGCAAGGGCGCGGCGGTGAACTTCACCCGCGCGCTGGCCGGGGAGTGGGGCGTGCACGGCATCACCGTCAACGCGCTGGCGCCGGGCTTCTTCCCCAGCAAGATGACCAAGGGCCTGATGGCCGCCATCGGCGAGGAGAAGCTGGCGGAGCACGCGCCACTCAAGCGCATCGGCGATGATGAGGACCTCAAGGGCGCCGCGCTGCTCTTCGCGAGCCGCGCCGGCAAGCACATCACCGGGCAGATCCTCGCGGTCGACGGCGGCGTGTCCGCCGTGCACGGCGCCTGATCCCCCTCTCACCGCCCAGTCCGCCCCGCGCCATGTCCGAGTCCATGAAGTTCCCCGTCCACATCCCCTTCGTCCAGCAGCTGGGCTTCGAGCTGGTGCGCGTCGACGAGGGCGAGGCCGAGCTGCGCGTGGACATCCGCGAGCTGCATCTGAACTCGTGGGAAGTGGCGCACGGCGGCGTGCTGATGACGCTGCTGGACGTGGCCATGGCGCACGCGGCCCGCAGCGTGCACCGCGACCTGCCGGACTTCGGTCCCGGCGTGGTCACGGTGGAGATGAAGACCAGCTTCATGCGCCCCGGCGAGGGCGCGCTGCGCGCGGTGGGCCGGCTGCTGCACCGCTCCACGACCATGGCCTTCTGCGACGGCTCGGTCTACGGCGAGGACGGCAAGCTCTGCGCGCACGCGACCGGCACCTTCAAGTACCTCAAGGCCTTGCCCGGCCGCGGCCGCAGCCTCAAGTCGCTGCAGCGCACCTAAGGCTGAGATCGGCAAAAAGCACGCTCGTTCTTTTTTGTCACCCGAGGGACGTCGGGGTCGGGGCGGGCATGGTTGAATCGCCGGCATTCCGTCACGGATCGCCCGCGCCACGCGCGGGCGGCCGACCTGTCCGGCCAGGCGTCGCCATGGCCGCTTTCACCGAGTCCCACCGAGGAGCCCCCGATGAGCCAAGTCAACCGTCAGATCCTGCTGGCCTCCCGCCCCACCGGCGAGCCCGGCGCTGACAACTTCAAGCTGGTCGAGACCGCGGTCCCGAGCGCGCTGGCCGACGGCCAGGTGCTGGTCCGCAACCACTACCTGAGCCTGGATCCCTACATGCGCGGCCGCATGAACGACGGCAAGAGCTACGCCACGCCGCAGCCGCTGAACGAGGTCATGATCGGCGGCACCGTCGGCGAGGTGGTGGCCTCGAAGAACGCGCACTTCGCGGTCGGCGACAAGGTCGTGGGCATGGGGGGCTGGCAGGAGTACCAGCTCGTCGACGCCAACCAGCGCGGCGTGCTGCAGAAGGTGGACACCACGCACGTGCCGCTGTCGGCCTACCTGGGCGCGGTCGGCATGCCGGGCGTGACCGGCTGGTACGGGCTGGTGAAGATCATCGATCCGAAGCCGGGCGAGACCGTGGTCGTCAGCGCGGCCAGCGGCGCGGTGGGCGGCGCGGTCGGCCAGCTGGCCAAGGCCCGCGGCGCGCGCGCCGTGGGCATCGCCGGCGGCGCCGACAAGTGCCGCTACGTGGTCGAGGAACTGGGCTTCGACGCCTGCATCGACTACAAGCAGCACAAGGACGCGAAGTCCCTGTCCGCGGCCCTCAAGGCCGACTGCCCCAAGGGCATCGACGGCTACTTCGAGAACGTCGGCGGCATGATCCTGGACGCGGTCATGTCGCGCGCCAACGCCTTCAGCCGCATCGCCATGTGCGGGATGATCGCCGGCTACAACGGCGAGCCCATCCCGCTGAGCGCGCCCCAGCTGATCCTGGTCAACCGCATGAAGGTCGAGGGCTTCATCGTCTCCGAGCACATGGAGGTCTGGCCCGAGGCGCTGAAGGAGCTGGGCACGCTGGTGGCCACCGGCAAGCTCAAGTACCGCGAGACCGTGGCGCAAGGCCTGGAGCAGGCGCCCGAGGCCTTCCTGGGGCTGCTCAAGGGCCGCAACTTCGGCAAGCAGCTGGTGAAGCTGGTCTGATGGCCGGCCCGCGCTGGACCTGCCAGCGCTTCGACGACCTGAGCGTCCGAGGCCTGTACCGCGCGATGCGGCTGCGGGCCGAGGTCTTCGTCATCGAGCAGCGCTGCATCTATCTGGATCCCGACGGGCTGGACGAGCACGCCTGGCATCTGCAGGGGCTGGGGCAGGGCGTGGATGGCGGCGAGACGCTGCTGGCCTACGCCCGGCTGTTGCCGCCCGAGATCGGCGACGGCGCCGCGCGCATCGGCCGGGTGATCACCGCGCCCACCGCGCGCGGCGGCGGCCTGGGCCGCGCGCTGATGAGCCAGGCGCTGCGCGAATGCCAGCGCCTGTGGCCCGGCATGCCGATCGAGCTCGGCGCGCAGGCGCACCTGCGCGAGTTCTACGGCAGCTTCGGCTTCACGCCGATCTCGGACGTCTACGACGAGGACGGCATCCCCCACATCGACATGCGCAAGGAGCCCACGCCATGAGCGCCTCGACTTCCGCTTCGACCTCGACCCCGGCCGCGTCCTCGTCCGCGAGTCCGTCGGCGGGCGCCTCCCCGGTGACCGCCGACGACCTCGTCCTGCACCACTACGCCGGCTCGCCCTTCGCCGAGAAGGCGCGGCTGATGCTGGGCTTCAAGGGCCTGGCCTGGCACTCGGTGACGGTGCCGATGGTGATGCCCAAGCCCGACGTGGCCGCGCTGACCGGCGGCTACCGCCGCACGCCCTTCCTGCAGATCGGCGCCGACATCTACTGCGACACCGCGCTGATCGCGCGGGTGCTGGAAGGCCGGCGTCCCACGCCCAGCCTGTTCCCGGCCGCGGTGGCGGGTCAGGCGCGTCTGATCGCGCAGTGGGCCGGCACCGACCTCTTCTGGACGGCGCTGCCGCATGCGATGCAACCCGCGGGCGCGGCGGCGATGTTCGCCGGCGCGCCGCAGGAAGTGCTGCAGGCCTTCGTCGCCGACCGCAAGGCGATGACCGAGGGCATGCCGCAACCGCGCGGCGGCGACGCGACCGCGGCGCTGACGCAGTACCTCGAATGGCTGTCCGCGATGCTGGCCGACGGCCGACCCTGGCTGCTGGGCGCGGAGGCGAGCATCGCCGACCTGAGCGTCTATCACCCGCTGTGGTTCGTGGCCAAGGCCGGGCCGATGGCCGCCATCCTGACGCCGCACGAGGCGTTGCGCGCCTGGATGGCGCGTGTCGCCGCGATCGGCCACGGCGAGCGCGCGGGGAAGCTCGACAGCGCGGCCGCGATCGCGCTGGCGAAGGCGTCGACGCCCAAGCCGGCGCTGGTCGAGGAGGGCCTGGGCTTCGCGCACGGCGACCCGGTCACCGTGGCGCCCAGCGACTACGCCCGCGACGCGGTCGCCGGCGCGCTGGTCGGCCTGAGCGCCGACACCGTGACCCTGGCCCGCGACGACGAGCGCGCCGGCCGGGTGCACGTCCACTTCCCCCGCATCCGCTACGTGCTGCGGAAGGCGGGCTGAGCGCGCGCCGGGCAGGACCCGGCCGCACGGCCCGCCGCCGGACAGCGGCGGCCCGACCGATCTGCGGCGGCCGCGCGAGACGGCCCCGCCCGCAACCCCGAACGACAAGGAGACAAGCGCATGAAGGACTATCAAGGCAAGACCGCGGTGATCACCGGCGCGGGCTCGGGCTTCGGCCTGGAAGTGGCGCGCATCGCGGCCTCGCGCGGCATGAACCTCGTCCTGTGCGACGTGCAGCAGGACGCGCTGGACAAGGCCGCGGCCGAGTTCGCCGGCCATCAGGTGCTGGCACGCCGCGTCGACGTGGCCAAGGCCGATCAGATGGAGGCCTTGGCCGCTGCGGTGCAGGAGCGCTTCGGCGCTCCGAACTTCGTGTTCAACAACGCGGGCGTGGGCTCGGGCGGGTTGATCTGGGAGAACTCGCTTGCGGACTGGGAATGGGTGCTGGGCGCCAACCTGATGGGCGTGGTCCACGGGGTGCGGCTGTTCACGCCCCTGATGCTGGCCGCCGCCAAGGCCGATCCCGCCTGGCAGGGCCACATCGTCAACACCGCCTCCATGGCCGGCATGCTGAATCCGCCCAACATGGGCGTCTACAACGTGTCCAAGCACGCGGTGGTGTCGCTCAGCGAGACGCTCCATCAAGACCTGGCCCTGGTCACCGACCAGGTGCGCGCGTCGGTGTTGTGCCCGTACTTCGTGCCGACCGGCATCACGCACAGCGAGCGCAACCGCCCCGGGGAACTCGGGGCCGCCAAGCCGACGAAGAGCCAGCTGATCTCGCAGGCGATGACGGACAAGGCGGTGAGCTCCGGCAAGCTGACCGCGGCGGATGTGGCCCGGATGGTGTTCGAGGCGCTGGACGAGGAGCGCTTCTACATCTTCAGCCACCCGCAGGCGCTGAAGGGCGTGCAGACCAGGCTGGAGGACGTGATGCAGGTGCGGAATCCGACGGATCCCTTCGCGGACAAGCCGGAGATCGGGGCGCGGTTGCGGGAGGCGCTGCGGAGCGCTTGAGGGGACGAGAGGGAGAGCCCGAAGACCCTCACCCCAGCCCTCTCCCGCAAGCGGGCGAGGGGGCAAGAAGGCTCTGGCGTGCGCGCACTGGCCGCATTCCCTCGCTGGTGTGCGCGCAAGGCCGCATTCCCCCGCTGGGGCGAGCGCACTGGCCGCATTCCCTCGCTGGTGTGCGCGCAAGGCCGCATTCCCCCGCTGGGGCGCGCGCACTGGCCGCATTTCCCCGCTGGTGTACGCGCACTGGCCGCATGACTCCCTCTCCCGCTTGCGGGAGAGGGCAGGGGTGAGGGTCTTCGTGACTTTTTCCGACCCCGGGCTCCCCCGGATGCGGGTTCCCCGGACATCCCGGACGGGGGAGGCGGGATCACAATCCGCCCGTGGTCAACGCCGTCCTCCCCGTCGCGCGGATCCTGCGCATGTTCAGCCGCCTGTTCCCGATCGCCCTGATCGCGGCGGCGGCCTGGCTGTCCCTGGCGGGCCAGGGCCACGCCGATCCGCGGGACTGGCTGACCCCGGAGGAGCGGGCCTGGGTCGCCCAGCACCCGGTGCTGCGCGTCGGCGCCTCGGCCACCTACGGTCCCTTCACCTTCACCGACCAGGAAGGCCGCACCGCCGGCCTCTCGGTCGACTACGCTCAGCGTCTGTCCGAGCTCACCGGCCTGCGCTTCGAGTTCCAGCCGGCCAAGACCTTCGCGGAGAACCTCACCGCGCTCTCCGACGACCAGCTCGACCTGCTGATGTCGTTGCGCGAGACGCCCGAGCGCACCGCGACCATCGGCTTCACCCGTCCCTACATCAGCGTCCCCGCCGTCCTGCTGCGCCGGGTCGGCGACCCGGCCGGGCCGCTGCAGCCGGGCGAGGCGGTGGCGGTGGCCCGCGGCTACGCGGTGGGCAGCTTCCTGAAGGACCGCTACGCCACCAATCCGGTGCGGGTGGAGGCCGACGACCGCACGGTGCTGCGGCGCCTGGCCGGCGGCGAGGTCGGCGCGGCGGTGATGGACCTGGCCGGCGCGACCTACCTGATGCGGCACGAGGGCATCGGCAACCTGCGGGTGGTGGACGACATCGGCTTCGCCTATTCGCTGGGCATCGGCTATCGGCGCGACTGGCCGATGCTGGGCCGCATCCTGGACAAGGCGCTGACCCGCATCGGCGAGAGCGAGCGCCAGGCCATCGCCGATCGCTGGATCACGCAGGACAGCTCGCTGATGCGCTGGCAGCGCCGCGCGCTGTGGGGCTTCGGCATCGCGCTCGTGCTGGTGCTGGCGGGCCTGGGCCTGGTCCTGCTCTGGAACCGCGCGCTCCAGCGCCAGGTGCGGCTGCGCGGCGAGCAGCTGCAGCGGGAGCTGGCCGAGCGCACCCGCTTGCAGGACGTGGACCGGGCGCGGGAGATGGCCGAGGTCACGAGCAAGACCAAGAGCGAGTTCCTGTCGCAGGCCAGCCATGAGCTGCGCACGCCGCTGAACGCGGTGCTCGGGTTCAGCCAGCTGCTGGCGCAGGATCCGAAGCGGCCGCTGGACGAGGTGCAGCAGACCCGGGTCCGGCACATCGACGAGGCGGCCAAGCATCTGCTGGTGCTGATCGAGGACATGATGACGCTCTCCCGCGTGGAGGCGAACACGCTGACGGTGCAGGCGCTGCCGCTGCAGGCCGGGCCGCTGCTGCGGCGCTGCGTGGAGCTGGCGCAGCCGGCGGCCGAGGCGGCCGGCGTGCAGCTGGAGCTGGGCATCACGCCGGAGGAGGACCAGACGCTGCCGCTGGTGCAGGCCGACCCGATCCGGCTGGAGCAGGTGCTGCACAACCTCATCTCCAATGCCATCAAGTACAACCGCCGTGGCGGCTGGGTGCAGGTCCGGGCGAGGGCGGAGCCGCGCGGTTTCCGCATCGAGGTGGCGGACAACGGCATCGGGCTGAGCGCCGAGCAGCGCGCGCAGCTCTTCCAGCCCTTCAACCGGCTGGGCCGGGTGGAGCAGCCCGGGCACGGCATCGGACTGGTCATCTGCAAGCAGCTGATGGAGCGCATGGGCGGTCGCATCCTGGTCGATTCCGAGAGCGGGCAGGGATCGCGCTTCACCCTGGAACTGCCGGCCGTGCCGGCGATGGGCTGAGGCAGACCGGCGGCCGACCACGCGCCGGCAGCGGGCCGCCCCGCCGGCGTGCCGAGGCCGCCGGATGGCGGGCCCTGCCGCGGGCCGCGTCGCAAGGTCTGGCACACTGCGCGCCCTTCGGCGCACACTCGGCCGTTCGCGCCACCCCCGGCGCCACTCCAGCAGTCACACTCCGCCATGTCCTCTGAATCCTCCCGCCGCGCCGTCGTCATCGGCGGCGGCCCAGCCGGCCTGATGGCCGCCGAACGACTCGCGCTCGCCGGTGTCGGCGTCGACCTGTACGACGCGATGGCCACCGTCGGCCGCAAGTTCCTGCTCGCGGGCAAGGGCGGCCTGAACCTGACCCACTCCGAATCCCGTCCCGATTTCGACAGCCGCTACTTCGAGCGCGCCGCCGACGTCGGCGCCTGGCTGGACCGCTTCGACGGCGAGGCGCTGCGGACCTGGGCCCAGGGCCTGGGCGTCGAGACCTTCGTCGGCACCTCGGGCCGCGTCTTCCCCAAGGACCTGAAGGCCGCGCCGATGCTGCGCGCCTGGCTGTCGCGGCTCAAGGGCCAGGGCGTGCGCTTCCACATGAAGCACCGCTGGCTCGGCTGGGCCGAGGACGGCGCGCTGCGCTTCCAGTCCCCCGAGGGCGAACTGAGCGTCGCCGCCGGGACCGTCGTGCTCGCGCTGGGCGGCGCCTCGTGGCCGCAACTCGGCTCGGACGGCGCATGGACCCCGTTGTTGGCGCAGGCCGGCGCCGAGGTCTCGCCGCTGCGCCCGGCCAATTGCGGCTTCGACCTGGGCCCCACGCGCGAAGGCGCGGCGCCGGGCTGGTCGCCGTTCTTCGCCGAGAAATTCGCCGGTCAGCCGGTCAAGCCCGTGGCGCTGTCCGCCGAGGGCGTCGACGGCCGCCGCTTCTCCCGCCAGGGCGAGTTCGTCGTCACCGCGACCGGCATCGAAGGCTCGCTGGTCTACGCGGCCTCGGCGCTGCTGCGCGAGAAGATCGAGCGCGACGGCGAGGCCGTGGTCCACCTGGACCTGCTCCCGAGCCGCGACGCGTCGTGGGTGGACGAGCAGGTCGCCTACCCGCGAGGGTCGCGCTCGATGTCCTCGCACCTGAAGAGTCGGCTGAACCTCGAAGGCCTGAAGGCCGGCCTGCTGCACGAGGCGCTGACCAAGGAACAGTACGGCGACGTCGCGCTGCTCGCGCGCACGATCAAGGCGCTGCCGCTGCGCCTGCGGGCCGCGCGACCGGTGGCGGAGGTGATCAGCACGGCGGGCGGCGTGACGCTGGCCTCGCTGGACGCGCAGCTGATGCTCAAGGCCCGCCCCGGGGTGTTCGTCGCCGGCGAGATGCTGGACTGGGAAGCGCCGACGGGCGGCTATCTGCTCACCGCGTCCCTGGCCAGCGGCCTGATCGCGGGCGACGGCGCGGTCGAATGGCTCCAGCAGTGACCTGAAGACGGCGCGATGGCCGCGGCGCCGCGCACCGCCGCCCTCGCCGAATCAGTCTTCTTTCCCCCGCGTCTCAGCCCTTTGCCGATGGCGCGCACGCCGCCGCGCGCGGCAGCATGGACGGTCCCCGAGGAGTCCCGTCCATGCGCGATCCCCAGTCCTGTCGACCGCCACCGTCCGCGGCCGCTTCGCCGGTCGAGGCCGATCCCTTCCTGCCCTCCGAGTACACCGCCGCCTTGCTGCGGCAGGTGCGGCTGCGGGCGCCGCTCACCGGACGCGTGCTGGACATGGGCACCGGCAGCGGCGTGCTGCTCGCGGCGCTGGCCGAGTGCGGCGCGCAGGACCTTGTCGGCGTCGACATCGAGCCCAGCGCCGTGCATCGCGCCGGCGCGCTCGTCGAGACGCTCGGCCTCCCGCGCGCCTGCGTGCGGCAGGGCGATCTCTGGGACGCCGTCCGGGGCCAGTCCTTCGACCTCGTCGTCTTCAACCCGCCGCAGTTGCCGGTGCGCGCGGGCGCCGAACCCGGCATGCGCTTGCGCCCTGGAGCGAGGGTGGGGTGCCCGGGCGCGAGGTGATCGACCGGTTTCTGGACGGAGGCGCTGCAGGTGAGCGCCTTCGAGCGGCTCACGCCGAAGGAGCGGGAGATCGTCCAGCTGCTGGCCGAGGGCCTGACGACCAAGCAGATCGCCGCGCAGCTGGACGTGAGCCACAAGACCGTGGCCTCGCACCGCGAGCACGCCGTCGCGAAGCTGGGCCTGCGCGGCGTGGCTGACCTGACCCGCTATGCGATCCGGGAAGGACTGGCGCGGGCTTGAACTCAAGGGAACGGCTGATCAAGTGATCCTGAGATCACGTGATGGCGAACGGTGGAGGTCGTCCAGAAGGCGTGATGGGACGGCCCCCATTCACTTTCCCTGATAGGTGAACTGGACGATGGCGGACGCGCCGCCCGTCGGAAGATGGCAGCCGTTGTCGATGGTCACGATGACTTCATGAGCGCACCTTTGAAGCGCCGTCGACAGGATCTCGAAATCGGTGGTGCTCGAGATCGAATAGAGCCGCACCCTGGTGAAGCGGTGCCGCAGGAGCGGCTCATGCCGCTCATCCCGGATCTCCATCGTTCCCCGAAGGTCGAGTCCTTCCTTCTTCCCGATCGAATCCGCCTCGATCGCGGCCCGGATGCGCGCGGCCTGGCGACGGCCGTCGATCTCTTGAGGCAACGCCACCAGCACGCTGTAGGACTTGCCCGGCAGAGGTGGCTTCTCCAGTTGCGTCTGCAGGACCTTCGCGGGGCAGGTCGGGTCGCTGGCGGCGGCGTCCGCAGCGCGCGCGTCGGTCAGCGAGAGAGCGGCCATGAGCGCGATCCCGGCGATATCCCGTCTTCTTCCCCGCATGTGTCGTCCCCGTGCTGTCGGGCTCTCACGGTATGGACTTCACATGACTGGAAGAAGACGGGTCTCACCGTCACTGCGGCTTGTACGTCACCTTCAGCTGATAGTTGCCCGCGGCATAGCCGTTGAGCAGCACGTACACGTCGCCGGCGGTCGTCGTCGTCACCGAGCAGCCCTCGGTCGCGGTGGACCCGTCCGACTTGCAGGTGTAGGTCGACGTGGTCGGCACCGCGCCCTTGCGGACGTAGAGGTCGATGTCCCCCGTGCCCGTCGTGCTCGCCGCCAGGCTGGCGTTGGCCGCCACCTTGAACGGGCCGAAGCTCCTGGTCTGGTTGCGCGTCAGGCTGCCGCTGAAGGTCTCCGTCTTGTCGGCGGGCGGCTGCGTCCCCGGACCGTCCGCGCCCAGTTCCACCGCGTAGGCCGCCGCCAGGCGCGCGAACTTCAGCGAGTGGTCGGCCTGGCTGCCCATGCTCGCGTAGGTGTCGTTGGCGCTGTGGATGTTGGGGTTGTCGGCGGCGAAGCTGGACTCGAAGGGCATGCTCGCCGCATAGCCCTGCGCGTTCCAGGACGCATGGTCCGAGCAGGCGTAGCCGCAGCGGTCCGTCCCCACCTTCAGCGTCGGCAGATAGGTCGAGATCAGGTTGGACAGGAAGGTGTTCTGCGCGCTGTCCGTGTAGTCGCTGAACAGGTAGATGTCGGCCGCGGCGCCCTTGTAGTTGGTCATGTCCAGCTGCAGCACGCCCACCACGTTGGTCCCCGCCGCGGCGAAGGCGTTCGCGATGTCCTGCGAGCCGCGCAGGCCCACTTCCTCGGCGGCGTAGGCCATCAGCTTGATGGTGCGGCGCGGCTTGAAGTTGGCCGACACCAGCGCGCGCAGCACCTCGGTCAGGCTGGCCACGCCCGACGCGTCGTCGTCCGCGCCCGGCGCCCGCATGGTCTCGGCCGAACCGCCCGACTGGTTGATCGAATCCAGGTGCGCGCCCATCACCACCACCTCGGTGCCGTTGTCGCTGCCCTGGATCGTCGCGATCACCGACTTCTGCGCCCAGCCCGAATGGGTGAACTGCTCGACCGTGATGTCGCCGCGGCCCGCGGCCACCGTGGTCCAGCGCTGCTTGAGCCAGTTCGACGCGTTCACGCCGCTGCTGCTGGTGTAGTAGCGGTTGGTGTAGCCCGACAGGTCGACGATGGTCTGGCCGATGTTGCTGGCCTGCATCTGCGCCAGCAGCGGCGTCACCACGCTCTGCTGGTCGATGACGTAGCTGGGCCGCGTCGCCACGGCCGCGGCGGCCAGGCGCTGCGCGGCCACCGGCGTGCTGTGCCGCTGCAGCGAGGCCAGGCCGGCGGCCTTGCTCGCGTGGAACATGTAGCCGCCGCAGCGGCGCAGCTCCTCATGGATCGACTGGCTGAGCGAGGCCAGCGCGTCGGCGTCGACCTCGACCAGGTGGATCTTCTCCGGCGCCTTGGAGCGCGCGGCGCTCAAGGCCTGCGACGCGTCCTGCGCCGGATCGGCCAGCACGCTGGACACGGCGCGCGCCGAGGGTTGGCTCTTCTGCAGCTGGATCAGCGCGGCGTCGCCGAGGCTGATCCAGACCTTCTCACCGGCCTGAGCGGCCGGTGTGAGCGCGGCCAGCCCGAGGCACAGCACGCTGAGGGCGAAAAACTGACGCATGGTGGTTCTCCCTGGAGCCCCGCGGTGGCGGGGCGTCGCTTGAATCGTTGGTGGCGCCCCGGCCCTTCGTGCCGCCGGACGCGCGGCGGGATGCGCGAGGGCGGCCGCGATCGCTCGAGCACGGGGCGGGCACGGAAACGGCGAAGCCGGCGCGCCGCTCGTGGCGGCGCGCCGGGATCCGGTCAGGCGTGGATCAGTAGGTGGCGACCAGCGAGGTGCTGGTGACCTTCGCGTAGGCGCTCAGCAGCAGGTAGTAGGTGCCCGCCGTCGGTGCCGAGATCGTGATGGTCTCGCTGTTGGTCGAGCCCGTGGACGCGCGGTCATACGTGCTCGTGGTCGGCGCGGAGCCGCGGCGCACGTAGATGTCGCCGTCGCCCGTGCCGCCGCTCAGCTTGAAGGTCACGCTGGAGCGACCCGCCGGCACCGCGATGCTGTACAGCTTCGTGGCGTTGGTGGCCAGCGAGATGCCGGTCACCGGCACGCCGCTGGTCAGCACCGTGGCGGTCGGCGGCGGCGTGGTGCCGCTGCAGCTCACGCCCACCGTGGCGAAGGCCGCGGTGACGTCGGCCTTGGAGTAGCCGCGGTTGGTGGCCGCCGTCTCGACGCCGCAGGCGCCCTGGTTGAAGGTGCTGTTGGCGGTCCAGTACAGGCGGTTGGCGTCGACCATCACCTCGAAGGCCTTGCGCGTGTTCCAGCCGGCCGTGGTGGCCAGCAGGTAGAACGCGCGGTTGTAGACGCCGCTCGAGTAGTGCACGTCCATGCCGCTGCGGTAGTTGGCCGCGTTGCCGATGGACGAGCCGTCGCGCGTCGGGTCCTGGAAGTAGCGCAGCGCGCCGCTGCCCTTGAAGATCTGCGCGCCCACCAGCCAGTCGTTGGTGCCGCCGTTGCGGTAGTACTCGGCGGCCTCGCCGGCCATGTCGGAGAAGGCCTCGTTCATGCCGCCGGACTGGCCGGAGTAGGTCAGGCCGGAGTTCTGCTCGGTGAAGCCGTGGCTCACCTCGTGCGCGGACACGTCCAGCGACACCAGCGGATAGAAGGTCGACGCGCCGTCGCCGAAGTTCATGCCGGCGCCGTCCCAGAACGCGTTCTCGTAGCCGCTCCCGTAGTGCACGCGCATGTAGAGCGTGCCGGTCAGGGGCCGCAGGTTGAACCAGTCCCGGTACATGTTGAAGATCACGCCGCCGAAGAAGTGGGCGTCGTTCAGCGGCGAATAGGCGCCGTTGATCTGCTTGTACTCGTTGCGCGGGCAGGTGAACTGGAAGGGCGTGTTGCTCGCGCTGGTGCTGCCGTTGAGGTTGACGGTGATGACGTTGCCGTCGCTCATCTGGCAGGAGTCCGTGACCTGCAGCGCCGGATAGTCGGTGCCGTACTCGTAGCGGCCGGTCTTGGCGTTGCCGCCGGGGCCGGTGGCGTCACGGTGCGCCAGGCCTTCCCAGCGTTCCAGGATGCGGCCGCTGGTGGCGTCGATCATGAAGTGCGGGCGGCTCGGATGCTTGGTGTCCTCGCGCAGGAAGGACACCAGGTAGAACAGCTGCGCCTGGTTGCTGGCGTTCAGCCGCACGTAGAGCTTGACCTGCTCGTTCTGCGTCAGCGTCGCGTTGACGGCGCTCTTGGCCACGACCAGCGCGCCCTGCGAGGTCAGGCTGGGCTGGACGGTCGCCAGGTCCTGCTGGATGTTGGACAGCATGGTGCCGGCGTAGCGCGAGGTGCCGGCGTTGTTGTCGCGGTGCTCGACCACGCCTTCGCCCCAGACCGGGACGCCCTGGTAGTACTGCTGGTGGCGGGTCACCACCTTGCCGTTGGCGTAGGTCTGGCTGCGCAGCGGCTGCAGGTCGGACGGGGCCAGGCCCAGCGCCGTCGCCGCGTTCGGGGCGGCGCTGGCGGCGCGCATCACCGATTGGGCGTTGACGGGGGTGTTGTCGTCCAGGACGACGCGATCCGCGGCCAGGGCGTTGCAGGTGGCGACCGCGGCGGCGGCCATGAAGCTGGCGCGCAGCACGCGCCGGAAGTTTGCCTGTGTCATGTCGACTCTTTCATCGTGATGGATCGTTCAGATCTCCCGAAGAAATCGCCGGTCTCGCTCGTGTGGATCGGGACCAGCGGCCCCGCTCTCGGCCCGGGATGCGGGCGTCGCGGGTGTGCTTGGTGCGGCTGGCGCCGCGTCCCGAGGTGTCGCCGGTTGCCTCGGAGGGCCCGAGGTCGTATGTGGTGGTGGTCCGGTCGACCAGCGCGAATGTAGGGGCTGAGCGCTATCCGCCCGACCTGTCAGGACTGACATCCGTAACAACCCGCGGCGTGCCCGCGCGGCGCCCGTTCCGGGCACGCCCGTCGCCCTGCGTGCACGCACCGGCGCGCGATAGGCGCTGGACTAGACTTCCGCTAGCCCTGTCCACGGGACACGGCGAGGCTTCCGGTCGCGCAGGCTCATCCCCCAGGGAGACGAACACATGACACAGACGGAGACAAAGCGGACCGGCGCTGTGGCGCCGGAGACGACAAGCTCGGTGGGCTGGCGCACGCACGAGGTCGCGAACCAGGTGGACGAGCTGAGCGGCCATTCGCCGCTGGCCACCGATCCCGCGCTGCTGGAGGCCTTGGCGCGCGCCGGGGCGGAGCCCTTCGTGCCGGGCCTCATGGCCTACGCGGACGCGCTGGGCCGGCCCGAGACCCTCGCGATCGCCGAGCGCATCAACCGCGTGACGCCGACGCTCGAGAGCTTCGACAAGCGCGGCCGCCGCATCGACCGGGTCGAGTTCGACGCCGGCTGGCATGCGCTGCTGGCGATGTATCGGCGGAGCGATCTCGTGGCGATGCCGTTCCGCGACGAGCGCCCCGGCCGCTGGGCCGCGTGGGCGGCGGGCTTCTACCTCCACGGGCAGGTGGAGGCCGGCACCCTGTGCCCCGCGACGATGACGCAGGCCAGCATCCCCGTGCTGCGGCGCGAGCCGGCGCTGTGGGATCGCTTGCGGGATCAGCTCTTCAGCACCGACTACGACGGGCGCGATGTGCCGCTCGAGCAGAAGCGCTCGATCTGGTTGGGCATGGGGATGACGGAGAAGCAGGGCGGCTCCGACGTGCGCGCCAACACGACCCGCGCCGAGCCGGTCGGCCCCGGCGGGCGTGGCGGCGAGTACCGCCTCACCGGGCACAAGTGGTTCTTCTCGGCGCCGATGTGCGACGCGCATCTGGTGGTGGCCAAGACGCCGGACGGCGCGCCGGGCTGCTTCTTCGTGCCGCGCTGGCGGCCGGACGGCACGAAGAACGCCGTGAACATCCAGCGGCTCAAGGACAAGGTCGGCAACCGCAGCAACAGCAGCTCGGAGGTCGAGTTCCAGGACGCCTACGGCGTGCTGATGGGCGAGGAGGGCCGCGGCATCCCGACCATCATCGAGATGGCGACCTACACCCGGCTCAACTGCGTGGTGGGCAGCGCGGCGATGCTGCGCCAGGCGCTGACGCAGGCGCTGCACTACGCGCGGCATCGCCAGGTCTTCGGCAAGCGGCTGGTGGAACAGCCGCTGATGCGCGCGGTGCTGACGGACCTGGCGCTGGAGAGCGAGGCGGCGATGCAGCTGAGCCTGCGGCTGGCCCAGGCCTTCGAGCGTCAGGACGACCCGCGCGAACGGACCTGGATGCGGCTGGTCACGCCGGCCGCGAAGTTCTGGGTCTGCAAGCGCGCGGTCGAGCTCACCGGCGAGGCGATGGAGGTGCTGGGCGGCAACGGCTACATCGACGACGGCGTCATGGGGCGGCTCTACCGCGAGGCGCCGGTCAACTCGATCTGGGAGGGCTCGGGCAACGTGATGTGCCTGGACGTGATGCGCGCGGTGGCCCGCGATCCGCAGGCCTTCCTGGCGCTGCTCGACGAGATCGCGGCCGACGTCGGCGAGGACCGCGCCCTGCGCGCCGAGCTCGACGGCCTGCGCGCGCTGCTGGCCACGCCTCCCGATCAACTGGAGGCGCTCGGCCGCCGATTCGCGTCCCGGCTGGTGCTGCTCGCTCAGGCCGCGCTGCTGCGGCGGCACGCGCCGGCCGTCGTCGCCGATGCGTTCATCGCGTCGCGGCTCGACCCGCGATGGGGGACCGTGGTGGGCGCCGTCGACACCCGCGGGATGGACGTCGACGCGTTGTTGCAGAGGGCGTTTCCCTTGTGACCTAAACTCGCGCGCTTTCGTTGCTCTCTCGGGCCCATCGGCCCCGTCGCTGTTTTGGACAAGATCCTCCTCCAGATTGCCGCCGAGCTGAAAGTACGCCCGGCCCAGGTCAACGCCGCCGTCGAGCTGCTGGACGGCGGGGCCACCGTGCCCTTCATCGCCCGCTATCGCAAGGAAGCCACCGACGGCCTGGACGACATCCAGCTCCGCGAGCTCGAAGCCCGCCTCGGCTACCTGCGCGAGCTCGAGGACCGCCGCGAGGCCGTCCTCAAGTCCATCGAGGAGCAGGGCAAGCTCACGCCCGAGCTCGCCGCCGCCATCGCCGCCGCGCCGACCAAGCAGGAGCTCGAGGACCTCTACCTCCCCTACAAGCAGAAGCGCCGCACCAAGGGCCTGATCGCGCGCGAGGCCGGCCTGGAGCCGCTCGCCGACAAGCTCTTCGCCGACCCGACTCTGGACCCGATGAACGAGGCCGCGGCCTTCCTGAATCCCGACGCCGGCTTCGCCGACGCCTTCGCGGTGCTGGACGGCGTGCGGGACCTGCTGTCCGAGCGCTGGGCCGAGGACGCCCTGCTGATCGGCAAGCTGCGCGAATGGCTGTGGGAGGAGGGTCTGTTCAAGTCCAAACTGATGGACGGCAAGGACGAGAACAACCCTGACATCTCCAAGTTCCGCGACTACTTCGACTACGCCGAACCGATCCGCACCGTGCCCTCGCACCGCGCGCTGGCCGTCTTCCGCGGTCGCACGCAGGAGTTCCTGGACGCCAAGCTGGCGCTGGACGAGGAAGTCGTCGTCGGCCAGCCCTCGCTCGCCGAGGGCCGCATCGCGCGCCACCTCGGCTGGACCCACGGCAAGCGCGCCTCGGACGAGCTGATCCGCAAGACCGTGGCCTGGACCTGGAAGGTCAAGCTGTCCCTGAGCCTGGAGCGCGACCTGTTCGCCCGGCTGCGCGAGGAGGCCGAGAAGGTCGCGACCAAGGTCTTCGCCGAGAACCTGCGCGACCTGCTGCTGGCCGCGCCCGCCGGCAAGCGCGTCGTCATGGGCCTGGACCCGGGCATCCGCACCGGCGTGAAGGTCGCCGTGGTCAGCGACACCGGTCGCGTGCTCGACACCTCCACCGTCTATCCGCATGAGCCCAAGCGCGACTGGGAAGGCTCGCTCCACACGCTGGGCCGCCTGTGCGCGACGCATGGCGTGAACCTGATCGCCATCGGCAACGGCACCGCCTCGCGCGAGACCGACAAGCTCGCCGCCGACCTGATCAAGCGCATCCAGTCGATCGCGCCGGACACGGTGATCGAGAAGGTCGTCGTCAGCGAGGCCGGCGCCTCGGTGTACTCGGCGTCGGAGTTCGCGTCGAAGGAGCTGCCCGATCTGGACGTGTCGCTGCGCGGCGCGGTCTCGATCGCGCGGCGTCTGCAGGATCCGCTGGCCGAGCTGGTCAAGATCGATCCCAAGTCCATCGGCGTCGGCCAGTACCAGCACGACGTCAACCAGAGCGAGCTGGCGCGCACGCTGGACGCCGTCGTCGAGGACTGCGTGAACTCGGTGGGCGTGGACCTGAACACCGCGTCGGCGCCGCTGCTGTCGCGCGTGTCCGGTCTGTCGGCCGGCGTGGCCGCGTCGATCGTGCGCTGGCGCGATGCCAACGGCGCGTTTCGCAACCGTCAGCAGCTGCTGGACGTCACGGGCCTGGGCCCCAAGACCTTCGAGCAGGCCGCGGGCTTCCTGCGCATCCGCGACGGCGACAACCCGCTGGACGTCAGCGGCGTGCACCCCGAGACCTACCCGGTCATCGAGCGCATCCTGGCCCAGGTCGCGCGCCCGATCGCGGACGTGATGGGCAAGTCCGACGTGATCCGCGCGCTCAAGCCGGAGGCCTTCGCCGATGAGCGCTTCGGCGCGATCACGGTCAAGGACATCCTGGGCGAGCTGGAGAAGCCGGGCCGCGATCCGCGTCCGGACTTCAAGGTCGCGCGCTTCAACGAGGGCGTCGAGGACCTGAAGGACCTGAAGGAGGGCATGGTGCTGGAGGGCACGGTGTCCAACGTCGCGCAGTTCGGCGCCTTCGTCGATCTGGGCGTGCACCAGGACGGCCTGGTCCACGTCAGCCAGCTGGCCAACAAGTTCGTCAACGACGCCCGCGAGGTCGTGAAGACCGGCGACATCGTCAAGGTGAAGGTGCTGGAGGTCGACATGGCCCGCAAGCGCATCTCGCTGACGATGAAGCTGGACGCGCAGGCGCCGCGCGGCGGCTCGAAGCCGGACAACAGCTTCCGCCCCGCCGGCCGCAACGAACGCCAGGGCGGCCAGCGCCCCGCGGGCGGTCGCGACGCGCCGGCTCCGGGCGGCGCGATGGCGGCGGCCTTCGCCAAGCTCAAGCGCTGACCCTCGCGCACCGGCGATCGGCGCTTGCGCGCTGATCGCCCACCCGAGCCGACATCCTCCTCGGCCCGGGAACATGCGGGCCTCATGGGCATGCCCGCTCGGGCCCTGCACGGGCCGCTCCGCGCATTCGCGCTTCGCCCCTCGAATTTCGCATCTGGTCGCAGTCGTCGTGACGATGTCCTGCGACGGCCGCTACGCTGCGCGCCGTTCACATCCAGATAAACGTCGACACCTGCCTTCATGGTGTCGACACGAAGATTCGGGAGTCCCCTTTGAAGACCCACGCCATTGCCCGGGCTTGCCTGCTGGCCTGCCTGCCCGTCGCATCGATCGCCTTCGCGCAGGAAGGGCCGCCCGGGGAGGGCGGCTCGCGTCGCCTGGACCGCGTCGAGATCACCGGCGGCCGTCCGTCCGACAACGACCTGCGCCGCAAGGCCTCGGTCTCCAAGCAGGTCTACGGCCGCGAGGAACTGGACCGCTACGGCGACACCAACGTGGCCGACGTGCTCAAGCGCCTGCCCGGCATCAGCGTGGTCGACGGCGCGGTGCGCATGCGCGGCCTGGGCAACGGCTACACGATGGTGATGATCAACGGCGATCCCGCGCCGCCCGGATTCAAGCTGGACCAGCTGGACCCGTCGCAGATCGAGCGCATCGAGGTCTCCAAGGGCGCGACCGCCGACCAGAGCGCCCAGTCCGTCGCCGGCGCGATCAACGTGATCCTCAAGGAACCGCCGCGCTCGTCGCAGCGCGACCTGCGCCTGGGCGCCAGCTACAACGTGGAGAGCCCGCGGCCCTCCGGCACCTTCACCCTCAGCGAGCGCATGGGGCCGGTGTCCTTCACGCTGCCGCTGTCGGCCTTCATGTGGCTGAACCGGCAGGACCTGGACATCCGCCGCCCCGGTCTGGACCAGAACGGCCAGGCCGTCGAGGCCCGGCAGGAGGCCGTCACGCGCAACCACGGCCACGGCTTCAACAGCGCGCCGCGCCTGAACTGGAAGATCAGCGACGACGAGACCGTGTCGCTGCAGGGCTTCGCGCAGAAGGGCTGGTGGAACAACGAGACCACGGTGCGCAACGACGCGGTCTACCTCGCGCCCAAGCTCGACGACAGCTCCGACAACGAGGGCACCTGGCAGCTGCTGCGCGCCAACGCGCAGTGGAGCAAGCGCCTGAACGAGAACCAGAAGATCGAGCTCAAGGCCGGCGTCCAGGACGCCAAGGCGACCTGGAACAACCTGACCATCGACACACCGCGCCCGGTGCACAACGTCGGCGGCAACACCGACCGCGGCCTGACGCAGGCGGGCAAGTTCAGCCAGCTGGTCGGCGATGACCACACCGTCAGCGTCGGCTGGGACCTGGAATGGCGCCGCCGCAACGAGACCCGCACGACCACTGTCGGCGGCGTCGACCAGCTGCCGGCCGTCAACGGCGAGGCCTTCCGCGCCAACATCGACCGCCGCGCCTTCTTCCTCCAGGACGAGTGGGAGATCAACCCGCTGTGGTCGGCCTCGCTGGGCCTGCGCAGCGAGCGCATCGCCACCACCAGCTCGGGCATCGGCGTCGACGCCCGCAACAGCTTCAGCGTGCTGAGCCCGCTGGTGCACCTGAACTGGAAACTCGATCCCAAGGGCCGCGAGATGGTGCGCGCCAGCGTGACCCGCAGCTACAAGCCGCCCGAGATCACCCAGCTGATGGGGCGCTACGCGCTCAACGTCAACTACCCGGACGAGAAGCAGACCAACGACGAGCTCAACGCCGACCGCGTGGGCAACCCGATGCTCAAGCCCGAGCTGGCCACCGGCATCGACATCGCCTACGAGCGCTACATGAGCGGCGGCGGCATGTTCAGCCTGGGCTTCTTCCATCGCAGCATCAACGACCTGATCCGCAACGTCACCACGCTGGACGCGCCGACCGCGATCGTGCCGGTGCCGCGCTACGTGATGCGACCGACCAACATCTCGCGCGCCACCACCAGCGGCATCGAGATGGAGCTCAAGGGCCGCGCGGGCGAGCTGCTGCCTTCGCTGTTCGACGCGAAGACCGCGCTGAACCTGCGCACCGCGCTCAGCGTCTACCGCTCCCGCGTGAAGGCGCTGTCCGGACCGGACGCGCGCCTGGACCAGCAGCCGCCCTGGACGGGCAGCGTGGGCTTCGACTACCGCTTCAGCGGCCTGCCGCTGACGGTGGGCTCGACGCTGGTCTACACGCCGGGCTACGCCACCCAGCAGACGGAGCGCCAGACGCTGGACCAGTGGCGCTCGCGTCAGCTCGACCTCTTCGCACAATGGACCTTCAGCCCGAAGACGTCGCTGCGCTTCTCGGCCAATAATCTGGCCCCGCTGGACAACACCCGACTGACCTCGGTGACCAGCGGCGACTACACCTACGTGGCGCGCGGCTCCCGCACGCAACTGGGTCTGGCCCTCGACATGAAGCTCTGACCGCGTCCGCGCCTAGCTCGGCGGACGCCCACGAAAGGACGTTCCGCCGATGCAGGCCCTGCAGATCCTCGCCGGACCCAAGGCGCGCCAGCGGCTGCGCGACCACGGCCTGCGCGCCGCCGACGTGCGCGTCGTGCCCGGCGCGGCCGGCGGCCCCAAGGGGCTGATCCTCAGCGCGCTGGACGCGCACCTGTTCGGCGAGTTCCTCCCGTCCGGCGGGCACGAGGTCCACCTGCTGGGCGCCTCCATCGGCGCCTGGCGCATGGCCACCGCCTGCCTGACGCGCGACGCGGCCCAGGCCGACGCCGAGTTCCAGCGCCTGGCCCACGACTACGCCTGGCAGGACTACGAGTCCGAGCAGCCCGGCAAGCGTCCCAGCGCGGCGGTCGTGTCGCGCGCCTTCTCCGGCAAGCTGGGCGAGATCTTCGGCGGCCGAGAGGCCGAGGTGCTGTCGCATCCGCGGTTCCGGCTGCATGTGTTCACCTCGCGCGGCCGGCATGTGCTGGGCAGGGAAGGGCGGCTGCGCACGCCGCTGGGCTATCTCGGCGCCTTCGCCGCCAACGCGGTGTCGCGCCGGGCCATGGGCGCGTGGCTGGAACGGGTGGTGTTCTCCGACCAGCGTTCCCCGCTGCCCATGCCGCTGGGGGACTATCGCAGCCGGCAGGTCTCGCTGGACGCCGCCAACCTCAAGCCCAGCATCCTGGCGAGCTGCTCCATCCCGTTCTGGCTGCAGGCCGTGCACGACATCGAGGGCGCGCCCGCCGGCGCCTACTGGGACGGCGGCATCACCGACTACCACCTGCACCTGAACTACGCGGCCATGGTGGGCGAGGGGATCGCGCTCTATCCGCACTTCCAGGCCAGCGTCGTGCCGGGCTGGCTGGACAAGGCGCTCAAGCATCGCCATCGCGCCAGCGCCTTCCTGGACAACGTCGTGCTGCTGACACCCAACCCCGAGTGGGTGAAGACGCTGCCCAACGGCAAGCTGCCCGACCGCAACGACTTCCAGCGCTACGTCGACGACGTGCCCGGCCGCGCCCGCGACTGGCTGCGCGCGGTCAAGGAGGGCGAGCGGCTGCGCGACGAGTTCCGCGAGGCCTGCGCCCGGCCGTCACTGGACGTTCAAACGCTGTGAGCTACACTCGACGCCTCATTTTTTCTTTTTCCAACAAGGACCGGGAAAGGCGAATGGTTATGACACCGCGGACTACGACCTCCCTCTGCAAGGTTTGAGCGGCCGCGGCTCGTCACGTCTTTTCATCGCTGTCCGGAAAAAGTCAGCACCCCAGAAGAAGCGCGGCTAGTGGCCGCGCTTTTTGGTTTCTGGAGCACACGCACATGTCCAACATCTCTATTCAACTGCCCGACGGTTCCAAGCGCGAGTTCCCGCAAGCGGTGACGGTCGCCGAGGTGGCCGCCTCCATCGGCACGGGCCTGGCCAAGGCCGCGCTGGCCGGCCGCGTCGGCTCGGGCGACAACGCCAAGCTGGTCGACACGAGCTTCCTGATCGACCAGGACACGCAACTGGCCATCATCACGGACAAGGATCCCGACGGCCTGGAGGTGATCCGCCACTCGACGGCCCACTTGCTGGCCTACGCGGTCAAGGAGCTCTTCCCCGACGCCCAGGTCACGATCGGCCCGGTCATCGAGAACGGCTTCTACTACGACTTCTCCTACAAGCGCCCCTTCACGCCCGAGGACCTGGCCGCCATCGAGGCCAAGATGGCGGAGCTGGTGAAGAAGGACGAGAAGGTGACGCGCTCGGTGCTGCCGCGCGACGAGGCGGTCCAGTACTTCAAGGGCATCGGCGAGGCCTACAAGGCCGAGATCATCGAGAGCATCCCGGCGGATCAGGCGGTGTCGCTGTACGCCGAGGGCGGCTTCACGGACCTGTGCCGCGGCCCGCACGTGCCATCGACGGGCAAGCTGAAGTTCTTCAAGCTGATGAAGGTGGCCGGCGCCTACTGGCGCGGCGATCACCGCAACGAGCAGCTGCAGCGCATTTACGGCACGGCCTGGGCGACGAAGGACGACCTGGCCAACTACCTGCGCATGCTGGAAGAGGCCGAGAAGCGCGACCACCGCAAGCTGGGCAAGGACCTGGAGCTGTTCCACATCGACGAGCACGCGCCCGGTGTGGTGTTCTGGCACCCCAAGGGCTGGACGGTGTGGCAGGAGGTCGAGCAGTACATGCGCCGCGTGTACCGCGACAACGGCTATCAGGAGGTCAAGGGTCCGCAGCTGCTCGACAAGACGCTGTGGGAAGCCACGGGCCACTGGGACAAGTACCGCGACAACATGTTCACGACGGAGTCGGAGAAGCGTGATTACGCGCTCAAGCCGATGAACTGTCCCGGTCACATCCTGATCTTCAAGCATGGCATCAAGAGCTACCGCGACCTGCCGCTGCGCTTCGGCGAGTTCGGCCAGTGCCATCGCAACGAGCCCACGGGCGGCCTGCACGGCATCATGCGCGTGCGCGGCTTCACGCAGGACGACGGCCACATCTTCTGCACGGAAGACCAGATCCTGGCCGAGTGCGTCGCCTACACGGCGCTGCTGCAGAAGGTCTACAAGGACTTCGGCTTCGACAACATCATCTACAAGGTCGCGACGCGTCCCGATGCCCGCATCGGTTCCGACGAGGTCTGGGACAAGGCCGAGTTCGCGCTGATGGAGTCGCTGCGCGCCTCGGGCGTGGACTTCATCATCGCCCCGGGCGACGGTGCCTTCTACGGCCCGAAGATCGAGTACACGCTCAAGGACGCCATCGGCCGCCAGTGGCAGTGCGGCACGATGCAGGTCGATTTCTCGATGCCGGGCCGGCTCGGTGCCGAGTACGTCGGCGAGGATGGCGAGCGCAAGACGCCCGTCATGCTGCACCGCGCGATCGTGGGTTCGCTCGAGCGTTTCATCGGCATCCTGATCGAGCAGCACGCCGGCGCGCTGCCCGTTTGGCTGGCGCCGACGCAGGTCGTTGTCGCGAATATCACGGACGCCCAGGCGGACTACGTTTCCGACATTGTGAAATCGCTGCAAAAACAAGGGCTTAGGGTCCAGGCAGATTTGCGCAATGAGAAGATCACGTATAAAATCCGCGAGCATTCGCTGCAGAAAGTGCCGTTCATCCTTGTCGTCGGCGACAAGGAAAAGGCGAACGGCGCGGTTGCAGTGCGCGCCCGAGGCAACCAGGATCTGGGCGTGATGTCGCTGGAGGACTTCGTTTCGAAGCTGTCTTCAGCCATCGCGGACAAGGCCTGAGTCGGGCGCTTTTTGCGTTGTATTGATCACTTCGGACCCCTGCCAAGGCCCGTCGAGAGGTAACCACCATCGCTACTTTTGCTGACCGTCGTGCGATTCCGGAGCGCAAGCACCGCCTGAATCGCGAAATCATGGCTCCCGAAGTCCGTCTGAATGGCCCCGAGAACGAGCCCATCGGCATCGTATCGATCCAGGAAGCGCTCCGGATGGCCGGTGAGTTGGACGTCGATCTGGTTGAAATTGCCGCCACCGCAGTGCCGCCCGTGTGCCGCCTGATGGACTACGGCAAGTTCAAGTACCAGGAGCAGAAGCGCGCGGCGGAAGCCAAGTCCAAGCAGAAAGTCATCGAGGTCAAGGAAGTCAAGTTCCGTCCGGGTACGGACGAGGGCGACTACCAGATCAAGATGCGCAATCTGCGCCGCTTCATCGCGGAGGACGGCGACAAGGGCAAGGTCACGCTTCGCTATCGCGGCCGCGAGATCACCCACCAGGACATCGGCATGCGCATGCTGGAACGCATCCGCGACGAGCTGTCCGACGTGGCCGTGGTCGAGCACATGCCCAAGCTCGAGGGTCGCCAGATGATCATGGTGCTGGCACCGAAGAAGCGCACCTGACCCTCCGGGGTCCCGGCGCTCCGCGAGGAGGGCCGACAAGTTCAGCCCGCCGATCTGGTCGTCGGCGGGCTTATTAGTCTCCTGCAGGCCATCAAGTACCGCGGTTCCCGTGGTCGCCTGGAGGGACGCACATAGAAGGAGCAGTCATGCCCAAGATGAAGACCAAGAGCAGCGCGAAAAAGCGTTTTCGCGTTCGTCCGGGTGGCACCGTCAAGCGCGGTCAGGCGTTCAAGCGCCACATCCTGACCAAGAAGACCACGAAGAACAAGCGCCACCTGCGTGGCGCCACGACCGTGCATGAGACCAACATGGGCCACATCGCCGCGATGCTGCCCTCCGCTGGTCTGTAATCCAGCTGTAGACAAGGAGATACAACATGCCTCGCGTCAAACGTGGTGTAACCGCACGTGCTCGTCACAAGAAGGTCCTGGCTCTGGCCAAGGGCTTCCGTGGTCGTCGCAAGAACGTCTTCCGCATCGCCAAGCAGGCGGTGATGAAGGCGGGCCAGTACGCCTACCGTGACCGCCGTGCCAAGAAGCGCGTGTTCCGCCAGCTGTGGATTGCCCGTATCAACGCGGCAAGCCGTGGCCTGGGTCTGAGCTACAGCAAGTTCGTGGCCGGCCTGAAGAAGGCCCAGATCGACATCGACCGCAAGGTCCTGGCCGATCTCGCCGTCAACGATCCTGCTGGCTTTGCCAGCATCTTCGCCAAGGTGAAGGCCGCTCTGGCTTGATAGCCAAGGTCCACGTGCGGGTGCTCTCCCGCGCGCGGGCCGGCTGCTCCGCTTCGTCGGAGCGGCCGCTTTTCAAAGGCCGACACCTTGGTGTTCGGCCTTTTTTCATTCCGGTGCGCTGGTGCGATGTTCGCCATCGGCCAGCCCGCCTTCGATTTCCGCCAACGACTTCCAGTCGCCCCGCGATGAACGACCTCGATCAATTGCTGCAACAGGCCACCGGCGATTTCGCCGCCGCCACGACTCCCGCTGACCTGGAGAACGCCAAGGCCCGATTTCTGGGCAAGACCGGCCAGGTCACCGAGCTGATGAAGGGCATGGCCGCGCTGTCTGTCGAGGAAAAGAAGACCCGCGGCGCGCAGATCAACCAGCTCAAGCAAGGCATCGAAGCCGCGCTGACCGCGCGCCGTCAGGCGCTGGCGGACGCCGAGCTCGAGAAGCAGCTCAAGGCCGAGGCGCTGGACGTCACGCTGCCCGGCCGCCAGCGTGGCACCGGCGGTCTGCACCCGATCACGCGCGCGATGGAGCGCATCGAGGCGATCTTTGGCTCGATGGGTTTCGACGTGGCCGACGGCCCCGAGATCGAGAACGACTGGTTCAATTTCACCGCGCTGAACACCCCCGAGGATCATCCGGCGCGCTCGATGCACGACACCTTCTACATCGAAGGGGGTCATGTCTTGCGCACCCACACCAGCCCGATGCAGATCCGCTACGCGGTGCAGCACGTCAAGAAGCACCGCGCGCTGATCGACGCCGGCCAGCCGATGCCGGAGATCCGCGTCATCGCGCCCGGCCGCACTTACCGCGTCGACAGCGACGCCACGCACTCGCCCATGTTCCACCAGGTCGAAGGCCTGTGGGTCGGCGAGAACATCAGCTTCAAGGACCTCAAGTCCGTCTACGTGAACTTCATGCAGCAGTTCTTCGAGACGACGGACATGGAGATCCGCTTCCGCCCGAGCTACTTCCCCTTCACCGAGCCCAGCGCCGAGATCGACATGATGTTCGGCTCCGGTCCGCTCAAGGGCCGCTGGCTGGAGGTGTCGGGCTCGGGTCAGGTGCATCCGCAGGTGATCCGCAACATGGGCCTCGATCCCGAGCGCTACATCGGCTTCGCCTTCGGCTCGGGCATCGACCGCCTGGCCATGCTGCGCTACGGCGTCAACGACCTGCGCCTGTTCTTCGACGGCGACCTGCGCTTCCTGTCGCAGTTCAAGTAAGCCCGTACGGTCGTCGCCTAGAGAGCAAGAGAGAACCACATGCAATTCCCTGAGAGCTGGCTGCGGGCCTTCTGCAATCCCGCGCTGAACACGCAAGAACTGGCCGAACTGCTGACCATGTCCGGCCTGGAAGTGGAAGAGCTGCGCCCGGTCGCGCCGCCGTTCCACGGCATCGTCGTGGCCGAGATCGTCGAGGCCGTGCAGCATCCCGACGCGGACCGCCTGCGCGTGTGCAAGGTCAACGCCGGCGGCCCCGAGCTGCTGCAGATCGTCTGCGGCGCGCCGAATGCGCGCGTCGGCATCCGCGTCCCGCTGGCGACCATCGGCGCCGAGCTGCCCCCCGGCGAGGACGGCAAGCCCTTCAAGATCGGCAAGGGCAAGCTGCGCGGCGTCGAGAGCTTCGGCATGCTGTGCTCGGCCCGCGAGCTGAAGCTGGCCGAGGACCACGGCGGTCTGCTGGAGCTGGCCGCGGACGCGCCCATCGGCCAGAACATCCGCGAGCATCTGAATCTGGACGACACGCTGTTCACGCTGAAGCTCACGCCGAATCTGGCGCACGCGCTGAGCGTCTACGGCATCGCGCGCGAAGTCTCCGCGCTGACCGGCGCACCGCTGATCGCGCCGGAGATCGCCGCCGCCGCCGTCGCCAACGATGCCAAGCTGCCGGTGCGCATTGAAGCCGCCGATCTGTGCGGCCGCTTCTCGGGCCGCGTGATCCGCAACGTCGACACCAAGGCCAAGACCCCGCAGTGGATGGTCGACCGTCTGGCCCGCTGCGGTCAGCGTTCGGTCTCGCCGCTGGTGGACATCTCCAACTACGTGATGTTCGAGCTGGGCCGCCCGTCCCACATCTTCGACCTGGACAAGATCCACGGCGAGCTGATCGTGCGCTGGGGCAAGCCCGGCGAGCAGCTCAAGCTGCTGAACGGCAACACCATCGAGATCGACGAGCAGGTCGGCGTGATCGCCGATCGCGAGCAGGTCGAATCGCTGGCCGGCATCATGGGCGGCGACGCCACGGCCGTGTCCGACGACACCCGGAACATCTATGTCGAGGCCGCGTTCTGGTGGCCGAAGGCAGTGATGGGGCGTTCGCGCCGCTTCAACTTCTCGACCGACGCGGGTCACCGCTTCGAGCGCGGCGTCGATCCTGCCGGCACCGTCGAACACATCGAGCGCATCACCGCGCTGATCCAGCAGATCTGTGGCGGCGAAGCCGGCCCGATGGACGACCAGACCACGCAGCTGCCCGAGCGCAAGCCGGTCGCGCTGCGCGTCGACCGCGCCGCCAAGATCATCGGCATGCCGGTGACGCAGGCCGATTGCGAGAGCGTGTTCCAGCGCCTGGGTCTGTCGTTCACGTCCGCGCCGGGCGTGATCACGGTGACGCCCCCGTCCTTCCGCTTCGACCTCCAGATCGAGGAAGACCTGATCGAGGAAGTCATCCGCGTGCTGGGCTATCCCAAGCTGCCGGGCACGCCCCCGCTGGCGCCGGTGGTCGGCAAGGTGCGCACCGAGTCGCGCCGCGCGACGCACGCGCTGCGCCACGCGATGGCCGCTCAGGGCTACTTCGAGACCATCAACTTCAGCTTCGTCGAGGCGCGCTGGGAGCAGGAACTCGCCGGCAACGCGAATCCGATCCAGCTGCTGAACCCGATCGCCGCACCGCTGGCGGTGATGCGGACCTCGCTGATGGGCTCGCTGGTCCAGGTCTTGCGCAACAACCTGTCGCGCAAGGCGCCGCGGGTGCGTGTCTTCGAGATCGGCCGCGTCTTCCTGCGCGACGCGTCGGTGCAGGAAAGCGACACCACCATCGCCGGCATTGCCCAGCCGATGCGGCTGGCCGGTCTGGCCTGGGGCCCGGCCGAGCAGCAGCAATGGGCGCTGAAGGACCGCGCCGTCGACTTCTACGACGTGAAGGGCGACCTGGAAGCGCTGTTCGCGCCTTTGCCGCTGAGCTTCGAGGCCGCGCAACACCCGGCCCTGCATCCGGGTCGCAGCGCCCGCGTGCTGCTGGATGGTGTCGAGATCGGCGTGGTCGGCGAGCTGCACCCGAAGTGGCGCCAAGGCTACGACCTGCCGTCGGCCCCCGTGCTGTTCGAAGTCGCGCTGGACGCGGCGCTGGCGCGCACGCTGCCGCAGGGCAAGGGCGTGGCGCGACTGCAGGCGGTGCAGCGCGACCTGGCCCTGATCGTGGGCGAGCAGGTCACGCACGCCTCCCTCATGCAGGCGATCGAATCGAGTGGGGAAGCCCTGGTACGCTCCGCCCGTCTGTTCGACGTCTTCAAGCCGGCCCAGCCCACCGCCGAGCTGAAGGCGGGCGAGCGCAGCCTGGCCGTGCGCCTGGAGCTGCTGGACGACGAGAACACCCTGACCGACGAACGCATCGAGCAGGCGGTGGCGAAGGTGGTGGCGCAGCTGGGCGAACGCCTGGGCGCGCGACTGCGCGGCTGAGGAGGGAGAGCACGAATGAGCGATGACGATCTGAAGGAGCAGGCCCGAGTGCTGCTCGGCAGCCTGGAGACCCCGACGCTGACCAAGGCCGAGCTGGCCGAACTGCTGTTCGACAAGCTCGGCCTGAACAAGCGCGAGTCCAAGGACATGGTCGAGGCCTTCTTCGACATCATTCACGACAGCCTCTCCAGCGGTCGCGAGGTGAAGCTGTCGGGCTTCGGCAACTTCAACATCCGCCGCAAGGCGCCGCGTCCCGGACGCAACCCGCGCACCGGCGAGGCGATCCCCATCAAGGCCCGCAACGTCGTCACGTTCCACGCGAGTCACAAATTGAAAGAAGCCGTCCAAGGCAACACGCCGACGGGCGGGGACTTCGAGTAGAGTCTGACCCCTGTCTCAGCCGCCGGAGCTCCTGATTCCCATGGACATCGCGCTGCCCGCCATCCCCGCCAAGCGCTACTTCACCATCGGTGAGGTCAGCGAGCTTTGCGGTGTGAAGCCCTACGTGCTGCGCTACTGGGAGCAGGAGTTCACGCAGCTCAAGCCGATGAAGCGCCGGGGCAACCGCCGCTATTACCAGCACCACGAGGTGCTGCTCATCCGGCGCATCCGCGATCTGCTCTACGACCAGGGCTTCACGATCAGCGGGGCACGCAATCAACTGATCGACACGTCGTCGCACGCGAGCTCGGCCAACGCGCAGGAGTTCCGCGCGGAGGCGCTCGCGTCCGCGCAGATCGAGGCCGGCCGCGCGCAGCGCGAGTCCATGCGCGCGCTCGCGTCGGACATGTCGGACGGCGCGGCGCACACCAGCGTCTCGCTCGAGAAACTGACCCTGGAACAGGTCAGAGAAGAATTGTTGGCAATTCGCGAGAGTTTGCTTGCATGACGCACTCAGATGCGTATAGAATCTGAGGCTTCGTCGGGGTGTAGCGCAGCCTGGTAGCGCACTTGCATGGGGTGCAAGGGGTCGCGAGTTCGAATCCCGCCACCCCGACCATTAATAAGAAGAATCGAGAAGCCCGGTACCGCAAGGTGCCGGGCTTTTTCGTTTGTCGATGCCGCTTCCGCGCTCAGGTTCCGGGGGCGGTCGCGACCGCTGTCGGCGACGGCTTCGGCCTGGCGGTCTTCAAAGGTCCGAGTCCCATCCACGGTCGCAGCAGTGGCAGGCGCGTCGCGAGTCCCGCGCCGATCAGGCAGGCCGTCGCCGTGATCGCCACCAGCGCGGTCGCCTCCACCGCCAGCGGGAGCTGCAGCGGCGCGAGCAGATGCCCGGCGATCACCGTCGCGGTCTGGTGAACGATGTAGAACGGGAACACCGCGACCGTCAGCCAGCGCAGCAGCGCCGAATCCCGATCCGCCAGCAGCTGCCGGCCCCAGCCCAGCGCGGCCACGATGGGCAGCCATTGCTTGCCCGCGTTCAGCGCGCGCATGGCCATCAGGAACCAGTCGGAGAAGTGCTCCCCGTGCGCGGCCTGCCAGCCGGCGGTCAGACCCTGCGACAGCAGTTGCACGACGATGAAGCCGACCAGCGCGACCCAGCGCCACCGCCGAGCCGCCTCCCAGGCGCCATGCCGGTCCTCGCGGGAGCCGAAGAGCACGACCCCCAGCACGAACATCGCGCCGTAGACCGCGTGCTGGTACCAGTCGTGGGTCAGGTCATGCGTGGTGGGGAAGCGGTCCAGCAGATGCTGGCGCGCGATCGCGAACAGCAACCAAGGCACCCACAGCAGACGCCCGCCGCGCACGACCTGACCCCAGCCCGGATGCGTCATCCAGCGCCGCGAGGCCAGGCAGGCCAGCAGCACGACCGCCGTGTAGGCCCACAGGTAGGGCAGGAACCAGAGGTGATTCCAGGTCGGCAGGGTCAGGCAGTCGTCGCCGCGGCAGAAGCCGTGATAGGCCTGGAAGTAGAGCTTCAGGAAGTCCAGGTAGCTGCCGGCGTAGTGGAGCTTCTCCACCACCTCCAGATAGGACTGCGGGGGGACCACCACGGCCATGCCGAACACCAGCGGCAGCAGCAGGCGGCGGCTGCGGGTGGCGAGGAGGCGGCCGAGGCCGGCGCCGACCGGGGCATTCGGCGCCTCGGTACCGTCGCGCGCGGGGGGCCGTCCGAGCATCAGCGCCGTCGCCGCGCCGGAGATGACGAACAGCAGCGACATGCGCCATGGGTTCAGCCAGAGCATCCAGCCCTCGAGCGTCGGGATGAGCCGTGGCGACTTCACATGCCAGTCCCAGCTCACGTAGAACATGCCCGAGTGGTAGAGGATCAGCAGGCCGAAGGCGATCACGCGCAGCCAGTCGAGCTCGGTGAGCCGGGAGGCGGGGCGGCCGATCGCGGCGTTCGTGCCGGCGGCGGGCGCCGGCAGGCTCGCGCCGGTCCGGGCCGCGGGCGAGGAGGAGGGAAGGGTGGTGTCCATGGCGTGGCAGCATCGGCGCGGCCGGCGAGCGCGGGGCCGGAATGTGACGAGCCGCCCCCAAGCAGTGACGACCCGCCCCGTCCCAGGGGCCGCGCGTCGTCCCTGAAGGCGGCCCGTGACGTCCCGGGCGGGCGAGTCGCCCCTACACTCCGCCGCCATGGCAGAGGACAAGTGGCTGGCGCTCTATCTGAGGCGGCGTCGATGGATCGAGCGGGCGGGCTGGATGAGCTTCCTGCTGGGCTCGGCGGCGGTGAACACCGTCATCGCGCGGATGGACCTCGCGCGCGCCGGTCTTCATGTCGAGGCCTGGGAGCCGGCGGTCTGGGAGTTCTCCAGCGCCTTCCTGTGGATCGCGATCCTGCCGTGGCTGGTCCGGGCCGCCGACACCAAGCCGCTGCGCTGGGGCCGGTTGAAGCGGCACTTGCCCTGGCATCTGCTGTTCGCCCTGATCACCAGCGTGGTCCACGTGCTCGGCATGGTGGGGCTGCGCAAGGTGGCCTACGCGACGCAGGGCGCGCATTACGATTTCGGCGACTGGCCGGTCGAGTTCTTCTACGAGGCGCTCAAGGACCTGCGCAGCTACGCCTTCATCCTGACGGTGGTCGGCGCCTACCGGCTGCTGGTCTGGCGCTGGCAGGGCGAGGCCAGCCTGCTCGCGGAAGCACCAGGCGCCGCGCCGGCGTCGCTGCCGAGTCCGGCCGTGGGTTCGAACCGTAACCCCAACCTCGACCCGAGCCCGAGCCCGAGCCTCGTGCGGCAGACATCGCCGCCGTCGTTGCCGATGCCCACCTCGCTCGCGTCCGCCGCGGAGGCGGAGCCCGCGCGCGAGCCGGACCCGGCGCCCGCGCCGCCCTCGCTTCCCCGCCCCGAGCGCCTGCTGGTCAAGAAGCTGGGCAAGGAGTTCCTGTTGCCGATGGACGAGATCGAGTGGATCCAGGCCTGCGGCAATTACGTCAACCTGCATCGCCAGCAGCACGACTACCCGCTGCGCAGCAGCCTGGGCGCCTTCGAGCAGCGCATCGATCCCCGGGAGTTCGTCCGCGTCCACCGCAGCTACCTGGTGCGTCTGAGGCTGATCGAGGCCATCGAGCCCACCGAGGCGGGCGACGCCCACCTGCGCCTGCGCGACGGCAGCCGGCTGCCGTGCAGTCGCACCTATCTGGAGCGGCTCCGGCAACGCCTGGCCTGAACGGTCCGAGGCGCGCCGGACTCCCGCCCGCGGGCGGGACACGACGCCGGGACTGAATCCTGCCCGGGGTGCCCCGCGCCCGCGCTCCTTGCCCATTCGGGAGAGTCGATCAAGCCCCTTCCGCGTGGGCGATGTCGATCCCCGGACGGTCGCCGCGAGGGCGCCACGCGGCTATGCTCTGACCCCAATGGACGCTCACATCGAAGACCGCGACGCGCCGCCGCCCGCTGCCGGGAATGCCACGCCGCGCCTGGTGCGCGAGGCGGGCGAGGGCGGGCGCGTGCAGGCGCGTCTGGAAGGCGACTGGACCTTGCTGGCGCTGCGCGAGCGCGTCGAGGCGCTGCGCGGCGAACTGGGCGAGATGCCCAAGAACGACGTGGCCTGGGACCTGAGCGCCGTCAGCCGGCTCGACCCGACCGGCGCGCTGCTGCTCTGGCAGGCCTGGGGCCGCCGCCAACCCGATCAGCTGCGCTGGCCGCCGGCGCCGCTGGCCGACATGTTCCAGGCGCTGTTCGCGCGCCTGGGCAGCAAGCAGGGCAAGCCCGCCCGTCCTCCCCGCGCGCAGAACGTGCGCCAGTTCGGCCAGGGCCTGCTGAACCTGGCCAGCCACCTGCTGGACGCCACGGCCCTGCTCGGTCAGGTCGTCCGCGACCTGGGCACGCTGGCGCGCCATCCGGCGCTGATCTCCTGGAAGGACATCTCCGCCCACATCTACCGCAGCGGCGCGCAGGCGCTGGGCATCACCGCGCTGGTGGGCGTGCTGGTGGGCATCACGCTGTCCTACCTGACCGCCAAGCAGCTGCAGAGCTACGGCGCCGACATCTACGTGATCAACATCCTGGGCATCAGCGTCTGGCGCGAGCTGGGTCCGCTGCTGGCCGCCATCCTGGTGGCGGGGCGCAGCGGCTCGGCGATGACCGCGCAGCTGGGCGTGATGCGGGTGACGCAGGAACTCGACGCGCTGTCGGTGATGGGCATCTCCCACACCATCCGGCTGGTGCTCCCCAAGATGGTGGCGCTGTCGCTGTCCCTGCCGCTGGTGATGACCTGGACCAGCTCGATGGTGCTGGTCGGCGGCATGATCGCGGCGCGCGCCACGCTGGGCCTGGACTACATCCAGTTCCTGCAGGGCCTGCCCGCCGCCGTGCCGGTGGCCAACCTGTGGCTGGGGCTGTCCAAGTCGGCGGTGTTCGGGCTCATGATCGCCTTCGTGGCCTGCCACTTCGGGCTGAGGATCAAGCCCAACAGCGAAAGCCTGGGGACCGGCACCACCTCCTCGGTGGTGGCGTCGATCACCGTGGTCATCATCGTGGACGCGATCTTCGCGGTGATGTTCTCCGACGTGGGGTTGAAGCAATGAGCGACGACTGCATCGAATCCGCCTCGGCCGACCTGGCCCAGGCGCTGAACGTCCGGCCCGGCGACCCGGTGATCGAGGTGCTTCACGTGGGCACCGTGCTCGGCGGCGTGCGCATCCACAAGGACCTGAGCCTGGAGGTCACGGCCGGCGAGGTGCTGGGCATCATCGGCGGCTCGGGCAGCGGCAAGACCACGCTGCTGCGGCTGATGCTGGGACTGGAGCGGCCCAGCGAGGGCGAGATCCGCGTCTTCGGCCATGTGCTGGGCAAGTGCGAGGCGCGCGACCTGGCGCAGGTGCGGCACCGCTGGGGCGTGCTGTTCCAGCAGGGCGCGCTGTTCTCGGCGCTGAGCGTGTTCGACAACATCGCGCTGCCGCTGCGCGAGCTCAAGAGCCTGCCCAAGGACCTGATCGCCGAGCTGGTCATGACCAAGCTGCAGCAGGTCGGCCTGAAGCCGGAGGACGGCATCAAGATGCCGGCCGAGCTCTCGGGCGGGATGATCAAGCGGGTGTCGCTGGCGCGGGCGCTGATCCTGGATCCGCAGTTGCTGTTCCTGGACGAGCCCACGGCCGGCCTGGACCCCGCCAGCTCCAAGCGCTTCGTGCAGCTGATCGAAAGCCTCAAGCGCGAGATGGCGCTGACGGTGGTCATGGTCACGCACGACGTGGACACGCTGTTCGCGATCGTCGATCGCGTGGCGGTGCTGGCCGACCAGCATCTGGTGGCGCACGGGCCGCTGGAGCAGGTCGTCAACCAGTCGCATCCCTTCATCCGCAACTTCTTCCTCGGCCACACGCAGCGCTGCGCCGGGGACAACCTGCGCGACTACCGCGACGCCCTGCATCATCAGGACGCGCTGCCCGCTTGACGGGCTGGACACAAGAAAGAAAGGGCCTCGGGCAAGCACATGGAAAACAAGGCTCATGCATTGGCCACCGGCCTGTTCGTGCTGTTACTGGGCGCCGCGCTGGTGCTGGTGATCGTGTGGTTCCGCGACGACCGCGGCGCCACGCAGTCCTTCACCGTGGTCTCGCGCTCCGGCGTGCCGGGCCTGAACGTGAAGGCGCCGGTGAAGCTGCGCGGCGTGCAGATCGGCAAGGTCGGCAAGATCCGTTTCGATCCGGAGCAGCCGCGCCAGATCCTGGTCGACATCGACGTGGACGCCGAGGCCCCGATCGCCCCCGGCACGCAGGCCAAGCTCGGCTACCAGGGCATCACCGGCCTGTCCTTCATCGACCTGGACGACGGCAAGGATCCGGTCGACCCCAAGCTCAGCGTGCTGGAGACGCGCCGCATCCCCCTGGCGCCGGGCTTCCTGGACCAGCTGCAGGACGCCGGCCCCAAGCTGGCCGCGAGCGCGCTGGCGACCATGGACCGCATCCAGAAGGTGCTCAGCGACAGCAACCAGCAGCAGCTCAGCGAGACGCTGGCGCAACTGCACGAGGCCTCGGCCGGGCTCAACGAGCTGGTGCGCGAGCTCAAGCCCACGGCGCAGGCGCTTCCCTCGCTGGTGAAGAACACCGATGGCCTGGTGGTCGCGGGCCGGCAGACGCTGGGCAACGTGGACACGCTGGCCCGGCAGGGCGGGGCGCTGGTCGACGAGTACAAGGGCAAGGCCGCGGCCATCGACGAGCTGGGCGACGCGGCGGCGCAGCTGCAGCGCACGCTGCGGCGGCTGGAGACCTCGCTGGTCGGCAGCACGGACAAGCCGCGTCAGCGGGCGGTGCTGGACGACCTGTCGCAGGCGGCGCGCGCGCTGGAGCGCGCGGCCCAGCGCATCGGCGATCAGCCGCAGAGCCTGATCCTCGGACCGACACCCGGCGAGCCCGGCCCCGGCGAATCCGGCTTCGACGCGGGAGCGAAGAAATGAACGACATGATCCGACTCCCTCGCACGGGCGGCACCGACGGCGTCCGCCGCGCGCTGACCCTGGGCGGCCTGGCATTGACGCTCGCGGCGCTGAGCGCCTGCGGCAGCCGCGCGCCGGCGCCGACGCAGATGGACCTCGGTCCGGCGACCGCCTGGCCGGCGCAGACGCCGCTGGCGCGGCGCGTGGACCTGCAATCGGTGGGCGCCTCCGAGATGCTGCAAGGGACCGGCATCGCCTACCGGCTCACTGATTCGGATCCCTATGCGCGCCGCGTCTATCGCGACGCGCGCTGGGCGGCACCGCTGCCGGTGCTGGTGGCGACGCGGCTGCGGCAGCAGTACCTGCGCGCGCCGCTGGTGGCGGGCGGTGATCAGCAACCGGCGGTCGCGGTGACCCTGGAGCTCGAGGAGACCCTGCAGAACTTCAGCGGCGCGACGCGCAGCGAGGTGCAGGTGCGCGTGACCGCGACGGCCGACGACGGCACACAACGCGCCTTCGATCGGACGGAGCCATCGGGCGCGAACGCGGAAGGCGCGGTGAAGGCGACGGCGGCCGCCGTCGACGCGCTGGGGCCGGAAATCGCGGCCTGGGCCGCGGCGCTCCCGGTCCGGGAGCCTAAGGCGCGCGGGCGGCGCTGAGGCCGCCGCCCAGGCGCTGCTCGCGCTGGCGCAGGAAGGCCTCGGTCAGGCTGGACTCGGGCTGCAGCCGCTGCCCGATGTAGAGCTCCTGGCGGCGCTCGGTGATCTGGGCGCGCAGGCGGTTGGCCATGATGCCCAGCGGGTCGAGCCCCTTCTTCTCGGCGCGCTCGACGGACTCGCCCAGCGCATGCATCTGGTGATTGGTCAGCAGCGCGATGTGGGCCTGGACCACGCGCAGGCGGCCCTGCACCGCGCGCTCGGTCGAACGCAGCCATTCCATGACCGCGTCGGCGTCGCCGCCACGCACCTTGACCATGCTTTCACCGGCCGCGAGCAGCAGCGATTCCAGCCGGGCGCGGTCCGAGGTCGCATAGGCCTCGTTGACCTCGGCCATCTTGCGTTCGCGGCGGCCGCGCTCGGCGTCGTCGGGCGCGAGGTCCGGATGCAGGCGCTTGGCGGCGCGGCGATAGAGCGTCTTCAGCGGGGGCGGGCCGACCTGGATCAGGCCGCCTTCGGGTTCGGGCGGGAGCGGGGCGCCCGCCGGCAGCACCAGCAGCTGGGGCATGGCCGTCGCCTTGGGCGAATCCGGACCGCGCGTGTCCAGGCCGTTGCGGGCCAGCGCCTCGTGCAGATAGCGCATCGCGCAGTAGAGCTGGGACTCGAGCGCGTCCAGCTCCATGTACAGCGGGCCCAGCGTCGCGACATACCGGTCGATGAAGCCCTGGACGCGTCGGCGCAGCTCGGCGTACTCCCGTTCCTGATCGGCCAGATAGCGCTGGAGATCGACCAGCTGCTCGCGGCGGCGGTCCAGTTCTCTCGGCGTGATGGCCTGGCTGATCATGTCGAATCGGGTCCCTGCGAAACGGTCTTGGAAGGTGCTTGGGACGGTCTTGTGGACGGTCCTGAACGGGGTCCTGCCCCGTGCGCCGATTCTGCCTTTCGACCATGACCCTTCAAAGCGGAAACAGCCCGTCTCCGGGCTGTTTTTCTCAGCGTTTTCCCAGGGCGTCCCCAGGGGAGGCGCCACCCCCGCGACCCGGGGGCGGACGTCCCCGGAAGCGGCGTCCGGAGATCGCCCGGATCGGGCGGCGCCCAGGGCTCACCGCGAGGCCGCGCTCGCGGCGTCGACCGGCGCGCTGGCGCCCTCGGTCGGGCCGCTGGCGACGACGTCGGGCATGCCCGCCGCGGTCGAGGCCTCGGGCGCCGGCGCCGTGACGGCCGGCGGGTTGTGGGCGCCGGACGCGGCGCCGGTGAGACCCGTCGCCGGCAGCAGCGGCACGATCAGCAGGGCGACGATGTTGATGATCTTGATCAGCGGATTCACTGCCGGGCCGGCCGTGTCCTTGTAGGGATCGCCGACCGTGTCGCCGGTGACGGCCGCCTTGTGCGCGTCGCTGCCCTTGCCGCCGTGGTGGCCGTCCTCGATGTACTTCTTGGCGTTGTCCCAGGCGCCGCCGCCGGTGCACATCGAGATCGCCACGAACAGCCCCGTCACGATGGTGCCCATCAGCAGCCCGCCCAGCGCGGCCGGTCCGAGCGCCAGCCCCACCACGATGGGGACGACCACCGGCAGCAGCGAGGGCACGATCATTTCCTTGATCGCCGCCGCGGTCAGCATGTCCACCGCGCGGCCGTACTCGGGCTTGCCCGTGCCTTCCATGATCCCCTTGATGTCGCGGAACTGGCGGCGCACTTCCTCGACCACCGAGCCCGCCGCGCGTCCCACCGCCTCCATCGCCATCGCGCCGAAGAGGTAGGGGATGAGGCCGCCGATGAACAGCCCGACGATCACCATGTGGTTGCTCAGGTCGAAGCTCACGCTCAGCCCGCGCGACTCCAGCGCGTGCGTGTAGTCGGCGAAGAGCACCAGCGCGGCCAGGCCGGCCGAGCCGATCGCGTAGCCCTTGGTCACGGCCTTGGTCGTGTTGCCGACGGCGTCCAGCGGATCGGTGATGTCGCGCACCGACTCGGGCAGGTCGGCCATCTCGGCGATGCCGCCGGCGTTGTCGGTGATCGGGCCGTAGGCGTCCAGCGCCACGACGATGCCGGCCATGCTCAGCATCGCCGTCGCCGCGATGGCGATCCCGTAGAGACCCGCCAGCTTGAACGCGACCAGGATCGCGATGCAGACGAACAGCACCGGCCAGGCGGTGGAGCGCATGGACACGCCCAGGCCCGCGATGATGTTGGTGCCGTGGCCGGTGGTGGAGGCCTGCGCCACGTGCTGCACGGGCTTGTAGTCGGTGCCGGTGTAGTACTCGGTGATCCACACCATGCCGGCGGTCAGTGCCAGGCCGACCAGGCAGGCGAAGAACAGCTGGCTGGCGCCGATCACGTCGCCGCCGGGCAGCGTCAGGTCCTGCGGGAACAGCGCGCGGGTGATGAACCAGAACGCGATCGCCGACAGCACACCCGCGACGACCAGGCCCTTGTAGAGCGCCGGCATCACGTTCTTCATGCCGGGGCTGGCCTTGACGAAGCTGCAGCCGATGATGGACGCGATGATGGAGGCGCCGCCCAGCACCAGCGGGTAGATCAGCGCCGCGACGGACATGCCGCCGAAGGTCAGCGCGCCCAGCGCCATCGTGGCGATCAGCGTGACCGCGTAGGTCTCGAACAGGTCGGCCGCCATGCCGGCGCAGTCGCCGACGTTGTCGCCCACGTTGTCGGCGATCACCGCGGGGTTGCGGGGATCGTCCTCGGGGATGCCGGCCTCGACCTTGCCCACCAGGTCGGCGCCGACGTCGGCGCCCTTGGTGAAGATGCCGCCGCCCAGCCGCGCGAAGATCGAGATCAGCGAGGAGCCGAAGGCCAGGCCCAGCAGCGGCTTGAGGGTCTCGCTGTCGACCTTGGCGCCGCTGTCGCTGACCCACATGAAGAACAGGCCCACGCCCAGCAGGCCCAGGCCGACGACCAGCATGCCGGTGATGGCGCCGCCCTTGAACGCGACGTTGAGCGCCGGGGCCATGCCCTGGGTGGCGGCCTGCGCGGTGCGCACGTTGGCGCGCACCGACACGTTCATGCCGATGAAGCCGCAGGCGCCCGAGAGCACCGCGCCGACGACGAAGCCGGCGGCCGTCTGCCATTTGAGGAACACGGCGATCAGGATCGCCAGGACCACGCCGGCGACGGCGATGGTGCGGTACTGCCGGGCCAGATAGGCCGCCGCGCCTTGCTGGATCGCGCCCGCGATCTCCTGCATGCGAGGGTTGCCGGCATCCTGGCTGAGGATCCAGCTGCGCTGGATGAAGCCGTAAAGCACCGCGGCGACGCCGCAGGCAAGCGCGAAATACAGCGCCAAACTCGTCGACATAGATTTGTCTCCTATCGCTGACCGCCATCTTTCAGAAGTGACGGCCTGGCACCGCGGCGCCGGTCCTGCGCGCGCGACAGCAACAGTCCGTCGGACGATGCTAAGCCCGGCGATACCGCATGGCATGAGCGTTTACCAGCGGATCCAGGGGACGGGCCCGATGGGGCCAGGGCTTGCGGGGAGGGGCGGCAAGAACTGGCCCCGGGGCGAAGACCCTCACCCCAGCCCTCTCCCGCTCGCGGGAGAGGGGGCCATACAGAGCGCTCTCCGCCAGCGGGAGAGGGGGCCATACAGAGCGCTCTCCGCCAGCGGGAGAGGGAGCCGGACAGAGCGCTCTTCGTCAGCGGGAGAGGTGCTGAAAAAGCGTGATTCACGTGGCCTTGACGCGAGTGGCCCCCTCTCCCGCGGGGCGGGAGAGGGCGGGGGTGAGGGTGGGAGCGTGGCATGCCCCGGTGGCACGCTTTACCGCCGAGCCTCAGCGCGTCCTGCGCTTCGCCTTGCGCGGATCCGGCGCCTGCGCGGCGCTCGGTCCGGTGTATCGGCCTCGCGGCCGGATGATCGAGTCCACGCCGAGCTGCTCCATCCCATGCGCGAGCAGCCCCACGCTGCGCGCGGTGGCGAACATGGCGAAGGCCGCGTCGGCCGGCAGCCTGTAGCGCGCGGCCAGCGTCGCCAGCGCTACGTCCATGGTCGGCAACTGTCCGGTGAGCGCGACCACGCGCTCGATCAGACGCCCGATCGCGGCGGGCGGCCTGAAGTCCGCCATCAGCGACGCGGCGCGCGGATCGCCGTCCGGATAGATGTGATGCCCGAACCCGGGCAGCGGCATCGCCGACGACAGGTAGCGGTCGATGACCGCATCGGCGCCGTCGCGCTCGACTTCGTCGAACAGCGCGCGCACGCGGCCCGACGCGTCGCCGTGCAGCGGGCCGGAGAAAGTCGTCAGTCCCGCGAGCAGACAGGCGGGCAGCGACGCCCCGGTCGACGCGGTGATGCGCGCGGAGAAGGCGGAGCTGGTGATCTCGTGATCCGCCAGCAGCACCAGCGTCCTGCGCAGAAGGGCGGCGAAGGTGCGCGACTGGCCCCAGCCGCGCGCGAGCCGCTCGTGCAGCGGCGCGTCGCTGTCGGGCGAGGCACCGAAGGCGCACCCGATGCGGCCCACCAGCGCGGCGGCCTCGCCGTGCAGCACGCGCGGCACGCGGCCGCGCGTCGAGTGCCCCGTGGCGGTCAACGCGGCGAACTCGGTGAAGGCGCGGATGCGGCCGGCGGGCAGCGTGGACACGATGTCCAGCGGTGCTTGCGGCGCGAAGGCCGGCGTGTCCGCCATGTTCCAGAGCAGGCGCGCCGCCTCTTCCAGCGTCGCGGTCGCCGACAGCTCGACCACGTCCACGCCGCGGTAGTAGGGCCGGCCGCCGGCGAAGGTGGCGATGGACGTCGGGATGCTGGGCTCGGCGCCGAAGAGCGTGGTGGTGGCCAGGGTCTCGCGGGTGCGGCCCGTCTCCTTGCGGCGCACCAGCGCGGACACGTCCTCCGCGCGATAGAGGCTGCGGCGCGAGTCCTCGGGATCGGGGCTCACGCCGATGCGGCCGCGGCTCACGTACGCATAGACCGTCTGCTGGCGCACGCCCAGCGTCTGCTTCACCTCGTCCAGCGTCATCCAGGCGGCCATGCCGTCTCCTTTGTCCCGCGGGGTGTCGTGGTCGCGGTGTCCGCCGCGCCATGCCCGCTTCCGGCGCCGGGGAGGACGCCGTCGGGTCGTCAATGTATGGATCAACATGACGCGCGTCCATCCGGGGAAGGTCGGAGTCGATCGGCCTGATCGCGGGCGTTGCGCGACGGATATTGATCTTGATGATCAATATTGACCGGCTCAGGAGCCGCTGGGAGCATGACCTCACGCCCATCGACGGTGCCCGCCAAGGAGGCGCCGCGAGTCCGCCGACCTCATGCCCCAACCCGGAGACAACCGCATGACCCTCGTCCGTCGATCCGCCCGCCGAACCGCCGGCAATGCCGCCCGCCGATCACTGGTCCTCGCCGCCGCGCTCGCCGCGGGCCTCGCGACGCCCGCCGTCTTCGCGCTGGGCCCGCAGGCGGGCCCGGCCTCGGGACCGTACCCCTCGCGCCCGATCACGATCATCGTCGGCACCAGCGCCGGCAGCACGACCGACGGCCTGGCGCGCGCGATCGGCCAGGAGATCACGACCGAGACCCGGATCCCCGTGATTGTCGACAACAAGGCGGGCGCCAGCGGCGGCATCGCCGCGCAGGCCGCGGCGCGCGCGCCGGCCGACGGCTACACCGTGTTCATCACGACCAACACCACGCAGGCGGCCAATCCGCATCTGTTCCGCAAGCTGGGCTACGACCCGGTGAAGGACTTCGCGCCGGTGGGTGCCCTGGTCAAGGGCTATCTGCTGCTGGTCACGAATCCGCGCATCCCGGCGCGCAACGTCACCGAGCTGGCCGCCGCGGCGAAGAAGCAGCAACTGACCTTCGGCGCGGGCAGCTCCTCGGCGCGGGTGGCGTCGGAGCTGTTCCAGCAGATGACCCGAACGCAGCTGACCTACGTGCCCTACAAGGCCAACCCGCAGGCCATCGTCGATCTGGTCGGCGGCCAGATCGACCTGATGATCGTGGACCTGACCACCAGCCTGCCGCAGGTCAAGGCCGGCAAGCTCAAGGCGCTGGGCGTGAGCAGTCCCAAGCGGTCGCCGCTGGTGCCGGACCTGCCGACGATCTCCGAGGCCGGCCTGCCGGGTTACGAGATCAGCTACTGGAACGCGGTCTACCTGCCGGCCGGCACGCCCGCGCCGGTCGTCGAGCGCCTGAACGCGCTGATGCAGAAGGCCATGACCGCGCCGGCGGTGCGCCGTTTCGTCGAGCAGAACGGCATGGAGCCCTTCACCTCCACCCCGGCCGAGCTCGCCGCCTTCCAGGCCGCCGAATACAAGCGCTGGGGCGAGGTGATCAAGACCGCCGGCATCCAGCCGGAGTGAGCCGTGGCGCCAGCCGCGCCCCGTCCCCTCGACCCCGCCCGAACCGATCCCGTCCGCTCCGTCGCGGCGAGCTCCGGATCGCCTCCGGAGCCCGCCCGGCGACCGTCCCGAAATAGAGAGGTAGATGCCCCATGAAACCCCACGTCCTGCAGCTCAATCCCATCCTGGTGCCGTCGATCAACGTGAAGCTCAACGAGCGCTACACGATGCATCGCCTGTTCGAGCAGGCGGACCCCGAGGCCTATGTGGCCGAGCACGGCGCGCTGATGCGCGGCGTGATCACCGGCGGTCACACCGGCATCACGCGCGCGATGATGGAGCGGCTGCCGGCGCTCGAGGTGGTCGCGGTGAACGGCGTGGGCACCGACGCCGTCGACATCGCCTATGCGCGCGAGCGCCGGCTCCCCGTGACCGGCACCTTCGGCGCGCTGACCGAGGACGTCGCGGACATGGCCCTGGCGCTGCTGCTGGCGACTTGCCGCCACATCGGCGCGGTCGACCGCTTCGTGCGCGGCGGGCTGTGGCCCAGGTTTCCGCAGCCGAGCGCGCTGCCGCTGGCGCGCCGCGTGAGCGGAATGCGCGTGGGCATCGTGGGTCTGGGCCGGGTGGGGCGCGCCGTCGCGCAACGCGTCGAGGCCTTCGGCTGCCCGGTGCGCTACACCGACCTGAAGGAGATCGCGGAGGTGCCGTGGGCCTTCGAGGCCGACCTGCTGCGACTCGCCCGCGACAGCGACGCGCTGATCGTCTGCGCCGCGGCCGACAAGGCGCGCGATCTGATCGACGCGCCGGTGCTGGAGGCGCTCGGGCCACGCGGGTTCCTGGTCAACGTCGCGCGGGGGCGCCTGGTCAAGGAGGCGGACCTGGTGAAGGCCTTGCAGGACAAGCGCATCGCGGGCGCGGGCCTGGACGTCTTCGCGGACGAGCCGAACGTGACACCCGCGCTGCTGGACTTCGACAACGTCGTCCTGCAGGCCCACCGCGCCAGCGCGACCGAGGAGACGCGCGAGGCGATGGGCGAGATGGTGCTGGAGAGCCTCGCGCAGGCGTTGGCCGGCCAGCGGCCGACGCACAGCCTGACGACCTGAGGGGGGAAGATCGGCCAGGAGGGGCCGGTGCCCGAGGCGTGCCGCTCGTCAGGCCCGATTCAGCGGACCCTCTAGAATCGCGGTTTTCCCGGAGTTGTTTCCGGGATCACTTCGCTGTCCACCATCATGAGCCTGCATAAAGTCACCCCCGGCGCGAAGGCGCCCGAGCAGTTCAACGTCGTCATCGAGATCCCGATGAACGCCGACCCGATCAAGTACGAGGTCGACAAGGAAAGCGGCGCCCTGTTCGTCGATCGCTTCATGACGACGGCGATGCACTACCCGTGCAACTACGGCTACATCCCGCAGACGCTGGCCGACGACGGTGACCCGGTGGACGTGCTGGTGATCACGCCCTTCCCGCTGACCCCGGGCGTGGTGGTGACTTGCCGCGCCATCGGCGTGCTGCAGATGGACGACGAAGCGGGCGGCGACGCCAAGCTGCTGGCCGTCCCGACCACCAAGATCCTCCCGATCTACGAGCACTGGACCAAGCCCGAGGACATCAACCAGATGCGCCTGAAGGCCATCCAGCATTTCTTCGAGCACTACAAGGATCTGGAAGCCGGCAAGTGGGTGAAGGTCAAGGGCTGGGAAGGCCCGGAAGCCGCCAAGAAGGAAATCACCGACGGCCTGGCCAACTACGCCAAGGCCCAGCAGGCCTGAGGCGGCGCGTGACCGGCGGCATCGCCCGGTCCGAGCCCGAACGACGAAGCGCCCCGAGGGGCGCTTTTTCTTTGCCGGCGCCCGCGCGGCGCTCCTGCTCCGCGGCCTTCGCGACGCTCACTCCCGCTCGAGCTCCGGCGCCGACTTGAAGGGCTGATGCCGCTCCAGCTCGTCGATGTACTCGTCCATGGCCTGGCCCTCGCGCTCGAGGAAATCCGCCACCGCCTCCCGGAACTGGGGATGCGCCAGCCAGTGCGCCGAATGGGTGGCCACCGGCATCAGCCCGCGCGCCATCTTGTGCTCGCCCTGCGCGCCGCCCTCGAAGCGCAGCCAGCCGTGCTCCAGGCACCAGGCCAGCGGCTGGTAGTAGCAGGCGTCGAAGTGCAGGTTGGGGATGTAGCGCACCGAACCCCAGTAGCGGCCGTAGGCCGCCCGCTGCGTCTCGTCGATCGCCACCAGCGACGCGGCCACGCGGTCGCCCTGCTCGTCGCGGGCGAGGAACATCAGCCATTGCCCGGGCAGGTCCGCGGCCATGCGGGCGAAGAACTCGCGCGTCAGGTAGGGCTTGTTGCGGTGCGCGAGGTAAGTGCGGGTGTAGCACTCGTAGAAGAAATCCCAGTCCTCGGGCGTGATCGCCGCGCCGCGCAGCGGCTCGAAGCGCAGGCCGGCCTCCGCGACCTTGCGCTGCTCCTGCTGGATCTTCTTGCGCTTCTCGCGCTGCAGCGATTGCAGGTAATCCGTGAAGCGGCGCGGCACGCCGTCGCCCGTCCAGTGGAATTGCACCTGCTGGCGCGCCAGCCAGCCGTCGCCGGTGAGCGCGCGCTGGTCCCGCGCATCGCCGAAGAGCACATGCACGGACGAGAGTTCCGCCTTCGTCGCCAGCGCGCGCAGACCCTTCACCAGCCAGTCGCGCGCCGCGTCGTCGCGCGCCAGCAGCCGGCTGCCCGGCACCGGCGTGAACGGCACCGCGACCAGCAGCTTGGGGTAGTAGGCCAGCCCGTGCCGGTCGTAGGCCTCCGCCCAGGCCCAGTCGAAGACGTATTCCCCGTACGAGTGCCCCTTGAGATACGCGGGGCAGGCGGCGATCAGCTCGTCGCCCTCCCACACGCTGAGGAACTGCGCCTGCCAACCCTTCTTCGCCACCGCGGAGCCCGACGCGTGCATCGCCACCAGGTACTCGTGGCGCATGAAGGGCGAGGGCAAGGGCGCACGCGCCAGCAGCGCGTTCCAGGCGTCGCGCGGCAGCGCGGCGGGGTCGTCGTCGACGCGGATCAGCGGGACGGCGGCATCGATGGATTCGACGTCGGCGGCCGATGCGGATGTGGGGGAGGGAGAGCGGGCGGTCATGCGCGGGGGAGTCATGCGCGGTCGATCTTAGGGTCAAGCCCAAACCCCTCGCTTTGATGGCAGGATGCGCGCCATGCAAGCGACGACGATTTCTCCTCCCGCGCCTTCCTTCGACAACCTGTATGCCCATGACTTCGCGCGCATCGCCGTCGGCGTGCCGCTGTGTCGGGTCGCGGATCCCGTCTTCAACGGCGAGCAGACCGCGCAGCTGCTGCGCGAGGCGGCCGCCGACGGCGCCGCGGTCGTGGCGTTCCCCGAACTGGGTCTGGCCGCCTACACCAGCGACGACCTCTTCCATCAGCGCGCGCTGCTCGACGCCTGCGAGACCGCGTTGGCGCATCTGCTGACCGTCTCGCGCGACCTGCCGACGGTGGCTGTGGTGGGGCTGCCGCTGCGCATCGAGCATCGGCTGTTCAACTGCGCCGTCGTGTTCCAGCGTGGCCGCGTGCTCGCCGTTCTGCCCAAGACCTATCTGCCCAACTACGGCGAGTTCTACGAAGCTCGCCAGTTCAACGCCGCCGACGAGGCGTTCTCCGACGAGATCACGCTGCTGGGCCAGCGCGTGCCCTTCGGCACCCGGCTGGTGATCGCGGCCGCGGACATGCCGCTGCTGCGTCTGCACGTCGAGATCTGCGAGGACGTGTGGACGCCGATCCCGCCCTCGTCCTACGCGGCCCTGGCCGGCGCGACGGTGCTGATCAACCTGTCGGCTTCCAACGTCACCATCGGCAAGGCGGGCTACCGCCACCAGTTGGTCGGCCAACAGTCGGCGCGCTGCCTGGCGGCCTATGTCTACAGCTCCGCCGGCGCGGGCGAATCCAGCACCGACCTGGCCTGGGACGGCCAGGCCCTGGTCTACGAGAACGGCAGCTTCCTGGCCGAGAGCGAACGCTTCCAGCGCCGCTCGCAGCTGGTGTCGGCCGACGTGGACCTGGAGCGCCTCTCGCGGGAGCGCATGCGGCAGACCAGCTTCGGCGACTCGGTGCGGCACCATGCACCGCTGCTCAAGGCGTTCCGCACGGTCGAGTTCGAGCTCGGCATCGATCGCGCGCAGCCGCTGGCGCTGCGCCGTCGCGTCGAACGCTTCCCCTACGTGCCCGCCGATCGCGTCCGTCGCGACGAACGCTGCAACGAGGTCTTCCACATCCAGGTCCAGGCGCTGGTGCAGCGGTTGGTCTCGAGCGGCATCCACAAGCTGGTGGTGGGGGTGTCGGGCGGCCTGGATTCGACCCATGCGTTGCTGGTCGCGGCGCGGGCGATGGACCAGATGGGCCTGCCGCGCACCAACATCCTGGGCTTCACGATGCCGGGCTTCGCCACCAGCACCCGGACGCGCGACCAGGCCCTGCGCCTGATGCGCGCCATCGGTTGCGAAGCGCGCGAGATCGACATCCGCCCCAGCTGCGAGCAGATGCTCAAGGACCTCGGCCATCCGTACGCCGACGGGAAGCCCGTCTACGACGTGACCTTCGAGAACGTGCAGGCCGGCGAGCGCACCAGCCATCTGTTCCGCCTGGCCAACCACCTGGGCGCGCTGGTGCTGGGCACGGGCGATCTCAGCGAGCTCGCGCTGGGCTGGTGCACCTACGGTGTCGGCGACCACATGTCGCACTACAACGTGAACGCCTCGGTGCCCAAGACGCTGATCCAGTACCTGGTGCGCTGGGTCGCGGAGACGAAGCAGCTCGGCGAGGATGCGCACGGCGGCAGCGAGGTGCTGCTGGACATCCTGGCCACCGAGATCAGCCCGGAGCTGGTCCCGCAGGACGCCCAGGCCCAGGGCGGCAAGGATGCCGCGAAGGCGCTGCAGAGCACCGAGGCCCACATCGGCCGCTACGAGTTGCAGGACTTCAACCTGTTCTACACGATCCGCCACGGCTACGCGCCGGCCAAGATCGCCTTCCTGGCGCGTCACGCCTGGGGTGATCGCGAGCGCGGCGAGTGGCCGGATGGCGAGCACGTGCAACGCAACGAGTACCCGCTGGCCGAGATCAAGCGGGTGCTGCGCATCTTCGTGTCGCGCTTCTTCCGGGGGAGCCAGTTCAAGCGCAGCTGCGTGCCCAACGCGCCCAAGGTGGGCAGCGGCGGGTCGCTGTCGCCCCGCGGGGACTGGCGCGCGCCGAGCGATTCGGAGCCGGCGGTGTGGCTGGCGGATCTGGACCGGATTCCGGACTGATCCGCGGCATCCGTGCTTAAATCACCGCCAGTCCCCATCCCCACTCTCTCGCCCGGAGCCTCGCGATGAAACAGATCACCGCCATCATCAAACCGTTCAAGCTCGACGAAGTCCGCGAGGCCCTGGCCGAAGTCGGCGCCTCCGGCCTGACGGTCACCGAAGTGAAGGGCTTCGGCCGCCAGAAGGGCCATACCGAGCTGTATCGCGGCGCCGAGTACGTCGTCGACTTCCTGCCCAAGGTGAAGGTCGAGGTCGTGGTCAAGGATGACGAGGTCGAGCGCTGCATCGACGCCATCCTCAAGGCCGCCAAGACCGGCAAGATCGGCGACGGCAAGATCTTCGTCACCCCGGTCGAGCAGGTCATCCGCATCCGCACCGGCGAGCAGGACGAAGCCGCCGTCTGACGCGCGAAACACACGGTTCGCCAAATGGAAAGGGCGGGGCGCCAGTGGCGTCCCGCCCTTGTCTTTTGGGGCGATGAGGGGCTGCTCGATTTCAGTTCAGGTGCTGCCAGACGGCCGCGCCCCACACCCCCGCCGCGAGCAGCAGTGCCAGCAGCACCGCCGCGCTGGCGATGTCCTTGGCGCGCTTGCTGAGCTCGTGCAGCTCGAAGGAGACGCGGTCGATGGCGGCCTCGATGGCGGAGTTCAGCAGCTCCACGATCAACACCAGGATCAGCGTGCCGAGCAGCAGCGCCACCTGCACCCAGTCCTTGCCCAGCCAGAAGGCCAGCGGCGCGCCGATGATCGTCAGCCAGATCTCCTGGCGGAAGGCGCTCTCGCCGCGGTAGGCGGCCAGCAGGCCGTCCCAGGAATAGCCGGCGGCATGCAGGATGCGGTCCAGGCCGGTGCGGCCCTTGTGGGGGTTGCTCATCGTCGGAGAGAAAGAGGGGGAGTCAGGAGTCGACCGGCGTCGAGCCGGGCTTGGCGGCGCGCGCGGGCGGTCGCTGCGTGATCAGGCGGGTGCCGCAGATCACGTCATGCAGGAACTGGCGTTGCGGATGCAGCCGTGCCAGCAGCAGATAGGCCAGCACGCCGCCGAACAGCGCGCCGAAGATCACCAGCGAGCTGTGGTCGACGTCGAGCAGGTGGATGCTGGCCAGCGCCGGCAGGAACCACAGCCAGGAGGCCAGGTAACGGCCGAGGGCCCGCATCTGGGTCAGAGGGCGCCCCTGCTGGTCGACGACGCGCAGGTGCCAGGCCCGCATCGCGACCGTCTGGCCGCCGCGCGACCAGAACCAGATGAAGTAGATCCCCAGCACCATGAACAGGAAGGCCTGCAGGCCTTGGTGGCCGTTGAGCGCGTGGCGCTGCTGGGTCAGCGTGCTGTACAGCCAGCCGGCCACGAAGACGACGCCGAACAGCACGACCCCTTCATAGAGGAAGGACGCCATGCGGCGCATCAGGGCCGGCGGGACATCGCTCGCGGCAAACGGTGCGGAGGTCATCGCGGCAGTTTAGCGGCCGGCGACGTCGCGTTGCGGGAGCAGCGTGTGGGGATCGAGTCGGGCTTCCCGCGGTGTGCGCAGCGGGCGACCCGGGGCGCCGGAGGCGGCGGGCAGGGCGGGCTCGGCGCGCTGGTTCAGCAGCACCGTGGTCGCGCCGGGGCGGGCCTGCACGACGGTCGGGCCCGAGGACGTCACCGCCAGCGGGGCGCGCTGGATGGGTGCCTTGGCCAAGTTGGAGACAGGCAGCTCGCGGCGCTCGGATGCCTTTTCAGCGGCGCGCTCCGCCAGACGCTGGCGCTTCTCGGGCGAGAGCGCCTGATAGGCTTCCCACTTCTCCTGCAGCTTGGACTGCTGCTCGGAGCCGCGGAGCTCGCTGGCGTGCTGGTAGCCGATGCGCGCCTTCTGGCGCTCGACGGGCGACATGCGGGCCCACTCCACCATGCGTTCGCGCAGGCGCTGCTGGTGCTCGGGCGGCAGTGTCGAATAGCGGTTGGCGATCTCCAGCCACTTGCCCTTGCGGGCGCCGTCGAGTTGGTCCCACTCCTTGGACAGCGGGGCGAGCGCCTCGCGCTGCGACGAGGTCAGGGAGGCCCAGTTCTGGCCCAGGCTCAGCGGCGTCGGGCCGGTGAGGGCGGGCGTGCGGGCCGGCGCGGAGGCGCGCTGCGCCACGGAAGCGGCCGGCGCCAAGGGCACGGGAATGGGGATGGCCGTCTCGACCGGTGCCAGTGCGGGCGCCGAGGCGGCGTCGTCGGCCTGGACGGCAAACGACCCGAGCGCCAGTGCCGAGCCGGCGATTGCCAGCGTCAGGCGGCGCAACGGGCCGGGGGCGGAAGAGGATTGACGGGAAACGGAAGGCAGTCGGACCACGCGCCGGCTCACTGTTTGGCTTCGTCGGACTTCTTGTTGTCGTCGGCGCTGTTGGGGTCGTTCGGGTTCTCGTTCAGATACTCGCGGAAGCCCGGATCGCTGTAGGCGGCCGGCGGCAGCGGCTTGGACAGCATCTCGGTGTCCAGTTCGGCCGCGCTGCGGATCTGCTCGTACCACTGGCTGTGCTGGATCAGCAGCAGGCCGCCCAGCAACAGCAGCAGCGGGAGGATCGCCGCGGCCTTGAGCCAGCGCGGAGTCTTCTCGCCGCCGCCCAAGGCCAGCGTGCCGCCGCCGACCTCGCGGACCGACGAGGCGGTCTGGGCGGGCGCCGCGGCCCGTGCCACCATAGCCTTTGCGAGTGCTTGCTCACGTGCGAAGCGCAGACGTTCCTGGATGTCGCCAGAGAGATCTTCGCTGCGCTCGGCCAAGCCGGCGGCCACGCGCAAGCCGAATCGGGTCACGCGCGCGTCCAGTTCCTGGCGCGGCGTGCTTCCTGGCGTGTTCTTGTTCATAGCGTGATTCCCTTGGCTTTGAGCGTTTTCGCCAGCGCATGCACTGCGCGGGAGCAATGTGTCTTCACACTGCCCTCCGAGCAACCCATGACCGCTGCCGTCTCCGCGACGTCGAGTTCTTCCCAGTAACGCAGCAAAAAGGCTTCGCGTTGACGTGCGGGCAGCGCGGCAACCTCTTCTTCGATCATTTCAAGTGTCTGAACGCGCGACACCTCTTCCGCGGCCGACTGCGCGCCCATGGATCCTTCCTGCGTCTCCAGCATCTCCAGCAGGTCGAAGTCCTCGCCGGGCTCGCCGCCTTCGAAATCCGACAGGTTGCTGAAGAGCGCATTGCGCACCTTCTGCCGACGGAAATGGTCCATCGTGGCGTTGGACAGGATGCGCTGGAACAGCATCGGCAGTTCGGCCGCCGGGCGGTCGAAGTACTTCTCGGCCAGGCGGATCATGGCGTCCTGGACGATGTCCAGTGCGGCATCCTCGTCTCGCACCATGTAGACCGTGCGTTTGAAGGCGCGCCGGTCGACGGTCTTGAGAAAGTCGTTGAGTTCTTTGTCGGTGGCCAAAGGGCGGCGCCGCGAAGGGCGGTCGAGCAGGCAAAACGGCGCGGATTATCGCACTCGCGCTACAAATAGCCATCGCAGTTCGGGACCGATCCGGGTTTGCGTGCATAATCGGCCGCTCGCACACCGCAGTTTTTAAGTCTCAAGTAGGCCGCCCAACCGGGGCGCCCCTGTTTTTGACGCGACGTTTCAAGTCCGCCTCACAAGGGCGAGAGGAGAAGCACCGATGGTTTTTCGTCAGAGAAATTCTCAGAGGTTCGACATATGGACATGTCTGCCGCGGACATCAAACGTGCAGCGATCACGGAAGCTCGCTCACAACCGCACCCCCATTCCGTCAGTTCCGGTCAGGAACTGAATGGCTCCGAAATCCTGGTTCAGAGTCTTCAGGCCGAAGGCGTGAAGTTCCTCTGGGGCTATCCAGGCGGTGCCGTCCTCTACATCTACGACGCGCTCTACAAGCAGGACGCTATTCAGCATGTGCTGGTCCGTCATGAGCAAGCCGCCGTGCACGCGGCCGACGGCTATGCCCGCGCGACCGGCGAAGTCGGCGTCGCGCTGGTGACCTCGGGTCCCGGCGTCACGAATGCCATCACCGGCATCGCGACCGCCTACATGGACTCGATCCCGATGGTCATCATCACGGGTCAGGTCCCCACGCCGGCGATCGGCCTGGATGCTTTCCAGGAGTGCGACACCGTCGGCATCACCCGCCCGATCGTCAAGCACAACTTCCTGGTCAAGGATGTGCGCGACCTCGCGAGCACGCTGAAGAAAGCCTTCCACATCGCGCGCACCGGCCGCCCCGGCCCGGTCGTCGTCGACATTCCGAAGGACGTCTCGCTCAATCGCACCGCGTTCCAGTATCCGGAACGCGTGGAAATGCGCTCCTACAACCCGGTGAAGAAGGGCCACAGCGGCCAGATCCGCAAGGCGGTCCAACTGCTGATGGGCGCCAAGCGTCCCTACATCTACACCGGCGGCGGCGTCATCCTGGGCGAGGCCACGGCCGAGCTGCGCCAGCTGGTCGACCTGCTCGGCTACCCCTGCACCAACACGCTGATGGGTCTGGGCGCGATGCCCGGCACCGATCCGCGCTTCCTGGGCATGCTGGGCATGCACGGCACCTACGAGGCCAACATGACCATGCAGCACTGCGACGTGCTGCTGGCCGTGGGCGCGCGCTTCGACGACCGGGTGATCGGCAACCCCAAGCACTTCTCGTCGGTGGATCGCAAGATCATCCACATCGACATCGACCCCTCGTCGATCTCCAAGCGCGTGCGCGTGGACATCCCGATCGTGGGCGACGTGAAGGACGTGCTGCAGGAGCTGATCGCCCAGATCAAGGAAGCGCAGGCCCGGCCTGACGCAGACTCGATCAACGCCTGGTGGAGCCAGATCAACGACTGGCGCAAGCGCGACTGCCTGGCCTACAAGCAGTCCAATGAGGTCATCAAGCCGCAGTTCGTGCTGGAGACCCTCTGGAACCTGACCCGCGGCCGCGACGCCTACTTCACATCGGACGTCGGCCAGCATCAGATGTGGGCCGCGCAATTCCTGCGCTTCGACGAGCCGCGTCGCTGGATCAACTCCGGCGGCCTGGGCACGATGGGCGTGGGCCTGCCCTACGCGATGGGCATCAAGCTGGCCAAGCCGGACGCGGACGTGTTCTGCGTCACCGGCGAGGGCAGCATCCAGATGAACATCCAGGAGCTGTCCACCTGCCAGCAGTACAAGACGCCTGTGAAGGTGGTCTCGTTGAACAACCGCTACCTGGGCATGGTGCGGCAGTGGCAGGAGCTGGATTACGGCAAGCGCTACTCGCACAGCTACATGGATGCGCTGCCGGACTTCGTCAAGCTGGCCGAGGCCTACGGCCACGTGGGCCTGCTGGTGGAGAAGCCCTCGGACGTGGAGCCCGCGCTGCGCGAGGCGATGCGTCTGAAGGACCGCACCGTGTTCCTGGACGTGCGCACCGATCCGACCGAGAACGTCTGGCCCATGGTCCAGGCGGGCAAGGGCATCTCGGAAATGCTGCTGGGGTCCGAGGACCTCTGAGCAGGCCGACGGCTGGAAGCCGCCAGGCGCGACGCGCGTTACCGCGCGCGACGTGACCGGCGGCGGAAGGCCCGAGGCGCTCGGAGCGATCCGGCCCATTTCCATCGATCGAAGAGCGTGGCCAAGGGCCGTCCGGTTACCGCCGGCGGTCTGAAGAGCGCGAAGGACGAGACTTCATGAAACACATCATCGCTTTGCTCATCGAGAACGAGCCGGGTGCGCTGTCGCGCGTCGTGGCCCTGTTCTCCGCCCGGGGCTACAACATCGAGAGCCTGACCGTGGCGCCGACCGAGGACGCCTCGCTGTCGCGCATGACCATCGTGACCAGCGGCAGCGACGACGTGATCGAGCAGATCACCAAGCACCTGAACCGGCTGATCGAGGTGGTCAAGGTCGTGGACCTGACCGAGGGCCGCTACATCGAGCGCGAGCTCATGCTCATCAAGGTCCGCGCCGTCGGCAAGGAGCGCGAGGAGCTCAAGCGCACCGCCGACATCTTCCGCGGCCACGTGATCGACGTCACCGAGAAGACCTACACCATCGAGCTCACCGGTGATGCCGGCAAGCTCGACGCCTTCATCGACGCGATCGACCGCGGTGCCATCCTCGAGACGGTCCGCACCGGCACCAGCGGCATCGGCCGCGGCGAGCGCATCCTGCGCGTCTGACCGCCGACCCGATCCCGCGCCGCGACCGCTTCCAGGCTTCACCGATTCACCGCACACCGGACCGCCGCCCCGCATCCCGCAGCGAAGGTCCGTCACCCAACCCCACTGCCAACGGCACTGTTTTCCCCGGAGAGACCATCATGAACGTGTACTACGACAAGGACGCCGACCTCAGCCTCATCAAGGGCAAGAACGTCACCATCATCGGCTACGGCTCGCAAGGCCATGCCCATGCCCAGAACCTGAACGACAGCGGCGTGAAGGTCACCGTGGGTCTGCGCCGCGGCGGCGCGTCCTGGGCCAAGGCCGAAGGCGCCGGCCTGAAGGTCGCCGAGATCGCCGAGGCGGTGAAGGCCGCCGACGTGGTCATGATCCTGCTGCCCGACGAGCAGATCGCCGACGTCTACAAGAAGGAAGTCGAGCCCAACATCAAGGCGGGCGCCTCGCTGGCCTTCGCCCACGGCTTCAATGTCCATTACGGTCAAGTGCAGCCGCGCGAGGACCTGGACGTGTGGATGGTCGCCCCGAAGGCTCCGGGCCACACCGTGCGCAACACCTATCGCCAGGGTGGCGGCGTGCCCCACCTGATCGCCGTCTACGCCGACAAGACCGGCAAGGCGCGTGACCTGGCCCTGAGCTACGCCTCCGCCAACGGCGGCGGCAAGGCCGGCATCATCCAGACCTCGTTCCGCGAAGAGACCGAGACCGACCTGTTCGGCGAGCAGGCCGTGCTGTGCGGCGGCGCCGTCGAGCTGATCAAGGCGGGCTTCGAGACGCTGACCGAAGCCGGTTACGCGCCCGAGATGGCCTACTTCGAGTGCCTGCACGAGCTGAAGCTGATCGTCGACCTGATCTATGAAGGCGGCATCGGCAACATGAACTACTCGATCTCCAACAACGCGGAGTACGGCGAGTACGTGACGGGCCCGCGCGTCGTGACCGAGGCGACCAAGGACGCCATGCGTCAGTGCCTGAAGGACATCCAGACCGGCGAGTACGCCAAGTCCTTCATCCTGGAGAACAAGGCCGGCGCCCCGACGCTGATCAGCCGCCGTCGCCTGACCGCCGAGCACCCGATCGAGCAGGTCGGCGAGCAACTGCGCAACATGATGCCCTGGATCAAGGCCAACAAGCTGGTCGACAAGTCCAAGAACTGATCGACGGACATCGTCCTCGAAAGGCCGCGCGGGGTGACCCGCGCGGCCTTTTTCGTCGAGGGCCTAAGGTATCCTCCCGCCCCATGAATTCGACCCCGAACAAGAACGCCGACCTGCTCGACGAGGACGAGACCGATGTCCTCGACGCCCCGCAGCGCCCGCGCCACAAGGGCATCTATTTGCTGCCCAACCTCTTCACGCTGGCCGCGCTGTTCAGCGGCTTCTACGCCGTGGTGATGGGCATCAGCGGCCGCTTCGAGCAATCCGTCTACGGCATCTTCGCGGCCATGGTGCTGGACAGCCTGGACGGGCGCGTCGCCCGCATGACCAACACCCAGAGCACCTTCGGCGAGCAGATGGACTCGCTGTCGGACATGGTCTCCTTCGGTGCGGCGCCAGCGCTGATCATGTACTCCTGGGCGCTGCAGGGGCTGGGCAAATGGGGCTGGTTCGCGGCCTTCGTCTACGTCGCGGGCGCGGCGCTGCGGCTGGCGCGCTTCAACACCAACATCGCCGTGGTCGACCGCCGCTTCTTCCAGGGCGTGCCGAGCCCGGCCGCCGCCGCGCTGGTGATGAGCCTGATCTGGGCGCTGGACAGCGCCGGCTACAAGGACATCCATCGTGATCCGCAACTGGCCTGGCTGGCCTTCGGCTTCACGCTCTACGCTGGTCTGACCATGGTGACCAACGCGCCGTTCTACAGCTTCAAGGACATCACCTTCAAACGATCGGTCCCGTTCATCGTGCTGGTGGTGATCATGCTGGCCATCGCCGCGATCAACATCGATCCGCCGCGGGTGCTGTTCGGCGTGTTCTGTGCCTACGGCCTGTCGGGTTACGTCGTCTACGCGGTGCGCCGCGCCAAGGGCAAGCCGGCCAGCGTGATCGCCATGTCCACCGACGAGCCCGATGAAGCGGGCCTTCACCGATAGCGAACGCTGAGCGCGCGGCGTTTCGCCCATCGGCGTTGACGCGCGGCGCGGCGGCCTTTTATATTCAGTCCCCATGACGTTTCTGACCGCCACCGCGCTGCTACTACTAGGCGACCTTCGGGTTCGCTGATTTGCGCACGTCCGTCAGACACACGACGTTCATCCAGATCCAACGGCCCGATTGCAACTCGCAGCGGGCCGTTTTTCCATTTGGAGTCTGCGAGTTGCGCCCCTGAATCCACCAGGAACGCTCCCATGCTCAAGCAACCGCAGACCAAGTACCGCGCCTTCGCCCCCATCGCCCTCTCGGACCGCACCTGGCCCGACGCGCAGATCACGAAGGCGCCGCTGTGGCTGAGCACCGACCTGCGTGACGGCAACCAGGCCCTGATCGAGCCGATGGACGCGGAGCGCAAGCTGCGCATGTTCCAGATGCTGGTGAAGATCGGCTTCAAGGAGATCGAGGTCGGCTTCCCGTCCGCGTCGCAGACCGACTTCGACTTCGTGCGCCAGCTGATCGAGGGGGGGCACATCCCCGACGACGTCACGATCCAGGTGCTGACGCAGGCGCGCCAGCCGCTGATCGAGCGGACCTTCGAATCGCTGATCGGCGCCAAGCGCGTGATCGTGCATCTCTACAACGCGGTCGCGCCGGTGATGCGCCGCGTCGTGCTGAACATGAGCGAGGACGAGATCGTCGACCTGGCCGTGACGCACACGGCGATGATCCGCGAGATGGCCGATCGCCAGGCCGCTGAGACCGGCACGGACTTCCGCTTCGAGTACTCACCGGAGATGTTCTCGGGCACCGAGCTGAGCTTCTCCAAGCGCGTCGTCGACGCCGTTACCGCCGCCTGGGGCGCGACGCCGGAGCGCCAGATCATCATCAACCTGCCGACCACGGTCGAGCATTCCACGCCCAACATCTACGCCGACATGATCGAGTGGATGGGCCGCCACATCGAGCGCCGCGACAGCGTGGTCCTCTCGGTCCATCCGCACAACGACCGCGGCACCGGCACGGCCGCCGCCGAGCTCGCGCTGATGGCCGGCGCCGATCGCGTCGAGGGCTGCCTGTTCGGCAACGGCGAGCGCACCGGCAACCTGGACCTGGTCAACGTCGCGTTGAATCTCTACACGCAGGGCGTGCACCCCGAGCTGGACTTCTCCGACATCGACGAGATCCGCCGCTGCGTCGAGCATTGCAACCAGATCCCGGTGCACCCGCGCCATCCGTATGTGGGCGAGCTGGTCTACACCTCGTTCTCGGGCTCGCACCAGGACGCGATCAAGAAGGCCTTCGCCGCGCGCAAGGACGGCGACATCTGGGAGATCCCCTATCTGCCGGTCGACCCCAAGGACCTGGGCCGCAGCTACGAGGCGGTGATCCGCGTCAACAGCCAGTCGGGCAAGGGCGGCATCTCCTACCTGCTCGAGGCCGAGTACGGCATCGAGCTGCCGCGCCGCCTGCAGATCGAGTTCAGCCAGATCGTGCAGGGCGTGATGGACACGACCGGCAAGGAGCTGGGCGCGGCCGACATCTGGCAGATCTTCGACCGCGAGTACGGCGTCAAGCAGGCCCCCGCGATGGCGCCGCAGATCGATACCGCCGAGGACGGTCAGACCCGCGTGCAGACGCAGGCCGACCTGTGCGTGCGCATGGTCCGCATCGACGGCTCGGGCAAGGGCCCGATCGACGCCTTCGTCGAGGGCCTGAACAAGCTGCTCAAGACGCAGGTCCGCGTGCTGGACTATCACGAGCACGCGCTGGGCAGCGGCGCCGACGCGCAAGCGGTGGCCTACCTGGAGCTGCGCGTGGGCGAGGCCACGCTCTTCGGCGTCGGCATGGACGGCAACATCGCGTCGGCCTCGCTGAAGGCGATCGTGTCGGGCCTGCGCCGCGCGGCGCAGCGCGGCGTGCTCAAGCTCGCCGACCGCGTCGCCGCCTGATCGGCGACCTACACTCGACCATCGCCCGTCACGGGGCCTCGTCCGCGCCGCATCGCTTCATGTCGATGCGGCGTCGAAGTCCCGGCCCGTCACCGCAAGGAAGCCCCTCATGTCCGACCAGCTGATCATCTTCGACACCACCCTGCGCGATGGTGAGCAATCGCCCGGCGCGTCCATGACCAAGGACGAGAAGCTGCGCATCGCGCGGCAGCTGGAGCGCTTGAAGGTGGACGTGATCGAGGCGGGCTTCGCGGCCTCCAGCCAGGGCGACTTCGAGGCGGTGCGCGCCATCGCCGACGCGATCAAGGACAGCACCGTCTGCTCGCTGGCGCGCGCCAATGATCGCGACATCGCGCGCGCGGCCGAGGCGCTCAAGGGCGCGGCGCGCTCGCGCATCCACACCTTCATCGCCACCAGCGAGCTCCACATGGAGAAGAAGCTGCGCATGAGTCGTGAACAGGTGCTGGAGCAGGCTATCCAGGCGGTGCGCTTCGCCCGCAATCTGACCGACGACATCGAGTTCTCGCCCGAGGACGGCTACCGCTCCGACCCGGAGTTCCTGGCGCGCGTCGTCGAGGCGGTGATCCGCGAGGGCGCCCGCACCCTCAACATCCCGGACACCGTCGGCTACGCGGTGCCGGAGCTCTACGGCCACTTCATCAAGACGCTGCGCGAGCGGGTGCCCAACTCGGATCAGGCGATCTGGAGCGTGCACTGCCACAACGACCTGGGCATGGCGGTGGCCAACTCGCTGGCCGGCGTGAAGATCGGCGGCGCCCGCCAGATCGAGTGCACGATCAACGGCCTGGGCGAGCGCGCCGGCAACTGCTCGCTCGAGGAGGTCGTGATGGCGGTGAAGACCCGCCGCGACTACTTCGGCCTGGACGTGCGCGTGGACCCGTCGCAGATCGTGCCGGCGTCCAAGATGGTCTCGCAGACGACCGGCTTCGTGGTCCAGCCCAACAAGGCGGTGGTGGGGGCCAACGCGTTCGCCCATGCGTCCGGCATCCACCAGGACGGCGTGCTGAAGGCCCGTGACACCTACGAGATCATGCGGGCCGAGGACGTGGGCTGGAGCGCCAACAAGATCGTGCTGGGCAAGCTCTCAGGCCGCAACGCCTTCAAGCAGCGGCTTCAGGAGCTGGGCATTCAGCTCGAGTCCGAGGCCGAGATCAACGCCGCCTTCATCCGCTTCAAGGACCTGGCCGACCGCAAGGCCGAGATCTTCGACGAGGACATCATCGCCCTGGTGATGGATGAATCCGTTGCCCAGGAGCCGGACCACTTCCGGCTGGTGGCGCTGGCACAGCGCTCCGAAATGGGCGAGCGGCCTCAGGCGCAGGTCGTGTTCGCGGCCGGCGAGGACGAACATCGCACGCAGAGCGACGGCAACGGCCCGGTCGACGCGGTGCTCAAGGCCATCGAGAGCAAGGTCCAAAGTGGGGCCGAAATGCTGCTGTATTCGGTCAGCGCGATCACCGGCGGAAGCACAGAATCGCAGGGTGAAGTCACGGTGCGCCTGCAGCATGCCGGTCGCGTGGTGAACGGCGTGGGGGCAGATCCCGATATCGTCGTCGCCTCGGCCAAAGCATATTTGAGCGCACTGAACAAGCTGCGGAGCAAGACGGAGCGGGTGGCGGCGCAAGGTTGACAGGGTGTCCGACAAAGGTCGCTGGACCGTATCGGATGCACGGATCGGCCCACTTTAAGAGAGTGAGCCAAGTCCTTGATCTTGCCGGTCTTTCCGTGATCCCCTACACTCGCGCCCACTGACCTGGGGACTGGATTGAAGACCATTGCGACATTGCTGTCTGGTGCCGCGCTCAGCGGCGTCATGTTGCTGACGGGTTTGACCGCCAGTCTTGCGCCGGTGCAAGCCGCGCAGGCGGCCACCGCGTCGTCCTCCAACACCAAGGCGAAAGCCAAATCCACCGCACGCAAGGCCAAGCCGGCCCCGCGCTCGCCCCGCAAGGTGGCGGCGCGCGCCGCGGTGCGTGAAGTGGTGCCGGCCAAACCCTCGTTCGGCCAGATGTACGGCCTGCACGACACCGAGGATCCGCTGGATCTGAAGTCGAGCGTCGCTTACGTGGTCGACCAGGACACGAACGAAGTCCTCTTCTCGAAGAATCCGTCCGCGGTGCTCCCCATCGCGTCGATCACGAAGCTGATGACGGCGCTGCTGGTGGTCGAGGCCAACCAGTCGATGGACGAGAAGCTGACCATCTCCGACGACGACAAGGACACCGAGAAGTTCACCGGTTCGCGCCTGGCCGTCGGCACCACGCTGACCCGCGGCGAGCTGCTGCACCTGGCGCTGATGTCCTCGGAGAACCGGGCCGCGCACGCGCTGGGCCGCAACTACCCGGGCGGTCTGGAGGCCTTCGTCGCCGCCATGAACGCCAAGGCCCACCTGCTGGGCATGAACGACACCCACTACGTCGAGCCGACCGGTCTGTCCAGCCGCAACCAGTCCAGCGCCAGCGACCTGGCCAAGCTGGTGAAGGTGGCGCACAGCTTCCCGCTGCTGCGCGAGCTGTCGACCTCGCCCGAGTACACCGTCGAGCTCGGACGCCGCATGGTGCGTTTCGGCACGACCAACGGCCTGGTCCGCAAGGGCGACTGGGACATCGGTCTGCAGAAGACCGGCTTCATCAACGAGGCGGGTCAATGCCTGGTGATGCAGGCGCAGCTCGCCGGTCGCAAGCTGATCATGGTGTTCCTGGATTCGGCCGGGAAGTACTCCCGGATCGGCGACGCCGAACGCGTGCGCAAGTGGCTGACCGGTGCCACGTCGCCGCTGGCCACGGCCACGGCCGTCACGCCGGCGATCGTCGCCAAGTAAGCGCCGACGCGAGCGCCCCGGCGCTCCCCCAATGAGAACGGGCCTTCGGGCCCGTTGTCGTTTCCGCTCGCCGAGTCTGGAAGCCCGCGGTGGCGCGGGCCGAGGCGTTCAGCCCCGGAATCCGAGGGCCGCCGAGATCCGCGTGGCGGTTTCCTTGAGGCGTGGCAGCCAGCCTTCCTCGAGCCGATCGGCGGGCGCCGAGATCGAGAGTCCCGCCACCAGCTTGCCCTGGTCGTCGTAGATGCCGGCGGCCATGCAACGCACGCCGAGTTCCAGCTCCTCATCGTCCCGTGCCACGCCGCGCTGCCGCACGAGCGCCATTTCGCGCTCCAGGTGCGCGACGTCGGTGAGGCTGTTCCGCGTGTGGCCGGAGAGGCCCGTCCGCGTCGCATAGGCGCGCACGCGCTGGGGGTCGTCGCTCGCCAGGAAGAGCTTTCCGACCGAGGTCAGATGCAAGGGGGCCCGGCCACCGACCGCGCGCACGACCTGCATGCCGCTGCGCTCGCTGTAGGTCCGCTCGATGTAGACGATCTCGTCGCCTTGGCGGACCGAGAGGTTGACCGGTTGGTGGGTGAGCTTGTGCAGCTCCCGCATGGGGCCGATGGCGGCCTCGCGCACGTCCAGGCGGGCCTTCACCAGATTGCCCAGTTCCAGCAGGCGCATGCCCAGCCGGTAGCTGCCGGCCTCGGGTCGGTCGACGAAGCGGCCCAGGGCCAGGTCGTTGAGGATGCGGTGGGCGGTGGACGGGTGCAGGCCGGTGGTCTCGCTGATCACCTTCAGCGACACGGGATCCTGATGCTGGGCCAGGACGTCCAGCAGCGCGAAGGTGCGCTCGAGGACCTGGATGGCGGGGGTCTGCAGCTCCTTGGACTTCATGGCGGACGATTGTGATGGATTTCTCTCGGGTTTTGCATGGCGAAACCGAGTGGAGGCTCTACCTGTCGCATTTGCTCCTCAACGAGGGCACGGCCAGTGGTTTTTGCGTTGTCGATGCCGCGAAACGCCCTTCAATAGGGCGCGGGCGACCGCGTCTGCCGCATGGCGGAACGCGCGGCGGCCAGTCCGCTGCGCACGGCGCCTTCCAAAGTGGCCGGATAGGGACCCGCGAGGTAGTCGCCGGCGGCCTGGAGGCCAGGAGCGATCACCGCGTCCGGCCGTGCAAGTCCGGGCGTGCAGGCGAAGGTGGCGCGCTTCTCGCTGAGGACGCGGACGATGCGCGGCTCGGTCTTCCAGACGAAGTGCCGCCTGGCCTGCGCCAGCGCCGCCTCGCCGGTGACGTCCAGGCCGCGCGCGACCCACGGCGCGGCACCGCTGACCACCAGGCTGAAGAGGCCCGGGGGGTGACCCAGTTGGCCGAGATCGAAGGCGAACTGCGCCGGCTCGGTCGCCGACTCGCGCAGCGCGACCATCGGCGCCGGCAGCGCCGAGCCGGCGCTCTCCAGATAGAGGGTCACGATGGGCTGGAACTCGAAGGCGCCAGTGACCGCGCTCCAACGCGGCGCGAGATCTCGGGTCAGGCGGGCCGCCTCGACCGAGCTGCAGGCCACGATGGCCTCGTCGAAGGTTTCGCCATCGACGGACCAGCCGCGGCCGTCGGCCTCGATGCGCTGCACGCGGCGTGTGTGGAGGCGGGCGCCGCGTCCGAGCAGCCAGGTCCGCGCGGGTTCCGGAAGCAGGGCGCTCAGGCCCTGTCGCGGCAGCAGCAGGTCCGCGCTGCCCGGACCGCTGAAGAGCGCGTCCTTCAGCACGCGCAGGAAGACCTGCGCGCTCGCCTGCATCGCCGGCGTGTTGAGCGCCGCCACGCAGAGCGGGTCGATCAGGTCGTCGCGGACCGCGCGGGGGAGTCCGGCGCACAGCTCGGCCACCGTCAGGCGCGGGTCGCAGCGGAAGCCGCGCAGCGTCCAGGCGCTGCTCGCCGCGAGGAAGCGCAACCGGTCGCCCAGGGACCAGGCCGCGCAGCCCAGCACGCCGCGCAGGAAGGCCAGCGTCGGCGGACCGGGCGGCAGCGTCAGCGTCTCGCGCTCCGGATAGCGCAGGCGAAGCGGCATGCGGCGCAGGGCCGCCTCGGGATCGACACCCACGCGCCGCATCAGCGCGAGGGACTCGGTGTAGGCGCCGATCAGGATATGCTGGCCGTTGTCGAGAACCGGTCCCGCGGACGTCGCGGGGAGGCCGGATCCGGTCGCGGCCTGGGTCGCGGCGCTCGCGGCGCCATCGGCCCTGCGGTCGGCGGTCGGCTGACCGCCGTCCAGGCTGCGGGCTCGCCCACCCAGTGTCGGGGCCATCTCGAACAGCGTGACCGCCGCGCCGAGCGATGCGGCTTCCACCGCCGCGGCGAGGCCCGCCCAGCCGCCGCCGATGATCGCCAGCCGCGTGCTCACGGCGCTCAGCGTCCGCGCCAGTTCGTCTTCATCGCGATCCAGAGCTTGCGCAGCGGCGTCAGCGAGATGCGCTGCTGCAGTACCTGGAACTGCTCCGCCTCGATCTCCCGCAGCAGCGTGCGGTAGATGTTGGCCATCATGAGGCCCGGCTTCTGCGTCTTGCGGTCGGCCTCGGGCAGCAGCGCGAAGGCCTCGTCGTAGAGCCGGTGCGCCCGCTCGGCCTGGAACTTCATCAGCGCCGTGAAGCGATCGCTGTAGCCCCAGGGCGCGTCGCGCTTGAGGATCTCGTTGGCCTTCACGTCGAAGCGCTGCAGCTCGCTCACCGGCAGGTAGATGCGGCCGCGGCGCGCATCGTCGCCGACATCCCGGATGATGTTGGTCAGCTGCATCGCCTGGCCCAGCTTGTGGGCGTACTCGACGGTGCGCGGATCGGTGCGGCCGAAGATGCCCGACGCCACCTCGCCGACCACGCCCGCCACCAGGTGGCAATAGCGCTGCAGGCCGGCGAAGTCCAGGTAGCGGGTCTGGTCCAGGTCCATCTGGCAGCCGTCGATCACGGCGAGCAGGTGCTCGACGCGGATGTCGTACTCGGCCACGTGCGGCATCAGCGCCTTCATCGCGGGGTGCGAGGGCTGGCCGTTGAAGGCGCTCATGACCTCCTTGCGCCACCAGGCCAGCTTGGTCGCGGCCACGCCGGGATCGGACACCTCGTCCACCACGTCGTCGACCTCGCGGCAGAAGGCGTAGAACGCCGTGATCGCCGCCCGCCGGGGAGGAGGCAGGAAGAGGAAGGCGTAATAGAAGCTGGAGCCGCTCGCGGCGGCCTTCTGCTGCACGTACTGCTCCGGCGTCGAGGCGCTGGACGTGGCGTCGGTGGTCTTGTCGGTCTTGGTGCTCATCGCGCCGTCCCCTCGCGGCGGGTGGTCATGGTCAGCGCCCGCCACAGCAGCGCGGGCGCGTCGATCGCGCCCAGCGTCGGCCGTCGCAGCAGGGCGGCGTGTCGCATCGCGTCGAGCTTGTCGAGGATGCGAAGGCCGCCTTGTACCACCAGTCGCAGCTCCCAGCCGGCACGGCCGGGGATGCGGTGGATCAAGGGGGCGCCGTCGGCCATCAGCGCGCGGGCCCATCCGGCCAGCTCGGCGATCAGCGCGCGAGCGGCCGGGCTGTCGCGCAAGGCCAGCAGATCCGGGCCCTCGACGCCGTGCCGGCGGCGGTCCGCCTCGGGGGCGTAGATTCGGCCACGGGGACCGTCCACGCTCATGTCCTGCCAGAAATTGATCAGCTGCAGCGCCGAGCAGATCGCATCCGAGCGTCGCAGCGACGCCACGTCGTCGATGCCATAGAGATGCAGCAGCAGCCGACCCACCGGATTGGCCGAGCGGCGGCAGTAGTCGAGCAGCTCCTCGCGCGTCGCGTAATCGGTCTTGACCAGGTCCTGCTCGAACGCGTCCAGCAGGTCCTCGAGCAGCGGGAGCGGCAGCCGGTGCGCGTCGATCGCCCGGGCCAGCGGCCCGAACACGGACGCCCAGCGCGGGGAGGTCGGGCGACCCGCGGCCGCGGCGCGCAGGTCGGCGCGGTAGTCGGCCAGGTCGCGCAGGCGCCGGGCGGCGTCGGCGTCGCCTTCGTCGGCCAGGTCGTCGGCGGTCCGCGCGAAGTGGTAGATCGCCACGATCGGGGGACGTAGCGCCGGCGGGCTCAGCCAGGAAGCCACAGGAAAGTTTTCGTAGTGCTCTATGCTCACGGCCGGCATTGTCCGCTGAGCGCGACACCGGTCCGTCGAAGTCGGGACCCGTGCGCGCGCCGCCGCCCGGCGCACCGTTCGCCCGGCCGGCGCCTCGGTCCGAGCCCGGGCCTCGTCCCGATCCGTCCATCACGCAGTACCCCCGGTGAACCGTACGCCGTCGGTTTGACACGTTCGGACCCGCTGAATACATTACTGACCGGTCAGTCAGTTACTTCGGTGCCCGGCGTCCGGGTGCCTGCTCTTGTCGAGGTGGTTCATGCCCCAACGGTCTCTCGTGTCCTGGTCCGCTCATTCCGCCGCGAGCGGATGGCGCCGCGCCCTGCTGGCGGCGGCGTCGGCGACGTCGCTGCTTGTGTTGGCCGCCTGCGGCAAGCAGGAAGCGCCCCCTGAACCCGAGCGCTATGTGCGCACGCTGGTGCTGACGCCGCAATCGGCCGGCCTGCAGCGCGAGTTCGCCGCCGAGGTCCGCGCCCGCATCGAGTCCCGCCTGTCCTTCCGCGTCGCCGGCAAGATCCTGGAGCGCCGCGTGGACCTGGGCTCGGTGGTCAAGCCGGGCCAGGCGCTGGCGCGCCTGGACAGCTCGGACCTGGTCCTCGCGCAGGAGGCCGCCAAGGCCGGCGTGCTGGCCGCCCGGGTCAACCGCGACCAACTGGGCGCTGATTACAAGCGCTACATCGACCTGCACCGCCAGGGCTTCATCAGCGCGGCCGAACTCGACCGCCGCGACGCCGCCTTCAAGGCCGCGCAGGCGCAGTTCGACCAGGCGCGCGCCCAGTCCGACGTGCAGCGCAACCAGGCGCAGTATTCGACGCTGGTCGCGGACGTCGCCGGCGTGGTGACCGGCATCGACGCCGAGCCCGGCATGGTCGTGGCCGCCGGCACGCCGGTGCTGCGCGTGGCCAACGACGGCCCGCGCGATGTCGTCTTCTCCGTCTCCGAGGACCAGGTCGCGCTGGTGCGCGCCGCCGCGGCCCGTCCCGACGGCCTGAAGGTCAAGCTCTGGACCGACGCCAAGGCCGAGCCGCAGCCGATCAAGCTGCGCGAGCTGGCCGCCGCCGCCGATCCGGTGACGCGCACCTTCCTGGTCAAGGCCGAGCTCAAGGACCAGACCGTCCATCTGGGCCAGACCGCGACCGTGATCCTGACGGGGACGCCGGCCGACAACGCGATCAAGCTGCCGCTGAGCGCGGTGATGGAATCGCAGGGCAAGAGCGCCGTGCTGCTGCTGGACGGCAAGACGATGACGGTGAGCCCCAAGCCGGTGACCGTCGTCGGCGCCGAGGGCAACGAGCTGATCGTGCAAGGCCTGGCCTCCGGCATGGAAGTCGTGACCGCGGGCGGCCATGTGCTGACGCCGGGTCAGAAGGTCAAGCGTTTCCGTCCGCCGGGCGCGCCGACCGAGCCCGCCGCGCCCGCGCCGCAGGCCTCTGCCCAACGCTGAGCGCCGGGAGCCATCGATGAGCAACCCGAGCCGCGCCGGTTTCAACCTCTCGCGCTGGGCGCTGGAGCACGCCCCGCTGACGCGCTACCTGATGGTGGTGCTGATGGTGCTGGGCTTCGCCGCCTACTTCCAGCTGGGCCAGGACGAGGATCCCCCGTTCACCTTCCGCGCCATGGTCGTGCAGGCCTACTGGCCGGGCGCCACGCCGCAGCAGATGGCCGAGCAGGTCACCGACAAGATCGAACGCACCCTGCAGGAGGTGCCGCACGCCGACAAGATCCGCAGCTACACCAAGCCCGGAGAATCGCTGACCATCTTCCAGGTCAAGGACAACACCTCGCCAGGCGAGGTGCCGCAGCTCTGGTACACGGTCCGCAAGAAGATCGGCGACCTCAAGGCCACGCTGCCGCAAGGCGTGCTGGGGCCGTTCTTCAACGACGAGTTCGGTGACGTCTACGGCTCGATCTTCGCGCTGTCCAGCGACGGGGGCTTCTCGCTCGAGGACCTGCGCCAGCAGGCCGAGGCGGTGCGTTCCGAGCTGCTGCGCGTGCCCGACGTGGCCAAGGTCGACCTCTTCGGCGTGCAGGCGGAGAAGCTCTTCGTCGAGATCTCGCAGAAGCGGCTGGCCGAGCTGGGCCTGGACTTCAACCAGGTGATCTCGCAGCTCAACGCGCAGAACGCGGTGGAGAGCGCCGGCGTGATGGACGCCGGCAGCGCCAACGTGCAGATCCGTGTCGAGGGCCAGATCAACTCGGTCCAGGCGCTGAGCGACTTCCCGATCCGCGGCGTCAACACCGCCACCGGCGCGGCCAGCAGCCTGCGTCTGGGCGACATCGCCAAGGTGACCCGCGGCTACGTCGATCCCGCCACCACCATGGTCCGCTACAACGGCAAGCAGGTCGTGGCGCTGGGCGTGTCCATGGGCAAGGGCGGCGACATCATCGCGCTGGGCAAGGTGCTGCAGACCACGGTCAAGCGCCTGCAGCAGCAGCTGCCCGCCGGCATCACGCTGCAGCAGATCCAGGACCAGCCCTCGGCGGTGAAGACCTCGGTGGGCGAGTTCGTGCACGTGCTGATCGAGGCCGTGGTCGTGGTGCTGGGCGTGAGCTTCATCGCCCTGGGCCTGCACTTCAAGCCGCTGCGCATCGACGTGTGGCCGGGCCTGGTGGTGGGCATCACCATTCCGCTGGTGCTGGCGATCACCTTCGTGGTGATGCTCTACGCGGGCGTGGGGCTGCACAAGATCTCGCTGGGCTCGCTGATCATCGCGCTGGGCTTGCTCGTCGACGACGCGATCATCGCGGTGGAGATGATGGTGCGAAAGCTCGAGGAGGGCTACGACAAGATGCACGCGGCCACGTACGCCTACGACGTGACCGCCAAGCCGATGCTGACCGGCACCTTGATCACCGCGGTGGGCTTCCTGCCCATCGGCCTGGCCAAGTCCACCGTCGGCGAGTACACCTTCGCCATCTTCGCGGTGACGGCGGCGGCGCTGGTGATCTCCTGGGTGGTGTCGGTCTACTTCGTCCCGTATCTGGGCGCGCTGCTGCTCAAGACGCGCGCCGGCCACGAGGGCGAGGCCCACGAGGTCTTCGACACGCCGTTCTACAACCGGTTCCGCCGCTGGGTCGCGTGGTGCGTCTATCACCGCTGGAAGACCATCGGCCTGACGATCCTCGTGTTCGTGCTGGGCCTGGCCGGCATGGGCAAGGTGCAGCAGCAGTTCTTCCCGGACTCGAGCCGCCCGGAGATCCTGGTCGACCTGTGGCTGCCCGAGGGCTCGACGATCAGCCAGAGCAATGAGGTCGCCAAGCGCTTCGAGGCCCGCATGGCCAAGGAGCCGCTGGTGGGCAGCATCGCCACCTGGGTCGGATCCGGCGTGCCGCGCTTCTATCTGCCGCTGGACCAGATCCTGCCCAACACCAACGTCAGCCAGGCCATCCTCCTGCCCAAGACCCCGGCCGACCGCGAGACCCTGCGCCGCAAGCTCCCCAAGATCCTGGCGGAGGAGTTCGCCGAAGTGCGCGGGCGCGTGAAGCTGCTGCCCAACGGGCCGCCGGTGCCGTATCCGGTGCAGTTCCGCATCTCCGGCGACGATCCGGCGCAACTGCGCCTGTACGCCGACCGCGCCAAGGAGATGATGCGCGCCAACCCCAACATGCTTGGCGTGAACGACGACTGGAACGAGGCGATCAAGGTCCTTCGCCTGCAGGTCGACCAGGACAAGGCGCGCGCGCTGGGGGTCACCAGCCAGAGCATCGCCCAGGCGGCGCGCATCCTCGTGTCGGGTGCGCCGGTGTCGCAGTACCGCGAGGCCGACCGCCTGATCGACATCGTGCTGCGCCAGCCCGTGACCGAGCGCGACACCCTGTCCGAACTGGCCAACGCCTACGTGCCGACGGCCTCGGGCCGCTCGGTGCCGCTCACGCAGATCGCCAAGCCGCAGTTCACCTGGGAACCCGGCCGCATGCACCGCGAGAACCGCCAGTTCACGATCACGGTGCAGGGCGACGTCATCGAAGGCCTGCAGGGCGCGACAGTGACCAACCAGGTCTGGCCCAAGCTCGACGCCATGGCCAAGGAGATGCCGCCGGGCTACTCGATCACCATCGCCGGCGCGGTGGAGGAGAGCAGCAAGGGCACCGGCTCGATCGCGGCCGGCGTGCCGATCATGCTGTTCGTGACCTTCACGCTGCTGATGCTGCAGCTGCACAGCTTCTCGCGGGCGATGCTGGCCTTCCTGACCGGCTTCCTCGGCATCGCGGGCGTGTCGGCGGCGCTGCTGATCCTGAACCGGCCGTTCGGCTTCGTCGCGCTGCTGGGCGTGATCGCGCTGCTGGGGATGATCCAGCGCAACTCGGTGATCCTGATCGACCAGATCGAGCAGGACCGCTCGCGCGGCGTGCCGGCCGCGCAGGCCATCGTCGAGTCGGCGGTGCGCCGGCTGCGGCCGATCGCGCTGACCGCGGCGGCGGCGGTGCTGGCGATGGTGCCCCTGTCGCGCAGCGTGTTCTGGGGCCCGATGGCCGTGGCCATCATGGGCGGCCTGATCGTGGCCACCGTGCTCACGCTGCTGGCGCTGCCGGCGATGTACGCGGCCTGGTTCCGCGTCGACCGCGACAAGCACGCCGGCGTCGCGCCCGCGGCGCACTGAGCCGGCCCGTTCCCGCGGCGAAACCGGACTGAACCGGCAGGGGTTTCTCCCGCCCGCGAGGGGTCGGAGAAACCCCTCATTCCTTGGCTACAATCGCCGGTTTCCCGGATCGCGGGACTTTGCCCTCCGGGGCGGTCCGCAACTCTGAATTACCAAGGGAACGCCGCGTCCGCTGCGCTGCAGCCGGCCGAGACGTTCCCAGTTCACCCGGCGCGGGTGGCGAAATTGGTAGACGCACCAGGTTTAGGTCCTGACGCCTTCACGGGCGTGCCGGTTCGAGTCCGGCCCCGCGCACCACACTCTCAACCGATTCCGAGTCCACTATGGCTGTCACCGTCGAAACTCTCGAAAAGCTGGAACGCCGCATCACGCTCACGCTGGCGGCCGACGACATCAACACCGAAGTCGAGTCCCGCCTGAAGAAGCTGGCCCGCACCGTCAAGGCCGACGGCTTCCGCCCGGGCAAGGTGCCCATGTCCTTCGTCGCCCAGCGCTACGGCGCCTCGGTGCAGTACGAAGTCGTGAACGACAAGCTGGGCGAGGCCTTCACCTCCGCCGCCAACGAAGCCAAGCTGCGCGTCGCCGGCATGCCCCGCATCGAGCAGAAGGACGGCGCCGCTGACGGCCAGCTGGCCTTCGACGCGACCTTCGAGGTCTATCCCGAAGTCAAGATCGCCGACCTGGCCGGCGCCGAGGTCGAGCGCATCGCCGCCGACGTGACGGAAGAAGCCATCGACAAGACCGTCGAGATCCTGCGCAAGCAGCGCCGCTCGTTCGCCCAGCGCGGCGCGGCGGACGTGGCCGCCGACGGCGACCGCGTGTCCATCGACTTCGAAGGCAAGATCGACGGCGAACCCTTCGCCGGCGGCAAGGCCGACGGCTTCCAGTTCCTGCTGGGCGAAGGCCAGATGCTCGAAGCCTTCGAGAAGGCCGTGCGCGGCATGAAGGCGGGCGAGTCCAAGACCTTCCCGCTGGCCTTCCCCGAGGACTATCACGGCAAGGACGTCGCCGGCAAGGAAGCCGACTTCCTGGTCACCGTCAAGAAGATCGAGGCCCAGCACCTGCCCGAAGTGAACGAGGCCTTCGCCAAGGCCCTGGGCATCAAGGACGGCACCGTCGAAGCCCTGCGCGCCGACATCAAGAAGAACCTCGAGCGTGAAGTGAAGTTCCGCGTCCTGGCCAAGAACAAGGGCGCCGCGATGGACGCGCTGGTCGGCAAGGCCGAGCTGGACGTTCCCAACGCCCTGATCGAAGGCGAAGCCGAGCGCATGGTCGCCAACGCCCGCGAGGACCTGAAGAAGCGCGGCATCAAGGACGCCGACAAGGCCCCGATCCCCGCCGAGCTGTTCAAGGATCAAGCCGAGAAGCGCGTGCGCCTGGGCCTGGTCGTGGCCGAGCTGGTCCGTTCGAACAACCTGCAAGCCAAGCCCGAGCAGCTGCAGGCCCACATCGAAGAGATCTCGCAGAGCTACGAGAAGCCGGCGGAAGTCGTGCGCTGGTACCTGTCGGACCGCGAGCGCATGGCCGAGGTCGAAGCCGTCGTGATCGAGAACAACGTCACCGACTTCATCCTGGGCAAGGCCAAGGTCACCGACAAGTCGCTGCCCTTCGACGAACTGATGGCCGGCGCCTGATCGCCGACCTGCGATCCAAGGCTGACGCTCGCGCACTCCGGGTCTTCCATCTCTTGAAAGACTGAACCGCGATCGCCACGTGAGGCGCCGGGCCGCAAGGCCGGCGCCTTTTTCTTTCCCCGCGCGGTCTCGATGCGCGGGCGACAAGGGCATTGGAGCGCACGACATAATGAGCCGTGACGCGAACCCACCACAGAGGATTTCATGAGCGCTCTGGAAACTAGCAACCTGGGCATGGTGCCCATCGTCATCGAACAGTCGGGCCGCGGCGAGCGCGCCTACGACATCTACAGCCGCCTGCTGCGCGAGCGCATCGTCTTCCTGGTCGGCCCGGTCAACGACGCGGTGGCCAACCTGGTCGTGGCGCAGCTGCTGTTCCTGGAGAGCGAGAACCCCGACAAGGAGATCTCGCTGTACATCAACTCGCCGGGCGGCAGCGTCTCGGCGGGCATGTCGATCTACGACACGATGCAGTTCATCAAGCCGCAGGTCTCGACGCTGTGCATGGGCATGGCCGCCTCGATGGGCGCCTTCCTGCTGGCCGCCGGCGAGAAGGGCAAGCGCTTCGCGCTCCCGAACTCCAAGATCATGATCCACCAGCCGCTGGGCGGCGCCCAGGGTCAGGCCACGGACATCGAGATCCATGCCCGCGAGATCCTCAAGACTCGCGAGCAGCTGAACCGCATCCTCGCCGAGCGCACCGGCCAGAGCCTGGAGAAGATCCAGGCCGACACCGAGCGCGATTACTTCATGTCGGCGGCCGAATCGGCGACCTACGGTCTGATCGATCAGGTCATCGAGAAGCGCCCCTGATCGTCCGGGCAGGGGAGGGTCGGGCGGGCGTCCTCGACGCCGCCGGCCTCCTCGCTGCCTCGATGGTCCCGCCATCCGTGTCGATGTCCGGAGCCCAGTGAGCCGGGCTCGACGTCCGCGGATGGAACCGCGAGCGGACAGCGACAACTGACCGCCCTTTGACGGCACCAACTGACCACTCTTAGGGGCTTTTATCCCCTCAAGGGTGGTGCCGGCAATTGAACTATCATCAATGCAGGCACTTGCCTGTATTCCCCGCAGCAACTCCAGCAGCCCCAGCAGCACTCCCATGGCCGAGAAAAAAGGCAACTCCAGCGAAAAAGTCCTGTACTGCAGCTTCTGCGGCAAGAGCCAGCACGAGGTCAAGAAGCTGATCGCTGGCCCGTCGGTGTTCATCTGCGACGAGTGCATCGAGCTGTGCAACGACATCATCCGTGACGAGGTCCCGGCGGAGACGCCCGGCGGCGCGCGCGCGAGCAAGTCGGACCTGCCGGTGCCCAGCGAGATCAAGACGACGCTGGACCAGTACGTCATCGGCCAGGACGTGGCCAAGCGCACGCTGTCCGTCGCGGTCTACAACCATTACAAGCGGCTGCGCCACGCGGCCGACACCAAGGACGGCGTCGAGCTGTCCAAGAGCAACATCCTGCTGATCGGGCCGACCGGCTCGGGCAAGACCCTGCTGGCGCAGACGCTGGCGCGGGTGCTCAATGTCCCCTTCGTGATCGCCGACGCGACCACGCTGACCGAAGCCGGCTATGTCGGCGAGGACGTCGAGAACATCATCCAGAAGCTGCTCCAGAACTGCAACTACGACGTCGAGCGCGCCCAGCGCGGCATCGTCTACATCGACGAGATCGACAAGATCAGCCGCAAGGCCGACAACCCGTCCATCACGCGCGACGTGTCGGGCGAGGGCGTGCAGCAGGCACTGCTGAAGCTGGTCGAAGGCACGATGGCGTCGGTCCCCCCGCAGGGCGGCCGCAAGCATCCGAACCAGGACTTCCTGCAGATCGACACCACCAACATCCTGTTCATCTGCGGCGGCGCGTTCGACGGCCTCGAGAAGGTCATCCAGAACCGGTCCGAGAAGTCGGGCATCGGCTTCGGCGCCTCGGTCAAGAGCAAGAGCGAGAAGAAGGTCGGGGAGCTGTTCCGCGAGGTGGAGCCGGGCGATCTGATCAAGTTCGGCCTGATCCCGGAACTGGTCGGCCGCCTGCCCGTCATCGCGACGCTGGGCGAGCTGACTGAAGACGCGCTGGTGCAGATCCTGACCGAGCCGCGCAACGCGCTGGTCAAGCAGTATCAGCAGCTGTTCTCGATGGACGGCGTGGAACTGGAAGTGCGTCCGTCCGCGCTGAACGCCGTCGCGCGCAAGGCACTGGCCCGCAAGACCGGCGCCCGCGGCCTGCGCTCGATCGTCGAGCACGCCCTGATCGACACGATGTTCGAGTTGCCCTCGCTGGACGGCGTGGCCAAGGTGGTGCTGGACGAACACAACATCGACGAGGACTCCAAACCGTTGCTCGTCTACCGCGAAGCCAAGGCCAGCGCCTGACCGTCCTACCGGTTCAGGCTATTGAACGGCACCTTGTAATTGGCACCTCGGACCCGAGATGGGTCTGAGAAAGAGAGGTTTTCATGTCCGGTCATCCGATCCTCCCCGCGGAACCCATCACGCTGCCGCTGCTGCCGCTGCGCGACGTGGTCGTGTTCCCGCACATGGTGATCCCCCTGTTCGTCGGCCGTCCCAAGTCCATCAAGGCCCTGGAAGCGGCGATGGAGTCGGGTCGTCAGATCATGCTGGTCGCGCAGAAGGCGGCCGGCAAGGACGAGCCCAAGCCCGACGACATGTTCGAGATGGGTTGCGTCTCCAGCATCCTGCAGATGCTGAAGCTGCCCGACGGCACCGTGAAGGTGCTGGTCGAGGGCCTGCAGCGCGCCACCACCCGCACGATCGAGGACGGCGAGGAGCATTTCACCGCCGAGGTGATGCCCATCCCCCCCGAAGCCGACGACCAGCCGGAGGTCGAGGCGCTGCGTCGCGCGGTGACGCAGCAGTTCGACCAGTACGTCAAGCTGAACAAGAAGATCCCGCCGGAGATCCTCACGTCCATCGCCGGCATCGACGACGCGGGCCGCCTGGGCGACACGATCGCCGCGCACCTGCCGCTGAAGCTCGACGCCAAGCAGTCGGTGCTGGACCTGTCCGAAGTCGGCAAGCGGCTGGAGAAGCTGCTGGACCTGCTCGAGCATGAGGTCGACATCCTGCAGGTCGAGAAGCGCATCCGTGGTCGCGTCAAGCGCCAGATGGAGAAGTCGCAGCGCGAGTACTACCTGAACGAGCAGGTCAAGGCCATCCAGAAGGAGCTCGGCGACGGCGAGGACGGCGCGGACATGGAGGAGCTGGAGAAGAAGATCCAGGCTGCTCGCATGCCCAAGGAAGCGCGCAAGAAGGCCGAGGCCGAGCTGAAGAAGCTCAAGCTGATGTCGCCGATGTCCGCCGAAGCCACGGTGGTGCGCAACTACATCGACACGCTGGTCAACCTGCCCTGGTCCAAGAAGACCAAGATCAAGCACGACCTGGCCAATGCCGAGGCGGTCCTGAACGAGGACCACTACGGGCTGGACAAGGTCAAGGAACGCATCCTCGAGTACCTCGCGGTGCAGCAGCGCGTCGACAAGGTGAAGGCGCCCATCCTTTGCCTGGTCGGACCTCCGGGCGTGGGCAAGACCTCGCTGGGTCAGTCGGTGGCGCGCGCCACGGGTCGCAAGTTCGTCCGCATGGCGCTGGGCGGCGTGCGCGACGAGGCCGAGATCCGCGGTCACCGCCGCACCTACATCGGCTCGATGCCGGGCAAGGTGCTGCAGAGCCTGAGCAAGGTCGGCACGCGCAATCCGCTGTTCCTGCTGGACGAGATCGACAAGCTGGGCATGGACTTCCGTGGCGATCCGTCGTCGGCGCTGCTGGAAGTGCTGGACCCCGAGCAGAACCACACCTTCGCCGACCATTACATCGAGGTCGACTACGACCTGAGCGACGTGATGTTCGTGGCGACGTCCAACTCGCTGAACATCCCTCCCGCGCTGCTGGACCGGATGGAAGTGATCCGCCTGTCGGGTTACACGGAAGACGAGAAGGTCAACATCGCCCAGCGCTATCTGTTGCCCAAGCAACGCGGCAACAACGGCGTGAAGGACGAGGAGCTCGAGGTCACCGAGGGCGCGATCCGTGGCGTGATCCGCTACTACACCCGCGAGGCCGGCGTGCGTTCGCTGGAGCGCGAGATCTCCAAGATCTGCCGCAAGGTGGTGAAGGGTCTGCAGCTCAAGACCTACACCGGCAAGGTGGTGGTGGACGAGGACAACCTGAACGAGTTCTTGGGCGTTCGCAAGTACGACTTCGGTCGTGCCGAGAAGACCAACCAGGTCGGCCAGGTGGTCGGTCTCGCGTGGACCGAGGTGGGCGGCGATCTGCTGACCATCGAAGCCACGGTGATGCCGGGCAAGGGCAACATCATCCGCACCGGCTCGCTGGGCGACGTGATGAAGGAATCGGTCGAGGCGGCGCGCACCGTGGTGCGTTCGCGGGCTCGCCGACTGGGCATCAAGGATGAGGCGTTCGAGAAGCGCGACATCCACGTCCACCTGCCCGACGGCGCGACGCCCAAGGACGGTCCGAGTGCGGGTGCCGCGATGACGACGGCCTTCGTGTCGGCGCTGACCGGCATTCCGGTCCGTGCCGATGTGGCGATGACCGGCGAGATCACGCTGCGTGGCGAGGTGACCGCGATCGGCGGCCTGAAGGAGAAGCTCCTGGCGGCGCACCGTGGCGGCATCAAGACGGTGATGATTCCGGAAGAGAACGTGAAGGACCTTCAGGACATTCCCGAGAACGTGAAGGACCAGCTCGAGATCGTGCCGGTCCGCTGGATCGACCGCGTGCTCGAAGTGGCGCTGGAGTCCTACCCGCAAGCGCTGCCGGAAGAGGAAGTGGCCGCAGCCGCGGTCGCTCCCGCCGAGAAGGTGGCCGAGGCCAAGCCCGAAGCGGGCGGTGACTCGCTGAAGCACTGAACGGCGCTCGTTCGCGAGCCCCATGACAACGGCGCCTTCGGGCGCCGTTGTTCATTCCGGGCCGATGACGGCGAGGCACGTTTGGGCGATCTTCAGAAAGAATGCGCCGAACTCTTGTGTGACCCTCAAAAACCGTTCTATACTCTCGGCTTCAGCGCAAACGGTGCTGCAAGACGAAGCGAATCGCAAGAGACGCCAAGTGGAGCGAAGCAGGCAGTGCGTTGAAGACCATGCGGGAATAGCTCAGTTGGTAGAGCGCAACCTTGCCAAGGTTGAGGTCGCGAGTTCGAGCCTCGTTTCCCGCTCCAGGCATTCAAAGGATGGAAGCTCCGGCTTCCATTTTTTATCGGAATCGGACAACCAAATCCGGTTTCTACAGAATCCCGTCCAGGGTTCTGGGGCGCGATAGCAAAGCGGTTATGCCCCGGATTGCAAATCCGGTCAGTCCGGTTCGACTCCGGATCGCGCCTCCAAAGAATGGACATTGCGGGAATAGCTCAGTTGGTAGAGCGCAACCTTGCCAAGGTTGAGGTCGCGAGTTCGAGCCTCGTTTCCCGCTCCAACATTACCAAAGGGTAGTTGGATGCCATTGCATTCAATTGTCCTGCGATGCGGGAATAGCTCAGTTGGTAGAGCGCAACCTTGCCAAGGTTGAGGTCGCGAGTTCGAGCCTCGTTTCCCGCTCCAAATCTTCAAAAAGGGAAGCCGTTCGGCTTCCCTTTTTTCTTGGTCGACGCGCCCGATAATGCGCGACTCGCTCACTCCAAGGTGACGCGACAGCTCCCTCGCGGAGCATCCGGCCTGGATGGTGAAATCGGTAGACACAGCGGACTTAAAATCCGCCGCCCTAGAAAGGCGTACGGGTTCGAGTCCCGTTCCAGGCACCATCCGGCGTCGCCAGACGTGACTTCCCGCTGCGGTACAGTCGTCGCTCCCTCAGAGGCGACCGACCCCACCGAACCGCATGGCCTTGTTCGCGCAGGAACTCTTGAATCCGGGCGTTCGCAAACGCGAAGTCTTCGGCTGGTCGATGTACGACTTCGCCAACTCCGGCTACACCACCGTCGTCCTGACCGCTGTCTACAACGCCTATTTCGTCGGCGTGATCGCGAAGGGGCAGCCGTCCTCGACGCTGCTGTGGACCGTGCTGGTGGCGTTCTCCAGCTTCCTCGTGATGGTCACCATGCCGGGTCTCGGGGCCTGGGCCGACGCGCATGGCGCCAAGCGCAAGCTGCTCGGAATCTGCACGCTGGGCTGCGTGCTGACCACCGCGGCGCTCGCCTGCTTCGGGCCGGGCCAGCTGTGGTGGGCTGCCGCCGCGGTGGTGCTCTCCAATGTCTTCTTCTCTTATGGCGAATCGCTGATCGCCGCTTTCCTGCCCGAGCTCGCCCGGCGTGACGCGCTCGGCCGCGTCTCCGGCTGGGGATGGGCTTTCGGCTATCTCGGCGGGATGCTGGCGCTCGGACTGTGCCTGGGTTATGTGCTGGCCGCGCAGTCCCGAGGGCAGTCGGCCGAGGTCTTCGTCCCGATCACGATGCTGATCACCGCGGCCTTCTATCTGCTGGCCGCGATTCCGACCTTCCTGCTGTTGCGCGAGCGCTCCGATCCTTGCGCCACCCGTCGCGCCGCCCGCATGGGGTCGGGGCTGTCACAGCTGTGGATCTCGTGGCGGCGCGCGCGCGCCTATCCGGACTTCCTGCGGCTGCTCGCCTGCGGTACCAGCTACCAGGCCGGGATCGCCGTGGTCATCGCGCTGGCGGCCGTCTATGCCGAGCAGGCGCTCGGATTCAGTCAGTCGCAGACGATGACGCTGGTGTTTCTCGTGAACATCGCTTCCGCCGTCGGCGCCTTCCTTTTCGGCTACTACGAAGACCGCATCGGCCACCAGCCGGCGCTCGCCGTCACGCTGGTCGGCTGGATGCTGATGACCGTGCTGGCCTTCATCGCGACCTCCGCCTGGCTGTTCTGGATCGCCGCCTTCATCGCGGGCTTGTGCATGGGATCGAGCCAATCCTGCGGTCGCGCGCTCGCGGGCGCGCTGGCGCCACATGACCGCCTCGCCGAGTTCTTCGGCCTGTGGACCTTCGCCACGCGTCTGGCGGCGATCATCGGTCCGTTGACCTATGGCGCGGTCACCGCGCTCACGGCGGGCAACCACCGTCTGGCGATCCTCGCCACCGGCGTGTTCTTCGTGCTGGGCTACTGGCTGCTCAAGCGCGTCGACATGACGCGCGGTCTGGCACGCGCGCTGGTCTGAGGATCAGGCGGGGATGCGCGTGGCCACGACGTCGCGCCAGCCCAGCGCTTCGCGCGCGAGATGCTGCAGCGGTGCCGGATCGCCGGTGCTCTCGAGCACGATCCCCGCGTCATGGACCGGCGCGATGCCCAGCGTCTCCCACACGCGCTTGGCCTGACGCGCGACCGCGTCCTCGATGTCGAGCAACCGCACGCCATCGCCCAGTGCGGCCTGGATGCGGTCGCGGATCAGCGGGTAGTGCGTGCAGCCCAGCAGCACCGTGTCGACCAGTGCCTCGCGCATCGGCGCGCAGAAACGCTGGATCAGCGCGTCGAGCTCCGGGCTGCGCAGATCGCCGCGCTCGATCAGCGTGACCAGGCCGGGGCAGGGCTGGCTGATCAGCGTCACCTCGGCCGCGTGCGCGGCGACGAGCTGTTCGTATCGACGACTCGCGATCGTCGCCGTCGTCGCCATGACACCGATGCGACCGTTGCGCGTCGCCGCGACCGCGGGCTTCACGCCGGGCTCGATCCCCACGACCGGCCATTCGGGCCAGCGCTCGCGCATCGCCAGGACGGCATGCGCCGTCGCCGTGTTGCAGGCCACCACCGCCATGCGGGCGCCGACGGCGCGCAGGTGCTCGGCCACCTTCACGCTGCGCTCGACGATGTAGTCGCTGCTGCGATCACCGTAAGGGGCATGCGCGGTGTCCGCGAGGTAGTGCAGGGGCACGTCGGGCAGTTGCTCCCGCAGCGCCCGCATGACGGTCAGCCCGCCGACACCGGAATCGAAGACCCCGATGCAGGGGACACGCGAGGAATCTGGAGCGGCGAAGGGACTCGGGATCGTCATCAGAGAAGAAGCTTGGGCGAACGCCGGTCGGCGTCGTCGAGAGCGCAGTCTAGAAGATTCCCTGATGCCGGGTCCGAACCCGCTTGGCAGCGCCGGTCACGTGTATAGAATAGAACGATCGTTCGTTTTATTTTCGAGCCGACGGCCAGAGGCCCCGCCCACAGCGAGGGCGCATGACGGCTGGGAGACACGGGACTGGCTCAGGCCTCCCATAGAATCGAATTAACGTTAACGTCAATCCGCTTGGAGTGCTTCGATGAAGGTATTGGTCCCCGTCAAACGTGTCGTCGATTACAACGTCAAGGTGCGCGTCAAGAGCGATGGCTCGGGCGTCGACATCGCCAACGTGAAGATGTCGATGAACCCCTTCGATGAGATCGCCGTCGAGGAAGCCGTTCGCCTGAAGGAAAAGGGCGTGGTGACCGAGGTGATCGCCGTGTCCTGCGGCGTCACGCAGTGCCAGGAAACCCTGCGCACCGCCATGGCCATCGGCGCCGACCGCGCCATCCTGGTCGAGACCGACGCCGAACTGCAGCCGCTGGCCGTGGCCAAGCTGCTCAAGGCGCTGGTCGACAAGGAACAGCCGCAGTTGGTGATCCTGGGCAAGCAGGCCATCGACGACGATTGCAACCAGACCGGCCAGATGCTGGCCGCGCTGACCGGCCTGCCGCAAGGCACCTTCGCCTCCAAGGTCGAAGTCGCCGACGGCAAGGTCAACGTGACGCGTGAAGTCGACGGCGGTCTGGAGACCGTGTCGCTGACGCTGCCGGCGGTCGTGACGACCGACCTGCGCCTGAACGAGCCGCGCTACGTCACGCTGCCCAACATCATGAAGGCCAAGAAGAAGCAGCTCGACGTGGTCAAGCCCGCGGATCTCGGTGTCGACGTGAACCCGCGCATCAAGACGCTGTCGGTGGCCGAGCCCCCGAAGCGCAGCGCCGGCATCAAGGTGCCGGACGTGGCCACGCTGGTCACGAAGCTGAAGACCGAGGCCAAGGTCATCTGAGCCCCAGAACAAGATTCGGAGATAAGACATGACCACCCTCGTCATCGCTGAACACGACAACGCCTCCCTGAAGGGCGCCACCCACCACACCGTCACCGCCGGCGTCGCCATCGGCGGCGATGTGCACGTGCTCGTCGTCGGCTCGAACGCCGGCGCCGCCGCCGCGTCGGCCGCCAAGATCGCGGGCGTCGCCAAGGTGCTGCACGCCGACGGCGCGCAGTTCGCCGACGGCCTGGCCGAGAACGTCGCCGCCCAGGTGATCGCCATCGCCAAGGACTACTCGCACCTCCTGTTCCCGGCCACCGCCGCGGGCAAGAACGTCGCCCCGCGCGTCGCCGCGCTGCTGGACGTCGGTCAGCTGAGCGACATCACCAAGGTGATCTCGGCCGACACCTTCGAGCGCCCGATCTACGCCGGTAACGCCATCGCCACCGTGCAGTCGACCGACGCGATCAAGGTCGTGACCGTGCGCACGACCGGTTTCGACTCCGCTCCCGAAGGTGGCAGCGCCGCCGTCGAATCGCTGACGGCCGTGGCCGACAGCGGCAAGAGCAGCTTCGTCGGCCGCGAGGTCACGAAGAGCGACCGCCCCGAGCTGACCGCCGCCAAGATCATCGTGTCCGGTGGCCGCGCGCTGGGCAGCAGCGACAAGTTCAATGAAGTGCTGACGCCGCTGGCCGACAAGCTGGGCGCCGCGCTGGGCGCCTCGCGCGCCGCGGTGGACGCGGGCTACGCGCCCAACGACTGGCAGGTCGGTCAGACCGGCAAGATCGTCGCGCCGCAGCTCTACATCGCCGCCGGCATCTCCGGCGCGATCCAGCATCTGGCCGGCATGAAGGACTCCAAGGTGATCGTCGCGATCAACAAGGATCCGGAAGCGCCGATCTTCTCGGTGGCGGATTACGGCCTGGAAGCCGACCTGTTCACCGCCGTTCCTGAACTCGTGAAGGCGCTCTGATCGGGCCTTCGGCTCGATCGGCATCGCCGACGGCGGACCTGCCGCCACACGCACGAGGGCGCCCGCAGACGACGCGCGGCGCCCTTTTTTTATCCGGAGATCCCCATGACTTACCGCGCCCCGATCAAGGACATGCTCTTCGACATGCAGGCCCTGGCCGGCCTGCAGACGCTGTCGGAGCAGATTCCCGCTTTCGCCGACCACGGCCTGGACACCGCGCAGGCGGTGCTCGAGGAAGCGGCCAAGCTGAACGAGGACGTGATCGCGCCGCTGAACGTCGAGGGGGATCGGAATCCGTCGTACTGGAAGGACGGCCAGGTCTTCGCCACGCCGGGTTTCAAGGAGGCCTTCAAGCAGTACGCCGAGGGCGGCTGGCAGGGGCTGCAGCATCCGGAGGACTTCGGCGGCCAGGGCCTGCCCAAGACCATCGGCACGGCCTGCGCGGAGATGGTCCAGGCGGCCAACGTCAGCTTCGCGCTGTGCCCGCTGCTGACCGACGGCGCGGTCGAGGCGCTGCTGGTCGCGGGCAGCGACGAGCAGAAGCAGCGCTTCATTCCCAAGCTGCTGTCGGGCGAATGGACCGGCACGATGAACCTGACCGAGCCGCAGGCGGGTTCGGATCTGGCGATGGTGCGCTCGCGCGCCGAGCCGCAGGGTGACGGCACCTACAAGGTCTTCGGCACCAAGATCTTCATCACCTGGGGCGAGCACGACATGGCGGACAACATCGTCCACCTGGTGCTGGCGCGGGTCCCGGGCGCTCCCGAGGGCGTGAAGGGCATCAGCCTGTTCCTGGTGCCCAAGTTCCTGGTCAACGAGGACGGCTCGCTGGGCGCGCGCAACGACGCGCACTGCGTGTCCATCGAGCACAAGCTCGGCATCAAGGCCAGCCCGACGGCGGTGCTGCAGTTCGGCGATCACGGCGGCGCCATCGGCACGCTGATCGGCGAGGAGAACCGCGGCCTGGAGTACATGTTCATCATGATGAACGCGGCCCGCTTCGGCGTCGGCGTGCAGGGCATCGCGGTGGCGGACCGCGCCTATCAGAAGGCGGTCGAGTACGCGAAGGACCGCGTGCAGTCGCGCCCGGTGGACGGGTCGTCCAAGGAGGCGGCCGCGATCATCCATCACCCCGACGTGCGCCGCATGCTGATGACGCAGCGCGCGCTGGTCGAGGGCTGCCGCGCGATGGCCATCGACGCCGCCGCGGCCTACGACATCGCGCATCACCACGCCGATGACGCGACCCGCAAGGAGGCCCAGGCCTTCTACGAATTCATGGTCCCGTTCGTCAAGGGCTACAGCACCGAGATGAGCCTGGAGGTGACCTCGCTGGGCGTGCAGGTGCACGGCGGCATGGGCTTCATCGAGGAGACCGGCGCGGCGCAGTACTACCGCGACGCGCGCATCCTCCCCATCTATGAAGGCACGACGGCCATCCAGGCGAACGACCTGGTGGGCCGCAAGACCGTGCGCGACGGCGGCGCCTTCGCGCGTGGCGTCGCGGCGCAGATCGAGGAGACCGAAGGCGCGCTGGCCGCGAGCGGCAGCGCCGATGCCCAGGCGGTGCGCGCGGGTCTGGCGGCGGCGCGCGCGGCCTTCGTCGAGGTCGTCGACTTCGTCGCGGCGCACGGCAAGGCCAAGCCGAACGCGGCCTTCGCCGGCTCGGTCCCGTATCTGATGCTGGGCGGCAATCTGCTGGCGGGCTGGCAGCTGGCGCGCTCGCTGCTGGCGGCGCAGGAGCTCAAGGCCGCTGGCGAGGACGTCGCGTTCATGGACGCCAAGATCACGACCGCGCGCTTCTACGCCGAGCACCTCCTGCCGCGCTGCCAGTCGCTGCGCGACGCCGTGGTGAACGGCGCCGACAGCGTGATGGCACTTCCCGTCGACGCGTTCTGACGCGGGACGGGGCCGACTGAATCGACGCTCCGGAGCGGTTCGGCCCTCGCCGAGTCGCGCGGAATCGACGAGCAAGACGCGTCCCGCGCGCGACGCCTGATCCGGCGCGGCGGGGCGATCATCCGACGACATTGACCAGAGGAGACCTCGAGGTGGCACTTCCCCCGTTGTTCGACAAGCTGCGCCTGCCGGTGATCGGCTCGCCGCTGTTCATCATCAGCAATCCCAAGCTGGTGATCGCGCAATGCAAGGCCGGCATCGTCGGCTCGATGCCCGCGCTGAATGCCCGTCCGGCCGAGCTGCTGGAAGAGTGGCTGGCCGAGATCACCGAGACGCTGGCGGCGCACGACCGCGCGCATCCCGAGGCGCCGGCCGCTCCGTTCGCGATCAACCAGATCGTGCACAAGAGCAATGACCGGCTCGATCACGACATGGCGCTGTGCGCCAAGTACAAGGTGCCCATCGTGATCACCTCGCTGGGCGCGCGCGAGGACGTGAACGCCGCGGTGCACGCCTGGGGCGGCATCGTGATGCACGACGTCATCAACAACAAGTTCGCGAGGAAGGCGATCGAGAAGGGCGCCGACGGCCTGATCGCCGTCGCGGCGGGCGCGGGCGGCCATGCGGGCGTGAAGAGCCCGTTCGCGCTGATCCAGGAGATCCGCGAGTGGTTCCAGGGTCCGCTGGCGCTGTCGGGCTCGATGGCCAGCGGCGACGCGATCCTGGCGGCGCAGGCGATGGGCGCGGACCTCGCGTACATCGGCTCGGCCTTCATCGCCACCGAGGAGGCGCGCGCGCAGGAGGAGTACAAGCAGATGATCGTCGAGAGCAACAGCGACGACATCGTGTACAGCAACCTGTTCACGGGCGTGCACGGCAACTACCTGAAGGGCTCGATCGTGAAGTCGGGTCTGGACCCGGAGAACCTGCCCGAGAGCGATCCGTCCAAGATGAACTTCGGCGGCAATGGCGCCAAGGCGTGGAAGGACGTGTGGGGCAGCGGTCAGGGCATCGGCGCGATCCGCGAGGTGCTGCCGGCCGGCGATCTGGTCGCGCGCTTCGGCCGCGAGTACGAGGCGGCACGCCGTCGTCTGTCGCTGGCGTGAGCCTGCCAGCCGGGTTCGTCGCGCCGGTACCCCGGTGCCGCGCAGGGCGCCACCGCTGAACGAGAAAGGCCACCGTGAGGTGGCCTTTCCATTGGCGCCGACAGGACGCCGCGGCGCACCCGGCGCCGGTGGCGCCGGGTGCGCGCGTCACTTCACCGTCGTGAACCGCGCCTCCGGCCGGTCGTCCGAACGGTGCTGGGTCTGCACCGCCTTCTTCATCGCCCAGGGCCGCACCTGGTGGTGCAGCGGGATGAAGAACACCTCGTCGCGTACCCGCACCAGACCTTCCTTCAGCAGCGCGTTGCGCTTGGCCACGTCGCCCTCGACCTTGGCCGCGTCGATGATCTGATCCAGCTTCGCGTCGCTGAGGCGGAAGTAGTTGCCGCTGCCGTCCGCGCCGCCCTGGCGCGTGCGCGCCAGCGACTGCAGCGTGTACAGCGCGTCATAGGTCGGCACGCCCCAGCCATACAGGAACAACGGGTACTCGAAGGCCTGCAGCTTGGGGCTGAAGGTGCTGAAGGACTCCGCCTGCAGGCGCGCCTTCACGCCCACCTTGCTCCACATCGAGACCACCGCCAGACAGATCTCCTCGTCGTTGACGTAGCGGTTGTTGGGGCAATTCAGCGGGACTTCGAAGCCGTTCGGATAACCAGCCTCCGCCAGCAGCTTGCGGGCGCGCTCGGGGTCGGCCTTGGTCGGGACGTCGATGTCCGGCGCGTTCCCGTTCACGCCCGGCGCGACCATGATCCCGGCGGGCACCGACAGCCCGCGCATCGTCGCGCGCTTGATCGCCTCGCGGTCGATGGCGACCGACAGCGCCTCGCGCACGCGCTTGTCCTTGAACGGGTTCTTGCCCGTGACGTTGCTGCCCTTGAGCTGCTCGCTGCCCTGGTCCATGCCCAGGAAGATGGTGCGCGTCTCGCTGCCCTCCAGCACCGTCAGCTTCGCATCGGCCTTCAGCCGCGCGACGTCCTGCGTCGGGATGTCCGACAGCAGGTCCACGTCGCCCGACAGCAGCGCCGCGACCCGCGTCGGGTCCGACTTGATCGGGGTGTAGATCAGCTCGTCCACGTTGGTCGCGTTCCTCGCGTCCCACCAGTCCTTGTTCTGGACCATGGTGATGCGCTGGTCGGGCTGCCACCCGGTGATGCGGTACGGGCCCGTGCCGTTGGCGTTGCGCGTCGCGTAGGTCTCTTCCTTGGCCTTGAAGTCCGGCAGGTTGATCGCCTTGTTCTTCTCCGCCCAGGTCTTGCTCATGATCCGGAAGTCGACGAACTGGCGCAGCAGGATGGGGTTGGGCGCCGCCAGGATCACGTCCACCGTGTGGGCGTCGACCTTCTTGATGTCGGCCACGCCCGCCACGAACGGGTGCATGGTCCCCACCGGCTGCTTGATGCGGTGGAAGGAGAACACCACATCGTCCGCGGTGAACGGCGAGCCGTCATGGAACTTCACGCCCTTGCGCAGCTCGAAGCGCCAGGTGGTCGGGCCCGTCTGGGTCCATTTGGTCGCGAGCGCGGGCTCGACCTGGTAGGTCTTGTCGTAGCGGGTCAGGCCCTCGTAGGCGTGCTGCGCGATGGCGTTGGTGGTGCTGTGGTTCTGCGAATGCGGATCCAGCGTCAGCACGTCGTTCTGCGCGGCCCACTTGAGCGTGGCGGACTGGGCGGGCAGGGCGGTGGTCAGCGCCGCGGCCGCGAGCGCGGCGCACAGCAGGGTGGATCGCAGGGATCCCGGAATCGTCCTCGACATGAGCGGATGCTCCTCTGGCAACGTTCGTTAAGAACACGTGAAGTCGCCGGGATGCTAGCCGCGCGCGCCCCGCGTGTGACCCGGGCCGGCCTCGGGGATTGCCCTCGGACGGCGCCGGGAAACTCGTCAGGCGCGCAAGGAAATGAGGAGAACGCGTGATCGCGGGATCACGCGTCGCCCGCCTCCGATCACTTGAGGGTCGTGAAGCGCGCTTCGGGCCGGTCGTTGGAGCGATGCAGGGTCTGCACGTTCGCGCGCATCGCCCAGGGGCGGACCTGGTGGTGCAGCGGGATGAACAGGTACTGGTCGCGCACCCGGACCAGCGCGTCGTGCAGGATCGCGTCGCGCTTGGCCAGGTCCATCTCGCTCTTGGCGGCGTCGATCAGCTTGTCCAGCTCCGGGTCGCTGACCTTGGAGAAGTTGAAGCTGCCGTCCGCGCCGCCGCTGCGGGTGCGGGCCAGCGCCTGCAGCGAGTACAGCGCGTCCATCGTCGACACGCCCCAGCCCAGCATGTACAGCGGCGCCTCGAAGCGCTGGAACAGCTGGCTGTGCTGCGACATCGGCTGCGCCGTCAGCCGCGCGGTGATGCCGATGCGGCTCCACATCGAGACCACCGCCAGGCAGATCTTCTCGTCGTTGACGTAGCGGTTGTTGGGGCAGTTCAGCGGGATCTCGAAGCCGTTCGGATAGCCGGCCTCGACCAGCAGCTTCTTGGCCTTGGCGAGGTCGGGCGCGTGGACCTTGTCGAGCTCGGTCGAGTAGCCGTTCACCCCCGGCGGCACCATGATCGCGGCGGGCACCGACAGGCCGCGCATGATGCTGCGCTTGATCGCCTCGCGGTCGATGGCGATGTTCAGCGCCTCGCGCACGCGGACGTCCTTGAACGGGTTCTTGCCCTTGACCGATGAGCCGCGCAGCTCGTCGCTGCCCAGGTCCATCGCGAAAAAGATGGTGCGGGTCTCGGGGCCGTCGATCGACTTGAGCTTGGCGTCGGCCTTGAGCGCGCCGACGTCCTGGGTGGGCACGTCGGTGAGCAGGTCCACGTCGCCCGAGGTCAGCGCCGCGACGCGCGTCGGATCCGACTTGATCGGGATGTAGCTGACCTCGGTCACGTTGCCCTTGTTCTTGTCCCACCAGGCCTTGTTGATCACCATCGAGACCTTCTGGTCCGGCTGCCACGAGGTGATCTCGTAGGGGCCCGTGCCGGCGGCGTGGCGGCTGGCGAAGTTCTCGTCCTTGGCCTTGTAATCGGCCATCTGCGTCGCCTTGTTCTTTTCGGACCAGGTCTTGCTCATGATCCGGAAGTCGACCAGGTTGCGCAGCAGGATGGGCTGCGGCGAATCCAGGATCAGGTCGACGGTGTAGTCGTCGACCTTCTTGATCTCCTTGATCCCGGTGACGTAGATCTGCATCGTGCCCTGCGGCTGGCGGATGCGGCCGAAACTGAACACCACGTCGTCGGCGGTGAAGGGCGAGCCGTCATGGAACTTCACGCCCTTGCGCAACTCGAAGCGCCAGCTGGTCGGCGTCGTCTGCGTCCACTTGGTCGCGAGGCAGGGTTCGATCTCCCAGCGCTCGCTGTAGCGGGTCAGGCCTTCGTAGGCGTGCTGGAGGATGGCGCTGGTGGTCGTGTGGTCCTGCGAATGCGGATCCAGCGTGAGCACGTCGTTCTGCGCCGCCCATCGCAAGGGCACCGCGTGCGCGGCGGCGACGGCGCCGAAGGCCAGGGCCGCCGACAGCGCCAGGCGCGTGATCGGACGGGCAGGGGAGAACCGGGAACCTCTCGTGGAGCGGGACATGGGCATGACTCCGTTGAAGCCTTGATCAGGCGATGCGAAGCCCATGCTAGACCGGCGAGGGTCGGGCATTGCTTAGCGCTTCTCCGGAGGCGGCGCGGCGGGGGAGGGAGACGACGGCGCGGCCCGCTCCCCGGTCTGCGGCTCGATGTCGGCGTCGCAGCCGATGCCGGCGGCGATCATGCGGCGCGCGTAGCGGCGGATCAGGCGGTTGAGCAGCCCATCGGGCCGCAAAGTGCGCAAGCCCACATAGCGCGTCGGATGCACCAGCATGCCGCAGCGGTACTGGCGGTGCTCGTCGGACCAGACCAGCGCCCGGCAGGCGCCGTGGCGCTTGAGGCTCACCACCATGCCCAGCGGGCAGGGCTCGGCCAGGCAGCAGACGCCGCAGCCGTTGCAGGGCGCGCCGAGCGCGGGTTTGGAGGGGGCTTCCGCGTGGATCCAGATGACGTCCCTGGGGACGTTCCCGGATGGGCCGCCGGAATGAGATCGGGCCATGCGCCACTGTAGCCGCGCATGGCCCGAAGGTCGTCGGTCCGCGCCGGATTCAGGCCGGCGGCGGTGAAATGACGAGCAGGGTCAGGTCTTGACGCCCAGCTCGCGCAGACGCTCTTCCAGGTACTCGTGGGCGGTGTAGCGGTCCGAGAGGACGACGTCCTCGCGCGGATGCAGGAACAGCGGCAGCGACACCCGGCTCTTGGTCGCGCCTTCGCCGGTGGGGTTGACCACGCGGTGCTGCGTCGACGGGTAATAGCCTTGCGAGGCTTCCTGCAGCATGTCGCCGATGTTGATGATCAGCATGCCGAAGTCGCCGGGCACGTCCACCCACTGGCCGTCCTGCGCCTGCACCTGCAGGCCGGGCTCGTTGGCCGCCGGCAGGATGGTCAGCAGGTTGATGTCGCCGTGCGCCGCGGCGCGCAGCGAGCCGGCCGGCTCGTTCCCCGTCAGGGGCGGATAGCGCAGCACGCGCAGCAGGGTCAGGCGGCTGTCCTGGATCATGTTGGACAGCGGCTCGCGGTAGTTCTTCGCGATCTCGGCCGGGGTGTGCTTCTCGACCCAGGACAGCAGCTCGGCCGCCAGGTCGTTGGCGATGCGGTAGTAGCGCATCGCGTCATCCTTCAGCGACGCCGGGATCCGGCCCCACGGATAGATGTGGAAGTACTCCTTGATGTCCTTCTGCGTGTGACCCTTGGCGGTCTCCGAGATCTCCGTCGAGAAGTAGCCGTCCTGCGTCTCCTTGGAGAACGCCAGCTCGTGCTTCTCGGTCCCGTTGAAGTAGCCGAGCCAGTCGGCGTAGATCTTCTCGACCAGTTCCTGCGGGAGCGGGTGGTTCACCAGCACGCCGAAACCGGTCTCGTGCAGGGAACGGGTGAATTGCTCGGCCGCGTCCGCGGCCTGGTAGTCGACGACTCGAACTTGCATGGGGATCTCCTTGTCCCTCGCAGCCCGCCATTCAATCTCGGGGCGGTACCGCCGGCCGGCAGTCTACTGCTTTGAGCCAGTGACCCGCAAACGTTTGGATGCCGTGGACGGGTGTTCGCTTGATCGACATCATGGACACCCTGCCCAAAAATCGTGCGAACCCACAACAGCGCCCTTTCCGGCCTGGTGCTACAGTGCGGCGCTTGTGACTACAGGTCCTTCCCGTCCCCTTTTCTGGCAACAGCAAAGGCGGGTCGCAATCCGCCAACCGGTCAAGCCGTGTCGCGGAAGGTTTGTTAACCAGCCGATAGCCCTGGAAGCCAGGGCAGAGGTGAGCGAAAGATGATGCAGCAATACAGCTCGAACTCCTATCTGTTCGGGGGCAATGCTCCCTACGTCGAGGAGATGTACGAGCAGTACCTCGACAACCCGGGCGCCGTGCCCGACAACTGGCGCGCCTACTTCGACGCGCTGCAGCACGTCCCCGCGGTGGACGGCAGCGACAAGCGCGACGTTGCCCACGCCCCGGTGATCGAGTCCTTCGCGCAGCGCGCCAAGGCCAACGCCTTCAACAACCAGGTCTCCTCCGCCGAGCTCGAAGTGGCCGGCAAGCAGGTGCATGTCCAGTCGCTGATCGCCGCGTATCGCACGCTGGGCTCGCGATGGGCCGACCTGGATCCGCTCAAGCGGACCGAGCGCCCGAAGATCCTGGAACTGGACCCCGCGTCCTACGGTCTGACCGAGACCGACATGGATCGCACCTTCAGCGCGACCAACACCTATTTCACCAAGGCCGAGCGCATGACCCTGCGCGAGATCGTGCAGGCCCTGCGTGACACCTACTGCGGCTCCGTCGGCGCCGAGTTCATGCACGTCACCGAGCCGACCGAGAAGCGCTGGTGGCAGGAGCGCCTGGAGGCGATCCGCAGCAAGCCGACCTACACGGCCGAGAAGAAGCAGCAGATCCTGGAGCGCCTGACGGCCGCCGAAGGCCTGGAGCGCTACCTGCACACGAAGTACGTCGGCCAGAAGCGTTTCTCGCTGGAAGGCGGCGAAAGCTTCATCGTCTCGATGGACGAGCTGGTCAAGTGCGCCGGCGTCAAGGGCGTGCAGGAGATCGTGATCGGCATGGCCCACCGCGGCCGCCTGAACGTGCTGGTCAACACCCTGGGCAAGATGCCCAAGGATCTGTTCGCCGAGTTCGACCACACCGCGCCCGAAGACCTGCCCTCCGGTGACGTCAAGTACCACCAGGGCTTCTCCAGCGACGTGTCCACCCCTGGCGGCCCCGTCCACCTGAGCCTGGCCTTCAACCCCTCCCACCTGGAAATCGTGAACCCGGTGGTCGAGGGCTCGGTCAAGGCCCGCATGGACCGCCGCGGCGACAAGACCGGCGAGCAGGTGCTGCCCGTGCTGGTGCACGGCGACGCGGCCTTCGCCGGCCAGGGCGTCGTGATGGAAACGCTGGCGCTGGCCCAGACGCGCGGTTACTACACCGGCGGCACGGTCCACATCGTCATCAACAACCAGATCGGCTTCACCACCAGCGACCCGCGCGACACCCGCTCGACGCTGTACTGCTCCGACGTCGTCAAGATGATCGAGGCCCCGGTGCTGCACGTGAACGGCGACGATCCGGAAGCCGTGGTGCTGTGCACCCAACTGGCCCTGGAGTACCGTCAGCAGTTCAAGAAGGACGTCGTCGTCGACATCGTCTGCTTCCGCAAGCTGGGCCACAACGAGCAGGACACGCCCGCGCTGACGCAGCCGCTGATGTACAAGACCATCGCCAAGCACCCCGGCACCCGCCGCCTGTACGGCGACAAGCTGGTGGCCCAGGGCGTCCTGGACGCCGAAGGTCCGGACGGCATGGTCAAGGCCTTCCGCGCCGCCATGGACGAGGGCCGTCACACCGTCGATCCGGTGCTGACCAACTTCAAGAGCAAGTACGCTACCGACTGGACCCCGTTCCTCGGCAAGAAGTGGACCGACAGCTGCGACACCGCGCTGCCGGTGGCCGAGTGGAAGCGCCTGGCCGAGAAGGTCACGACGCTGCCGGCCGACTTCAAGGCCCACACGCTGGTGGAGAAGGTCATCGCCGACCGCGCGGCCATGGGTCGCGGCGACATCAACGTCGACTGGGGCATGGGCGAGCACATGGCCTTCGCGTCGCTGGTGGCCTCGGGCTACCCGGTGCGCCTGTCCGGCGAGGACTGCGGCCGTGGCACGTTCACGCACCGCCACGCCGTGCTGCACGACCAGAACCGCGAGCGCTTCGACGTCGGCACCTACATCCCGCTGCAGAACGTCGCGGAAGGCCAGGCCCCCTTCGTCGTGATCGACTCGATCCTGTCGGAAGAGGCGGTGCTGGGCTTCGAGTACGGCTACGCCGCCGCCGACCCGCACACGCTGACCATCTGGGAAGCGCAGTTCGGCGACTTCGTGAACGGCGCGCAGGTCGTCATCGACCAGTTCATCGCCTCGGGCGAAGTGAAGTGGGGCCGTGCCAACGGCCTGACGATGATGCTGCCGCACGGCTACGAAGGCCAGGGCCCCGAGCACAGCTCGGCCCGCCTGGAGCGCTTCATGCAGCTGGCCGCCGACAACAACATGCAGATCGTCCAGCCGACGAGCGCGTCGCAGATCTTCCATCTGCTGCGTCGCCAGATGCTGCGCATGTTCCGCAAGCCGCTGGTCATCCTGACCCCCAAGTCGCTGCTGCGCGCCAAGGACGCCACCTCCCCGGTGAGCGAGTTCACCAAGGGCGAGTTCCGCACCGTGATCGGCGAAGTGAACGCCGAGATCGACGCCAGCAAGGTCAAGCGCGTGATCGCCTGCTCGGGCAAGGTCGCCTACGACCTGATGAAGGCCCGCGGCGACAAGAAGGACGTCGCGATCGTCCGCGTGGAACAGCTGTACCCGTTCCCGCACAAGGCTTTCGCCGCCGAGCTCAAGAAGTACCCGAACCTCGCCGAGATCGTGTGGTGCCAGGACGAGCCGCAGAACCAGGGCGCCTGGTTCTTCGTCCAGCATTACATCCACGAGAACATGGCCGACGGCCAGAAGCTCGGCTACGCCGGCCGCCCGGCCTCGGCCTCGCCGGCCGTGGGCTATGCGCACCTGCACCAGGAGCAGCAGAAGGCGCTGCTGGAGCAGGCCTTCGGCAAGCTCAAGGGTTTCGTGCTGACCAAGTGAGTCATTGCGGACGCCGCGCGCCGCAATGACACCGGCGCCGGGGACGGGCACAACAAGCTCCCCGGCGACCGGCAGGCGCAAGGCTCCGGTTTACTGAAAAACCGAGAGAACAAACATCATGGCAATCGTTGAAGTCAAAGTCCCCCAGCTGTCCGAATCGGTCGCGGAAGCGACCCTGCTCACGTGGAAGAAGAAGCCCGGCGAAGCCGTGGCGATCGATGAAATCCTGATCGAGATCGAGACCGACAAGGTCGTGCTGGAAGTGCCGGCCCCGTCCGCCGGCGTGCTGGCCGAGCTGGTCGTCGCCGACGGCGGCACGGTCACCTCGGATCAGGTCATCGCCAAGATCGACAGCGAAGGCAAGGCCGGCGCCGCCGCGCCTGCCGCCGCCGCGCCGGCACCGGCCGCCGCTGCCGCCGCGCCCGCCGCCGCTGCCGCCTCGTCGGACAGCAAGGCCGGCGTCGCGATGCCGGCCGCCGCCAAGATCATGGCCGACAACAACCTGCCCGCCGGCTCCGTCGCCGGTACGGGCAAGGATGGCCGCGTGACCAAGGGCGACGTCCTGGGCGCGATCGAAGGTGGCGCCAAGGTCGCGATCCCCGCGCCCGTGGCCGCGCCGACGGCTCCCGCCGCCAAGCCGCTGCCGGCCGTGGCCGCTCCGACCGCCGCCAACCTGGGCGACCGCCCGGAGCAGCGCGTCCCGATGAGCCGCCTGCGCGCCCGCATCGCCGAGCGCCTGCTGCAATCGCAGTCGACCAACGCCATCCTGACCACCTTCAACGAAGTGAACATGGCCCCGGTCATGGAGCTGCGCAAGAAGTTCCAGGACAGCTTCACCAAGGAGCACGGCACCAAGCTGGGCTTCATGAGCTTCTTCGTCAAGGCCGCGGTCCACGCGCTGAAGAAGTACCCGGTGCTGAACGCCTCGGTCGACGGCAACGACATCGTCTACCACGGCTACTTCGACATCGGTATCGCCGTCGGCTCGCCGCGCGGCCTGGTGGTGCCCATCCTGCGCAATGCGGACCAGATGAGCTTCGCCGACATCGAGAAGAAGATCGCCGAGTTCGGCAAGAAGGCCCAGGAAGGCAAGCTGGGCATCGAAGAGATGACCGGCGGCACCTTCTCCATCTCCAACGGCGGCACCTTCGGCTCCATGCTGTCGACCCCGATCATCAACCCGCCGCAATCGGCCATCCTGGGCGTGCACGCGACCAAGGACCGCGCCGTCGTCGAGAACGGCCAGATCGTGATCCGTCCGATCAACTACCTGGCGATGTCCTATGACCACCGCATCATCGACGGTCGTGAAGCCGTGCTGGGCCTGGTCGCGATGAAGGATGCGCTCGAAGACCCGTCGCGCCTCCTGTTCGACATCTAAGTCGGAGCTACTGCGCGGCGCCAGGGCGTCGTTGCGGGGCCCGCCTCGCCATCCTCACGTAGCGCTGCTACGTTCCGGTGGCTCGGCACCCGCGCCTAGCCCTGACCCCGCTCGCTACGCTCCGACAGAGCGTTGAATGAGATTGGAGATTTTGATGAGCAAGCAATTCGACGTCGTCGTCATCGGCGGCGGCCCCGGCGGCTACATCGCGGCGATCCGCGCGGCCCAGCTGGGCTTCAACACGGCCTGCATCGACGAGTGGAAGAACGACAAGGGCGGTCCCGCTCCTGGCGGCACCTGCACCAACGTCGGCTGCATCCCGTCCAAGGCCCTGCTGCAGTCCAGCGAGCACTTCGAGCATGCCGGCCACGGCTTCGCCGACCACGGCATCTCGATGAACGACCTGAAGATCGACATCGCCAAGATGGTCGGTCGCAAGGACACCGTCGTGAAGCAGAACAACGACGGCATCCTGTACCTGTTCAAGAAGAACAAGGTCACGTTCTTCCATGGCCGCGGCTCGTTCGTGGCGGCGAAGGACGGCGGCTACGAGCTGAAGGTCGCCGGCGCCGCCGAGGAGACCATCACCGCCAAGCACGTGATCGTCGCCACCGGCTCCAACGCCCGTCAGCTGCCGGGTGCCCCGTTCGACGAGACCAACATCCTGTCGAACGACGGCGCGCTGCGCATCCCGGCCGTTCCCAAGAAGCTGGGCGTGATCGGCTCCGGCGTCATCGGCCTGGAAATGGGCTCGGTGTGGCGTCGTCTGGGCGCGGAAGTGACGATCCTGGAAGCGCTGCCCGCGTTCCTGGGCGCCGCCGACGAGTCCGTCGCCAAGGAAGCCGCCAAGGTCTTCAAGAAGCAGGGCCTGAACATCGAGCTGGGCGTGAAGCTCTCCAGCGTCGAGAACGGCAAGTCCGGCGTGACCGTGAAGTACACGGACGCGAAGGGCGCCGAGCAGACCCTGGCGGTGGACAAGCTGATCGTCTCGATCGGCCGCGTCGCCAACACCATCGGCCTGAACCCGGAAGCCGTCGGCCTGAAGCTGGACGAGCGCGGCGCCATCGTCGTCGACGACGAGTGCAAGACCAACCTGCCCAACGTCTGGGCGGTGGGTGACGTCGTGCGCGGCCCGATGCTGGCCCACAAGGCGGAAGAAGAGGGCGTCGCGGTGGCCGAGCGCATCGCCGGCCAGCACGGCCACGTCAACTTCAACACCATCCCCTGGGTCATCTACACCAGCCCCGAGATCGCCTGGGTCGGCCGCACCGAGCAGCAGCTCAAGGCGGACGGCGTGGCGTACAAGGCCGGTCAGTTCCCGTTCCTGGCCAACGGCCGCGCGCGCGCGCTGGGCGACACGACCGGCTTCGTCAAGTTCCTGGCCGACGCCAAGACCGACGAGATCCTGGGCGTGCACATCATCGGCCCGATGGCCTCGGAGCTGATCTCCGAAGCCGTGGTGGCGATGGAGTTCAAGGCCTCGGCCGAGGACATCGCCCGCATCTGCCATGCGCACCCCTCGCTGAGCGAGGCGACCAAGGAAGCGGCCCTGGCCGTCGACAAGCGCACGCTGAACTTCTGAGCCTGAGGGCTCGAAGCGCGCGGCAAGCGCACAGCAAAGGGGCGGCGACGAGTCGCCCCTTTTTTTCTTGATGCGGCGTCGGCTGTCCGGCGCCGCCCCGACCTGCGATCCGTGGAATGACTTCCGTCACCGAGCTCTATCAGCAGACCCTGGCCGAACGCGGCTACCAGGCCGACCCGGCGCAGCTGCGCGCCGTCGCCGCGCTGCAGCGCTGCCAGGACGAGTGGGCCGACTACAAGGCGCGTCGGTCCAACGCGGTCACCAAGTTCCTGGTGCGGCCGCCACTGCCGCGCGGCGTCTACATGTTCGGCGGCGTGGGTCGCGGCAAGAGCTTCCTGATGGACTGCTTCTTCCAGGCCGTGCCGCTGACACGCAAGACCCGGCTGCACTTCCACGAGTTCATGCGCGAGGTGCACCGCGAATTGCAGGAGCTCAAGGGCATCCAGGATCCGCTGGAGGAACTGGGCAAGCGCATCGCGCGCCGCTTCCGGCTGATCTGCTTCGACGAGTTCCACGTCGCCGACGTCACCGACGCGATGATCCTGCACCGCCTGCTGGACGCGATGTTCCGGAACCGCGTGTCCATCGTGACCACGTCCAACTTCCATCCCGACGGGCTGTATCCCAACGGGCTGCACCGTGACCGCATCCTGCCGGCGATCGAGCTGCTCAAGGCCAACCTCGAGGTCATCAACGTCGACAACGGCACGGACTATCGCCAGCGCTCGCTGGAGCACGTCGAGCTGTATCACACGCCGTTGAACGAGGGCACCGAGCAGGCGCTGACCGAGGCGTTCGATTCCCTGGCCGAGGCCCGTGACGAGGATCCGGTGCTGCACATCGAGCATCGCGAGATCCGCTCGCGCCGTCGCGCCGGCGGCGTGGTCTGGTTCGACTTCTCGGTGCTGTGCGGCGGGCCGCGTTCCCAGAACGACTACCTGGAGCTGGCCACCCAGTTCCACACGGTGATCCTGTCCAACGTGCCGGCCATGCCGCCCAAGCTGGCCAGCGAGGCGCGCCGCTTCACGCTGCTGGTGGACGTGCTCTACGACCGCCGCTGCAAGCTGATCATCTCGGCGGCGGTGCCGGCCGAGCAGCTCTACACCGAGGGGCCGCTCGCGCACGAGTTCCCTCGCACGGTGTCCCGCCTGCAGGAGATGCAGTCCAAGGAGTACCTGGAGCTCGAGCGCCGCGACGTTGACACGTCCTTGACGTGAGCCCGGCGCCGGCTCGCCGGAATCATCAGGATCAGGGAACATCCGGTCGGGCTGTCCCCAAAGTCATGTCCGACGGATGCGATGATCGCGGGCATGAACCGCTCCGTTTTCGTTCTCGCTCCCCTGGCGCTGTGCGCGACCCTGACCTGCGCTTCCGGCCCGGCCCGTGCGGCCGATGAGTCGGCGGCGAGCGACGCCGCCCCGGGGATGTCGAAGAAGGAGCTGGACGCCGCCCGCGCCCGGGTCGAGAAGGACTACGCCGACAAGGTGAAGGAGTGCCGTCAGCGCTTCGTCGTCACCAGCTGCCTGGAAGACGCCCGCGACGAGCGCATCCGCCTGCTGCGTCCGCTGGATCGTGCCGAGCACCAGGTGAATGCCGAGGAGCGCCTGCGCAAGGGGGCCGCCGCCCGCGAGCGGGTGGAGGAGAAGGAGCGCGAGGCCGCCGCCGACGAGGCTCGGCGCAAGACCGAGTCGGTGCGCGCCGCCGAGCAGCCGGTGACCGTGCCCCAGCAGCCGGCCTCCCACACCCCCCGCGCGAACCCCGAGCTGCATCAACGGCGTCAGGCCCAGCAGGAGGCCGCGGCCCAGGCCGAAGCCGCCAAGCGCCGCGAGGCCGCCGCCGATCGCCGCAAGGAGGCCTCCGACCGCCAGCGCAAGGCACACGAGGTGCAGCTCAAGCGCGCCGAGAAGCAGGCCTCGGCCGCCTCCGCGGTGTCGCCCGGCGGCCTGAAGACGCCGAAGCCGGCGCCGGTCCATCTGCCCACGCCTTCCGCCTCCGACATCCAGTCGCTGCCCAAGCGCTGACCGCCCGCGCGTCCGTCGCGCGCCCCCAAACGCAAACACCGGTCTCGAGGACCGGCGTTCGTCATTCGGGAGGGGAGGGGGGCAAGACCTGGCCCCGCGTCTCCCGGTCCGTGGATTCAGTCGATGTGGTCGAGCCGCACGATCGCGATCGACAGGTTGTCGCCCGAGCCCTTGGCGCGCTGACGCGCCTTGTTCACCAGCAGCTCGGCGCCGTCGCGCGGCGGCAGGCTGTGCATCACCGTGCCCAGCTCGGCCGCGGTGAAGTAGTGCCACAGGCCGTCGCTGCAGGCCATCAGGCTGTCGCCGTGCTCGACCTGGTCGATGACGGATTCCACCGGGGTGGGCTCCTGCACCGTGCCCAGGCAGGCGGTCAGCAGGTTGGACTGCGGATGGACCAGGGCCTCGTCCTCGGTGATCTGGCCTTCGTCGACCAGGCGCTGCACGTAGGACTGGTCCAGCGAGCGGCCGACCATGTTGGGGCCGCGAAAGTGGTACAGCCGCGAGTCCCCGGTGTGGATCCAGAAGCAGCGGCGGTCCGAGGTCAGCAGATAGGCCGCGAGCGTGCTGTGGGGCTCCTCCTCGGCGGAGATCGCCGTCAGGCGGATCATCAAGTGGGCCTCGGAGACGATCTGCCGCAGCAGCTCGGCCTCGTCCTCCTCGCCGGGGACGAAGCGCTCGAACAGCTGCTGGGCCGTCAGGATGACCTGGTCGGCGGCCTTGCGTCCGCCGCTCTTGCCGCCCATGCCGTCGGCGACGATGCCGAGCACGCAGCCGCTCTGACGCGGGTGGGCGATGATCTGGACCTGGTCCTGCTGGTACAGGCGATCGCCACGATGGATGCCGGTGGCGGCGCTCAGGCGAAAGGCCGGGGTGTTGCGACTCATCCCAAAACTATAATCGCGCGGCTCGGCCTCCCGGTCGAGTGGTTCCCCATCCATGGATGAACAACTTCACTCTCCAGCCCGGCGTCTGATCGAATTGCGCATCGCGCATGCCGAGTTGGATGGCCGCATCGACGCGCTCGCCGTGCCGGTCACCGACCAGGCCAGCGACGACCTGACGCTGCGCCGCCTCAAGAAGCAGCGCCTGGCCCTGCGCGACGAGATCGCGCGGCTGGAGCGGGCCAGCGACCCCGATGAGCCGGCCTGATCGCGACCCTTCCCTCGACCCCGACGCCACCGCCCCTGTTCCCGATGCCTCCCGCGTCGATGGCCGCGATGGCGCCGCCGTCGATGACCCGACCGGCGTCCTCGTCGAGGACGCCGACGAGGCGGACGACGCCGCGTCGCTGATGGCCGACGCGCCCTGGGCGGCGCCCGACGGTGCCGAGGGCGCGTCCGCATCGCCGCTGGCCGCCTCGCGCGCCCGCGCCGCGGCCGAGGCGCTGCGTCCCGGCGAGCTCGAGCAATCCGTCGTCGCCGCCTTCGACACCGGCGGTCCGTTGTCCCGCCATGACCCCGGCTATGCGCCGAGAGAGCCCCAGCAGCGCATGGCGCTGGCCGTCGCCCAGGCGATCGCCGGCCGCGACACGCTGGTCGTCGAGGCCGGCACCGGCGTCGGCAAGACCTTCGCCTACCTCGTGCCCGCCTTGCTGGCGGGTGGCCGGACCCTGATCAGCACCGCGACCAAGAGCCTGCAGGACCAGCTCTTCATGCGCGACCTGCCGCGCCTGCTGGACACCTTCTCGCTGCCGCTGCGCGCGGCGCTGCTGAAGGGGCGGGGGAGCTACCTGTGCCTGCATCGCCTGGAGCAGGCCCGCCACAGCGCCGAGCTGCCCGATCGCCGCGCCGTCGCGCAACTCGCGCGCATCGAGCGCTGGGCCATGGGCACGCACACCGGCGATTTCTCCGAGATCGACGGCCTGGACGAGCGCTCGCCCATCATCCCGATCGTCAGCTCGACCCGCGACAACTGCCTGGGCACCGACTGCCCGAGCTATCGCGAATGCCACGTCGTCAAGGCGCGGCGCGAGGCGATGGAGGCGGATCTGGTCGTCGTCAACCACCATCTGTTCTTCGCCGATCTGGTGCTGCGGGACAGCGGCGTCGCCGAACTGCTGCCCAGCGTCGAGGTCGCGATCTTCGACGAGGCGCATCAACTGCCCGAGGCTGGCCTGAACTTCCTCGGCCGGACCCTGGGCAGCGCGCAGATGTTCGACTTCGCGCGAGACCTGCTCGCGCAAGGGCTGGCGCACGCCCGCGGCATGCAGGAGTGGCAGGAGGTAGCTGGCGGCGTCGAGCGCGGCGCGCGCACCTTGCGGCTGGCCTGCGCCGGTGGCCGCGACCTGCGCGGTGTGCTCAAGCTGCGCTGGAACGAATGCGCCGGCAGGACCGATTTCGACGCGGCACTCGGCCAGGTCGCGCAGGCGCTGGAGCTGGCGGTCGACGCGCTCGCCACCGTGATGGAGGTCGGCCCCGACCTGGCCCGGCTGCACGAGCGCGCCGTCGAGCTCTACAAGTCCGCGCTGCTGTTCGCGCGGGATCCCGATGCCGGCGCGGTGCGCTGGGTCGATGTCGGCACGCACCAGGTGCGGCTGATCGAATCGCCGCTCGACATCCGCGAGGCCATGCAGGAGGCGCGTGCCAGCACGCCCAAGGCCTGGGTGTTCACCTCGGCGACGCTGGGGGAGGGCGAGGACCTGGGCTGGTTCACCGAGCCCGCCGGTCTCGGCGACGCGCGCACCCTGCGCGTCGGCAGTCCCTTCGACTACCCGGCGCATGCGCGCCTGTACGTGCCCAAGCATTTCCCCAAGCCCTCGGAGCCCGACCATGGCGAGTCGGTCGGCTGGCTGGGCGCGCGCCTCGCGGCCAAGCTGGGTGGCCGGACCTTCATCCTGACGACGACGCTGCGCCAGCTGCAGGTCGTTTCCGACGTGCTGCGTCAACGCTTCGAGGAGGGTGGGCACCGCATCGAGGTGCTGGTGCAGGGCTCGATGCCCAAGCGGCAGCTGCTGCAGCAGTTCGTCGAGCAGCCGGCCTCGGTGCTGGTCGGATCGGCCAGCTTCTGGGAGGGCATCGACGTGCCGGGTGACGCGCTGCAATGCGTGGTCATCGACAAGCTGCCCTTCCCGCCGCCGAACGACCCGCTGGTCGAGGCGCGCGTCGCGCGGCTGGAGTCCGAGGGCCGCAATCCCTTCATGGAGTACTTCGTCGCCGAGGCCGCGATCGCGCTGAAGCAAGGCGCCGGTCGTCTGATCCGCACCGAGAGCGACCGCGGCCTGCTGGTCGTCTGCGACCCGCGCCTTGCCGGCTCGCACTACGGCAAGCGCCTGCGCGAGGCGCTGCCCCCGATGACCCAGGTGCCCGACGAAGCCACCGCGCACGCGTGGCTCACCGAGCTCAAGACGGCGCACGACGCCTGAGCCCCCCCGTCGACCGCCCATGAAAAAGCCCGCACAAGGCGGGCTCCGAGATTCTTCCGTCGATGAAATCTGGTGTGCGGAGAGCTTGCCAGACTAGGCGAGAGGGGCCGCCGCATAGCAGCGCTATGCAAGGCCCCGATCAACGACGTCTGGCGAGCTCTCCGCGCACCAGATTCACCAGATTTGCCACCAGGCGCGGTCTTTGGGCTTGGCCTTGCCCGTCGTCAAATACGAGCTGTCCGGGAAGCTCGCGGCAAGCACGCGACGCGAGTCGTCGCGCAGCTGTTCCATGCCCAGCTTGTCGTAGCTCTGCGTCATCAGGAACAGCGCTTCCTCCAGGGCCGGCGCATGCTGGAACTCCAGAAGCGCGGACTGCGCGCGGTTCGCCGCGGCCAGATAGGCGCCACGGTTGTAGTAGTAGCGCGCCACATGCACTTCGTAGGCGGCCAGGCTGTTGGTGATGTAGTCGATGCGGATGCGGGCGTCGTCCGAGTACTTCGACTCGGGGAACTGCTCCACCAGCTGCTTGAACGCCTGCATCGAGTCGCGCGCGGCCTGCTGGTCGCGCTCGCTGATGTCCTGGCGGGCGATGCGGCCGAACAGACCCAGGTCGTCGTTGAAGTTGACCAGGCCCTTCATGTACAGCGCATAGTCCAGCGCCGGGCTGGACGGGTTGAGCTTGATGAAGCGGTCCAGCACCGTCACGGCCTGCACGCGCTCGCCGCTCTTGTAGTTGGCCCAGGCCAGGTCCAGCTGCGCCTGCTGGCCCAGCGTCGTGCCCGCGGCGCGGCCCTCGATGCGTTCCAGCGACTTGATCGCCCGGTCGTACGAGCCGGAGAGCATGTCCTCCTTGGCCTCTGCGTACAATTTCTCCAGGTTGGCCTGGGAATTCGGGTCGTCCTTGGGAGCGGACGAACAGGCCGCCAGTCCCAGCACCGCGGCCGACGCGGCGCTCAGCGCCACGGCACGCCAAGCGGAGCGCCAGGATCCGGACGCTTCACGCGAAGCTTCAGCCGACAGGCCGGTCCGGCGGCGCAACACCCAAGTCTCGATCATGGTCCACAGGGCTCGCGCGACAGCGGCCCGCATCAGAAATTGGAGCGGCGATTATATGGTTCAGGTCAGCCCCACCCCGGTGCCCGAAGACGGGCTTTACCCGGGTAGCCAGGGGGACCCCGGCGAGCCCTCGGGCGAACTGCCCGGCGAGGACGCCCAGGACGTCGGCGGCGACGCGCCCGAGCGCCGCGAGGCCGAGGCCGGGCCCGGCGAGATCGCCCTGCGTCTGGACAAGTGGCTGGTGCAGCTGGCGCCCGAGTTCTCGCGCAGCCACCTGCAGGGCCTGATCGAGCGCGGCTGCGTGACGCTGGACGGCCAGGTCGCGACCCATGCCTCCCGCAAGCCGAAGCTCGGGCAGCGTCTGGTCATCGAGCTGGTGCCCACCGAGGAGGCGCTCGCCTTCCGGCCCGAGCCGCTGGATCTGGACATCGTGTTCGAGGATGACCATCTGCTGGTGGTGAACAAGCCCGCCGGCCTGGTGGTCCATCCCGCGGCGGGCAATTGGTCGGGCACGCTGATGAACGGCTTGCTCGCGCACCACGCGGCCGCCGCGACCCTGCCGCGCGCGGGCATCGTGCACCGGCTGGACAAGGACACCTCGGGCCTGATGGTGGTCGGCAAGACCTTGCCGGCGGTGACGGCGCTGGTGCGCCTGATCGCGGCACGCGAGGTCCATCGGGAGTACCTGGCCCTGGCGCACGGCCGAACGCCCGACGAATGGACAGTCGACGCGCCCATCGGCCGCGACCCGCAGTCGCGCACCCGGATGGCGGTGGTGGGCGGCGGCAAGCCGGCCCGGACCGACTTCTACAAGCTGGCCGAGGGGCAGTGGCAGGACGCGCGCGACCTGGTCCGCACCGTGACGGCGCTGCACTGCGTCCTGCACTCGGGGCGGACCCACCAGATCCGCGTCCACGCCGCGCATCGCGGGCATCCGCTGGTGTCGGACGCGCTCTACGGCGGCGCCGAGGCGTTGGGCGTTCCTCGCCAGGCCTTGCATGCGGCGAGGCTGTCGTTCGAGCATCCGATCACTGGCGCGCCGGTGCGTTTCGAGGCCCCGTTGCCGGCCGAGCTGGCGGCGGGTTGGGGCGTCGCGGGTTTGCCCGATCCGGCCTTCTGAGGAGACGGTCGCCGGTCGCGCTACAATGCGACCCAGTTTTGCGCGAAGACGCGTCGGGGGAGCAGTCCAGATCCCGCGCGCAGCGCCTCGAGCCGAGGTCCGTGTCGTCGACCGTCCGCGGCTCCCGTCCCTCCGGCAGGGCCCGCGCGACGCGGCCGCCGGCGGCACCGAACGCTCCAAGCAAGCAGATCGAATCCGTTCGGCGCGGCCCGTTGCCGCCGCCGGCTCGACATGGCGACACACACCGATTTGACCGGCCCCGAGGCCGGCTTCATGAGCTGAGCCCATGAACACGCAGGAGGCCAAGCGGGTCCTGGAGACCGCCTTGCTGTGCGCCCAGGCGCCGCTGACGCTGCGCGACATGCGGGCGCTGTTCGCGGACGAGGTCAACGCGGACAGCCTGCGGTCGCTGCTCGACGAGCTGCTGCGGGAGTGGGAAGGGCGCGGGATCGAACTGGTGGCGCTGTCCTCGGGCTGGCGCTTCCAGAGCCGGCCGGAGATGCGCGAGCAGCTCGATCGGCTCAATCCGGAGAAGCCGCCCAAGTATTCGCGGGCGGTGCTGGAGACGCTGGCGATCATCGCCTACCGTCAACCGGTGACCCGGGGTGACATCGAGGACATCCGCGGCGTGGTGGTGGCGACGCCCATCATCAAGCAGCTCGAGGACCGCAACTGGATTGAGGTCATCGGGCATCGCGAGGCACCGGGCCGGCCGGCGCTGTTCGCGACGACGAAGCAGTTCCTGGACGACCTGGGGCTGCATTCGCTGGAACAACTGCCGGCACTGATCCAGGGCGGCGATCCGACCCAGATCCCGGGCGCGCTCCAGGCCTCGCTGCTGGACGAACCTCCGGGCGACGTGGTGGTCGAGGTCGAGCCGACGACGACCGAGGGCGTCGCGACGACGGAGGGGGTGGAAGCGCCGGCCGAGGTGGTCGCGGACGTCCAGGCATCCGATCTGCCGGTGAGGCAGGATGCCGAAGCGAACGACGAATCTGGCGCCGAGGACGAGACCGTCGGTTCGGGCGTGACGATCGCTGCCGCCGACGAGGCTGCACGACCCGACGCGGCCGCCACTGAGGCCGAGTCCGAAGGAGACGCCGCTGCCGGTACCGAGTCCAGCGCCCCCGAGGGCGCCGGAACAGTAACCGGCACCCAGGCCGCGCATGCCGCGACCGACGACACCGTGATCGATGCCGACGACGGCAGCGATCGTGAGACCGACAAGCCGGCCGCCAAGCGCGAGCCGGGCAACGAACCACAGGCTGGGGCTGTCAACCCCGAGTCCACATAAGCGCCCCGGGAAGGGGCCGTGTCCACCGCTGACAAGGTGCAAGCCGACACATGAATTCCAACGATATCGACGATTCCAAGCCCGACACGCTGACGGCTTCCGCGCCCGACGCTCCGTCCGAGGCACCCGCCAAGCCCAAGCGCACCCGCAAGGCCGCCGCGGCGGCCGAGCCCGTGACCGAGGCCTCCGCGGAGGCGCCGGCCGAGGCCGCGCCCAAGCCGCGCGCGCGCCGCAAGACGGCCGCCGCCGAGGCGCCGGTGGAGGCCGCCGAGGCTCCGGCCGACGCCGCGGAGGCGCCGGCCAAGCCCAAGCGCCGCACCACGCGCGCCAAGGCCGCCGACGCGGATGCCGCGCCGACCGACGCTGCCGCGCACCTGCCGGTCGCCCAGGTCGAGGTCTCGCCCGCGCCGGTGTCGCCGGTGGCCGAGGCTGTCGGCGAGCTGGTCGCCCATGAGGCGCCCGCCGAGGCCGGTCCTGCGATGGGCGAGGGCGACGGCGCCGCCGAAGGCGAGCGCGAAGGTCGCGGTCGCAATCGCCGCCGCCGGGGCCGCGACGGCCGCGAGCCGCGTGAGGGTCAGGCGGATCAGCAAGGTCAGCAGGGCCAGCAGGCTCGCCAGCCGTCGGGCGAGTCCGATGGCGCTCAGGGTGATGACGCCCAGCTGCAGGCCGACGCGCAGGAGCGCTTCGACGCGCTGATCTCCGGCGAATTCGACGCCGATGTGGATGGCGAGGCCGCCGCCACGATCGACGCGGCCGACGGCGCCGACGAGGACGTGGCCGAGGAGGATGCCGAGGCGTCCGATCAGCCCGCCAAGCGCGTGCTCGCCCCCGATGCCGATGCGCCGAAGCTGCAGAAGGTGCTGGCCCAGGCCGGCGTCGGCTCGCGCCGCGACATCGAGGACATGATCGCCAAGGGTCAGATCACTGTGAACGGTGAGGTCGCCCATGTCGGTCAGCGTATCTCCTACGGCGACCGCGTGGCGGTGGCCGGCAAGCCGATCAAGGTCCGCATCGCCCCGGTGGCGCCGCGCATCCTGGCTTATCACAAGCCCGTCGGCGAGGTCGTGACCTTCAATGATCCGGAAGGTCGTCCGACGGTGTTCCGCAACTTGCCGCGCCTGCCTCAGGGCAAGTGGCAGTCGGTGGGCCGTCTGGACCTGAATACCGAAGGTCTGCTGCTGTTCACCAACTCCGGCGAACTGGCCAACCAGCTGATGCATCCGCGCTTCGGCGTGGAGCGCGAGTACGCGGTCCGCGTCCTGGGTTCGCTGAGCAAGGAGCAGAAGGACAAGCTGCTGACCGGCGTCGACGTCGAAGGCCAGCAGGCGAGCTTCAAGAGCATCGTGGACGGCGGCGGCGAAGGCGTGAACCGCTGGTACCGCGTCGTCATCACCGAAGGCCGCAACCGCGAGGTCCGCAAGCTGTTCGAGACCGTCGGCCTGGCCGTCAGCCGCCTGATCCGCATCCGCTACGGCACCGTCGTGCTGCCGCGAGGCCTGCGCCGTGGCGTCTACATCGAACTGGGCGACGCGGACGTCCGCGTCATCCGTCAGCTGGCCGGCAACGAGCCGCGTGAGCAGCGCGCCGACCGCAACAACCGCAACGAGCGCGACAAGCAGCGCCGTCGCGGCAACAGCGGCGGCCCGCGTCCGAGCCGTCCGGAACCGTCGCGCAACGAGCAGCGCGGTGAGCGTTTCGAGCACGGTGACCGTCCGGAGCGTGGTGACCGCAACGAGCGTCCCGCTCGCGGCGACCGTAACGACCGTGGCGACCGCCAGGAGCGCAACGACCAGCGCGTTCAGCAGCAACAGCATCAGCCGCGTCAGCAGCAGGATCGTGAACGCGATCGTCGCCGCGACGACGATGATGACGACTTCATCCCGAAGCACATCAATCCGCTGGAGCAGACCTTCGACCGTCGCTTCGCCACCGGCAGCAAGCGCATTCCGCAGGGCTTCGGCCGTGGCGGCAGCGACCCGAGCCACAACCAGAACCAGGGCGGCGGCAACAAGCGCGGCCCGGGCGGCGAGCGCCAGCCGGACCCGATGAAGACCTCCATGGGCTACATCGGCGCCGACGCCTTCATCAACCGGGGCAACCGCGGCGGCCGTCGCGGCGGCGGCGGTGGTGGACAGGGTGGCGGCGGTGGTGGTGGCGGCCGCGGCCGTCGCTGAGAACGCCGGGCGCCTCGTGAGGCGCCCGAGCTGAACGCAGGATCCGGACTTTCGCGATGCGGGACCTTGTATCCGAATGATCCGGGTGGCCCCGGTTGACAACGAGATGTCATCGGGGGCTTGACTTCACGCAGTACAATGCCGGGCTTTGCCAAGCCCAAGATTTTCAAGGAATAAACATGGCCGTCGAACGCACCCTCTCCATCATCAAGCCCGATGCCGTGGCCAAGAACGTCATCGGCCAGATCTACTCGCGCTTTGAAGGCGCCGGCCTGAAGATCATCGCCTCGAAGCAGAAGCAGCTGTCGCGCGCCGAAGCCGAAGCCTTCTACGCCGTGCACAAGGCCCGTCCGTTCTTCAACGACCTGGTGTCGTTCATGATCTCCGGCCCGGTCCAGATCCAGGTCCTGGAAGGCGAAGGCGCCATCCTGAAGAACCGCGACCTGATGGGCGCCACCGATCCGAAGAAGGCCGAGAAGGGCACCATCCGCGCCGACTTCGCCGACAGCATCGACGCCAACGCCGTGCACGGCTCGGACGCTCCCGAGACCGCCGCCGTGGAAGTGGCCTTCTTCTTCTCCGGCCTGGAAATCAACGCCCGCTAAGCTGGGCAATGCCTCTGACCCCTGGGGCCACGAGGCCCTAGACAAAGAGGAACGCAAGATGGACGCGGTCAACCTGCTCGGATTCGATCTGCAAGGCCTGGCCGCGTACTGCGAGCAGCTGGGGGAGAAGCGCTTCCGCGCGACACAGCTGTTCCGCTGGATCCATCAGAAGGGCGCGTCGGACTTCAGCGCGATGTCCGATCTGGCCAAGTCGCTGCGCGACAAACTGGCCGGGCGCGCCCACATCACCGCGCTGCCGGTGATCTCCGAACATGTCTCTGCCGACGGCACCATCAAGTGGTTGTTCGACGTCGGGCAGGGCAACGCCGTCGAGGCGGTCTACATCCCCGAGGACGACCGGGCCACGCTGTGCATCTCCAGCCAGGCCGGTTGCGCCGTGGGTTGCCGCTTCTGCTCGACCGGCCATCAAGGCTTCAGCCGCAACCTGGAGACCTGGGAAATCATCGCCCAGCTCTGGTATGCCGAGCACTCGCTGCGCCAGCGCCTCAACAAGGACGAGCGCATCATCTCCAACGTCGTGATGATGGGCATGGGCGAGCCGCTGCAGAACTACGGCGCGCTGGTGCCGGCCCTGCGCATGATGCTGGACGACCACGGCTACGGCATGTCGCGCCGCCGCGTGACGGTCTCGACCTCGGGCGTGGTCCCGATGATCGACCGCCTGCGCGAGGACGTCCCCGTGGCGCTGGCCGTGTCGCTGCACGCGCCCACCGATCCGCTGCGCGACCAACTGGTCCCGCTCAACCGCAAGTACCCGATCGCCGAGCTGCTCGAGAGCTGCAACCGCTATCTGGAGAAGGCGCCCCGCGACTTCATCACCTTCGAGTACTGCATGCTCGACCAGGTGAACGACAGCCCCGAGCAGGCCCGCGAGCTGATCGCGCTGCTCAAGGGCAAGGTCCCCTGCAAGATCAACCTGATCCCGTTCAATCCCTTCCCCGCGTCGGGCCTGAAACGCAGTTCGAACGAACGCGTCAAGGCCTTCGCCGACCTGCTGATCCAGGCCGGTATCGTCACCACCGTGCGCAAGACGCGCGGCGACGACATCGACGCCGCCTGCGGACAGCTCGCCGGCGAGGTGCAGGATCGGACGCGGGTCCATCTGCGCATGGTGCGCGCGCCCGTGGTGGTACAGCGCGGCGCCGCATCGACCGGTTCCACCGAACCGGCGCAGTCGCCAGTTCCGACCCCCAACCCAGGCCCACGTCCATGACCGTTCCGTCGCCCGTCGTTGCTGTACCGCGTCGTTCCTCCCGGCCCCTTGCCGCCGCGTTGTTGATCGCCGCGATGCTGGCGGGCTGCGCGAACCCCGGCAACCCGCAGCAGCCGCGCACCGCCAGTGACCAGACCGACAACGACCGGCGCGCCGCCGTGCGTCTGGAACTGGCCGGCGGCTACTTCGGCCGCGGTCAGTACGAGACCGCGCTGGACGAGGTCAAGCAGGCGCTGGCCGCCAAGCCGGACATGCCGGAGGCGATCAACCTGCGCAGCCTGATCTTCGCGGCCATGGGCGAGTACGCGCTGGCCGAGGACGGCTTCAAGCAGCTGATCGCCCGCGATCCGCGCAACGCCGACACGCTGCACAACTACGGCTGGTTCCTGTGCCAGCGTCAGCGCTGGGCCGACGCCTACCAGCAGTTCGAGACCGCGCTGGCCATCCCGACCTACCGCACCCCCGCCCGAACCTGGCTGGCCTGGGGCGCCTGCGAGGCGCGCGAGGGACGGCTGATCCCGGCGCAGAGCCACCTGTCCAAGGCCTTCGAGCTCGACCCGGGCAATCCGACCGTGGCGCTCAACCTGGGCGAGGTGCTGTACCGCCAGGGCGAATACGAGCGCGCGCGCTTCTATGCGCGTCGCGTCAACGCGAATGTGGAGCAGGCGAACGCGTCGAGCCTCTGGCTGGAACTGCGCATCGAGCGCCGCATGGGCAACATGTCCAACATGGACGATCTCGCTCAGCAGCTGCGGCGCAAGTACCCGCAGGCGACCGAGACGCAAGCCTTGAACAGTGGTCGATTCGATGAATGAGGGACATCGCATGACTCCGACGGCGGCCGACGAGGCGACCACCGCAGCCGCACCGGCTGCTTCCGCGGCGGCCACGGCCGGTGCCGCGCTGCGCCGCGCGCGCGAGGCCCGCGGCCTGCACATCGCCGCGCTGGCCGCGACGCTCAAGGTGCCGCAATCCAAGCTGGAGGCGCTGGAGTCCGATCGCTATCAGGATCTGCCCGACGCGACCTTCGCGCGCGCGCTGGCGCGCTCGATGTGCCGGGTGCTGAAGATCGAGGCCGAACCGGTGCTCAAGATGCTGCCGAGCGCGGGCGCCGAGGCCTCGCTGGACCGCGTCACGCCGGGCCTGAACCAGCCCTTCCGCGAGCGGGCGATGAGCCAGGACCCGATGCTGTCGACCGAGCTGCTCAAGCGCCCCGTGGTGCTGGGCGCGGGCGCGCTGCTGGTGGCGGCGATCGCCGTCTACGCCGTCCCTTCGACCTGGGTCGAGCAACTGACGCAGCGCCTGCGCGGCACGGACACCGCCGCCGCGACGGCGCCGGGCACGACCGACACGACCTCGACCGCCGAGGCGCCCGCCACGACGACCGAGGTCCCGCTGGCCGCCGCATCCGAGGCCCCCTTGACCACCGCGCCAGCCGCCAGCGCGACGACGCTGCCGGCCCCGACGACGACCGTGGCGACGACCCCGGTGGGCGGCGCGCCCGCCGCGACCTCGCCGTCGATCGTCTCGCCGACGGCCACGAACACCGCCGCCGCGCCGGCACCGACCGCCCCGGCGACGCCCGCCGCGACCGCCCCGGTGGCGCCGCCGCCCGGCTCGTCCCCGTTGGTCGTCAAGGCCAGCGCGGAGTCCTGGGTCGAGGTGGTCGACGCCAAGGGCCAGGTGCTGCTCTCCAAGCTGATGCGCGCCGGCGACCAGGTCGACGTCAATGGCGTCGCGCCGCTCAAGCTGCGCGTGGGCAACGTGTCGGGCACGGAACTGGTGTTCCGCGGCCAGCCCGTGGACCTCGCCGCCCGGTCGCGCGACAACGTCGCGCGTCTCGAGCTGAACTGAGCGCGCAGCCCCGGCGCCGCACAGCCGCATCCCTATTTATCGCCAGTTCGCAAGAGCGCCGCATGATGGACAAGCAAGCCTCTCCCGATCTCGCCGCCGGAGTCCCCGACTCCGACCTCGCGGACCTGATCTCCGCCGCCGCCCCCGCCGCGCGCCGTTCGCGCCAGGCGCAGGTGCGCTGGGGTGACCGCGTGGTCACCATCGGTGGCGACGCCCCGGTGCGCGTGCAGTCGATGACCAACACCGACACCGTCGATGTCATCGAGACCGCCATCCAGATCAAGGAACTGGCGATCGCCGGCTCCGAGCTGGTCCGCATCACGGTCAACACGCCCGAGGCCGCCGACGCCGTCCCCCACATCCGCGAGCAGCTCGACCGCATGGGCATCGACGTGCCGCTGGTGGGCGACTTCCACTACAACGGCCACCGTCTGCTGACCGAGCATCCGGCCATGGCGCAAGCGCTGTCCAAGTACCGGATCAATCCGGGCAACGTCGGCAAGGGCGACAAGAAGGACCGCCAGTTCGCCCAGATGATCGAGGCCGCGATCCAGTACGACAAGGTCGTGCGCATCGGCGTGAACTGGGGCAGCCTGGACCAGGAGCTGCTCGCCCAGATGATGGACGACAACGCCAGGCGCGCGACGCCGTGGGACGGCAAGCAGGTCATGTACCAGGCGCTGATCCAGTCGGCGCTGTCCTCGGCGTCCTATGCCCGCGAGCTGGGCATGAACCCGGACAACATCATCATCAGCTGCAAGGTCAGCGGCGTGCAGGACCTGATCTCGGTCTACCGCGCGCTGAGCAAGCGCTGCGACTACGCGCTGCACCTGGGCCTGACCGAGGCCGGCATGGGCACCAAGGGCACGGTGGCCTCGGCCGCGGCGCTGTCGGTGCTGCTGCAGGAGGGCATCGGCGACACGATCCGCGTCTCGCTGACCCCGCAACCCGGCGAGTCGCGCACGCAGGAAGTCGTGGTCGCGCTGGAGATCCTGCAGTCGCTGGGTCTGCGCGCCTTCAACCCCAGCGTCACGGCCTGCCCCGGCTGTGGCCGCACGACCAGCACCACGTTCCAGGAACTGGCCAAGCAGATCGACGACTTCCTGCGCGCGCAGATGCCGATCTGGCGCGGCAAGTATCCCGGCGTCGAAAACATGAAGGTCGCCGTGATGGGCTGCATCGTCAACGGCCCCGGCGAGAGCAAGCATGCCGACATCGGCATCAGCCTGCCCGGCACCGGCGAAGCCCCGGCGGCCCCTGTCTTCATCGACGGCCAGAAGGCGCTCACGCTGCGCGGCGAGAACATCGCCACGGAGTTCCACGCCCTGGTCGAGGACTACATCGAGAAGCGCTTCGGCGCGAGCACCACCACCGCATGAGCAAGAACATCCAGGCCGTGAAGGGGATGAACGACATCCTCCCGGCGAGCGTCGACCGCAAGGACAAGCTGCCGAGCAGCCAGCTGTGGAGCTGGTTCGAGACCACGCTGCGCGGCGTGCTGCAGCGCTACGGCTACCAGTACATGCTGACCCCCATCGTCGAGCCGACCGCGCTGTTCGTGCGCGGCCTGGGCGAGGTGACGGACATCGTCGAGAAGGAGATGTACTCCTTCACCGACAGCATGAACGGCGACCAGCTCACGCTGCGCCCGGAAGCCACCGCCGGCATCGTGCGCGCGATGGTCGAGCACAACGCCCTGTACAACGGCCCGCTGCGTCTGTGGACGATGGGTCCGATGTTCCGCCACGAGCGCCCGCAGAAGGGCCGCTACCGCCAGTTCAACCAGCTGGACGTCGAGGCCCTGGGCTTCGCCGGTCCGGACGTGGACGCCGAGATCATCCTGATGGTCCGCCGCCTGTGGGAGGAACTGGGTCTGGTGGTCGGCCAGCACGTGCGGCTGGAGATCAACTCGCTGGGGCAACCCGATGAGCGCGCCGCCCACCGCGCCGCGTTGATCGCCCATTTCGAGGCGCACGCGGACCAGTTGGACGAGGACGCCAAGCGCCGTCTGCACACCAATCCGCTGCGCATCCTGGACACCAAGAACCCGGCGATGCAGGCGATGGTCGAGGCCGCCCCGCACCTGATGGACTTCCTGGGCGAGGCCAGCCTGGCGCACTTCAATGCCGTGCGGGCCATCCTGGACGCGGCCGGTCTCGAGTACCGCGTCAACACGCGCCTGGTGCGCGGCATGGACTATTACAACCTGACCGTCTTCGAATGGGTCACCGACCAGCTCGGCTCGCAGGGCACGGTCTGCGGCGGCGGCCGCTATGACGGTCTGTTCGAGCAGCTCGGCGGCAAGCCGACACCGGCCGTGGGCTTCGGCCTGGGCGTGGAGCGCCTGCTGCTGCTGATCGACGAGCTGGGCCTGGCCGTGCCGTCCTCGGCCCCCGACGTCTACGCCATCCTGCCCGACGCCGCGGCGCTGCCGCAGGCCATGCCGGCGCTGGAGGCGCTGCGCGCGGCCGGTGTGGCGGTGCAGATGCATGCGGGCGGCGGCTCGTTCAAGTCGCAATTCAAGAAGGCGGACGCCTCGGGCGCCCGCTGGGCCCTGGTGTTCGGCACCGACGAGCTGGCTCGCGGCGAGGTGGCGGTCAAGCCGCTGCGCGGCGAGGGCGAGCAGGTGAGTCGTCCGCTTCACGCGGTGGCAACCTGGGCGGCCGACCTGCGCACCGCATAATCGCGCCTTCGCCGGACCGACCGAGAGGTCGGCCCCGGCCTGATCCATTAACCGACGGACCGTTTCACGCACATGGCGTCTCATCTCGATCTCGAAGAACAGGAACAGCTGGAGCAGCTCAAGGCGTTCTGGAAGCGCTGGGGCAATGCGATCACCTGGCTGCTGACGCTGGCGCTGCTGTGCTACGCCGGCTGGACCGGCTGGAACTACTGGCAGCGCAACCAGGCCGCCAAGGCCGGCGCGATGTTCGGTGAACTGGAACGCGCGGTGCAGGCCGGCGACGTCGCCAAGGGCACGACCATCTTCAACACCCTGAAGGCGGACTTCGCCTCGACCGGCTACACCGCGCAGGCCGCGCTGATGGCCGCCAAGCTGCAGCTGGACAAGGGCAAGGGCGACGAGGCCCGCGCCACGCTGACCTGGGCGGCCGACAGCGCCGGCAGCGACCCCTACCGCGACCTGGCTCGCCTGCGCCTGGCGGCGCTGCAGATGGACGGCAAGCAGTACGCCGAGGCCGCCAAGACCCTGGACGCCGTGAAGAGCGCCGACTTCGGCCCGCTCGTCGCGGATCGTCGCGGCGACCTGGCCCTGCTGCAGAACAAGCCCGACGAGGCGCGTACCCAGTTCAAGAAGGCCTACGACGGCATGTACAAGCAGCTGGACTACCGCCGCCTGCTGGAAGCCAAGCTGGCCACGCTGGGCGTGGCCGTCGCCGAGGAAGACACCCCGGGAGCCGCGCAATGACCGCCCGCATCGACCGCCGAATCCTGGTCCGCGCCCTGGCGCTGGGCGGCATGGCGATGGCGCTGAGCGCCTGCTCGCTGTTCAACAGCTCGAAGGAAGCCAAGCCGGCGCCGCTCGAGAACATCACCCCGTCGCTGCAGGCCCGCGTGGTCTGGGAAGCGCGCGTGGACAGCGTGAAGTTCCCGCTGTCGATCACGGCGGTCAATGACCGCTTCGTCGTCGGTGGTTCCGACGGCGTCATCAGCGCGCTGTCCGCCAAGGACGGCACGACGCTGTGGCGCACCGAGATCGGCAAGGGCCTGAGCGCCGGCGTCGGCAGCGACGGCCGATTCGCCGCCGCCGTCACGCGCGAGAACGAGCTCGTCGTCACCGAGGGCGACAAGATCCTGTGGCGCAAGTCGCTGACGACCCCGGTGGTGACGGCCCCGTTCGTCGCGGGTGAGCGCGTCTTCGTGCTGACGCTGGACCGTGCCGTGCTGGCCTTCGATGCCGCCGACGGCCGCCGTCTGTGGGAACTGCGCCGTCCGGGCGAGCCGCTGACCCTGCAGCAGGCCGGCGTGATCGGCGCCTACCAGAACACGCTGCTGGTGGGGCAGGGCCCGCGCCTGGCCGGCATCGACCCGAACCGTGGCCTGCTGATGTGGGAGGCCACCGTGTCCAACCCGCGCGGCACCAACGAGGTCGAGCGCCTGGCCGACCTGGTCGCCCCGATGGGCCGCGACAAGGACGTGTTCTGCGCCCGCGCCTTCCAGTCCGCCGTGGCCTGCGTCAACGCCGATCGCGGCAACTCGATCTGGAGCCGCAACGTCGGCGGCAGCACGGGCCTGGGCACCGACGCGACGCTGGTCGTGGGCGGCGACGGTTCCGATCGCCTGACCGCCTGGGGCACCCGCACCGGTGACGTGATCTGGACCGCGGACCAGTTCCAGAACCGCAAGCTCAGCGCCCCGCTGGTGACGGCCAAGTCCGTCATCGTCGGCGATTCGGAAGGCTATGTGCACTTCCTGTCGCGCGACAAGGGCCAGACCATTCAACGACTCTCCACCGACAGCTCGGGCATCGCCGCGCCGCCGGTGCAACTCGGCGACACCGTGCTGATCGCCACCCGCGGCGGACGGCTGTTCGCGCTGCGCCAAGACTGACATGAAACCTGTGATCGCCCTGGTGGGCCGCCCCAACGTGGGCAAGTCCACGCTGTTCAACCGGATGACGAAGAGCCGCGACGCCATCGTCGCGGACTTCGCCGGCCTCACGCGCGACCGCCACTACGGCGACGGTCGCCTGGGCGATCGCGAGTTCATCGTCATCGACACCGGCGGCTTCGAGCCGGACAGCTCGACCGGCATCGTCAAGGAGATGGCCAAGCAGACCCGCCAGGCCGTGGCCGAGGCGGACGCCGTCATCTTCGTGCTGGACGTGCGCACCGGGCTGGCCGGCCAGGACCAGGACATCGGGCGCTACCTGCGCCAGTGCAACAAGCGCGTCTTCGTCGCCGTGAACAAGGCCGAGGGCATGAGCGACAGCCCGCTGCTGGCCGAGTTCCATGAACTGGGCATGGGCGAGCCGCATCCGGTCTCGGCCGCGCACGGGCAGGGCATCCGCTCGCTGCTGGAGGCCGTGCTCGACAGCTTCGAGGCGCCGGTCGAGGAGGAGGACGAGGCGCTCGCCGAGGGCGCGGGCCCCGACGACGAGCGCGCGATCCGCCTGGCCGTCGCCGGCCGTCCCAACGTCGGCAAGAGCACGCTGATCAACACCTGGCTGGGCGAGGAGCGCCTGGTCGCCTTCGACATGCCGGGCACGACGCGCGACGCCATCAGCGTCGACTTCGAGCGCAACGGCCAGAAGTTCAAGCTGATCGACACCGCCGGCCTGCGCCGCAAGGGCAAGGTCTTCGAGGCGATCGAGAAGTTCTCGGTCGTGAAGACGCTGCAGGCGATCTCGGACGCCAACGTGGTGCTGCTGCTGATCGACGCCACCCAGGGCGTGACCGACCAGGACGCCCACATCGCCGGCTACGCGCTGGACAGTGGCCGGGCGGTGGTCGTGGCGATCAACAAGTGGGACGCCATCGACAGCTACCAGCGCGAGACCATCGAGCGCCAGATCCTGACGCGTCTGGCCTTCCTGCGCTTCGCCCCGATCCTCAAGATCTCGGCGCTCAAGCGCCAGGGCCTGGGGCCGCTGTGGAAGGCGCTGGCGGACGCGTACTCGTCGGCCTACCGCAAGATGACCACGCCGGTGCTGACGCGCCTGATCCAAGAGGCCGTGCAGCATCAGCAGCCGCAGCGGGCGGGGATTTCCCGGCCCAAGCTGCGCTACGCTCACCAGGGCGGCATGAATCCGCCGATCGTCGTGATCCACGGGAATGCGCTGGAAGGGGTGAGCGACGTCTACAAACGCTACCTGGAAGGCCGCATCCGGGATCACTACAAGCTGGTCGGCACGCCCCTGAAGATCGAGCTGCGCTCGTCCAAGAATCCGTTCGCCGAAACCTGATTCGCGGCCAGCCCGGGGAAACCCGGTGCTGTGATAAGGTGCGGGGTTCCAACACCTCTCTCTCACAACACGGAGCATATCGTGAGCAACAAAGGACAACTCTTGCAAGACCCCTTCCTGAACCAGCTGCGCAAGGAGCATGTTCCCGTGAGCATCTACCTGGTGAACGGCATCAAGCTGCAGGGCCACATCGAGTCCTTTGACCAGTATGTGGTCCTCCTGCGCAACACGGTCACGCAGATGGTCTACAAGCACGCCATCTCCACGGTGGTGCCCACTCGCGCGGTGAACTTCCATCCCGGCGAGTCCAACGACGCCACCAACTGATGTTCTTCGCGCGCGCATCGATGTCGATGCCCGCGCGATGATCAGGGCGCATGACGCGGGCCGCGATCCGGCTCGCCCCCCGACAGAATCTTGACAACGCAAGATCCCTCCCATTCGACGCCGCCCCCCGAGGCGGCGCGCGCCATTCTGGTGGGTGTCGACCTGGGCCGCGGCGAGCCCTTCGACCCGACCCTCGACGAACTCGCGCTGCTCGCGGAATCGGCCGGCGACACGCCGGTCGCCCGCGTGGTGGCCAGGCGCAAGGCGCCTGACGCCGCGCTGTTCATCGGCTCCGGCAAGGCCGACGAGATCAAGCTGATGGTGCAGGCCCTGGGCGCGCACACCGTGCTGTTCGACCAGGCCATCTCCCCCGCGCAGCAGCGCAACCTGGAGCGCCACCTCGGCGTCCCCGTGGCCGACCGCACGGCGCTGATCCTGGAGATCTTCGCCGCCCGCGCGCAGAGCTTCGAGGGCAAGCTGCAGGTCGAGCTCGCGCGGCTGCAATACCTCGCCACGCGCCTCGTGCGCCGCTGGAGCCATCTGGAACGTCAGAGCGGCGGCATCGGCATGCGCGGTGGTCCGGGCGAACGCCAGATCGAGCTGGACCGTCGGATGATCGACGACCGCATCAAGTCGATCAAGGAACGGCTCAAGAAGGTCCAGAAGCAGCGCGCCACGCAGCGCCGCGCGCGGGCCCGCAACGGCGTGTTCCGCGTCTCGCTGGTGGGCTACACCAACGCGGGCAAGAGCACGCTGTTCAACGCGCTGACCAAGGCCAAGGCCTATGCGGCCAACCAGCTCTTCGCGACGCTGGACACGACCACGCGCTCGCTCTACCTGGAGGAGGCGGGCACCAGCGTGTCGCTGTCCGACACGGTGGGCTTCATCCGGGACCTTCCGCACAAGCTGGTCGAGGCCTTCAAGGCGACGCTGCAGGAAGCGGCCGACGCCGACCTGCTGCTCCACGTCGTCGACGCGGCCAGCCCGGTGCTGACCGAGCAGATGGAGGAGGTCGAGCGCGTGCTCGCCGAGATCGGCGCGGAGTACATCCCGCAGATCCTCGTCTACAACAAGCTCGACCTGCTCGAGCCGACCCAGCGCCCGCGCGCGCTGCAGGACTGGCTCACGCGCATCGGCGGCGAGCACGGCGGCCAGCGGCTGCCGCGCATCTTCGTCAGCGCGGTCGGCGGCGAGGGGCTGGACGAACTGCGCGCGATGATCGCCTCGCTCATGCAGGCCGCGCCGGTCCCCGAATACGCGGGCATGGACGATGCCGAGGGCTCGCACGAGGCGGCGGATGACGTCTCGGACGAGAAATCGGGTGAGGGGCGGCCTGAGCCGGACGACGGTGATGCCGACTTGAACGGGCAAGACCTGCCCCAAGATCGACGACAGGCCCAGGATCATCCGCAGGGGCGCACAGGCTGACAGCGTGCGGTGACCCCCTCGCGATGCCCGATACTTGCAACAAGACTTCCTCATCAGGATGCGTATGAATCAAGACGATCGCATGTCCATCGCAGGCCGTGGACGTGACCCTCAGGGAGCCACGGGCCTGCTTCGCCGGGTGGGGCTCTGGATGAGCAACGGCCGCAACGAAGGCCCCCCGGATCTCGACGAGCTCTGGCGCGACTTCAACCGCAAGCTGTCCCGCCTGTTCGGTGGTGGCCGCGGCGGCAACAACGATGGCGGCAACTCCGGCAACGGCGGTGGCGGCAACTACCAGCCCGACATGAAGGGCGCCGGCATCGGCATCGGCCTGGTGGTCGGCGTCGTGGTGCTGGGCTGGCTGGGCAGCGGCGTGTTCATCGTGCAGGAAGGCCAGCAGGGCGTGATCACGTCCTTCGGCAAGTACAGCCGCACGGTGGACGCGGGCCTCGGCTACCGCCTCCCGTACCCGTTCCAGGCGCACGAGATCGTGTCCTTCACCCAGCTGCAGTCGGTCGAGGTCGGCCGCAGCTCGGTGGGCCAGGCCTCGGGCTTGCGCGACTCGTCCATGCTGACGCAGGACGAGAACATCGTCGACATCCGCTTCACCGTGCAGTACCGGCTGAAGGATGCGCGCGACTACCTGTTCGAGAACGCCAACACCGATGACGCGGTGACGCAGGCCGCCGAATCGGCGGTGCGCGAGATCGTCGGCCGCAGCAACATGGACTCGGTGCTGTACGAGCAGCGCGACCTGATCGCCAGCGATCTGGCCAAGTCCATCCAGGCGCAGCTGGACCGTCTGAAGACCGGCATCCAGATCGTCAACGTCAACGTCGGCAACGTGCAGCCGCCCGAGCAGGTGCAGGCCGCCTTCGACGACGCCTTCCGCGCGACCGCGGACCGCGAGCGTCTGAAGAACGAGGGCGAGGCCTACGCCAACGACGTGGTCCCGCGCGCCCAGGGCAAGGCCGCCCGTCTGCGTGAGGACGCCGAGGCCTACCGTGCCCGCGTCGTGTCCTTCGCCGACGGTGACGCGCAGCGCTTCAAGAGCGTGCTGGACGAGTACAAGAAGGCCCCTCAGGTCACGCGTGACCGCCTCTACATCGACACGATGCAGCAGGTCTACTCGCGCATCACGAAGGTGATGGTCGACGCGCGCAGCGGCTCCAACCTGCTGTACCTCCCGCTGGACAAGCTGATGCAGCAGCAGGCGCCGGGCACCGTCACCACGACGACGCCGACGCCCGCGATCACCGCGCCGGACGCGTCCTCGACCGCCGGCACGATGAGCACCGATCCGCGCTCGCGCGACAGCATGCGCAGCCGCGACCGCGACGGCCGTTGAACGACAGGAGCCCACCACAATGAATCGCATCGTCTCCGTCGTCCTGGGCCTGCTGATCCTGTTCATGGTCGCCAGCTCGACGCTCTTCGTCGTCGACCAGCGCCAGTTCGCGGTCGTCTATTCGCTGGGTGAGATCAAGGAAGTGATCACCGAACCCGGCCTGAAGTTCAAGCTGCCTCCGCCCCTGCAGAACGTGGTCTTCCTGGACCGCCGCGTGCAGACCCTGGACAGTCCCGACTCGCGTCCGATCTTCACGGCCGAGAAGAAGTCCCTGGTCATCGATTGGCTGGTGAAGTGGCGCATCGTCGATTCGCGCCAGTACATCCGCAACAGCGGCACCAACCTGCGCAACCTGGAATCGCGCCTGAGCCCGATCGTGCAGGCCGCGCTGAACGAGGAAGTGACCAAGCGCACCGTGCGCGCCGTGCTGGCGACCGAGCGCGAGAAGGTCATGCAGGACGTGCGCAAGCGTCTCGAGGAAGAGGCCAAGCAATTCGGCATCGAGATCGTCGACGTGCGCGTCAAGCGCGTGGACTTCTCGTCCAGCATCACCGAGTCGGTCTACAACCGGATGAAGTCGGAGCGTGCGCGCGTCGCCAACGAGCTTCGCTCGACCGGTGCCGCCGAGGGCGAGAAGATCAAGGCCGACGCCGACAAGCAGAGCGAGATCATCACTGCCGAGGCTTATCGCGACGCGCAGAAGATCATGGGTGAGGGCGACGCGAAGGCTTCCGCGCTGTATTCCGAAGCCTTCGGCCGCGACCCCGCGTTCGCCCAGTTCTACCGCTCGCTGGATGCCTACCAGCGCAGCTTCAAGAGCAAGAGCGACGTGATGGTCCTGGACCCCAACAGCACCTTCTTCAACACGATGCGCACCGGTGGCCCCGGTGCGGGCGCCCCCGCCGCGGCGGCGCCGCGCAAGTAAGCGCCAGAGGAAAGGAGCCGCCTTCGGGCGGCTCTTTCGCATCCGGCTCGCTGGCTTGTCCTGCCCTCCGGGGAGGGGAAGGGTGAAGCGGCCGACCGGGGCGGGGCGACGAGCGGCGTCCCGTGGTTTTTTCACGGCAACCAGGCCGTGAGGGCATGCCGCGCGACCCCCGCGTGCGGGTCGGGCATGCCGGGGTTCGTCACGACCCCGGTACAATGCCGTTTTTAACCCCCTCCTGAACGTCATGGCCTCTGCTTGGCTGCTGCCCGAGCACATTGCTGACGTCCTGCCTTCCCAGGCCCGCCGCATCGAAGAACTGCGCCGCGAGTTGCTGGACATGGCACGGACCTATGGTTGCGAGCTGGTGATGCCCCCCATGCTGGAGCATCTCGACTCGCTGCTTTCCGGCACCGGCCAGGCGCTGGATCTCAAGACCTTCAAGCTCGTCGATCAGTTGTCCGGCCGTTCGCTGGGCCTGCGCGCCGACACGACGCCGCAGGTCGCCCGCATCGACGCCCATCTGCTGAATCGCGCTGGCGTGACCCGCCTGTGCTACTGCGGCCCCGTGCTGCACACCCGCGCCGAAGGCCTGACCGCGACGCGCGAGCCGCTGCAGTTCGGCGTCGAGATCTACGGCCACGCCGGCCTGGAAGCCGACCTGGAAGCGCAGGAGCTGGCCATCGACGCGATGCAGCGTGCCGGCCTGACGCGTCTGGTGCTGGACCTGGGCGACGCCCGTCTGGTGCGCGGCGTGCTGGGCGATCACGCGCTGAGCGAGGATCGTCTGAGCGCGCTGGTCGCCGCGATGGCGGCCAAGGACGCCGCGGGCGTCGCCGCCTTCGCCCGCGAGTTGCCGGCCGAGGTCGTCGCCTCGCTGCAGGTGCTGCTCAAGCTCTATGGCGGTGTCGAGGTGCTGGACGACGCGCGCCGCGCGCTGCCGGCGAACCCGCTGGTCGGCGCCGCGCTGAACGATCTGGAATGGCTGATCCACCACCTGACGGCGGCCTATCCGGACGTCCGCATCGGCGTGGACCTGGCGGACCTGCCTGGCTTCGGCTACTACAGCGGCGCACGCTTCGCGCTCTACGCCGAGGGCTGCAGCGATGCGGTCGTGCGTGGCGGCCGCTATGACGAGGTCGGCGCCGTCTTCGGCCGCCGCCGTCCGGCGGTCGGCTTCAGTCTGGATCTCAAGACGCTGGTGGGGCTGATCCCATCGACGTCCCTGCGGGCCGCGGTGCGCGCGCCGTGGGGCGAGGACCCTGATCTGCGCGCGGCGGTCCGCCGTCTGCGCGAGCAGGGTGAAACCGTGGTCTGCGTCCTGCCGGGCCACGAACAAGAGAACGACGAGTTCGAATGCGACCGCGAGCTGGTTCAGTCCGGCGGTCAGTGGGTGCTGCGATCGCTGTGAGCGACGCCTCAGGCACCCACCCGTAATCCAACCCAATCATCGGATGAACAACATGCAAAGCAGTGAGATCGCGCGCGGCCGCAACGTGGTGGTCGTCGGCACCCAGTGGGGTGACGAGGGCAAGGGCAAGGTCGTGGACTGGCTGACCGATCACGCCCAGGGCGTGGTGCGTTTCCAGGGCGGTCACAACGCCGGCCACACGCTGGTCATCAAGGGCGTGAAGACGGCGCTGCAGCTGATCCCGTCGGGCATCATGCGCGACGGCGTGGCCTGCTACATCGGCAACGGCGTGGTGCTGGACCCGACCCACCTGCTGTCCGAGATCGAGCGTCTGGAGAAGGCCGGCGTGGAAGTGCGCTCGCGCCTGTACATCAGCGAGTCCTGCCCGCTGATCCTCCCATTCCACGTCGAGGTGGACCGTGCCCGCGAAGCGCTGCGCGAGAGCAGCGGCACCGGCAAGATCGGCACGACCGGCAAGGGCATCGGCCCCGCCTATGAGGACAAGGTCGCCCGCCGCGCGCTGCGCGTGCAGGACCTGAAGCACCCCGAGCGCTTCGCCAAGAAGCTCAAGGAACTGATCGAGCTGCACAACGTGGCGCTGTCGGGCTACCTGAAGTCGAAGCCGCTGGAGTTCCAGCCGGTGTTCGACCACGCGATGTCGCTGGCCGACCAGATCAAGCCGATGATGGCCGACGTCGGCTACATGCTGCACAAGGCGCATCTGCGCGGCGACAACATCCTGTTCGAAGGCGCGCAGGGCACGCTGCTGGACATCGACCACGGCACCTACCCCTACGTGACCTCCAGCAACTGCGTCGCCGGCAACGCCGCCGCGGGCGCGGGCGTCGGTCCGCAGATGCTCCATTACATGCTGGGCATCACGAAGGCCTATGCGACGCGCGTGGGTTCGGGCCCGTTCCCGACCGAGCTGGACTGGGAGACCCCCGGTACCGTCGGCCACCACCTGTCGACGGTGGGCCAGGAGCGCGGCACCGTCACCGGTCGCGCGCGTCGTTGCGGCTGGATCGACGCCGCCGCGTTGAAGCGTTCGACCATCATCAACGGCATCACCGGCCTGTGCCTGACCAAGCTGGACGTGCTGGACGGTCTGCCCGAGATCAACATGTGCGTCGGCTACGAGCTGGACGGCAAGACCATCGACATCCTGCCGCTGGATGGCGACGAGATCGCCGCCTGCAAGCCGATCTACGAAGTCTTCCCGGGGTGGACCGAATCGACCTTCGGCATCACCCGCTGGGAGCAACTGCCCGAGAACGCGCGCAAGTACCTGAAGCGCGTCGAGGAAGTGATCGGCGCGCCGATCGCGATGGTGTCGACCGGTCCCGACCGCGAGCACACCATCCTGCTGCAGCACCCGTTCCAGGCCTGAGCCGTCCGCCAGGCTTTCATTCCGACTTGACCCTATTTCGCTGAGGAGCCCTCCCCATGTTGACCGATGACGGCAAACACCTGTACGTGTCCTGGGACGAATATCACTTGCTGATCGAACGTCTGGCGCTGAAGGTGCATGCCTCCGGCTGGCAGTTCGACCAGATCCTGTGCCTGGCCCGTGGCGGCATGCGTCCGGGCGACGTGCTGTCGCGCGTGTTCGACAAGCCGCTGGGCATCATGTCGACGAGCTCGTACCGCGCCGAGGCCGGCACGATCCAGGGTCGCCTGGACATCGCCAAGTACATCACCATGCCCAAGGGCGAGCTGGCCGGCCGCGTGCTGCTGGTCGACGACCTGGCGGATTCGGGTGTCACGCTGAAGGCGGTGGTGGAACGTCTGCGCGGCATGCCCTCGATCAGCGAGCTGCGCTCGGCGGTGATCTGGACGAAGAGCGTCTCGGAGTACACCCCGGATTACTACGTCGAGATGCTGGAGACCAGCCCGTGGATCCATCAGCCGTTCGAGGACTACGACTCGCTGCGCCCCGACGCGCTGGCGAAGAAGTTCGCGATCTGATGAACGAAAGGGCTGACGAATGTCAGCCCTTTTTTCTTGGCGCGGGAGGTGGTGCTCGCTGCCATCGCAGGAGAGGACTCGGTCACGCAAGCGCGACCCCGGTTTGGACCTCCCGGTCCCAACCATTCGAGTCCTCTCGTGATGTCCACCGGGCATCACTTCCTGGGCGTCAGAATGAGAAAAGCCGGCTTGAAGCCGGCTTTTCAGAATTGGTGCCCAGGAGAGGACTCGAACCTCCACGGAGTTACCCGCTAGTACCTGAAACTAGTGCGTCTACCAATTCCGCCACCTGGGCAAGGTTCAAAAGCCAACGCTCCGAAAAACTCGCTCAAGCTACTTTGAAGTATTCTTGAGCCTTCAGTTTCTCGAAACGCTTTAAAAAGCTTTTGCGTTTCAGGAAAGACAAGGATTCTACTATCAAAAACTTCAAGAACGCAAGCCCCCAGCAAAACAATTCGCTGATGGGCGAAGTCGAGGGCACGGTTCAAGGTCATCGCGATGGGCACGGCTTCCTGATGCCCGATGACGGCCAGCCCGATGTCTACCTGTCCTCGCAAGAGATGCACGCCGTCATGCATGGCGATCGTCTCCGCGTCCGCGTCGTGCGCCTGGACAAGCGCGGTCGCCCCGAGGGGCGCGTCCTCGAGATCCTCGAGCGTCGCAAGAAGCCCATCATCGGCCGCCTGTTGCTGGAATCGGGCATCTGGCTCGTCGCCCCCGAGGACAAGCGCTACGGCCAGGACATCCTGGTCCCGAAGAACGCGATCGCCAATGCGACCGCGGGCCAGATCGTCGCGGTCGAGCTGACCGAACCCCCGTCGCTGTACTCGCAGCCCGTCGGTCGCGTGACCGAGGTGCTCGGCGAGATCGACGATCCCGGCATGGAGATCGAGATCGCGGTCCGCAAGTACGAGGTGCCGCACGCCTTCAGCGCCGACACGCTCGCCCAGGCCGCGAAGCTGCCCGACCGGGTCCGCGCGGCGGACATGAAGAACCGCATCGACCTGCGCGACGTCGCGCTGGTCACGATCGACGGCGAGGACGCGCGCGACTTCGACGATGCGGTCTATTGCGAGCCCCACAAGCAGGGCCGAGGAAAGACGGCCTTCAAGGGCTGGCGCCTGCTGGTCGCGATCGCCGACGTCAGCCATTACGTGAAACCGGGCGAGCCCCTGGACCGCGATGCCTACGAGCGTGCGACCTCGGTCTACTTCCCGCGCCGCGTGATCCCGATGCTGCCGGAGAAGCTCTCCAACGGCCTGTGCTCGCTGAACCCGGAACAGGATCGTCTGTCCATGGTCTGCGACATGCTGGTCACGGAGGAGGGCGAGCTCCACGCGTACCAGTTCTATCCGGCCGTCATCAACTCGCATGCCCGCTTCACCTACACCGAGGTCGCGGCCATCCTGGGCAACACGCATGGCCCGGAGGCGCACAAGCGCAAGGCGCTGGTGCCGCACCTGCTGCATCTGCACGAGGTCTATCGCGCGCTGCTGTCCCAGCGGGCGAAGCGAGGCGCGGTCGACTTCGAGACGACCGAGACCCAGATCGTCTGCGACGACAACGGCCGCATCGAGAAGATCGTGCCCCGCACCCGCAACGAGGCGCACCGTCTGATCGAGGAGGCGATGCTCGCCGCCAACGTCTGCGCGGCCGACTTCATCGCCGGTGGCAAGCATGCGTCCCTGTTCCGCGTCCACGAGGGCCCGACGCCCGAGAAGCGCGGCACGCTGCAGGCCTATCTGCGCGCGCTGGGCATCGGCATGGGGATCAGCGACGACCCCACGCCGGGCGAGTTCCAGGCCATCGCGCAGGCGACCAAGGACCGGCCCGACGCGCAGCAGATCCACACCATGCTGCTGCGCTCGATGCAGCAGGCGATCTACACCCCCTTCAACTCGGGTCACTTCGGTCTCGCGTATCAGGCCTACACGCACTTCACGAGCCCGATCCGGCGCTACCCGGACCTCCTGGTCCATCGCGTGATCAAGGCGCTGCTCGGCGCGAAGAAGTACGCGCTCGACGCCCACAAGATGGAGGCCGCCAACCCGATGCCCAAGCGGCCCGGGAAGCAGGCCGCGAAGGCCGCGCCCACGGCGGCCTCCGCGTCGACCGAGGCCGAGCGCTGGGAAGTCGTCGGCGCGCATTGCAGCGCCAACGAGCGCCGCGCCGACGAGGCCTCGCGCGACGTCGAGGCCTGGCTCAAGTGCCGCTACATGCGCGACCACCTGGGCGAGGAGTTCGCCGGCACCGTCAGCGCGGTGACCAGCTTCGGGCTGTTCGTGCAGCTGGACGCGATGTACGTCGAAGGCCTGATCCACATCACCGAACTGGGCGGCGAGTACTTCCGCTTCGACGAGGTGCGCCAGGAGCTGCGCGGCGAGCGCACCGGCATCCGTTACGCCACCGGCGCGCGGGTGCAGGTGCAGGTCAGTCGTGTCGACCTGGACGGGCGCAAGATCGATTTCCGCCTGGTGCGGGATGGCGACGAGGCCCGACTGCTGCGCGGCGCGCATCGTGACAAGTTCGGCGACAAGCACGGGGGTGACGGCAAGCGCTTCGACAAGCGCGCCGACAAGCGGGCTCGCCGCGATGCCGCGAGCGCCGCGAAGTCGGCCCCGCCTGCGGCCGTCGAACCCATGCCGCTGCCGACGCCCGACGCGCCGACGGCGGTCGATGCGCTGGAGCGCATCGAGCAGGCCGACCGCGTGCTGCAGGCGGAGCGTCGCAAGACGGCTCGCGCGACCAAGTCGTCCAACACGCATCCCGTGAAGGCGGCCAAGCGCACGGCGCGCGGCCCGGCCAAGTCGGTCGTCGCCAAGAGCAGTGCCGGCGCCGCCGCCAAGACCACGCGTCGCAAGCGCGGCGGGGCCAACTGATCGGCGGGATCTGAATCGGTCGGATCGATCGCGGTCAAGGGTCCGCGATCCCCATAAGCAACAAGGGCCTGGCGGTGTCGCCAGGCCCTTGTTCCTTGCGGCGCCGCCTCGGGCGAGGCGGGCCGATCAGCAATCGCGACTCAGCGCGCGCCGCGACGGCGGATGAAGCCCAGGGCCAGCAGCGCCAGCGAGGCCAGGGCCAGGGCGGTGGGCTCCGGCACGGCGACGGCGGGGGCGGGGGCGGCGCCGTTGACGTTCAGCGTCGCCGACAGCAGGTTGAACTGCTGCGAGAAGAGCGACTCCTCCGAGAACCACAGGCCGAAGTTGCGGTTGCTGACGATGCTGGCGAACACGTCCAGGTTGTCGGCGGTGAAGGTGAAGGTCTGGGTGATGGCGCTGCCCGTGCGCGTCATGTCGAACAGGCTGTTGCTGCCGGTGGTGCCGCTGGCCGGGCGCACGCGCCAGTCCTCCGGGAAGAAGAAGGCGGTCACGTCGTTGGTGGCGGCGAAGGTCAGGCTCAGCGACAGGCTGGTGACGGTGCCGATGTTCAGCGACGAGAAGTCGAAGGTGTCGGCGAAGCGCGAGTTGCCGCAACCGTTCGAGGTGTCCTTGACGATCACGTAGCCGGACTTGACGCAGCTGTTGTTGGTGTAGCCGCCCTTGGACTGGCCGGCCGCGTTGCCGTAGTTGTGGGTGACCGAGCCCAGCAGGACCGGGGCGGCTTGGCTGGCGCCCGCCAGCAGGACCAGCGCCAGGGTGGCGATGGCTTTGATCGACTTGAACATGGGGTTCCCTCTCTGTTGTTCGTTTTGCAGTCACGAGTCGCGACGAGTGGCAAGGCCGCGACCGGCGACACATTTGCAAACAACATGCCAGGACTCCCTAGTTCTAGGGGAGGCAAGGGCTTAGCGGCGCTCGTGAAGATGTCGTACGGGGCGCGTTAACAAAACTGTCAAAAAACTCGACAGCGGTTTGATTCGCGCTTCGCCCGTTCGGGCGGGGAGAGGAGAGGGCGCGTCAGCGCGATGGGGCGTGCAGGGCCTTCATCGACTCGATCAGATCCGCCGCCAGCAGGGGGCCGGCATGCCCTTCGGCGGCGGCGCCGTGCCAGGCGACGGCCGTCATGGCCAGCTGATGGGGGGAGATCCCGGGTGATTGCGCCCAGAGACCGCCGATCCATCCGGCGAGGACGTCGCCGCTGCCCGCCGTCGCCAGCGCGGACGATCCGGTGCTGTTGATCGCGGGGCGACGGCCCGGCGTCGCGACCACGCTGCCCGAGCCCTTGAGCACGACCGTCGCCTGGAAGCGCGCGGCCAGTTGCCGCGCGGCCTCGAGGCGGTCCGCCTGAACCGATGTGGCCGAGGCTTCGCCCAGCAGCCGGGCGGCCTCCAGCGGGTGGGGCGTGAGGATGGTCTCCCAGCCATGCGCGGCGCGCTTGCGGGTCGCTTCCTGGAGCGACTCGTCGCCCGCGATCAGGTTCAGCGCATCGGCGTCCAGCACGACGCGCGTGGCCGCGTGCAGCACGGTCGACAGTGCGGCCGCGATCGCGGCCCCACCACCGCAGCCGCACACGGCGACCACCTCGCGCCATTCGGCGCTCGGTGCATGCCAGCGCGCGAAGTCCCAGTGCATCAGCTCGGGCCTGGCGGGCCAGGGTTGGCCGTCGTCGTCGGGGAGGGCCGCGTAGACGCGGCCTGCGCCGGCGCTCAACGCGGCGCTTGCCGCGAGCCAGGCCGCGCCGCGCATCGTCGGCGCGCCACCGAGCACGACCACGTCGCCGTGCCGCCCCTTGTGGCTGGTGGCGGAGCGCTCGTGCGCCCGCTGCCAGAGGCCGATGTGCGGGGCGCCGACGAGCTTGGCGATGCCGTTCTCGCCGACCGGAGCGCCGAGCTCGTCGAACCAGATCCGGCCCGCGAGCGCGCGGCCTTCACCGGTGAAGAGACCGGTCTTCAAGGTGAGGAAGGTGATCGTGTGATCGGCCCGGACCGCGTCGGTCCCCAGTGGCTGACCCGTGCGGACGTCCAGCCCGCTGGGCAGGTCGACGGCGAGGACGGTCGCACCGGCGCCTCGGCCTTCGTTGATGGCCCGGATCGCGTCGGCGAACTCGCCCTCGGGCGCGCGGCTCGCGCCGAGACCGAGGAGGGCGTCGATCACGAGATCCGCGGGGCGAGTCCTCGTCGGCAGGCCGCGGTGGATCGCAAGCCCGGCTTGGCGCGCCGTGGCGAGCGCGTGCGCGGCATCGGTCCCGGTGGCGGGCTCGGTGCCGATGAGGAGGATCTCGACCGACCACCCGCGCGCCGCGAGTTGGCGGGCGGCGATCAGGCCGTCGCCCCCGTTGTTGCCGGGGCCGGCGACGACGAGTGCCGCCTTGCCCGATGGCTTCAGCGCGAGCGCCAGTCGAGCGACAGCGAGGCCGGCGCACTCGATCAGGGTGTGAGGCGGATGGCGCGCGAGCGCCGCCGCTTCGATGCGCCGGCTCGAAGGCGCGTCATGGAGGGACCAGTCGTGAGTGAGGGGCAGTACCGGCAGCATGCCGTCGACTCTATCCGCTCGGGCCTCGCCGCTCACAGCTCACAGCTCACAGCTCACAGCTCACAGCTCACAGCTTGCAGCTTGCAGGATGCGGAATGCCGGACGCCGAATGCCGAATGCCGAATGCCGAATGCCGAATGCTGGACGCCGCTTGGCATTCAGCGATCACTGCACTGAGGGTGGAGCGCCGGGTCCGGCGCTGGGCTCACCGCAGTCGACCCGGCTCCAGCAGAGCGGCGTCGATGCCGGGATCCTTCTTCGCCAGTCGCGCCGACAGCAGCTGCGCGGCGCCGCCGGCCATGGTCCAGCCATGTTCGCCGTGGCCGATGTTCAGCCACACGCCGGGCAGGCCGGATTCGCCGATCAGCGGCAGCTCGTCGGCCAGCATCAGCCGCGCCGTCTTCCAGCGCTGCTGGCCTGCCGCGAGCAGCGCACCGGGGAACCAGTCGTGCGCCGCCTGATGCAGCGCGCCCATCGACTGCCCGTCCGGTTGTGTCGACGAGCCGCCCAGCTCGTTGCCGCCGCCCACTCGCACGCGCTGGCCCAGTCGCGTCAGGCTGACGCCCAGGCTCATGTCGATCACGGTCGCGCGCGGACCGAGATCCGGATGCGCCTCCAGCTGCCGCAGTGGCGCGGTCAGCGTGTGGGTGTGCGTCGTGCCCCAGGGGAGCTTCAGGCCCTGCGCGGCGAGCAGCGCCGCCGCGCCCTTGCCGGCGCAGACGATCACCGCGTCCGCGCGCAGCGGCTCGCCGGCGGCGACATGCACCGCGGGCTGCGCGCCGGGCTCGATGCGGAGCACTTCGGTGTTGAAGTTCCAGCGCACGCCCAGCCGCTGTGCTTCCTGCTTGAGCGCCTGGCTGAACTGGCGCGCGTTCGCGGCCTCGTCTTGCGTCAGCAGGATGCCGCCGTGCAGCGGCGATTCGGCGTTGAGGCCGGGCTCGTGCGCGCGGCAGCCCTCGGCGTCGAGCTCGCGGTGCGGCACCTGCCGTTCCTGCAGTCGCGCCAGGATGGTCGCGGCCGTCTTGTAGTCCTTGGCGGTGCGCCACAGCAGCAGCACGCCGGCCTCGCGCTCGACGTCCATCTGCAGCTCGCGACGCCACACCGCCATCACGGCCTGGCCGCGCTGCGCCAGGCCGTGCAGGGCCTCGGGCAGCGCTTGCTGGCCGCGCGCGCGGCGAGCGCGCCAGTGCGCCAGCTTCCATCCCAGCTGCGACGGCCTGTTGCGCCAGGCCAGGGGCCACTGCGGGCGCGCGGCCATGAGGCCCGGCGCGATCAGTCCCGGCGGCGCGAAGCTCGCGCCCGTGGCGACGCTGGTGTCGCGCTCGAAGACGTGGACCTCATGGCCCTGCAGGGCGAGTTCGTACGCGCAGGTCACGCCGGCCAGGCCGGCTCCGATGATCGCGACCCGCATCAGCGCGCTCCCGCCGATCGGGCGAGCGCCGCCTCGGTCGCGCCGGCCGCGGCAAGCAGCGTTGCGTCCTGCATCGCGGGCGCCCACAGCATCAGGCCGACCGGCAGCTCGCCGGGGTGCTCGCAAGGGATCGAGATCGCGCAGCCGTCGAGCAGGTTCACGACGGCGGTGTTGCGCAGCAGGCGCGCGTTGGTGGCAAAGAACAGGTCGTCGCTGTGCAGCAAAGGGGCGATCTCCGGGGCTTGGAGGGGAACGGTCGGGCTGAGGAAGGCATCGATGCCTTGCATCGATGCGGTCATCTCGTGGATCCAGCGGGCGCGGGCGTCGAGCAGGGCCTGATAGGCCGCCGGCGTGATGGCTTCGCCGCGGCGGATGCGCAGCGCGACGCGCGGGTCGTAGCGGTCGCCGCGTTCGGCGAGGCGCGCATGGTGCCACGCCCAGGCCTCCGCCGCGGTGATGCCGCCCTGGGTTTGCAGTTCCGCCACACGGGGCAGGGCGGGCAGCGCGCGTTCCTCGATCGAGGCGCCGGCCGCGCGCAACGCGGCGAGCGCGCGTTCGAAGGCCGTCGCGACCGCGGGCTCGAGTTCGTCCTGCATGAAGGTCGGCGTGACGGCGAAGCGCCAGTCGCCGAGGGGGCGATGCGCGAGCGCGAGCGGCGCGCCGCTCAGCACCTCGTGCATCAGCGCGGCATCGCGCACCGAGCGCGTGATCGCGCCGGCCGTGTCCAGCGAGCGCGACAGCGGGATCGCCCCGTCCAGCGGGACGAGGCGGGCGGTGCTCTTGAAGCCGACCAGGCCTTGCAGCGCGGCGGGAATGCGCAGCGAGCCGCCCGTGTCCGAGCCCAGCGCCGCCCAGGCCGCGCCGGTCGCGACGCTGACCGCGCCGCCGGACGTCGAGCCGCCGGGAATGCGATCCCGGCCGTCGATCGCGCGTGTCACTGGATTCCGGGGCGTGCCGTGATGCGGGTTGATGCCTACGCCGGAGAAGGCGAACTCGCTCAGGTGGGTGTGGCCGATCAGCGCGGCACCCGCGGCGCGCAGTCGCGCGACGGTGGGGGCGTCCCGCGTGGCGGGCGGTGCGTCGGCCATCGCGGCCGAGGCGGCCGTGGTCGGCTGGCCGGCGACGTCGAACAGATCCTTCACCGACACCGCCAGTCCCCCGAGCGGCGGGCGCGTCTCGCCGCGGGTCGCCAGGGCGTCGCTGGCTTGCGCGGCGGCGCGCGCCTCATCGTCGAAGCGGCGCAGGAAGACGTGCGCGCACGCCGGGCCGTCGGCCTGGGCCAGGCTCTCTTCCAACAGGGTTCGGGCGTCGCGGCGGCCGGTGCGCAACAGGGTGAGGGCCTCGATGAGGTCGATCGGCATGCGGAAACGGGTTATACTCGTCGGGTTTTTGCCGGATAAGCCAGCCAAAGGGGCTGGAGTCTGGCGGGAACGCGGGGTGATGCAGGCGGTCTGTCCGCTTGACCCACTTCGCAAATTCGCGAGTCCGGCGATCAAAGGTGTTGCAACGGCAAGCAGCTGTTGCGATTCGCGCCGGATTCTAGAACCAACCTTCGGAGTTACTCATGTCCGTCACGATGCGCGAGATGCTGGAAGCAGGCGTCCACTTTGGTCACCAAACCCGCTTCTGGAACCCCAAGATGGCCCCGTATATCTACGGCCATCGCAACAAGATCCACATCATCAACCTCGAGAAGACGCTGCCCGCGTTCGAGGAAGCCCTGAAGTTCGTGCGTCAGCTGTCGTCCAAGCGCGGCACGATCCTGATGGTCGGCACCAAGCGCCAGGCCCGCGACATCGTCGCCGCCGAAGCCGAGCGCGCTGGCGTCCCGAGCGTGAACCAGCGTTGGCTGGGTGGCACGCTGACCAACTTCAAGACGGTCAAGACCTCGCTGAAGAAGCTGAAGGACATGCAGGCCCAGATCGACGCCGGCACCCAGCCCGCGATCAAGAAGGAAGCCCTGATGTTCGCCCGCGACATCAACAAGCTCGAGAAGAACATCGGCGGCATCCAGGACATGGCTGCCCTGCCGGACGCGCTGTTCGTCATCGACGTCGGCTACCACAAGATCGCCGTCGCCGAAGCCAAGAAGCTGGGCATCCCGGTCATCGGCGTGGTCGACACCAACCACTCGCCCGAAGGCATCGACTACGTCATCCCCGGTAACGACGACTCGGCCAAGGCTGTCGCCCTGTACGCCAAGGCTGTCGCCGACGCCGTGCTGGAAGGCCGTGCCAACGCCTCGAACGACGTCGTCGCGGCTGTCGCCGCCGAAGGCGACGAGTTCGTGGAAGTGAACGAAGGCGCCTGATCCAGGCCCTGACCCTCGACGGGTTTAGACAAGGGGGCTGATTCAGCCCCCTTCGTCCAATCAGATTCAGATTTCAGCGGTGCCGGGGCGTTCCGGCATCGCGACACACGGAGATTGAAATGGCAGCAATTACCGCAAGCATGGTCGCCGAGCTGCGCGCCCGTACCGACGCTCCCATGATGGAGTGCAAGAAGGCGCTGACCGAAGCCGAAGGCGACATGGAGCGCGCGGAAGAGATCCTGCGCGTCAAGCTGGGCAACAAGGCCGGCAAGGCCGCCTCGCGCGTCACCGCCGAAGGCATCGTCGCCGCTGCCGTCAAGGGCAACGTCGGCGCCATCGTCGAAGTCAACTGCGAGACCGACTTCGTCTCGAAGAACGACGCCTTCCTGGCCTTCGTCAACGCCGTGGCCGGCCTGATCGTCGATGCCAACCCCGCCGACATCGCCGCCCTGTCCGCCCTGCCGCTGTCGCAGGAAGGCTTCGGCCCGACGGTCGAGGACGTGCGCAAGGGCCTGATCGGCAAGATCGGCGAGAACATGACCATCCGCCGCTTCAAGCGCTATGAAGGCGCCGCGAAGCTGGCCTCGTACCTGCACGGCACGCGCATCGGCGTCGTGGTCGAGTTCGACGGTGACGATGTCGCCGCCAAGGACGTCGCCATGCACGTCGCCGCGATGAAGCCGGCCGCCCTGTCGTCCGCCGAAGTCTCGGCCGAGCTGGTCGAGAAGGAACGCAAGATCGCCACCGAGAAGGCCGCCGAATCCGGCAAGCCGGCCGAGATCGTCGCCAAGATGGTCGAAGGCTCGGTGCAGAAGTTCCTGAAGGAAGTCTCGCTGCTGGACCAGGTCTTCGTGAAGGCCGCCGATGGCAAGCAGACCGTCGCCCAGATGCTGAAGGACAAGGCCACCACGGTGAAGTCCTTCACCCTGTACGTGGTCGGCGAAGGCATCGAGAAGAAGGTGGACGACTTCGCCGCCGAAGTGGCTGCCCAGGTGGCCGCCGCAAGCAAGCAGCAGTAAGCTCTGCAACTCAAAAAGGGCGCCTCTGGCGCCCTTTACACTTGTGCCCTGCGCTCGCAGGCGCAACTCTCTTTTGGCTGTATTGACGAGGTAACAATGCCCGCGCACAAACGCATCCTGCTCAAGCTCTCCGGCGAAGCCCTGATGGGCGACGACTCCTACGGCATCAACCGCGCGACCATCGTCCGCATGGTGCAGGAAGTCCAGGAAGTGACGAAGCTGGGTGTCGAGGTCGCGGTCGTGATCGGCGGCGGCAACATCTTCCGCGGCGTGGCGGGCGGCTCGGTGGGCATGGACCGCGCGACCGCGGACTACATGGGCATGCTGGCCACGGTGATGAACTCGCTGGCCCTGGCCGACACGATGCGCCAGGAAGGCATGACCGCCCGCGTGATGTCCGCCATCGCGATCGAGCAGGTCGTCGAGCCCTACGTTCGCCCCAAGGCGCTGCAGTACCTGGAAGAGGGCAAGGTCGTCGTCTTCGCCGCCGGTACCGGCAATCCCTTCTTCACGACCGACACCGCCGCCGCGCTGCGCGGCGCCGAGATCGGCGCCGAGATCGTGCTGAAGGCGACCAAGGTCGACGGCGTCTACACCGCCGATCCGAAGAAGGATCCGACCGCCACGCGCTATGCGCGCATCAGCTTCGACGAGGCGATCAGCAAGAACCTGCAGGTGCTGGACGCGACCGCGTTCGCGCTGTGCCGCGACCAGAAGCTCCCGATCAAGGTGTTCTCGATCTTCAAGCCGGGCGCGCTCAAGCGCGTCGTGATGGGCGAGGACGAGGGCACGCTGGTGCACGTCTGAGCGTCGCGGCGCGTTGTAGCAGCCGCCCCGTCGCCAGACTTCGATTGAGGAAAAGAACATGAGCATCGCCGACATCAAGAAGAACGTCGAAGCCAAGATGGCCAAGTCCATCGAGGCCTTCAAGAACGAACTGCAGAAGATCCGTACCGGTCGCGCCCACCCGGGCCTGCTGGACCAGGTGCACGTGGACTACTACGGCTCGATGGTCCCCATCTCCCAGGTCGCGAACGTCACGCTGCTGGACGCGCGCACGGTCAGCGTGCAGCCCTGGGAGAAGGGCATGAGCCAGAAGATCGAGAAGGCCATCCGCGAGTCGGACCTGGGCCTGAATCCGTCCTCGATGGGCGACCTGATCCGCGTGCCGATGCCCCCCCTGTCGGAAGAGCGTCGCCGTGATCTGGTGAAGGTGGCCAAAGGCGCCGCCGAGGACGCGAAGGTCGCCGTGCGCAACCTGCGTCGCGACGCCAACGAACAGGCGAAGAAGATGGCCAAGGACAAGGTCATCACCGAGGACGACGAGCGCCGCAGCCAGGACGAAGTCCAGAAGCTGACCGACCGCGTGGTCAACGAGATCGACAAGCTGCTCTCGGCCAAGGAAGCCGAGATCATGGCCGTCTGAGCGGCACGGCCTCGTGAGCGCAGACAGCAAGGCGGGAGTGCCCCGCCATGTCGCCATCGTCATGGATGGCAATGGCCGCTGGGCCAAGAAGCGGTTCCTCCCGCGCTTCTTCGGCCACAAGCAGGGTGTGGACGCGCTGGTGCGCGTCGTGCAGGCCTGCATCGACCGCGAGATCGAGTACCTGACCGTCTTCGCCTTCTCCAGCGAGAACTGGAAGCGCCCCAGCGACGAGGTGTCCGGCCTGATGGGCCTGGTGCTCGCCGCGGTGTCGCGCTACCTGGCCCGCATGGGCGCGATGGGCGTGCGCATCCGCATCGTGGGCGACCGCGAGGCGGTCTCCGACAAGCTGCGCGCGGCCTGGGCGGAAGCCGAGGGCTCCACCGCCCACAACAGCAAGCTGACGCTGAACGTCGCGTTCAACTACGGCGGCCGCTGGGACATCGTCCAGGCCTGCCGCAAGGCGATGGAGGCGGGCGTGCCCGCCCATGAACTGACGGAAGCCAAGCTGTCCGAGTTCATGGCGATGAGCTACGCGCCCGATCCGGACCTGTTCATCCGCACCGGCGGCGAACTGCGCATCAGCAACTTCATGCTCTGGCAGACGGCTTACACCGAGTTCGTCTTCTCCGACTGCCTGTGGCCGGAGTTCGGCGAGGCGCAACTGGACGAGGCGATCGCCGCGTTCCGCGCCCGCGATCGCCGCTTCGGCGGCGTGAACGTTCCCGGCGTGCCCCAGGAGGCCTGAGATGCTGCTGCAACGCGTCATCACCGCGGTCGTCCTGCTGGCGATCCTGCTGCCCGCGCTGTTCGCGTCGAACCCGATGTGGTTCGCGCTGCTCACGCTGGCGATGATCGCCGCGGCCGGCTGGGAATGGTCGCGTCTGAACGGCAAGCCCGGCGCCTTCGCGATCGGCTTTGGCGCGGTGCTCGCGGCGGCCTGCGCGGCCACGCTGTACCTGCTGGGCTTCGCGGTGCCCGCCTGGTGCTGGTGGCTCGCGGGCGGCCTGTGGGTGCTCGGCGGCGTGCGCGCGCTCGCGGCGGGCGTGGCGGGCTGGCCCAGGCTGGACCGGACGCTGCGGCTCGTGCTCGGCGCGGTGCTGCTGTGGGCGGCCTGGCTGGCGCTGGTCGTCGCCAAGCAGCGGGGCATCAATTTCCTGCTGTCGGCGATGTGCCTGGTCTGGATGGCCGACATCGCCGCCTACTTCGCCGGCAAGGCCTTCGGCCGCCGCAAGCTGGCCCCGGCGATCAGTCCCGGCAAGAGCTGGGAAGGTGCCATCGGCGGCCTGGTCGGCGTGATCGTGCTGGGCTTCGTCTGGGTGCACGTCATCGACGCGCGCGTGGCGGTGGACTCGGCCTCGATGTACACGGTGCTGGTCCAGCGCCTGGGAATCGTCGCGATCCTGGCGCTGGTCTTCCTGTCGGCGATGAGCGTCGTCGGCGATCTCTTCGAATCCCTGGTCAAGCGGGCCGCCGGCGCCAAGGACAGCAGCCAGCTGCTTCCGGGTCATGGCGGCGTGCTCGACCGTGTCGACGCGCTGCTGCCGGTGCTGCCGCTGGCGCTGGCGCTGACCTCACTTTGATCCAGATCCCGGTCGCCCGGATCCCCTTGCGATGAGCCATTCCTCCAACCGCCCGCAGCAGGTCTGCGTGCTGGGATCCACCGGATCGATCGGGACCAACACCCTGGACGTGATCGCGCGTCACCCCGACCGCTATCGCGTCTTCGCGCTGTCGGCGATGAGCCGTGTCGACGAGCTCGCCGCCCAGTGCGTGCAGTACGAGCCGCGCTTCGCGGTGCTGCCCGATGCCGCGCTGGCCGCGCAACTGCGCGACCGGCTGCGCGCCGCGGGCTCGCGCACCGAGGTGCTGGACGGCATGGCCGCGCTCAGCGAGATCGCCGCCCACCCGGAGGTCGATGCCGTGATGGCCGCCATCGTGGGGGCCGCGGGGCTCGCGCCGGCGATCGCCGCGGCGCGCGCGGGCAAGCGCCTGCTGCTCGCGAACAAGGAAGCCATCGTGCTTGGCGGCGCGCTGTTCATGCGCGCGGTGGAGGAGGGGGGCGCCACGCTGCTCCCCGTCGATTCCGAGCATTCGGCGATCTTCCAGTGCCTGCCCGAGGACCGCGCCACCTGGCACGAGCGCATCGACCACATCGTGCTGACGGCGTCCGGCGGTCCCTTCCGCCAGCGCGATCCGGCCACGCTGTCCGACGTCACGCCCGAGCAGGCCTGCGCTCACCCGAACTGGGTGATGGGCCGCAAGATCTCGGTGGACTCGGCGACGATGATGAACAAGGCGCTCGAGGTCATCGAGGCCCGCTGGCTGTTCGACCTGACCCCGGAGCAGGTGAAGGTCGTCATCCATCCGCAGAGCATCGTCCATTCGATGGTCGTGTGCCGGGATCGCTCGGTGCTGGCGCAGATGGGCACGCCCGACATGCGCGTCCCCATCGCCTACGCGCTGTCCTTCCCCGAACGCATCACCTCCGGCGCCGAGCCGCTGGACTTCCTGGCCAAGCCGACGCTGACCTTCGAGGAAGCCGACGCCCGCCGCTTCCCCGGGCTGCACCTCTCCTGGCAGGCGCTGCACGCCGCGGAGGGCAGCACCGCGGTGCTGAACGCGGCGAACGAGGAGGCGGTCGCCGCCTTCCTCGACCGCAAGCTGCGCTTCGACCACATCTGCCGGGTCAACCGAGCGACGCTGGAGAGCGTCGCGCCGCAGGCCGGCGAGGTCGACAGCGTCGAGGGCCTGCTGACGCTGGACGCCCGCGCCCGCCGTCATGCGCAGGGCCTGATCGCGTCGCTCGGCGCGCACTGAGTCTTCCGCCGACCGGACCGACGCCGTGCTCTCCCAGTTCCTGTACTACTTCCTCACGATCGGCGTGCTGATCGTGATCCACGAGTGGGGCCACTACCGCGCCGCGCTCGCCTGCGGCGTCAAGGTCCTGCGTTTCTCGTTCGGATTCGGCCGCGTGCTGATGCGCCGTCGCAACCGCGACGGCACCGAGTTCGCCTTCAGCGCCATCCCCTTCGGCGGCTACGTGCTCATGCTCAACGAGCGCGATGGCGATGTTCCCGATCACCTGCGCGCGCAGTCCTTCAACCGCAAGACGCTCTGGCAGCGCGCCTTCATCACGGTGGCCGGCCCGGCGGCCAATCTCGTGCTGGCCGTGCTGCTGTTCGCGGCCGCGGGCTGGATCGGCCGCGACGAGGCGAAGGCGGTGCTCGGCACGCCGCTGGCCGGCAGCCTGGCCGATCGCGCGGGACTGCGCGCCGGCGACTGGGTCCAGGCATGGTCCACGGACGGTCAGGAGTGGGAGGACGTGCGCTCGATGCCGGACTTCGGCTGGCAGCTGGCGCAGGCGGTGGCCGACAAGCGGCCGCTGTTCCTCGGCGTCAGCAATGCCCAGGGCCATGGGCGCCGCAACTTGCGCATCGACACCGACACCCTGGCCAGCCGGGACTTCGACGAACGCACCATGCGCCAGCTCGGCCTGGGCGGCGTGTTCTCCGAGCCGGTGCTGGGACCTGTCACCCAGGGCGAGGCGGCCGACGCCGCCGGCCTGCATCCGGGCGACCGGCTCCTGCGCATCGACGGCGAGGCTGTGCCCGACGCGTCCTGGGTCGTGCAGCGCGTGCGCCGCGCGGTCGTGGACGGCCGACCCCAGGTGCTGCACGTCGTCGCGCAGCGCGACGGCCAGGTGATCGAACGTGAAGTCACCCCTCGGATCGAGGTGGTCGGCGACGAGCGCATCGCGCGCATCGGCGCCTACTTCGCCGGCAAGGTCGACACCGTCACCGTGCACTACAGCCCCTTCGAGTCCGTCAGGCAAGGCCTGACCCGCACCTGGGAACTGGGCGCGCTGACGGTCAAGACGCTGGGGCGGATGTTGGTGGGTGAAGCTTCGGTAAAGAACCTGAGCGGACCCATCACCATCGCCAAGGCGGCGGACCAGTCGGCCAGCCTGGGCCTCTCCGCGTTCCTGAGCTTTCTCGCGGCTGTCAGCGTGAGTCTCGGCGTCCTGAACCTGCTGCCGCTGCCGATGCTCGATGGCGGACACCTGATGTATTATCTTTTCGAGGGTCTGAGCGGCCGCCCTGTCTCCGAGTGGTGGCTCAAGCAGCTGCAACGCGCGGGAATCGCCGTGGTGGCGCTGATGATGAGCCTGGCCCTTTTCAACGATCTGACCCGCTCGCTGGGTCTGCACTGAAGCTTCCGCATGTCCCGATTCCTGCCCGACGCTTTGCGCCCCCACGTGATCCAACTGGCGGTGCTGGCCACCGCGCTGCACGCCGGTTCCGCCTGGGCCGTCGACCCGTTCGTTCTGAAGGACATCCGCGTCGAGGGCCTCCAGCGCACCGACCCGGGGACGGTCTTCGCGGCCCTCCCGTTCCGGATCGGCGACACCTACAACGACGAGAAGGGCGCCGCCGCCTTGCGCGCGCTGTTCGCGACCGGCTTGTTCAAGGACGTCAAGATCAACATCGACACCGATGCGGTGGTCGTCGTGATCGAGGAACGTCCCATCATCGCCAACGTCAGCTTCGTCGGCCTGAAGGAGTTCGACACCGAGGCGCTGACCAAGTCCTTGAAGGACGTCGGCATCGGTGAGGGCAAGCCCTTCGACAAGGCCCTGGCCGACCGCGCCGAGCAGGAGCTGAAGCGTCAATACCTGACCCGCTCGCTGTACGGCGCCGAAGTCACGACGACCATCACCCCGATCGAGCGCAACCGCGTCAACGTGAGCTTCTCGGTGACCGAGGGCGAGCCGGCCAAGATCGCCGAGATCCGCATCCTGGGCAACAAGGTCTTCAGCGAAAGCACGCTGCTGGGCCTGCTGGAGCAGACGACCTCCGGCTGGCTGACCTGGTACACCAAGACCGATCGCTACTCCCGCGCCAAGCTGAACGCGGACCTGGAAACGATCCGCTCGTACTACCTGAACCGCGGCTACCTCGAGTTCAACGTCGAGTCGACCCAGGTCACGATCTCCCCCGACAAGCAGCGCATCAGCATCGCCGTCACCGTGAACGAGGGCCAGCCCTACACGGTCAACGCGATCAAGCTGGAAGGCGAGTTCCTGGGCCGCGAGGAAGAGTTCAAGCGCCTGATCGCGCTCAAGCCGGGCCAGGCCTACAACGGCGAGGCGGTGGCCCAGACCACCCGCAACTTCCAGGACCTGTACGGCACCTTCGGCTACGCCTTCGCGCGCGTGGAGAGCCGCCCCGAGATCGACCGCGCCACCGGCCAGGTCACCGTGACCCTGGTGGGCGAGCCGCAGCGCCGCGTCTATGTGCGCCGCGTGCTGGTCTCCGGCAACACCCGCACCCGCGACGAAGTGATCCGCCGCGAGTTCCGCCAGTTCGAATCGTCCTGGTACGACGGCTCCCGCATCAAGGCCTCGCGTGACCGCGTCGAGCGCCTGGGCTACTTCAAGGACGTCACGATCGACACCGCGGAAGTGCCGGGCTCGCCCGACCAGGTCGACGTCACGCTGACCGTGACCGAGCGTCCCACCGGCAACATCCAGATCGGCGCCGGCTACTCCAGCGCCAGCAAGCTGTCGCTGTCGGGCTCGATCTCGCAGGAAAACGTCTTCGGTTCCGGCAACTACCTGGGCATCCAGGTGAACACCGCCAGCACCGGCCGCTCGCTGGGCGTCACCACCGTCGACCCGTACTTCACCGTGGACGGCGTGTCGCGCGCGGTCGACGTGTTCTACCGGACCGTCAAGCCGATCAACAACCTGGGCGAGGAATACGAGTTCGCGTCCTACGGCGGCTCGGTGAAGTTCGGCGTCCCGTTCTCCGAGGACGACACCGTCTTCTTCGGCATCGGCTACGAGACCACCCGCATCACCACGACGACCGGCCTGCCCAACAGCTACTGGCTGTTCCGCAACCAGTTCGGCTCGTCGGCCATGTCCATCCCGCTGACGATCGGCTGGAAGCGCGACAACCGCGACTCGGTGATCACGCCGACGGCCGGCTCGATGAAGCGCGTCAACCTGGAAATGAGCCCGGTCGGCGACTCGCGCTACACCATCGCCAACCTGCAGTACCAGCAGTTCTTCCCGCTGGGCCGCAAGTTCTCGTTCATGATCAACAGCGAAGTCGCCTACGGCAAGGGCCTGGGTGGCCGTCCGTATCCGATCTTCAAGAACTTCTACGGCGGCGGCCTGGGATCGGTGCGGGTGTTCGAGCCCGGCACGCTGGGCCCGGTCGACGTGACCGGCTCCTACACCGGCGGCAACCGCAAGTTCAACATTAACACCGAGTTCTACGTCCCGGTGCCCGGCTCGGGCAACGACAAGAGCTTCCGCCTGTTCGGCTTCCTGGATGCCGGCAACGTGTGGGGCCAGGACGAGAAGCTGGAGTTCAAGGACACCCGCGTGTCGGCCGGCGTCGGCATCAGCTGGCTGTCTCCGATGGGTCCGCTGCGCTTGAGCTACGGCTCGCCGGTGCGCAAGAAGCCCACGGATAGAATCGAGCGATTCCAATTCCAGATCGGGACTGCATTCTGATGAAGAGCAAGCTGTCGCAGATCGTCGTGGCCGCGTGTCTCGCGGCGACGGCGTCCCTGGGCGCGCAAGCCCAGGAAGTCAAGATCGGCTACGTCAACAGCGAGCGCATCCTGCGCGAGACCAATCTCGCCAAGGCGGCCGAAGCCAAGCTGCAGGCCGAGTTCAGCCGCCGCGAGAAGGCGCTGCTGGACCAGGAAGGCAAGCTGCGCGGCGCCGCCGAGAAGCTCGACAAGGACGGCCCGGCGCTGAGCGACGTCGAGCGCGCCCGCCGCCAGCGCGAGCTGATCGAGCAGGACCGCGACCTGCAGCGCAAGCGCCGCGAGTTCAACGAGGACGTCGCCCAGCGCAAGAGCGAGGAGACGACGGCCCTGGTCGAGAAGGCCAACAAGGTCATCAAGCAGATCTTCGAGCAGGACAAGTACGATCTGATCGTGCAGGACGCGATTCATGCCAGCCCCCGCGTGGACATCACGAAGAAGGTGATCGACGCGCTCAACGCTCAGAAGTGACCGTGAAACAGGCTCTGGTCTCGGATCTGATCGCCGCCTTGGGCGGCGATCTTGTTGGTGCCTCCGATGTGGCGATCTCCGCGATCGCCCCGCTGGAGGACGCCGGCGTGGACGCCATCTCCTTTCTCTCGAATCCGAAGTACGAAGCCCAGCTCGCGACCACGCGGGCCGGCTGCGTCATCGTGCATCCGAAGCAGGCCGAGGCCGCCGCGGCGCGCCACGGCGCGGGCACGACCGCCAGCTGCATCGTCACGCCGGATCCCTATCTCTACTTCGCGCGCCTGACCCAGTGGTGGGCCGCGCACATGCGCAAGCCGCGCGCGGCCCCGGCGATCCACCCGACGGCGACTGTCGCGGCGGACGCCGTGATCGGCCGCGACGTCGAGGTCGGCCCGCATGCGGTGGTCGAGTCCGGCGCCGTCCTGGGGGACGGCGTGCGCATCGGCGCGCACACCATCGTCGAGCAGGACGCCCGCGTCGGCGCGCAGACGCGGCTGGAACCGCACGTGGTCTTCGGCCGCGACTGCGTGATCGGCGAGCGCTCGCTGATCCACAGCGGCGCCGTGATCGGCGCGGACGGCTTCGGTTTCGCCCCGACCAAGGGCGAGCAGGGCGTCGAGTGGGTCAAGATCGAGCAGCTCGGCGCGGTGCGCATCGGTGACGGCGTCGACATCGGCGCCAACACCTGCATCGACCGCGGCGCGCTGGGCGACACGGTGATCGCCGACGGGGTGATCATCGACAACCTGGTCCAGATCGCCCACAACGTGAAGATCGGCCGTGGCACGGCGATCGCCGGCGCGGTGGCCATCGCGGGCAGCGCCGAGATCGGCGCGAACTGCATCGTGGCCGGCGCCGCCCGCATCAACGGGCACATCAAGATCACGGACGGCGTGCAGATCGGCCCGACCGCCAACATCAGCAACAGCATCGACAAGCCGGGCGCCTACGCCGGCATGTGGCCTTTCGAGGACGCCGCGTCCTGGCAGAAGAATGCGGCCGCGCTGCGGGGGCTCTACGAGCTGCGTCAGCGCGTGCGCGCTTTGGAAAAGAAGACGACATGAACGAGAAGATCATCGACATCCACGGCATCCTCGAGAAGCTGCCGCATCGCTACCCGATCCTGCTGGTCGATCGCGTGATCGAGGTCGAGAAGGGCGTGCGTATCCGCGCGCTGAAGAACGTCAGCATCAACGAGCCCTTCTTCCAGGGCCACTTCCCGCACCGTCCGGTGATGCCGGGCGTGCTGATCCTGGAAGCGCTGGCGCAGGCCGCCACGCTGCTGGCCGTCGAGAGCTACGACTTCACGCTGGACGAGAACCACGTCGTCTACTTCGCGGGCATCGACGAGGCGCGCTTCAAGCGTCCGGTCGAGCCGGGCGACCAGCTGATCCTGGAAGTGACCCTGGACCGCGCCAAGGCCGGCATCTACAAGTTCGGCGCGCGCGCGCTGGTCGGCAACGACGTCGTGGCCGAAGCCAAGCTGATGTGCACGATGCGCAAGCTCGACTGCTGAGCCGTCGCCGCCTCGAATCCTTCCGCACATGGCCCAGATCCATCCCACCGCCATCGTCGATCCGAAGGCGCAACTCGACGACACCGTCCAGGTCGGTCCCTACGCGGTGATTGGCCCGGAGGTGCGCATCGGCGCCGGCACCTGGATCGGCCCGCACACGGTCGTCGAGGGCAAGACCACGATCGGCCGCGACAACAAGATCTTCCAGTTCGCGTCGATCGGCGCGATGCCGCAGGACATGAGCCACGGCGGCGAGGTGACCGAGCTCGTCATCGGCGATCGCAACACGATCCGCGAGTTCTGCACCTTCAACACCGGCACGTTCAAGGAGCAGGGCGTCACGCGCGTCGGCTCCGATAACTGGATCATGGCCTACGTGCATCTGGCGCATGACGTGATCGTCGGCGACCACTGCGTGCTGGCCAACAACGCGACGCTGGCCGGGCACGTCCATGTCGGCGACTGGGCCACCATCGGCGGGCTCACCGGCGTGCACCAGTTCGTGCACGTGGGCGCGCACGCGATGATCGGCTTCCAGGGCCATGTGGCGCAGGACGTCGCCCCCTACATGACCGTCGACGGCAACCCGCTGGCCGTGCGCGCGGTCAACCTGACCGGCCTGCGTCGCCGCGGCTTCAGCAACGACCGCATCGGCGTGATCCGTCAGGTCCACAAGCTGCTGTTCCGCGACGGCACGACGCTGGAGCAGTCGGTGGCCAACATCGAAGCGCTCAAGCACGGGCAGGATGCGGAGTCGCTGCGCGACATCCAGCTGATGCTGGACTTCCTGGCCGCCGCCAAGCGCGGCCTCGTTCGCTGACAGGCCCGGACCGCCAGCCATGACCTCCACGGATCCTCGACTGGGCCTGGTGGCCGGCGAGGCCTCCGGGGACTTGCTGGCCAGCCTGCTGCTCCAGGGGCTGAAGGCGCGCTGGCCCGGGCTGAGCTCGGCCGGCATCGGCGGCCCGAAGATGCAGTCGCAGGGCTTCGACGCCTGGTGGCCCAGCCACAAGCTGTCGATCTTCGGCTACTGGGACGCGATCAAGAACATCCGCGAGCTGCTGGCGATCCGTCGCCAGCTCGGCGATCGGCTGATCGCGGAGCGGCCCTCGGTCTTCGTCGGCGTCGACGCGCCCGATTTCAACTTCGGTCTCGAGCAGCGTCTGCGCGAGTCGGGCATCAGGACGGTCCATTTCGTCTGCCCGTCGATCTGGGCCTGGCGCGCCGAGCGCGTGACCACGATCAAGCGCAGCGCGGATCACGTGCTCTGCCTGTTCCCCTTCGAGCCCGAGATCCTGCACAAGGCCGGCATCGAGGCCACCTACGTCGGCCATCCGCTGGCCGACCAGATCCCCTTCGAACCGCCGACCGAGGACGCCCGGCGCGAGCTGGGCTTCGGCGCGGGCGACGTGATCGTCTCCCTGCTGCCCGGCAGCCGGCACAGCGAGCTGACCTACATCGGCCCGGCGCTGCTGGACGCGGCGCAGCGGATGCTGAAGGCGCGGCCCGAGCTGCGCTTCGTGATCCCGATCGCCCCGGGTCTGCGGCCCGCGGTGGAGGCGCTGGTCGCGCGCCATGGCGCGGGCCTGCCGCTGACGCTGATCGACGGCCGCGCGCAGGACGCGCTGGCGGCCTGCGACCTGACGCTGGTCGCCAGCGGCACCGCGACGCTGGAGGCGGCCTTGCTCAAGCGGCCCATGGTGATCGCCTACAAGCTGCACTGGTTCAACGCGTGGCGGATGAAGGGCAAGGCGCTGCTCCCGTGGGTGGGCCTGCCCAACGTGCTCGCGCGCGAGACCCTGGTGCCGGAATGCCTGCAGGACGACTGCACCGGCGAGCGCATCGCCTCGGAAGGCCTGGCCTGGCTGGACGACGCGCCACGACGCGCGCGTCTGCACGCCCGTTTCCTCGAGATCCACCAACAGCTGCGCTGCAACACCGCGCAAAGGGCCGGCGATGCGATCGCGAAAATCCTCGGCCGCTGAGCAGCCGGAGCAGCTCGGCCTGGAGTGGGGCCGCGAGGGCCTGCTGTGCGGCGTGGACGAGGCTGGGCGCGGCCCGCTGGCCGGGCCCGTGGTGGCCGCGGCGGTGATCCTGGACGACCAGCACCCGATCAAGGGCCTGGGCGATTCCAAGGTGCTGAGCGAGAAGAAGCGCGAGCAGCTCTTCGACGAGATCCGCGCCAAGGCGCTGTGCTTCTGCATCGCCGAGGCGACCGTCGAGGAGATCGACCAGATCAACATCCTGCAGGCGACGATGCTGGCCATGCGCCGCGCCGTCGAGGGCCTGCGGCTGAAGCCGGCGCGGGTGCAGGTGGACGGCAACCGCTTGCCGGTGCTGCGCATCCCGGCCGAGGCCATCGTCAAGGGCGACGCGCTGGTGCCGGCGATCTCGGCCGCGTCCATCCTGGCCAAGGTGCATCGCGACCGCTTCTGCCTGCAGATGCACGAGCAGTACCCCCAGTACGGCTTCGACAACCACAAGGGCTACGGCACGCGCGAGCATCTGGAGGCGCTGCGTCTGCACGGCGCCACGGTGTGGCACCGCCAGAGCTTCGCGCCGGTCCGCTCGCTGGACCTGAGCGGCGTGAGCCTGAGTGCCGGGACCGGCGTCGCCGCCGGTGTCGTCGAGCTCGATTGAGATCCCGCGGGCGCGAGCTCGCACGCAACCTGGAATGAACGCCGCATGAGCTGGCAGTCGATCACCGCGCGAGACAACCCCAAGCTGCAGCACCTGCGCAAGCTGGCGCAGGACGCGGGCGCCTACCGCAAGCTCGGCGGCGTGTGGCTGGAGGGCGACCACCTCGCGCGCGCCGCCGTGCAGCGCGGCGTGCGGCCGGTGCTGGCGCTGATCACCGACGTCGCCGCGGCGGACGAGGCGATGCGCGCGCTGGCCGACGTGGCGCCCAAGGTGCTGGTCGTCTCGCCGGCGCTGTTCAAGACGGTGTCGGGGCTGGAGTCGCCGGCGCAAATCGGTTTCGAGCTCGCGTTGCCGGGACAGCCGCGCATCGAGGCGCAGGCCGATTCGGTCGTGCTGGACCGGCTGCAGGACGCGGGCAACGTGGGCACGATCCTGCGCAGCGCCGCGGCGCTGGGCTTCCGCCAGGTGCTGGCGCTCAAGGGCACGGCGGCGCTGTGGTCGCCCAAGGTGCTGCGCGCCGGCATGGGCGCGCACTTCGGGCTGCGGCTCATCGAGGGCCTGAGCGTCGAGGACCTCGACGCGCTGAAGGTGCCGCTGCTGGCGACGAGTTCGCACTCGGACGCGCTGCTGCACGAGGCCGATCTGCCGAACCCCTGCGCCTGGGTCATGGGTCATGAAGGGCAGGGCGTCGCGGAGGCGCTGATGGCGCGCTGCGCGCTGCGCATCGGCATTCCGCAGCCGGGTGGCGAGGAGTCGCTCAACGTCGCGAGCGCCGCGTCCATCTGCCTCTACGAATCGGCGCGACGCCGTCTCGTCTGAGGCGAGGCGCTTTCAGCGGGCCATCGCCAAGGCGGCGACGCCCACCGCGATGAACACCGCTCCCGCGATGCGCCAGCCGCGTTCGCCTTCCCCGAGCAACTGGCCGCCGATCAGCGCGGCGAAGAGCATCGACAGCTCCCGTGCCGGTGCGACGCGCGACAGCGGTGCGAGCTTCATCGCGTACAGCACCAGCACATAGGCGGTCGGGGCACCGACCGCCACGACCAGCGCGTGCTTCCACTGCTTGCGCAGCGCCGGCAGGAAGCCCGCGCGATCGCGCATCACCGCGGGCAGGCTCACCGGCACGCGCAGCAGGTTGCACAGGTAGTCGTAGAGGATGGGCGACAGCGCCAGCACCTTCACCGCGTAACCGTCGATGACGCTGTAGGCGGCGATGGTGGCGCCGGTGAGCGCGCCCCAGGCGATGCCCAGCTGGCGCTTGCGATGCCGCTCGGGATCGTGATTCGCGCTTTTGGAGAAGAACGTGGGTCCCGCCGCCATCAGCAGGATGCCGCCGACCACGCCCGCCAATCCCAGCGCGCCGCCCAGGCCGAGGTGCTCGCCCAGCAGCAGCACGGCGACCAGCGAGGACAGCAGCGGCCCGCTGCCACGCGCGACCGGATAGACCACCGTCATGTCGGCGGCGCGGTAGCCGGCGAGCAAGGCGTTGAAGTAGGCCAGGTGGACGATGGCGCTGGCCAGCGTCGCGGTCCAGGCCTGCCAGCCCCAGTTCGGCAGTTCGTCGAGGCCCACGATGAACACCAGTGGCAGCCAGAGCAGGCTGACGCCGACCGCGGTCATGCAGGCGAAATGATGATTGCCCTGGGCCTTCTTGGCGGCGAAGTTCCACAGTGCGTGGATGAGGGCGGCGGCGATGACAAGCGCCAGTGCGGATGCCGGCATGGATCAGCGGTCTCGCATACGGATCGCCGTTCCGCGCCTCGCGATCAGTACATCAAGCGGTCGGGACGGATATCGCGAAGAATCGTCGTCGCGATCTCCTCGATCGACTTGTGCGTCGAGGACAGCCAGTTGATGCCGGCCTTCTTCATCATGGTCTCGGCCTCGCGGACCTCGTAATGGCAGTTCATCAGATCGGCGTACTTGCTGCCGGGCCGGCGCTCGTTGCGCACCTGCGCCAGGCGCTCGGGATCGATGGTCAGGCCGAAGCACTTCTTCTTGTGCGGGATCAGCAGCGAGGGGAGGTGGCCGCGCTCGAAGTCCTCGGGGATCAGCGGATAGTTGGCGGCCTTGATGCCGTGCTGCATCGCCAGATAGAGCGACGTGGGCGTCTTGCCGCAGCGGCTCACGCCGACCAGGATCACGTCGGCCGTGTCCAGGTTGCGGGCGGACTGGCCGTCGTCATGCGCCAGCGAGAAGTTGATGGCCTCGATCCGGTCGTGATATTCCTGGCTCTTGGCGACATCCGAAAAGCGGCCCACGCGGTGGTTGGACTTGATCCGGAACTCGTCCTCCAGCGGCGCGATGAAGGTGCCGAACATGTCCAGCACCAGCCCCTGGCAATCCTGCCGCACCACGTTCAGCACCTCGCGGTTGACCAGCGTCGCGAAGACGATGGGGCGCTGGCCTTCTCGCTCGCCGGTCTCGTTGATCTCGCGCACCAGCTGGATGGCCTTGTCGGCGTTGTCGACGAAGGGGCGGCGCACATGGCGCGCCTTCACCGAGAACTGGGCCAGGATGGAGTTACCGAAGGTTTCGGCGGTGATGCCGGTGCCATCCGAGACAAAGAACACGGTGTGCTGGGTCATGAAGCGCTTTCGGGGGAGCCTTTGCCGGTCCGGGAATGCCGTGTGCCGAAGCGCGAAGGATCGCCGCCGGCCGGGCCCCGAACGAGGGCTTACATCATAGATCGGCGACCCACTAGAATCGCCCGCAGCTTGCCCCTGACCCGCATGAACGCCGCCCCGCGACGCCCACAAGAATCGACAAGACCTGTCGTGCGCCGCGTCATGCCCATCCCCCGCGCCGCCAGCGATCTGGCCCCCGCGGCGGGGCGCGTGCAGGGAGCCCCGGTTTCTCAACATCACGGAGTTTTCCCATGTCTGATGCTCGCTTCGAGGCGACCGCCCTGGTCGTACCCTTCGAGAAACTGAGGATGACCGACGTCGAGGCGGTCGGCGGCAAGAACGCCTCGCTCGGCGAAATGATCTCGCAGCTGGCCGAAACCGGCGTGCGGGTGCCCGGCGGCTTCGCCACCACGGCGCACGCCTTCCGCGATTTCCTCAAGCATGAAGGCCTGGATGCCCGCATCCAGAAGCGCCTGGCCACGCTGAACACCGACGACGTCCGCGCGCTGGCCGAGGCCGGTGCCGAGATCCGCGGCTGGATCGAGGCCCAACCCTTCCCCGCCGACCTGGAAGCCGCGATCCGCGCGTCCTTCGCCGGCCTGACCGCCGACAACCCGGACGCCTCCTTCGCCGTGCGCTCCTCCGCCACCGCCGAGGACCTGCCCGACGCGTCGTTCGCCGGTCAGCAGGAGACCTTCCTGAACGTCGTCGGCATCGAGGACGTGCTGCACAAGATGAAGGAGGTCTTCGCGTCGCTCTACAACGACCGCGCCATCAGCTACCGCGTGCACAAGGGCTTCGCGCACAGCGACGTCGCGCTGTCGGCGGGCGTGCAGCGCATGGTGCGCTCGGACCTGGGCGCCGCCGGCGTGATGTTCACCATCGACACCGAGTCGGGCTTCAAGGACGTGGTCTTCATCACCTCCAGCTACGGCCTGGGCGAGACGGTGGTGCAGGGCGCCGTCAACCCGGACGAGTTCTACGTGCACAAGCCGGCGCTGCAACGCGGCAAGTTCGCGCTGATCCGCCGCAACCTGGGGTCCAAGCTGATCCAGATGACCTTCTCGACACCCGAGGAGAAGGCCGCCAGCGGCAAGCTGGTCAAGACCGTGGACGTCGAGCCCGAGCTGCGCAACCGCTACTCGCTGACCGACGAGGACGTGATCCAGCTGTCCCGGTACGCCGTGATCATCGAGCAGCACTACGGCCGCCCGATGGACATCGAGTGGGGCAAGGACGGCAACGACGGCCAGCTCTACATCCTGCAGGCGCGTCCGGAGACGGTGAAGAGCCAGGCCGAAGGCCAGGTCGAGCAGCGCTTCAAGCTCAAGGGTCAGGGCACCGTGCTGGCCGAGGGCCGCGCGATCGGCCAGAAGATCGGCACCGGTCCGGTCCGCCTGGTCGACAGCGTCGCCGAGATGGAACGCGTGCAGCCCGGCGACGTGCTGGTCACCGACATGACCGACCCGAACTGGGAGCCGGTGATGAAGCGCGCCAGCGCCATCGTCACCAACCGCGGCGGCCGGACCTGCCACGCGGCCATCATCGCGCGCGAGCTGGGCATCCCGGCCGTGGTCGGCTGCGGCGATGCGACCGACCTGCTGAAGGACGGCCAGCTGGTGACGGTGGCCTGCTCGGAAGGCGACACCGGCTACATCTACGACGGCCTGCTCGAGACCGAGATCAGCGAGGTCCACCGCGGCGAGATGCCTTACAGCCCGGTGAAGATCATGATGAACGTCGGCAATCCGCAGCTGGCCTTCAACTTCGCGCAGATGCCCAACAGCGGCGTGGGCCTGGCGCGTCTTGAATTCATCATCAACAACAACATCGGCGTCCACCCGAAGGCGATCCTGGACTATCCGAACATCGACAACGACCTGAAGAAGGCCGTGGAATCGGTGGCTCGCGGTCACGCCTCGCCGCGCGCGTTCTACGTGGACAAGCTGGCCGAGGGCATCGCGACCATCGCCGCCGCCTTCTGGCCACAGCCGGTGATCGTGCGTCTGTCCGACTTCAAGAGCAACGAGTACCGCAAGCTGATCGGCGGCTCGCGCTACGAGCCGGACGAAGAGAACCCGATGCTGGGCTTCCGTGGCGCGTCGCGCTACATCTCGGGCGAGTTCCAGGATGCGTTCGCGATGGAGTGCGAGGCCCTCAAGCGCGTGCGCAACGACATGGGCCTGACCAACGTCGAGATCATGGTGCCCTTCGTCCGCACGGTGAAGCAGGCCGAGAAGGTCGTGGCGATGCTGGCCGAGCGCGGACTGAAGCGCGCCGCGGCGGGCGGCACGGACGGCCTGCGCGTCATCATGATGTGCGAGGTGCCGAGCAACGCCATCCTGGCCGAGCAGTTCCTGGAGCACTTCGACGGCATGTCCATCGGCTCGAACGACCTGACGCAGCTGACGCTGGGTCTGGACCGTGATTCGGGTCTGGAGCTGCTGTCGGGCGACTTCGACGAGCGTGATCCGGCCGTGAAGGCCATGATCTCGCGCGCCATCGCCGCCTGCCGCGCGACTGGCAAGTACATCGGCATCTGCGGCCAGGGCCCCAGCGACCACGCCGACTTCGCCGAATGGCTGGCCGCCGAAGGCATCGCCTCGCTGTCCCTGAACCCGGACACCGTGGTCGAGACCTGGCAGCGCCTGGCCAAGCGCTGATCGCGGACCTGATCTCGCGATCATCGGAAGCGGCCTTCGGGCCGCTTTTTCGTTGCCGGGCCGCCCTGGGGGAAGTTGTGGATGCGCAGGGCGGGCCGGGCGACCGATGATGCGCGGCCATGTCCCGACTGCCTGATGCCGCTTTCCGCCGCCGCCTGAACCGCAACTACGCGGCCTACACCGTGGGCTTCGTGCTGCTGGTGGCGCTGCTGGGGCTGCTCGAACGCCTGGGGATGCCCAAGCAGTGGTTGGGCTTCTCCTTCCTGCTGCTGACGGTCCTGGTCTACGCCGGCATCGGCGTCTTCAGCCGCACGACCGACCCGGTCGAGTACTACGTCGCCGGCCGGCGCGTCCCGGCGTTCTACAACGGGATGGCCGCGGGCGCCGACTGGATGAGCGCGGCGAGCTTCCTCGGCATGGCGGGCAGTCTCTATCTGGCGGGTTATGGCGGACTGGCCTTCGTGCTCGGCTGGACGGGCGGCTTCTGCCTGGTCGCGCTGCTGCTCGCGCCGTACTTGCGCCGTTTCGCCGGCTTCACCGTCCCGGACTTCCTCGGTGCCCGCTTCGACAGCCGCGCACTGCGCGTGATGGGCGCGGCGGCCGCGGTGCTGGTGTCCTTCATCTACCTCGTCGCCCAGATCTACGCGATCGGCCTGATCACGACCCGCCTCACCGGGCTGACCTTCGAGATCGGCCTGTTCGTCGGCCTGGGGGGCGTGCTGGTGTGTTCCTTCCTCGGCGGCATGCGGGCGGTCACCTGGACCCAGGTGGCCCAGTACATCATCATGATCGTGGCCTACGTGCTGCCGGTGATGTGGCTGTCGGTGCAGCAGACGGGCTTCCCGCTGCCGCAGTTCACGGCCGGGAGCGAAGTCCGCCAGATCACCCAGCGAGAGGAACAGCTCCTCAAGGATCCGAAGGAGCTCGAGGTCCGGGCCCTCTACGAGCAGCGGGCCCGCGAGCACGAGCAACTGCTCGCCGGCCTGCCGCAATCGCTGGACGCGGAGCGCCAGAAAGCCTCCCAGGTGATCGCACGGCTGAAGGCGGAGGATGCGCCGCTCGCCCAGATCCAGTCCGCCGAGAAGCTGCGGGCGGCCCTCCCGCGCACCGAGGCCGAGGCCCGCGAGGCCTGGCAGCGCGCCGTCGCCGCCCACCGTCAACGCGCCGAGCCGCTGGCGGGCATGCCCCCGCACGCGCGCCCCTTCGCCGGCGATCCGGCCGGCACGCCCGCGGAGCAGGAGGCCTACACACTCTCCCGGCGCAACTTCCTGGCGCTGGTCTTCGTGCTGATGGTCGGGACCGCCGGCCTGCCGCACATCCTGACGCGCTACTACACGACGCCCAGCGTGGCCGAGACGCGGCGATCGGTCGCCTGGTCGCTGTTCTTCATCGCGCTGCTGTACCTGAGCGCGCCGGCGCTGGCGGTGATGCTCAAGTACGAGGTCTTCAACCACCTGGTCGGCACCCCGATCGCGGAACTGCCCAACTGGATCCGGCAGTGGATGCGCGTGGACCCCTCGCTGCTGAGCATCCACGACATCAACCATGACGGGATCCTGCAGCTCGGGGAACTGCAGCTGGGCGGCGACATCGTGCTGCTGATGACGCCGGAACTCGCCGGGCTGCCCTATGTGCTGGGCGCGATGGTCGCGGCCGGCGCGCTGGCCGCGGCGCTCTCGACGGCGGACGGGCTGCTGCTCACCATCTCCAGCGCGCTGTCCCACGACGTCTACTACCGCGTCCTGAACCCGCGCGCCACGATGACGCAGCGGGTGACGATCTCCAAGGCCCTGCTGCTGGCCACCGCGCTGACCGCCGCGGCCGTCGCCGCGCAGAAGCCGGCGGAGATCCTGATGCTGGTCTCGGCCGCGTTCTCGCTGGCCGGTGCCAGCCTGGTGCCGGTGCTGGTCGGCGGGATCTTCTGGCGGCGGGCCAACAAGCAGGGCGGGGCGGCGGCGATGCTGGCCGGCCTGGGCGTGACGGTCTACTACATGATCAGCGCCCACGCCGGCCTGCGCCAGGCGCTGGGCCTGCCGGGCGATCCGCAGCTGTGGTGGGGCATCCAGCCCGTCGCCGCGGCGCTGTTCGGTATCCCGGCCGGGGCGCTGACCCTGGTGATGGTCAGCCTGCTGACGCCCCCCCCGTCCCAGGCCTCACAGGCCCTGCAGCGCGGCTTGCACCAGCCCGGCTGGACGCCACCCCCACAAATCAATTAGAATCTTCGGCTTCCCTTGCTGGGCCCAGGAATTGACGCTGGGGTCCGGCTTTCAGACCCGGAGCAATCGCGAAGGGTCGCTGAAACCCACAAGGAGTTTTTATGCGTCACTACGAAATCGTTCTGCTGATCCATCCGGATCAAAGCGAACAAGTTCCGGCGATGCTGGAGCGCTACAAGGGCCTGGTCACCAACGGTGGTGGCAAGGTGCATCGCGTGGAAGACTGGGGCCGCCGTCAGCTGGCCTACATGATCCAGAAGCTGGCCAAGGCGCACTACCTGTGCCTGAACATCGAATGCAGCAAGGAAATCCTGGCTGAAATCGAAACCGGTTTCCGTTTCAACGACGCCGTGCTGCGTCACCTGACCGTCGTCAAGGACAAGGCCGAGACGAACCCGTCGGTGATGATGAAGGCCGTCGAGCGCGAAGAAGCCCGCAAGGCTCCGCAAGAAGCGTCCGCCTGAGCTGACAGGCGCGACAACTGACGTTCTCGTACTTCCTGACCCGCTGATCCGCGCCGCATGAACCGTCTGGTGCTGCAGGCGCAGATTCTCGAAAGAGCGGCGATCCGATACACGCCCGCCGGGCTCCCGGCCCTGGACCTGATGCTTCGGCACGAGTCCCTGGTCGACGAAGCCGGCAACCGACGCAAGGTCTCTCTGGAGATCAAGGCGGTGGCGATCGGAGACATCGTCAAGCGGGTGCAAGGTCTGGGGCTGACGGAAAGTCCGGTGTTCACCGGGTTTCTCTCGGCGCAGAAGCAGGGTCGAGGCACGGTGTTCCATATCACCGGGCTGTCGGACTGAACGAGGCGATCACGTCGCGCGATTCGTTTAAATCTGGATAGATAGAGCAGGAGTTCACTATGCCCCCGCCACGTGGTAAAGGTCGGTTCTCGAAGGACCGCAAGCCCAAGCGCAACCAACAATCGCTGCTGTTCCGCCGCAAGCGTTTCTGCCGCTTCACCGTCGCCGGTGTCGAGCAGATCGACTACAAGGACGTCGACGTCCTGCGCGACTTCATCAGCGAAAACGGCAAGATCGTGCCCGCCCGCCTGACCGGCACGCGCGCCTTCTTCCAGCGTCAGCTGTCGGTGTGCATCAAGCGCGCCCGCTACCTGGCCCTGCTGCCCTACAGCGACCAGCACAAGGTCTAAGGAGTCCACCCCATGCAAGTCATCCTGCTGGAAAAAGTGGCCAACCTGGGCAACCTCGGCGACGTCGTCAAGGTCAAGGACGGTTACGCACGCAATTTCCTGATCCCGACCCGTCAAGCGCGCCGCGCCACGGAATCGGCCATCAAGGAATTCGAAGCCAAGCGCGCCGAGCTGGAGAAGGTCGCCGCCGAGAAGCTGGCCGCCGCTCAAGCCCTGGGCGAGAAGCTCAACGGCAACACCGTCGTGATCACCCAGAAGGCCGGCGTTGACGGTCGTCTGTTCGGTTCGGTCACGAACGCCGACATCGCCGAAGCGCTGACCAAGGCCGGCACGGCCATCGTCAAGGCTCAGGTGCGTCTGCCCAACGGTCCGCTGAAGACCGTCGGCGAATTCCCGATCAACGTTGCTCCGCACACCGACGTGGTGGTCGAAGTGACCGTGAAGGTCGTCGCCGAAGTCGAGTAATCCATCGACACACCGGTTGGGCGTTCTGCGCGTCCACCGGACATTCCCCAGCTTTGCAGCGCCGTCAGGTGCTGCAACGATGGTGGAAGACCCAAGAAAGCCGACAGCTGCGAAGCGGTCGGCTTTCTGCATTTTCGGGGGTGAGTTATCCCGCTCGCCCCACAGGCTATCCAGCGTCCATCCACAGGCTTGTCCACAATGTCCGCGATCTTCACCACTCCTGGATCCGCCGCCGGCGATAGCGAGATCGCGAAGCTGCGCGTGCCGCCGAACTCGGTGGAAGCCGAGCAGAGCGTGCTCGGCGGCCTGCTGATCGACAACACCGCCTGGGACAAGGCGGCGGACACGCTCAGCGACACCGACTTCTATCGCTACGAGCACAAGCAGATCTACGCCTCGATCGGCAAGCTGATCAACGGCGGCAAGCCGGCGGACGTGGTGACGGTGTTCGAGGAACTGACCTCTGTCGGCAAGGCCGAGGAGTGCGGCGGGCTCGCCTACCTGAACGCGTTGGCGCAGGGCGTGCCCAGCGCCGCCAACCTGCGCCGCTACGCCGAGATCGTTCGCGAGCGCGCCATCCTGCGCAAGCTGGTCGCGACCTCGGACGAGATCGCCACCGCCGCGCTGAATCCGGCGGGCCGCGCGGTCAACGAGATCCTGGACGAGGCGGAAGGCAAGATCTTCCGCATCAACGAGGAAGGCTCGCGCGGCGGCACCGGTTTCCAGAGCATGGACCGGCTGATGGTCGAGCTGATGGATCGGGTGAACGAGCTGGCGGAGCAGGGCGCCGAGGACGTCACCGGCGTGCGCACCGGCTTCTACGACCTGGACCGCATGACCGCGGGCCTGCAGCGCGGCGACCTGATCATCCTGGCGGCTCGTCCGTCCATGGGCAAGACCGCGTTCGCGATCAACATTGGCGAGGCGGTCGCGATCAACGAAGGCCTGCCGGTCATCATCTACTCGATGGAAATGGGCGCGGCCCAGCTGGCGCTGCGGATGGTCGGCTCCATCGGCCGCATCGACCAGAGCCATCTGCGCACCGGCCGACTGCAGGACGACGAATGGGGCCGGCTGGCCGAGGCCGTCGACAAGCTCGGCAACGCGCCGATCTACATCGACGAGAGCCCGGGCCTGTCCCCGAGCGAAGTGCGCTCGAGGGCCCGGCGCCAGGCACGGATCTCGGGCCAGATCGGCCTGATCATCATCGACTACCTGCAGCTGATGAGCGGCAACGGCGGCGGCTCCGAGGAGAACCGCGCGACCGTCGTGGGTGAGATCTCGCGGGGCCTGAAGGCGCTGGCCAAGGAGCTGCGCTGCCCGGTGATCGCGCTGTCGCAGCTGAACCGCTCGGTGGAAACGCGACCGGACAAGCGGCCGATGATGTCGGACCTGCGCGAGTCCGGCGCCATCGAGCAGGACGCGGACATCATCATGTTCATCTACCGCGACGAGTACTACACCAAGGACGAGTGCAAGGAACCGGGCGTGGCGGAGATCATCATCGCCAAGCAGCGTAACGGCCCGGTGGGCACGGTGAAGCTGGCCTTCGCGCGTCAGAACACCAAGTTCGAGAACCTGGCGCCCGGCTACGTGAGCCCGGGGGGCGACGAGTACTGATCGCGATCAGCTCGCCGATGCGCAAAGCCTGACGCGTCACTATCATCCGTCGACACCTGAAGGGACGGATTCATGACCACCATCACCGCTCGCGGCCCTGACGTCTGGCTTGCCGCCGGGTTGCGCACCCCGTTTGCCAAGGTCGATGGCGCCTTGGCCCGACACGACGCGCTCGGCCTGTCGGTGCCCGTGGTCCAGGCCATGCTCGCCCAGCTCCACGGCGCTCGACCCGACCTGGCGATCTGGGGCAGCGTGGCGCCCAACCTCACCTGGAGCAACCTCGCTCGCGAGGTGCTGATGGAGGCCGGTGCCCCCGCGACGATCCCCGCCTTCTCCACCGTGATGGCCTGCTCCACGAGCATGACCGCCGCCTTCGAGGCCGCCGGGATGATCGACGACGCGCGCGGCCGGTCTCTGGCGCTGGTGGGCGGCGCGGAGAGCATGAGCCGCGTCCAGCTGGGCCTCGGCCAGAACCTCTCGGACTGGATGCGGGGCTTCCAGAAGGCCCGCTCTCTGGGACAGAAGCTGTCGCACGCCGTCGAGCTCAACTGGCGCGACGTGCAGCTTTACCTGCCCTCCGTGACCAACCGGACCACCGGCCTGAGCATGGGCGAGCACACCGAGATCACCGCCAAGCAATGGCGGATCGCCCGCGCGGACCAGGACCGTCTGGCGCTGGAGAGCCATCAGCGCGCCGTCGCGGGATGGGCGCGCGGTTTCTTCGACGACCTCGTGATTCCGCTGGACGGCGTCGCGCGGGACAGCATCCCGCGCGGAGACACCTCGCTGGAGAAGCTCCAGCGCTTGCCGCCGGCCTTCGACCGCACCAGCGGACAGGGAACCCTCAGCGCGGGCAATTCATCGCCGCTGACCGATGGGGCCGCGGCGCTGTGGGTGGGCTCGCACAGCGGCATGGAGAAGCTGCCGGCCACCGCGCATCGGGTGAAGCTGGTCGATTGGGAGCTTGCCGCCGTGGACTTCCGGGTCGAGGGCCTGCTCATGGCGCCGGCCTTCGCCATTCCGCGCCTGCTGGCGCGTCACGGCCTGCGCTACGCCGACATCGCGTTGTGGGAGATCCACGAGGCCTTCACCGCGCAGGTGCTCTTCCACATCCGGGCCCTGGAGGATGAGACCTTCCTGCGCGAGAAGGCCGGCATCGCCGCGCCGGATCGTTTCGGCGCGTTCCCGCGGGACCGGGTGAATCCCAACGGCGGCAGCACCGCGCTGGGTCACCCCTTCGGCGCCACGGGGGCCCGCATTCTCAGCCAGGCGATCAAGGAGACGGCAGCCCTGCCGCCCGGCAGCCTCGCGATCGTCAGCATCTGCGCCGACGGCGGTCAGGGGAGCGTGGCGCTGCTGCAGTCGGCGTGAGTCAACTGCGGTGCGCCCGCAATTCCCGGATCCAGAGCCAGATCCCCGAGATCGCGAAGTAGAGCGCGCCGACGCCCGCATAGCCGGCGACGTTGGCGATCGAGGGCATGGCCGGCATCCGCGCCTGTGCGATGAAGAAGCCACCCGCCAGCGCGGACTGGGCGCCGCTCAACACCATCACCCATTGCGCGCCGTGCGATCGCCAGCGGCGCAGCGCCGTGCCGAGTTGCAGCAGGCCGGAGGCGATCGCCCAGACGCCGAAGACGCCCAGCACGGCGTGCATGCCTGAGCTCAACGCCAGCGCGACGGCCAGCGTCGTGAGACCGCTGGCCCACACGTTGACGCGCTGCGTGCGGTTGGCCCGCATGCCGCCGCTCGCGTTCGCGTCGACCCCGTTGGCCGCCGCGTCCCAGGCCGGGTACAGGACCAGCAGCAGCGCGGCGGCGACGGGCGAGCGCGTGCCGATCAGCAGCGCGGCCGCGACCCAGAGCGCGGAGAACAGCGCCCGTGCGAGGTAGTAGCGCCTGAGCCAGGCATCCGGGAGACGGGTCGGTGGCGGGACGAGGGGGGAGGTGTCGATCGACGGGGACATGGTGGGAGGGATCGAAGTCGAGAGTTGCGATCGACGGAACTCTAGGAATTTGCCGATCCGTCGGGGGTGACAGGTCGATGACAAAAACGTCATGCGACGCCGGCCCCACGAATGCAGAATCCCCGCGCATGAAGATCCTGGTCATCGAGGACGATCCCAAGACCGGCGACTACCTGCGCAAGGGGCTGCGGGAGAGCGGCTATACGGTCGACCTGTCGCGCAGCGGCCGCGACGGGCTGCAGATGGCGCTGAACCACGATTACGACCTCGTCCTCCTGGACGTGACCCTGCCGGGCATCGACGGCTGGCAGATCCTGCCCTCGCTGCGCGAGCGGGGCGATGTGCGGGTGATGTTCCTGACCGCGCGGGACCAACTGAGCGACCGCATCCGCGGGCTCGAACTGGGGGCCGACGACTACCTCGTCAAACCCTTCTCCTTCACCGAGCTGGTGCTGCGCATCCGCACCTTGCTGCGCCGCGGCGTATCCCGCGACGCGGACCTGTACCAGGTGGCCGACCTCAAGCTCGACGCGCTGCGGCGCAAGGTGACACGCGAGGGCGTGGAGATCACGCTGACCAACAAGGAGTACCTGCTGCTGCATCTGCTGGTGAAGCATCAAGGCGAGGCGCTCTCCCGCACGCTGATCGCGTCGGAGGTCTGGAACATGAACTTCGACAGCGACACGAACGTGGTCGATGTCGCGATCAAACGGCTGCGGGCCAAGGTCGATCGGCCCTTCGCGAAACCGTTGATCCACACGGTGCGCCATGTGGGGTACTGCTTCGGCGAAGCCCCCGGCGCCTCCGATGCCATCGACGAACCGGACGAATCCGGAGCCGCGACCTCATGAGCGCGCCGTGGATCCCACCGTCGCTCGCGGTGCGCGTGACCGTGCTGTGCGGGCTGATCGCCTTCGCGATGACCGGCATGCTCGGCGGCTACTTTTTCTTCTTCGCGCGGACCACCATCAACGCGCACGCGGACGACCAGCTCATCGGCCGCGCCGAGCACTTCCGCCGCCTGGTCGGCGACGCGCGCAGCGTGCAGGACCTGCGCGATCAATCGCTGATGTTCTCGGCCTTGCTGGGCGCGACCACGGACGTGCTGCTCCTGCGTCGCGTCGGGGAGCGCCCCTTCGTCGAGGTGAATCCCGCCGGCGTCGCGGTGCCCGCGACGCTGAGCGCGGTGCCCACGGATCGCGGCATGACGACGCGCGACGTCGTCCGCTCGCCCGACCATCCGCGCATGCACTGGGTCGCGGGGCTGGCCCGCTCGGGCCTGGACGGCGCGACGGTCGAGGTCGTCACCGGCCATCCGCTCGAGAGCGAGATGCGGATGATCGACGAGAGCCGCTTCCAGATCCTGCGCAGCACGCTGATGTCGATCGCCGTCTCCGTGCTGCTGGTCTACCTGGCCCTGCGCCAGGGGCTGCGCCCGCTGAGGCGCGTCACGGACCAGGCGGCCCGCATCCATCCGATCGACCTCTCCATCCGCTTCCCCGAGGACGACGCGCCCCGCGAGCTGCGCGACATGGTGTCGGTCTTCAACGCGATGCTGGATCGCATCTCGCTGGGCTACGACCGGCTGTCGCAGTTCTCGGCCGACCTGGCGCATGAGATCCGCACCCCGGTCGGCGCGCTGATCGGGCAGACGCAGGTCGCGCTGCATCGCGTGCGCCGTCCCGACGAGTACCAGCAGGTGCTGGAATCGAATCTGGAGGAGCTGAACCGGCTCAGCCACATCGTGGACAACATCCTGTTCCTCGCGCGGGCCGATCACGCGATGCTCGACATCGAGCGCGCGCCGCTGGCGCTGGACGACGAGCTGCGCGGCATCGCCGACTACTTCGAGGGGCCCGCGGAGGAGGCGGGCCTGCGCTTCATCGTGAGGGCGAGCGGCACGGCGCTGGCCAACGCGCCGCTGGTCCGGCGCGCGCTGCACAACCTGGTCGTGAACGCGCTGCGCTACAGCCGTCCGGGCACGACGGTGCGCCTGATCGCCGAGCCGCTCCAGGGCGGCGCGCTGATCGCGGTCGAGAACGACGGCGCGGTCATTCCCGCGGAGCAACTGGAACGCCTCTTCGACCGCTTCTACCGCGCGGATGCCACGGGCGCGCGGCCGGCGGCGTCGAGCGGCCTGGGTCTGGCCATCGTCAAGGCGATCATGGCCCTCCACCACGGCGAGGCGCGGGTCAGCTGCTCCGCCGCCGGCACCATCCGCTTCGAGCTGCGCTTCCCGGGGGGAGAGGGCAGGTAAGCTGCTGACCCATGCTTGACCGCATCGACGAAGAGATCACCTTCCGCAAGCTCGAGATCCTGCTGGCCTTCCTGGAGGCCGGCAATCTCGCCCGCGCCGCCGAGCGGCTGGGCATCAGCGCGGTCAGCGTGCATCGCGCCCTGCATTCGCTGGAGACGGGCACCCGTTGCACGCTGTTCCGGCTGGAGGGCCGCAACCTGCAGCCCAACGACGCGGCCCATGCGCTGGCCGACGTGGCCCGCGAGGTCCTGCAATCGATGGCCAACGGCATCCGCGCGACGCGCGACATCGCCGGCTACGCGGCCGATCGCATCCGCATCGGCTCGCTGTATTCGCTGACCAGCGGCACCGTGCCGGCGCTGATCATGGGCCTGCGCCTGCGCAAGCCCGACATCCAGGCCGAACTGGTGCTGGGCTCCAACAGCGACCTGCTGCGCAAGCTGCGCGAGGGCGCGCTGGACGCCACCGTCATGGGCAGCCCCGAAGGCGCCAGCGACGTGGAGACGCAGCTGCTCTTCGAGGACGACATCTTCTTCGCCGCGCCCGCCGACTCTCCGTACGCGCGCGAGTCCGAGATCGACCTGAGCGCCTGCGCCGACGAGCGCTTCGTCTCGCTGGCCGAGGGCTACGTCACGCACGACCGCTTCGTCGACGCCTTCCGCGTCGCGCGCTTCGAGCCCAATGTGGTCATGACCACCAACGACATCTTCTCGCTGATGAACCTGGTGGGCGGGGGCATCGGCTGCACGCTGCTGCCGGGGCGCATCCGCGGCGTGCTGCCGCGCAGCGTCTGCCTGATCCCGCTGCGGCCCCCTTACCAGATGCGGCAGAAGATCTCCGTGGTTTTCCTGCGCACGCGGGAGCGCGATCCCAACCTGCTGTCGCTGCTGGCCGCCGGACGCGCCTACGCCGCCGAGTTCAAGGCCTGAGTCCCTGGCAGGGGCTGACGCCGCGTCCAAGGGTTAACCCACGATCCTTGCGCTGGGCGTAAAGGTCGCCCGGTCGGGCTGATTGACGCCCTGAGGGACCGCTTCGACACTGCGGCCGCATCCCGCCGATCAGAGCGGACCTCAGGAGACAAGCCATGACCTTCACTCGACGCCAATGGATGGGCGCCGCCGCCGCCGGCGCGGCCACCACCGCCTGGCCCGGCGCCTTCGCCCAGGCGGGCGGCCTCAAGATCTCGCACCAGTTCCCCGGCGGATCCCTCACCGAGGGCGACTTCCGCGACCGGCTCTGCCGCAAGTTCGCCGCCGAGATCGACAAGCGCAGCGGCGGCGCGCTCAAGGCCTCCGTCTATCCGGGGTCCTCGCTGATGAAGACCAACGCGCAGTTCTCGGCGATGCGCAAGGGCGCGCTGGACATGAGCCTGGTGCCGCTGTCCTACGCCGGCGGCGAGGTGGCCGAGACCAACGCCGGCCTGATGCCCGCGCTGGTGCCCAGCTACGAGCAGGGCGCGGCCTGGAAGACCGCCGAGGTCGGCAAGCTGCTGTCCAAGGTGCTGGACGACAAGGGCGTGATCATCGTCAGCTGGGTCTGGCAGGCCGGCGGCGTGGCCAGCCGCGCGCGCCAGCTGGTGACGCCGGACGACGCCAAGGGACTGAAGGTCCGCGGCGGCAGCCGCGAGATGGACATGATGCTCAAGACCGCGGGCGCCTCCGTCATCACGCTGCCGTCCAACGAGATCTACGCCGCCATGCAGACCGGCGCGATGGACGCGGCGATGACCTCGTCCACCAGCTTCATCTCCTTCAAGCTGGAGGAGATCGCCAAGCACCTGACCTCGGGCCGGCAGCGCACCTACTGGTTCATGCTGGAGCCGCTGATGATCTCCAAGGAGGTCTTCGGCAAGCTGCCCAAGGCGCAGCAGGACATCGTCATGGCCGTGGGCGCGGAGCTCGAGGTCTTCGCCCGCGACGCGGCCAAGGCAGACGACAAGGCCGCCGCGGAGATCTACGCCAAGGCCGGCGCCAAGGTCTACGACATGGACGAGCCCACGCTCAAGAAGTGGCAGGCCATCGCCCGCGACACGGCGTGGAAGGACTTCGCCGACAAGAACGAATCCTGCGCCGCCATCATCAAGGCCGCGCAGAAGCTGCTATGAGCCACGGCTTCGAGCTCCGGCCGGCGGTGGCCGGCATCGACCCCGCGACGCCGGCCGTGCTGCGGCCGCTGGCCCGGGGCCTGCATCGCCTCAACCAACTGATGGTGGCGCTGGGCATGCTGGCGCTGCTGGTCGCGTCCGCGGTGCTGACCTACAGCGTGGTCTCGCGCTACGTGATGAAGGCGTCGACGGACTGGCAGGACGAGGCGGCCGTGTTCTGCCTGGTCGGGGCCACCTTCCTCTGCGGCTCCTTCGTGCAGTCGCTGCGCGGCCACGTGGGCATCGAGGCCGTGGCCGGCCTGCTGCCGCGCGCGCTCAACCGGCTGCGCCTGGCGCTGGTGGACCTGCTGTGCACCGTCTTCTGCGGCTTCTTCGCCTGGAAGTCCTGGACGCTGTTCCATGAGGCCTGGGTCGAGGGCCAGACCACGTCCTCGTCCTGGGCGCCGCCGCTGTGGATCCCCTACGGCCTGATGGCGCTGGGCATGACGCTGCTGAGCGTGCAGCTGCTGGTCCAGCTCACGGCCAGCCTGAACCGCCTGCTGCCGACCCGCCAAGGAGACGCGACATGAGCATGCTGCTCCTGGGCACGCTGTTCGGCGTCGTCACCCTGCTGTTCATGTTCTCGGGCGCGCCGATCGCGTTCGCACTCGGCAGCGTGGCCACCCTGTTCATGGCGATCTTCATGCCGGCCTCCGCGCTGGACACCATCACCCAGAACGTCTATGAGGAGATGGCCAGCATCACGCTGCTCTCCATCCCGCTGTTCATCCTGAAGGGCGCGGCGATCGGCAAGTCGCGCGCGGGCCAGGACCTGTATGCGGCCATGCATGTGTGGATGGGCAAGATCCCCGGCGGGCTGGGCATCGCCAACGTCTTCGCCTGCGCCCTGTTCGCGGCGATGGCCGGCTCCAGCCCCGCGACCTGCTCGGCCATCGGCAGCGCCGGGATCCCGGAGATGCGCAAGCGCGGCTACTCCCCCGGCTTCGCGGCCGGCATCATCGCCGCGGGCGGCACGCTGGGCATCCTGCTGCCGCCGTCGATCACGATGATCCTGTACGCCGTCGCGGCGGAGCAGTCGCTGGGCCGGCTGTTCCTGGCCGGCATCGCGCCGGGGCTGCTGCTGGTGGCGCTGTTCGCGGTCTACGCCGCGCTGCGCTATCGCAAGGAGCATGCGCTGGCCGAGGCCGAGTTCAAGCGCACCGGCGCCGCCTCCGCGCTGCTGGCGGGCGAGACCTTCACCACGCGCCAGAAGTTCGAGATGCTGCCGCGCGTCGTGCCCTTCGTGCTGCTGCTGATCGGCGTGATGGTGGCGCTGTACGGCGGCTTCGCGACGCCGTCGGAGACCGCGGGCCTGGGCGCGCTGCTGGCGCTGGCGCTGATCGCCGGCATCTACGGGGTCTGGCGGCCGCGGGACGTGGCGCCCATCCTGAGCTCGACGCTGAAGGAGTCGACCATGCTGATGTTCATCATCGGCATGTCGCTGCTGTTCTCCTACGTGATGAGCTATCTGCACATCAGCCAGGCGGCGGCCGAATGGATCGTCGGCATGCAGCTGTCCAAGTGGGTGCTGCTGGCGGCGGTGCTGCTGATGGTGATCCTGCTGGGCTTCTTCCTGCCCCCGGTGAGCATCATCCTCATGACGGCGCCCATCATCCTGCCGCCGCTCAAGGCCGCGGGCTTCGACCTGATCTGGTTCGGCATCCTGATGACCATCGTGATGGAGACCGGCCTGATCCATCCGCCGGTGGGCCTGAACATCTTCGTCATCAAGAACATCGCGCCCGACATCGAGCTCAGCGACATCATCTGGGGCGTGCTGCCCTTCGTGGTGCTGATGCTGCTGGCCGTGCTGCTGATCTGCCTCTTCCCCGGCATCGCCACCGCCTTGCCCGACGCCGTGATGGGCGCCGTCGCGGGCGCGGCCCACTAGGAGCGCCGATGAACGCCGCCACCAACGCCGCTCCGGACTGGGGCCGGCGCGCCGCGCATCGCGCGCGGCGCCTGGATCGCGCCGCGCGGGCGCTGGGCCGCCGGCTGCGCGGCCGGCACGTCGACACCGACGCCCTGCGCGATCTGCTCGAGGCCGTGATCGAACCCGGCGACCGCGTCTGCCTGGAAGGCAACAACCAGAAGCAGGCCGACTTCCTCGCGCAGTGCCTGACGCAGGTCGATCCGCGGCGCGTGCGCGACCTGCACATGGTGCAGTCGGTGCTCGCGCTGCCGGAGCACCTGGACCTGTTCGAGTCCGGCATCGCGCGCCGGCTGGACTTCTCGTTCTCGGGCCCGCAGGGCGCGCGGCTGGCGAAGCTGGTCGCCAGCGGCGGCATCGAGATCGGCGCGATCCACACCTACCTGGAGCTGTTCGCGCGCTACTTCGTCGACCTCACGCCCCAGGTGGCGCTGGTGGCGGCGCACGCGGCCGATGCCGACGGCAATCTCTACACCGGGCCCAACACCGAGGACACGCCGGCCATCGTCGAGGCGACGGCCTTCTCCGGTGGCCTCGTGATCGCGCAGGTCAACGAGATCGTGCCCCGCGGCACGAGGCTGCCGCGCGTGGACATTCCGGCGGACTGGGTGGACTTCGTCGTGCTCGCGCCGCGTCCCAATCTGGTGGAGCCGCTGTTCACGCGCGACCCCGCGCAGATCAGCGAGATCCAGGTGCTGATGGCCATGATGGCGATCAAGGGCATCTATGCCGAGTACGGCGTGCAGCGGCTCAACCACGGCATCGGCTTTGACACCGCGGCCATCGAGCTGCTGCTGCCGACCTACGGCGAGTCGCTCGGCCTGAAGGGCCGCATCTGCCAGCATTGGGCGCTGAACCCGCATCCGGCGCTGATCCCGGCGATCGAGGCGGGCTGGGTGGCGTCCATCCATTCCTTCGGCTCCGAGCTGGGCATGGAGGACTACATCCGCGCGCGCGCCGACGTGTTCTTCACCGGCGCCGACGGCAGCCTGCGCAGCAACCGGGCCTTCAGCCAGGCGGCGGGGCATTACGCCTGCGATCTGTTCATCGGCTCCACGCTGCAGATGGACCTGCAGGGCAACAGCTCGACCGCGACGCTGGGCCGCATCACCGGCTTCGGCGGCGCGCCCAACATGGGTGCCGACGCGCGCGGCCGTCGCCATGCCAGCGCGGCCTGGCTCATGGCGGGCGAGCAGGCACGGGCGGGCCGTCCCGGCGCGGCCGGCACGCCGCGCGGCCAGAAGCTGGTCGTGCAGATGGTGGAGACCTTCCGCGAGCACATGGCGCCCGCCTTCGTCGAGCGGCTCGACGCCTGGACGCTGCAGGAGCAGGCCGGCATGGCGCTGCCGCCGATCATGATCTACGGCGAGGACGTGAGCCACGTGCTGACGGAGGAGGGCATCGCCAACCTGCTGCTGTGCCGCTCCGACGAGGAGCGCGAGCAGGCGATCCGCGGCGTGGCCGGCTACACCGCGGTGGGGCTGGCGCGCGACGCGCGCATGGTCGACAACCTGCGCGACCGCGGCGTGATCCGCCGGCCCGCGGACCTGGGCATCGATCCGCGCGACGCCACCCGCAACCTGCTCGCGGCGCGCAGCATGCGCGACCTCGTGCGCGCCAGCGGCGGTCTGTACAGCCCGCCCAAGCGCTTCCGTCACTGGTGAGGCGACCATGAACCAACCTGGACTCGAAACCCTGGACTACCGCTTCGCCGGCACGCGCCCGGCGGGCAGCTTCACGCCGGTGCTGGTGGGCGTGGTCGGCTCGGGCAACCTCGAGGTGCTGATGGAGCCCGCGCCCGGCGCCGACTGCCATCTGCACATCGAGACCTCGGCCCGCGGCTTCGGCGCGATCTGGGCCGCGGTGGCGAAGGACTTCCACGGCCGCCACGACCTGGCCGGCGTGCGCCTGTCCATCCACGACATGGGCGCCACGCCCGCCGTCGTCAGTCTGCGCCTGGACCAGGCCGTGCGGGAGCTGCAACCATGATCTCCTACGCCGAATGCGCCGCCCGCGAGCGGCTGGCGCTGCTGCTCGATCCGGGCAGCCTGCATGAATGGCTGCCGCCCGCCGAGCGGCTCACCAGTCCCCACCTGGCGCAGCTCGGGCTGCCGGCCGCCTTCGACGACGGCGTCGTCATCGGCCGCGCGACCCTGGGCGGACGCGAGGTCTTCATCGCCGCGCAGGAGGGCGAGTTCATGGGCGGCGGCGTCGGCGAGGTGCACGGCGCCAAGCTGGTGGGGCTGCTCAAGCGCGCCCAGCGCGACCGGCCCGAGGCGGTGCTGCTGCTGGTCGAGTCGGGGGGCGTGCGCCTGCACGAGGCTAACGCCGGCCTGATCGCGGTGTCCGAGGTGATGCGGGCGGTGCTCGACCTGCGGGCGGCCGGCATTCCGGTCATCGTGCTGATCGGCGGCGCCAACGGCTGCTTCGGCGGCATGGGCATCGTGGCGCGCTGCGCCGATCACGTGGTGATGAGCGATCTGGGGCGGCTGGCGATGTCGGGGCCCGAGGTGATCGAGGCCTCGCATGGCGTGGAGGAGTTCGACGCGCGCGACCGCGCGCTGGTCTGGCGCACCACCGGGGGCAAGCACCGCTGGCTGACCGGCGACTGCGACACCCTGGTCGAGGACGACGTGGCCGCCTTCCGCGACGCGGCGATCGCGGCGCTGGGCGCCGCGCGCGCGGTCACGCGGGAGTCGCTGGAGCAGGAGCACGCGCTGTTGAGCGCGCGACTGCGGTTCGATGGCGCCGAGGCGATCGATCTGTGGGCCGCGATGGGGGTGCCCGATCCGGTCCGGGTGCCCGAGGTGGACGTCGCGGTCCTGCAAGGCTTCGGCGCAGGCCCGAGGGCAGCTCAGGGGGCGGGCCAGGACACGGGACCGGGCGTCGGGCCGGCAGGACGATCGGGAGCGCGGCGATGAACTGGATCCCCTTGGCAGAGGCGCTCTTCGGCGCCGACCACGGCATCACACGGGAGGGCGACGTGCTGCGCGGCACCGCGGACCTCGATGGCGAGCCGATCGCCGTCGTCGGCACGACGGACCATGCGCCGATCGGCGTACAGCTGGCGCTGACGCAGGCGCGCGTGGTGCTGGACGTCATCGCCGAGCACCCGGGCCGCGCCCTCCTGCTGCTGATCGACACGCAGGGGCAGCAGCTGCGCCGGCGCGACGAGCTGCTGGGCATCAACCGCGCGATGGCCCATCTGGGCATGTGCATCGATCTGGCGCGCCGTCGCGGGCATCGGGTGCTGGGGCTGGTCTATGACCAGGCGCTCTCGGGCGGCTTCATCACCTCGGGCCTGATGGCCGACGCCTGCGATGCCTTGCCCGAGGCGGAGATCCGCGTGATGCGCCTGCCGGCGATGTCGCGGGTGACCAAGCTGCCGGAGGCCTTCCTGGCCGAGCTCTCGACCTCGAACCCGGTCTTTGCGCCGGGCGTGGGGAACTACGTCGCCATGGGCGGCGTGCGGCGGCTGTGGGACGGTGATCTGCGCGAGGCGCTGCGCGCGGCGCTGGCCGATCTGCCGACCCGCGACGAGCGCGCCGAGGCCGGACGGGCACGCGGCGGGCGCCGCTTGTCCGCCGACGTCGTGCGGCGCGTGCTCGATGCAGCTTGAGCCATGACCGCGCTGCATCGGCATCAGATCGCGCACGTGCGCGAATCGGCCTGGGATCGACTGCTGCGGGCCGATTGGGACGCGCAGGCGCGATCCTGTCTCGCGCACTGGGCCGAGCGTGGTCTTCCGCTCGTCGTCACGCGTCAGCCGGCGGATCTGCCCGAGGGCGAGATCGCGATGGGCCTGTGCGCGCCGGCGCGCTGGGGTCATCGACGGCTTGCGCTGCGGGTGCGGTGGGCCGAGGTGCTCTATTTCGACGAGTTCCCGCGACTGGACCAGCTCGTCACGCAGCTGCCGCGAGGCACCTGGGCGGCGGCCCGTGAACTGGTCGCGGCCCTGCGCGCCTGCGGGGCGACGGCGCGTGTGTTCGGGAGTCACGGCTGGCAGGCGCTGAGCGGCCTGCCGCATGTGCGCGAGGGCTCCGACCTGGACGTGTGGGTCGCCGTCGACGGACCGGTCCAGGCGGATGCGGCCGCGGCGGCGATGCAGGCCTTCGAGGCGCCCGCGCGGCGGCTCGACGGCGAGCTGGTGCTGGCCGGCGACGCGGCGATCGCGTGGCGCGAATGGCGGGATTGGCGCTCCGGCCGCGTGAGCGCGCTGCTGGTGAAGCGGCTGCGCGGGCCGTCGCTCGGGCCGTTGACGCTGACGGGTCCTCCGGATCGTCCGCTGCTCGTCGATGTCGAAGTCGAAGTCGATGTCGAAGGCGCTGGCGCTGGCGCTGGCGAGGGCGCTCGCATCGCCGTGGATCTTGACCTTGACCCTGCCGGCGCTGCGAGCGCGGGGGAGCGCTCGCATGCCGTCGGGGCCGCGGAGGTGTCGGCATGAGGCCCATTCCCGCCGCGCGAGTTGCCGCGCCGACCGCGCGCGAGATCGGACGCGCCGCGGCGCTCGCGCTGCACGACGAGCTGGCGCTGTCGCCCAAGCCGGGACTGGTGACGCCGCTCGATCGCGGCAGCCACGCGGACATGGACGCCCACACCTTCATGCGCAGCGTGTTCGCGCTGCGCGGCTACTTCGGCCGCATCGCCGCGCTGGGCGGGGAGGGCGCGCCCTTCCACGCGCTGGAGCGTTGCGGCATCGAGGCCGAGGCGCGCATGCTCGCGGCCACCGGCGGGATCAACACGCATCGCGGCGCGATCTTCATGCTGGGGCTGCTGTGCGCGTCGGCGGGGGCCGTGGTCGGGTCCGGTCGATCGATCGAGCCCGAGGCGCTGCGCGAGACATTGCGCGCGCGATGGGGGCAGGACCTGCAAGAGCGGGCGCGCAAGCCTTCGACGCTGCCCGGAGGGATCGCGGCGCGGCGTCTGGGTTTGCGGAGCGCGTCGTCCGAAGCGGCGCTCGGCTTCCCGACGCTGTTCGAGGTCGCCTGGCCCGCGCTGCGCGCCGCGCGCGCGAGCGGCCTGTCGATGCGGGGATCGCGGCTGCAGGCGCTGTTCGCCGTCATGGCCGAACTGGACGACAGCAACCTCGCGCATCGCGGCGGGCTCGCAGGCCTGCGATTCGCTCAAGCGGCGGCGCGGGACTTCCTCGTCGCGGGCGGCATCGCCGCCCCTGGTGGATGGGCGAGGGCCGAAGGGATCGGGCGCGAGTTCGTGCGCCGCAATCTGTCGCCCGGCGGCGCGGCCGACACGCTGGCGGCCGCCTGCTGGCTCGACCGACTGGTCTGACCATGGGCCTGGCCTTGCTGTTCCCCGGTCAGGGCGCGCAGCATCCGGGCATGTTGCCGTGGCTGTGGACGCAGCCCGAGGCGGCGCCGCTGCTCGATCGACTCGAGGCTCTGCTCGACGCCGGATGGCGTGAGCGCTTGCGGGACCCCGCTTGGGCCAGCGCCAATGCCGTCGCGCAACCGTTGCTCACGGGGATCGGGCTCGCCGCGTGGCGCGTGCTCGCCGCGCGGCTGCCGACGCCGGTGGTCGTCGCGGGCTACAGCGTCGGCGAGCTCGCGGCCTTCGCTGTCGCGGGCGCGATCGGGGAGGACCTCGCACTGCCCTTGGCTGTCGAGCGCGCCGCGCTGATGGATCAGGCGGTGGCCGGGCAGGACACCGGATTGATGAGCGTGCAGGGGCAGGGGGCGTTGAGCCTGACGAGCGCCGCGGTCGTGCGGGCGGCGCCAGGCTTGTCCATCGCCATCCGCATCGACGAGTCGCGCGTGATCGTCGGCGGGCACGTCGCCTTGCTGGACGCGCACGCGGCGCGCTGGCGCGAGGAGGGCTTGCGCTGCGCCCGTTTGCCGGTCGCCGTCGCCTCGCACACGCCGCTGATGGCGTCGGCCGCGACGGGCTTCGCGCATCGCCTCGCGGCTCTGGGCCTGAACGCGCCGAGGGTGTCCGTGGTGTGCGACTTCAACGCGGCGGCGACTCGGAATCCCGGCGCGCTCGCTGCCGCTTTGGCGGGGCAGATCGCCAGCACCATCCGCTGGGACGAGGTGATGGACAGCGTCGCCGAACGCGGGGTGAGCTGCGTGTTGGAAGTGGGGCCGGGCGCGGCGCTCGCGGGGATGTGGCGGGAGCGGCATCCGCGCATTCCCGTGCGCTCGATCGACGAGTTCCAGGGGCCCGAGGGCGTGAGCGCCTGGGTGCGGGGGCAGATGGCGTGAGGGAGCGCCCGAAGACCCTCACCCCCACCCTCTCCCGCAAGCGGGCGAGGGAGCCGCGGAGCGGTGAGCACTTCGCCAGGGGCGACAGAGAGATCAGCGTGTCGACGCGGCAGCAACTCGGCGGGGCAGCGTCAGAAGCTCAGAAGCTCAGATGCTCAGATGCTCAGATGCTCAGATGCTCAGATGCTCAGATGCTCAGCGGGCCAGCTTCAATCGCTCAGGAGGTCAACGCGTCAGCGCGTCAGCAGGCCAGCAGGCCAGCAGGCCAGCGGGTCAGCAGGCCAGCGGGTCAGCAGGCCAGCGGGTCAGCAGGCCGGCGGGTCACCGAGCCAAGGGGGCCTGCGCGCGAACGGCCAGCACCACGCCCAGGCTGACGACGACCACGCCGAAGGCGGTGACCAGGCTCGGCGTCTCGCCGAGCAGCGGGATCGCCATCAGCGTGGCGAGCACCGGCGCGAGCGCGCCCACCATCGAGCACTTCTGCGGACCCAGCAGGCGGATCGACAGCCCGTAGAGCAGCGTCGAGAACACGCCCACACCGACGCCCTGCACGCCGGCGAAGACCAAGATGTCGCGCATCGGCGCCGTCGAGAGGTGGGATTCGAGCAGTCCCGACCCCGAGAGCGCGGCCAGCAGCAGCAGCGAGGGGTAGGTGACCACCATCACGCCGGCCAGCGGCGGGATGCCGGCCAGCCGCAGCCCTTGCGTGTAGGTGCCCCACAGCAGGCTGGCGAGCAGCAGCACACCCATGCCCACCAGCGCCTGCGGCGACTGCGTGCCGAAGCCCAGCACCATCAGCGCCACGCCCGCCACGATGAGGGCGAGCCGCTTCAGACGGGCGGCGGGCACGGGCTCGCGCCACATCAGCCAGCCCACGACGGCGAAGGAGATCGGCGTGGTGCCGGCGATCAGCGCGCTCACGTGCGCGGCCGAGGTGAAGCGGCCGCCCATCGAGGCGATCAGGAAGAAGGGGAGGCCGGCCCCGAGCGAGATCATGGCCCAGCACCTCAGGGGCAGCCGCTGCAGCACGCGCCACTGCGACGGGACGAAGGGCGCCAGCACGAGGGCCGGGACCAGGAAGCGCACCAAGGCCACGTCGCCGGGCGACAGGGTCGACGCGCCGATCGCACGGATCGACAGCGAGAAGCTCGCCCAGATGACCAGCGTGAGCCCCATCGTCAGCCAGCCCGCGGCCGGGCTCTGCGAGAACGAGGGGCGCGCGGCGCCGGCGAGGGTGGGGCTGAGGGACTTCATGGACGTGACGGCGGTTCCTGCGGATCGCTGGAAATTCTCGTCGTCGACGTCGAGCGAAAGTGTTCAAAAGCTCCAGGGATTGGCGGCTCGATTGGCAGAAGCTGCTAAGGTTTCGCCCATGGACAGCAAGGACTACCAGATCATCGCCGCGCTCCAGGCCAATGGCCGGATGACCAACCAGGAGTTGTCGGAGCAGGTGAGCCTCACGCCCACGCCCTGCCTGCGGCGGCTGCGCATGCTGGAGGAGTCGGGGACGATCCGCGGCTACACGGCGGTGGTGGACGAGGAAGCCTTCGGCCTTCCCGTCACCGCCTTCGTCGGCGTGAAGCTCAAGGAGCACACCGCCGAGTCCGTGCGCCGGTTCGAGCGCGCCATCCAGAAGATCGACGCGGTGCTCGACTGCTACGTGATGACCGGCCAGGTGGACTACCTGCTGCGCGTGCTCGCGCAGAGCCTGAAGGACTATGAGCGCTTCGTGCGCCAGGAGCTCCACGCCATCCCCGGCATCCAGTCGATCGACACCAGCTTCGCCTACTCGCGGGTGAAGCGCTCGGTGGTGTTCCCCGATCTGTCGGATCCAGGCTGACGAGGGGCGCCACACGGCCGGAATCGAGGCCCCGGGGCGCCGGCCGCGCGGCGCGACCGGCCGGCCCGCGGGGGAGCGGCCTCAGAGCTTGTAGCCCACGCTCGCCATCACGAAGTCCATGTCCTTGCGGATGTTGAACTGGCCGCCGCGGCTGATGGTGTAGCTCACGTTGGCATAGACGTGGCGGCTGAAGTCCGCGTCCAGCGACAGGCGCGCCGACTTGCGGCCCTCGATGAAGGCGTAGTCGTAGGACCAGCCCTTCACGTCCTGGCCGAAGATCAGCGCCGGCCGCAGCAGCACGCCGCTGCCGCCGACGTTGTCGATCTCCATGCCCACATGCATGCGGTAGGCCCAGGCGGTCGAGGTGACGAAGCCGTCGTTGGTCGTGCAGGCCCCGGGCGTGGTGCACACGCCCGAGTTCTCCGGCCGCATGTAGCGGCGCACCGACGGATCGGGCAGGTCCATCACGTGCTTGACCGAGGCCTCGAAGCCCAGCACCGCCTTGCGGCTGCCCCACAGGCCGGGGAATTCCTTGAGCAGGCCGGTCTGCAGCTGCGCGACCTTGTACAGGTCGTAGCCGCGGAACAGCGTGCCGTTGGGCAGGGCCTTGGCCTCGGCGCCCAGCGGGCCCTGGCCCGCCAGGAAGGCGTTCAGGAGGTCCGTGGTGTTCAGCTGGATGGGCTGGTGGTCGATGAAGCTCAACTCGTTGAGCACCGACAGGTTCAGCGCCGGGATGCGGGTCGCGGTGCTGAAGCTCAGCAGCTGCTTGTCGGTCGGATGCTCGATCTGGTACGTGGCGCCGGCCGCGGGCCCCAGGCCCTTGCCCTTGAGCACGTCGACGAAGGCGTCGCGCGAGTGGTACTTCGCGGCCAGCACGCCGAAGCGGGTGCCGATCTCGCGCACCACGTAGCTCGCGCCCAGGCCGAACTGGTCCGGGCGGTTCCTGGGCTCGATGTCCGGGCCGCGCGCGGTGAAGATGCCGCGGGCGATGTTCTGCTGCTCGCTCAGCACGTTGCTGTAGAACACGCGGTCGCAACCCGGCGCGGAGAAGTCCAGCACCGCGGCGAAGGTGCCGCAGCCCGCCTGCACCGAGCCCTCGGGCTTGAACTGCAGGAAGGCCTCCAGCTTCAGCGCCGCGTTCACGTTCCAGCGCGCCGTGGCGGCCCAGACCGGCACCGCGCCTTCGTTGGCCAGCGCGCCGGGACGCGCGGCGGCGGCCGCGTTGCGCGTCTCCAGGTCCCGCGATCCCCCCGTGAAGCTGAAGCCGCGCTCACGCTCCAGCGACAGCTTGCCGAGCTTGAACTCGGCCGAGCCCTCGCCGACGGCGGTCGTGCCGAAGAGGTAGGCGCCCAGCACCTGCGCGCCCTGGAAGCGCGCGCCGCGCGCGAAGCCGCGGTCGGACAGCGGCGCGTCGGGCTGGTAGTTGCTCGGGTTGTTGCCGTGCGCGACCTTGCCATGCAGTTGCGCGTCGTCGTACCAGGCGTAGCCGTCGAGCTCGACGCCCAGGCCGGAGCGATGCACCGCCTTGAACTCGCTGTTGAGCTTGACCACGCGGCTGAAGGTGTCGCCGGCGGCGTAGTTGAGGTCGGAGTCGTCGCCGTTGTTGGAGCCGCCCGGGACCAGCGTCGCGCGCTGCCGGCTGGTGCGGATGCCGGTGCCGAGCGTGGCGACCGGGGTCCAGGTGAGCGTCCAGTCCTTGGCGTCGCGCTCGCGGCTGACGCCCTGCGGCGGCTGGGCGAGTTCGCCCGGACGGGTGAGTTCCTGGGGGGAGGCCTGGCTTTGCGCCAGGGCCGCTTCCGGTGCGGCCTGGAGGGCCGCCGCCAGCGCGCCGATGGCCAGCGTCGCGGCGGTGAATCGGTGATGCATCGTGATCGTCTGTCTTGTTATGCGAGGTCCGTCCCTGATGCGGCTCGCGTGGGGGCCGCATCCTCTCATGCCGGACGGCACTGGCAATCCGTTTGGATACTGTATAAATTGACAGCATGTCCCGCGATGACCGACCCGATCCCACCGATGCCCACCCGTCCGAGGGGCGTCCCGCGGGCCGGCGCGCGCCCGGGATCTCGGGGCCGCCGATGTATGTGCAGGCCGACGCGCTGAAGGGCCGGGGCAGCGCCTGGGCCATCGCGCACCGCTTCGAATCGCGCGAGCGCGAGCAGTACGACGATGGCTGGGGCACGCTGGACCAGGAGGCGTCGGAGGAACACCTCGCGCCGAAGACCGAGATCATCGAGGAGCAGGCGAAGAAGATCGTCAGCGGCAACCAGTCGCCGGACATCGGGTTCGATCTGTCGATCAATCCCTACCGGGGCTGCGAGCATGGCTGCATCTATTGCTTCGCCCGTCCGACGCACAGCTATCTGAACCTGTCGCCGGGCCTGGATTTCGAGACGAAGATCATCGCCAAGGTGAACGCGGCGGCGCGCTTGCGCGAGACGCTGGCCTCGCCCGCGTACCGGCCCGCCCCGCTGGTGCTGGGCACGGCCACCGACGCCTATCAGCCGATCGAGCGCAAGCTGGGCATCACGCGCCGCGTGGTGGAGGTGCTGACCGAGGCGCGCCATCCGTTCTCGGTGGTCACCAAGTCCAGCGGCATCGAGCGCGACCTGGACCTGATCGTTCCCATGGCGCGGCGTCGGCAGGTGTCGGTCTACCTGTCGGTGACGACGCTGGACCCGGAGCTGGCGCGCATCCTGGAGCCGCGCGCGGCCTCGCCGCAGCGGCGCCTGCGCACGATCCGGGCGCTGGCCGAGGCGGGCGTTCCGGTCGGGGTGAGCGTGTCGCCCGTGATCCCTTTCCTGAACGAGCCGGAGCTGGAGCGCATCCTCGAGGCCGCCGCCGAGGCGGGCGCGACCAAGGCCTTCAGCATTCCGCTGCGCTTGCCCTGGGAGGTCGCGCCGCTCTTCCACGACTGGCTGCGGCTGCACCAGCCGGCCAAGGCGGCGCGCATCATGGCGCGGCTGCACGACATGCGCGGCGGCAAGGACAACGACGCGCGTTTCGGCACGCGCTTCACCGGCGAGGGCCTCTGGGCGGAGCTGCTGCAGCAGCGCTTGCGCAAGGCCTCGCAGCGGCTGGGCCTGGGCCGCGAGCGGCACGACTTCGACTTCAGCGAGTTCCGGCCACCGTCGAAGCTCGAAGGACAGCAGTCGCTGTTCTGAAGGGCGTGATGCACGGCGCGGACGCGGGAGCGAGGGCGACGTCGGCAATGCCTGACCCCGCTTGCGGCGCATCTCGCAATGGCCTTCCCCAGTATGCGTGGGGGGAGTGACCTGCCGAGATCAGCGCCCCCCACCGAAACGCCCTTCGGAGGGACTGCATTGAACGCTGTGTCCTCGCAGACTGATGGTCTTCGGGTCGTGGGACTCGTATCAAGGAGCGAGGGATGACGGTGGATGTGCAGGCCCTGCGCCGGGCGGTGTCGCCTGATCAGTTGATCGCGATCATGGTTCATCCGGTACCGATTCCGCCGGACGCCCCGGAGATCGATGCGGTCGTCGAGCTGCTGAGAAATCCCGCGATGCTTTTCGGTGCGTCGTCATTCCCTGAGACCGAGCCTGACGCCTGCTGTCGGTACGCGTCGTGGGATCAGGTCGCGGACTATCTCGATGTCCTGGAGCGCAAGCGCAACGTCTCCGTCACCTATGTCAGGCACCTGATGCACCTGGCCGCGTATTTCGCGTACCGGCTCGGGATGAGGCGTGCCGGGCCGGCGCTGCTGTCGGTCTTCGACGCGGAAGACGTCGTCAGCATCCGCTACGAGCTGCCCGTGCAGCTTTCGCACCAGGAGGCGTATGCGCAGACGATGGCGTTCTGGGGCGAGTTGGCCTACGTCGATCTGTTGCAGCCCCCCTTTCATTTCCACTTCGTCGATCAGCCGGACGCCTGACATCCGACGGTATCGGAACGTCGTTCGAGGAGGGCAGGGCATGCCTACGACCAGTCACGAACTGATGAGCATCGCGCGCGAGCAAGGGCAACACGCATCGGAAGGATGGCGACGGTCGGCGATCAGCCGCGCCTACTACGCGGCCTATCACCGATGTCGGGAGTGGGAGCAGGCGCTGCCCGCGTTGGGGGCCAACATGGGAGAAGAGGGCGGGCGGCACCAGGAGCTGATCAACCGCTTGAAGCATCCGGACCGGACCTGCAGCGCCATCCTGAAGCTTCGATCGAAAGCGAATGGGGTGCAACTCGAGGTGCAGCGCGAACGCCGGGTCAAGGCCGACTATCGCCTGGGCGATTGGGTGAGCGAGAAGGAACTTGGTGAGCAGCTTGACCAGGTGGCCCAGTTGATCGCACGCTGTGATCAGCCTTCCTGTGCGGACTCGGCGGTCCTGCGGACAGGACGCATCACGGACGCCGGCACGCCCCCACCCAGTCCCAATCCTTCCGGTACACCGCCGTCTGCACCCCGCTGAGGCTCAGCACCGTGTGGTACAGGCCGTCGTGGGACATCGGCGTGTCGCGGCGCTGCGCGAGGCAGGCGCTGTCCAGATGCTGCGACTGGCGCGTCTGCTCCGGCAGCCAGAGGATCAGCGGCACGTGCTTCTGCTCCTGGGGCGCGATCGCGTAGGGCATGCCGTGCAGGAACAGGTTGTTCTCGCCCAGCGATTCACCGTGATCGGACACGTAGAGCAGGCTCGGGTCGAACGTCGATTCCTGCGTGCCCAGCCAGTCGATGGCGCGCGCCAGCACGTGGTCGGTATAGGCGATGGTGTTGTCGTAGGCATTGCGCACCTGGTCCAGCGGGCACTGCTGCAGCGCGCTGCTGCGGCACTCGGGCTGGAAGGGCTTGCGCTCCTCCGGCGTGCGCAGGTAATAGGCCGGCCCGTGGCTGCCCATCTGGTGCAGCACCAGCACCACGCCCTTGGCCACGCGCGCCGGCTCCAGGCCGGCGATGCGCGCGTCCAGGTCGTGCAGCATCACCTCGTCCATGCACTCGCCGTCGGCACGGCACAGGCCGGCGGGGATCGGGTGGTCCGGACGCGCCGGGTTGATCGCCTGCGCATTCGGCACCCGGTCGCACAGGCCCTTGCAGCCGGACTGGTTGTCCAGCCACAGCACCGCCAGACCCGCGCGCTGCAGCACGTCCAGCAGTGTCTCCTGATTGCCCGGGTGATCGACAAAGGCTTCGCGGCCCAGCTGCGAGAACATGCAGGGCAGCGAGGCGGCCGTCGAGGTGCCACAGGACGCGACGTCGCGGTAGCTCAGCACCGGACGCTCGGAGAGCTCGGGATTCGTCGGGCGGCCGTAGCCGTTGAGCTGGAAGTTGGCCGAGCGCGCCGTCTCGCCCACCACCAGCAGCACCAGCGGCGGCTTCGCGCCCGCGGGCCGTGGCCGCAACGTGGCGTCGGCGGCGACGACCTCCGGCGGGCCCTTGGGCTTCTTCTGCTTCTGCGTGATCAGCGCCACGCTGGCCCAGATCCCGTTGACCGGGCTGACCATCTTGGTCAGGGTCTTGTTGTTGCGCAGGGTCGAGGCCAGGTCCGCCGTGCGGGTCGCCGCCAGGCCGAAGCCCAGCGCCAGCGCGACCGCCACGCTGACCAGGTTCCAGCCCAGGCGCTTGAACCAGCGCAGCTCGCTCACCCGCTGGCGCCAGATCCAGGCCAGCGGGATCAGCGCGATCACGACCACATGCGCGAGCAAGCCCCAGCTCATCAGATCGCGGGTCTCGCGCACATCGGTTTGCAGCGCGTTGGTCACCATGGTGCTGTCGATGACGACACCGTAGCTGCCGATGAAGTAGGCCAGCGGCGCGGTGATCAGCAGCATCAGCGTCAGCAGCGGCTTCACCGCGATGCGCCACGCGAGCAGGCTGAACACGGCGCCCAGCACCATCAGCACGATGCCGGCGAACACCACGATGAACACCTTGCCGGAGGCGCCCGCGTAATCGGGCATGCCCCACATGCGCTGCCACAGCGGCCAGTTGCCCAGCACCGCTGTCCAGATCGCGGCCAGCCAGGTGAGGGAGAGGGGCGAGCGCGTCGCGCGCGGCGCGGACGTGCCGCGGTACAGGGGCGAGGAATCGGAGAACGGCATTCTTGTTTCGGTCAAGCCAGCGGCCAACCGATCCTTGTAGTTTTCCCAACTGAAGCGCCCCTGAAGCGGGGCTGAAGATGGCGCATGGGTTGCACGCGCGCGTGAGCGAAGGCTGACTTGGTTGTGCGTGAGGCGCGCACGGTGGGCGTCATCCGCGCAGCGCCACGCCGCCCGCGGCGCGAGCGGCCTTCAGGCCCTGTCCGCTGGCCTGGACGTAGCGCCGCTGCAGCGCCTCGATGCGGGGCGCCAGCGCGTCGGGATCGCTCATGCGATCTCGGTAGCGGCGCAGCACCAGGGCCGCCATGTCGATGAGCTTGGCGTTCATCGTCTGCGTGCCTTGCTCGACCAGCAACTGGACGCCGGCCTGCGCGTCACCGCGCATGGCCTGGCGCAGACCCGCCTCGGAGATCGCGAAGACCCGGGACTGCGCCTCGCGCAGCAGCAGGGTGCTGGGCTCGTGGCCCTCGGCCATGCTGGCCATCACCTCGGTCGCCGACTTGGAGCTGCAGAAGCGCATGCCCAGCTGCGACATCAGCGTCTCCATCTCGGGCAGCTCGATGTCCTGCCGCGCCATGCGCACCCACAGCGCGATCAGCAGGCTCGCGGACTCGAGGTCGAAGTCCTCCGCGTCGATCTGCCGCGCGAAGCGCCGGGCGAGCTCGAGCGCATCCGCCAGGCGTCGCTCCATCAGCAGGCGCAGGCCGTTGAGCAGCACGTCGAAACGGCGCAAGCGGGCGTCGCGCGGCGAGCGCTCGATGCCCCACTGCAGCGCGTCCGCCGCGTACTTCAGGCCCTTGCCGTCCTTCGTGTCGAAGCGCATCAGCGCGAGCAGGGCCAGGCTGTGCCAGTCGAAGAGCTTGGACCGCAGCCCCTGCGCGAGGCTGCGCTCCAGCATCCGGATCGCCTCGTCGCGCTGGCCGGCGTAGAAGGCCAGGGTGCCGCAGTGCTGCTGGCGCAGCAGGCAGCCCGGCGTCAGCGTCGACGCGGTCCGGTAGGTCGCCAGCGCCGCGCCGATCTCGCCTTGCTCCATCTGCACGCGGCCCATCAGGTCGTAGCTGTCGGCCTGCTCCGGCATGTCGCCGATCAGCGTCTCCAGCGTGCGGCGCGCGGCGGCCAGGTTGCCGCTCGCGACCTCGGTCCGCGCCACGCCCAGCCGCGCCCAGGGCACGGTGCGCGCGGCGATGATGGCCTCGTAGAGCTCACGCGCCTCGGCATGGCGCTCCAGCCGCAGCAGCAGCTCGGCGCCGATGCGCGCCGCGTAGAGCCAGTAGGTGGCGCGCCGCTGGAAGCGTTCCAGGCAGAGGTCGGCGGCGTGGCCGAACTCCCGCGCGTCGATCGCGTCGAAGATGCCCTTGAGCTCGGTCTTGCGATGACGCGCGCTGGCCAGCCGGTCGGCCAGGGCGGCGCTGGTGTAGGGCTTCACCAGGTAGGCGTCGAGCGCCGCCTCCGCCGCTTCGGCGACCTTCGCATAGGAGGACTCGCCGGTCACCATCACGAAGACGGTGGAGTAGGGCAGCAGCTGCTCGCGCCGCAGTTCGTCCAGCAGGTCCTGTCCCGACATCTCCGAGCCGTCGAAGTAGTAGTCGCACAGGACGATGTCGTAGGGCTGGGTCTCCAGGATCACGCGGGCGTCGCGCACTCGCGTGGCCTGCCGCACATGGCCCACGCCCAGGTCCTTGAGCTGGGCCGTCATCAGGCTGCGCGAGGTCGCGTTGGCGTCGATGACCAGGGCCTGCGTGTTGGCCAGCGGATTGGCGTGGAGCTTGGCCAGCGGATGGGGCGAGACGACGCTCATGACGACCGTCCGCCCAAAGTGAAGAAGCCCGCTCCGGGAGGAAGCGGGCTTCGAGATCCCCAGCGCGTGCGAATGTCGTCAACCACGCGCCGGATTGTCCATCCGGCAGGGGACGCGGCGCCTCCGGGTTTGCGTGTAAGCGACTGTCATCAAACGGTTCGCTTTCTCGCAGTGACCCGATGGCCAGGCCGATTACTTGAACAGGTCCTTGACCCGATCGGTCCAGCTCTTGGCGTTCGGCGAGTGACGCTCGCCGCCGTCGCGCAGGCTCTTGTCGAGCTCCTTGAGCAGCTTGCGCTGATGCTCGGTCAGCTTGACCGGCGTCTCGATGCTGACGTGGCAGTACAGGTCGCCCGGGTAGCTCGAGCGCACGCCCTTGATGCCCTTGCCGCGCAGGCGGAAGGTCTTGCCGTGCTGCGTGCCTTCCGGCAGTTCGATCTCGGCCTTGCCGCCCAGCGTGGGCACCTCGATCGAGCCGCCCAGCGCCGCCGTCGTCATCGACACCGGCATCGTGCAGTGCAGGTCGTCGCCGTCCCGCTCGAAGATGTCGTGCTGCTTGATCCGGATCTCGATGTAGAGATCGCCCGACGGGCCGCCGTTCACGCCCGGCTCACCGTTGCCGGCGGAGCGGATGCGCATGCCCTCGTTGATGCCGGCCGGGATCTTGACTTCCAGCGTCTTGGTCTTCTTGATCTTGCCGGCGCCGTTGCAGGTGGTGCAGGGCTCGGGAATGATCTTGCCGGTGCCGTGGCAGTGCGGGCAGGTCTGCTGGATGCTGAAGAAGCCCTGGCGCATGTGCACCGTGCCGCTGCCGCCGCAGGAGCCGCAGGTCTTGGCGCTGGTGCCGGGCTTGGCGCCGCTGCCGTGGCAGGTCTCGCAGCCTTCCCAGGACGGGATGCGGATCTGCGTTTCCTTGCCGCGCGCGGCTTCCTCCAGCGTGATCTCCATCGCGTAGCTCAGGTCGCTGCCGCGGTAGACCTGCTGGCCTCCGCCGCCGCGACGGCCGCCGCCCTGCTGGCCGAAGATGTCGCCGAAGATGTCCCCGAAGGCCTCCGCGAAGCCGCCGAAGCCCTCGCCGCCGCCCGCGCCGCGGAAGCCCTGGTTGGGGTCCACGCCGGCGTGGCCGTACTGGTCGTAGGCGGCGCGCTTCTGCGCGTCGGACAGCATCTCGTAGGCCTCCTTGGCCTCCTTGAACTTGTCCTCGGCTTCCTTGGCACCTTCGCCCTGATTGCGGTCAGGGTGGTACTTCATCGCCAGCTTGCGATACGCCTTCTTGATGTCCTCTTCGCTGGCGCTCTTCGCGACGCCCAGGACTTCGTAATAGTCACGCTTTGCCATGGATCTTCCTGCGGCCTCAAACCAAAACGCCGCGCGAGGCTAGGGGCCTCGCGCGGCGGCTGTCATTGACAGCATGTTCCCGACGCGATGCCGACGTGTGGATCGTCGGCATGCCCGGCTTACTTCGAGTCCTTGACTTCCTTGAACTCGGCGTCGACGACGTTGTCGTCGGCCGGCTTGGACGAGGCCTGCTGCGCGCCAGCCGCTTCCGCGTGCTCGGCACCCGCGCCGGCGCCACCCGCCGCGGCCGCCTGGGCGGCTTGCGACTCGGCGTACACCTTCTCGCCCAGCTTCTGGCTGGCGGTCATCAGGGCCTCGGTCTTGGCGTCGATCTCGGCCTTGTCCTCGCCCTTGATGGCTTCTTCCAGGTCCTTGATCGCGGCTTCGATCTTTTCCTTCTCGCCGGCGTCCAGCTTGTCGCCGTGCTCGCCCAGGGACTTCTGCACCGAATGCACCAGGCCGTCGGCCTGGTTCTTGGCCTGGACCAGCTCGACCTTCTTCTTGTCCTCGGCGGCGTTGGCCTCGGCGTCCTTCACCATCTTCTCGATCTCGGCCTCGGACAGGCCGGAGTTCGCCTTGATGGTGATCTTGTTTTCCTTGCCGGTGCCCTTGTCCTTGGCGCCGACGTGCAGGATGCCGTTGGCGTCGATGTCGAAGCTCACCTCGATCTGCGGCGTGCCGCGCGGGGCCGGCGGGATGCCTTCCAGGTTGAACTCGCCCAGGCTCTTGTTGGCCTGCGCCAGTTCGCGCTCGCCCTGGTACACCTTGATGGTCACCGCGGGCTGGCTGTCCTCGGCGGTCGAGAAGGTCTGGCTGAACTTGGTCGGGATGGTCGTGTTCTTCTTGATCATCTTCGTCATCACGCCGCCCAGGGTTTCGATGCCCAGGGACAGCGGGGTGACGTCCAGCAGCAGCACGTCGGTGCGCTCGCCGCCGAGGACCTGACCCTGGATCGCGGCGCCGACGGCCACGGCCTCATCGGGGTTCACGTCCTTGCGCGGATCCTTGCCGAAGAACTCCTTGACCTTCTCCTGCACCTTGGGCATGCGGGACATGCCGCCGACCAGGATGACGTCGTCGATCTCGCTCACCGACACGCCGGCGTCCTTGATCGCGGTGCGGCAAGGGGCGATGGTGCGCTCGATCAGCTCGTCCACCAGCGACTCCAGCTTGGCGCGGGTCAGCTTGATGTTCAGGTGCTTCGGACCGGTGGCGTCGGCGGTGATGTAGGGCAGGTTGACGTCGGTCTGCGACGAGGTCGACAGCTCGATCTTGGCCTTCTCGGCCGCTTCCTTCAGACGCTGCAGGGCCAGCACGTCCTTGGTCAGGTCGACGCCTTGTTCCTTTTTGAACTCGCCGATGATGTAGTCGATGATGCGCTGGTCGAAGTCCTCGCCACCCAGGAAGGTGTCGCCGTTGGTCGACAGCACTTCGAACTGCTTCTCGCCGTCGACGTCCGCGATCTCGATGATCGAGATGTCGAAGGTGCCGCCGCCCAGGTCGAACACCGCGATCTTGCGATCGCCGGCGCCGTGCTTGTCCAGGCCGAAGGCCAGGGCCGCGGCGGTGGGCTCGTTGATGATGCGCTTGACGTCCAGACCGGCGATGCGGCCGGCGTCCTTGGTCGCCTGACGCTGTGCGTCGTTGAAGTAGGCCGGGACCGTGATGACGGCTTCCGTGACCTCTTCACCGAGGTAGTCCTCGGCGGTCTTCTTCATCTTGCGCAGGACTTCAGCGGAGACCTGCGGGGGCGCCAGCTTCTTGCCGCGCACTTCCACCCACGCGTCGCCGTTGTCGGCGGCGGCGATGGTGTAGGGCATCAGGTCGATGTCCTTCTGGACTTCCTTTTCCTGGAACTTGCGGCCGATCAGGCGCTTCACCGCGTACAGCGTGTTGCGCGGGTTGGTGACCGCCTGGCGCTTGGCCGAGGCGCCGACCAGCACTTCGCCGTCTTCCTGATACGCAATGATCGACGGAGTGGTGCGGGCGCCTTCCGCGTTCTCGATGACGCGGGTGGTGTTGCCTTCCATGACAGCGACGCACGAGTTGGTCGTGCCCAGGTCGATGCCGATGATCTTCTTCTTGGCCATGAGGATGCTCCTGAAACTTGAAAACTGGCGGAACGGTTAGCGTCGAGGTCGGCCTTGCGGCCATGGATCGGGCTCGTGGATCGAGCGGCTGAAACTGCGTTCCGGGATGCTTCTGATCTGTGGATAACTTGCCGGGCTTCAAGACCCCCGGCGATGTCGGATGCTTACTTCGGCGCCGAAACGGTCACCAGCGCCGGGCGCAGCACGCGGTCGGCGATCAGGAAACCCTTCTGCAGCACGGTCACGACCGTGTTGGGGTCCTGGTCCGCCGGAACCATCGAGATGGCCTGATGCTGATGCGGGTCGAACTTGGTGCCGGCGGCCGGATTGATCTCCAGCACCTTGTTGCGCTCGAGCGCCGACTGCAGTTGGCGCAGCGTGGCGTGCACGCCCTCCAGCACCTGCTCGACGCTGGCGTCCGGACGGCCGATGGCGGCGGTCAGGCTGTCCACCACCGGGAGCATCGCGTCGGCGAAGCCTTCGACGGCGAACTTGCGGGCCTTGGAGACGTCTTCCTCGCCGCGGCGGCGGGTGTTCTCGACTTCGGCCTTGGCGCGCAAATACGCGTCGGACATCTCGGCCAGGCGGCGCTCGGTGTCGGCGAGCTTGGCCTCGGCCGTTTCGGGGATCGAGGCGGCAGCCGCGGCGGCGGCCTGCTGGGTGAGCTCGTCCAGCGTCGGATCAGGTTGTTGCTTGTCAGTCGTCATGGTTGGAATGCCCCAATGCGAAAGCCCGGGCCTCTCTGTGGAGGCGGTGCCGGCATGAGCCGGCTTTCGGGCGACCCGCGACATATGGGGCGCATGTCCGGAGGTTCAAGAGGGGGATTCTGACATCGGCCTGATGGCAAACCCTGTACCTGATATCCGGAGCGCCCGCGGGTGGCGAGGACCGCACGAATTGGGCGGGAGGCCGAGTCAGTCGATCTTCGCGCTCCAGCGGTCGTCCCACTCGGCGAGCCGGCGACGGTCCTGCTTGGTCGGACGGCCTTGCTGGATGGTGCTGGCCGGTTCGGGCGCGAGGCGGCGGGCCTCGGCGGCGCGCTCGCGATGGGCGACGCTGTCGGCCGTCTCCTCGTAGAGCTGCTGGGCGACGGGGGCGGGGCCGCGGATGCTGCTGATGCCGGCGACGCGGACCTCGCGGTCGATCTGGCCCTGGCGAAGCCGGATGCTGTCGCCGACCCGCACGTCGCGCGAGGCCTTGACCGCCTGACCGTTGACGGTCACCCGGCCCTTGCCGATCTCCTCGACGGCGATGGCGCGCGTCTTGTAGAAGCGGGCCGCCCAGAGCCACTTGTCCAGGCGGATGGCCTCGAGCGTCGAGGTCGACGTCGAGCGCGACGGGGGAGTTTGCGGATGCGAGCGGGACGAGTGAGCCATGTCCGGGAATTCTGCGCCGTTCCGGCCGATCGAGGCCAGTCCGGCGGGGTTCAGCGTGGCGCGCCCGCCGCGACGGCCGCCTCGCGGCGCCGCTTGAGCGCGTCGAGCTCCGGCGCGTCCTGCGTGGGCCAGCCCTGGAGGTGCTGCTCGGCGATCGTCGTCAGCGCGCGGACGTGCGTCGGACGGTCGTTCAGGCAGGGGATGTAGCTGAAGCGCTGGCCGCCGGCGGTCAGGAAGGCGGTACGCGCCTCCATGTCGATCTCCTCCAGCGTCTCGATGCAGTCGGACGAGAAGCCCGGGCAGATCAGGTCCACCGACTTCAGGCCCTTGCCGGCCAGCGCCTTGAGCGTGGGCTCCGTGTAGGGCTCCAGCCAGCGCGCCTTGCCGAAGCGGCTCTGGAAGGTCACCTTGTACTGCGCGGGCGAGAGCCCCAGCGCCTCGGCCAGCAGTCGGCCCGTGGCCAGGCATTCGCAGTGGTACGGGTCGCCCAGCGTCAGCGTGCGGGCGGGCATGCCGTGGAAGCTCATCACCAGCAGCTCGGCGCGGCCCTCGCGCTCCCAGTGCTGGCGCACGCTCTCGGCGAGCGCGCCGATGTAGCGCGGGTGATCGTGGTAGCGATTGACGATGCGCAACTCCGGCACGTGACGCCGGGTCAGCGACCAGCGCGCCACCTCGTCGATGACGCTGGCGGTGGTCGCCGCCGAGTACTGCGGATAGGCCGGCAGCACCAGGACCCGCGTCGCGCCCGAGGCCCGCAGCGCGTCCAGCTGCGAGGCGATGGACGGGCTGCCGTAGCGCATCGCGTGGCGGACGACGACCCGGTGGCCGCGCTCGCCCAGGTAGCCCTGCAGCAGCCGGGCCTGGCGCGTGGTCCAGACCATCAGCGGCGAACCTTCCTTCATCCAGATGCTGGCGTACTTCTTCGCCGACTGGGCTGGCCGGGTGCGCAGGATGATGCCGTGCAGGATCGGCCACCAGGCCGCCTTGGGGATCTCGATGACGCGCGGGTCGGACAGGAACTGCGCCAGGTAGCGGCGCGTGGCCGCGGCGGTGGGCGCCTCGGGCGTGCCGAGGTTGACCAGCAGCACGCCGGTGACCGGCGCGGTGCCGTGGTCGAAGGGGGGCTCGGGACGGAAGCTCATCCGGGCAGGCGTGACGCCGGTCGTGGAGAAAACGGAAGGAGGGGCGGGCGCGCGCCGCTCACAGGCCGCGGCGCATCAGCATCGGCGAGGCGGCCTCGGCCAGATGCATGATCTCGAAGCGCACCGTCGGGGCCTGCGTCTCGGAGGGCGGTCCGCCCAGGCCGATCGCGCCGGCGCCGTGCAGCGTGCAGGAGCCGCGGCGCAGGCTCAGCGTCTGGCCGCCCGCGCCGAAGCGCACGAAGGTGCCGTTGTAGCTGAGGTCGGTCAGGCTGAAGCTGCTGCCCTGCCAGTCGATGCGGGCGTGCGAGCGGCTGACGCGGACGTCGGTGATGCAGTAGGTGGCCTGCGTGCTGCGGCCCAGGACGACGGGCATCTGCTCGATGTCGAAGACACGGTCCAGGTCCTGCCACACCAGGCGGATGCCCTCGGGGCCGGCGCTGCGCACGATCTCGCCGAACTGCGTGGCGGCGGCGTCGCCGCGTCCGTTGTCCAGCACGTAGATGTGGACCGGCTCGGCCCGGCCGCGCACGCTGATGTGGTCCAGGCTGCGGAAGCGCGCCTTCTGCGCGCTGGTCAGGCCGTGGACGACCTCGGCGGTGACCACGGTCTCGCCGTCGCCCGCATGGTCCAGCAGACGCGCCGCGACATTGACCGCGTCGCCGAAGCAGTCGCCGTGGATCTCGACCACCTCGCCGCGCGCCAGCGCGATCTGCAGATGGGTGTGGCGCAGGCGCTCGCTGCGGACCGAGGACTTGAGCAGCAGTTCCTGCATCCGCATCGCCGACTTGATGCCGTCGCGCGGGTTGTCGAACGCGGCCATCAGGCCGTCGCCCAGCGTCTTGATCAGATTGCCGCGGTTCTCGTCGACCGCCTGGCTCAGCAGCGCCACCGTCTGCGTGACCAGTCCCGAAGCTTCCGCGTTGCCCAGGGTCTCGAACAGCGCCGTGCTGCCGCGCAGGTCGGCAAACAGGACGGTGCGCTCGCGGATCTGGGTCATCGGCCTTGCTGCGGATCAGGTGTGAAGGAAGTCTCAGTGTAGCTGCGCGACCTCAGGGCGAACGTGGTGATTAGCCCTCGCTTGGGGGCCTCGTCGGCACCCGCGCGACAGCGCTCCCCCATCGAGCGGGCGAATGCCGCAACGCAGCATTTCCACTTGTCCGATCCGCCCCCGGGAAGCCTTTGGACCGCCACGGCTCGCCCAAAAGAAAACCGGCCGACGTCCAGGGACGTAGGCCGGTCTGTCGGGCAATCCCGGTGCCTGTGTTCGGCATCCGGGATGGCGGGGTCAGCGCTGGATCAGAGGTTGTCCAGATACGTGCGCAGCTTGTCGCTGCGCGACGGGTGCTTCAGCTTGCGGATGGCCTTGGCCTCGATCTGGCGGATGCGCTCGCGGGTGACGTCGAACTGCTTGCCGACTTCCTCCAGCGTGTGGTCCGTGCTCATCTCGATGCCGAAGCGCATGCGCAGCACCTTGGCCTCGCGCGGGGTCAGGCTGTCGAGGATGTCCTTCACCACCTCGCGCAGACCGGCCTGCATGGCGGCTTCGATCGGCGCGGTGTTGTTGGTGTCCTCGATGAAGTCGCCCAGGTGCGAATCGTCGTCGTCGCCGATCGGCGTTTCCATGGAGATCGGCTCTTTCGCGATCTTCATGATCTTGCGGATCTTGTCCTCCGGCATCTCCATCTTCTCGGCCAGCGTCGGGGCGTCCGGCTCGAAGCCGAACTCCTGCAAGTGCTGGCGCGAGATGCGGTTCATCTTGTTGATCGTCTCGATCATGTGAACCGGGATGCGGATGGTGCGGGCCTGGTCCGCGATCGAGCGGGTGATGGCCTGACGGATCCACCACGTCGCATAGGTCGAGAACTTGTAGCCGCGACGGTATTCGAACTTGTCCACCGCCTTCATCAGGCCGATGTTGCCTTCCTGGATCAGGTCCAGGAATTGCAGACCGCGGTTGGTGTACTTCTTCGCGATCGAGATCACCAGGCGCAGGTTGGCCTCGATCATTTCCTTCTTGGCGTCGCGCGAGGCCTTCTCGCCCTCGTTCATGCGCTTGTTGATGCCCTTCAGGTCATCCAGGGGGACCACGGCCTTGCCCTGGATGTCGATCAGCTTCTGCTGCAGCTCCTGCACGGCGGGCAGGTTGCGCGACATGATGTTCGCGTACGGCTTGCCCGAGGCGATCTCCTTCTCGGCCCACTGCAGGTTCAGCACGTTGGGCGGGAAGGTCTTGATGAAGTGCTCCTGAGGCATGCCGCACTTGTCGACCACGATCTTGCGGATCTCGCGCTCGAAGCGGCGCACGTCGTCCACCTGCGAGCGCAGGATGTCGCACAGCTTCTCGATGGTCTTGACAGTGAAGCGGATGGTCATCAGCTCGGCGCTGATCGCCGCCTGGGCCTTGTTGTAGTTGGCCGACTTGTAGCCGTCCTTCTCGAAGGCCTTGCGCATCTTGTCGAAGTTGGACGCGAGCGAGTCCAGCTTCACCAGCGCGGCGTTCTTCAGCTCTTCCAGCTTCTTGGTCAGGGCCTTGGAGCCGCCGTTGCCGTCGTCGTCGTCCTCTTCGTCGAACTCGTCGAAGTCTTCCTCGGCGACGTAGTCGTCCGCCTCGTCGGCGGCGACGAAGCCGTCCACGACCTCGGAGATCTGCATCTCGCCGGCGCGGATCTTGGTGGAGAACTCCAGGATGTGCGCGATGGTCGTCGGCGAGGCCGAGATGGCCAGCATCATCGCCTGCAGGCCGCCTTCGATGCGCTTGGCGATCTCGATCTCGCCTTCACGGGTCAGCAGTTCGACCGTGCCCATCTCGCGCATGTACATGCGCACCGGGTCGGTCGTGCGGCCGAACTCGGAGTCGACGGTCGACAGCGCGGCTTCCGCGGCTTCTTCCGCTTCCTCTTCCGTCGCGGTCGGGGAGGTGGAGCCCTGGATCAGCAGCGTGGCGGCGTCGGGCGCCTGCTCGTACACGGCGATGCCCATGTCGTTGAGCATCGACACGATCGCCTCGAGGATTTCCTCGTTGATCAGCTTCTCGGGCAGGTGGTCGTTGATTTCCTGATGGGTCAGGAAACCACGCGTCTTGCCCATCTTGATGAGGGTCTTGAGCTCCTGGCGGCGCTTGGCGACTTCCTCTTCGGTCAGGGCGGTCTCGTCCAGGCCGAACTCGCGCATCAGCGCGCGCTCCTTGGCGCGGCTGACCTTCATGCGCAGCGGCTTGGCCTTGGGCTTGTCCTCACCGAGTTCCTCGACCTCGGCGGCCTCGGCGGTCTCGACCTCGCCCTCGGACTCGCCATCGCCGTCGCCCTCGACATCCGCGTCGACGTCGCCGAAGTCCTCTTCCTCCTCCTCGGCCTTGGCGGCCTTGGAGGGCTTCTTCGACTCGGTCTCGGCCTTGGGCTTGCGGCCGCGCTTGGGCTTCGCTTCGTCAGCGGAAGCGGTGGCGGCTTTGGTGGTCTTGGCGGCGGCCTTCGCGGCCGGCTTCTTGACGACTTCTTCGGTTTCTGCGGCGGCGGCCTTGGACGCGGTCTTTTTGGCGGTCATGCAGTTCCTCGGTGGCTTCGGGGCCAGTGGGGTGAGCAGTGGGGCAATGCAAACGGCCACCTGCGTCGCCGACGGTCGCAAACTCCCGACACTTGCGGGCTATGCGACGCGGCGAGCCCAGGCGGCTCGAACTCGTGCCTTGAAACGCAGATCGGGATGAACCGACCGCCATTCAAGGCTTTGCGCGGACAAGCTAGCGTGAACGTTTGAAGGTGCAGCCCAGGCGGTGTAGGTTGGCCGCTTTTGCATGAACCCAGGGTCAGTGGGGGGCCGGGACCGGTTGGCGCTGCCGTCACTCTTGACGCGCGAAAACCCTTGATTATCTGCCAGAAATCTGGTTCGGTCAAAAAGATTCCGAGTCAGGCGGCCTCGAGCTCCCGGATCTGCTTCAGCAAGGACTGGAAGCGGCCCATGTCCGGCTGCGGGCTGCGCGCGATCTGGTCGGCCTCCGCGCGCAGGCGGCTGATCCACAGCCGCCGCATGACGACGCGGAATTCGTCCTCCAGGTGCTCCTCCGAGACCGGCGCGCTGATCGGCCCGCCGCAGACGCGCTCGGCCAGCTCCATCCGGTCCGCCTCGAGCAAGGCCGCCTGCAGCACAGCCCAGGGCGTGGGGCCGTGGTCGACCAGGAAGCGTTCGAGCCAGGCGATCAGCTGCCCATGCTCGCCGGGAAGCTCGTGCAGCAGTTGCAGGTCCTGCTCGCCGACGTGGTTCCAGAGCTCGCCATGCAGCAGCAGCATGCGCACCGCATGGTCCATGGGCGCGGGGGGCGCCTTGCGCGGCAGGCCGATGGTCGGATCCTGGTCGCGCTTGCGCCAGTCGCCGCCGCCCCACTTGCCTTTGCCCTTGCCCTTGCCCTTGAAGTCGCCGCGCGGCTCCCACTTGCGTTGCTGCTGCGGGGCTTCCTGCTGGGGCGAGGGCGCGCCCGCGTCGCCCGCATAGGCGTCGTGCGGGATGTGGACCTCGTCACCGCCCGCGCTTTCGTCGCCGTAGGCGGAGGCGGGAATGTCGAAATAGGGTTCGTCGCCGGCGCCTCCCTGGCCGCCGTCGGCCGACGGGCGCGGCTGGGCGCGCGGTGTCGCGGGGCGTTGTTCAGCGCGCTGTCGCTGGCCGGGCGCGGGCGGCGGCAGGGCGTTCGCCCAGAGCGATTGCAGCTCCGCGTCCGGCAACTGCGCGCGGCGCGCGAGCTCGCCCAGCAGTTGGCGCTTGAGCAGCCCGTCCGGCAGCGCGGCCCACAGCGGCTTGGCGACGCTGAGCATCTTGGCGCGGCCCTCGGGCGTGCCCAGGTCGCAGCCCTCGGCCGCGGTCTCCATCAGCTGGCGCGACAGCGGCACCGCGTTCTCGACGCAGCGCTCGAAGGCCTCGGCGCCAAGCTCGCGGACGTAGGAATCGGGGTCGTGCTCCGTCGGCAGGAACAGGAACTTGATCGTGCGCGTCTCGTTGGCGTGGGGCAGGGCGGCCTCGAGCGCCCGGCCCGCGGCGCGCCGGCCCGCGGCGTCGCCGTCGAAGCTGAACACCACCGACTCGGTGAAGCGGAACAGCTTCTGCACGTGGTCCTGCGTGCAGGCCGTGCCCAGCGTCGCGACCGCGTTGCCGAAATCGTGCTGCGCCAGCGCGACCACGTCCATGTAGCCCTCGACCACCAGCGCGTAACCACGCCGGCGCATCGCGGGGCGGGCCTCGTAGAGGCCGTAGAGCTCCTTGCCCTTGTGGAAGACCGGCGTCTCGGGCGAATTCAGGTACTTGGGCTCGCCCTTGTCCAGCACGCGGCCGCCGAAGCCGATGACCTCGCCCTGGACGTTCCGGATCGGGAACATGATCCGGTCGCGGAAGCGGTCGTAGCGGCGCTGCTCGGCCTCGCTCTTGCCCGGATCGTCCTGCAGGATGACCAGGCCGGTCTCGACCAGCAGCGGGTCGTCGTAGGACGGGAAGGCGCTGGCCAGCGTGCGCCAGCCTTCGGGCGAGTAGCCCAGCCCGAACTGCAGCGCGATCTGCCCGGTCAGGCCGCGTCCCTTCAGGTAGTCGATCGCGCGCGGGTTGCCCTTGAGCTGCTGCCGGTAGTGCTGGCTCGCCTTGGCCAGGACCTCGGTCAGCGTGGCCTGGCGCTGCTTCTGCGCCTTCTCCGCCTCGCGCTGCTGCGGGCTGCGATCGTCCTCGGGGACCTGCATCCCGGCCTGCTGGGCGAGGTCCTTCACCGCGTCGACGAAGCCGATGCCCAGGTGCTCCATGAGGAAGCCCACGGCGTTGCCGTGCTGGCCGCAGCCGAAGCAGTGGAAGGTCTGGCGGGAGGGGCTGACGATGAAGCTCGGGGACTTCTCGCCGTGGAAGGGGCACAGGCCCTTGTGGTTGATGCCGGCCTTCTTGAGGTCGACATGGCGGCCCACGATGTCGACGATGTCGACGCGGGCCAGAAGGTCCTGAATAAAGCCGGGCGGGATCACCGCGGGAGTTTACGTGATGACCTGAATCGGTCGTCCTCTCGCCCACTCCCGCAGGGCCTCCGGCGGCAGCGGCTCGCACAGGCCGCTGCCCTGGCCGACCCGGCAGCCCAGCTCGACCAGCGCGCGCGCATGGGCCGGGGATTCGACGCCCTCGGCCACCAGGCCGCAGCCGAACTGGCCCGCCAGCGCGATCACGCCCTGTACCAGCGCCCGATCCTGCGCGTCCACCAGCATGGTCTGGACGAAGGAGCGGTCGATCTTCAGCTCGTCCAGCGGCAACTGCTTGAGCACCGCCAGCGTCGCGTAACCGGTGCCGAAGTCGTCCATCGCCAGGCGCAGGCCCAGGCGCTTGCAGTCGGAGAGCAGCTGGCGCGCGCGATCCACATCCTCCAGCGCGCTCGATTCCAGCAGCTCCAGCACCAGCCGCTGCGGCGGCACGTCCGCATGGCGGGCCAGCAGGGCGGCCAGGCGCGGGCCGAACTCCGGCGCCGCCAGATGGCGCGGACTGATGTTGACGCTGAGCGTCAGATCCAGCCCCTCCGCGCGCCAGCGGCACAGTTGCTCCAGTGCCTGCTCCAGCACCCAGTGGCCGAGTTGCGCGGCCATGCCGCTGCGCTCGACGGTGGGCAGGAAGGCGGCCGGCGCGAGCAGACCGCGCTGCGGGTGACGCCAGCGCAGCAGCGCCTCGGCGCCGACCAGTGCGCCGCTGACCAGGTCCAGCTTGGGCTGGTAATGCAGGCAGAGCTCGCCCGCGTCCAGCGCCTGCTGCACGCGCAGCACGGCCTGGGCGTGGGCCTCTCGATGGCGGCGCTTCTCGACGTCGAAGAACTGCACCCCATCGCGACCGCTGCGCTTGACGCGGTACAGCGCGTGCGCGGCATGGCGCATCAGGGTCTCGGCCTCGCCGCCGTCCTGTGGATAGAGCGTGGCGCCGACGCTCGCGCTCAGGCGCGGGGCGAGCGTGTCGTCAGGGAGGGGCGAGAGATCGCCCGGCACGGTCGTCGCGTCCAGCGCGTCGAAGTCCGTCGGCAGGTCGAAGCCGCCGGCGTCGGCAGCCGCCAGCAAGGTCGCGGCGGGAAGGTCGACCGGCAGGCGCACGTCGACGTCGTCGCCCTCGCGGCCCCAGCGGCCGTCCGCGCCACGGGCGTCTCCGGCTCGATCCGTCGCCATGGCGGCCATGACCGCCGGGTCGCCCGGCCCGCCGGGCTCGCCCTGCAGGTCGATCGGGCGCCGCAGCACCTGCAGCAGACGGTCCAGCGCGAGCTGGGCCTCCTCGGCGCTCTGCACGCGCAGCAGCAGGCCGAACTCGTCGCCGCCCAGGCGGGCGACCTCGTCCGACCACTGCGGCGCCTGACGCAGCGCGGTCCCGAGCCGGCGTGCCAGCTCGCGCAGTGCCTCGTCGGCCCGGCCGGCGCCATGACGGCGGTTGAAGGCGGCGAAGCCGTCCAGGTCCACTCGCGCGACGCACAACATGAAGCCGGGGCCGACCTGGCGGCTGGTGTGCAGCGCGGCCTCCAGGCGGCGGTGGAACTCCTGCTCGTTGGGCAGGCCGGTGAGCGTGTCGAAGCGGCCCAGGCGCTCGAGCGCTTGTTGTCGCTGCAGCTCCTGGGTGAGGTCGGTCAGCGCCAGCACGCGATAGCGCGGCGGGCCGTCCGGCTCCGGGATCGAGGAGATCGTCAGCCTCAGCGTGCGCGGCAGGCCGCCCGCGGCGCGGACCTTGACCAGGCCCTGCCAATGACCGGCCGGATCCGCGAGCGCGTCGGCGATCGCCTCGGGGTCGTGGCCGCCGCGACGCAGCTGCGCCTCGTCCATCGGCAGCGCGGTGCGACCCAGCAGGCGGCGGCGCAGGGACTCGGCCGCGTCGGCGCCGCCAGGCTCGCCCGCGTCGATGACGAGGCCGGCGGCGGCGTCCGTCAGCTCCCCCATCAGCGCCCAGTAGGCCGGATTGGCGTCCAGCAGGCGATGCGCCAGATCGGTGATCGCCAGACCCTCGTGCAGATGCTGGAACAGGCCGCTGCTCATGCGCTGCCGTTCCTCGGCGATGCGGCGCCACTGGATGTCCTGCAGGCTGGCCAGCACCCGGCGCGCGCGGCCACGCGGATCGCGACGCACGACGCGCAATCGCAGCTCGTGCCAGATCCAGCCGCCGGCGTCGTCGGGCAGGCGCAGCGCGTGGACCAGGGCGTCGGGATCGTCCAGGTCGTCGAGATCCGGCGCGGGGAAGCCTTGCAGCAGCGCGGGCAGGCGCTCTTCCAGCGTCATGCGGTCGACGCCATGGACGCGGGTCAGCCAGGCCATCGGGTCAGCGGGATCCGGCGCGCCCAGGCGCTCCTCCCAGCCGGCCGAGGCCGTCATCGATTCGCCCGGCACCCAGCGCGCCAGCGACATGCCGGCGGCGTCCAGCTTGGCGCGCCATTCGAGGCGCTCCTCGAGCGCGCGTCGGCGCTCGCCGCGCGCGCGCCACATCATCGCGGCGCCCAGGGCCGGCAGCGGCGCCCAGGCCAGCGCCCGCCAGGCGGGCCAGAGCGCGCCGGCCAAGGTCAGCGCGGCCGTGGCGGTCAGCATCAGTCCGCCCGGCGTCGGCGCCAGCAGGCGACGCGGGAAGCGGGGCAGGGACCAATCGGCGGAGGCGGACAGCGCGGACTTCACGAGGGTGGGGCGACGGGCGGGGCGACGGGCGGGTGGGGGCGGCGGGATGCTAGCCTCCGCTCGCCCCCGGACAGGGGCGCGCTATCCCTGTCGTTCGGGGGCTTCCCCCCGGAATAAGGGAGGGCTGGCGGCGGGCCTGGCGCACCTCGATCGCACGAGAAAAAGAAAAGCCACCCGAAGGTGGCTTTCGAAAGAGGTCGGTACGCGACAAATGCGCGGGGCCGGCCTCGTCGGCGCCGGGCCGGGGCCCGGACCGGTCAGATGACGAAATCTTCCAGCTTGGCGCCGCCGGAGATGGCCGCTTTCAGCCACTTGGGCTGCAGGCCGCGGCCGCTCCAAGTCTCGCCGGTGGCCTGGTTGCGGTACTTGGCGGCGACCTTGGAGGCCTTGGCCGAGCCGCTCGCCTTGGCGGCGCGCGAGGTCAGGTCGGCGACCGTCAGGCCGTATTCCTGCATCAGCGACTTGACCTTGGCGACGGCGTCGGAACGCTCGCGCTCTTGGGTTTCCGCGATTTGCTGTTCGAGGGCGGCCCGCTGGGCCAGGAGGTCTTTGAGCGATGCCATATATGCAATTCCTCGCGTTGTTCAACAGCTCCCCGAAAGGGATTGCCGCATTATAGGCAGGGAATCGAAATGCTTCGCAAGGGGTAATTCCCGGCCCCTTGGCGATCTGGCATCGTCGCCGACCTGAAATCAGTTGGTCGGTGGCACATAACCGGCGGGTTGTTCCGCGCCGTCACCGAAGAAAAACTGTTCCAGCTGGCGCATCAGGTATTGGCGGGCGCGCTGGTCGGCCAGATTCAGGCGGTTTTCATTGACCAACATGGTCTGGTGCTTCATCCAGGCGGCCCAGGCCTCCTTGGAGACGTTCTCGAAGATGCGCTTGCCGAGTTCGCCGGGCATCACGGGAAAGTCCATGCCTTCGGCTTCCTTCTTCAGATAAACGCATTGGATGGTGCGGGCCATATCAAACCTCGATGTTCGGAAAGTGTGGGGAGGAAGGGCTCAGGCCGGACCGCCGGGCGAGGCCGGCGGCACCGGCGCTCAGCCGAGTTTCTTGACCAGGACCTGCGAGCGCCGGTCCCAGTTGTATTTGCGCTTGCGCTCCTCGGGGAGCCAGTTCGGGTCCACCGGCTGGAAGCCGCGCTTGATGAACCAGTGCATGGTGCGGGTGGTCAGCACGAAGATGCTGCTCAGGCCCATGGCCTTGGCGCGCTGCTCGATGCGCTTGAGGATGCGCTCGCCGTCGCCCTGGCCCTGGACCGCGCTGGACACGGTCAGCGCGGCCATCTCGGCGGTGCGCGCTTCCTGGTAGGGGTGCAGCGCGGCGCAGCCGAATATCACGCCGTCGTGCTCGATGACGGTATAGGCCTCGACGTCGCGCTCGATTTCGCTGCGGTCGCGCTTGACCAGCGTGCCGTCGCGCTCGAAGGGCTCGATCAGCGCGATCAGGCTGCCGATATCGTCATGGGTCGCCTCGCGCAGGCTTTCGAGTTTCTCGTCCACGACCATGGTGCCGATGCCGTCGTGGGTATAGACCTCCTGCAGGATCGCGCCGTCGACGGCGAAGGGCAGGATGTGCGAGCGCTCGACGCCCGATTCGCAGGCCTTCACGCAGTACTTCAGGTAAAAGCCGACGTCGGTCGGTTGCGTGGCGGGCGGGAGTTTCGCGATCAGTCGTTTGGCGTCGGCCAGCGCGAGTTCCGTGTCGATCGCGCTATCCGGGTCGTCGGGGGTTTCGAGCACGCCCGGGACCTCGGTCATGAACAGCAGCTTGTCGGCCTGCAGCGCGATCGCGGTTTCCGTCGCGACCTCTTCCATCATCAGATTGAATGCGTCGCCGGTGGGGGAGAAGCCGAAGGGCGACATCAGCACGATGGCGCCGATATCGATGGCGCGCTGGATCGCAGCCGCGTCGACGCGGCGCACGATGCCCGAATGCTTGAAATCGACGCCGTCGACGATACCGACCGGACGCGCGGTCAGGAAATTGCCCGAGACCACGCGCACCGTGGAATTGGCCATCGGCGTATTGGGCAGGCCTTGGGAAAACGCGGCCTCGATCTCGAAGCGCAATTGGCCGGCGGCTTCCTGGGCGCAATCCAGGGTGATGCCGTCGGTGATGCGCATGCCGTGGCTGTACTGGGGCTGATGGCCCTTGGCGGCGAGCTGTTCGTTGACCTGGGGGCGGAAACCGTGGACCAGCACGATCTTGATGCCCATCGCATGCATGATCGCCAGATCCTGGACGAAGCCGTTGAGCTTGCCGGCCGCGATCATTTCCCCGGTCATCCCGACCACGAAGGTTTCACCGCGATACGCGTGGATATAAGGGGCCACCGCGCGAAACCACGGCACGAAGGTATGGGGGAAGACCAGGCTCATGGGCGCGGATTGTGCAACAGGCTGTCCCCTCGACGGGGCGGCAGGGGCACTTGCGGGACAGGGTACGGCAGGGGAGCATGGCGCCTCCGCAACACCCCCCGGGAGCGACAGATGGAAGTCTTCAAGACCCACGGTGCCTTCAGCTGGTCGGAGTTGATGACCAGCGACCCGAAGAAGGCCTCGGAGTTCTACGGCAAGCTGTTCGGTTGGCAGATCGAGGTCATGCCCATGCCGGGCGGACCGGCCGACGCGCCGCCCTATCACCTCATCAAGACTCGTGGCGCCCCGGACGCCATCGGCGGCCTGATGGCCTGCCCGCAGGCGGGGATGCCGCCCGCCTGGGGCCTGTACGTCACCGTCGACAACGTGGACGAGACCGTCGCCCAGGCCAAGGCCATGGGCGGGAAGGTGCTGATGGAGATCATGGAAGTGCCCACGGTGGGCCGCATGGCGACCATCCAGGACCCCCAGGGCGCGGTGTTCAACGTGATCACCTACGCCGAGATGCCGAACTGAGAAGTTACCCCCTCTCCCGCTTGCGGGAGAGGGCAGGGGAGAGGGTCTTCGGGCTCCCCCGCGTTGCCGAATAGGGCAGAGGGAGCGGGACTTCCGTCCCTCCCACCAGGCCGCGAGATAATCCGCGCCCCGTGAGCCAAGACACCAACGCCCCCGCCCCGGCGGCGCCGAAGCCGCAGCGCGGCCCCGAGCGCCAGGCCCGCAACGCCGACCGACAGCCAGACCGTGGCGCCGACCCCAAGGTCGCCGCCCGCGCGCCGCATCCCGCCCGCCCGCCGCGCCCCCCGCGCCAGGCCGGCCCCCGCGCGCCCGTCCCCGCCAACCCGATTCCCCCCATCGAGTTCCCCGAATCGCTGCCTGTCTCCGGCCGCCGCGAGGAGATCATGCGGGCGCTGGCCGAGCACCAGGTCGTCATCGTCTGCGGCGAGACCGGCTCCGGCAAGACCACGCAGTTGCCCAAGATCGCGCTGGCCCTGGGCCGCGGGCGCGGCAACGGCGGCGGGCTGATCGGCCACACCCAGCCGCGCCGGATCGCCGCCTCCAGCGTCGCCAAGCGCATCGCCGAGGAGCTGAAATCGCCGCTGGGCGAGGTCGTCGGTTACAAGGTCCGCTTCCAGGACCGGCTGCAGCCGGGCGCCTCGGTCAAGCTGATGACGGACGGCATCCTGCTGGCCGAGACCCAGACCGATCCGCTGCTCCAGGCCTACGACACGCTGATCATCGACGAGGCCCACGAGCGCAGCCTCAACATCGACTTCCTGCTGGGCTACCTGCGCGAGATCCTGCCGCGCCGGCCCGATCTGAAGATCATCGTGACCTCCGCGACCATCGACGCGGACCGCTTCGCCCAGCATTTCGCCTCCGCGAAAGGCCCCGCGCCGGTGCTGATGGTCTCGGGCCGCCTGTTCCCGGTGGAGCAGCGCTATCGCCCCTTCGAGGAATCGCGCGAGTACGACGTCAACGACGCCATCTGCGACGCGGTCGACGAACTCTGGCGCGAGGGCCGCGGCGACGTGCTGGTCTTCCTGCCGGGCGAGCGCGAGATCCGCGAGGCCGCCGAGGCGCTGCGCAAGCACCACCCGCCCGGCGTCGAGGTGCTGCCCCTGTTCGCGCGCCTGTCCGAGCAGGAGCAGAACCGCATCTTCCAGCCGCACGGCCAGCCGCGCATCGTGCTGGCGACCAACGTCGCCGAGACCTCGCTGACGGTGCCCGGCATCCGCTACGTGATCGACCCCGGCCTGGCGCGCGTCAAGCGCTACAGCTACCGCAACAAGGTCGAGCAGCTGCAGATCGAGAACATCAGCCAGGCCGCCGCCAACCAGCGCGCCGGCCGCTGCGGCCGCGTCAGCAACGGCATCTGCGTGCGGCTGTACGAGGAAAAGGACTTCCTCGGCCGCCCGCGCTTCACCGATCCGGAGATCCTGCGCAGCTCGCTCGCGGGCGTGATCCTGCGCATGAAGGCCTTGCACCTGGGCCAGGTCGAGGACTTCCCCTTCATCGAGCCGCCGCCCCGCAAGGCCGTGGCCGACGGCTATCAGCTGCTCAACGAGCTGGGCGCGGTCGACGATCGCAACGAACTCACGCCCATGGGCAACGAGCTGTCCAAGCTGCCGCTGGATCCGCGCGTGGGCCGGATGATCCTGGAGGCGCGCAAGCGCGACGCGCTCAGCGAGATCCTGATCATCGCCAGCGCGCTGTCCGGCCAGGACGTGCGCGACCGGCCGATGGAGCAGCAACAGCAGGCCGACGAGAAGCACAAGAAGTTCGACGACGAGAAGTCGGAGTTCATGGGCTATCTGAAGCTGTGGAAATGGCTGGGCGATGCGCGCGGCGGGGAAGGGGAGCACAAGCTGTCCGTGCGCAAGCAGGAACAGCTGCTGCGCGACAACTTCGTCAGCCCACGCCGCGTGCGCGAGTGGCGCGACATCTATTCGCAGCTGCACACGGTGATCGCCGAGCACGGCTGGCGCCTGAACGGCGCGCCCGCGACCTATGAGCAGGTCCATCTGTCCATGCTGGCCGGCCTGCTGGGCAACCTGGGCTGCAAGTCCGATGACGACGACTGGTACCTGGGCGCGCGCGGCATCAAGTTCTGGCGCCATCCCGGCGCGCACCTGAGCAAGAAGCCGGGCCGCTGGATCGTGGCGGCCGAGCTGGTCGACACCACGCGGCTGTTCGGCCGCGGCATCGCCGGGATCGAGCCGCAGTGGCTGCCCGGCATCGCCGGCCACCTGATCAAGACCCAGCTGCTGGAGCCGCATTGGGAGAAGAAGGCCGCCGAGGTCGTGGCGCTGGAGCGCGCGACCCTCTACGGCATCGTGCTCTACAACAACAAGCGGGTGAACTTCGGCCGCGTCGACCCGGTGGCCGCGCGCGAGATCTTCATCCGCGAGGCGCTGGTCAACGGGGACTGGGAGACGCGGCTGCCCTTCCTGGCGCACAACCAGAAGCAGATCGCCAAGGTCGAGGAGCTGGAGCACAAGTCGCGCCGCCAGGACGTGCTGGTCGACGACGAGCTGATCTACGCCTTCTACGACCAGCAACTGCCGGCGGACGTGTACTCCGGCGTGACGCTGGAGAAGTGGTACCGCGAGGCCAGCAAGGCCGAGCCCAAGCTGCTGCACCTGAGCCGCGACGAGCTGATGCGGCACGAGGCCGCCGGCGTCACCAGCAACGCCTTCCCCAAGACCCTCCGTCTGGGCGGGGTGGACTGCGCCGCGACCTACCTGCATCAACCGGGCGACGCGCGCGACGGCCTGACGGTGACCGTGCCGATCTACGCCCTCAACCAAGTCAACGACGAGCGCACCGACTGGCTGGTGCCCGGCATGCTGGAGGCCAAGGTCACCGCGCTGCTCAAGAGCCTGCACCAGAAGCCGCGCGCGCGGCTCACGCCGCTGCCGGAGTTCGTCGCCGAGTTCGTCGAGCTGCACCCGTTCGCCCAGGGCGGTCTGGTGGACGTGCTGCTCAAGGCGGTGAAGGAGCGGACCCAGCTCGCGGTGCAGCGCAACGACTTCAAGCTCGAGCAGGTGCCCGCCCACCTGTTCATGAACATCCGCGTGGTCGACGAGCACGGCCGCCAGCTGGGCCAAGGCCGCAATCTGGCGACGCTGAAGGCGGAGCTGGGCGGCCAGGCCCGCTCGGCCTTCCAGGCCCTGGCCGCCCTCAAGCTCCAAGGCCAGCCCGACGCGACGACCAACCCCCTCTCCCGCGAGCGGGAGAGGGCTGGGGTGAGGGCCGGTGCAGACAGCGAGCCCTCCACCCCGCTCACCCCCGCCCGCGGCATCAAAGCCACGGTCGCGCCCCCCCAGAAGCCCGCCGTCGAGTCGACCAAGACCTACACCGCCTGGAGCTTTGGCGAGCTCCCCGAGCTCATGGAGATCAAGCGCGGTCCCCAGACCCTGATCGGCTTCCCCGCCCTGATCGACAAGGGCGCGCACGTCGAGATCGAGGTCTTCGACGAGCCCGAGCTGGCCGCCGCCAAGCACCGCGCCGGCCTGCGCCGGCTGGTCGCGCTGCAGCTGAAGGAGCCGCTCAAGTACCTCGAGAAGAACATCCCCGACCTGACCCAGATGGCGGTCGCCTACATGAGCCTGGGGACCAACGAGGAGCTGCGCGACCAGATCATCGCCGTGGCCGTGGACCGCGCCTTCCTGGCCGACCCGCTGCCCACCGACGAGTTCAGCTTCAAGTCCCGCGTCGAGGAAGGCCGCGCCCGCCTCAACCTGATCGCGCAGGAAGTGGCGCGCCTGTCCTTCAACGTGCTCATCGAATACCAGGGCGCGCTGCGCAAGCTCAAGGACACGCGCTCGGCGTCCAAGGAAGTCGTCGAGGACCTCCAGGCGCAGCTGCAGCGCCTGATGCCCAAGCGCTTCGTCCTCCAGACGCCGTGGTCGCAGCTCCAGCACTTCCCGCGCTATCTGAAGGCGATCACGCTGCGGCTGGACAAGCTGCGCGCCGACGCGGCCCGCGACCAGAAGCTGCTCGCCGAGTTGCGGCCGCTGGAGCAGCGCTGGCAGCGCCGGCTGGTGGAGCTCAAGGGCACGCCCGACGCGCGCATCGACGATTTCCGATGGCAGCTGGAGGAGCTGCGAGTGAGCCTTTTCGCACAGGAACTGAGAACGCCTCAGCCGGTCAGCGTCAAGCGCCTGGAAAAGGTCTGGGCGCAGTTACAAAACTGAGCGGAGAATCGCCCCTACTTCTTCAGACGGGGACGACGGGTTTTCGGTCCAATCCAAGTTACAAAAGGTCCGTGGCCCTGGATGAACCGGGGTCGCACATCGCTCGTGCCTGACAACAACTCCACTCCCTCGGCCGCCCCCATGCGGCGCTTCGGCCGTTTCGAGCTGCGCGCGCTGCTGCACAAGAGCCAGCGCTCGATGCTGTGGGTGGTGTTCGACCCGTCCAGCGGCCAGGAGATGTTCCTGATGATGCCGCGCGAGAAGCCCAACAGCGAGGCAGCCATGCTGCACTGGCTGAAGACGCTGGACGCCGCCTCCCGCATCCACCACCCCAACCTGGGCCACGTCATCGAGACCGGCCGGGTCGATCCCTGGCCCTACGTGGCCTACGACCGCGCGCTGGGCGAGACGCTGGAGGAGCGCATCGCCCGCACCGGCCCGCCGCTGGCGCTGGACGCGGCGGCCTGGGCCGCGCAGGCGCTCGAGGGCCTGGCCTTCGCGCACGAGGCCGGCCACGCGCATCGCGACATCCAGCTGGCCCACCTGGTCATCGACGGCGCCAACCACGTGCGCGTGCTGGGCCTGGAGGTGGCGCAGGAGGTGGTGCCCGCCAACGCCGACTTCAACGCCGCCACGCGCCGCGCGGTGCGCGAGGCCTCCGAGGAGGACGTCGTGTCCGTGGGCCTGGCGCTGCATCGCCTGCTCAGCGGCAAGGCGGTGCTCGACGAACCCGACCTGCAGCTGGTGCTGCAGCGCATGCAGCCGCAAGGTCACGAGCTGGTGCGCCTGGGCTGGGAGACCCCGTACCCGATCCCCGAGCCGCTGCGCGCCATCGTCAATCGCGCCAGCGATCGCCAGACGCGCCAGCGCTATCACCTGGCGCGCAGCTTCTGGCGCGCGCTGGACGGCTGGCGCCAGTCGGCCGAGCAGGACGACGGCGGCCCGATCGCGCTGCTCAAGGACAAGATGCAGCGCTTCGGCCATCTGCCGAGCACCAGCACGCGGCTGGTGACGACGGTGGCCTCCTCGTCGATGGAATCGCAGCACGGCAGCCAGCTGGCGTCGCTCGCGCTCAAGGACATGGCGCTGTCGCTGGAGCTGATCCGGCGCGTCAACAACGCGCTGCGCCAGCAGGGCCCGACCAGTGGCGGCACGGTGCTGAACCTGCAGCGCGCGATCGCGATGCTGGGCCTGAACGGCCTGGAGGACGCGGCGCGCGCGCTCAAGCCCTGGCCCGGCCCGATGAACGACGGCCAGGCCGCCTTCATGCAGAGCCTGATGCGGCGCGTGCAGCGCGCCGGTCAGGTGGCGCAGGCGCTGCGCCCGGCCGGCTACGACGCCGAGGTCGTCTACCTGATCTCGCTGATGCAGAACCTGGGCCGCCTGCTGGTCCAGTACCACTTCCCGGACGACGCGCAGCAGATCCGTCAGCTGCAGGTCGCGCCCGAGGCGACCGAGGACAACCCCAATCCGCGCGGCATGACCGAGCAGTCCGCCGCCTACGCGGTGCTGGGCTGCGACCTGGAGAGCCTGGGACTGGCGGTGGCCAGGTTCTGGGGGCTGGGCGAGGAGCTGCAGCACATGATGCGGCGCCAGCCGCAGGAGGCGCCGGTGCGCCACGCCGAGGGCGACTCGGAGATCCTGCGCCTGACCTGCAGCCTGTCCAATGAACTGATCGACGCGCTGGGCACGCCGGAGCGCAAGCGCCAGGCGGCCATCGAGCTGGCCACGCGCCGCTATTCGCGGGCGCTCGGCCTGGGCCTGCGCGAGGTCTACGACGCGCTGGGCAGCGTGCAGGGCGCGCTGGGCGGCGGGCCCGACAGCGGCCTGGGCGCGCTGGCCGATCCGTCGGTCGGCGCGGCCGCCACCGCGGCGCCGCGATCACGTCTGCGCGAACGCGCCGAGGGGGCGGCCGGTACGGTCGCCGCGCCCGGCGCGTCCGCTTCGTACCAGGGAGCCACGACCACCCAGCCCGGAGCGCTGAACAACGCGCCCTCGCCAGGCAAGGACTTCCCATGACCGTCATGCCGCCCGCCGTCGGGCGCTTCAAGCCGCTGCGCAGCCTGGGCACGGGCGCGCAGGCGGTCGTGTGGCTGGCTCACGATCCGCGCCTGGACCGCGAGGTCGCGCTCAAGGTGCTGACCCAGGGCGTGGACCGCGCCAGCGTCGACGCCTGGCTGCACGAGGCCCGCGCCGTCAGCCGGCTCACGCATCCCAACATCGTCCCGGTCTTCGAGGCCGACATGGAGGCCGGGCAGGCCTACATGGTGTTCGAGTTCGTCCCCGGCGGCACGCTGACCGAGCGCCTGCGCCAGCGCGGCCGCCTGCCGGCGCGCGAGGCGGTGACGATGATGCTGGGCATCCTCGACGGCCTGCACGCGGCGCATCAGGCGGGCGTCGTGCACCGCGACCTCAAGCCCTCCAACATCCTGCTGGACGCGGGCGGACGGCCCAAGGTGATGGACTTCGGCATCGCCGGCCGGGTCAGCACGACCGGGCTGCCGGGCGCGCGTCCGAACCGCATCGTCGGCACGCCGGGCTACATCTCGCCGGAAGCGGCGCGCGGCGAGCCGGCCTCCCCGGTGATGGACGTCTTCGCCGCGGCCGTGATGCTGAGCGAGATGCTCTCCGGCCAGCGCCTGAACTACGACCCCGATCCGTGGCGCGCCGTGCGGCGCGCGATGGAGCAGACGCTGGATCCGCCCGCGGACCTGGGCGCCGACACCGACGACGCGCTGCGCGCCGTGCTGCTGCGCGGCCTGTCGCGCGAGGCGGCCCAGCGCTGGCCCGACGCCAAGAGCTTCCACGACGCGCTCGCGGCCTGGCTGCATCCGGCCAGCGAGGCGCCAGCCGCCAGCGACGGCGGCAGCGCCACGCTGGACTTCCTGCTGCGCCGCATGCGGCATCGCACCGACTTCCCGGCGATGGCCGATTCGGTGGCGCGCATCCAGCGCATGACGCAGTCGGAGAACGAGAGCCTGACCACGCTCTCCAACGAGATCCTCAAGGACGTCGCGCTGACCAACAAGCTGCTGCGCCTGGTCAACACGGTGCAGTTCAGCCACGCCGGCGGCGGGCACATCAGCACGGTGTCGCGGGCGGTGGCGCTGGTGGGCTTCGGCGGCATCCGCAACCTGGCGCTGTCGCTGGTGCTGCTGGAGCGGATGGAGAACAAGGGCCATGCGCAGCGGCTCAAGGAAGAGTTCCTGCGGTCGCTGATGGCGGGCTCGCTGGCCCGCGAGCTCTGCCTGGTCCCGCGCGAGAACGAGGAGTCCTTCCTCGCCACGATGTTCCAGGGGCTGGGCCGCCTGCTGTCCGAGTTCTACCTGCCCGAGGAGGCGCAGCAGGTGCGCCGCCTGGTGCGGCCCGAGCGCGGCATGGGCGAGCAGGCCGCGCCGCCGGTGAGCGAGGGCGCGGCCTCGGCGCAGGTGCTGGGCCTGAGCTACGAGGACCTGGGCCTGGGCGTGGCGCGGCAATGGGGCTTCCCCGAAAGCCTGCAGCGCACGATGCGCCGGCCCGACGGCGACGCGCCGGTGCGGCTGATCGAGCATTCGGGCGACCGCATGCGCTGGCTGGGCCGCGCGAGCAACGACGTCGCCGACGTGATCCTGAACAGCGATCCGGCCGAGGCGCATGCCAAGGTGCGCGCGATGGCGCAGCGCTACGCGCGCGGGCTGGGCGTGGAGGCCAAGGCCTTCGAGGCCGCGGCGGACCAGGCGCGCCAGCGGCTGACGCAGCTGGCGCAGGCGATGGACATCCAGCTGGCGAAGAACTCGCCGGCGCAGCGGCTGCTCGCGCCGCTGACCCCGTCGCCGCAGGACACGCTGTCGCCGCACGAGCTGCAGGCGACGCTGGTCGAGGGGCAGGCCCCGGCCGGTGTCATCTCCCCGGACGAAGCCGCGGCCACGCTGGCGGCCGGCATCCAGGACATCACCAACGCGATGGTGGAGAACTTCAAGCTCAACGAGATCCTGCGGATGATCCTGGAGACGATGTACCGCGGGCTGGGCTTCCGCCGGGTGATCTTCTGCCTGCGTGATCCCAAGACCGAGACCCTGACCGGCCGTTTCGGCCTGGGCGAGGGCGTCGAGGCGGTGGTGCCGCTGTACCGCGTGCCGCTGCGGGTGATGCCGGGCGCGACGGCGGATCTCTTCACGGCCATCTGCAGCAAGGGCGTGGACACGCTGATCGCCGACGCCTCGCAACCCAAGATCGCGGAGCGCCTGCCGGCCTGGTTCCTCACCAACGCCAAGGCGCACAGCTTCCTGATCCTGCCGATGGCCTTGCGGGGCGCGCCCTTCGCGATGATCTACGCCGACAAGGCGCAGCCGGGCAGCGTCGTGCTGGACGAGAAGCAGCTCTCGCTGCTGCGCACCCTGCGCAATCAGGCCGTGATGGCCTTCAAGCAGGCGAGTTGATCGGCTCGTCGACAGATTTCTTGATATTTCCCATGAACCCGCCTGCGCGGGTTCCGTGACACGCCACTGACGCCGCGGCCTGGCATCCGCCATGGCGACAACAGTCATTCACGAGGGGACATCGATGAAGCACGAACTGAAGAAGGTCGCGGTCCTGCTGCCGGTGGCCGCGCTGCTGGCGGCTTGTGGCGGCGGCGGGGACACCGCGAAGGATGCCGGCGTCAAGCCCGAGGCGCAAGCGCCGCAGGGCAGCACGTCCAGCGGTTCGGTCACCGCCAGCTACGCCAAGAAGGCGGACGACGGTCGTTACATGCTGGTGAGCCCGGGCTTGCAATCGAGCGGCCGCCTGACGGACGTCCAGCAGACGGCGACCGGCGCAGCCGCCGGCGGCGTCGTCACGATGAACGCCAACACGCTCAGCGGCGACTTGGCGATCCAGGACATCGCCGGCGACGAGAGCTTCGCGCTGGGCCGCTGGAGCAAGGGCACCGTCAACAGGGACGGCACCGCCGCGGCGATCGTCGGGGACGACGGCGCGTACCACTACGTGGTCTACAACGCGCTGACCGCCTTCCCGACCAGTGGCACCTACAAGTGCGACGCCGGCAAGTTCACGGCACCCAGCCGGGTCGGCGGGTCAGGCAACGTCCTGGGTACCGCGGCCGGCTCGGCGACGGTGACGTTCTCGAACGGTGCGGCGGTCTTGGACGCAGCGATCACCGCGACCGTCGGCGCCCAGTCGGGCGCCGTGTCGGCGAGCGGCAAGCGCCTGGACAGCCCCGCCATCACGACGATCACGGGCAACTATTTCAACAGTGGCACCGGCATGGCCCTGACCGTGGGGGAAGCGGGCAATGCGAAGGTCCGCGTCGTGGCCGCGTACCAGGTCGCGGTGAGCGGCGACGACTACCGCGGCGTCGCGACCTTCAGCTGCGGCCTGTGAGGCGGCGCTGAGCGCCTCGTGAGGCGCACGACCGATGCCGGCCCCGTGCCGGCATCGTCGTTTCATGAGCGGATCGCGGTATCCGATGGGGCTGCGATCGTCGATCGGCGCGGGGGCTCAGCGGCGGCCCCAGTGGCCTTCGTTCCAGCGGCGGCCGCCGTAACGGTCGTTGCTCCAGTAGCCTTCGATCCAGATGGCGCCGGCGTAAGGCGGGGCGCCGTAATAGCCGCCTCCGTAGCCCTCGCCGTAGTAGCGGTGGGCCGGGACGACCACGCAGCCGGTCAGCGAGGCCACCAGCGGGGCGGCGGCGAGCACGAGAAGCAAGGGGCGGATCATTCGCATGATGGACCTCCAGGGAACTGCATGCTTCCTGGAACGCACCCCGCCGCGCCCGCGATGACCCGTCGCGCCGGACATTACCCGGCGGACAAGAAGTAACCAGCGGTGCCCTGAGGGCCGGTCAGTACGGGCCGTGCTCCAGCCAGCGTTCCAGCTGGGGCAGGCGGTCGTTGCCCCAGAAGCGCTCGCCCTCGACGATGAAGAAAGGCGATCCGAACACGCCGCGGGCCTCGGCCAGGTCGATCTCGGCCTTCAGGCGGGCGCGAGTGGCGCTGTCGTTGGCCAGGTGCTGGAGCTCGGTGGGCGTGACGTGCTGCTGGGTCGCGCACAGCTCCTGCAGGACTTCGGCCTGGGCGATGTTGCGGTCCTCGACGAAATAGGCCTTGTAGACGGCCTGCGCGAACTTGCGACCCAGGTCGGGATCGCGGTCGTTGAACCAGTGGAACAGGCGGGCGGCGGTTTCGGTGTGCAGGCCCAGCGTGGAGGGCGTCTTGTACGGGACGTTCGAGTAGGCCGCCAGACGGATCACGTCGCGGCGGATGTAGTCGCTGCGCATGACGCTGTTGGGGATGCGGATGCGTTCCAGCGACTGGAAGTTGGCGTCGAGCACGATGGCGTGCCAGTTGACGGTGCGGCCGAAGCGGCCGGCGAGCTCGTCGATGGTCTGCGAGGCGATGTAGCCGTAGGGAGAGGCGAAGTCGAAATAGAAGTCGATCGGGGCAGACATGCAGGCTCCATAAGCGCAAGGCGCGCGGATTGTAGGAGGGTGCCCGATGGTGCCCGGCGGCGCATCCGCCGGATGGAGGGGTGGTCCCGACCGCCGGCGCCGCCCACGCGCATAGACTCCGCGACCATGATCACCGTCCACCACCTCAACAACTCCCGCTCGCAGCGGGTCCTGTGGCTGCTCGAGGAGCTCGGTCTCCCGTACGAGATCAAGCACTACCAGCGCGATCCGAAGACGATGCTGGCGCCGCCCGAGCTGCGGGCCGTGCATCCGCTGGGCAAGTCGCCGGTGATCACGGACGACGGGCTGACGATCGCGGAATCGGGGGCGATCCTGGAGTACCTGGTCGACCGCTACGGCGACGGGCGTCTCAAGCCGGTGGCGGGCACCGAGGACGCGCTGCGCTATCGCTACTGGATGCACTACGCGGAGGGCTCGGCGATGCCGCCGCTGCTGCTCAAGCTGGTGTTCGACCGCATCGAGCGCGCGCCGATGCCGTTCTTCGTCAAGCCGATCGCGCGGGGCATCGCGGCCAAGGCCAAGCGGACCTTCGTGCAGCCGCAGATCGACAACCACATGAACTACCTGGAGGCGCAACTGGCCCGGCAGCCGTGGTTCGCGGGGGCGGACTTCACGGCGGCGGACGTGCAGATGAGCTTCCCGCTCGAGGCCGCGGCGCAGCGCGGCGGGCCCGTCGCGAAACAGCCCCGCATCACGGACTTCCTGCAGCGCATCCACGCGCGCCCGGCCTACCGGCGCGCCTTGGAGCGGGGCGGGCCGTACGCGCTGATGGGGGGCTCCGACTGAGCGCGCGGGTCAGCGTGAAAGGATGAACGCGTCGATGGCCATCCCGATGTCCGCGCAGATCTTGCGCAGCAGCGTGGGGCAGATGTCGCTACCCGCGTGGAAGGGCACCGTCGTCGTCCGACCGTCCGGGTGTCGGTAGAAGCGATGTGCTCCCTTGCCAGGGCGCGGAACGAAGCCGAGCGCAAACAGCATGCGCTCGACTTCCCTGGCACTGAGCACCGGCACGCCGGCACCCATCGGGTCATTCCAATCGCAAGGTCGTGTTGAACGCGATGCCGCCGTCGATGTTCACGAGGCCCTCTTCCGCCAGCATCTCCAGCACTTCGGTCAAGCGTTCCAGGACCTCGGTGATGGTGGCGCCCTGCGTGTAGGCGCTGCGGACGTCGGGCACGCTGCCGACCAGCACGTCGCTGTCGGGATCTCGCTCGATGAGGGCGTTGAAGATCATGCGCGGCAGCATAGCGCCGCGCACGGAAAGCAACTTGCGGGTGCGCAAGCGGGACGCTCGAAGCATGGGCAACCTCCTGACTGCAGGACCGGAGAGGCAGGCAGTTTAGGAAGGCGGCGGCCCACTGAAATCGGAAGCGCCGCGGACTTCAGGCCGAGTTTGTCCAAGCGCAAACTTCGCGAGGGCCGGCGCTCCTTTCGATGCGTCGCGGCCACAACGCCTATTGCTTCGCCAGGAAATAAGCCACCAACGCATTCGCATGACCGTGCCCCATCTCGTGCTCGGTCTTGAGCTTGCTGACGAGCGCCATGTGCTTCAACGGCCCGGCTTGCTTGAGCAGCTTCATCCAGTGCTCGATCGGCTGGCCGTACTTCTTCTCGATGGACGGAAAGTAGGACGCGGGTCCTTTGACTTGCTCGGTCGCCATGTCGGATCTCCCTGAGGTTGAGGTGTTCATCGTGACGACGAACGACCGCGGCGATTTTCGACAGACGTCGATCACTGCATCAACGACACCAGCAGGGCCCCGTTCGCCGCCGTGACCAGCGCGAAGAGCAGCCAGCTCAGCGCCCGCACGACCGGCCCGTTGGCGAAGTCGCCCATCAGCGCGCGGTCGTTGGTCATGCGGATCAACGGCCACATCGCGAAGGGCAGCTGCAGGCTGAGCACCACCTGACTGGCCACCAGCAGCCGGCCGACCGCTCCCTCGCCCAGCCACAGCAAGCCGAGGAAGGCCGGCACCAGCGCCAGGAAGCGCGTCGCCAGGCGGCGCTGCCAGCAGGGGATCTTCAGGCGCAGGAAGCCCTCCATCAGCACCTGACCGGCGATGGTCCCGGTGAAGGTCGAGCTCTGCCCCGCGGCCAGCAGCGCCACCCCGAACAGCACCGAGGCCGCCACCGTGCCGACCAGCGGATCCAGCAGGTGATACGCGTCCTGGATCTCGGCCACGTCACGATGGCCGTGGGCGTGGAAGGCGGTCGCCGCCAGGATCAGGATGGCCGCGTTGACCATCAGCGCGAGCGTCAGCGAGACCAGCGTGTCGATCGTCGACAGCCGGATCGCGTCGCGCTTGGCCGCGTCCGTGCGTCCGACGCGCCGCGTCTGCACGATGGACGAGTGCAGGTAAAGGTTGTGCGGCATCACCGTCGCGCCCAGGATGCCGATGGCCAGCAGCAGCGCCTTCGGGTCGTGCACCGCGACGCCGTTGGGAATGAAGCCGCGCGCCACCCCCGCCCAGTCCGGCCCGACCAGCGCCAGCTGGATCGCGTAGCAGATGCCGATGGTCATCACCAGGCCCAGGATGATGGCCTCCACCTGCCGGAAGCCGCGGCCCTTGAGCCCGAGCACGATGAGCGTGTCCAGCGCCGCGATCCCCACGCCGCCCAGCAGCGGCACGCCGAACAGCAGGTGCAGCGCCAGCGCCGTGCCCAGCACCTCGGCCACGTCGCAGGCGACGATGGCCAGCTCCGCCATCACCCACAGCGGCAGCCGCACGGCGGGCCGGTAGCGCTCGCGGCAGGCCTGTGCCAGGTCTTGCCCCGTGACCAGCCCCAATCGCAGGGACAGCGTCTGCAGCAGCATCGCCGCCAGGCTGGACGCCAGCACCACCCACAGCAGCGCATGGCCGAAGCGGGATCCGGCCTCGATGTCGGTGGCCCAGTTGCCGGGGTCCATGTAGCCGACCGAGATCAGCAGCCCGGGGCCGGCCACGCGCAGCAGCCGCTTCCACGGCGGCGCGCCCTCGTTCAACGCGATGGAGCCGTGGACCTCGGAGGGGCAGAAGGGCGCGGTGGCGGTGGTGGGCAGCCGGAACATCCGGCGATTGTGCGGCCGTCGGGGCAGCCGGCCCTGACCGCATCGACCGATGCCGGGTCTCCCGGAAGGGTCAGGGCTTGCGGATCGCGGCCGGCGGCTTGCCGCCCATCGCCGGGGGAGCCGGCGAGCCGGGGCCGCTATAGTCCCGCCTCCCCGCAGTTCCACGGCTCCGGCCGATCCGTCGCGACCTCATGCCCATCGCCGACATCCGCGCGGCGATCGAGGCCGAAGTCGCCGCGACGCCCGAGTTCTACGACTTCAAGGTCATCCGCGCCGAGCGCGACGGCGCGCTTTGGCGCGTCACGCTCGATCCCGAGTACGTCTATGCCGAGGGGCAGCGCCCCGGGCAGGCCTCGGCACTGACGCTGCTCGACGAGCGGCTGGAGGGCGCCTCTGCCTGGTGGGGCGCGCCGGCCAAGGGCGCGGCCAACGTGTTCGCGGTCGTCGTCGAGGAGGACCAGCTCGTGCTGCGCGACGCGACCGCCGCGCCGCCGGGCGAGGGGCATCTGATCCGGCTCTATCCACCGCGTTTCCTCAAGGCCATCGTCGACGCCTGGGCCGATCCGGTCTGGGCCGAGCGCGCCGCGGCGTGCTGGCCGGGGCTGTCCCGACCCGCGCCGCTGGCCGATGCGCCGGTGCTCGACGGCTCGCCATTCCGCTGGCTGCGGCCGGCGCAGCGCGCGGCGCTGGGGCTGGTCGCGCACGACAACGCCTTCCTTTGGGGACCGCCCGGCACCGGCAAGACGACGACGCTGGGCGTGATGCTGGCCGAGTACCTCGATCGACGGCCGCAGGCGCGCGTGCTGCTGCTGTCGACGACGAACCACGCGGTCGACCTCGCGACGCTGGCCGTCGACAAGGCGCTGCAGAAGGGCCGTCGGGAACACCTGCGCGGCACGGTGCGGCGGCTGGGCTCACGCTTCGATGTCGATGCCTTCGCGGGGCGCGAGCATCTGTTGCCGCCCTCGGGCGTGCCGTCGCCGCAGTCGCTGAGGGAGTGCCGGCTGGTCGCGATGACCACCACGCGCGCCGCCTTCACGCTGAAGACGCTGCGCGAGCTCGCGGAAGGCGAGGGCAGCGAGAGCCTCAGCTTCGAAGGCATGGCGATCGCCTGGGCCTCGCCCTTCGATCTGGTCGTCTTCGACGAGGCGAGCCAGGTGAGCCTGGCGCATGCGCTCGCGCTGATGCCGCTGGGCCGCGCGCGGCTCTTCGCGGGCGACCCGCAGCAGCTCTCGCCGGTGCTGCGCAGCGAGGACCGCGGCGCGAAGCTGTGGCTGGGGCGATCGCCGTTCGCGGCGATGCCCAAGGGCCGAGCGGGCGGACAGGGCGCCCCATCGCCGACGTCACAGAAGTCACAGGCCCCTCAGGCCTCACCGGGGGCGGTCGCGACCTGGCCGGTGGCGATGCTCGACGAGCAATCCCGCATGGCCGCGCCCATCGGCGATCTGGTCAGCGACATGTTCTACGACGGCGCGCTGCGCGTCGCGGCTGATGCCTCGGCCTCCGACGCTTGGCGCGAGGCGCGGGCGAGGGCGCTCGGCGACATCCCGGCGGACGTCCATGTGAAGGTGCATCGCGTGACGCGCGAGGGCGGCTGGTCGGCCAGGGACCGCGGCCCGGTGAGACGCGAGTCCGCCGAGGCGATCGCCGCCACCATCGCGCAGGCGCTGGCCGGTGGCGACTGGGGGCCGGAGGAATTGATCGTGCTGACGCCGTTCCGCGCGCAGCGGGCGCTGATCCGGCAGCGGCTGTTCGCGCAGGGCGTGGACGAGCGGGTGAAGGTCAGCACCGTGCACCGCGCGCAGGGCAGCGAGGCGCCGGTGGTGTTCTTCGATCCGGCCGACGGCACGCAAGCCTTTCTCCAGACGGAGGAGGCGCGGCGGCTGCTCAACGTGGCGCTGAGCCGGGCGCAGGCCAAGGTGGTGGTCTACCTGTCCTCGGCCGACCTGACGAATCCAGTGCTGGCGCCCATCGTCCACCGGATGCGGCTGGCGGCCGATCCGCGCGAGCCGGTGGCGCTGCGGTCGCTGGCCAAGGCGCCGGACTTCCCGTTCAACGCCAAGGGGCTGCGCGTCGCGGCGGGGCGGCTGGTGGGTGAAGTCCACCGGATCGCGCCGGACGGCCGGCAGTTCTGGGTCATCAACGAGAAGAGCGGCAACGAGGTCGTCATCGACACCGCCTTCTGGCGCGACCGCTGAGCAGAGTCGCCCCGCGGGCTGCCCGGCCGTCCGGGCCGGGCCGTGGGGCGCCGACGGGAGTCGCACGGGCCGGAGCGCCGCGCGCCGCAAAGGAAAACGCCCCGCTGGGCGGGGCGTTTCGATCCAGCGTTCAGCCGGGGATCAGACGGGCACGCGGCGCAGCATTTCCACGCCGACGTCGCCGTTGGCGACTTCGCGCAGCGCGGTCACGCCGGGCTTGTTCTTGGATTCCAGCTTCGGGGCGTGGCCCTGGCTCAGCATGCGAGCGCGATAGGTCGCGGCGAGCACCAGCTGGAAACGGTTCGGGATCTTGGTCAGGCAGTCTTCGACGGTGATGCGGGCCATGCTGGTTTCCTGCAGAAGCGGTTACTCGATGAGGTCGAGCGCACGGAACACGGTGGACCGGTTGCGGCGCTGGGTCGCGTATTTTAGCCGTTGTGCCTGGACGATGGCTTTCAGGTCGAAAAGCGCGGTCTCGAACACGGCATTGATCACGACGAAATCGAAGTGTTTCGCCTGCGCGACCTCGTTGCGGGCGGCGTTCATGCGCTTGGCGATGACGTCCTCGGCGGTGTCGCCGCGGCGGATCAGGCGCTGCTTGAGCTCGTCCCAGCTGGGAGGGAGGATGAAGATCAGCACCGCGTGCGGGAACAGCTGCTTGATCTGCAGCGCGCCCTGGTAGTCGATCTCCAGGACCACGTCCTCGCCATGGGCCAGGCGCGCCTCGATCGCGGCGCGGGAGGTGCCGTAGAGGTTGCCGTGGACCTCGGCCCACTCGAAGAACTCGCCGCGATCGACCATCGCGCGGAACGCCGCCTGGTCGACGAAGAGATATTCGCGGCCATGTTGTTCCTGGCCGCGCGGGTCGCGCGAGGTGTGCGAGACGGAGACGCTCAGTTTGGCGTCCAGCTCCAGCAGCGCCTTGACGAGGCTGGATTTGCCGGCGCCGCTCGGCGCGGCGACGACGAAGAGATTGCCCGGATATTCCATCGGCAGATTTTACGCGGGCGCCGCGCTCACTCGATGTTCTGCACCTGTTCCTTCATCTGCTCGATCGCGACTTTCATCTCGACGGAGATGTTGGTGAGCTCGATCGCCACGGCCTTGGAGCCCAGCGTGTTGGCCTCGCGATGCAGCTCCTGCATCAGGAAGTCCAGCCGCTTGCCGATGTCGCCGCCCTTCTTGAACAGGCGCTCGATCTCGTCCAGGTGGGCGCGCAGACGGGTCAGCTCCTCCGCCACGTCGATGCGCAGCGCGTAGGCGGCGGCCTCGTTTACGGCACGCTCCTGCAGCGTCTGCTCGGAGATGGTCTGCGTGGCGCCCGAGGCGCTCAGCGCTTCCTGCCAGCGCTCCAGGAATCGCTCCCGCTGACGCTGCACGGCGGCGGGGATCAGCGGCTCGGCTTGTGTGGCGAGGTCCCGCAAAGTGGCGACGCGCTGCTTGAGCATCGTCACCAGCTTGCCACCTTCGCGCTCGCGCGCTTCCAGGAATCCCTTCAGGCAGACGCGGGCCGCGTCGAGCACCGTCTCGTCCGCGGCGGTGCTGCTCGTGCCTCCGCTCTTGCACCAGTTCAGCGCTTCCTGGACGCTCAATCCCTGCGCCTTCGGCAGCCAGGATTGCACCGTCGACTCGAGGCGCGCCAGGCGGTTGAGCTGCTCTGGCTGCGGGTTCGGCCAGGAACTGTCGGTCTCGCGATGGGTCGCGATGCGCAGCTCCATCTTGCCGCGCTTGACCTGGCTGGTAATGAGCTCTCGCAGCGCGGGCTCGAGCGCGCGCAGCTCGTCGGGCATGCGGAAGCTCAGGTCCAGGAAACGGCCGTTGACCGAGCGGGCCTCCACCGTCACCGCCGAGGCGGTCGCGGGGTTAGGGGTTTCGCCGGAGTTCGCGGGTTGTGCCGTGGCGCTGGCATAACCGGTCATGCTGTAAACTGGCATCAGCTATCGGTAGAGAAATCGAACCGCGATTATGTCAAAGCCCAAACCGGCGCCCTTGCCCGCAGGCACCGTCGTGGGGGGCTATCAGATCATCAAGAAGCTGGCTGCGGGCGGATTCGGCGTCGTGTATTTGGCCGAAGACCCCGACCATCATTTGGTGGCGCTGAAGGAATACCTCCCGTCCTCGCTTGCTGAACGCTCCCCCGGCGAACTGACGCCACGCGTCAAGCCTGAAAAACAGCCGTTGTACCGCCTCGGCTTGCGCAGCTTCTTCGAAGAAGGGCGTTCGCTCGCCCAGATTTCGCATCCGAGCGTGGTCTCGGTGCTGAATTTCCTGCGCGAGAACGAGACCGTCTATATGGTCATGAATTACCTGCAAGGCGATACCTTGCAGGATTTCATCGTGACCGCCCGCGATTTGAAGCGTGACAAGGTGTTCCGCGAATCGACCATCCGGTCGCTATTCGACGAAATCCTCAAGGGCCTGCGCATCGTGCATCAGCACAAGATGCTGCACCTGGACATCAAGCCGGCCAATATCTTCATCACCAACGACAACAAGGCGGTGCTGCTCGATTTCGGCGCGGCGCGCGAGGTGCTGTCCAAGGAAGGCAACTTCATCCGGCCGATGTACACGCCCGGCTTCGCCGCGCCCGAGATGTACCGCCGCGACGGCTCGCTGGGCCCGTGGACCGACATCTACGCCATCGGTGCCTGCATCTACGCCTGCATGCAGGGCTATCCGCCCAACGATGCGCCCCAGCGTCTGGAGAAGGACCGGCTGGGCCTGTCGCTCTCGCGCCTGCGCAACGTCTACTCGGACAACCTGCTCGAAGTGACCGAGTGGTGCATGTCGCTGGACCCGCTGACGCGTCCGCAGAGCGTCTTCGCGCTGCAGAAGGAACTGTCCCGCGAGACCGAACGCCGCTACACGAAGCTCAGCTTCAGCGAGCGCCTGAAGCTGCAGCTGGAGAACCTGAAGACCGGGGCCAAGGCGTGAAGTTCTCCGTCTATCAGGTGAGCCGCCGTGGCGGCCGCGAGAAGAACGAGGACCGCATGGGGTATTGCTATACCCGCGAGTCCGGCCTGTTCGCGCTCGCCGACGGCATGGGCGGCCATCCCGAGGGCGAGGTCGCCGCGCACATGGCGCTGCAGAACGTCGCCGCGCTGTTCCAGCGCGACGCGCACCCGATCCTGAAGGAGCCGGCGCAGTTCCTCGAGACCGCCGTGCTGCTGGCGCATCAGCAGCTGATCGCCTACGCCGCGCAGCGCGGCATGAGCGACACGCCGCGCACGACCATCGTCGTCGGGCTGATGCAGCAGGGGCAGATCTGGTGGGCCCACTGCGGCGACTCGCGCATGTACCTGCTGCGCGACGCCGAGCTCATCGCCCGCACCCGCGACCACTCCTACAGCGAGTTGCAGGAGGCCCTGGGCCGCCATGCGACCGGCGCGGAGCGCTTCAACCGCCACGTGCTGTTCACCTGCCTGGGCAGCCCCGGCAAGCCGATGATCGACGTCAACGGCCCGGTGCTGCTGCAGAACGGCGACCGCATGCTGCTGTGCTCGGATGGGCTGTGGAGCTCGGTGTCGGACGCCGACATCCTGCGCCATCTCTCCGACAGCCGCAGCGTCGCCGACGCCGTGCCCGAGCTGGTCGAGCAGGCGCTGCGCCAGGCCGGCGCGCGCAGCGACAACGTCACCGCCCTGGCGGTGGAGTGGGAAGGCGAGGGCGATGCCCCCGACTCGATCTCCACCCAGGACCTGGACGACGAGGGCTTCGCCTCGACGATCCAGGGCGCCGCGGGCGCCGACGTGCAATTGGACGAAGCCGAGATCGATTCGGCCGTGCGCGAGATCCAGGACGCGATCCGCCGCGCCGGCAAGAAACCCACCTGAAGGAACACGACATGACCGCCATCGCCTCCCGCCCGCAAGGGCGCGCGGCCGACGCCCTGCGTCCGGTGCGCATCACCCGCCACTACACCCGCCACGCCGAGGGCGCCGTGCTGATCGAGTTCGGCGACACCAAGGTGCTGTGCACCGCCTCGGTCGAGGAGAAGGTGCCGCCGCACAAGAAGGGCAGCGGCGAAGGCTGGGTCACGGCCGAGTACGGCATGCTCCCGCGCGCCACGCACACCCGCAGCGACCGCGAGGCCGCGCGCGGCAAGCAGACCGGCCGCACGCAGGAGATCCAGCGCCTGATCGGCCGCGCGCTGCGCGCCGTCTTCGATCTGGGTCAGCTGGGCGAGCGCACGATCCAGATCGACTGCGACGTGATCCAGGCCGACGGCGGCACCCGCACCGCGGCGATCACCGGCGCCTATGTCGCCGCGCACGACGCCGTGAGCTGGCTGATCGCGCAGGGCAAGATCGCCGCGTCGCCGCTGAAGGACTCGGTGGCCGCGATCTCGGTGGGCATCCATGAAGGCTGCGCGCTGCTGGACCTCGAGTACGTCGAGGACTCCGCCTGCGACACCGACATGAACGTGGTCATGACCGGCGCGGGACACTTCGTGGAGCTGCAGGGCACCGCCGAGGGCGTGGCCTTCACCCGCGCCGAGGTGGACGTGCTGCTGAACCTGGCCGAGAAGGGCATCCGCGAACTGCTCGTCGCGCAGCGCGAGGCGCTCGGCCTGAAGTAACTCGAACGCTCGAATGGCGGGCGTCCGTCGGACATCGACCGGCGCTCGGACACCCCCGGATGAACAGCAAGGATTGGAGCAAGCGATGAAGTTGGTCCTGGCCTCCAACAACGCGAAGAAGCTGAAGGAACTGCAGGCGCTGTTCCAGCCGCTGGCGATCGAGCTCGTGACGCAGGGCAGCCTCGGCATCCCGGAAGCGGAGGAGCCGTTTCATACCTTCGTCGAGAACGCGCTGACCAAGGCGCGCCATGCGGCGAGGGCCAGCGGCCTGCCGGCGCTGGCGGATGACTCGGGACTGGCGGTCGACGCGCTGGGTGGCATGCCCGGCGTGCTGTCGGCGCGCTATGCGACGCTGTTCGGCCGCGAGAAGAGCGATCCCGAGAACAACCGTGTGCTGCTCGATAAGCTCGAGGGCATCGAGGATCGCCGCGCGCGCTTCGTGTGCGCGCTGGTGGCGGTGCGCACGGCCGACGACCCCGAGCCGCTGATCGCGATGGGTCGCTGGCAGGGCGAAATCCTGCACGCCGCGGAAGGCGAGGGCGGCTTCGGCTACGACCCGCTGCTGTTCATTCCCGAACTCGGCCAGAGCGTCGCGACGCTGGGCGCCGAGGTCAAGAACCGACTGAGCCATCGCGCGCTGGCCTCGCAAGAGCTGCTGCGCCAGATGCGCGAGAGCTGGCACCTTGGCTGACATCATCCGCATGATGCGGCCCGGCACGCTGACGCTGTCGGCGCTGCCGCCGCTGTCGCTGTACGTGCACCTGCCGTGGTGCATCCGCAAGTGCCCGTACTGCGACTTCAACTCCCATGAATACCGCGACGGCCGCGAGCTCGACGTCGACACCGCGCGCGCCTACCTGACCGCGCTGCGGGCCGACCTGGAGGCCGCGCTGCCGCTGATCTGGGGACGCTCGGTCGTGTCGATCTTCATCGGCGGCGGCACGCCCAGCCTGTTCGCGCCGGAGCAGATCGCCGAGTTGATCTCCGACCTGCGCGCGCGCCTGCCGCTGGAGCCGGGCTGCGAGATCACGATGGAGGCCAACCCCGGCACCTTCGAGAAGGACCGCTTCGCGGGCTTCGCGCAGGCGGGCGTGACGCGGCTGTCCATCGGGGTGCAGAGCTTCGACGACGCCAAGCTGCATGCGCTGGGCCGCATCCACAGCGGCACGCAGGCGCGCGCCGCGATCGAGGAGGCGGCGCGGTCCTTCGGTACCTTCAACATCGACCTGATGTACGCGCTGCCGGAGCAGACGCTGGCGGAGCTCGACCAGGACCTGTCGACGGCGCTGTCCTATGCGCCGCCGCACCTGTCGGTCTATCACCTGACCATCGAGCCCAACACCCGCTTCGCCAACGCGCCGCCGGAGCACCTGCCCGACCCCGACCTGGCCAGCGAAATGCTGGACCTGATCACCGCCCGCACCGGCGAGCGCGGCATGTCGCGCTACGAGGTCTCGGCCTATGCGCGCGAGGGCCATCGCTGCACGCACAACACCAACTACTGGCAGTTCGGCGACTACCTGGGCATCGGCGCGGGCGCGCACACCAAGCTGAGCTTCGCGCACCGCATCCTGCGGCAGGTCCGCTGGCGCGATCCGGCGACCTTCATGCAGAAGGCGGCCGAGGGGCAGGCCGTGTCCAACGAGCACGAGGTGGCGCGCAACGAGCTGCCCTTCGAGTTCATGCTCAATGCGCTGCGTCTGCGCGAGGGCGTGACGATGACGAGCTTCCTGGAGCGCACCGGCCTGCCGCCGTCCGCGATCGCCCAGGCGATGGCGCAGGGCCGCGCGAAGGGGCTGCTGGACGCGGATCCGGCGGTGATCCGCGCGACCCCCAAGGGCTTCGACTTCCTCAGCGATCTGCAGGAACTGTTCCTGTCGGCATGAGCGCGTCGCCGCGCGCGGCGCTGACCTTGCCCGTGGCCAGACAGGTCGTCGAGCCGTCGAGCGCCTCGCGCGACTGCGCGGTCTCCTTGTGCAGCCAGTCGATGAAGGCGCTGACGGCGGGCGCGTCCCGCGTGCCGGGCCGATAGACGATGTGATAACGCTGCGGCTCCTTGAGCATGGCCTGCCGCGGCGCGACGCGCACCAGGCGGCCGTCGAGCAGCGCATCGGCCGCCAGCAGCTCGCGCGTCAGGCCGACGCCGATGCCTTGTTCCGCCGCCTGCAGCAGGATGCCGAAGTCGTTGAAGATCGCGACCGGCACGACCTGGCGCCGCAGACCGGCCTGCTCGAACCACGCTTCCCACTGGCTCGCGTCGCCCAGCAGCGGCGCCTGCGCGAGCGCCTCCAGCGGCTGCCCGATCAGCTGATGCGCCAGCGCGGGCGAGGCCACCGGCAGCATGGACAGGTCGAACAGCGGCTCGCTCTCCACGCCCGGCCAGGGCCCCAGACCCTGGCGCATCGCGATGTCGAAGCCCTCGCGCTCCAGGTCGACCAGGCGCGGCGTGGCCTCGATCTCCAGCGTCACCTCGGGGTGCTGCGCATGCCAGCGGCCCAGGCGCGGCAGCAGCCAGCGCTGCGCGAAGGAGGGCAGCACCGTGACGCGCAGGCTGCGCTGCTCCACCCCATGCGCGGCGGTCGCCGCGCGCAGGCCCTGGTCGAGCTCCTGATAGGCGCGCTCGACGCCGCGCAGCAAGGCGCCGCCCGCCGCGTTGAGCACCACCCGCCGCCCCTGCCGATCGAAGACCGGGAAGCCGAGCTGCAGCTCCAGCGCGCGGATCTGCTGGCTCACCGCGCTGTGGGTCAGGTTCAGCTCCTCGGAGGCGGCGCGCAGGTTCTGGTGCAGCGCGGCCGCGCGGAAGGCGGCCAGGTACTGGAGCGGAAGGCGGGGCAGGCGCATGGGGGAGGGACTCCTTGCTGGAAAGAATGGCTGCACAAGGAGGCAAGGATATAGCGTTTGGAGGGCGGATGCTGGGCATCTACAGTGACCAACATCGCGACGGACACAGCCTCCCCCGAGCGCTCCCGCCCCCGGCAGGACCGTCGCGCCGCCTCACCCCCGATGCAGAAGGAGCGACCATGAACGAGCCCGACATCCCCCTCTCCACCCCCGTCCCGGCGGCTCCCTGCGCGAGCGGCACCTTGCCCGCGTCGGCCTGCTATGCCTACCGGCCCTGGCCGCGCCATCCGGTCATCGGACCGGCCTTGCTGGTGCTGGTCGCCGTGCTGTCGGCGCTGCTGCTGGTGTCGAACGCGAACGCCTTCAACGACGTCAACGCCGAGCTCCAGATCGCTGCCCGCGAGCAGCGCATCGCCCGCCAGGAAGCCGAACGCGTGGCCAAGGCCGAGGCCGCCCGCCGCGCCCTGGTGGCGGACGCCGGCGCGCCGCGTCTCCCGCGCGATGCGGATCGTGGCGCCGGTGCCGAGACCGCCCGGAGCGCGAGCGCCTCGCGCCCGCCGTCGCCGCCTCCCGCCGCCAAGAAGCAGTGATTCAGGAGTGACCCGCCCAATGACCCCGACCGATCTGATCCAGGCCCAGCTCGACGCCTACAACGCGCACGACGTCGAGGCGCTGCTGGCGCTCTACGCGGCGGACGCGCGCCAGTACAAGCATCCCGACACCTTGATCGCCGCGGGCGCCGACGCGCTGCGTCAGCGCATGAGCGCGCGCTTCGAGGCCTCCCGGCCGCGCGCGGAGCTGCTGCATCGCATCGCCGTCGGCAACACGGTGATCGACCACGAGCGCATCCACAACCAGACCCCCTCGGGACCGGTCGTGCGCGAGCTGATCGCGATCTACGAGGTGGACATGACCTTGCCGGGCGCGGCGGGCGGCGAGGATGGCCGCGCCAGGGAAAACGGGCGCATCGTCGGCGCCCGTTTCGTGTTCGGCGAGGAAGTGCCCGCCTGACGTGACCGGGCCGGACCGCGCGGGAGCGCGGTCCGCGCCGGCGTCACACCCGGTTCAATGACATGCCGGCCGTGCTGCGCAGGCGCTCGATCAATCGCGTCGCGATCTGCTGCAAGGGCAGGACCTCGTCGGCGGCGCCGGCGTTGATCGCCTCGCGCGGCATGCCGAAGACCACGCAGGTGGCCTCGTCCTGGACCAGGTTGTAGGAACCCGCGTCCTTCATCGTCTTCATGGCCTTGGCGCCGTCGGCGCCCATGCCGGTCAGCATGATGCCCAGCGCGTTCTGGCCCACGACACGCGCGGCCGAGTTGAACAGCACTTCCACCGACGGCTTGTGGCGGTTCACCGGATCGCCGTCCTGCACGCGTGCGATGTAGTTGGCGCCGGAGCGCTCCACGCTGAAGTGCATGCCGCCCGGGGCGATGTAGCCGTGGCCGGGCAGGATCCGCTCGCCGTCCTGGGCTTCCTTGACGCGGATCTTGCACAGGCCGTCCAGGCGCGCCGCGTAGCTGCGGGTGAAGCCGGGCGGCATGTGCTGCGTGATGCAGACCGCCGGGCAGTCGGCGGGCAGGTTGATGAGCACGTCCTTGGTCGCCTCGGTGCCGCCGGTCGACGCGCCGATGAAGATGATCTTCTCGGTGGACAGACGGCCCAGGCTGGCGATCGGGGAGGCGGGCTTGAGCGGCGGCGTCGCGCCGCCGGTCGCGGCGGCCGGCGCGGCGGTGGGCGCGTGCAGGCGGCGGATCTGGGCCTTGGCGGCGATGCGGATCTTGTCGGTGATGTCCTGCGCCAGCGCGCGGATGCCGTCGGCCACGCCGATCTTGGGCTTGGCCACGAAGTCCACCGCGCCCAGCTCCAGCGCCTTGAGCGTCACCTCGGCGCCGCGCTCGGTCAGCGTGGACACCATCACCACCGGCATCGGTCGCAGGCGCATCAGGCGCTGCAGGAAGTCGAGGCCGTCCATCTTGGGCATCTCGACGTCCAGCGTGATCACGTCGGGGTTGAGGTTGCGGATCATCTCGCGCGCCGCGAGCGGGTCGCTGGCCGCGCCGATGCACTGCATGTCGGGCTGGCGGTTGATGATCTCGGTCAGGATGCTGCGCACCAGCGCGGAATCATCGACGACGACGACAGTGGTCTTGGCCATTTCTTCTTACTCCTCGTACTTCTGTACTTCTTCCAGGGGCTCCCCGGGTTCCGTCGCGCGCTCAGAACAGGTCGATCGAGCCACCGCTGCTGGCCACCGGCTGCGCGCGCTGCGCCGCGGCCTTGTCCTGCTGCACCAGCGCGTCGGTGTTGGTCGGCGCCAGGCGCTTGACCATCGCCTTGCCGCTCCTGGGCAGGAAGCAGACCTTGCGCGGATAGACGTCCATCACGTCCTTGGAGACGATGGGGATGCGCTCGAGCTTGAGGAAGTCGATGACGAAGTTGGTGTTGCGCTCGCCGACGTTGATCGTGTTCATGCCGGAGATGACCGCGCCGCCGCCAAAGATCTTGGCTTCCATGCGGCTCTTGGCGGCGCCGCGCTTCATCATCTCGTTGATCAGCAGTTCCATCGCGAACGAGCCGTAGCGGCCCGAGTCGCCGTGACCCTCGGGCAGCATGAAGTGGTTCATCCCGCCGATCTGCGCGTGGCGGTCCCACAGGCAGGCGGCGATGCAGGAACCCAGCGTGGTCATCACCAGCAGGTCGTCGTTGTCGACGAAGTACTCGCCGGGCAGCACCTTCACGGCGGCGTTCTTGAAGTGCGCGTCGTAGAAGAAGAACGAGGCCTCGCCGTTCTTGCGCGACACCGTCTTGAGCTGGGCCACGCGTGCCGCGCCGGCGCTGGCCAGCGCCGCGCTTTGCTGCATGGCGGAGGAGGCGGAGGACAGGGTCATGGGGTGTTCTTTCAGACGCGCTCGTAGATCGTCTTGCCGCGCAGGCGGAAGAGATCGCGGGAATCGGTGAAGTTCTCGGAATGACCGACGAACAGCAGACCGCCCGGGCGCATCACCTTGTGGATGCGCTCCAGCACCTTGCGCTGCGTCGGGGCGTCGAAATAGATCATCACGTTGCGGCAGAACACGACATGGAAGGGCTCGCCCAGGTTCCAGCTCGTGTTCATGAGGTTCAGCGTCCGGAACTCGATCATGCGCGCGAGTTCGGGCTTCACGCGGATGCGGCCCTCGTTGGCGCCCGTTCCCTTGAGGAAGAATTGACGCAGACGCTGCGGAGAGAGCCCGCGCGACTCGGCCGCGTAGACGCCGCGGCGCGCGGTGTTGAGCACGTTGGTGTCGATGTCGCTGCAGATGATCTGCACGCCGGAGTTCGCGCCCAGCGACTCCTGGCAGGTCATCGCGATGGAGTAGGGCTCCTCGCCGGTGGAGGCCGCGCAGCACCAGATGCGGATCGGCTTCCCCTGGAGCGTCTTGAGGTCGTCCGTGAGTGACTGGAAGTGGTGGTCCTCGCGGAAGAAGCTGGTCAGGTTGGTGGTCAGGCAGTTCACGAACTCCTGCCACTCCTGGTCGCCCTGCGGCCCCGTCACGCCCTCGAGCCACTGCAGGTAGCTGGCGAAGCTCTTGTGGCCGGTGTCGCGCAGCCGGCGCGAGAGCCGGCTGTAGACCATGGCGTGCTTGCCATCGTGCAGCGAGATGCCGGCGTGCTGGTAGATCAGCTGCCGCACGCGGTCGAAATCCGCCCGGCTGAAGCTGAACTCGTGATCGATCGCCTCGACGGGAGACGAAGCCGGAACGGAAGCCGGTTGACCTGGGCGCATGGGGCTATTGGACTTCTTGATGGGGGATGCCGGGGCACCGGGTAAGCCGCCATTGTCGGCAATCGCTAGTTTGCGTGCTAGTCGCCGTTTTGATGTGTGAAAGAGGTGGGGTAACCGGCTCTTTTCTGCACGCTCATTCGAGGGGAAGCCGCTAGACTTCGCCGGAAATTGACCTGTCTTGCCTCGGTCCGCCCCTTGGAACATCCGCAAAGTCTCATTGCCGCGCATCACTTGCGCCTGGACCTGGCCCTGCAGCTGCTGCAGCAGGCCGGGGCGATGCTGCCCGACGCGGAGCCGTACTCGGAGGCCTGGTTGCAGGGCATCCTGGACGCGCTGTGCGACCTCTCGAGCAAGGACGCGTTGACCGGACTGGTCAACCGCCGCAGCTTCGAGATGGCCCTGGGCCGCGAGGTCGACCGGGTGGCACGGTCCGGCGAGCCGGCCTTGCTGCTGGTGCTGGACATCGACCACTTCAAGGCGGTCAACGACACGCATGGCCACGCGGCCGGTGATCAGGTGATCCGCGCGGTGGCCGGGGCGATCAGTCAGACGGTCCGGCCGATGGACACGGTGGCCCGGGTCGGCGGCGAGGAGTTCGCGATCATTCTTCCCAACTGCCCGACCTCGGTCGGCGTGGTGGTGGCGGAGCGGATCCGGCAACGGGTGGAGGCGATGGCCATCAGCGTCGCCACCGGCGTGGACGCGCTGCGCTGCACGATCAGCATCGGCGGGGCGTTCGCGCCGCAGTGGGTGCGGTCGTCGACCCTGATCTGGACGGAACGTGCCGACCGTCAGCTGTACCGGGCCAAGGCCGAGGGACGCAACCGCGCCTGCCTCGAGAGCCATGTGGACTCCCTGGTCAGCGCCGAGGAAAAAGGCATGTTGTTCGCAGTAACGCAACAGGATAGTGAATGAGCATGACAACAGCTCCTGCTGCACCGAATGCCCGCGGAGGCGCTCGCACCTTGGCCGTCACGAGCGGCAAGGGCGGCGTGGGCAAGACCTTCGTCACCGCCAACCTGGCGGCCGCCCTGGCGGCGCGCGGCGAGCGCGTGCTGGTGCTGGACGCCGACCTCGGCCTGGCCAACCTGGACGTGGTGCTGAACCTGCACCCCAAGCTCACCCTGCACGACGTCTTCACCGAGCGCTGCACCCTGGAGCAGGCCATCCTGCCCGCGCCGGGCGGCTTCCATGTGCTGCTGGCGGGCTCGGGCATGGTGGAGTATTCGCGGCTGACGCCGGACGTGCGCGACAAGCTGCTGCATATCCTGGAGGTGGTCCGCCCGCGCTTCGACTACGTGCTGCTGGACACCGGTGCCGGCATCTCGGACGTGGTGCTGTTCGCGGTCTCGATGGCGCATGACGTGCTCGTCGTGGCGACGCCGGAGCCCACCTCGCTGACCGACGCCTACGCGACGATCAAGGTGCTGGCCACGCAGCAGGACCGCCGCCAGGTCCGGCTGATCATCAACCAGGCCAACCGGCCGGGCGAGGGCAAGCTGATCTGCGGTCAGCTGCAGCAGGTGCTGCAACGCTTCGTCGGTCCGCAGCCGGGGCAGAACTTCAAGCTGGACCTGCTGGGCGAGGTCAAGAGCGACCCCATGGTCCGGCAGGCCGTGCTCAAGCGCCAGCTGCTGCTGGAGCATTACCCGGGCAGCGACGCGGCGCAGTCCATCCGCGGCCTGGCCTCCAAGCTGCTCGAGATCGCCGCCGCTCGCGCCTGACCCTCTGTGTGAACGCGCGCCGGCCGCCGTCCGCCTGGTGCGGGTCCGAGCCCCGGCCGCGCGCGGATCTCTCCTTCCTCAAGCCGCTTTCTCCCGCTGCGATGACCGATTCCCAAGACGCTGGTGCGACAGGCGCCGCCGCGCCCACGACCCCGTTCGAATGGGTGGGCGGCGAGGACGCCGTGCGGCGCCTCGTCGACCGCTTCTACGACCTGATGGACCTGGAGCCGCGCTTCGCGCAGCTGCGCGCCATCCATCCGACGACGCTGGACGGCTCGCGCGACAAGCTGTTCTGGTTCCTGTGCGGCTGGCTGGGCGGCCCGGACCACTTCGTCGAGCGCTTCGGCCACCCGCGCCTGCGCGCGCGGCACATGCCCTACCGCATCGGCATCGCGGAGCGCGACCAGTGGATGGCCGCGATGACCCAGGCCATGGCCGAGTGCGAGTTCGACCCCGAGCTGCAGCGCCGCCTGGTGGCCTCCTTCGCCAACACGGCGGACTGGATGCGCAACGTCTGAGCGGCGCGCGGACCGGGTGATCCGACCGCCGCGGCGGACGGGCCGATCCGCGAGCCGCCGGCCACCCGGACGGGCTGCCGTGCGTTCCTTCACGACCCGCGGACCGCGGCGCCGCGGCGGTGCCATGTAACCGGCGCCGGGGGCGTGCATTTCTGACGGCAGGGCTTGCCGCGTCGCGGGGCCGATGAACACGGGGCTCGCGGCGTCGTCTAACGTGGCGCCCATCATGCTCACGCAATTCGACGACGATGTGGTCGGCATCGAAGCCAATCCCGACCTCCAGCATGTCCGCATCGACGATGGCCGCCTGTGGCTGTCGGAGGATGCCCGCGAGGACATCGAGGTCTGCGCCGGCTACTGCCCGGAAACGGACAGCCCGATCCTGATGCTGAACTTCCTGCGCGCGGCCTGCGTGCGGCTCCAGCACGTGGATGTCGACGGTGAACAGGCGGAGAACGCGTTCATGTCCTTCTGCGTCCTCAAGGGCCTGGAGCACGCCATCGAGACCCACTGGCAGGGCGCCGAACTGGTCGGTGAGTTCCACCCGGAACGCCTGCTGATGGCCTTCACGACGCAGGTGTCGCCGCACACCAGCCTGATGCTGCACTGAGCGCGCCGCGCTCGGTTCGCCCCACGAGGCGCCGGTCACGCGACGAGCGTGCCGGCGCCTTGGTCGTTCAGGGCCCGCGAGCCGGCGCCGTGACGCCGCCCGCGTCTCGCCCGCTCAATCGACGCGGAAGGCGAATTCCTGCTGGAAGCGGTGCTCGCCGGGGCAGACGTAGCGCGACTTCAGCGTGCCCTCGATGGCGTTCGAGAAGGCGCGCCGCGTGCGCGCATCCATCGCGCCGCCCAGCGCCTGGATCTGCACCGCGACCACGCGTCCGCCTTGCACGTCGGCCACCGCGCGGAACAGCGCCTCGCCGCTCCAGTTGACCGAGGGCATCTCCGGCGAGGCCATCTGCGTGCAGATGGCGCCGGGCTGCGTGACCGTGGTCTTCGGCACGACGGCCGGCGGTCCCTGGTCCGGACGGACCTCGCCCTTGGCGACCTCGAACGGGACGACCTCGCGCCGCTCCTGCGCCGCCACGGTCTGGATCAGCGGCGGGGTCGTGGGCGTGATCTCCACCGGCGGCACCGGGACCTCCACCAGCTTGGGCAGGCGGATCTCGGGTTGCGGGATGGGGAGCGGGTCGGGCGGCTTGGGGTGCTCCTCCTTCTCGGTGACGGGGCGCAACGTGATGGGCGCCGGTGCCTCCGCGGCGTGGCGCTGGAAGCCCTTGATGAGCGCGCCCACCATCAGCAGGTGGACGATCCCGACCAGGATCAGCCCGCCGGTGCGGGCGCTGGGCGCCTGGAAGTGGCCGCGGCTGAGGCGGCGCGGACCCGAGGCGGCCAGAAAGGCCGGAGACATGGGCATCGACATGCGTGTTCCCTCCCCATCGTGACGATGGACGTGTGGTGGTGTGAATCAATCCCTTGAGAACTGTTCTCAACAACGCCGGCGTCAGCGCAGACTAGCCAGCCCGCTGGCCAAGCGCAATCGCGTGTTCCGGAAAACAACGCGCATGGGGGAGGGGGAAAGCCCGTGTGGGCCGGGAGGGCGGGAGCGCCTCAGGTCGCGTTGAGCAGCACCATCAGCGCGCCGGCGCCGCCATCGCTGGCGCGGGCCTGGACGAAGGCCAGGACCTCCTGCTTCTGCACCAGCCAGCGCCGCACGCGCGCCTTGAGCACCGGCTCCTTGCCGGGCGAACCGTTGCCCTTGCCGTGGATCACGCGCACGCAGCGCAGGCCGCGGCGGGCGCTGTCATGGATGAACTGGCCCAGCGCCTCGCGCGCCTGGTCGCGGCGCAGGCCGTGCAGGTCGATCTGCGCCTGCAGCGACCAGTGGCCGCGCCGCAGCTTGCGCACCGACTCGGCGGAGATCTCCGGCCGGCGGAAGGACAGGGTCTCGTCGGTCTCCAGCAGCGAGTCCACGTCGAAGTCGTCCGACAGCGCCTGCTTCCAGGCCTGCTGCTCGTCGAGCTCGCGCTGGCGGGGTTCGGGCTCGGGCAGGCCGTGGCGCATCACCACGCGGTTGGCGTCGGGCAGCCGGACGACCGCGCCGACGGTGTGCTCGAAGATGCGGGCCTCGTGGTCGCGCAGCCGCGCGAGCGCGGCCTCGCGTTCGCGGCGCTCCTCCTCCGCGCGTTGGCGGAGCTTCAGTTCTCGGTGCAGCGTCTGCAGGTCCTGCAGGCTGCGCAGTCGGTCGGTCACATCAGGCCCAGGTCGGTCATCGATACGGCATCGCCCGCGCCGACGATGAAATGGTCCAGCACCTTCACGTCCACCAGGGCCAGCGCCTGCGCCATCACGCCGGTCAGCTGCAGGTCCTGGGGCGAGGGATCGGTGTGGCCGGAGGGATGGTTGTGGACCAGGATCACGGCGGTGGCGTTCAGGGCCAGCGCGCGCTTCACCACCTCGCGGGGATAGGCAATGGTATGGGATGCGGTGCCCTGGAACAGGGTCTCCAGGGCGATCAGCCGATGGCGGATGTCGAGAAACATCACGGCGAAACACTCGGCGCTCAAGGCGTCGTACTCCAGGCGGAGCAAGTCGCGGACGGTCTGGGCGTGCTCGAAGACGGGGGCCTGATGCAGGGGCTGGCGCAGCGCGCGGCGCGTGATCTCGGCCGCGGCGAGCAGCATGCCGGCCTTGGACGGCCCCAGGCCCCGGATGCGGCCCAGCGTGGCGGCATCGGACGCGACCAGGCCGGCGAAGCCGCCGCAGCGGTCCAGCACGTCCCGGGCCAGTTGAAGCACCGGGCGGCCGGGCAGGCCGGTGCACAGCAGGACGGCCAGCAGCTCGGCATCGCTGAGCGCCCGGGCGCCGCGCGCCAGCAGCTTCTCCCGCGGACGGGCCTCGGCCGGCAACGCGGCCAGCGAGCCGCCGCGGACGGCGCGAGGGGCGGGGATCGGGGGCTCGCCGGGGACGCGCGTGGACGAGCGGGACGGGCCAGCGGCCGGGGTGGTGGGATCGATCTGGACGGTCATGGCGGGACTCGGAGGAAAGGGCGTGGCGCTCCAGCCTAAAATCGCGCCTCGTCCTCAAAAATCCCCCTGACTAGTGAACCCCGTCCAACCTGGCTCGTTCCTGACCTTGCATTACCGCCTCAGCGGTCCGGATGGTCAGCAGCTGATCGACACCTTCGCCGACAAGCCCGCCACGCTGACGCTGGGCGCCGGCGAGTTGGCGCCCGCCATCGAGGCGCGCCTGATCGGCCTTGAGGAAGGCACGCACACCCGCTTCGAGCTGGCGCCGGGCGAGGCCTTCGGCGAGCGCAATCCCGAGCTGCTGCAGCGGGTCAAGCGCAGCCTGATGCGCGAGCTGGGCGACCCCGACGAGCAATACAACCTCGGCGATGTCGTGCAGTTCCCCACCCCCGACGGGCAGGGACAGTACGCCGGCGTGGTGCGCGAACTGGGCGAAGACTGGCTGCTGTTCGATTTCAACCACCCGTTGGCGGGACAGCCCGTCAGCTTCGAGGTGCAACTGATCGGGGTGCTGTGATGGCCGAACACGACATGACCGACCCGACCCAGACCGTCGACCTGAGCGCGCTGCCCGGCGGCAAGGACATCGTGCTGGCCGAGCCGCGCGGCTTCTGCGCCGGCGTGGACCGCGCGATCGAGATCGTCGAGCGCGCGCTGAAGAAGTTCGGCGCCCCGATCTACGTGCGCCACGAGATCGTCCACAACACCTACGTCGTCAACGACCTGAAGCAGCGCGGCGCGATCTTCATCGAGGACCTGGCCGAGGTGCCGGCCGGCGCGACGCTGGTGTTCTCGGCCCACGGCGTGAGCCAGGCGGTGCGCCAGGAGGCGGCCGCGCGCGGTTTCCAGGTCTTCGACGCGACCTGCCCGCTGGTGACCAAGGTCCACGTCGAGGTGGCCAAGCTGCACCGCGAGGGCTACGAGTTCATCATGATCGGCCACAAGGGCCACCCCGAGGTCGAGGGCACGATGGGCCAGCTGACCGACGGCATCTACCTGGTCGAGGAAGCCTCGGACGTGCCGCACGTGCGCGTCAAGGACCCGTCCAAGCTGGCCGTGGTCACGCAGACCACACTGAGCGTCGACGACGCCGCCGAGATCCTGTCGGCGGTCAAGAAGCACTTCCCGCAGATCCGCGAACCCAAGAAGCAGGACATCTGCTACGCCACGCAGAACCGCCAGGACGCGGTGAAGGTGCTGGCCCCGCAGGTCGACGTGGTGGTGGTGGTCGGCAGTCCGACCAGCTCCAACAGCAACCGCCTGCGCGAGCTGGCCGAGCGCCTGGGCACGCCGGCCTACATGGTCGATGCCGCCGACGACGTGAAGGCCGAGTGGCTGGAGGGGCGTTCCAAGGTGGGCCTGACGGCCGGGGCCTCGGCGCCCGACGTGCTGGTGCAGGCCGTGATCGACCGCCTGCGCGAGCTGGGCGCGACGACCGTGCGCAAGCTGCCGGGTGTCGAGGAGAACGTGCGCTTCCCGCTCCCGATGGGTCTGGGCGACAAGTCCATGGCCGAGGTGGCCGCGAGCCGATCTTGATGGTCCGGACGGCACCGCGCCGTCCGTCCCCCGCCGCGATCCCCGCCCGGATCGCCAGCAAGCCTCGGATCGCCTCGATCGCGATCGACCCCGACATCGCCGGCGCCGCGTGGCGCCGGCCCTGAAGAACACGAAAGACCCGTCATGCTGGACATCACCCAACTGCGCAAGGACCTGGACGCCGTCATCGAGCGCCTGCAACTGCGCAAGAACCCGCAACCGTACCTGGACGTCGAGCGCTTCAAGACGCTCGAGGCCGACCGCAAGCGCCTGCAGACCCGCACCGAGGAACTGCAGGCCAAGCGCAACCAGCTGTCCAAGCAGGTCGGCATGCTGAAGGGCAAGGGCGAGGACGCCAGCGCCGTGATGGCCGAGGTCGCCGGCATCGCCGACGAGCTCAAGAGCGGCGCCGAGAAGCTCGACGCGATCCAGGTCGAGCTGACCACGATGCTGATGGGCGTGCCCAACCTGCCGGACGCCAGCGTCCCGGCCGGCGCGGACGAGACCGGCAACGTCGAGGTGCGCCGCTGGGGCCAGCCGCGCAGCTTCGACTTCGCGGTCAAGGACCACGTCGACCTCGGCGCGCCACTGGGCCTGGACTTCGAGACCGGCGCCAAGCTGTCGGGCTCGCGCTTCGCCTTCCTGAAGGGACCGGTCGCCCGCCTGCACCGCGCGCTGGCGCAGTTCATGCTCGACATGCAGACGCAGGAGCACGGCTACACCGAGTGCTACACGCCCTACATCGTCAACCGCGAGATCCTTGAGGGCACGGGCCAACTGCCCAAGTTCAAGGAAGACATGTTCTGGGTGCTGCGCGGTGGCGACGACGAGGCGCAGGAGCAGTACCTGATCTCGACCTCGGAGATCTCGCTGACCAACACCGTGCGTGAGAGCGTGCTGAAGGCGGAAGACCTGCCGATCAAGCTGACCGCGCACAGCCCGTGCTTCCGCTCGGAGGCGGGCTCGGCCGGCCGCGACACGCGCGGCATGATCCGCCAGCACCAGTTCGACAAGGTCGAGATGGTCCGCATCGAGCATCCGGAGCACAGCATGGCCGCGCTCGAGGAGATGACCGGCCACGCCGAGGCCGTGCTGCGGAAGCTGGGCCTCCCGTACCGCACGATGCTGCTGTGCGCGGGCGACATGGGCTTCGGCTCGACCAAGACCTACGACCTGGAGGTCTGGCTGCCGGCGCAGAACACCTACCGCGAGATCAGCTCGTGCTCGAACATGGGCGCGTTCCAGGCGCGTCGCATGCTGGCGCGCTTCAAGAATGCCGAGGGCAAGAACGAGCTGGTGCACACGCTGAACGGCTCCGGCCTGGCGGTGGGCCGCACGCTGGTCGCGGTGCTGGAGAACTACCAGCAGGCCGACGGCAGCATCACGGTGCCGGAGGCGCTGCGTCCGTACCTGGGCGGCCAGGACGTGCTGAAGGTCTGAGGGGAGGGCGGGGCAATCGGCCGCGTACCGCACACTTCTCCAAAGAAGTTGCCACGGCCCTGAAAACCTCGCTATACTCTTAGGCTTACTCGCTAACAACCACAGCGAGCACCGAATTCGGAGAGGTGGCAGAGTGGTTGAATGTACCTGACTCGAAATCAGGCGGACGGAAACGTCTCGGGGGTTCGAATCCCCCCCTCTCCTCCAAAATAGCGCTTGTCGATCAAGCACTTACGAAACCCGCCTCTTGGCGGGTTTTTCGTTTCTACGCCACTTTGTGCGGGGATTTCCGCCCGATTTTCTGAATCGCCTCATTCTGCGGCGAAGGACGGCAACGGAATCCGCATCGGCAGCCTCGGCAATGAGAAAGGCCGGCCAACCCCTTCCAGGGCTGGCCGGCCTTTTCATTGGTCAGCCCGTCAGAACGCGATCGTCGCGCCCGCGTTCACCGAGGTCTCGGTGCGCTGCGAGCGGGCTTCGCCGCTGATGCCGGCGTACAGGTAGGCGCTGCGCGTCAGCAGCCAGGTGCCCGTCACGTTGCCTTGCACGAAGGCGCGACCCACTTGCGGGGCCTCGATGGTCGTGGCCACGCCAGCGAGCATCGCCCGCACCGTCGGACGGGTCAGGCTGCCGCTGTCCTGGCCGACCGCCACCGTGCCGCGGAAGGTGTGCGACGCGATCATCGGATCGGTCGCCGTCGAGGCCACCGTCAGGCCGGCCGCGACGCGCGTGCCGCGCATCGACAGCGCCGCCAGGCTCAGCGCCGTCGGCGACGCCGCGCCGGCACCGCCCTCGACGCCGGCATCCCGTTTGACCCGCTGCACGCCGACGCGCGCGAAGGGCTCCAGCGTCAGGCCCGCGACCGAGTACGACGGCGCGCGAAGGCCCAGGCCGGCGAAGCTCTGGCTCGTGCCCAGGTCGGTGCTCAGCGCGCCGCCGTAGGCGATCGCGTCCAGCGCCTGCAGCGGGTTCGCGCGGCCGGTGCGCGAGTGTCCGTTGCCATGACCCAGCTGCGCGTCCACCGTCCAGCCGCCGACGGCCTGCTGGCCGTAGACCACGCCCAGGTTGTCCTCCAGCGAGCCCGTGCCGCCCGACGAGGCGCTGACCTGCGAGGTCGACTGCACGATCGCCACGCCCGCGCGGGTCGTCTCGGACTGCAGCAGGTCCACGCCCAGCGTGAACTGGTTGCGCGAGCCGCGCGTCGAGGACGCGACCGCGTCACCGGTGGTGCGCGCGTCGCCGGTCGCGTAGTCCAGCCACAGGCGGCTGTTGCCGGCGACGGTGAGGTGCTTGGACACGGCGCCCATCGCGCCTTGTCCCGCCGCGCCCTGCGCCGCGGCCATCGCGCCGTGGATCTCGCCCGCGACGCCGGCGATCGCGCCGTCGAACTGCGCGCCCGTGAGGCCGAGGATGGTGTTGCTCAACTGCTGTTGCGTCGCCGAGGCCGTGCCCGCGTCGACCGCCGTCAGCAGCGTGTCGATCGCCTGCGCCGCCGAGACCGCATTGCGGTTGAGACCGCGACCCGTGCCGTAGTCCGCGAAGGAGGTCGGCACCACGCGCAGGTCGATCGCGCTGGCGCCGCCCGCGCCGTAGACCACGCGCAGACGCGTGCCCGCGGCCAGGCCGCCGGGCTGCGTGATCGACGCGAAGCGCGTCGCGCCGATGCCGCCCTCGGCGGTGACGATGCGGAAGCTGTCGCCCAACTGCGGCACGTACGGCGTGTAGGTGCCCAGGCCCGAGATCGCGGTCAGGTTGACCGTCAGGGTCGCGCCGTTCGCGTTGAAGCGCGCGCCGCTGCCGACCAGGTTGACCTGGTCGTAATGACCGGCGCCGTTGCCGGCGCTGATGCCGTTGATGTCGACCTCGAAGATCGCGCCCGCGGCCAGGTTCACCGGGGCGTTGACGGTGAGCACGCCCGGCGAGTTGCCCGGCGAGAACTTGCCGCCCGAGGCCACCGTCACCGGGCCGCCGATGACGCCGCTGCCGTGCAGCGTGCCGCCGGACTGCACCGCCACGCCGCCCGCGAGGCGGCCGTTGACGCTGACCAGCGCGCTGTTGCCGATGGTCGTCAGGCCGGTGAAGGTCTGCGTGTTGGCGATGGTCATCGAGCCGCCCGTGACCGTCAGGCCACCGGTGCCGCTCATCACGCCGGTGAAGCCGCTGGCGTTGTTCACCGTCAGCGTCCGCGCGCCCAGCACCACGTTGCCGGCGCCGCTCAGCGTCTTGACGCTCGCGCCGGCGGTCGTGCCGGAGATGTCCAGCGTGCCGGCGTTGGCCAGGCCGCTCGAGGCCGCCACGCTGCCCGCGCCGGACAGCGCCAGCGTCGCGCCGGACGCGATGCTGGTCGCGCCGGTGTAGCTGTTGACGCCCGACAGCGTCTGCGTGCCGCCCGCGATGCTCACGCCGCCGGTGCCGGCGATCGTGCCGCCGAAGCTGCCCGAGGCCGCCGTCAGCGTCAGGCCGTTGGCGCCCAGCGCGACCTGGCCGTTGCCGGTGATCGCCTTCAGGCTCACGCCGCCCGACGCCGCGCCCAGGTTCAGCGTGCCGGCGACGTCGACGCCGCTGGAGCTGGCGATGCTGCCCGCGCCGGACAGCGCCAGGGTGGCGCCCGCGGCCACGGTCGTGGCACCGGTGTAGGTGTTGACGCCGGTCAGCGTGACTGTGCCGCCGGTACCGGTGATGTGGACCGCGCCCGCCGTGCCGGCGACCTCGTCCGAGATCACGCCGCTGAGCGTCGCCGAGGTGCCGTTGACCTGCAGCGTGCCGCCCGCGCCGCTCACGGTGAAGTTCTGCGTCAGCGCCATCTGCGGCGCGTCGATGTTCAGCGTGCCGCCCTTGAAGGCCGGGTTCAGCGTGGTGCCGAGCTTGCTCGCCGCGAACGAACCGGCGCTGCTGTCGATGTCCGTGGGCTGCGGCGTGCCGCCGCCGCCGATCTGCTGCTGCTGCGCCAGGTAGGCGATCAGGTTGTCGGTGAAGGCCGGGGCCAGGTAGCCGTTGGTCAGGAAGTTGATGTCCAGCACCGAGATCACCGTGCCGGTGGCCGCGTTCCCGAGCGTGCCCACGCCCCAGGCGGCCGCGGTGCAGGCGCTGGTGATGCAGGCGCCGTTGCCGACCGTGGCGAAGGTGCCCGAGCCGGCGAAGGTCACGCTGGACGTCGGGTTGTTCACCAGGAACTGCGAGGCGATCGTCTCGGCACCGGGGCCGTAGCCGCCCATGGTCACGCTGCCGGCGCCCAGGCCGGTCAGGAAGCTGGCGATCTGAGGGTCGCGCGTCGGTGCGGCGCCGGGGTTCTCGCCCATCAGGAACAGCGTGCCGCCGCCCTGCAGGTAGCTGGTGAGGGCGCCCGTGTAGGCGCCGCTCATCGCGCTGTTGTAGCCCAGGTCCCAGATCTGGTCGTAGCCGGCGAGGCTGGCCGGCAGCGCGCCCACGCCCATCACGGTGGTGGTGTTGCCCGCGACGGTCTGCCGGTCGGTCAGCGCCGCGGTCGTGCCGCTGTACGCGCCGGTGTCGACGATCAGCACGTTGAGCGCGTTCGCGCTGAAGGCGGCGCCCAGGCCCAGGGTCAGGGCAGCGGCGCGGACCAGATGCGCGCGACCGGACAGCGCGCAGACACCCGCCGACACCAGTTCTCCAGCGAGACGGGTCAGGCGATAGCTCACAACATTCAAATGCACGGGGAATCCTCTTGGACTGCGGGAAATGGGGACGCCGGGTCGCGTGAAGCACCTGGGGTGGTGGTCGGCGTCCGAGGTGCCGAGGCGTCGACCGGACTTGCCGGCGGCCTCGCAAAGGGTGCGCGCATCGTAGGCAGGCGGGGGACGCGTCAAGCACCGATGTGGCGTGCATCCACGATGCCAACGTGCGTTCTGGCCGCTTCCAGCCCCTTCGTTTCTTCAGCTGACTGAAGCTTGTTGCGGCGATGATGCAGCGTCCCGCAGACGCCCTGCGAACTACCAAAGACTTCCGGTGAATTGGCAAAGAAGCGTCGCTCCGAAGACGCGTTCACGACCATCCCTCGACCTTCCCACGACGCTTCGACGATGGCGCCCCACGACGGCGCGATGCCCATGCACATTCTTCTGATCGAGGACGACCTCGACCTGGGTCGCGCGCTGCAAGCCGCGCTCCGGCTCGAAGGCCACAGCAGCGAATGGCTGCGCCGCGCCAACGACGCGCCCCACCAGCTCGATCCCGGCGCCCAGGACGCCGTGCTGCTCGACCAGACCTTGCCCGGCGGCGACGGCCATGCGCTGCTGACGCGCTGGCGCCGGCAGGGCAGCGCGGTGCCCATCATCGTGATCACCGCGCGCTCCGCCTTGCAGGACCGGCTCGCCGGCTTCGACGGCGGAGCCGACGACTACGTGGTCAAGCCCTTCGAGATGCCCGAGCTCATCGCCCGCCTGCGCTCGGTCCTGCGCCGCAGCGCGCACCAGGCCAGCGACACCTGGCAGCTGGGCGCGCTCACCATCGAACCCCTGCGCCGGCGCGTGCTGCTGGACGGGGCCGAGCTCGCGCTCTCGCCGCGCGAGTACCAGCTGCTGGTCGAGCTCGCCCGCGAGCGCGGCAACGTCGTCGCCAAGCATGTGCTCGCGCAGCGCCTGTCGCCGCTGGGCGATCCGCTGGACTTCGGGACGCTGGAGGTGCACCTGGCCAACCTGCGGCGAAAGATCGGCGCATCGCGCATCGGCACCGCGCGCGGCGTCGGCTACTGGCTGGAATGCGCATGAGGGGCTGGCTGCAACCGACGCTCTCGCGTCGGCTGATCGGCGCGCTCATGGTGGCCGTGCTCTTCTTCGCCGTCGTCGTGCTCGCGCAGGACCAGCTCGACATCGACGAGCAGATCGCCACCAACCCCGGCGTGCGGCAGACCGGTCTGCCGCTGGCCGCGGAGCTCGACGAGGTCGACGATCCGGTGGAGGCGGCGCGCATGGTCGACCACCTCGCGCGCGTGTTCAACCGCCAGCGACAACCGTCGGAGGTCCAGACCGGCCGACTGCTGTTCCAGCTCTACGACCGCTCGGGCCGGCTGCTCTACGCCTCCGCCGACGCCGATCCCATCGCGCGGCCGGGCGTCGGCGAGCAGGTCCTGGCCGGTCGCAACCACTGGACCTGGCGCCACGACGGACCGCGCTGGTCGCTGCGCATCGCGGAGCCGGCCATCTCGCGGGGCGCCTTGTTCCGCTTCTCCTGCTGGGAGCTGGTCAAGGTGATGCTGCCGGCCTTGCCGCTGATGCTGCTGCCGATCTGGCTGGCGGTGCGCACCGGCATGCGGCCCTTGCGCCGGTTCACGCGCCGCATCCGCGAGATGGATGCCGGCCAGGCGCTGGCGCCGCTCGGCATGGACCTGCGCTACGCCGAACTGCGGCCGCTGGGGCAGGCCTTCGACACGCTGCTGCTGCGCCTGCGCGAGCGCCTGCAGCGCGAGCAGGCCTTCGTCCACGACGCCGCGCACGAGCTGCGCACGCCGCTGGCGGTGATCGCCGCGCAGGCGCATGTGCTCGCGCACGCGCGGGAGCCGGCGGCGCGCGCCGAGGCCTCGGCGGCGATGTCGTCCGCGATCGCGCGCAGCGCCCATCTCGCGCAGCAGCTGCTGGATCTGGCCGCACTCGACGGGCGCGCGTCCGCGCCGCCCGATGTCGTCGACCTGTCGATCCTGAGCGCGCAGCTCCTGGCCGCCCAGGTCGGTCTTGCGCGAAGTCGGGACATCGCGCTCTCGCTGGAGGCTCCCGAGAAGCTGCCGGCGCGGCTGGATCGCGCGGCCTTTCAGTCCATCCTTCAGAACTTGCTGGACAACGCGCTGCGCTATGTCCACGAGGGCGCGCGGATCGAGATCGAGCTGAGTCCGATCGCGTCCGATGGCCTGCGCCTGGTCGTCGCCGACGACGGCCCGGGCATCGACGCACAGGACCACGCCAGGATCTTCGATCGCTTCTGGCGCGGCAGCGGGCACGACCAACCGGGCTCGGGACTCGGCCTGGCGATCGTGCGACAGGCCGCGACGCGACTGGGCGGACACGTCAGCGTGGGGACGGGCCTGGACGGGCGCGGTATCCGCTTCGAGTTGACCGTGCCGGCTTCGGTGTAGCGATCGCGGCCGGCCCTGGCATCGGGTCCGTCCGCGGAAGGGGGCGATCTTGGGCGTTCATTAAGGCGCGCGTTTCCAGAATGAGCGCGTCAATCCCGACAGCCTTCCGAAAGCACCTGTGACGTCGACTTCGCATCGCCTCCTCGCGATCCTCGCGCTGACCCTGACCGCCTCCGCCGCCAGCCCGGCATGGGCCCTCGAGCCCTACGTCGGCCTCTCGCTCGCCACGCCCGGCGAGGCCCGTCTGCAATCCGGTTCAAGCGCCGCGATCAAGAACAGCAACAACCCGACCGCCGTCCGGCTCTACGGTGGCCTGAAGCTCACGCCCGAGTGGTCGGTCGAGGCCGGCTACGGAGCCTTCGGCAGCTGGCGCTTCACCGATCCCGCCTCGGGGCCGCTGGACCGGGCGCGCCTCTCGTCGAACGTCTTCACGCTCGCGGGCCGCTACACGCTGGCGCTGGACGACACCTTCTCGGTCTTCGGCAAGGCCGGCGTGGCGCTGAACCGCTTCCGCTTTCGCGACAACCAGGGCCAATCGATCAAGGACAACATCACGCGGCCGATGTGGGGCCTCGGCGTCGAGGCGAAGCTGAGCGACCACCTGTCCATCCCGATCGAGTTCGAGTCCTTCGGATCGAGCCGCACGCAGCTCGGCCGCTTCAACCAGCGCAAACTGGAGATCGGCGCGCGCCTGCAGTTCTGAGGCGGGCCGGCTCGGACCGCTCGGCGGCGGCGCCGGGGCCGCTCACATGAAGTTCCGCGTGTGCAGCCCCGCCAGCCGCTCGGCTTCCGCCGGCGCGAAGCCCAGGCGCGCCAGCCGCGCCTTGCGGCCGACGGCCATCTCCGCCTGCAGGCGCTGGACCGCCTCGTGGCCGCGCGCGATCGCGGCGGGCGCCAGCGATCCGGCCGCCAGCAGCACCAGCGCGTCGAAGACGTGCTCGTTCAGGCCGGCGGTCGCTGCGAGCTCGTCGTAGCGGGTCTCGATGGCGTTCCTCAGCGTGGCGACATAGCCCGGCGAGGTCGCCACGCGATGCTCGACATGCGCCATCCCGAAGGCCACATGACGCGCCTCGTCGCGCGCGGTGAGGCGCGCGATCTGACGCGTCACAGGATCGGGCGCGTGCTCGTGCAGGAAGTTGAGCAGGTTGACGAAGCTGCCCTCGCCGAGCACCGACAGCAGGAAGGTCGCCTGCGAGAAGTCGTGCGCCTCCAGCAGGGTCTTCAGCGAGGCCTGCCCACCCGCGCTCGAGCGCGCCGGCCCGCGGCCGCGCAGCGTCGCGCGGCGCGTGAAGACCTCGACATGCCGAGCCTCGTCCGCGCACTGCAGCGCGAGCAGCTGCATCACCTCCCGGTAATGGGGGTGGATGCGGCCCAGATGCCGCGCCGGCACGAGCAGCGCGGCGTTCTCGTTCTCGATCAGGTAGGTCATGAGCTGCACGACCGCGGCCTCGATCTCGTCGGGCGGCACGGTCGGGTCGGCCCAGGCGATGGCCTGTTCCGGATCCCACTGCGCGGCCGCGGCCTGCCGGTAGAGCGCGCCCGCCGTCGCGGCCCACAGCTCGTCGCGGCGCGTCAGCGTGAAGTCGAAGCGCGGGCCGCCGGCCTCGACGGTCGCGCCACGCGCGGCGAGGCCCCACGCGAGCGAGGCCTCGGCCGCCGGCAGCTCGCCCTCGCCGAGCAGCGCCGGGCCGGTGGACAGCGCGTCGCGCCATCGGCCGTCCGCCTGCGCCGAGCGGGTGATCCAGGCCTCGCACCGGCCATCGGCGCGTTCCTCGACGCTGAGCTCGTGCCCCTGATGCCGGCACCAGGCCGCCAGGTGCAGCTGCCACGCCGGCGCGCGGCCGCGCACGCGCAGCACGTCGCCGGGCGCGACCTCGTCCAGCGCGCGCCGCACCAGCAGCAGCGCACCCTGGTCGAGCCCCAGCGCCTCAATATCGATAGTCGGCGGCGAGGATGCGTCCATCGGCGGCATAGAAGGCCTCGTCATCGACCGCGCGCGCCAGCAGCGCATAGCCGCTGGTGCGGCCGGGCCGCCAGGCGCGCAGGCCCTCGAGCTCCAGCAGCGGTCGGACCTGGGGATCGTCCCAGCGCATGGACAGCAGCAGCTCGGTGAAGCGCGCGAGCGCCGGCGCCGGCGCGCCGGGGCTGGTCGTGAAGTTGCAGTGGTCGAAGAGACCGGTGGTGGCGAGGATCCGCGTGCCGCCGGCGGGCAGCGTGCCGTCCAGGCCGAAAGCCAGGTGGTTGCCGTCGATCAGGCAGCAGGCGTCGACCTCGCCGGCGAGCATCGCCTTGGCGGCGTCGCGCTCGCCGCCGATGTGGTCGCCATGCTTGCCGCCCAGCACGTCGAAGCGCCGCACCTGGAAATCGCGTCCGCCGACCAGCCCCTGCTGGCGCAGGTGGTCCAGCGGGATCAGCGTCGCCTGCGGCGAGTCGATCGCGCCCACCGCGAGCGTGCGCCCTCGCAGGTCGCTCACCGCGCGCAGCGGCGAGTCCTGCCTCACCACGATCACCGAGCGCAGGTCGCAGTCGGTGTCGCGCATCGCGATCGCCTCGACGGCGACACCGCGCGCGGCGGCGATGCGGCGCGCGCGCTCCCAGGCCAGCGGCGAGTTCCAGGCCAGATGGATCTGGCCGTCGAACTGCGCCTGGACCTGGCGCTCGTAGTTGGAGAAGAGCAGGTAGTCGAAGGCCAGGCCATGTCCGGCGAACCACGCCTTGAAGCCTTCCCAGATCGTGACCACCTTGGGCGCGTAGGCCACGGCCCCCATCAACAAGGGTTCTGATTGCAAGTGCGTCTCCCTGGATCGGTCGCGTCGTCCCGGGCCTCGTCGAGGCCGCGGGCGCTCAGAACAGCGGCAGGCCGGTGACGGCCTTGCCGATGAAGTCGTACAGCACGTCCGAGGTCGGCCCCATCACGCTGGCCGCGCGCGCGTCGCGGAACAGGCGCTCGATGCCCGCTTCCTTGCGGAAGGCCGCGCCCCCGCACACGCGCATCGCGATGTCGGTGACCTCCAGCGCCGTCTCGGCCGCCGCGGCCTTCACCTCCAGCACCCGCAGCATGGTGTCGGGCCGTCCCGCGGCGATCGCGGCGATGGTGTCCTGCAGCAGCGTCCCGGCCATGTCGGCCTTGATGCGGCCGCGCGCGAGATAGGCGCGGATCGTCGGCAGGTCCGCCAGGGAACTCTCGAGGTGCTGCAGCCGCGTCTGCCCGACGTGGCCGGCCGCGCGCATGATCGCGCCCTCCATCAGCCCGACCGAGCAGGCCGCGCTCAGCACGCTGAACCAGGGCAGCACCACGCCCATCATGGTGTCGAAGCCGTGGCCGTCCTCGCCCAGGCGCCTGTCGGCCGCGATGAGGACCTCGGTCGCGGTGATCGGCGTCGACGCATTGCCGCGCAGCCCCAGGCCGTCGAAGCCGCCGGGCTGCACCAGGCCGTGCGTGCGCGCGTCCACCAGCCACAACGTGCTGGCGCCCTCGGCGGCCAGCGGCCGGCTCGACCAGACGTAGCTGTCGGCCTCGAAGGCGCTGGTGACCCAGCTCTTGCGCGCGTCCAGCATCACCTGCGCGCCCGTGCCGCGGGCGGTCCCGGCCGGCGCCCAGAAGTGGCTGCGCGAGGCGGCCTCGGAGAAGGCCAGCGTGCTCAGGTGCCGGCCGGCGGCGATCTCGCGGCGCACGGCCTCGGGCCCCTGGGCCTCGATCACGGCGGCGGCGCAGTAATGCATGCACACGACCATCGCGGTGGACGGGCAGTCGCGGGCGATGCGGCCGACGACCTCGGCGGCCTCGCGCAGGCCGGCGCCCTGGCCGCCGACGGCGGTCGCGGAGACCAGCCCGAGCAGGCCGGCGCGACCCAGCGCGTCGATGGCCTCGCGCGGGAAGCGGCCCTCGCGGTCGGTGCGGATGGACAGCGGTTCGATGACGTCGCGGACGACGACGTCGGCGGTGTCGAGATGGCTCATGGAATCCCTCTGCGGTTGCGGTGGCGCGAACGCCGTGACGACGCGACCTCCGGCCGCGACGGCGGAACTTCAGGGTGGGGTGAGCCAGGGATCCGACGCCCGCTGGGACCGTCGCGGGCGACGGTCCTGCTGCCCGCACGGGGCAAGCACGAGTCCGGGTCCTGCTCCGATCCCGGGGCGGCTCGGCGGGCGCTGCGCGCCGCCGACGTCCCCATCGGACAGACGCCCCAGGGCAGGGGCGGGCGAGGCCAGTCTAGGGGTGTGGCGCCCGACGCGTCAACGACGCTCGCATGAGGGGGGCGCACGGCCCGAGTCGCCCAGGTGAAACGGGTACGCTCGCGCTTGCAGTACCTTTGGCGCCGCCGCCGCCAACCGATCCCATGAACAACAACACGGAGACAGACGGGTCCCTCGCGCCTTCCTCGCGCGGGCCCGACTCCGCGCGCCCGTCGCGTGCCCGGCGGGCGCTGATCGGCGCCGCCGCGCTGGGCCTGGCGGGCCTGGGCGTCATGAGCGCCTCCGGCGCCAGGGGCGCGACCCACGCCGCCCCGGCGGCCCGTGTCATCCGGGCCCTGATCGAGAGCTGGCCCCCCTACCTGTACCGCGACGCCGACGGCACCGTGCGCGGCCTGGACGCGGCGCTGCTCGAGGCGATCGCCCGGCAGGCCGGCTACACGGTCACCTGGATCGAGGCGCCGCCGCAGTGGCGCAAGCGCCGCTACCGCGAGCTGCTGGCCGACCAGTTCGACGTGATCTTCTCGGCCACGCCGTCCCCCGATCTGTCGAAGTCGGTGATGTACACCCGCAGCTATCGCAACGAGGTCATGATGGTCGCCGCACCCGCGCGGCACGACGCTCAGCTCGACAGCTTGCGCGGCTTCGAGGATCTGCTCGCGCATCGGGTGCGCTTGCTCCACGTCGAGTCCAAGGGCCTGGGCGCCGACTTCGAGGCCCATCGCGCGCGGCTCGACGCGGCCGGGCTGCTGATCCCCTATCCGACCTCGCGCCAGGGCATCGACATGCTGCGCCTGGGCCGCGCGCCGCTGATCCTGGGCGACGCGCTGGACCTGGAGACGCAGGCGCGGCTCTCGTCGCTGCGGCTGATCCGCCAGCCCTACGGCTACAGCGCGCAGCCGGTCAGCCTGATGCTGAGCCGGCGGCGACTGGACGAGGCGGATCTCGCCCGCCTGGACCAGGCCATCTACACGCTGGAGCAGCGCGGCACGCTCGGCGCGATCCGCAAGCAGCACGGCCTGCCCTGAGCGGCCGAGGCCGTCCCGCTGGTCGGCACGGCCGGACAGGCCGGTGGGACGGCGCCGCGCGGGAGGTCCGCGCCGCGTACCCCGTCCCGACGACGCGCGCGAGGCGGCGCCGTCAGGCGCCGGTGGCAGACTGGGCGCCGCCGCAATCACCAGGGGCCGTCATGAGCGATTCCTTCGACGCCATCGTCATCGGCGCGGGCCAGTCCGGCCCGCCGCTGGCCGAGCGCATGTCCCGGGAGGGCTGGCGCGTCGCCGTGATCGAGCGCTCGCGCGTGGGCGGCACCTGCGTGAACACCGGCTGCATCCCGACCAAGGCGCTGGTCGCCAGCGCCCATGCGGCCTGGGTCGTGCGCGAGGCCGCCCGCTGGGGCGTGCGCGCGACCGAGGCGTCCGGCGTGGACCTGGCGGCCGTGATGGCGCGCAAGGACCGCATCTCCGGCAAATCGCGGCAGAACGTCGAGGCCTGGCTGCGCGGCATGGCGAATGTCGAGCTGGTCCGGGGCCACGCCCGCTTCATCGACCCGCACACCCTCGAGGTCGACGGCCGCCGGCTGCGCGCCGACCGCTTCTTCATCAACGTGGGTGGCCGCCCCGCGCAGCCCGGCGTGGAGGGGCTGGACAGCGTCCCCTGGCTCACCAACGCGTCGATCATGCGGCTCACCGAGCTGCCCCGCCATCTGGTGGTGGTCGGCGGCAGCTACATCGGGCTGGAGTTCGCGCAGATGTTCCGGCGCTTCGGCTCGGCCGTGACCGTCGTGCAGCGCGGACCGCAGCTGGTGCCGCGCGAGGACCCCGACGTCGCCGAGGCGCTGCGGGCGCTGCTCGAGGAGGAGGGCATCGCCATCCGCACTGGCGCCGAGTGCGTGCGGCTCGCGCCGGCCGCGGGCGCCAGCGGCGGCGATCGGGACGGTCCCGGTCGTCTGGGGCTTCCCGCCGGCCCGTCGCCGAGCGGCGACGGCGTCAGCGCCGACGCGCAGGCCGGCGACATCGCGGTGCACGTCGACTGCCAACGTGGCGATCCGGTGCTGCGCGCCAGCCACGTGCTGGTCGCGACCGGCCGCCGACCCAACACCGACGACCTGGGTCTGGAGCAGGCGGGCGTGCAGCTCGACGACCGGGGCAACATCGTCGTGAACGACCAGCTCGTGAGCAGCGTGCCGCACATCTGGGCCCTGGGCGATTGCAACGGCCGTGGCGCCTTCACGCACACGTCGTGGAACGATTTCGAGGTCGTCGCCGCGAATCTCTTCGACCGTGAATCGCGCGGCGTCGGGGATCGGCTGGTGACCTATGCGCTCTACACCGATCCGCCGCTGGCGCGCATCGGGATGAGCGAGCGCGAGGTGCGCGCCAGCGGCCGCCCGGCGCTGATCGGCACGCGGCCGATGACGCGCGTGGGCCGCGCGGTGGAGAAGGGCGAGGACAAGGGCTTCATCAAGATCCTGGTCGACCGGGAGACCCAGGCCATCCTCGGCGCCAGCATCCTGGGCGTGGACGGCGACGAGGCCATCCACTCGCTGCTGGACGTGACCGTGGCCCGGCGGCCCTGGACCGAGGTCATGAAGGGCGTGCGCATCCATCCGACGGTCAGCGAGCTGCTGCCGACCGTGTTGCAGTCGCTCCAGCCGCTGCCTCCCCCGTCGCCCTGAGCGCCCCCTGAATCGGTGGCGCGCCGGGACCCGTCGCCCGGTCTTCGGGCGATCTTCATGTTCATCGCGCAGAATCGCGCGCCATGCGACTGCGCCTGCTCGAGGACCGCCTGAATCCGATACGCGCGCTCCTGCGGCCGACGCTGATGCGCCGGCTGCTGGGCGTGCTGATGGCGGCCTTCGCGCTGGTGGGGTTGGTGCTGGTGACGCTGAACTACCTGGACTTCAAGGCCGAGGTGGTGCGCAAGCCGGCGGTGCTGGTCCTGGCCCGCGAGATGGCCCTGGTGCTGGCGCAGTTGCCCGAGGCCGAGGCGCCGACGCTGTCCCGCGTCTTCGCCGAGCGCCTGGAACACCTGCGCGGCGAATCCGGCATGCGGCTGGAGCCGGTCGAATGGCAGGTGCGGCGCATCCCCGGGGCGCAGGCGGACACCGGCACCGTGGTCTTCGCGACGTCGCGCATCGGCGCGGCGATCCCGATGCCCGGCCGGGAGCCTGGCACGCTCGACATCGGCGGCCAGCCTTACTGGTTCGGCCAGTCCGAGGCGGGACCCTGGCGGGTCGTGATCGCCGAGCGCTGCCTGGACGACTCGATCGTGGTCGAGGCGATCTGGAAGGAGCTGGCGGGCTCGCTGCTGCTGGCCTTCCCGCTGGTGGTGCTGCCGGTGTGGATCGCCGTGCGGCGGGGCATGCGGCCGCTGACGCAGCTGGCCCGCGAGGTGGAGGGCCGCGACGCGCAAGACCTGGCCCCGCTGGGCTTCACGCCGCGGCACGATGAACTCGTACCGCTCGTGGGCGCTTTCGACGGCCTGCTGGCGCGGCTGCGCCAGCAACTGCAGCGCGAGCGCTCCTTCGTGCATGACGCCGCCCACGAGCTGCGCACCCCGATGGCCGTCGTCGCGGTGCAGGCGCATCTGCTCGCGCAGGCCCGTGGCGACGAGGACCGCCGCGCGGCCGCCGAGGCGCTGCACCGCGCGCTGGAGCGGGCCGCGCATCTGAGCCGGCAGCTGCTGGTGCTGGCGGCCGTCGACGACAGCCGGGGCGCGGTGGCGGAACCGGTCGATCTGGCCGAGCTCGCGCAGGCCCGATTGGCGCAGTCGGGACCGGACGCAGCGCGTCGCCGGATCGACATGGCGCTCGACGCGCCAGCGGCGATGCCGCTGATCGCCGATCGCATGGCGCTGGAATCGATCCTCGGCAACCTGATCGAGAACGCGCTGCGCTACGTGCCGCCCGGCGGTCAGGTGTCGGTGACGATCTCGATCGGGTCGGGCGCGAGCCGCGGCACGCCAGACAGCGGTGGTGATCGCAGCGATCCCGGTGATCGCGGTGATCCCGGAGATCGCCGCGGCGGGGGCCTCCGCGGTCTCGGGGATCGCCATGACCACGTGGCGGGGGGCGACGGCGACCAGGTGGTGCTCGTCGTCGCCGACGACGGGCCGGGCATCGCGCCGGATCGCCGCGAGCAGGCCTTCGAGCGCTTCTGGCGCGGTCAGCAGGCCGGCGAGATCAGCGGGACCGGGCTGGGCCTGGCCATCGTGCGCGAGGCCGCGCGACGCCTGGGCGGGGAGGCGCTGCTCGAGGACGGCCTCCCGCGCGCCGACGGCGGCGTGGGCCTCGCCGTTGTCGTGCGCTGGCCGCGGGTGACGCCCGCGGGCTGAGCGCTGGCGTGGCCCACCCGGGCCGCTTCGACGCCTCCGCGGTCTTCCACGGAGCGCCGCCTGGTCGCCGATCGAGCACCGGTCACGTCCTGATGGAGCGCCGATCGGACGTCAATCGTCTGCCGGCGCCCCCCCCCCCGCGCTCTTTAGCCATTCTTGAGGTTGGCTGCGAAGAATAGGCGGCGTCATCCACTCGCTGTCCTTGCCATGACGCCTCGCTCTCCAGATCCCGGGACCTTGCAGTCCACCCGTCGATCCCGCATGGTCTTCGCGCTCGTGCTCGGCATCGCGGTGGTGGCGACCATCCTCCTGAGCGCCTGTGGTTCGGGCGACGACCCTCGCGCCGATCCCTCCACCGGCCGCGCGGCCGTGCTCGCCATCGTGCAGCGCGCGGCCAGCGAGGCGGTGGCCGGCGGTCTGGTCGGCGTCGCGGTCGACCACCTGGGCCCGGACCGCACCGATGCCGTCGTGGCCGGCGTGCGCCGCGCCGGCGCCGGTGACGCCATCCGCGCCACCGACTTCTTCCAGATCGGCTCGACGACCAAGGCGATGACCGCCGCGGTCGCGGCTCGGCTGGTCGAACGCGGCGTGATCGCGTGGACGACGACGCTGGCCGAGGCCTTGCCCGAACTGGCCGAGGGCATGCTGCCGGCCTACCGCGGCGTCACGCTGGAACAGCTGCTCGACCACCGAGGCGGCGTGGCGGCCTTCACCGATCCGTCGGACGGGGAGCGCTTCTTCTCCGCCGTCGCCGACGCCGGCATCGCGACGCCCGACACCCCCGCCGCCCGCGCGCGGATCTTCGCCGCCTGGCTGCTCGCGCAGGAGCCGCCCAAGGGCGTCACGCCGGGCCGCGACTTCCTCTACTCCAATGCCGGCTACGCGCTGGTCGCGATGATGCTGGAGGCCCGCGCGGGGCAGCCCTTCATCGCGCTCTTCGAAGTGGAGCTCGCCAAGCCCCTGGGCCTGGCCGTCGCCTGGGTGCGGCAGGACGCGACGCTCACCGAGGCGCCGCTGGGCCACGACGGCGTGCGGGGCAAGATCGCGGCGATCGCGCCGCTGGACGTGGGCATGGCCGCCTGGCTGGCGGTGCTGGCGCCCAGCGGCGGCGGGCTGGCGCTGCCGCCGGAGAGCTATGCGAGCTGGGTGCGCTGGCACATGAAGGCGCTGCAGGGCCAGGCGACGCCGCTGCCGGGGGGCTACCTGCAACGGCTGCGCGGGTTGAAGGCGGGCGAGTACGCCCTGGGCTGGCAGGGCGACGACATCGAGGGCCGGGCGGTGCTGGCGCACACCGGCGAGGACCGCGGCTACAGCAGCCTGGTGATCCTCGATCGCCAGGGCCGCAGCGCCTCCTTCGCCTTCACCAACACCGAGGCCCAGGGCGAGGACTGGGTGATGGCGGCGCTGACTCAGCGGCTGGTCGACATGGAGCGCGCGCTGCAGCCGAAGTGAGGCGCGGGCGGCCGCGTGGACTCGCGCACGACCAGCTCCGGCTCCGGCGCGTTCACGCGCGGCGCGCGGTGCTGCAGCAGATCGAGCAGCGCCAGCGCGGCGCGCCGACCGAGCTCGGCCACCGACAGGCTGACGGTGGTGCGGGGCGGGCTGGCGTGCGCGGTGGCCAGCAGGTCGTCGAAGCCGACGATGGACACTTCCTCCGGCACGCGCAGGCCGCGGCGATGCAGCACCTGCGCGGCGCCGGCGGCCATCTGGTCGTTGGCCGCGAAGATCGCGGAGAAGGCGACGCCGTCATCCAGCAAGGCCTCGGTGGCCGCCGCGCCGCCGGTCTCCAGGTAGTCGCCCGCGCGCATCAGCGCCGGATCGACGGCGACGCCGGCCTCGGCCAGCGCCGCGCGGTAGCCGCGTTCGCGCTCCTGCGCGTCGGGATGCCGCGGATCCCCGCCGATGAAGGCGATGCGGGCATGGCCCCGCTCCAGCAGATGACGCGTCGCGGCGCGCGCACCGTCGACATCGTTGGAATGCAGCGCGTGCAGCCCCGGGGCCTCCAGCCGCCGGCCGGTGACGACGACGGGCAGCTCTCGCGCGAGCTCGACCAGGAACTCGTCCTCCAGCATGCCCGTCAGCACGATGACGCCGTCGACCCGGCGCGTGCGCATCGTGTGGATGCAGCGGGCCTCCTCCTCGGCGTTCCAGTGCCCGCTGGCGACGACCAGGCCGTAGCCGGCGGCGGACAGCGTCTCCTCGATGCCGCGCAGCATCAGCGCGTAGAAGGGGCTCTCCAGATATTGCGCGACCAGCCCGACGCTGAAGCTGCGGCCGTCGGCCAGCGCGCGGGCGAGCGTGTTGGGCACGAAGCCCAGCGCCGCCACGGCCTCGCGCACGCGGGCCTGCTTCTCCGCGCTGACCACGGCGGTGCCGTTGAGCACGCGCGACACGGTGCTCGGCGACACGCCGCAGGCGGACGCCACCCTGCCGAGGGTGACATGGGAGGAGGTGGGCAGCAGCGGTTTGCTTCGCTTCATGGGGCGGCTCGCGAGGTGATCTGAAAGCGCTTTCTTGAGTGGGCGTGACGTTAAGGCCGAACCGGGGATTCCGCAAGCGGCGGGCACGCGTGGGTATGGCGCTTGCCGCCCGGTGGATGTCGACCGAAAGGATTCCCATGAACCGGCAGCGAGGTCCAGGCGCGCCGCATGTCGTCGAGTTGCTCGGCGCGTCCGAGGACGCGCCCGACGCCGACGCGCGGGCCGCCGCGCGGCTCATGGAGCGCCTGGTCGGGCATCTGGGCCAGGGCGGCGCGCTGCGCTTCACCGTGCTGATGGCGGCGGAGGGCGCGATGGCGGACCGGCTGCGGTCGCTGGGGGTCGAGGTGGTCGTCGTGCCGATGCCGGAGGACCCGCCCTGGCACGCGATCCAGGTGCTGGTGGGCCTGATCCGCAGCCGCGAGGTCGACGTGCTGCACGCGCACCTGCCGGCGGCGCATCGGCTGGCGGGGCTGGCCGGCCGCATCACCGGCGCGCCGGTGCTGTGCACCGTGCAGGGGCCCCAGATCGACATGCCGGACCTGGAGGTCCACCGCATGATCGGCAGCCAGTTGAGCGTGGTCAGCGAGGCGAGCTATTTCCATGCGCTGGGGCTGGGCATCGACCCCGAGCGTCTGGGCTGCGACGCCTTCGACGCGGATGCCGACGAGCCGACGCAGGCCGCGAGCCTGCAGGCTGTCGGTCGGCGCCTGTACGGCCTGGCGGTGCAGGCGGCGGTGGCCCCGGTCGATCCCGTCGCGGACGCGGGCGGCGCGACACCGTCGCGGGGCCTGGCGCAGGCCCGCGCGCTGGTGCAACCGCTGCGACCGGCACGGTGATTGCCGAGCTTTCTTCACTCCCCCTCAACTTTCAGGAGAGATGTCATGACTCCTCGTTCCAAGATCACCACCGTGGCGATGGCCATCGCGCTGGCGTCCGGCGCCGGCATCCTGTACGCGCAGAGCGGCGGGCAGGGCGGCAGCTCGGGCTCGGTGGGCGCGCGGGACCAGACCAACGACCCGCTGTCCAACAACAACGACCAGATGAAGCAGCCGCCGGCCACGCAGACCGGCCAGCCGCCCGCGACCCAGGCCGCCGATCCGGTGACCGGTCAGCCGCCTCAGCCCCTGGATCAGCAGCAGGGCCAGACGGCGACCAGCAGCCAGAACAACGGCAACAACACGACGACCGAGCAGCGCCAGGATCCGAGCGTGCGGACGCAGGCGCCCGACAGTTCGATGAACAGCGATTCGACCAGCCGGAACAACAGCGCCAACAGCGGCAGCGACAGCACCTTGCCGGCGCGCGCGGACCGGAACTGAGGTCGCTTGCCCGGGCGATCGATCCCATCGATCGCACCGGGGCGCCCGGATCGACGGCGGGCCCTGACACGCGGGTCCGACCGCCCTGGCGGCGGCCTGGCGAGGGCGGTAGATTCGTGCATCCCAGCACGGAGCCACCGCCATGCGCCCAGCCGCCGCTTTCTTTCTCCCGTCCTCCCTTCCCTCAGGAACCGCGGCGCGAATCGCCGCGGGCCGCTTGCGCGCGCCCATCCTGGTCGCGCTCGCGGCAGTGCTGACGGCCACCGGCGCGCGGGCCGCCGAACCCTCGCTCGATCAGCTCACCTGGCTGGCGGGGTGCTGGGCCTCGGAGAACGCGGAGGCGGGGTCGGTGGAGCACTGGCTCCCTCTGGCGGGCGGGACGATGCTCGGCGTGAGCCGGACGGTGAGGAACGGTCGCACGGTCGAGCACGAGTTCATGCAGATCCGGCGGGACGCCGAGGGCCGCGTCGTCTACATCGCGCTGCCCTCGCGGCAGACGGAGGCGAGCTTCACGGCGGTATCGGTCGGCGATCGCTCGGTGACCTTCGAGAACCCCGCGCACGACTTCCCGCAGCGCATCCTCTACAAGGCGGTCGGCGAAGACCGCCTGGCCGCGCGCATCGAAGGTCAGCGCAATGGCGCGACGCGCGGCATCGACTTCCCGATGCGGCGCGTGTCCTGCGACACGGCGCTCAGGCCCTGAGTCGGCCTGAAGTCCGCGCGGACGCTCATCCCTTGGCGCGCCGCGCCAGCCAGACGCCGACGGCGGCCAGCGCCATGCCGGCCATGGAGAGCCCCGTGAGGGTCTCGCCGAAGAGCGCCCAGGCGATCAGCGCGGTGGTCGGCGGCGTCAGGTAGAAGAGGCTGGCGACATTCACCGCGCTCCCGCGCCGGATCAGCACGTTGAGCAGGCTCACCGCGCCGATCGACAGCACCAGCACCAGCCACCCCAGCGCGAAGACGAAGTGACCGGTCCAGCGCACCTGCGTGGTCTCGGTCAGCAGCGCGAGCGCGGCGGTGACGAGCAGCGTCGGCACGAACTGGATGACGGCGCCGGTGCGCAGGTCGAAGGCCGGGCAGTACTTCTTCTGGTAAAGCGTGCCGGCGGTGATGCCGAGCAGCGCGATCACCGCGGGCGTCAGCATGGTCAGCACGGCCGCGCCGGAGACCGCGGCCGTCTTCTGCGCGACGACCAGCGCCACCCCGACGAAGCCCAGCGCGAGGCCGGCCCATTGCGGGCGCGAGATGCGCTCGCCGAGGAAGGCGCGGGCGCCGAGCGCGGTCACCAGCGGCTGCAGGCCGACGACCAGCGCGGTGATGCCGGCGGGCAGCCCGCGCGCGATCGCGGTGAAGACGCCGCCCAGGTAGACGCCATGGACCAGCAGACCGGAGATCGCGATGTGGCCGGTCGCCGCGCGGCTGGCCGGCCAGGGCGCGCGGGCCAGCAGCACGACGGGCAGCATCAGCACGAGGACGATCGCGTAGCGCCAGGCCAGGAAGGTCAGCGGCTCCGCGTCCGGCAGGCCGAACTTGGCGCCGATGAAGCCGGTGCTCCAGACCGCGACGAAGAGCAGCGGCAGGAGCGGGCCGTCCGCGTGGGCGGTGGCGGGCGAGGACGGGGCGGCGGACGGCCTGGCGGACGACTGGGTCATGGGCGCCGATGCTACCCAGGCCCGCGTCGCCGCGTGTCCCCGAGGTCACACGGCGTGCGATTCCTCGATCCGGCGCAGGGGCGTCGCCATCGCGCCGATCGCCACGATCACCAGCATCGCCGCGCCGCAGACGGTGAACACCGTCGAGGTCGGCACGATCCGCAGCAGCCACCCCGCGCCGGCGGCGGACAGCGGCGCCAGGCCCATCACGATGCACAGCAGCACCGACATCGCCCGCCCCAGCATCCGCGGCGGCACGCGGCGCTGGATCCAGCTCATCACCGCCACCTGCACGAAGCCCGCCAGCATCCCGATGGGCGCGAGCAGCGCGATCGCCTCCCAGGTCCGCGTCGCGTGGCCCAGCGCGATGAAGACCGCTCCGGCCAGCGCATCGATGGTCAGCACCGTCGCGCCCAGCGTGCCCACGCGCCAATCCGGCTTCCAGCCCGCCAGCAGCAGGCCGGTGAGCACGCCCGCGCCGTGGCCCGCCATGAGCAACCCCAGCGTCGACGCGTCGCCGTGGAGCTGGCGCTCGGCCAGCAGCGGCAGGGCGACCTGCAAGGGGCCGCCGATCAGCAGGCTCACCGCGGCGACATACAGGCACAGCGTGCGCAGCAGGCGATCGCGCCACAGCGTGCCCAGTCCCTCGGCGATGGACGCGGCGATCGACGGCCGCGTCGACGCCGTCGAGGCGCTGGGCACCGCCAGCAGCGCGACCGGGATCAGCGCGCAGGCCGCCAGCGCGAAGCTGCAGGCGTCGAAGGCGAAGGCCCAACTCAGGCCCGTGGCATCGCGCAGGACGGTGGCGGCCGGCGCCGGAGACCCGGCGACCGTGTGGCCGTGCCACCCGTGCGCGATCAGCGCCGCGCCGGCCACCGGGCCGATCAGCATCGTCGCCTGGCGCATCGCCATCAGCAGCCCGTTGGCTGGCCGGATCAGGGCCGGGGGCAGGGCCCGCGGGAGCAGCGCGCTCGACGCGGGATGGGCGAAGGCGGTGGTCACGCCCAGGGTGACGGCGAAGACATGGATCAGCGCCGAGCTGGCGTGCCCCGTGGCGACCAGCAGGGCGAGCGCCCCCAGCAGCACGGCGCTGATCTGATGCGTCGTCAGCAGCACGCGACGCGGCGCATGACGATCGACGACCGCGCCGCCGACCAGCAGGAGCAGCGCGCGCGGCAGGCCCATCGCCGCCATCACCGTGCCCAGCGTCAGCGGATCGCCGCTGACCTGCAGCACCAGCCAGGGCAGGGCCACCAGCGTGAACTGGTCGCCCAGCATGGACACCAGGCTGGCCGCCGCGATCCAGCGGAAGTTGCGGTTCGAGAGCACCGCGGACGGCGTGCCGGCGGTCGGGGCGGAGGCGTCGATCGGAGCGGACGGGGCCGGGGGCGCGGAAGGTCCAGCGGGCGCGGCGGGCGCCGAGGTGGCGAAGGGGGACCGGGGACCGAGGGGCGTGCTCATCGGGGGGCTCCTTGCTTCTCGGCCGCGAGGGCCGCGTCGATGAAACGGACCAGCGCGGCATCCAGGCCGCTCATCTGCTGGAAGCCCGCGTCCGCGTCGAGCATCCGGCGGCCCTTGCGGCGCAGGTCCTCGTCGACGGGGAGCAGGGTCTCCAGCGCCAGCCATTGCCGCGCGGCCTCCCGCATCGCCGGGGCCGTCGCCGCGAGGCCGTCCTGGAGCCCTTGCCGGAAGACACCCATCAGACGCGGGATCTCGGTCTTGAAGCGCGCCATGTCGGCGGCGGAGATGCCGTCCTGGACGGCGCGCAGGCGGTCGATCTCCTCGGCGGAGTAGTGCTGCTCGAGGATGCGCTGCGCGCTGATCAGCCGCAGCAGTTCGTCGGTGTCGAGGGCGCCGCCGTCGCGCGCGCGCCGGGCGGTGCGCTGCAGCGTGGTCAGCAGGCGCTGTTGCGCCGCGATCGTGGCCTCGACGGCGGCGATCTGGCGATCGAGCAGCTCGGCCAGCGGGACGATCGCGCCGGGCGCGAGCAGCGGCGCGATGTCCTTCAGCGCCAGCCCGATCTGGCGGTAGGCCAGGATGCGGTGCAGGGTCCGGACGTCCTCGTCCCCGTAGAGGCGATAGCCGCCCTCGGTCCGGGTCGAGGGGACGAGCAGCCCGAGCTGCTCGTAGTGGTGGAGCGTGCGCACGGTCAGGCCGGTGCGCTGCGCCAGGTCGCCGATGGTGTAGTTCATGACGGGCCGTGGGTGATGACGGCCCGGATGATGAACCCTGACGTCACGTCAGGGTCAAGGGGGATCTCCTCACCACCGGTAGCCGGCCTTGGCGTAGTACTGCCGCCCGTTGAAGCCGAAGGGCGAGAACTGCGTGTAGGTGAGGATGCCGCCGACCGCATTGGCGGCGATGACCCGGTCGGGGTAGCGGTTGGTCAGGTTGTCGATGCCGACGCTGGCGTTCCAGCGGCCGGACTCCCACCCCGCCGACACATCCGCGACCCAGGCCGCGCCGAAGGTCTGGTCGTTGGCGGCGCTGCTCTGGCGCACGATGAAGCTGCCGTAGCGGCTCAGCGCGACGCGGCCGCTCCACGGACCCCAGCGGTGCTCGGCGCTGGCGACCAGCTTGTCCTTGGGCGAGCCCACGGTGGCGCGCGCCAAGGTCACGCGGTCGATCAGCTCCAGCTGGTTGGCGCTCAGCAGCGCGGGGTTGTCGGCCACGCGACGGATCGAGTTCTCGATGTGGCTGAAGGCCACCGCGTAGTCGCCCCGGCCCGAGCGGCCCCAGTCCTGGCTCAGCGTGCTGACCAGGTCCACGCCACGGGTGCGCGTGTCCAGCGCGTTGGTGAAGTAGCGGCCCGCGCTGACCAGCACGCCCTGCGCCGCCAGCTGCGCGCGCAGCGCGGCCGGCAGGCTGAGGTTGGCGGAGAGCAGCACGCGGTCGTCGATGTCGATCTGGTAGGCGTCGATCGTGGTCTGCCAGTTCGCGGTGGGCCGCAGCAGCAGGCCCAGGCTCAGGTGACGGGACTTCTCCGGCTTGAGCGGCTGCGCGCCCAGCGCGATGGCGGCGGGTGATCCGACCGGGAAGGTGCCCGCGTCGACCAGCGCGCCATTGATCAGGTTGGTCGAGGTGGTGGCGAAGTACTGCTGCGCCAGCGAGGGCGCGCGGAAGCCGGTCGCGAGCGTGCCGCGCAGCGCGACCGCCGGCGTGAACGCGTAGCGGCCGGACAGCTTGGCCGAGGTGGCGTTGCCGAAGTCGCTGTAGCGCTCGCCGCGCAGCGCGGCCGAGGCGCTGAAGTCCTTGGACAGCTGCGCCTCGATGCCGGCATAGACCGCCTCGTCATGGCGGCCGTGGCCGCCGGCGTTGGACGGCTGGAAGCCGGGGAAGCCGGAGGCGCCGCCGTTCTGGTACGAGCCGGGCTCGCCGGCGTCGATCTCGTAGCGCTCGCGGCGGTACTCGGCGCCGAGCGACAGCGTCAGCGGCGCGACGAGCCCGGCGTCGAGCTCGCGCGAGACGTCGGCGTTGAGGACGGTCTGCCGGTTGCTCAGCCGGCCCGCGTCGAAGCGCGTCGGGCTGGCCGCGCCGAGCGAGTAGTTGGCGGTGTTGGCCACGTCGATGTCGAAGCGGTTGCGTCCATGGTTGACGCTGAGGTCCCAGCGCCAGCCCGCCGCCTCGCCGCGCACGCCGAGCACCGCGCCGATGTCGGTGCTCGCGCTGTCCTCCAGCGGCAGGAAGCCGTCGGGGTAGAGCGCGGCGACGTTGTTGGCCTTCGCGGTCGCCTGCGTGCGCCAGAAGGCGGCGGTGATCGAGTCGCGCCGGCTGAAGGTCGCGAAGGCGTAGACCTGGGCCAGGTCGGTCCGGCCCCATTGCGCGTTGACGACGGCCGACTGCTGCATGCTGTCGGGATCGCCGAGCCGGTTGTTGACCAGGCCGCGGCGAGGCTCGGTCGCGGCGTCGCGGGTGTCGACGCCCGCCCGGTTGGTGCGCTGCTGATGGCGGGTCTCGACGGCCAGGCGCGCCCAGCCCTCGTCGCCGAGCGCCAGTCCCAGGCTCGCGGCGGCCGCGCCGCGTCCGCCATCGCCGGCATCGGTCTGGCCGGCCTCGAGCGCGATCTCGCCGCCGCTGGCGCCCTTGCGCAGGACGATGTTGATGACGCCGGCGATCGCGTCGGAGCCGTATTGCGCGGCGGCGCCGTCGCGCAGCACCTCGATGTGGTCGATGGCGGCGAGCGGGATGGCGTTCAGATCGACCGGCGCGGAGCCGCGGCCCTGCGTGCCGTTCACGTTGACGACGGCCGAGGTGTGGCGGCGCTTGCCGTCGACGAGCACCAGCGTCTGGTCGGGCGACAGCCCGCGCAGCTGCGCCGGCCGCACCGCGTCGGAGGCGTCGGTCAGCGAGGGGCGCGGGAAGTTGAGCGAGGGCAGCAGCTGGCCCAGCGCGCTGGCGAGATCGGCCGCGCCAGTGCGGCGCAGGTCCTTGCCGCTGAGCACGTCGACCGGCGATTCCGAATCGGCGAGCGTGCGGTCGATGCGGCGCGTGCCGGTGACGACGACCTGGCCGAGGGCGCCGTCGGCGGTCGCCGCGGCGCTGTTGCTCGTGGTCGTGCCGGCCGAGGTGGTCTGCGCGAAGGCCGCGGCGGGCAGCGCGCCCCAGGCGGCCATGGCGGCCATCGCCGCGAGGGCGATCGGGTGTGGCGGGCGGAGGCGGCGGTGACGGGACTCGCCCGAGGACGAGCGGCGGGCGCTGGACGTGGTGGACGCGAGGGCGGTGGCGGACGAGGCGATGCGGTCGAGGTTCAAGGCGGGCTCTGGGCGGAGTGGCGGGGGACTCGCGCCGCCGAGAGGGCACGGCACGAACGCGGTCCGTCAGGTTGCCGCCCGGCCCGGTTCGACCCAAGGAAGCGATTGGCAGAAGCTCATGCGCGCTTCTTCCTCGGCGGGTCGCCGCGTTCAGCGCTGCACGAGCGCGAGCTTGACGCCCAGTCCCACGAAGGCCGCCGCGAAGCCGCGCCGCATCCAGCGCAGCGCCGAGGGACGCTCGAGCACGCGGTGCCGCAGCGAGGCGGCGAAGACGCCATAGACCGCGAAGACGGCGAAGGTCATGGCCATGAACACGGCGGAGAGGGCGAGCATCTCCCGCGTCGGCTGCGCGGCGTCGGCGGCGATGAACTGCGGCAGAAACGCGACGAAGAAGATCGACAGCTTGGGGTTGAGCAGGTTCACCAGGATCGCGTGGACGACGATCTCGCGCGCCGCGCGGGGTGGGGCGGTGGCCTCGACCGCGAGGGCGCCGCGATCGCGCAGGGCGGCCCAGGCCATGTAGAGCAGGTACAGCACGCCCGCGATCTTGATCGCGTCGAAGGCGGTGGCGCTGGCATGCAGCAGCGCGGCCAGGCCGGTCACCGCGGCGAGCATGTGCGGGACGATGCCCAGCGTGCAGCCGATGGCCGCCATCACCGCGGCGCGCGCGCCCTGCGAGAGCCCCGCGGCCAAGGTCACCAGCGCGCCGGTGCCCGGCGACGCGACGACGATCAATGAGGTGATCAGGAATTCGGGACTGGTGATGGACGACACGGGCGGGCCTCGGAGATGGCGATGGACACGGCGCCATCGTCGGGCGAGGTCGTCGGATGGTCTTGGATGAAATTGCAGCGAAGGGATCAGCGGCGGACCCGGTGCCTTGTGGGGCTGTGTCTCGGTGTGCTCGCCGAGCTCTGTCGCTCGCACCTGCGATCAGGTCGAGGGGGCCGCGGCCAAAGTCGCAGGACGTCTCAGCGGACGGACTTGGCGTAGGCGCCCGGGGACAGGCCGAAGCAGCGGACGAAGTGCCGCGTGAGGTGACTCTGGTCGCAGAAGCCGGCCGCGGCCGCGGCATCGGCCAGCGGCAGGCCGTTGGCGATGAGCGTGCGGGCGCGTTGCAGCCGGCGCTGGATCAGGTAGGCGTGTGGCGTGAGTCCCGTGGCGCGCGAGAACGCGCGCAGGAACTGGAAGCGGCTCAGGCCCGCGTCGGCGGCGAGGGTGGCGAGATCGACCTCGCTCGCCGGGTCGTCGTCGAGGCGCGCGCGGGCCGGAGTGATCGTGGCCGCGACGATCGGGGCGTCGCTCGATCGCGGTGACAGCAGGTCGGCGAGCAGCATCAGCAGGGCGGATTCCGCCTGCATCGACGGGGCGGCGGTGGGGGCGGCGATCAGCGCGGGGAAGAGCGCCTCGAAGCGTCGCGCGAGACGGGTGTCCTTCAGCGTGGGCCGGGTGAACTCGACCTCGCGCGAGACGGCGCGGCCGGTGACATCGGCGGCGAGCTCGAAGACGCGCTCCGGATCGAGGTAGAGCATGCGCCAGCTGCGGCCGTGATCGCCGATGGGGGTGCCGTCGTGGACCTCGCCCGGGTTGACGGTGATGAGGTCGCCCGCGCCGGCCTCGACCATCCCACGGCCGCTCGCGGACTTCTGCGCGCCGCGATCGATCAGGCCGATGCCGAACTGGTCGTGGACGTGCCGCGCGAAGGCGCGCGCCGTGTCCGCCCGCACGACCTCGATGCCGACGAGGAGGCTGGGCAGCAGGGTGAAAGACGAGGCGGGCATGGCGAGGGGGATCGGAGCGTCGTGATGATGAGAACCCGTCCGCGCGTCAGACGCCGGCGAGTACCGCGCCGCCGATCGCGGCGAGCACGACCACGGCGAGCGGCGGCACGCGCCCGAGGACGAGCAGCCCGAAGGCGACGAGCGCGAGACCGAAGTCTGCCTTGGAATGGATGGCGCTGGTCCAGACGGGGTCGTAAAGCGCGGCGAGCAGGATGCCGACGACGCCGGCGTTCACGCCCATCAGCGCGGCGCGCACGAGCGCGCGGCGCCGCAGCGCGTCCCAGAAGGGCAGGGTGCCGGTGACCAGCAGATAGGCGGGCGCGAAGATCGCGAGCAGGAAGACGAGACCGCCGATCCAGCCTTGCAGCGGCGTGTGCATGACGGTCCCGAGGTAGGCGGCGAAGGTGAACAGCGGACCCGGCACGGCCTGCGCCGCGCCATAGCCGGCGAGGAAGGCCGCGTTGTCGATCGCGCCCGTCGGGACGACGACCGCCTGCAGCAGCGGCAGCACGACGTGCCCGCCCCCGAAGACGAGGGCGCCGGTCTGGAAGAACCCGCCGATCAGCCCGACGAGGGCGGAGCCGGAGCGGGCCGCGATCAGCAGTCCGACCAGGAGGGCGACGAAGGCCGCGAGCGAGAACGCGCCCGCAGTGCGGGAGACCTGGGTCAGCTGGAGAGCCCGGCCCTCCGCCGGCGGAGCCTCGAGGGCCAGGAGGCCGACGACGGCGCAGGCGACCAACGCGCCGAGCTGGCCGAGCGTGGAGGGCAGCGTCAGCGTCAGCAACGCCGACACGATGGCGAGCGCGGCTCGCGGCCGATCGGGACAGAGCGACTTCGCCATGCCCCAGACGGCCTGCGCGACGACGGCGACCGCGACGACCTTCAACCCATGCACGGCGCCGGAGTCGGCGATCGACGCGAAGCGGGAGATGCCGTAGCCGAAGGCGATGAGCAGGATCGCGGAGGGCAGGGTGAAGCCGACCCAGGCGGCCAGTGATCCGAGCCAGCCGGCGCGAGCCATGCCGATGGCGATGCCGACCTGGCTCGACGCGGGGCCAGGGAGGAACTGGCAGAGGGCGACGATGTCGGAGTAGCGCGCGTCGTCGAGCCAGCGACGGCGGTCGACGAATTCGGCGCGGAAATAGCCGAGGTGGGCGATCGGCCCGCCGAAGGAGGTGAGGCCGAGGCGGAGGAAGACGAGGAAGACCTGCCAGGCGGCGCCTGGGGCAGGGGTGAAGGTCGGGAGCGGCGTGGCGGCGGCGGGCGGCATGGGCGGGATCATCGCGCAGTCGCATGCACGGCCCCGTGTCGGCAAGCGCGAGAACCGTCAGGCTGACCGAACCTGAGCGGCTTCCAGCTCCCCGCGAATCGCCAACTCGGATCAATGTGGGGGCCATCGACCGCGCGGTGCCGTGCCAGTTTCGGCGGTAGTGCAGGCGGTCGCGTCACGCCGCGAGCGGTCGGAAGGTCACGAACTCCTCGACAAGGCCTCGTTGTCCATCCTGGTCGCCGGCGTGGAGGAGTTCTGGGCGTCCTCTGACTCACGCGCGTACTGTGCAGGAGGCTTGCCCACATATCTTGAGAATGCGACGCTGAACGTGCTGGCCGACGCATAGCCAACGCGCTCGGCGACATCGGCAATGGCCACTTTCCGTCGACGAAGCATGTCCTTGGCGAGCGCCATCCGCCAAGCCAGCAGGTATGCCATGGGCGCCATGCCCACCGCGCAACTGAAGCGCTCGAAGAATGTCGTGCGAGAAAGCGCCGCCGCCTTGGCGAGATCTATCACCGTCCACGGTCTGGCGGGCTGCTCGTGCATCGCCCGTATGGCTGCCGCGAGACGCGCATCGGTGAGCGCGCGCACCAGTCCAGGGGGCGATGCAGCGCTGGCGTTCGAGCGCAAGGCTTCAATCAGGAGGACTTCGAGCAGGCGCGTGAGGATGAGCTCACGCGCCGGGCGCCGCTCCCGTGATTCCTGGCCGACGAGATGCACGAGCGTCGCGAGTCGCTCCTCGCCGCGCACGTGGACGAGTTCCGGCAGCAACGAGACGAGCAACGCGGCATCCTGCGAGCCGAAGCTGCAATGGCCAGCCAGGATTCGCAGGTCGATGGGCTTTTCCACGTCGCCGATCCTGAAGATGCCCGGGCTCAGTTCCACCGGCAGGGCGTTGGCGGTGTCGGTGGGCACCTCGAGGCTGGACATGGTGACGCCAAACGCCGCAGGAACCAAAGCAAAGTCGCCAGCTTCAAGCACGAGCGGCTCCCGACCGTCGAGCGTCAAGCGGCAACTGCCCTCAAGTACAGCGCAGTAGAACGGCTGGCCGGCGTCCGATCGGTGAACCTGCCACGCACCAGCGCCGATGACGTTCTTGGAGAATCGAGCGGTCGGCTGAAGCAGCAGGACAACCTCGGCAAGCGGATCGACCACGGTCGTACTCCTGCAAATGAAAAGCGGACGTTGAAGTGTAGCTAGTACGGCTTTGGGGACCTATCGTGGAGGCGTTGCAACCCTCTGGAAAGAACAGCCTCAATGAAAACCGTACTCGTCACCGGGTGCTCGTCCGGCTTTGGCTTGGAAACAGCCCGCGAATTCTTGGAGCGTGGGTGGCAGGTGGTGGCCACCATGCGTACACCCCGAGAGGATCTGTTGCCGCGGTCCGAGCGACTTCGCGTGCTGCAGCTTGATGTCACAGACGCGCAAAGCATCCGCGCGGCCATCAGCGCCGCTGGCCCGATCGACGTCCTGGTCAACAACGCTGGCTTCGGAGCACCGGCCCCTGTCGAGCTGACGAGCCTGGAAACGATTCGCGAGCTGTTTGAGACCAACACCTTCGGCACGATGGCGGTCTCGCAGGCGGTACTGCCTCAAATGCGCGAACGCCGCTCGGGCGTCATCGTGAACGTGTCTTCGAGCGTCACGTTGAAGGCGTTGCCCTTGGTCGGCATCTATCGGGCGGCCAAGGTTGCCGTGAACGCGTTCTCCGAGTCGCTGGAGAAGGAGGTCGCGCAGTTTGGCGTTCGCGTGCGGCTTGTGCTGCCTGGCTCCTCCGGCGAAACGCGATTTCGAGAGACGGCGCGCGAGAACCTTCGGGGCATGGACGATGCAACGTATGGTGAGTTCATGAAGGCCGCCATCGCGCGCATGCAGGCATCCACCGGCCCTGGAACGCGGGCGAAGGACGTTGCCGAAGCGGTGTGGCTTGCCGCGACCGATCTCAATGCGCCGTTCTGCATCCCCGCCGGCGCTGACGCCGTGCAGTGGGCCGCGGAAGCCGATCAGAGCTGACGCAGGCCGAGGCGCCGCGGCTGCCGAGCCTGCGCGCCAGGAAGTGCATGCTGCCAAGGCCGCCGTGGTGGCCGTGGCAGCGCCGCCGGGATGGCGGGTCAACGATTAGGGTTTTTACCAATCTTTCAGGGCCTTGAACTCGCCCAGCCAAGCTCCTAAATCCGAGTCGATTCGCCACCAATCGATTCGGATGAGGACCTGGATCATGGCCACGCATCAAGACCCTTCCCACGCCGCTCGCGAGGAGCGCGCACCGCGACAGGCTCGGCTGCCGATGACCCCGTCGCAACTTCAGGCCTACCTGCTCGCACGCGAGACCCTGCGGCGGTTCAAGCGCTCGCCGGGCCCTTGTTTCGCCCGCGATCCCGGGGCCACGCCGAAGCCGTCCCCCAGCTCCGACCAGCCACGCTGATCGCCCCAGGCGAGCTGCAACGCGGCGCGCGGGGCTGGCCCTGTCCTGACGATTCACCTCGACGACGGATTCGCTCCGGCGTCGTCCTGTTTCATCGACCACGGAAAGGAGAGTTTTCATGTTCGACCACACCCTGTATCGACCTCAAGCGCTGCTGGAGCAGCTCTCGCAGTTGCAACAGGCGCTGTCGCGTTCCCTGACGCCGGGCGGCGCGCCTGACGGCATCCGTGCCGCGGCGGCCGGCAGCTTCCCGCCGATCAATGTCGGCCGGACCGAGCGTTCCATCGAGGTCTATGCCTTCGCGCCAGGTCTGGACGCTCAGGGCATCGACGTCACCGTCGAGCGCGGCGTGCTGCGCCTCTCGGGCGAGCGCCGGCCCACGGAGCGCCAGGCCGGGCAAGGCGTGCAGGTCTACGCGGCGGAACGCTGGCATGGCCGGTTCAGCCGGGCCGTCGCGCTGCCGGACGATGCCGACACCACCAGCGTCCAGGCCAGCTATCGCGATGGCGTGCTGCGCGTGAGCGTCGGCCTGCGCGAGGCCGCCCGCCCACAGCGCATCACCGTGCAATGACCCAAGAAACAATGAAAAGGAGTCGCCATGTCTGATCAGAACAACTTGACCGTCTCCAGGAACGACTCGGCCGACGTGCCCGCGGCCGGCTCGTCGCCGACGAGCCGCGCCAGCCAGGGCGAGCGTGCCGCCGCCGCGCCTGTGGTGGAGATCATCGAGGACGGTATCGGCATCACGCTGTTGGCCGACATGCCCGGCGTGTCCCGCGAGAAGCTGGATGTGCGGCTCGACGGCGAGACGCTCGTGATCGAAGGAGACACTGCCGTCGAGGGCCCCGAGGGCATGCGCGGCCTGTGGGCGGAGGTCCACGTGCCTCGCTATCGCCGCAGCTTCACGCTCAGCCGCGAGCTGGACACGTCGCGGATCGAGGCCGGCATCAAGGACGGTGTGCTGACGCTGCGCATTCCCAAGCAGACGCACGTGCAGCCACGGCGCATCGCGGTGTCATTGGGCTGACGCGGCCGGGGGGAGGTTCCGTTGGTCCCGTGGAGATGCGCCATGGAGTGCTATCGCGTCAAACTGCCGCCCGGTGCGCGGCTCGCTGGCTTCACGGCCACCGGGCAGCGCCTGCCAATCCTCCCCGGTGAGTACCACGTGCATCGGCTCCGACCGAAAGTGGCGCTGCGCGCCAGCGTCGACGCCTTGCGCTTTGTCGGCCCGTATGGCCCGGACATCGACATCCATGTGCCGTTGGCCGCGGGGGCCGACGTCCGTCTTGCACTGCCGCCAGAGGCCGTTGTTGCCGTGCAGGAGTAGTCTGGCTTTGGCGTGATTGCTTCGGCCACAGGTAGAGCCTCGGGCCGAGGACTGGGGCGCTCAAAGATGGGCCGAAGGCGCGGGGACCTCAGCGTGGGCAGGGGGAAGTGGCCAAGGCGACGGCGGGCCGATTGACGAGCTATTGGGTCGAGTGTTCAAGGGGCGATTCTGCCGCGCTCAATATCCGCGGGCCTTGCGCAACTGCGGCTGCAGAGCTTGAGAGATCAGGCCCTCGACACTCTGCTCCAGCCCGCGCCGGGCAGGGCTGTCGCCACTAGTGGCTGGCGCACCTTCATGGAACACAGTGAGATTCATCGCGAGGGTATCGCTGGGCGGCATCCGGAGGTGCTGGCCGCTGCGTGGTGGAACCGCTGGGTCGGTGACCAGGGCATTGAGCGATGCCGCCGCCCGCACGACTCTGAAAACCGTCAAGCCGGTTTGCCGGAGATTCCAGTAGCCATGCGCATGAACCCGTCAAAGGCGCGATCCGAGAGAAGCCCGCGCATGAAGATCATCGGCTTGGCGCCGAAGCCGACCGCGTACCGCGTCTTCGGGCGGCGGGCCGTGACGGCCTTGCCGATGGTGTCGGCGATGAGTTCGGGCGGAGACTGACGCTTGCGGCTGGTTTCACCGACCATGGAATCGGCCATCGGGCGAGCCTGAGGGGCATAAGGGCCGTTGCCCGAGACTTCGAGCAGCTTGTCGGCGGCGATGCCGGCCCACTCCGTCTTGATGCCGCCGGGTTCGACGACGACCACGTCAATGCCGAAGGGCTGGACCTCCATGCGCAGGCAGTCGCTGATGGCCTCCAGGGCGAACTTCGTGCCGTGATACCAGGCGCCTAGCGGCGTGTGAATCTTGCCGCCCATCGACGTGATGTTGACGATGGTGCCAGAGCGGTTGCGACGCATGTGGGGCAACGCGAGCTGGATCAGACGGACCGCGCCGAAGACATTGACCTCGAACTGGGCACGCGCTTCCTCAAGCGGCACATCCTCCACGGCACCATACGAGCCGTAGCCAGCGTTGTTGACCAGGACGTCGATGCGTCCGGACATAGAGATGATGCTGTCGATGCCAGCTTGCATCGAAGCGTCGTCGGTGACGTCCAGGGCCAGGACGTTGATCCCGGCCTTCGCAAGGTCACGCATCCGGTCCACGCGGCGAGCGGCCGCATACACGGTGTAGCCGAAGCTTCTGAGCTTGAGGGCGGTGGCGGCGCCGATGCCGGACGACGCGCCGGTCACGAGAGCAACTTTGGAGTTCATGGCTGGAGTCTTGGATGGAGAGTTGAGGTTCGTGGCGCGCCTTGCTTGGCTCGCCGTCTGTGCCATCAACTTTAGGGATCGAGGGCTGGTTCGGCCCTAGCGATCCACGCCACCCGTCTGGCAAACCGCGCCACTTGGTCGGCCGTCGGCGCCAACTTCAGTGTGCCGACTGGAGGTACGCCCTGAGGGCCTTGAGCGTCCCAAAGGGTGTGTCGACGACCGTTTGATTCGCCAGCCAGCTGGGGATGGAGCCCCCAGGGAGGCATGCATCTGGTAGCTCACACGGACCCCATCGGTGTTGGAAACCAGACGCCATTGCCCCTCTGCTGTGGGAATGCGGACCTTGCCGTCGCGGGCTGGGATGTAGTTCTGAACGGCTTCGACGCGAACGACCACCGTGCCGTCGGCAGGCCAACCGCCATCAGAGCGGTCACAGAGAATCCCTTGATGTTCATACAGCGTCAATGCGAAGTGGAAACGCGTTGACGTTAGTAGCGAAGCTGCCGACATTCACTCGCATGATGTGCCACCGGCAAGGCAATTGACGCCGTCAAGGTCTTGGGTTGCGCATATTGAGCTGATCCGGCTCCGCGTAGCGTCTGCCTGACATCAGGGGTGCAGGGAGGGCTTTGCCGCGGTGCTCGCGATGCTGTTCCCGCGCTCGTCGGGAAAGCCCTGGCGCTGCATCGCCGCACGTATGGCCGGCAACACCGCCGAGGCGGCCTCGTAACCGCGCCTCCTGGCAGTTTCCCGTCCTTCGGCGTCCCTGATTCCGGCTGGCGCGACGGCAGGCGCGATCAGCACATCGGCCGAACCTGCCTCCTGACGAGACAAGAGACAACTCTGGACCTGCGACACCCTGAGCCACATGGACATCACCGTGTTCGATGGGTACTGCGGACCATGGCAGTAGATGTCCACGGCGATGACCAGTTCGGCGCCGAGCGCACGAGCAGCGAGCACCGGGACCAGGGAGGTCACGCCACCGTCGACAAAAATGGCGCCGCCAGACCGAACCGGGAGGAAAACGCCGGGAATCGCGGCGGATGCGCGCAGCGCCTGACCGGTATCGCCCTGCGTGATGACATAGGGCAGGCCACGGTCGACATCCGTGGCCACGGCTGCGAAGCGCAAGGGAAAGCGCTCAAGGGCTTGCTGGCCGACCAACTGGCCGGCCCAGCGAGCTAAGGCCTCGCCCTTCACGAAGCCTGGACCTTGAAGCGTGACATCCGCCAACGCGCTCACCTGCAGGGCGCTGGCCTGCCTCCAGAGCTCGTCCGGTGAAGCGCCGGCGGCGTACGCGGCTCCGACGATGGCGCCGATGGATGTGCCGACGACCAAGTCAGGCCGCAGACCGGCTTCATCGAGCGCCTGCAGAACACCGATGTGCGCATAGCCGCGCAGGCCGCCGCCGCCCAGCACGACGGCCAGTCCCGGCGGTGCTGCATTTGGCTTCGGAGCAGTCGTGTCGGCTTCCGGCTGCAGGGCGCCATCGACCAGCCATGCGCCGGAGAACGCAGGTCCGCGCTCCGGCGTACCTGCGCAGGCTGCCAACAGGCCGATGGCAATCGACAGCGCGAGCCATCGAAACAGAGCCTGGCTCATGGGCGTGAAGCGCCAATCCGAATCAATTCATCCGACGACAGCACGATCAGTCCTTGCCCGCTTGGCACGGTGCGCAGCAGCGCCTGCGCCACCGCCCTCCCGTAGACCGGCCGATAGGTTCCCGGCAACAGGGGCGCGAGCAGCTTCGCGATGGGAATCGCGATCCGCTCGCCGAGCCGCGGGGGCTGACTCAATCCTTCCCGTTTGTCGAGCAGCAGCGAAGGCTGGGCCAGCACCAAGGCTGTCAGGTCCATGGCCTTCAGCGCGTCTTCCAACTCACCTTTGACACGGTTGTAGAACATCGACGAACGCGAGTCGGCGCCGGCTGCGCTGACCAGCCCCACGCGACGCGCGCCGGCGGATGCCGCAGCGCGCGCGACTGCGAGGTTGGCGTCCAGGTCCACAGCACGGAAAGCGCCTTGACTACCCGCCACCTTGATCGTGGTCCCCAGCGCCAGATAGACCTCGTCCACATGCGGCAGTTCAGGGAGGCGGCTGAAGTCCACGAGGTGCACACAGAGCTTGGGGTGGCTGATGCTCAGCGCCCGGCGGCTCAGCGCATGCGCGGTTGCCACCTGGGGGTCGGCCAGCAGCCCCTCCAGCATCAAGCCGCCAACCAGGCCGGTGCCGCCGGCAAGCAGAACGGTTCGTTGTTCATTCATGGCTTCATCCTTCAGTTCAGGCGCATGGCGTGGCGTGCGCCATCAGGTGTTTGGCCAGTCCAGTCCTGAAAGGCCCGATAGAAGGAATTGGGGTCCTCGAATCCGAGGAGGAACGCAATCTCCCCGCCGGACATCGTCGTGTTGCCCAGGTAGTGGCGGGCCAGGCCTTCACGCGTGCCGTTGACCAGCGCACGGAAGTTCTCCCCCTCATCTTCGAGACGGCGCTGCAGGGTACGTTTGCTCATCCCCAGCCGCTCGGCCGCCTTCTCGATGGTCGCGGCATTGCTGGGCAGCAACTCCAGCAGCACGGCACGCACACGCTCAGCCGTGCTGGCCGTCGCATCGAGTTCACTGAGCCGGCGGCGAAGCTCCGGCTCGAACACCCGCCACATGCCATCGTTGACGGTCAGGAAGGGGCGCCAGGCGTCCGCGGCCGAGAAGCTGATGGTGGGGCTGGCACCGTGTTGCACGGCGGTGCCGAAATAGCTCTCGAAGCGCCGCGCATAGGCACTCGGTGGCAACTTGGTCAGGGTCACGCGAAGTGCCTTGACGGGTTCGCGGGTCGCCAGGCGAGCCAAGCGGAGCAGGAAGGCCACCTCAGCGACCTCCAGTGAATGCGGTACCTCCGTCGGCGGGGACAGCCAGCGCGGCGAGACGGAAAGATCACCCGCTTGGCTCACTTCGACCTCCAAGCTCATGGGAGCCACGAGCTGCTTGTACTTGCTCAGGCGCTGCACGGCCTGCATCAGGTTGGCGCTGCAAAGCGCAGCGAACAGCGGCGGGTTGAACGACTCTGCGGAGACGAGCTCAACAAGGCGCAGCGGGAACATCGCGTCTGCAGCCTCGTCCTCCAGGCTTCTCCAGAACCGGAAGTAGTCCTCCGTGGAAACCTCCTGTGCTCCCCGCGAAAGCAGGTCCTCGGGCAAGCCAGCGCGGCGCAACACATGCTCCGGCCGCATGCCGAAGTCCTTGAGCAGCGCCTGCCAGCCTACGTCGAGAGAGAACAACCGATTACGCGTCATTGGAGCTCCAGTATTGGAAGGGCGGCTCGACCGACGACCGCTTCTGTTCTTCCAAGTCTAGGCAAGTGAGGCCAAAGTTGGCCTGCAAGACGCGCCATATCGGATTCGATCTGCGCCACGCAGCGGGCTCGGATTTCATACCGGACCGTCTTTTTCCACTTCAAGAGGTGCTGCCTGCGAGCTGTCCGTTCAGCTTGCCGCGGTCCAGGGCCGGCTTCAGTCCCTCGGCGGTAGCGAAGCCACTTTCAAGAGCTTCATCCACTCAGCCCGAAGGCCCGCGGCCTTGGTGTTGGCTTCGCGCAGGTCGGCAGTCTCAAGCGAGCAGCGGTGTGCCCACTGGCTCGCGTAGAGGTGCTTGAGGTCGCTTGGAGCTTTGATTCCCCAGTGCCAGGAATTGCTGCTGGGCCGCTTCTGGACCCCCGTGGCTCGCTTCACGTCGTCGCTCACTGTCGTCATGAGCGAACCCTGAAGTTGCACACCATCGGTACACAGTCGGATGCTTGGAACCCGCATGAACGCTGGGATCCCGCATGAACACTGGGGAAAAGGAAAGAAGGTTGACGAGCCTTACCCTCGGCACTGGTCACAACGGTTAGGGCTGCTTGGTTCCCCACCTGACCCGGTTGGCCGCGCTTCCATGCGAGGAGGCCCGTCAGCGCGCGATTCTAGCCGAGCTTTCCACCCCCTCCGGCCGACACCGGCCCCTGCGTGACCCACCGCACATCAGGCGCGCGAACACCGCCCGCCCGACGTGGACTCGCCCCGGACCGCTGTGGTTAAATCCGCTCCGGCCATCGAGCGGATCAGCTCCTCCCGACAGCGCCATCGCCGATTTACCAACTACTTGCGGGCGATCAACAAATGCGGCTAAAGCGTTGCGGCTCCGACTGCCCCCGGGCCGGCAAACGCCGGTGATCTCTGTGGGCTCTCGGAGTTTTTTCATGTCCGCTCGTCTGGCTCAGTTCGATTCGCTGCTGACCCGCCGCCGCCTCGGCACCACCCACACGCCCGCCCGCTCCGCCCACGTCCTGCGCGACCCCTGGGGCGAGCCCGTCGCCGAGTTCTCCCGCTTCCCCTCCGACCTCGACCTGCTCAAGGCCGCTCATCGCGTCCAGGGCGACGACTGGGTCGGCGTGCTCGCGGACGAGGCCCAGACCCGGAACCTGAACGCCCCGTGGCGACTGGCGCTGCTGCGCGCCGATCGTCATGGCCAGGCCCGTGTCTGCCGCGAGCCCGGTCCGCAGTGGATCGGCGCGGCGCAAGCGAGCCGCCCTGGCGCGCGTTCCGCCGAGCTCCGCCGCGACCTGTGCGCGGCCGCCGTGCGCCAGCTCTGGCAATCGGGTTGGAAGCTGATCGGCTGATCGATGCGGCGAGCGGCGCGTTTCGTCGTGACGCTCGTCGTGCTGATCGCGGCGGGGTGCGCGATCCTCTGGTTCACCGCGAAGCAGCTCGCCGCGCCCGCCTTCCGCGAGATCGGCCCACCGCCGCCCGCGCTGCAGGCCCGTCAGATCCAGCTGCTCACCGCGGACGACATCCATGTCTCCGGCTGGTGGAGCCCCGGCCGGCCCGGCCAGGGCGCCGTCCTGCTGCTGCACGGCGTGCGCGGCGATCGCCGCCAGATGCTGCAGCGCGCCTTGCTGCTGCATCGCCAGGGCCGCGGCGCGCTGCTGATCGATCTGCCCAGTCACGGGGAGAGCGGCGGCGCCGCCATCACCTTCGGCCTGCGTGAATCGGAGGCCGTCGTCGCCGCGCTCGAGTTCCTCGACCGCGAAGCCCCTTGCGAGCGGCGCGCGGTCATCGGCGTCTCGCTGGGCGCGGCGTCCACGGTGCTCGCGAAGGATCGGCCGCCGCTGGACGCGGTGGTGCTCGAGTCCATGTACCCGACCATCGACGAGGCCGTCGCCGACCGCCTCAAGCTGCATCTGGGCGAATGGGCCGGGGCGCTGTCACCGCTGCTGCTGGCGCAGTTCCCGCTGCAGCTGGGCATCTCTCCGCAGGCGCTGCGGCCCATCGACCGCATCGCCAAGCTGCGGGCCCCGCTGCTCGTGATCGCCGGCGCCAGGGACCAGCACACGACCGTCGCCGAGACGCGCCGGCTCTACGAGGCCGCGCTGGAGCCGAAGGCGCTGTGGATCGTGCCCGGCGCCGCTCATGTGGACCTGCTCGACTACGCGCCGGAGGACTACGCGACGCGGGTCTCCGCGTTCCTGGCGGATCGCCTGGCCGGCACGCGGTGCGCGGTGGTCCGGGCGCCCGCGCCCCTCGTCACGCCGTGACGAGTCGCGCCGCGAGCCAGGCCTCCGTGGCGTAGGGGAAGGCGATCGTCTCGGCCTGCAGCTCGGGGAAACGATCGCGCAGCGCGCGCAGGCGGTCCGCGATCGATTGCTGCTCCGACTGCGGCAGCGCGGCGATGAAGCTCACCGACAGGATGCGGTCGAGGACGACCTGCTCGAAGCTGCCCACATGGCTGTGCGGGAACACGGTCCGCTGCAAGGGGCCGAACAGCGCCTGACCCTCGAAGGGCCGCTTCCACTTGCCGGTGTAGAAGCGCGGGGCGTCGCCCTCGTAGGGCGTGATGATCTCGGTGATCGCGGCGACCCAGTCGCGGGACTCGTCCCGGACGTTCCAGACCATGCCCAGCCGACCGCCCACGCGCAGCACGCGGTGCATCTCGCGCAGCGCGTGCGCGTTCGCGAACCAGTGGAAGGCCTGCGCGCAGAGGAGGACATCGGTGGCCTCGTCGGCCAGCGGGATCGCTTCCGCCGTGCCGGCCAGCGCGGTCACATCGGGCAGGCTCTCCGCGAGCCGCGCCCGCATCGCGTCGACCGGCTCGACGGCCGTCACCGCGGCGCCCGTGCGGGCCAGCAGCTTGGTGAACTTGCCGGTCCCGGCGCCCAGGTCCACGACCCGCGATCCCGCCACCACGCCGAGCGTGCCGGACAGCCAGCCGGACAGGGCTTCGGGGTATTCGGGGCGGCCGCGCTGGTAGTGGTCGGACGCGCTGGTGTAGCCGCGCTGCGCGGCGTCATGGATGGGCGTGGTCGAGGTCATCGGGCGATGCTACGCCCGTGGTCGGGACGCGGCGTCAAGACCTCGTCGCGGGCGGCGTCGCGGATCGCTTCGGTCCTCGGGCCAACGCGCGAGGCGCGCGAAGGGCAGGCGTCACAGACCGAGCAAGACCTGGCGCGTCACCGACACCGCCGCCACATAGCCCAGCGCGAGCAGCGCCAGCAGGTAGCCGATGACGCGGAACTCGCCGCGTCCCAGCGCCCAGTGGCCGACGGCGAAGTAGACGCCCAGCGCGATGAACTTGGCGGTCATCCAGGGCTCGTAGAGCGGATCGTGGTGCAACGCGCCCCACAGGGAGATGCCGGAGATGACGATCAGCAGATGGCTGCTGAAGACCAGCGTGCGCAGGCGCTCGTCCATGACCCAGGCCCCGCCGAACTGGTGCCCCAGTCCGCGGACCAGGAACAGTCCCACGCTGCACCACGCGAGCAGCGCATGCATCTGCACCATCGGGCCGTAGAACCAGTCCATGAAGGGCGAGCTTCGCCACCCCGGTGGGGGATGTCAATCAGGTGAACGCGGGGAAGGGCGGGATCGGCGGGGGGGCGATGGCGCTCCGTCCCGGTCAACCCCCTCCTTCAGGCGCCCCCGTCACATCCCCCGCCGCCCACAGTTTTGAGTCATGGCGCGACGCGCACGGATTTCGAGACGAGGCGGAAGCGCTTGATGTCGGCCCTCAGAAACACCGAAGGGCGCCTCGGCGCCCTTCCACTCGTTCAGACCTGACCCTGCTCAGCGCAGCTGCAGATCGTCATCCCCGAAGCGGATGTTGAGCGGCTCGATCAGCAGTTGCTTCTCGCCGTCCTCGACGCGGCCGGCATCCCAGGCCTCGATGCCGCAGGACTTGGCGATCTCCACCACCTTGGCCGCCTGGTCCGCCTTCACGAAGATCGCGAAGCCGGCGCCCATGTTCAGCGTGGAATAGGCCTCGCGGTCGTCCTGCTGGGCGTGTTCCTGCATGAACTTCAGCACCGGCGTGACCGGCGGCACCGTGTGGATGCGGTACGTGAATTTCCCGGGATGACGCAGCAGCTTGCGCCAGCCGTGGCCCGTGATGTTGGCGCAGTAGTGCGGGGTGATGCCCGCCTTGTAGATCGCCTCGGTCACCGGCGAGTACAGCGTCGTCGGCGCCAGCAGCGCGTCACCGTAGGTCAGGCCGGGCTGGACTTCCGTCAGGTAGCCCTGCGGCAGGCGCTCGGTCAGCTTGCGCGCCAGGCTCAGGCCGTTGGCGTGGATGCCCGACGAGGCCAGCAGCACGATCGCGTCGCCCGCGCCCAGCTTGTCGCCGACCGACAGGCGCTCCTTGGGATTTATCAGGCCGGTGCAGGACGCGGCCAGGTCGATGCGCCCACCCTCGACGATGCCGGCCAGCGCCGGGGTCTCACCGCCGCCCCAGGCGACCTGGCAGACATCGCAGGCCTTCTTCCAGCCCGCCACCAGCGACTGCGCGCGCTGCGCGTCGCCGAACCAGTCCGAACCGCCCGCGGCCCAGTAGGCCTGCACCACCAGGGGGGTCGCGCCCACGGTGATCAGGTCGTTCACCGCCATCGCGATCGTGTCCTGCGCGATGCCGTCGTAATAGCTCTTGCCCGTCAGCGTCGCCATCTCGTCCGCCACCAGGGTCTTCGTGCCCAGGCACTCGACGATCGACGCGATGTAGAAGAGCCCCACGTCCACGACATACGCCGACTCGCCGCGCGAGGCCTTCACCTCGGTGAAGCCATGGGCGCTCATGTGGACGGCCGTGGCGGCCGCCGCGCGCTGGGCGCTGATCTTCAGCGGATCGATCAGGTCGTAGTTGACGCCGGCCTGTTCGTAGCTCAGCGTGCCGGAGGAGGGATCGTGCGGGGCGTGGGTGCTCATGGGCGGCGATTATCCTTCAGGCCCGCGCGACCCTCCTGACAAACCCGGACGTCATCCCCCGTTCCCGCCCCGGAAGGGGAGGCCGCCCCCCGTAGAATCCGCCGCCATGAGTTACCAGGTCCTCGCACGCAAGTACCGCTCCCGCACGTTCGAGGAGCTGATGGGTCAGGAACACGTCGTGCAGGCCCTGGCCAACGCGCTGACGCAGCAGCGCCTGCACCACGCCTATCTGTTCACCGGCACCCGGGGGGTGGGCAAGACCTCCGTGTCCCGCATCCTGGCCAAGTCGCTGAACTGCATCGGCCCGGACGGCACCGGGGGCATCACCGCCCATCCTTGCGGCGTTTGCGACGCCTGCCGCGACATCGACGCCGGCCGCTTCGTCGACTACGTCGAGCTGGACGCCGCCTCCAACCGCGGCGTCGAGGAAATCTCCCAGCTGCTGGACCAGGCCGTCTACAAGCCGGTCGTCGGGCGCTTCAAGGTCTACATGATCGACGAAGTGCACATGCTCTCGAACACCGCCTTCAACGCGATGCTGAAGACGCTGGAGGAGCCGCCCGAGTACCTGAAGTTCGTCCTCGCCACCACCGATCCGCAGAAGGTCCCGGTGACCGTGCTGTCGCGCTGCCTGCAGTTCAACCTGCGGCCCATGGCGCCGCAGACGGTGCTGGAACACCTGACGCGCGTGCTCCAGAACGAGAACGTCCCCAACGAGCCCGGCGCGCTGCGCCTGCTGGCGCGCGCGGCGCGGGGCTCCATGCGCGACGCGCTGTCGCTGACCGACCAGGCGATCGCCTTCGGCTCGGGGCAGCTCCAGGAAGCCGGTGTGCGCCAGATGCTGGGCAGCGTGGATCGCGGCCATGTGCTGGGCATCCTGAACGCGCTGATCGCCGGTGACGGCGCGGCGCTGGTGGGTGCGTCCGATCGGCTGCGCGACATGGGCCTGTCCGCCGGCGGCACGTTGGAGGACCTCGCCGCCGCGCTGCAGCACCTGGCCATCGCCCAGGCGGCCCCCGGCGCCCTGGACGCGAACGATCCGGACCTCGCCGAGCTGCTTCCGCTGGCCCACCAGCTGCCGGCCGACGAGATCCAGCTGATGTACAGCATGGCGCTGCACGGCCGCCAGGAACTGCCGCTGGCGCCCGATGAATACGCCGGTCTGACCATGGTGCTGCTGCGCATGCTGGCCTTCCGGCCGGACGGGCAGGGCACCCGCCAGCCGGCGGCGCCGGACGGCGCGGCCCGATCCGCGCCGGTCGCGGCCCCCGCGGCGCCGATCGCGCGCCCGCAAGCCGCCCCGGTGCAGCAGGCGAGCGCCCCGGCGCCCGTCGCCGCCGCGCCCGCCGTGCCGCGCGTGGCCGAAGCGGCCCCGCCCGAACCTGAGCCCGAGCCTGCGCGGCCCTCCGCGCCCGCTGCCGAACCCGCGCCTGCGCCGGTCGTGACGGCGCCCGCTCCGACGCCGGTGGCATCGGCCGCGGTGAGCGCGCCGACCGTGCCCGTGGACCCGCCTGTCACGGCGCCGGTTGCGGCTCCTGTCGCCGCGCCCGTGCCGATCGCAGCGCCGGCGCCGATGGTTTCGGCTCGCCCGGAACCGGAACCCGCGCCGGAACCGCCCCGCGCCGCCGAGCCCGAACCGGCGCCCGCGCCCGCTCCGGCTCGCCCGGGCGCGCCTTCCGGGCCGCTGCGCGCGGCCCAGGCCGGTGCGCCCGCGACGCGCTTCAGCGAGCGCCTGCGCCCGCGTCAGGCGCCCGTCGCCGCGCCCGCCGAGGCCGAGGATCCGCCCGAGGACCTGTCGCCGCCGCATGACGACGACGGCCCGCCGCCCTGGCTGGACGTGCCACCACCGTCCGACGAGGAGGCCTCGATCGGCATGGGCCTGTCCGATGCCGACGATCCCGTGCCCGACACGGCCGCCGACGGCATCTATCTCTCGACCGCGGTCGACGAGGTCGCGCTGGTGCCGACGGCCCTGGGCGAGCGCTGGTACGCCGTCGTGCCGCAACTGGGCCTGACCGCGCTGACCCGCGAGCTGGCGATGCAGGCCGAATGCCTGGTCTTCGACGACCAGGCCGATCCCCCCTTCTGGCGCCTGCGCGTGGAGCGCGAATCGCTGCGCCAGTCCGGGTTGCAGGACAAGTTGCAGGCAGCGCTGTCGACCCTGGTCGGCAAGCCGGCGCGGCTGGAGATCGAGGCGGGACGGGCGAGCGACTCGCCGGCGCTGCGCGACACCACCGCCACGCGCGCCCGCCAGCGCCAGGCCGAGGCCATCATCCTCGAGGACCCGGAAGTCCAGCTGCTGCTGTCGCAATTCAAGACGGCGCGCATCCTGCCGGGATCGATCAAGCCGCTCTGACCCTCCCGACACCGCCGCCGCGCGGTGCCGATCGCGACTTGGGGCGACAATGCCGCCCATCGCATCGGCCCGACGGCCGGCAGTCCCATGGCCCGCGAGGGCCGGAAACACTCTGAACAAGGAATCGACATCATGATGAAGGGCCAACTCGCGGGTCTGATGAAGCAGGCTCAGGCGATGCAGGACAACCTGAAGAAGGCGCAGGACGAGCTGGGCAACATCGAGGTCGAGGGCCAGTCCGGCGCCGGCCTGGTGAAGGTCACGATGACCTGCAAGCATGACGTCAAGCGCGTGGCCATCGACCCCTCGCTGCTGGCCGATGACAAGGACATGCTGGAAGACCTGGTCGCCGCCGCGTTCAACGACGCCGTGCGCCGCGCCGAGGAAGTCAGCTCCGAGAAGATGGGCAAGCTGACCGCCGGCATGCCGCTGCCCCCGGGCATGAAGTTCCCGTTCTGATCGCCGTCCGGTGACCGCGCTCGACCAATTGATCGAGGCCCTGCGGCGCCTGCCGGGCGTGGGCCAGAAGTCGGCCCAGCGCATGGCCTACCACCTGCTGCAGCACGACCGCGCCGGCGCCGACGCGCTGGCCCGCGCGCTGCAGGAGGCGGCTCGCAACGTGGGCCACTGCGAGCGCTGCCACACCTTCAGCGAGACACCGCTGTGCCCGATCTGCCAGGACCGGCACCGCGATGCGCGGCTGCTGTGCGTGGTGGAGTCGCCGGCCGACCAGGCCGCGATGGAGCGCACCGCGTCCTACTTCGGCTACTACTTCGTCCTGCAAGGCCGCATCAGCCCGCTGGACGGCGTGTCCACGCGCGAGATCGGCGCGGCACAGCTGCTGGAGCGGGCCGCCGACGGGCAGGTGGAGGAGGTGATCCTCGCCACCAGCTTCACCGCCGAGGGCGAGGCGACGGCGCATGTGCTGGCCGAGGCGCTGCGCGCGCGCGGCCTGCGCAGCACGCGTCTGGCCCGCGGCGTGCCGGTGGGCAGCGAGCTGGAGTACGTCGACCTGGGCACCATCGCGCACGCGCTGGTGGACCGCCGCTCGACCTGATCGAACGGACGGTTCGAGCGGCCATCTCGAACGCCCTGATCGAACGCCCTGATCGGACCGATCGACCGGACCGCGACGACGGTCCGGCCTCATGCGTCCGGGACCGAGGAGACCTCCGATGAGCACGACGATGACCGTCGCCAACTACTGTCTGATCGCCGCCTGCCTGCTGCCCGTGGTGAGCGCCGCGATCGCCAAGTCACGCGGCTTCGGCAAGCGCCGTCGCGAAGGCGGGTTCGACAACCATGATCCGCGTGGCTGGCTGTCGCGCCAGAGCGGCTGGCAGGCGCGGGCGAACGCGGCGCAGGCCAACGGCTTCGAGGCGCTGCCGCTGTTCATCGCGGGGGTGCTGGCGGCACAGCAGATGCAGCACGACCAGTCGCGCATCGACCTCCTGGCGATGAGCTTCATCGCCGCGCGTGTCGTGTTCATCGTGCTGTACCTCGCCGATCAACCGAGCCTGCGCAGCCTTGCGTGGACCGCCGGGACGGCGATCTCGATCGCGCTGTTCTTCGTTTGATCGCTGACGACCCCCTCTCCCGCCGCGCGGGAGAGGGCAGGAGTGAGGGCCGTCGCAGGCCCGAGCGTGCCTAACGCAGCGCTGTCTTCGTCGCCACCGTGCGGCCGCTCGATTCGCCGCCGCTGCTCGCGACCTTGGCGGAGCGGGTCTTGCCCGAGGACTTGGTCGCCTTGTTCGTCGCGCTCGACGCCACGCGGGTCGTCTTCGCCGGCTTGGCATTGCGCGCCACCACCGCCTTGCCCTTGGCCGGCGCCGTCACCGGCTCCGCGGCCGCCAGCGTCTGGCCCTCGCGCACAAAGACCACGACCTGCTGGCCCGGCTTGAACGCGGCCTTGGTGCTGACCTTGTTCCACTGCGCCAGCTGCGTCGTGCCCAGGCGATAGCGGCGCGCCACGCTGGCCACCGTGTCGCCCTTGCCGGCCTTGAGCGTCACCCGCCGCATCGGCGGCACGTCCGGCGCGAAGGCGATGCTCGCGTGATCCGCCAGGTGTTCGGACACGTCCTGGTCGCGCCCGGCACTGCGCGGCACCAGCAGCGTGGAGCCCTTGGTGATCAGCATGCGGGCCGGGATGCGGTTGATCTCGCGGATGCCGGTCTCGCTCATGCCGACCTGCTTGGCCGCGTCGGCCGGTTTCATCGTCTTGGGCACCACCCAGGCCGTCCACGAGGCCAGCGGACCGCGGTACTGCTCCAGGTTCGCGACGAAGGTGCTGGCGTTGTCGTAGGGCAGCAGGATCTGGCCGCTGCTGGCCGCCAGGATCACCGGCTTGTTCATCGACGGGTTGAACTGGCGGAAGGTGTCCTCGTCCAGCTCGGCCAGCTGCGCGGCGCGGGCCACGTCGATGTCGCGGTCGATGTTCACCGACAGGAAGTACGGGTGGTTGGCCACCGGCGGCAGCTGCAGGCCGAAGGCCTCCGGCCGCATCACGATGTTCTTCACCGCCTGCAGCTTGGGCAGGTAGTAGCGGGTCTCGTCGGGGATGCGCAGGCTGTCGTAGTCGATGGGCAGGCCGGCCTTCTGGTTGCGCGCGACCGCCTTGCCGACGTTGCCCGGACCCCAGTTGTAGGCCGCCAGCGCCAGCTGCCAGTCGCCGTTGAACATCTTGCCCAGGCGCTGCAGGTAGTCCAGCGCGGCCTTGGTCGAGGCCAGCACGTCGCGACGGTCGTCGCGGAAGATGTTCTGCTTCAGATCGAAATCGCGGCCCGTGGCGGGCATGAACTGCCACATGCCCACGGCCTTGGCCGAGGACTGCGCGTCGTTGCGGAAGGCGCTCTCGACGAAGGGCAGCAGGGCCAGTTCCAAGGGCATGCCGCGCTTCTCGACCTCGTCGACCACGTGATAGAGGTACAGGCTGCCGCGGCCGGTCATGCGGGCGACGTAGTCCGGGCGGGTGCTGTACCAGTCCTCGGCCTTGCGGACCAGGTCGTTGTCCAGGTCGGGCATGGCCATGCCGGAGCGGATGCGGGCCCACAGGTCCACGTGCGCGCGGGGCGAGTCCAGGTCGATCTTCTCGCCCGGATTCATGGTGTCCTCGAGCAGCACGTCCAGCTTCTCGACCGGCATCGGCGCGGCGACCAGTGTCCTGGGCGTGGTGTTGGCCGGGGTCACGGCGGAGGCGCCGGCCTCGACGGCCTGCACCGACTGCTGGGCGGCGGCCTGCGCGTCGGCATTGCTGGCCAGCGGCGCGGTCTTGGTCGCGCAGGCGGCGAGCGCCAGCGGCAGCAGCGCCGCGAGCAGCGTCAACGCGGGACGTTTGGGGGAGGCGGTCGCGCGGACGTCGCGCGAAGGGGAGTCGGACGGATCGATCAAGGCGGGAACGGGGGTCGGGTGTCGGTGCATCGGACTCTCAGCGAAAGACGTTCTTCCATTGGCGCAGGCCGGCCAGGACCGAGACCGGCTCCGCGGTCACGCTCGGGTCGTGCCGCATGGCGGCGTCGCGCACGTCGGCGACGTCGCAGCGCAGGAAGGGGTTGATCTGGAGCTCCACGGCGAGGGTGGAGGGCAGGGTGGGCTGCTGCTCGTCGCGCCGGGCCAGACACCAGGCCTCGTGGCGCGCCGCCGCCTCGTTTCGGGGCTCGACTGTGCGAGCAAATCGCAGATTCGACAAGGTGTATTCATGCGCGCAGCACACCCGGGTATGCCCGGGGAGCGCCGCCAGCTTGCGCAGCGAATCCAGCATCTGCGCTGGCGTGCCCTCGAACAGGCGGCCGCAGCCCGCGGAGAACAGGGTGTCGCCGCAGAAGAGGATCGGGGCCGCGTCCGGCGCCGAAGCCGGGTCGCCGTGGGTCTCGCCCGCCGGTTGCATCAGGACGAAAGCGATGTGTCCGGCCGTGTGGCCCGGGACATCGATCACGTCGAAGACGCGGTCCATGAGGGTGAAGCGGTCCCCTTCGGCGAGCGGCTCGACCTCGATGGGCAGGGCCTCGCCGGCGGGGCCCCAGACGCGGGCGCCGTCGGCCAGCAGGGGCAGCAAATCACGCACGCCGCCGACGTGATCGGCGTGGTGGTGGGTCACTAGAATGCCTCGGAGCTCCAGGCCCAGCGCGTCCAGTGCGTCCCGCACCGGTGCCGCGTCGCCCGGATCGACGACGATCGCTCCCGTGCCGTCATGCAGCAGCCAGATGTAGTTGTCTGTGAAGGCGGGGAGGGCGACGAGGTTCATGCGTGCAAGGCGGATCAGGTCCCAGCGATGAAGACACCGGGCCAGGACGACGAATCGGCGCCGATTGTAGAGGCGTCATCCCGGCAGGGCGCTGCCGCGGCGCAGCTCGCCGACTGGTTGCGCACGCCCGCCGGCCGCTATCTGCTGGCCTGGGAGCAGCGCTTCATCGACGCCGCGGTGATCGACTGGTTCGGCTACCACGCGCTGCAGTTGGGCTGCCCTCAACTGCACGGCCTGCGGACCAACCGGATGTCCAACCGCTGGCTGGCGCTGAACCATCCGCCGGTGCCGGGTCCCGTGGTCGAGGGCCCGCCGATGCCGGGCCTGGGCGTACATCCGCTGGAGTACCAGCCCGAGCCGCAGGCCCTGCCGGCGGTGGGCCTGGACGGCGCGGGGCGGGTGTCCATCCTGTGCGAGTTCGACGCGCTTCCGTTTGAATCCAACAGCCTGGACCTGGTGCTGCTGCCGCACACGCTGGAGCAGGCGCGCGACCCGCACCGCTGCCTGCGCGAGGTGGAGCGCGTGCTGAGGCCCGAGGGTCGGGTCGTGATCCTGGGCCTGAACCCCGCCAGCCTGTGGGCGGTGAGGCAGAATCTGGCCCGCGTCAACGGGCGGATGCTGGGTCGTCCGCCGCGGCTGTACCTGCCCGAGGAGGGCGAGTACATCGGCTACTGGCGGCTGCGCGACTGGCTGCGGCTGCTGTCGTTCGACGTCGAGCGGGCGCAGTTCGGCTGCTATCGGCCACCGCTGCTGAGCGAGCCCTGGCTGTCGCGCTGGCAATGGATCGAGAAGCCGGGCGGCAAGTGGTGGACGGTGCTGGGTGCGCTGTACGGCGTGATCGCGATCAAGCGCGTGCATGGCATGCGGCTGGTCGGCCTGGCGCGCGGCAAGAAGCGCGTGGCCAAGACCGCGCCGGCGGTCGCCGCCGTGCACCATCGCCACCGCGGCCCGGGCGACCGGACCGATTGACCTTTCCGACCGGCCCGCGTTGTCGCGCACCGCCGCACCTTTCCTTGAATTCCTGATTGCTTCGCTTCATGACCGAGTCCACCGACCACGCTTCCGCCCCCGCCGCGCCCAAGATCGCCAAGCCCAGCGTGGTGATCTACACGGACGGCGCCTGCAAGGGCAACCCGGGCCCGGGGGGCTGGGGCGCGTGGCTGAGCAGCGGCGGCCATGAGAAGGAGCTCTTCGGCGGCGAGCGCAACACCACGAACAACCGCATGGAGCTGACGGCGGTGATCGAGGCGCTGACCTCGCTCAAGCGCAGCTGCAACATCGTCATCTACACGGACAGCGAGTACGTGCGCAAGGGCATGACCGAGTGGATCTCGGGCTGGCAGCGCCGGGGCTGGAAGACGGCGGACGGCAAGCCCGTGAAGAACGCCGAGCTGTGGCAGCGCCTGGACGCGCTGCGCAAGCTGCACACCGTCGACTGGCGCTGGGTCAAGGGCCACGCCGGCGACCCGGGCAACGAGCGCGCCGACGCGTTGGCGAACAAGGGCGTGACGGTCGCCAAGTGAGGGACGGCGGCTGACGCCGCCGCCCCTGATCCTCAAAGCAGGCTTCGCCTGCCCAGGGCTGCGACGATGCGCGCGATGACTTGGGCCAGGGGCATCTCTTGCATGCGGTTCTTTCTCTGTAAGGCGGTCCAGAGACGAACCTTCACCGGGTCGGTCGCGAACTCGAAAGTCAGGCCGACCGGCGGCAACGCGGGCCATGGCGTGCCTCGGTTTCGAAAGGTCGCGTCGATGGCCTCTCGCAACTGCTCGAAGTCGACATCCTCGTCATGCAGAAGAACGTCGAGGTCGAAGTAGTCCTTCATGCGCGTGTTCGTGAATCCATGCGAGCAGATCGCGTGCAGCTTCTCCGCGATGACCGTCGGCTTCGGGTAGGCCAGCAGGCGCGGCGACGGGAGGTCGTCGAGCAGCGTTGGAAACACGACGGACTGCGGCCCAGGTGATACCGGGTCGCCATGACCGATGTCGATCTGGATCGGAATGCGTGCGCGGGCGAGGTCGCCCACCAGCGTGATCCGCACGACGCCCGTCTTGGATGCGATGCTCAACTCCATTCCGCGGACCGATTCCGGATCGAAGACCACCCCGTCGTCCGCATCGATGCCGCAGACCTCGCGAAAGATCGCCACGAGGCGGGAAACGTCCGTGGGCGTCACGGCGAGGAAGTCGGCATCTCGTGTCGGCCGTTGGAGGTCCTGATACCAGAGCGTGAATAGCAGCGCTCCCTTCAAGAGGAACGCCTCGCCATGCGGTGAGATGGACAGGCGGTAGAGGAGACGCTCCAGCCCATAGCGGGTCGTGAGCAAGTTGAAGTCGGCGCGTGGACTGATCAGATTCTTGAGCCGCGCACGCACCGAGGCGGCGACATTGCGGCTCATCCGATCAGGCTCTCCATGTAGGGACGCATGACGTTGCGCACCCGATCAACGGTTGCGCAACGCCACAGGTCGTCGACCGTGAAGGCCTTCTGGAGCCAACCATCGCGAAGCGCTTCGACGCTCACGTCGATGCCGACCTTGTTGCGGTACTTGAAGCAGTCCGCCACGGTCTTTGCCACACTGAACACGGGGACGCGCACGCCATCGACCTCGTGGTGCTCGACGCCCTCGGCCAGGGCCTGGTCGGACATGCGAGTGACGCGAACCACGGGCAGGTCGAGACGCGGTACCGACGCGCTGGAGGGCAGCGCGATCCAGACCTCGAACGGTTGCTGGGAGCCGACTTCATGGAACCGCAGCGCGGAGACCAGGCACACCACCGCCCGTGGCGCCCGGAGACACACCTCCGCGAGCGACACGTGCTCCGAGACGTCCCGCTCTCGCGGAGCGTAGACCCCGTGACTGACCCGCTGGATCCGTCCGCTGCGCACCATGCGGCTCAGCACCATGGACGGGATGCCCGCGTCCGTCACGTCGCGCGCGCGCAGCAGCGAGCGCTGCTCGGCCAGGTCGAGCACGGCCTGTTCGTAGAACGACGGTGGAGGTGGCGGACGGCGAGGCATGCCGGTCGAGGTGTTGGAAAAGTGAGGCATAAGTCTACAAGTACATTGAAAATGCAACACGCCGGAAGAGCCGTCGCGGACCCCTCACCGTACGGGCGCTCCTGCCCGTCGACCATGACTCAAAGCGCGGTCCTTTCCTCCGGCCACCCAGCAGAAGCGGCCGGCTGCTGCCTGAAACAGCGCAGTGGCCCGCGCCCCGGAGCGCCTCCACTACACTCTTGCGCCTCCTCCGGCCTCCTTCTCCTGCGCACGCCATGAGCAACCAACCGCTGATCGACTGGCATTCGATGTTCATGGGCGTGGCCCTGCTGGCCAGCGCCCGGTCCAAGGACAGCCGCAAGCGCAACGGCGCCTGCATCGCCAGCGCGGACTTCAAGATCGTGGGCGTCGGCTACAACGGCCTGCCGCGCGGCTGCGACGATCACGATCCGGCCTACTGGTCCGATGACGACAGCGATCCGGCCAACTCGCGCCACAGCTACATCGTCCACGCCGAGGTCAACGCCATCCTCAACTGCGTCGTGCTGCCGCTCACCGGCAGCACCATCTACACGACGCAGTACCCGTGTCCGCGCTGCGTGCAGTCCATCATCCAGGTCGGCATCCAGCGCGTCGTCTATCTGGAGAAGAAGGACCACCATCACGGCCTGAACGCGGCCTCCGCCAAGATGCTCACCGACGCGCGCATCGACGTGCAGGCCCTCAACGAGCTCGACGTGCCCGCCTCGGCCTGGTGCCACGAGCTGTCCAGCTTCATCGTCACGCCGCGGACCTGAGGCGCCGATCAGGGGGATCCGCGGCGGTCGGGTGATCGCTCGAACTGGCCGGGAATCACGGTGCTTTTCCGGCTCAAGTTTCGGGCCGGGCGATTCATGATCCGTTCCACGCCGACCTGAACCCGCCCGAGGCCCCCATGCTGAACACGATCCCGCCGCACCTGATGCCCGAATCCGCCCAGGCTTCCTGGGGACTCGTGCCGGACCTCGGCCTGACCGTCGCCGGCACGGCCAGCATGGACGAGCTGTTCGTGCTGCAGGACCTGATGGCCGTGCATGGCCTGACCCTGCAACCCACCCGCATGCTCTACGACCGCCTCTACGCGCTGGAGCGCCTGTCGGCCGCCCATGCCCGCGGCGACGCGCGCCTGCAGGCCGTCGCGCAGGACCTGTTCGACGCCTATCAGCGTCGCGGCGAGTGGATCGGCCTGGTCCACTGAGCCCCTGGGTCACTTCCCCGCCCGGATCGGGCATCCGCTGAAGGCGCCGCGAGGCGCCTTCGTCGTTTCCGGGCCGCCGGTGGGCATTCCTCCTCGAGGTGGAGGACGCGCCTTCCCCCAAAGGGCGGATACCTGTCCCCTGAGTCGGCGTGGCGGGCCCGCGACCCCGGGCATAGCCTCGTGGCGTCAGCAACCCACGAGACGAACGACGTGCTGCAAATCATTTGGAAGGCGCTGAAGGTCCAGCGCAGGGTGGCGGTGGGACCGGTCGCGCTGAACTTCCAGTTCACGCGCGCCGCGCCGATCTCGCGCCTGCGGCGCCTGGGCCTCGGCCGCGCGTCGCGTCAGCATGGCCGGATCGAGGTCAGTCCGATGCCTGCGCGCGTCGACGCGGTGCCGGGCGAGCAGACCGCCTTGCTGTTCGGCGTGGGGCCGGGCCTGGGCGAGGCGCTCGTGGCACGCCTGCACGCCGAGGGCTTCCGGCTGGGCGTCGTCGCCCGCAATGGCGAACGGCTGCAGCATCTGCTCGACCGTCTGCCGGGCGGCGAGCGGCACCGCGCCTATGTCGGCGACGTCACGATGGAGTCTTCGGTCGACACCGTCTTCTCCGCCTGGGACGCGGACTTCGGCGCGGCGCCCACGCTCGTGGTCTACGCGCTGCAAAGCTTCTGTCCCGGCACCATCGCCGACATCGAGGTCCCGGCCTTCGAGCTGGGCTTGCGGCACAACTGCTTCGGCGCCTTCCTGGTGGCGCGGCGCGCCTGCCGCGCGATGGGCGCGGCCGGCCGTGGCACGCTGCTGCTGGTGGGGTCGACCTCGTCCCTCATCGGTCGCGAGGCCCATCTGAACCTGGTGGCCGGCAAGTTCGGCCAGCGCGGCATGGCGCAGGTGCTGGCGCGGGAGATGTGGCCGCAAGGCGTGCACGTCGCCCACGTGATGATCGATGCCGACATCGACGAGGGCCGCGGCGAGACGCATCCCCAGTCCGCTCCCGCCGACATCGCCGAGACCCTGCTGTTCCTGCACCGCCAGCCGCGCACCGCCTGGACCAGCGAGCTGGATCTGCGTCCCTGGAACGAGCGCTTCTGGCAGCACTGCTGAGCGCACGGCTCGCCGATCCGACGAACCGGATCGCGACACGCCGTCACCATCGGGCGGTTGAGTTTTCAAGGTGGGCAGGCAGAATCCGCGCTCGCCGAAAAGCAATCAAATCAATCGATCGCGGGAGGGAATGGCGATGCCGTTCGTCGGATTGGGACTGCACGTCCTGTTGGCGCTGTTCTGCGCCGTTCACGTGGTGCGCCACGGGCAGCAGCTGTACTGGCTGATCATCTTGTTCTCGTTCCCGCTGCTGGGCAGCGTGGTCTACCTGTTCATGTTCGTGCTGCCGCATTCGCGCATCGAGCGTGGCGCCGCGCGCGCGGTGCGCGCCGCCGGCCGGGCGATGGACCCGGGCCGCGAGCTGCGCGAGGCACGCGCCGCCTTCGAGGACACGCCGACCGCGCAGAACCAGATGCGCCTGGCCGCCGCCCTGCTCGACATGGGCGACGCCGCCCAGGCCGCCGAGCAGTACCAGGCCTGCCTGCGCGGCCCGTTCGCGAAGGACCTGGAGATCCGCCTGAGCGCCGCGCGCGCCTTCCTGGAGAGCGGGCAGGCGGCGCAGGCGCTCGGTCACCTGGCCTCGATCCGCGAGGAGAAACGCGACTTCCGCGCCGAGACGGTCGCGCTGCTGACGGCGCGGTCGCTGGCGGCGATGGACCGGGAGGTCGAGGCGCGCGCCGAGTTCGAGGCGGCCTCCGAGCGCTTCGGCAGCGTCGAGGCCTGGGCCGAGTACGCGATCTGGGCGCTGGGCCGCGGCGACGCCGCCACCGCGCAGCCGCTGCTGGCCCGGATCGACAAGCTCAGCGCCAAGTGGAATCCCTTGACCAGGCAGCTCAACGAGCCGGTGATGCGCCGGCTGCGCGTCGCGCGCAAGGGCTGAGCCGACGTCAGGGCCGGGCGACGGACGGTGCATCGCCCGCGAGCGTCGATGGCTAAGATCGACCGGGTGGGCGCCACGATCGGCGTCTCACGTCAAGGAGGCTTGCATCATGGCTTCAGGCGCTTCCCGCTTCCCGCCCGGCCTGCAGGGCGGACTCGAACATGACGACGAGGACCATCGCCTCGGCGAGACCGGTCAGAAGGGACCGGAGGGCGACAACGACGTGGATCGCTCGCATCGCGAGCAGGGCGGCCGACCAGACCGCCCGCGGCAGGACCGCGATCCCCCGCGGACGCCGCGGCGCTGACCACCCGCGGGCGCGCGCCGGAGACGGACCGCCGGTCGGCCGGCCGCTCCGTCGACGAGGCGCGACCGGCGCCGTGAGGCCGCTCAGTTGCCGCTGGCCGGGCCGGAGGCGGGCGAGGGGCTCCTCGCCCCGGTCGCCTTGCGCCAGCTGGCCAGCGTGTTGGCGAACTCGATGACGGCCATCGCGTAGTAGCTGCTCTGGTTGTAGCGGGTCACCGTGTAGAAGTTCTGCGTGCCCGCCACGTAGACCGGCGCCGCGCCGCCCATCTGCAGCTCGATCAGCGCCAGCGGCCCGTTGTGGGCGCGGCCCTGCGGGGACAGCTGCGCCCCCACCGACTCGAACTGCTTGGCGTCCAGCTGCGGCAGCACGTCGCTGATCAGCAGCTGCGCGCGCGCCGCGGTGTCGTTGGGCACCTGCACTTCGTAATGCGTCGGCATGCCGGGTTGCCAGCCGTGCTCGCGCAGGAAGTGCGCCACCGAGCCGATCGCGTCGACCGGGCTGTTGATCAGGTCGATGTGGCCGTCGCCGTCGAAGTCCACCGCGAAGCGGCGCCAGCTGCCGGGCATGAACTGACCCCAGCCCATGGCGCCCGCGTACGAGCCCTTCATCGCCAGCGGATCCAGGCCGTTCTCGCGCGCGAGGATCAGGAACTGGCGCAGCTCCTCGCGGAAGAAAGGGCTGCGATCGCGCGCGCCGGGCGGGAGCGGGGACGGGTAGTCGAAGGTCAGCGTGGCCAGCGCGTCCAGCACGCGGAAGCCGCCCATGATGCGGCCGTAGAAGGTCTCCACGCCGATGATGGACGCGATCATCTCGGCCGGCACGCCATAGGTGGCCTCGGCGCGGGCGAGCGCGGCCTCGTGCTCGGCCCAGAAGGCCAGGCCGGCCTGCAGCCGCTGGGGCTCGACGAAGCGCAGGCGGTAGGCGCCCCAGTCCTTGGCCTGTCCCGGCGGGCCGGGCAGGATCAGCCGCTGCACCGTCGGTTGCGGGCGCGCCAGCGCCAGCACCGCGCGCAGCTCCTCGCGACCGTAGCCCAGCGCCTGGGCCTCCGCGTCGGCGAAGGCCATCACGTCGGCGCGATCGCCGTAGGCGGGCAGCGCTGCGGGCTTGGCCGGCTTGGCCTTGGCCTTCGTCCTGGCCGCGGGCCTGGCGTGGGGCTTGGTGGCGGTCTTGGTCTCCGGCTGCGCCAGCGCCGGGGCGGCCAGTAGCGGCGAGATCGCGAGCGGCACGCTCAGCAGCGATTGCAGGAGGAGGCGGCGGGGGAGGGGACGGCCAGGGACGGTCATGCGGTGGTCGGTCGAGGTCGGACTGAGAAGGGCCGGAGGGCGTGGCAGGCGGCGAGTCGCCTTCCAGCGCGCGTCGAGGGGGTCAGGCGTTGCGCCGGCGGAACTCGGCGCACAGCGCCGCGAACTGCCGTTGCCATTGTGACGTGCCGGCGGTCCGGTCCTGCCGGTAGCGCTGCGCTTCCAATTGCAACAGGGCCGCGGCCAGCGCCCCCGCCGCGTCGCCGTGCAGCGCGCCCAGGCGCTCGGCCCAGCGTCGCGGGGTCTCGTCGTCGCGCGTCTCCAGGCCGAGGCGCGCCAGCTCGCGGCGGACCCGCGCGCGTTGACGCGACCAGGGGTCGTGCGGCCGACGTTGCCAGGCCGCCACCGCGGCGCCCGCCACGCCCAGGCTGGCGAAGAGCAGCCCGGCGATCTGCGCCAGCGTGCCCCAGTCCGGCTCCTCGAAGCCCAGGCGGCGCAGCAGCCCCATCTGGTCGCCGGCGGAGAAGTTCAGCACCGTCTGCTGCCAGCGGTTGTTCAGGCGCTCCCAGGCACCGCGCAGTTCCAGCAGCAGGCCCGGGCTGAAGACGTCCATCGCGCCGGCGAAGACGCCCGGCGGCGGCCGCAGCGGCTGGCCCTGGACGCGCTCCGGCGCGACCGCGGCGGTCGGGTCGGCGCGCTGCCAGCCCCGGGTGGACGTCCAGAACTCGGCCCAGGCATGGGCCTGGCTCATGCGCACGATCAGGTCGCCGTCCTGCAACTGCGGATCGCCGCCCTGGAAGCCGGTCACCACCCGTGCCGGCACGCCGGCCGCGCGCATCAGCACCACGTAGGCCGCCGCGAAATGCTCGCAGAAGCCCAACCGGCGGTCGAACCAGAACTCGTCCACCGCGTTGGGCGTGGTCTCGCCATAGGTGCCCGGAGTCAGCGTGTAGCCGAAGCCGTCCCGGCGGATGCGGGTCAGCAGCTCGCGGTGGACGGCCTCGGCGCGGGCGTCGTCGTCCAGGGCGGCGAAGCGCTCGCGCAGCTCGGCCCCCAGCGCCACGGCCCGGGGATTCAGCCCGGCCGGCAGCGACAGCGATTCGTTGCGCTCGGCGCGGCTGGGCGACAGGCCCCAGCGGGCGCGCGGCCAGGCCTCGAGCGTGAGCCGCAGGCGTTCGGCGATGGGTTGTGGCGTCAGCCACTGGCCCTGCTGACCGCGCATGGCGGTCTGCCGGCCCGCCTGCAGGGTCGCGCCGGTCGCGCCGGGGGCGACCTCCAGCAGGGGGAGGGCGCTCACCCGCAGCGGCTCGAGCGTGGCGACGTAGCGCACCGGCGGGCCCTCGGGCACGGGGTCCCGGCCGGGAGCGCCCCAGGTGACGCGCGACGCGGTCCAGGTGGTCCCGTCGAAGCGCGACAGCACCTGGGCGCGGAAGTACAGCAGCGGCTGCGCGGGCGGCGGGCCCTCGAAGCGCAGCCGCATCGCGATGGTGTCGTCGTTGGCCACCTCGGCGAAGGCGCCGAAGCTCATCGTGTCCGACAGGCCGGTGCGGGCGCCGGCGTCCTTGGGCAGGCCCCACAGCGGCGGCAGACGAGGGAAGAGCAGGAACAGCGCCAGCATCACCGGCACGCCGATCAGCGTGTTGCGCGCCGCGATGCGCGCCGCGAGCTTGAGACTGGGCACGCCCTGCGGCATCTGCGCCAGCACCAGCGCCGACAGCAGCGCCCAGACGCAGGCCAGCATCCACAGCGCCACCAGCGGCGACTGCGAGTACAGGAACTGCGTCAGCACCAGGAAGAAGCCGAGGAAGAAGACGACAAAGGCGTCGCGCCGCGCGCGCAGCTCCAAGGTCTTGAGCGCCATCAGCATCGCCAGCATGGTGATGCCGGCCTCGCGGCCCAGCAGCGTGTGATGCGTCAGGTAGGTCAGGCCGATCACCAGGGCCAGCACGGCCATCAGGCTCCAGCGGCCGGGCAGGGCCTCGCTGCGCCAGGCCAGCCGGGCGCGCCAGCCCAGCACCGCCGCGGTGATCGCGCTGCACCACCAGGGCAGATGGCCGGCATGCGGCAGCAGCGTGCCCGCGATGATGGCCAGCAGGAACAGGGTGTCGCGCGCCTCGCGCGGGAGCGGGCTGCGCCCGGCGCGCGGCGACGCGGCGTGGCCGCTCGGGATCGCGCTCACGGTTGCTCCTCCGCCAGCGCGAGCGCTTCCATGCAGGCGCGGAAGTGTTCCGGGCCGAGGTCGGGCGCCAGCGCCACGCCGCGCAGCCGCAGGCCGTAGGGCAGGCCGGCTTCCTCGGCGCGCCGCACCCAGGCCGCCAGCCGCGACAGGCGCAGCTCGAAGGGCAGCCCGCGCGTGGCGGCCAAGTCCAGCCATTGCTCGCTCGCGCGGCTGCCCAGGCGCTCGCGCACCAGCAGCGGCGCGCCGCCCGAGCCGCCCGGCGAGGCGGGTTGCGCCAAAGCCAGCGCCGATTTTTTCCACAGGATCTGCCGCGGCGAATCCCCGTGCCGGTACGGACGCAGGCCCGGGTCGTCGCCCAGGCCCGGCTGACCTTGTCCCTGCGGGAGCGCCTCCTCCACCGACGCGGCGGGCGGGGCGTCGGGCTCCGGCGCCGGGTAGACCCAGGCCTGGGCCGCCGGACGCCAGTAGCTCCAGACGACAAACAGGCCGAGGGGGAAGTGCGATTCGATGCGCAGCCGCGGCAGCGCATGCCGGCCGCGGGTCGGGAAGCTGAGCTGCAGGTGCAGCTGTGCGTGGCCTTGCGCGGGCACGTCGGCGGTCGCGGTGTCCGCCGCCGCGCCGCCCGGCAGCCGCAGCCCGACGCCGAAGCGCGCCGCGCCCGCGTTGTGCAGGCGCACGTCCAGCGCCAGCGGCTGGCCGGCGTAGGCCGGCGGCGGCGTCTTCAGGTCGAGCTTGAGTCCGCGCAGGTTGGCGTGCGTCGAGTGCATCGATGCCAGCCCCGCGCCGCCCAGCAGGAAGGTCAGCAGGTAGCCCAGGCTGAGCTGGTCGTTGATCGACGCGAGCAGCAGCACCAGCAGCGTCGCGCAGAAGGCGAAGCCGGGCCGGCTCGGCACGATGTAGAGGTTGCGCTGGTTCAGCGCGGTCGTGTCGCTGGCCGGATGGCGGTTCTGCCACCAGCGCTTCCAGCGGCGCTGCCAGGGCCAGCGCACGGCCGGCCGCTTCAGGTGGAACGAGGGCACGCGGCGCTCCGGGCGGGCTGGGGCGGTGAAGCGGTGGAGGCGCGGTCCCGCGAGGCCGCGGTCACGGCAGCGGCACCGCGGCCATCATGGCGCGGACCTGCTCGCGGGCACCGCGGGCGCTGGCGCCACGCGGACGCAGCCGGTGCGCGATGGTCTGCGGCAGGATGGCCTGCACGTCGTCGGGCGACACGTAGTCGCGCCCGCTCAGCAGCGCCTTGGCGCGGGCCGCGCGCAGCAGCGCCAGGCCGGCGCGCGGGCTCAGCCCTTCCTGGAACCACTCGCCCGAGCGCGTCGCCTCCAGCAGCGCCTGCAGGTAGTCCAGCAGCGCGGGCGAGACGTGGACCGCCAGCACCTGCCGCTGCAGCGCCATCAGCTGCTCGGGCGTCATCACGGGGCGCAGCGCGCGCAGTTGCTCGCGGCTGTCCTGGCCCATCAGCAGCTCGCGCTCGGCCTGGCGGTCCGGGTAGCCCAGGCTGATGCACATCAGGAAGCGGTCCAGCTGGGATTCGGGCAGCGGGTGCGTGCCCAGCTGCTCGCTGGGGTTCTGCGTCGCGATGACGAAGAAGGGGCGGGGCAGCGGATGCGTGGTGCCGTCGACGCTGACCTGGTACTCCTCCATCGCCTCCAGCAGCGCGCTCTGGGTCTTGGGGCCGGCGCGGTTGATCTCGTCGGCCAGCAGGACCTGGCTGAAGACCGGGCCGGGGTGGAACTGGAAGGGGTTGCCGCCGGTGGTCTGCGCGCCGGGCTGGTAGATGTTCACGCCCAGCAGGTCCGAGGGCATCAGGTCGGTGGTGAACTGCACGCGCGAGAAGCGCAGCCCCAGCGAGATCGACAGCACGTGGGCCAGCGTGGTCTTGCCGACGCCGGGCAGATCCTCGATGAGCAGGTGGCCCCCGGCCAGCAGGCAGGCCAGGCAGTCCTCGGTCTGCGCCGGCTTGCCCTTGATGATCGTGCTAATCTGCCGCCGCAGGTCGGCCAGCGGGGCGGAGGCGAGGGTCGGAGCGTCGGAGATCATCGGCGCACGATAGCGCAGAAAGTCTTCGCTCCGACGGAGCCACCACAACGCCCATCCCATGCCGACCGCCTTCATCAGCCACCCGGACTGCCAGCGCCACGACATGGGCGCCGGGCACCCCGAATGCCCGCAGCGCATCGCCGCCATCGAGGACTGGCTGATCTCCCACGGGATCGACACCGCGCTCGACCGGCACGACGCCGACCTCGCCCAGATCGCCTCGCTCGAGCGCGCGCATTCCGCCCGCTATGTCGCCGAACTCAAGGCCGAGCTGCAGGCGCTGGAGGAGCAGGCCCGCCAGGGCGTGCCCCATCCGATGAAGGCACTGGACCCGGACACCTGCGCCAACGCCCACACCTGGTCGGCCGCGCTGCATGCCGCCGGTGCCGCGGTGCAGGCCACCGACCTGGTGCTGGACGGCCGCGCCGAGAACGCCTTCTGCGCCGTGCGGCCGCCCGGCCATCACGCCACGCGCGACCAGGCGATGGGTTTCTGCTTCTTCAACAACGTCGCGATCGCCGCGCGCCACGCGCTGGACGTGCGCGGGCTGGACCGCGTCGCGGTGGTGGACTTCGACGTCCATCACGGCAACGGCACCGAGGACATCCTGGCCGGCGACGACCGGGTGCTGATGGTGGGCATCTTCCAGGACCCGCTCTACCCGTACAGCGGGACCGAGCCCAAGGGCTCGAACATGCTGAACCTGCCCATCCCGCCCTACACCCGCGGCCCCGAGGTGCGCGAGATGATCGAGGCGCTGTGGATGCCCGCGCTGGAGCGCTTCAAGCCGCAGATGATCTTCGTCTCCGCCGGCTTCGACGCGCACCGCGACGACGAGCTGGCCCAGCTCGGACTGGTCGAGGCCGACTACGAGTGGATCACGCTGCGCATCATGGACGTCGCCAGGCGCCATGCGAAGGGCCGCATCGTGTCCTGCCTGGAAGGCGGCTACGACCTGGGCGCGCTGGCGCGCAGTGTCGGCATCCACCTGCGCACCCTGGCCGGCATCTGAGCAAGACCTGACCCCATCGATCCGGCGGGAGCGACGACGCGCCGCCATCGAGACTTTCCGACCTTCCGACTTCCCGAGAGACCGATCCTGACTCCCTCCCTGAATCACACCATGAGCCTGGCGGAACTCCGCGCGCTGGGGCGTTCACTCGTCAGCGTGAACGCGCTCATCGAAGTCGGACTGCTGCTGGCCTGCCTGGGCCTGTCCTGGCTGATCGTCAGCCGCATCGGCCGGCACGCGCGCAACGTCGACGCGCAGCGCTCGGTGCTGCTGGGCCGCCGTGTCTTCGACGGGCTGCTGTTCCCGGTCGTCGCGCTGCTGCTGGCGCTGGGCGCGCGGCGGCTGATGCCGCTGATCGACCTGCCGATGGCGCTGTTCAAGCTGGTCATCCCGGTGCTGATGTCGCTGGTGATCATCCGCTTCGTCGCCCGCGTGCTGCGCGCGGCCTTCCCGGACTCGCTGGGCACGCGCCTGCTCGAGCGCAGCGTGTCCTGGGCCGCGTGGCTGGGCTCCATCCTGTGGATCGTCGGCTTGCTGCCCTGGCTGATGGAGGAGCTGAACGACATCAAGGTGCGATGGCTGCCCAAGGATCCGGACACGAAAGACTTCCCGACGGTGCTGGACCTCATGCAGAACGTGCTCCTGGCCGGCCTGCTGATGATCGTGGTGCTGTGGCTGTCGTCGGTGATCGAGGCCCGCATGCTGCGCGGCAAGGCCGTCGACCTGTCGATGCGCAAGATCGCCGTCAACATCATGCGCACCGTGCTCCTGGCCGTGGGCGCGCTGGTGGCGCTCAACATGCTGGGCCTGAACCTGAGCGCGCTGTCCTGGCTGGGCGGCGCGGTCGGCGTGGGCCTGGGCTTCGGCCTGCAGAAGATCACCTCGAACTACGTGTCCGGTTTCATGATCTTGGCCGAGCGCTCGCTGCGCATCGGCGACATGGTCCGGGTCGACAACTTCGAAGGGAAGATCAGCGACATCAAGACCCGCTACACCGTGATCCGCGCGCTCAACGGTCGCGAGTCCATCGTCCCCAACGAGTCGCTGATCACCACCCGCGTCGAGAACCTCTCGCTGGCCGATCCGCAGGTGTCGGTCTCGACGGTGGTGCAGGTGGCCTACGGGACCGACCTGGACCAGCTGTTCCCCCAGCTGATCGAGGCGATCAAGCGCGTGCCCCGCGTGCTGTCCGAGCCCGGCCCCTCGGTGCTGCTCAGCAACTTCGCCGCCGACGGCCTGGAGTTGACAATCAGCTTCTGGATCTCCGATCCGCACAACGGGCAGGGCGGGGTGCGCTCGGAGGTCAACCTGACCATCCTGCGGCTGCTGAATCATTTCAAGATTGAAATACCGTTCCCGCAGCGGGTGATCCGGACCGTCCCCGCCGAGGTGCCGCCGGCGCTCCCCGGGGCACCGGATCCGACGACCCGCTGAACCGCAGGCCTCCTCTGAAGAACGCCCCGACAGGGGCGTTTTTTCATGGGCGTCCGCGACCGCCCCGTGACACCCGAAGCACCAAATTGGCGCGTGAATACTGCGCATCTGCCGGCTTCACAAACCGGAAATGTTGCTTAACCTTCGTGCCATGACAGCGCCGCCAAAAGGCGCACGGACAGCAGGGAGGATTCCATGGGAATCAGTTCAACCGGTCTGGGCAGCAACCTCAATGTCGAGGCCATCGTCCAGAAGCTCGTGTCGGTGGAGCGCAAGCCGATCGACAACCTGAACGACGCGAGCGACAAGATCAAGACCAAAATCTCGGTCTTCGGGAAGATCCAGTCGGCGCTGAGCGCGCTGCGCGACGCCTCGTCCAAGCTGACCAAACCCGAGACCTGGCAGAGCATCACCGCGACCTCGTCGGACGCCACCATCGTGACCGCGACCGGCGGCTCCGGCGCGGCCGAGGGCAGCTACGCGATGAAGGTCGACAAGCTGGCTGCGGCGCAGAGCCTGTCCAGCCCGATGTTCAAGAAGGGCGACAAGCTGGGTGGCGGCACTCTGACCTTCGAGTTGGGCACCTGGGGGGCCAATGCCAGCTTCACGCCCAAGGCGGGCAGTTCGCCCAAGGCGGTCACCATCGATCCGTCACGCGACTCGCTCGAGGACGTGCGCGACAAGATCAACGGCGCCGGCGCCGGGGTGGTGGCCTCGCTGGTGAACGACGTCAACGGCTCGCGCCTGGTGATCCGCTCCAAGGACACCGGCGCGGAGAACGGCTTCCGGCTGACCGCCGCGCCGACCAATCCGCCCGAGCCCGGCAAGCCCTCGCTGGCCGACCTGGCCTTCGGTGTCGCGGGGCAGACCTCGCGCATGACCGAGGACATGAAGGCCTCCAACGCGGAGCTGACCGTCAACGGGTTGGCGATCACCTCGGCCACCAACACCATCGACTCCGCCATCGACGGCGTGACCTTCAACGTGCAGAAGGTGGGCACCGCGACGGTGACGGCGGCACAGGACAAGGACGCGCTGAAAAAGGTCATCAGCGACTTCGTGACCGCGTACAACGCCGCCATCACGCTGATGCGCGACAACACCAAGTACGACGCCGAGACCAAGACCGCGGCGACGCTGCAGGGCGACAGCACGGCGGTGAACATGATCAACCGGCTGCGCGGCGCGGTGAGCTCGGGCACGACGCTGCCCGGCGCCTTCGCGCACCTGCCCGACATCGGGCTGACCATGGGCGTGAACGGCACGATCTCGATCAACGACACCAAGTTCACCAAGGCGATCTCGCAGCGGGCCGACATCAAGCAGCTGTTCATGGGGGTCGACAAGGTCAACAAGGACAACAGCGGCATCGCGACCAAGCTGCGCGAGATGACCGACCAGATGCTGGGCATGGACGGCGCGCTGACCACCCGCACCAAGGGCCTGCAGGAGAACCTCAAGTCCAACGGCAAGCGCATCGACTCGCTGGAGGACCGCGTGGCCAACTACGAGAAGCGCTTGCGTCGCCAGTACACGGCGCTGGACACCTCGATGTCCAACCTGGGCCAGAAGGCCGGCATCGTCGACAAGCTGTCGCGCATGTACGGTTGAGCGCTCGCGCTCCGCTGAGCGCGCGCTCTTCGGAGCTCCCCAAAGCAAAGAGGCCACCTGACGGTGGCCTCTGTCGTTGGCCCTTCCTGACGGAAGGTCCCGGACGCTCAACCCGCCGCGACGGGGATCTTGATCGCCTTGCCCGAGGCGATGCGCTGTTGCCACTCGGCCGGGCCGGTGATGTGGGCGCTGGTGCCGCCGGCGTCGACCGCGACGGTCACGGGCATGTCGACCACGTCGAACTCGTAGATCGCTTCCATGCCCAGGTCCTCGAAGCCGACGACCTTGGCGTGCTTGATCGCCTTGGACACCAGGTAGGCCGAGCCGCCGACGGCCATCAGGTAGGCCGACTTGTGGTTCTTGATGGACTCGATGGCGACGGGGCCGCGCTCGGCCTTGCCGATCATGGCGATGAGGCCGGTCTTCTCCAGCATCATGTCGGTGAACTTGTCCATGCGGGTGGCGGTCGTGGGACCGGCCGGGCCGACGACCTCATCGCGCACCGGATCGACCGGGCCGACGTAGTAGATGACGCGGTTGGTGAAGTCCACGGGCAGCGATTCGCCCTTGGCCAGCATGTCCTGGATGCGCTTGTGGGCGGCGTCGCGGCCGGTCAGCATCTTGCCGTTCAGCAGCAGCGTGTCGCCCGGCTTCCAGCTGGCGACCTCGTCCTTGGTCAGCGTGTTCAGGTCGACGCGCTTGCTCTTGTTGTAGTCCGGCGCCCACTGGACGTCGGGCCACAGGTCCAGGCTCGGGGGCGTCAGATAGCTGGGGCCGGAGCCATCCAGCACGAAGTGCGCGTGACGCGTGGCGGCGCAGTTCGGGATCATCGCGATGGGCTTGGAGGCCGCGTGCGTGGGGTAGGTCTTGATCTTGACGTCCAGCACGGTGGTCAGGCCGCCCAGGCCTTGGGCGCCGATGCCCAGCGCGTTGACCTTCTCGTACAGCTCGATGCGGAGTTCCTCGAGCTTGTTCTGCGGGCCGCGCTCGAGCAGCTCGTACATGTCGATGTCGTCCATCAGGGCTTCCTTGGCCAGCAGCGCGGCCTTCTCGGCCGTGCCGCCGACGCCGATGCCCAGCATGCCCGGGGGACACCAGCCGGCGCCCATGGTGGGGACGGTCTTGAGCACCCAGTCGACGATGTTCTCGCTGGGGTTGAGCATGTAGACCTTGCTCTTGTTCTCGGAGCCGCCGCCCTTGGCCGCGACGATGACGTCGACGGTGTTGCCGGGCACGACCTCCATGAAGATCACCGCGGGCGTGTTGTCCTTGGTGTTCTTGCGCTCGAAGATCGGATCGCTCAGCACCGAGGCGCGGAGCTTGTTGTCGGGGTGGTTGTAGGCGCGGCGCACGCCCTCGTTGACGGCGTCCTGGATGGAGCCGGGGAAATCGCCCCAGCGCACGTCCATGCCGATCTTGAGGAAGACGTTGACGATGCCGGTGTCCTGGCAGATGGGACGACGGCCTTCGGCGCACATCTTGGAGTTGGTCAGGATCTGCGCGATCGCGTCCTTGGCGGCCGGGCTCTGTTCGCGCTCGTAGGCGCGGGCCAGGTGCTGGATGTAGTCGGCCGGGTGGTAGTAGCTGATGTACTGCAGCGCGGCGGCGACGCTTTCGACGAGGTCGGCGTAGCGGATCGTGGTGGTCATGGTCGTGCTCGGGGGCAACAAAGGACGCGGCGGATTATCCGCCAGTTGCCTTGGGCACGTCCGCCGTGCGGGCGCGGCGCGTCCGGGCCGGGCGGATCGGCTGGGACCGGTACCGAGGCCAGGAAGCGCAAATGGCCGGTGCTGCCACCGGCCATCTCCCGCGATCTCCGAGGGGAGGGCACCCCGCGGGGTGCCCGTCGTTCACTTCCCGCCGGGCTGCGACCCCGTCGAGCGGATGATGTTCTGCATGTCCGCCGCCATGCGCGCGCGTTCGGCCTCGGTCGGCACCTCGTTGCACTGGCGCTTGGCCAGCAGCGATCCGGTGCTCGCCTCGCGGGAGCACACGACCTTGGGACCGTCGGTCGACGCGGTCTTGGTGCCGTCGGCGTTGGTCTTGGCGGCGTCGGGCGTCGAGCAGGCGCCCAGCGACAGCAGCGCGCCGGCGGCCAGCGCGAGGATGTACAGCTTCTTCATGAACTCACTCCCTGATGGTCCTCGTGAGACCTTGTAGTAGGACGAGCGGGCATCCTAGCCGTCGCGCCAGCCCGCCGCCCTCGGGGGAACGCTACTGACACGTCCCTCGGACCGGGCCGTTCGCGCGGCGCCGGCATCCGGTGATGCTAGGCTCGGCACCTTTCCTCACGACGTCTTGACGCCGCGCGCCCTGCCGCGCCGCCAACGTTCCGTCGCCCGCGCGCGACCCCCTTGAACCCCACCCCAGGAGGCCGACCGTCTTGACCCCCGGACTGAAGCGTTTCTTCGCCAGCGAATCCGCTGGCGGCATCGTGCTCGCGATCGCCGCCGTGGCCGCGCTGATCATTTCCAACTCCCCCTGGCGCGAGCTCTACACGGCGTTCACCCGCATCGAGGGTGAAGTCCGCATCGGCGGCGATTGGCTGGTGCTCGCCAAACCGCTGCTGGTCTGGGTCAACGACCTGTGGATGGCCGTCTTCTTCTTCCTGGTCGGTCTGGAGATCAAGCGCGAGTTCGTCAGCGGCGAGCTCGCCGAGCGCTCGCAGGCCGTGCTGCCCGCTGTCGCCGCGCTGGGCGGGATGGTCGTGCCGGCGCTGATCTACGCGGGCATCAACCATGCCGATCCGATCGGCCTGCATGGCTGGGCCATCCCGGCCGCCACCGACATCGCCTTCGCCATCGGCATCGTGATGCTGCTGGGCGACCGCGTGCCGCCCTCGCTCAAGATCTTCCTCACGGCCGTCGCGATCATCGATGACCTGGGCGCCATCGTCGTCATCGCGCTCTTCTACACGAGTCAGCTCTCGCTCGCGATGCTGGGCGGCGCGGCGTTGTGCCTGATCGCGCTGTTCGCGCTCAACCGCGCGGGCGTGCGGCGCGTGGACCTCTACATCGTCATCGGCCTGGTGATGTGGACCTGCGTGCTCAAGTCCGGCGTCCACGCGACACTGGCGGGCGTGGCCACCGCGCTGTTCATCCCGTCGACCGCGAGCGCCGACGGCCACTCGCCCGCCGAGGACCTGGAGCACGGCCTGCACCCCTGGGTCGCCTTCCTGATCCTGCCGATGTTCGCGTTCTCCAACGCGGGCGTGTCGCTGCTGGGCCTGCATGCCGAGGACCTGCTGCACCCCGTGTCCGTCGGCATCGCGCTGGGCCTGCTGCTGGGCAAGGCGATCGGCGTGTTCGGCAGCTCCTGGCTGATGATCCGATTCGGCCTGGCGCAGCGGCCCGGTGGCGCGGACTGGGTGCAATTCTTCGGCGTGTGCGTGCTCTGCGGCATCGGCTTCACGATGAGCCTGTTCATCGGCGGTCTGGCCTTCGAGGGCCACGGCGCCGACTACGAGACGCGCCTCAAGCTGGGCGTGCTCGGCGGCTCCCTCCTGTCGGGCATCGCGGGGACACTGATCCTGCTGAGCCGGAAGAAGGGCTGAGCGAGCCCGGCATCCACCGCCCGCCCCGCCCGTCAGGCGTGACTTGGCGGCGGGGTGAGCGGATTCGCCATGAAGAACGGAGGCCTCGGCCTCCGTTTGTCCTTGCGCCCGCGACCTGGCGGGTGCGCCTGGATGCCCCCGGGGGTCAGGCCTTGTCCACGTGGTCGTGCGCCAGCAGACGGTCAGTGAGTGCAATGGCGAGCGCTGAGAACAGGAAGGCGACGTGGATGATGGTCTGCCACATCGCGGTGTGCGGCTCAAGGTTGTTGACGTTGATGAAGGTCTTGAGCAGATGGATCGACGAGATGCCGATGATGGCCGTCGCCAGCTTGACCTTCAGGACCGAGGCGTTGACGTGGTCCAGCCATTCCGGCTGATCCGGATGACCTTCCAGATGAAGGCGTGAGACGAAGGTCTCGTAGCCGCCCACGATCACCATGATCAGCAGGTTGGAGATCATGACGACGTCGATCAGCGCCAGCACGGCCAGCATGATGATGGTCTCGTTGAGCTTGACCTCCTCGGTCGCCTTGTAGCCGACGCTGTTCACCAACAGGGCCAACGCCTCCTTGTTGCCGAAGGCGGCCTCGACAAGGTGGATGAGTTCGGTCCAGAACTGGAAGACATAGACCGCCTGCGCGACGATCAGGCCGAGATACAGCGGCAGTTGCAGCCAGCGGCTCCCGAACATCAGGTGCGCGAGCGGGTGCAGGCGCTTGGGGGCGGCGTCGGGCGCGCGCTTCGGGCGATCATCGGACATCGGGGAAATCCTTCAAGCTGGTAACTGGCGGGAACCGCCAAACCGGGCGATTTTAGTGAGAGCATCCGCCGCCGGAAGCCTCGGACCACCAGCCCGAACCTGCGGATCGCGTCCCGCTCTTCTACAAGAGTAAGCCGATCGTCAGTGTGAAAGCGGAGAGTTCGGCCGAGCTTCCAGATCCCTGCCTGTACGGAGACAAAGGCCATGAGCGACAAGATCAGCGACAAGATCTACAACCCTCCCGCATCCGCCGTCCAGGGCGCCCACGTGTCCGGCATGGCCGCGTACAACGCCCTGGTCCAGGAAGCCGAATCCGATTACGAGGGCTACTGGGCCCGCCTCGCCCGCGAGCTGCTCAGCTGGAAGCAGCCTTTCACGAAGGTGCTCAACGACAGCGACGCCCCCTTCTTCAAGTGGTTCGAGGACGGCAAGCTCAACGTCTCCTACAACTGCCTGGATCGCCATGTCGAGGCCGGCCGCGGCGACCGCGTCGCGATCATCTTCGAGGCCGACGACGGCACCACGACCCGCGTCACCTACGCCGAGCTGCTGGCCAGGACCGCGCAGCTGGCCAACGCGCTGAAGGCGCGCGGCGTGAAGAAGGGCGACCGCGTCGTCATCTACATGCCCATGTCGGTCGAGGGCGTGGTCGCGATGCAGGCCTGTGCCCGCATCGGCGCGACGCACTCGGTGGTGTTCGGCGGCTTCTCCGCGCAGTCGCTGCGCGATCGCGTCCAGGACGCGGGCGCCGTCATGGTCCTGACCGCCGACGAGCAGGCCCGCGGCGGCAAGTCGCTGCCGCTCAAGTCCATCGTGGACGAGGCCCTGGCCGACAACAGCTGCCCGACCATCAAGCACGTCGTCGTGTTCAAGCGCACCGGCGGCCAGATCGGCTGGACGCAGGGCCGCGACGAGTGGCTGCACGACGTGGTCGCCGGTCAAGCCGCGAGCTGCGAGCCCGAATGGGTCGAGGCGGAGCACCCGCTCTTCCTGCTCTACACCTCGGGCTCGACCGGCAAGCCCAAGGGCGTGCAGCACAGCACCGGCGGCTATCTGCTGCATGCCGCGCTGACGACCAAGTGGACCTTCGACCTGAAGGATTCGGACGTCTTCTGGTGCACCGCCGACATCGGCTGGGTCACCGGCCACACCTACATCACCTACGGCCCGCTGGCGCTGGGCGGCACCGAGGTCGTCTTCGAGGGCATCCCGACCTTCCCGGACGCCGGCCGCTTCTGGCAGATGATCCAGAAGCACAAGGTGACGATCTTCTACACGGCGCCGACGGCGATCCGCTCGCTGATCAAGGCCGCCGAGACCAACGAGACGGTCCATCCGAAGCACTACGACCTGAGCTCGCTGCGCATCCTGGGCTCGGTGGGCGAGCCCATCAATCCGGCGGCGTGGGAGTGGTACCACCAGCATGTGGGCGGCGGCCGCTGCCCGATCGTCGACACCTTCTGGCAGACGGAGACGGGCGGTCACATGATCACCCCGCTGCCGGGCGCGACGCCGCTGGTGCCGGGCTCCTGCACGCTGCCGTTCCCCGGCATCACCGCGGCGATCGTCGACGAGACCGGCAACGACGTCCCGAACGGGCAGGGCGGCATCCTGGTCGTCAAGAAGCCCTGGCCGTCGATGATCCGCACGATCTACGGCGATCCGGAGCGCTTCAAGAAGAGCTACTACCCGGCCGAGCTCAAGGGCTACTACCTGGCCGGCGACGGTGCCATCCGTGACGCGGACACCGGCTACTTCACCATCACCGGCCGCATCGACGACGTGCTGAACGTGTCGGGCCACCGCATGGGCACGATGGAGATCGAGTCCGCGCTGGTGAGCTGCACCGAGCTGGTCGCGGAGGCCGCCGTGGTGGGTCGTCCCGACGACACCACCGGCGAGGCGATCTGCGCCTTTGTCGTGCTCAAGCGTCCGCGCCCCAGCGGCGACGAGGCCAAGGCCATCGCCAAGCAGCTGCGCGACTGGGTGGCCAAGGAGATCGGTCCGATCGCCAAGCCCAAGGACATCCGCTTCGGCGACAACCTCCCCAAGACCCGCAGCGGCAAGATCATGCGCCGCCTGCTGCGCTCGGTCGCCAAGGGCGAGAGCGTCACCCAGGACACCTCCACGCTGGAGAACCCGGCCATCCTGGAGCAACTGGGTCAGGCCTACTGATCCGGCGTGTCGCCCGGTGAGCCGGGCGACCGTCCAGGCGCGTGCGATACGGCATCCGCCAATGACGAGGGGCCCCGAGGGGCCCCTGTTTCATGCGATGCGCGGTCGGCTTGCCGAACCGCCGAGGACGCTCACTTCAGCGTCAGCACCCACTTGGCGAGCTGCTCGGCCTCGGCCGGGCTCACTTGCGTGTTGGCCGGCATGGGCACCGGGCCCCAGACGCCGGAACCGCCCTTGACGATCTTCTCGGACAGCTTCTTCACCGCGTCCTTGTCCTTGGCGTACTTGGCCGCCACGTCCTTGTAGGCCGGGCCGACCAGCTTCTTGTCGACCGAGTGGCAGGCCATGCAGTTCTTCTTCTGCGCCAACTCCTGGTTGGCGTAGGCGCTGGGCGCGCACATGACCGCGGCGAGCGCCGCACAAGCGAACAGGGCGTTTTTCATGGCATCCTTTCAGATCCTGCCGGATAGATTCGGACCGCCCGCCACGGTCGCCGCTTCGCGAGGAAGACGGGGTGGCTGGGGCAGGTCCGGGCTGGCGCGATTGTAGTGTTGGGGGCCGCGCGGAAAAGCGTGGTGCACGGGGAGAACAACGATGTGGTTCGTGGTGATTGGGGTCCTGTTGACATTGCTCAAGGCGCTCGACGTCGGCCCGATGGTGGACATCAGCTGGTGGTGGGTGCTGTCCCCCTTCGTGCTGGCCATCCTGTGGTGGGAGTTCGCCGACAAGGTGGGCTACACGCAGCGCAAGCAGATGGACAAGATGGACGCCCGCAAGGAAGCGCGCCGCCAGCGTTCGCTCGAGGCCCTGGGTCAGGGCGACAAGCAGCAGCGCAAGCGCCGCTGAGTCGACGGTCTCGCGGCGGCCGCCCGATCGACGCATCGGGTTTCACTCTTGCGCGCAGGTAAAGCCGGAGGGCCTCGTCCGCGGGTTCTCCCGAGTTCTGCGAGGATGACGCCGTTTCGCGACCCCGCCGGTCGCGCCAGCGCAGGAAGCAGTTCGATGCAAACACCGAAGACAGGCAAGACGAGCGAGACGGTTCAGGCGCGAGGCACGCGTGATGGGCGGCGCGCGGCACCGGCCGCGTGGCGGCGCATCGCGGGCGCGGTCTGCGTCGCCAGCGGCGCGGCCCTGCTGATGAGCCTGGCCTTCGCCGCGCCGGCCCAGGCCGCCGTGTTCAAGGACGCCGAGCTGCAGTCGCTGCTCGACGCCGGTCGCGCCGACGAGCTGGAGAAGGTGGCCGGCCGCCGCCTGGAGGCCAAGCCCGAGGACGGTCAGGCGGCCGCGGCGCTCACCCTGGCACAGCTGGATCTGGCCGATCCCGCGGCCTTGCGGCGCGACACGCAGCGGCTCGAGCAATGCCTGCAGCGCACGCCCGACGACGGCGCCTGCCATTACGCGCTGGCGCTGGCCCTGGTGATGCAGGCGCGCGGCGGCAGCAAGTTCAAGGCGCTCGGCTCCCTGGGTCGGGTCAGCGAACTGGCCCAACGCGCGATGACCCTGATGCCCGACGCGCCCGAACCCCGCAGCGCGTTGCAGCAGTACTACCTGGCGCTGCCCAGCTTCGTCGGCGGCGGCGAGTCCAAGGCCCGCGCGCTGGAGCAGGGCGTGGAGGACGCGGCGCAGCTGCAGTTGATGCGCGCCCGCGTGGCCGCCTCGCGCAAGGACTGGCCCGCGATGGAGAAGGCGCTGCGCGCGGTGCGCACGCAGCGACCGGAACTGCTGCTCGAGTTGCGCGTGCTGTGGAGCGACTACGGTCGCCAGTTGATGTTCAGCGACCAGCGCGAGAAGGCTGTCCCCTGGTTCGAGGAGCTGGTCAAGAGCCAGCCGACCCAGGCGATGGGCGCCTACGGCCTGGGCCGCGCCTACGACGCGCTGGGCCAGTACGACAAGGCCGTCGCCGCTTTCGAGCGCGCGCGGACGCAGCAGGGCGCGGAGCAACTGGGGCTCGACCGCCGGCTGGGCAGCGCGCTGCAGGCCAAGGGCGACGCGGCCCAGGCCCGGACCGCGCTGCAGCGCTGTGTCGACAACCGTCGGGCAAGCGCCGGCGATGTCGAGGACTGCCGCAAGCGCCTGACGCAGCTGGGCGCGGCGGGCTGATCGACGGGGATCGGCACGACCGGCTGCGGCCGGACGGACAGGCGGGCCGCACTATGATTCGCGCCTTCGCGGCGTGAACCGGGCGCGCCGCGCGCATGCAGTTTCCCGGTCAGGACAATCTCAGACATGTTGGTGCATCCCCAGTTCGACGCGGTGGCCTTCCACATCTGGAAGTGGCCCATCCACTGGTACGGCCTGATGTACCTCGCGGCCTTCGGCCTCTTCCTGTGGCTGGGCAACATCGTGGTGTCGCGCCCCTGGAACGCCGCCCGCGGCTGGACCCGGCGCGACATCGACGACCTGCTGTTCTACGGTGTGCTGGGCGTGGTGCTGGGCGGCCGGCTGGGCTACGTCTTCTTCTACAAGCCGCATTACTACCTGCAGCATCCGGCCGAGATCCTCGCCGTGTGGCAGGGCGGCATGTCCTTCCACGGCGGTCTGCTGGGCGTGATCGCCGCGCTGGCTTTCTTCGCCTGGCGGCGCGGCTTCAGCTTCCTGGAGGTCGGCGACATCGTCGCCCCCTGCGTGCCGACGGGCCTGGCCACCGGCCGCCTGGGCAACTTCATCAACGGTGAGCTCTGGGGCCGGCCGGCCGACCCGAGTCTGCCCTGGGCCATGATCTTCCCGCAGGCGCCCGACCGGCTGCCGCGCCACCCCTCGCAGATCTACCAGTTCCTGGGCGAGGGCCTGCTGCTGTTCATCGTGCTGTGGCTGTTCGCGCGCAAGCCGCGGCCGACGGCTGCGGTGTCGGGGCTGTTCCTGGTGGGCTACGGGATCGCCCGTTTCGTCGTCGAGTATTTCCGCGAGCCCGACAGCTTCCTGCCGGTCGACCAGCAGCCGCTGCATCTGAGCCAGGGTCAATGGCTGAGCATTCCGATGATCGTCGTCGGCGCGCTGATGCTGATCTGGGCCTATCGCCGCGCCGCGCGCACCGCGTCGCCGGTGGCGCGCTGAGGCCGGCTGCGAAGCCCTGAAGTTCACGACCTGCATCTCCCGAATCCGAAGCCCATGCGTCAGATCTTTTTCGATACCGAAACCACCGGCCTGAATCCCGAGCAGGGCGACCGCGTCGTCGACATCGGCTGCGTGGAGATGGTGAACCGGCAGTTGACCGGCCGTCATCTGCACTTCTATCTGAACCCCGAGCGCGACATGCCCGAGGAGGCCTTCCGCGTCCACGGGCTGAGCAGCGAGTTCCTGTCGGACAAGCCCAAGTTCGCGCAGGTCGTGGACGAAATGCTGGAGTTCATGCGCGACGCGGAGCTGGTGATCCACAACGCCGCCTTCGACGTGGGCTTCATCAACGCCGAGCTCAAGCGCTGCGGCCGGCCGCTGCTGCATGACTGCGTGTCCGGCGTGCGGGATACGCTGCTGATGGCGCGGGACATGTTCCCGGGCAAGGCCAACTCGCTGGACGCGCTGTGCCGCCGACTGGAGGTCGACAACAGCAACCGCGGCCTGCACGGCGCCGTGAAGGACGCGGAGCTGCTGGCGGAGGTCTACATCCGCCTGACGCGCGGCCAGGACTCGCTGGTCATCGACGACAGCGCCACGCCGACGCCGGGGCAGGGCGGGGACCTGGAGGTCGCGGCCATCGACCTCAGCGCCTTCGACTTGCCGGTGATCGCCGCGACGGCCGAGGAACTCGTCCTGCACGACAAGGTTCTGGCCGAGCTGGACAAGGCCAGCGGTGGCAACCGGATCTGGCAGGTCGCCGCGCCGGCGGAAGCGGCGGTTCCCGCGACCTGAAGAAATCTTGCGCCGGGTTCTTGAGTGGGCTCAAGAATCCATGGCATAATCTTTGTCTTTCCCGGACAGACCGGATTGCTGCTGAAACGCAGTGGTCGGGGATGACAAGACCGGGCGGTTAGCTCAGCGGTAGAGCACTGCCTTCACACGGCAGGGGTCGCAGGTTCGAACCCTGCACCGCCCACCAAGTTTGTTGGATGTCCACGGAACCCGGTCCGAATACCGGGCGGTTAGCTCAGCGGTAGAGCACTGCCTTCACACGGCAGGGGTCGCAGGTTCGAACCCTGCACCGCCCACCAGACAAAACCCCATCAGCGTCAGTTGATGGGGTTTTTCTTTGGGCGTTCCCCTGAACCGCCCAGCAGGGTGATTCAGGACTTGGCGAGGATCCGGATCGCTGCCACGACCACGGTGACGTTGATCCCGATGGTCGCGACCTGGCCGGTGAGGAACAGGCGGATGAGCTCCGCCTTCATCGACGACATCTCGGTACGAACGTTGGCGATCTCGACCTTCAGTTCGTGGATGTCGGACTTGGTCGCCAAGTGGGTCTGGCTCTCCTTGATGCGCTTGTCGAGCGCGCTGTCGATCGTCTCCGCGGCCTGATGCGCCTGCTCGTCGGTGGCGCCGACCTGTCTGAACGCCTTGTGCAATGCGAGTTTCATGGGCGAGGACTCCATCGGTGCCTGTCTGGACGCTGGGTACGCGTGGTAGCGGGGAGTCGAGATCTTCCCGCGAGGAGCGGCGCCCGTCACCTGACTTGGATTTGTCAATTTCGGGGGAGAGGGCGACGAGAATCTCCCCCCATGATGTCGCTGCTTCCCCCCTCTCTGGTGGCTGTCATTCCCCGCTGCCTGCAATCGGTGCGACAGCCCGTGCCGGCGGGGCTGATCGCGCTGCGGCTTGGCGAGCTGCCGATCGGGCGCATCCACCCGATGCGACAGGCCCTGCTGCGCGAGGTCTGGCCGGAGCTCCTCCCGCAGGACGGCGCGCTGGTCTGGGATGCGACCTCGCTGAATGTCGAGGCGCGCTCGGATCGCATCGGCGCGGTGGCGCTGGCCTTGAGGGAGCGCGGGGCGATCACCGGTTGGCGCGGCGAGCGCTACGCCTTCGAACATCCCGTCGACGATCCCTGCACCGCGCGCGGCGAGGTGCTGTTCCGGCTCGAACGCGCGGCCTTCCGCTGCCTCGGGCTGATGAGCCGCGCGGTCCACGTCAACGGCTTCCTGCCGGGCGCGCGCCTGGTCTGCGGCCGCCGTGCGATGAGCAAGGCGACGGATCCGGGACGGCTCGACAACCTCGCGGCCGGCGGCTTGACGGCGGACGAGGATCTCGTCGCCTGCGCGCGCCGCGAGCTGCTCGAGGAGGCGGGCGTTCCCGCCGCGATCAGCGCCGCGATCGAGTCGCGCGGCGCCCTGCGCAGCACACGCATGGAGCCCGAGGGGCTGCATGACGAGGTGCTCCATGTCTACAGCCTGCGTCTGCCCGCCGGCTTCGCGCCGAGCAACGGAGACGGTGAGGTCAGCGAGTTCCTCACCCTCGACCTGGAGTCGCTGGCGCAGCGGCTCGCCGCCGGCGAGTTCAGCCACGACGCGGCCGCGGTGAGCGCCTTCGGCCTCCAGCATCCCCAGGCGCTGGCCGACCTGCGCGCCTGAGGCCTACGGGTTGTCCGCAGCCGCCGCCGGCGCGGGCTGGTGACAATCGTCCGCCATGGATCAAGTCGATGCGGTGGTGATCGGGGCGGGCGTCGTCGGCCTCGCGGTGGGCCGGGCGCTGGCGATGCGCGGACTGGAGACGCTGGTGCTCGAGCGCGAGCAGGCGATCGGCACGGGCGTGAGCTCGCGCAACAGCGAGGTCATCCATGCGGGGCTCTATTACCCGGCCGGCTCGCTGAAAGCGAGGCTGTGCGTCCGGGGCAAGGCGCTGCTCTACGCGCATTGCGAATCCCACGGCGTCGCGCACCGGCGCTGCGGGAAGCTCGTGGTGGCGACCTCGCCCGATCAACTGGACGGGCTGCGCGCGTTGCGGGCGAAGGCCGCCGCCAACGGCGTCGACGACCTGCGCTGGCTGAGCCGCGAGGAAGCCCTCGCGATGGAGCCCCAGCTGCGCTGCGAGGCAGCGCTGCTGTCGCCGTCGACCGGCATCGTCGACAGCCATGGCTTGATGCTCTCGCTCCAAGGCGATCTGGAGCGCCATGGCGGCGCCGTCGCTTTCGGCGCGGCGGTGAACGGGGTGCGCCGCGACGGTGCGCTGCACGTGGTGCGCGCCGGCGACATCGAGCTCGGCGCCCGCATCGTCGTGAACGCGAGCGGCCTGAGCGCGCCGCTCGTCGCCGCTGCCATCGAAGGCCTGCCGCCTCCGCCGAAGGCCCGCTTCAGCAAGGGCTGCTACTTCGCGCTGCAGGGGCGGGCGCCGTTCTCTCGACTGGTCTATCCGCTGCCGCAGGACGCGTGGCTGGGCGTGCACCTGACGCTGGACCTCGGCGGCCAGGCGCGCTTCGGTCCGGACGCGCAATGGCTGCCCGAACTCACGCACCCCGACCAGCTCGACTACGAAGTCGATCCCGCCCGCGCCGCGGTCTTCTACGACGACGTGCGCCGCTACTGGCCCGCGTTGCCCGATGGCGCGCTGGTGCCGGCCTACAGCGGCGTGCGCCCCAAGATCCACGCGCCCCACGAGCCGGCGCCTGACTTCCGCATCGACGGTCCGGCCCAGCATGGCCTGCCGGGCCTGGTCAACCTGATGGGCATCGAGTCGCCCGGCCTGACCAGCGCGCTGGCGGTCGCGGAGGAGGCGCTCGCGCGCCTGGGTTGAGCGCGCCTCGCCCCCGGCCACATGCCCGTGGCCGCTGGCCCGATGCCCGCGCTCTCCCGGCGCGCGCTCAGCCCGCCAGCTTCGCCGCGATCTTCGCCACGTGCTCGCCCTGGTAGCGGGCCATGGCCAGCTCGTTCTCGCTGGGCTGGCGCTTGCCGTCGCCGCCGGCGATCGTCGACGCGCCGTAAGGGCTGCCGCCGGTGATCTCGCCCAGCGTCATCTGGCGAGTCTCGGAATAGGGCAGCCCCACGATCACCAGCCCCAGGTGCAGCAGCACCGTGTGCACGCTGGTGATCGTCGTTTCCTGGCCGCCGTGCTGCGTCGCCGTGCTGACGAAGACGCTGCCCACCTTGCCGACCAGCGCGTTCTTGGCCCACAGGCCGCCGGTCTGGTCGAGGAAGTTCTTCATCTGGGCGGCCATGTTCCCGAAGCGCGTAGGCGTGCCGACGATGATGGCGTCGTACTGGGTCAGGTCCTCGACCTTGGCGATCGGCGCCGCCTGGTCGAGCTTGAGCCCGCTCTTCCTCGCGATCTCCTCGGGCACCAGCTCGGGCACCCGCTTGATGTCGACGGTCGCGCCGCCGGCGCGGGCGCCCTCGGCGATGGCGGTGGCCATCTGCTCGACGTGGCCGTAGGACGAGTAATACAGGACCAGCACCTTGCTCATGACGTTCCTCGCTGCGGACGCGCGTCCGCCTGTGGTTGGACCATCCGACAGGCTAGCGGCGTGCCCGCCGCGCGCAAGCGCTCATGGAGGGAGAAGGGGCATTCCCTTTCGAGAGAGGCCGCGTGAGCTCAGGCGGCGCCCGGGTCGACGATCTCCCGCGCCAGCGCCCGCACGCTCAGCGGCGCCGAGCCTTCCGCGTGGTTGCTGACGGTGACGTAGGCCGGATGGCCCGCCGCCGCGGTCGCGCGAATGACTTTCGCGAGCACCGCCCGTGTCTCCGGATCCGGGTCGAGGACTTCCGCGTACTCGCCGTACTTCTTCTCCGCGTCCTCGTAGCCGAAGGGGCCGTGGAGGCGATGCAGGTTCCAGCGGCAGACCAGCGGCCCCGGCCACATCGCGCGCAGCAGCGGCAACTGCTCCTGGATCGTCGGCAGCTTGGGGTGCAGGCCCAGGCAGTAGCGGGCGCCGGTGTCCTTGAGCACCGCGACGAAGTCCGGCGTCAGCCACTCGGGGTCGCGGACCTCGACGGCGACGACCGCCTCCGGCGCCACGTCGCGCAGCGAGGGCAGGGCGGCGAGCATCGCGTGCAGGCGGTCGAGCTGCTCAGGCATCCGGTCGAGCATCGCCAGCGGCAGCGGGCTGAGCTGGAAGACCAGCGCGCCGATGCGCGCTCCCAGGCCCTCGAGCGCGGGCGCGACGAACTCCTGCATCGCCAGTCGCGGATCGAGGAAGGCCGTGTTGGCCTGCTTGCCGCGGCCGTCCTCGCTGCGGACCTGCGCGTCGGTGACGAGGGCGGGCGCCTTGACCGTGAACCGGAAGCCCTCCGGCACCTGCTGCGCATAGCGCTCGTACTGGCTCGCCGTCAGTGACTGGTAGAAGCCGCGGTCGATGCTGACCGCGCGCAGCAGCGGATGGCGCGCATAGGCGCTCAGCCCGTTGCGGGCGAGATTCGATTCGCCATGGCGTCCGGCCCACACGCTGCCTTGCCAGCCGGGATAGCTCCACGAGGAGGTGCCCAGCCAGACCCGCGGGGAGAGACGCTCCGCGAGCGCCAGCAGCTCGTCATCGGCGGGTTGCGGCTGGATGCCGGCGCGGTGGCCCTGCTTCACCTTGCCGGACCCGGCCCCATCGCCGCTGGCGCCGGACGCGTCGCCATCGGCGGATTCGTCGTCGTCATCGCCCGCCGCGTCGATCACCTCATCGCGATCGTCGACGCGATCGGCGTCCGTCTCCGCGGTCCTCGTTCGAGCCCGCGCGGGCTTGGGCGCTGGCGCGTCGGCGGGGATCGGCAGGTCGCCGAAGAGATCGTTCTGATGGGCGTCGGACTCCGGATGCATGGGGCGGCAGCATAGCCGCGGCGGCTACACTGCCGCGCGAGTCCCCACCATGACCATCGAGTCCTCTTCTTCCTCCCCCGACCTGCCCGCGAGCGCCGATGCCATCGCGGCCGGGTCCGCCGCCATCGCTCCCGCCGATGAGTACGCGATGCGGCTCGCCCTCGACCAGGCCCAGAACGCGTGGCTCGTCGGCGAGGTGCCCGTGGGCGCGGTGATCATGCGTCACGGCCAGGTGATCGCCACTGGCTACAACCGTCCGATCACCACGCACGATCCCACCGCCCACGCCGAGATCGTCGCGCTGCGCCACGCCGCGCAGCTGCTGGGCAATTACCGTCTGCCCGAGTGCGAGCTCTACGTGACGCTGGAACCCTGCGCGATGTGCGCGATGGCGATGATGCATGCGCGGCTCAAGCGCGTGGTCTTCGCCGCGCCCGATCCCAAGACCGGCGTGGCCGGCTCGGTGCTGGACCTCTTCGCGCAGAAGCAGCTCAACCACCACACGGCGCTGTGCGGCGGCGTGCTGGCCGAGCCCTCCGCCAAGCTGCTGCGCGAGTTTTTCGCCGAACGCCGCGAGGCCGCGCGCCAGGCCCGCGAGGCGCGCCGCCGCGCCGCCGGCGAGGCCGGCCGGGACACCTCGCTCGCCACCGACGGCTTCGGCGTGCTGCCCGCGCTGCCGGAAGTCCAGGAGTTCCCCGAGATCCCGGTCGGCGACGCGCAATACCTGACCCTGAACATCGATCCCTCGCAGGACGATCCGAAGCCATGAGCTCCCTGATCCTCTACACCCCCTCCGGCGTCCTCGCGCAGGCGCAGCCGCTCAAGCGCGCCGCCAAGCGGCTGACGGCGCTCGGCTTCGACGTGGCCATCGATGACGCGGCGCTCGCCAGGCATCAGCGCTTCGCCGGCGACGACGAGACGCGGCTGGCCGCGCTGCACCGCGTCGCGGACGCGGCGCCCTCGGTGGCGCTGGCCACGCGCGGCGGCTACGGCCTCACGCGCCTGCTGGACCGCATCGACTGGACGCGCATGGCGCGCAGCGTCGAGCGCGGCACCCGCTGGGTCGGCCTGAGCGACGTGACCGCGCTGCAGCTGGCGCTGCTCGCCCACACCAAGCAGACCAGCTGGGCCGGCCCCATCGCCTGCGACGACTTCGGCCGCTCGGAGGCCGACGGCGGCGTCGACGAGATCACCCGCGACTGCTTCCTCGAGGCGATGGACGGATCGCTGGAGGCTGTCGGCTTCCGCACCGAAGCCGGACTCGATGGCGTCGAGGCGCGCGGCACGCTGTGGGGCGGCAACCTCACGGTGCTGTGCTCGCTGCTGGGCACGCCGCACTTCCCGAAGATCAAGGGCGGCATCCTCTTCCTGGAGGATGTGAACGAGCATCCCTATCGCGTCGAGCGCATGTTGCTGCAGCTGGCCCAGGCCGGCGTGCTGGACGCGCAGAAGGCCGTGCTGCTGGGCAGCTTCAGCGGCTGGAAGAAGTCGCCGCTGGATCGCGGCTACTCGATGAAGAGCGTGGTCGAGGCGCTGCGCGAGCGCGTCAAGGTGCCGATCCTGACCGGGTTGCCCTTTGGCCACGTGCCGACCAAGGTCTGCCTGCCGGTAGGCGCGAAGGCCGAGATGATGGTCGAGGGCCGCGATGTGATCGTCGCGTGGGGCCACGTCGACCATGCGCACGATCACCACGACCATCACGGGCACGGTGACCACGACCACGCGCATCACGACCACGACCACGAGGGTCACGATCACGCGCATGACCATGGTCATGGCGGCCGCAAGCGCCGCGGCTCTTGACGCGTTCCTGACGCCGCCGCGCACACCGCGCGCGGCGCCGCCGCTATGATCCGGGCCCAGCGCCAGCCGCGCCCCACGAGGGCAGGGCCCAGGCAATGATCTGGCAATGCCGCATCCGGACGATGCGGCTTTGTTTTTGGAAGGATGACGATGTCGTCGGGGCTGTGGAGCGCGTCGCGTGACGCACAAGGTTGGCGGGGCCAACTGGCGCGAGGGACGCGGTCCTTGGCACGAGGAACCCGGCGAGGGCTGGCCCTGCTGGCGGCGGGCGCGACCGCGGTGCTGCTCGCGGCCTGCAACAACAGCCCGTACCCGGCCGGTTCGGCCAAGGACAACACGCTGTACCTGTCCTTCGACGAGCGCTCCCCTCGTTATCTCGATCCGACGGCGTCCTACACCTCGCCCGAATCGGTCTACACCTACCAGATCATGGAGCCGCCCTACGGCTACCACTATCTGAAGCGCCCCTACGAGCTGATCCCGCGTGCCGCCGCGCGCGTCATCAAGCCCTATTACCTGAACGCCGCCGGCCAGCGCCTGCCCGACGACGCGCCGGTCGAGCAGATCGCGCAGAGCGTCTACGACGTGCCCATCCGCCCCGGCACGAAGTACGCGCCCAGCCCCGCCTTCGCCAAGGACGAGCAGGGCCACTACCGCTATCACCACCTGACGGCCAAGGACCTGGGCGACAAGCGCTCGCCCTGGCAGTTCGCGCATCAGGGCACGCGCGAGCTCGAGGCCGAGGACTTCGTGTACGCGATCAAGCGCCAGGCCACCACGCGCGTGGAAGCGCCGATCTTCGGCCTGTTCTCGGAGCACGTGATCGGGCTCAAGGCCTACGGGGAACTGATCCGCGCCGAGAACGCCAAGCTGCTCCAGGGCCTGCCCGAGAGCTCGCCCGACAAGCCCTTCCTGGACTTCCGCCGCTGGCCGCTCGAGGGGGCCGAGGCGGTGGACAAGCACACGCTGCGCATCCGCATCAAGGGCAAGTATCCGCAGTGGTCCTACTGGCTGTCGACGACCTTCCTGGCCCCGGTGCCCTGGGAGGTGGACCTGTTCTACGCCCAGCCCGGCATGGCCGAGCACGGCCTGTCCTGGAACCAGTGGCCCGTGGGCACCGGCCCTTACATGATGACGGAGTACCAGCAGGACCGCCGTCACGTGATGTCGCGCAACCCGAACTACCGCAAGGACGATCTCTATCCCTGCGAGGGCATGCCCGACGACGGTCCCGCCGGCCGCCTGGCCGACTGCGGCAAGCCCATGCCCTTCATCGACAAGATCGTCGCGACGCTGGTCAAGGAGCGCGTGCCCCGCAAGGAGCTGTTCAAGCAGGGCTATCTGGACGTCCCCGACCTGGAACGCGGCGACTGGGGCGTGGAGTTCTACGCCGACGCCAGCGACTCGCGCGAGGTCGAGGACTTCTTCAAGCAGCGCGGCTTCGCCTTCCCGCGCTCGACCGATCCCAACAACTGGTACCTGGGCTTCAACATGCTCGACCCGGTGATCGGCAAGGGCAAGACGGCCGAGGACGAGGCGCGCCACCGCAAACTGCGCCAGGCCCTGTCCATCGCGATCGACTGGGAAGAAGGCTACGGCCGCATCTTCAAGAACCGCGGCGGCGTGACCGCCTTCGGCCCCGTGCCTCCGGGCGTGTTCGGCTCGCGCGAGGCGCAGCGCGGCTTCTTCAATCCGGTCACGCACAAGATCGTCGACGGCCAGGTGCAGCGGCGCTCGCTGGACGACGCCAAGCAGCTGATGGCCGAGGCCGGTTATCCCGACGGCCGCGATGCGAAGACCGGCCAGCCGCTGGTGCTGAACTACGACTTCATGCGCACGGTCACGCCCGAGGTGAAGGCGGAGAACGACTGGCTGGTCAAGCAGTTCGCCAAACTGGGCATCCAGCTGGACGTGCGCGCCACCGACTACAACCAGTTCCAGGAGAAGGTCCGCCAGGGCAAGCACCAGGTGTTCTGGTGGGGCTGGTTCGCGGACTATCCGGACGCGGAGAACTTCCTCTTCCTGCTCTACGGCCCCAACAGCAAGTCGCTGCATGAGGGCGAGAACTCGGCCAACTACGAGAACCTCGAGTACGACCGCCTGTTCAAGCAGGTGCAAGTGCTGGACGACGGCCCCGAGAAACAGAAGGTCATCGACCGCATGGTGGAGATCGTCCAGCAGGACGCGCCCTGGGCCTTCGGCTACTGGGCCTGGACCGGGCAGGCGTACCAGAGCTGGGTGCACAACGGCAAGCCCAGCATCGTGATCCGCGACCCGGTGCGCTACTACCGCATCGACCCGGCGCGCCGCGCCGCGCTGCAGTCCGAATGGAATCACCCGGTGTGGTGGCCGCTGCTGGTGCTGGTCGTCGGTGGCGTGGCCATCGTCTGGATGACCCGCCGCAGCTTCCAGGCGCGCGAGACCGCGACCGCGCGCGGCACCGCCGCGCCGACCGATCCCGTCACGACCTCGACCGCTCCGCGAGGAGCCGACTGATGCTCAAGTACCTCGCACGACGGCTGGCCTACGGGCTGGCCATCCTGGTCGGCGTGAACCTGCTGACCTTCTTCCTGTTCTTCACCGTCAACACGCCGGACGACATGGCCCGGCTCAACATCGGCGGCAAGCGCGTCACGCAGGAGCAGATCGACAAGTGGAAGGCCGAGCGCGGCTACGACAAGCCGCTGTACTGGGACGATTCTCAGCAGGGTGCCGGCCGCGTCACGCACACGGTCTTCTGGGAGCGCTCGGTCTCGCTGATGCTGCTGAACTTCGGCCGCTCCGACGCGCGCCAGGCGGTGGACATCGGCCACGAGATCAAGAAGCGCATGGGCGTGAGCCTGCAGCTGGCGGTGCCCATCTTCGTGCTGCAGCTGATCGTGAGCGTGGCCTTCGCGCTGCTGCTCACGTTCTTCCGCAACTCGCGCATCGACTTCTGGGGCGTGGTGCTGTGCGTGCTGATGCTGTCGATCTCCAGCCTCTTCTACATCATCGTCGGCCAGTACTTCTTCTCGCGCGTGCTGCGGCTGGTGCCCATCAACGGCTATGAGCCGGGCCTGGACGCGATCCGCTTCCTGGCCCTGCCCATCGTGCTGTCGCTGCTGTCGCGCCTGGGCGGCGAGGCGCGGCTGTACCGCGCGATGCTGCTGGAGGAAGTCGGCAAGGACTACGTCCGGACCGCGCGTGCCAAGGGGCTGTCCGAGCCCGTGGTGCTGATGCGCCACGTGCTGCGCAACGCGCTGATCCCCATCATCACGAGCGCCGGCGCCTATCTGCCCTACGTCTTCCTGGGCAGCCTGGTGTTCGAGAGCTTCTTCGGCATCCCCGGCCTGGGCGCCTTCGTGATCGAGGCCATCACCGGCCAGGACTTCGCCATCGTGCGGACCATGGTGTTCCTGGGCGCGGTGCTGTACATCGCCAGCAACGCGCTGATCGATGTGATCTACACCTGGGTCGATCCGCGCGTGCGGCTGACCTGACGCGCCCGGCGCGAAGCACTGGATAGAGATTCGACATGGGATTCAAGGTCGTCATCCTCTGGACCGACGCGGCGCTGTGGGCGATGTTCGCGGCGCTGGTCCTCTACATCGTGCGGCTGGTCCGCCGCCCGCATCTGCGCGCCAACTGGCAGCGCGTGCTGCGCGACCCGGCGGCGCTGAGCGCCGGCGTGGTGCTGACGCTGTTCCTGGGCCTCACCGCCCTGGACAGCCTGCACTTCCGCCGCGCGCTCGCCGACAGCCCCAGCGGCCAGCAGTTCTACGAGACCCGCACCGAATCCGTGCTGGACCTGATCCTGGCGCGCCAGATCGAGATGCGCGAGACCAGCTACTCGGCGCCGCTCGCGTACCAGGGCTTCAACATGGACAGCGTCGAGCACGGCAAGGAGATCGTGCGCGAGTTCCCGCGCCTGGCCTTCGGCGGCGCGCACCTGAAGGATCCCGAGCGCGAGTGGGCCGCGGACGTCACCGGACGCGCGCTCGCGGGTCTGGCGGGCGGGGCGCTGGCCTCGGTGCTGATGGCGCTCGCCATCGCGGCGACCCTGGCGCCGCATCACGGCGGCTTCCGCCGCGGCCTGCGCGACCTGCTGGGCGACCGCACGCATTACCCGTGGCGCGCCGCCTGGGCGACGCTGTCGGTGACGGCGCTGCTGGCCGGTCCGACCATCGCGCTGATGGGGCACTACCACGTGTTCGGCACCGACCAGACCGGCAACGACGTGCTCTATCAGGCGCTCAAGAGCATCCGCACGGCCTTTGTCATCGGCGCGCTGTCGACGCTGGCGACGCTGCCCTTCGCGCTGGTGCTGGGCATCCTGGCGGGCTACCTGAAGGGCTGGGTCGACGAGGTCATCCAGTACTTCTACACGGTGCTGACCTCGGTGCCCAACGTGCTGCTGATCGCGGCCTGCGTGCTGATGGTGCAGGTCTTCCTGGACAAGCACCCCGAGGCCTTCGCCACCGGCGCCGAGCGCGCCGACCTGAAGATCTTCCTGCTGTGCGCGATCCTGGGCGTCACGGGGTGGGCCACGCTGTGTCGCCTGGTGCGCGGCGAGACGCTCAAGCTGCGCGAGGCCGATTTCGTGCAGGCCGCGACCGCCTTCGGCGTGCGCGACACCACGATCATGGTCCGCCACATCGTGCCCAACGTGATGCACCTGGTGCTGATCTCGCTGGTGCTGAACTTCTCCGACCTGATCCTGTACGAGGCGGTGCTGACCTACGTCGGCGTGGGCGTCGATCCGGGGATGAACAGCTTCGGCGGGATGATCAACCTGGCGCGCTCGGAGATGAGCCGCGACCCGGTGGTGTGGTGGAGCTTCATCGCCGCCTTCGGCTTCATGGTGAGCCTGGTGCTGGCGGCCAACCTGTTCGCCGACGGCGTGCGCGATGCCTTCGATCCGCGCTCGCGCAAGTTGCGGCCGCAGGTGCTCTCCTTGAAGAAGAAAGCCGCGGCCAAGGCCGGCGGCGCGCAGGCCTGAGGAACGACGAGATGTTGAAGATCGACGACCTGCGGGTGCACCTGGACGCCGACGTCGGCCTGGTGCGCGCCATCGACGGCATGCGGCTGACGCTGGCGCAAGGCCAGACCTTCGCGCTGGTGGGCGAGTCCGGCTGCGGCAAGAGCATGACCGCGCTGGCGCTGATGCGACTGCTGCCCGACAACGGCCGCATCGCCGGCGGCCGCCTGGACCTGGACGGCCAGGACCTGTTCGACCTGAGCGAGGCTCGCATGCGCGACGTGCGCGGCGGGCGCATCGGGATGATCTTCCAGGAGCCGGGCACCAGCCTGAATCCGGTGATGAAGGTGGGCGCGCAGATCGTCGAGGCGATCGAGGCCCACACGCCGCTGCGCGGCGAGGCCGCGCGCCAGAAGGCCATCGACTGGCTGCGCCGCGTCGGCATCCCCGAGCCCGAGCGCCGCATCGACGAGTACCCGTTCCGGCTTTCCGGCGGCCAGAAGCAGCGGATCATGATCGCGATGACGCTGGCGGCCGAGCCCGACTTCCTGATCGCCGACGAGCCCACCACCGCGCTGGACGTGACCATCCAGGCGCAGATCCTGGAGCTGCTCAAGGACCTGCAGCGCGAGCGCGGCCTGGGCCTGCTGCTGATCACCCACGACCTGGGCGTGGTGTCCGGCATGGCGCACCAGGTGGCGCTGATGTATGCGGGTCAGATCGTCGAGGTCGCCCCGGCGGCGGACTTCTTCGCCGCGCCCAAGCATCCGTATGCGCGATTGCTGTTGCGCGCGTTGCCCGACGCCGAGCGTCGCGGCGAGCCGCTGGCCGCCATTCCCGGCACCGTGCCGCCGCTGTGGCAGGACTTCGACGGTTGCCGCTTCGCGCCGCGCTGCGACCGGACCATGGTCCATTGCGGCTCGACCTGCCCGTCGCTGGCGGCGGTGCAGGATCGGCCAGCCGGCCACGAGGTGCGCTGCCTGCTGTACACGGATCCGCGCGAGGCGCTGGTCCGGCCGGCCCCGCAGCCCGCCGCGGCGGGGCGTCCGCCCGCGGATGCGGACGCCTCGCGGCCGCTGCTGCTGGAGGTCAAGGATCTGAAGGTCCGCTATCCGCTGTCGAGCGGACTCTTCGGCGGCGCCAAGCGCTGGTTCGACGCGGTGGGCGGGGTGTCCTGGTCCATCGAGTCCGGGCGCACGCTGGCGCTGGTGGGCGAGTCCGGCTGCGGCAAGACGACGACCGGCAAGGCCATCGTGCAGTTGCTGCGCCGCGTGGCCACCATCGAGGGTCAGGCCTTGCTCCATCCGCCGGTGGACGTCGCGACAGGGCAGGGCGGAGCGCCGCGCGACCTGTTCTCGCTGGACGGCGAGGCGCTGCGCGAGGCGCGCCGTCAGGTGCAGATCATCTTCCAGGACCCCTTCGCCTCGCTGAACCCGCGGCTGCGGGTGCAGGAGGTGCTGGAGGAGGGCTTGCTCGCGCTGCGGCCCGAGCTCGACGCGCCCGCGCGGCTGGCCTTGCTGCATGACCTGGTCGACCAGGTGGGCCTGCGCCGCGACGCGCTGGGTCGGTTCCCGCACGAGTTCTCCGGCGGCCAGCGCCAGCGCATCGCGATCGCCCGTGCGCTGGCGGTCGAGCCGCGACTGATCGTCTGCGACGAGCCGACCTCGGCGCTGGACGTCTCGGTCCAGGCGCAGATCCTGAACCTGCTGCGCGAGCTGCAGCGCAGCCGCGGCCTGTCCTTCCTGTTCATCACCCACAACATCGGGGTCGTCGAGTACATCGCCGACGAGGTCGCGGTGATGCAGTCCGGCCGCATCGTCGAATCCGGGCGTTGCGACGCGGTCCTCGGCCAGCCGCGCGAGGCCTACACCCGCACGCTGCTCGCGGCCGTGCCGCGGGTGGAGCGTCGCACCGCCGCCTGAGCGGCCCTGTCGCGGTCCGGCGCGCGCCTCGGGAGAGGCCCGCGCGTCCCTTTCGGCCCTCGACGGCCCTGGAATCCTGAACGTTACATGAACGACACGAAGCGCCTCGCGCGCATCGTGTCCGTTTCGTACGTCCGAACCTCGATGAAACAGCGCCCGCCCCCTGTGCGCGAACGGATCCATGACTTCCTTTTTCCTGTCCGGAATCCGGTCAATTCCGCCCCGATTCGGGCGCTCTGAGGAGCGTTACGTTTGTTGACGACTCGTTAGGGCGTTCATCGCCCGTTGCTGCCGTGCAACGCTGAGCGTATGCCGCACGCTTGGTGTTTTCCCGCGCTTTCCTAGCGCCTACAAGGAGTTGCTAGCCTATTTAGGGAGATTACGGGGAGGTTAACGGCGGTGACCCCCCTGACACTCGCTCGCACGCTGGCGTGAGACGGATGCTCACCCGGTGGAGACCGACCCCCAACACCCTCGGCGGCGGTCCCAACACATCTAGGAGTGCGACACATGTTCAAAAGAAACACGCTCAGCGCGGCCGCTCTGGCGGCGCTGAGTCTGGCGGGGATCGGGGCGCAGGCGCAGGAAGCGTCCTCGCAACAGCTCGAGCGCGTGGAAATCACCGGCAGCTCGATCCGTCGCGCGGCGGCCGAGACCGCCTTGCCCGTCACCACCATCACCCGCGAGGAAATCACCCGCACCGGCGCCACCACGGCCCAGGACCTGATCGGCCTGCTGCCGTCGAGCTTCGGCGGCACCGTGGTGTCCAACAACGTGGGCGCCACCGGCGGCGCGGCCACCGCCAACCTGCGCGCGCTGGGCTCCAAGTACACGCTGGTGCTGCTGAACGGTCGTCGTATCGCCAACTTCGCCTTCGGCAACAACCCGGTCGACCTGAACTCGATCCCGCTGTCCGCCGTCGAGCGCGTGGAAGTGCTGCGTGACGGCGCCTCCTCGCTGTACGGCGCCGACGCCGTCGCGGGCGTCATCAACTTCATCCTGCGCAAGGACTACCAGGGTGCCGAGGCCAGCTACGCCGAGTACAAGGGGACGCACGGCAATGGCGGCAACTCGTCCATCGTCACCGGCCTGGCGGGCTTCGGCGATCTGGCCAAGGACCGCTTCAACGTGATCGTCTCGGCCAGCCGCGAAGAGATCACGGCGCTGAAGGCCGTCGACCGCGAGTTCGCCAAGACCGCGGTCCGTCCGGACCTGGGCATCAACAAGTCCTCGCCTCGCAACGGCATCCCGAACCTGAACTTCAGCGACACCAACGGCAACAAGTACGTGGGCGTCAACCCGCTGCGCTTCGGCGGTTGCAACTCGACCGAGTTCGCGCTGGTGATCCGCAACGCCACGCAGTGCGGCACCGACTACGCCCGCTTCATCGACCTGATCCCCGAACAGTGGCGCGTCAACGGCACGGCCCGCGGCGTCTTCCAGGTCAACGAGGACAACCAGATCATCGCGGAGGTCATGCAGAACCGCGATCGCGTCCAGTCCTTCTACTCGCCGGCCCCCTACACCGTGAACATGGTGTACCCGACGACCGGCCGCTTCTACCCGTCCTCGATCACGCTGCCGGACGGCACCAAGGTCACGCCGACCGGCCCGATCAGCGGCACCTGGCGGACGGTCGCCGGTGGCGGCCGCTCCGACATCACCGAGACCAAGATGACCCGCGCCCTGATCGGCGCCAAGGGCACCATCGCGGGCTGGGACTACGACACCGCGCTCACGTACTCGAAGAACGAGGGTGAGATCTTCTTCGGCCCCGGCCAGTACAGCTACGCCAAGCTGACCCCGCTGGTGGCCGCGGGCGCCATCAACGTCTTCGGCCCGCAGGACGCCACCAGCAAGGCGGCGCTCGACAGCGCCCAGCTGACCGGCCGCCAGCAGCAGGCAAGCTCCACGTCGACCGAGGTGGACTTCCGCGTGTCTCGCGAGATCTATCAACTGGCCGCGGGCGCCGTCGGCGCGGCGTTCGGCGCCAACTTCCGCAAGGAAAAGCTGGACCAGTTCTCCGAGCCGGTGCTGGCCTCGGGCGACGTGGTCGGCGGCAACGGCCCGGTGCCCAGCGTGTCCAGTGGTCGCAAGGTCTTCGGCGTGTTCGGCGAGCTGGTGGTCCCGATCCTGAAGAACCTGGAAGCCAACTTCGCCGGTCGCTACGACAAGTACAAGAACGACTTCGGCACCAGCTTCACCAGCTTCAGCCCCAAGGCGACGCTGCGTTATGAAGTGAGCAAGGACCTGGTGCTGCGCGGCTCGGTGGCCAAGGGGTACCGCGCGCCGACGCTGTACGAGAACCTGCGCCCCTTCACCACGGGCAACAACACCGCGGCCAACTGGAGCGACCCGATCCGCTGCCCGGGCGGCGTGGCGATCACCAACACCGTCAACCCGGTCGACTTCTACAAGAGCGAGTGCGAGGTCCAGCTGGACGCCGCCACTTCGGGCGACCGCAACCTGAAGCCGGAGAAGTCCAAGCAGTTCTCGCTGGGTATCGCCTTCTCGCCGATCCAGGACCTGACCACCTCCATCGACTACTGGAATGTGGACATCAAGGACCCGATCGTCGCCAAGTCGGAGATCCAGGTGCTGAGCAACCCCAGCGCCTACGCCCAGTACATCTACCGCTATGACCCGGTGAACGATCCGGACGCCGCGCACCCGATCGCCGGCAGCCAGAACAAGGACTTCCCGATCGCCTACGTGTACCTGCCGCAGGAGAACACGGGCAAGACCTACGCGTCGGGTCTGGACTTCAGCGCGCTCTACCGCCTGAAGGCCGGCGACTGGGGCACCTTCGGCGCCCAGTTCGACGGCATGCTGCTGCTGACGCACGGCTACCAGTACATCGGCCTGCCCAAGACCTCCGACCTGGGCAAGTTCAAGGACTTCGGCGCGGTGCCGCGCTGGCGCCATGCCCTGACCGTGATGTGGAAGCGCAGCTTCTGGGACGTCTCGCTGACCAACAACTTCACCAAGGGCTACGAGGACTACACCGACCCCACGTCGGTCGGCCCCGACTACCCGCTGGTGCGCAAGGTCGGCAACTACTCCACCTGGGACGCGCAGGCCTCGCTGTCGCCGACCAAGGCGCTGACCTTCACCTTCGGCGTGAAGAACCTGTTCGACAAGGAACCGCCGTCGTCGCGCAACAGCCTGAACTTCCAGGTGGGCTATGACGCGACCTACACCAACCCGATCGGCCGCCAGCTGTACGGCCGCGTGAACTACAAGTTCTTCTGATCGGGCGGGCACGCGCCTTGCTCCCCCAAGACCGCCTTCGGGCGGTCTTTCACCTTCTGGGCGATGGCTTTCGTTTTCGGACGAGATCCGCCCCGGTGTGGTGCGTTCTAGGGGTTATCTCTAGGACGGGGCGGGCAGGGCGTCAGGTCAATACCAGTAAGATACCAGGACACCTATCAAGCCCGCCCACAGCCGGACCGTGGGCGTTGAAGAGCAGGTCCCGGCGAGTTACATGGGGTGATCAAGATGCTGGGCGAGGTTCGCATGCTGGGGCAAACCCCATGACTTGCGGTTCTGCCAAGTCGTTTATGATCAAGGTCGCGAAAGGTGGTCAATCCTGTAGTTTTGCTACAAGAATTTGACCGATCCTTGAGACGCCCGCGGCCACAAGCTGACGGGCATTTTTGTTGAGTCGGGTTCGTATCGTGCCCTGGGTTTTCGAGTCTTCGTGTGTCCCATCCCTGCATTCGGCAGGTCAGCGGTCCCTGGCGCTTCGGCGGCTCGGCATCCGCATGGCTCGCCGCTCGCACAGCCGGCAAGACAGGCGCTGCTGACCCCAGGTTGCGGCGAGAACGTCTGAACAGACCCCACGCTGTGTCGAGTCGAACTCCCCTTGTAGTCTCGATGAAAGAAATTCGCAGTTTGATGAAGGAGCGCGCATGAACTTTGCGCAGGATAAAGGCGGGTCATCGCGTCTGACGGGCCTCGGCCTCGTCGTGCTGGTCCACGTCCTGATCATCGGCGCCCTGGCCAGCGGCCTGGCGACGAAGATCAAGGAAGCCGTCAAGGGGCCGATCGACGTCAAGGTCGTCGAGGAGAAGGTCAAGCCGCCGCCGCCGCCGGAGAAGGTCATTCCTCCCCCGCCGGACATCAAGGCGCCGCCGCCGCCGTTCGTTCCGCCGCCGGAAGTGGTGGTGACGGCTCCGCCGCCGCCGACGCCCGCCGTCGCGGTGCAGTCGAACACGCCGCCGCCGCAGACGGACTTCCGTCCGACGCCCGCTCCGACGCCTCCGGCACCTCCGGCCCCGTCGCCGACCAAGGTCCGTTCGGCCATCGGCAGCTGCACCAAGATGGGCAAGCCGGAAATGCCGGCGCTCAACTGGAGCGGCACCGCGAGCTACAAGGCCACGTTCACCGTCAAGGCCGGCAAGATCACCGAGATCTCGCTGGCGACGCTGCGCGGCGCCAACGACCGCAAGGCGGACCGTGCTCTGAAGAGCGCGATCACCTCCGCGCTGGCCGAGACGTACGAATGCCCTGGCGACGCGATCCTGGAACAGGAATTCGTGTTCAACATGGAATGATCGGCGGATCGCTCCGATCCGATCGACCGAATGAAGGGGCCACCGCGCCCCGACCCCTCAACCTGAGTTCAAGACTTTTTGCGTAGGAGCTAACTCCATGATCTCTCGTCTGTCTGCCTTGTTCGCGGCCGTCGCCTGCGCCGCGACCCTGGCCGTCTCCCCGCTGGCTGCCCAAGCGCAAGACCAGGCCGCCTCGGCCGCCGCTTCCGCCGCCGACACGACCGCCGCTCCCGCTGCCGACATCGCTCCCGCCGCCGTTGCCGAAGCTCCTGCCGCCAAGCCCGTCGACAATCCCTACAGCCTGGGCAACATCGTCGCCCACGGCAACATCGTCGACCAGATCGTCCTGGCGATCCTGTTCGTGATGTCGCTGGGCTCCTGGTACATCCTCTTCACGAAGCTGTGGGACACCTCCAAGATCGCTCGTGAAGCCAAGGACGTCCGCGCCACCTTCTTCAAGAAGGCGTCGCTGGCCGAAGGCATCAAGGGCCTGAGCGAAACCGGCGCGTTCCGCTACATCGCCCAGACCGGTGTCGAGGCTTCGGACCACCACGAAGGTGCCCTGACCGAGAACATCGACCACAACACCTGGGTCACGATGAACATCGACCGCGCCGTCGGCGAAGTGAACTCGCGCCTGCAAGGCGGCCTGGGCTTCCTGGCCACCGTCGGCTCGACCTCTCCCTTCATCGGCCTGTTCGGTACCGTGTGGGGCATTCTGCAAGCGCTGACCCAGATCGGCGTGGCCGGTCAAGCGTCGATCGACAAGGTCGCCGGCCCCGTGGGCGCCGCGCTGATCATGACCGCCATCGGTCTGGGCGTGGCCGTTCCGGCCGTGCTGGGCTACAACTGGCTGGTCAACCGCAACAAGTCGGTCATGGGTCAAGTCCGTGCCTTCGCCGCTGACCTGCACGGTGTCCTGATGGGCAGCCGCAAGGTCGCGGGCCGCTAAATCCATACGAGCGGAGACGCAATATGGGGATGAACGTAGGTTCGTCCGGTGGCGACGATGAAGTGGTCTCGACCATCAACACCACGCCCCTCGTGGACGTGATGCTGGTGCTCTTGATCATCTTCCTGATCACCGTTCCGGTGGTGACGCAATCGGTGGGGGTGACCCTGCCGAAGGAGACGAACGTCATCCGCGTCACCAAGCCGGAAAACATCGAAATCGCGGTGACCAAGGATGGCGACATCTACTGGGGCGTGCAGCCAGTTCCGGACACGGAAACGCTGGTCGCGCGCCTGAAGAAGGTGGCGGTTCTGAATCCTCAGCCGGAAGTTCACATCCGTGGCGATGAAAAGACGCGCTACGAGAACGTGGGCAAGGTGATGGTCGCGTGCCAGCGCGCGGGCATCATGTCCATCAAGTTCGTCACCGAGCCGCCGGCTCGTGGTGGCTGAAGGAGCTGAACAATGGGTATGAATGTTGGAAGCTCCGGCGGTGGTGAAGATCCCGAAACCATGCTGGACGTCAACACGACGCCGCTGATCGACGTGATGCTGGTGCTGCTGGTGATGCTGATCATCACCATCCCGATCCAGCTGCACTCGGTGAATCTGGACATGCCGCCTCCGCAGCCGAACCAGCCGCACGTGGACCCGATCGTCCATGAAGTGGCGGTCGACTTCGACGGCACCGTGTTCTGGGACGGCGCCGCCGTTCCCAACCACGCGGCGCTCGAAGCCAAGCTGGCGGAAGTGGTGGCGATTCCGGATCAACCGGAAGTGCACATCAAGCCGAACAAGCTGGCCGATTACGGCTACGTCGCCAATGTGATGGCGTCGGCGCAGCGTCTGGGCGTCAAGAAGATGGCGATGGTCGGGAACGAGCAGTTCCTGAACTGAGACCGGATGTCCGTCTGACGATGTCTGCACGAAACGCGCTGCCCGCGAGGGTCGCGCGTTTTTTTCTTTCGTAGGAGAGCAATCGAATGAAACTCAAACTGCTGGCAACCGCCGCCGTGGGCGCCGCCGCCCTGGTCCTGGGTCAGGGTCCCTCGGGCAGCCTGAGCGTCCTGTCCCAAGCCGCCGCCCAAGTGCGTCCGCAAGTCGGTGGCGCCCTGAAGGCCGCGTCCGACCTGCTGAAGGCGGGCAAGGCGCAGGAAGCCATGGGCAAGATCCGTGAGGCGGAAGCGGTCCCCGGCCGCAACGCCGACGAGAACGCGACGCTGGAAGGCCTGCGCCTGTCCGCCGCCTCCCGCCTGGGCGATGCCGACGGCATGGTCAAGGCCTATGATGCGCTGAGCGCCGCCGGCAAGCTGCCCGCGGCCAACAAGCTGCCCACGATGGAAGCCATCGCCGGCACTTACCTGCGTCAAGGCAATGGCGCCAAGGCGCTGGAGTGGGTCAACAGGTACAACGCCGCAGGTGGCAACAGCCCGGCGATGAAGCAGATCCAGGCCGCGGCGCAGCTGCGTTCGGGCGACGTGACCACCATCCTGAAGGACACGATGGCCGACATCGCGGCCGACGAGAAGGCGGGCCGCGCTCCCTCGCAGGAGAAGCTGAACACCGCGCTGTGGGCCGCCAACAAGAAGGGTGACGGCGCGACCGAGTCCGTCCTCATCCAGAAGCTGCTGAACTACTACCCGACCAAGCAGCTGTGGGCGCAGTCGCTGGGCACGCTGCAAAGCAAGAAGGGCTTCGCCGCCAGCCGTTACCAGGTCGACGTGCTGCGTCTGAAGCTGGCCACCGACAACATGAAGGACGGCAGTGACTTCATGGAGCTGGCCCAGCTGGCCGGTGCCGCCGGTTATCCGGACGAAGGCAAGAAGGTGCTGGACAAGGGCTTCGCCTCCGGCGCCCTGAAGCCGACCGACGACAACGCCCGTCCGAAGCGTCTGGCCGATCTGCTGGACAAGCGCATCGCCGAAGCCAAGGCCGGTGCCGCCGCCGCCGAGACGGCCGCCCGTGGCGCCCGTGAGGGCGACGAGCTGGTGAAGGTCGGCTTCGCGCAAGTGCAGCGCGGCCAGGCGGCCGCCGGCATCAAGCTGATCGAGGAAGGCATCGCCAAGGGCAACCTGAAGCGTCCGGACGATGCCAAGCTCTACCTGGGCCTGGCCCAGTTCCTGGGCGGTGACAAGGCCAAGGCGCAAGCCACGTGGCGCACCGTCAAGGGCACGGACGGCTCGGCGGACCTCGCCGGCCTGTGGTCGGTCTACGCGCGCAGCGCGAAGAACTGATCGCGCGGAACGAGGGCGCGCGCGAGCGCGCTGCTCGTCGGCCGCCGAGGCGCGCGTGGGGCTCACACGAGTGCTCACCGGCGCCCCCAAACGACAAGGCCTCCCGGCGCAAGCCGGGAGGCCTTTCTCTTTGGTGCGACCGGATCAGGTCGCGCGGGAGGTCGCTCGCGCCGCCCTCACTTGGGCTGCATGCGGATCGCGCCGTCCAGGCGGATCACCTCGCCGTTGAGCATGTCGTTGGTGATGATCTGGTGGACCAGCTTGGCGTAGTCCTCCGGGCGGCCCAGGCGCGAGGGGAAGGGCACGCTGGCGGCCAGCGCGTCCTGCACCTCCTGGGGCATGCCGAACAGCATCGGCGTGCCGAAGATGCCGGGGGCGATGGTCATGTTGCGGATGCCGTTGCGGGCCAGGTCGCGCGCGATGGGCAGCGTCATGCCGACCACGCCGCCCTTGGACGCCGCGTAGGCCGCCTGGCCCATCTGGCCGTCGAAAGCCGCCACCGAGGCGGTCGAGATCAGCACGCCGCGCTCACCGGTGGCTTCCGGCTCATTCTTGGCCATGGCCTCGGCGGCCAGGCGAATCATGTTGAAGGAGCCGACCAGGTTCACCGTGATCGTCTTGGAGAACACGGCCAGCGGATGCGCGCCGTCCTTGCCCACCGTCTTGGCGGCCGGCGCGATGCCGGCGCAGTTCACCAGGCCCATCAGCTTGCCCAGCGAGACCGCCTTGGCGACCGCCGCCTGGCCATCGGCCTCCTGGCTCACATCGCACTTCACGAAAGCGCCGTTCAGTTCCTTGGCCAGGGCCTCGCCGCGCTCGACCTGCAGGTCGGCGATGACGACCGTCGCGCCTTCGCGCGCCAGCATGCGGGCCGTGCCTTCGCCCAGGCCGGACGCGCCGCCGGTGACGATGAAGACCTTGTTCGCGATGTCCATCAGATGTCTCCTTCCACGTTGCTCACGTTGTCGATGTCGTTCGGGTCGGCGCGCCTTCGACCGGGGTCGTCACGCGCCGATCGGCACTCGAAGTTGCCGTTGACGTAAACGTCAATTGTGGACGAAAAAATGGCGGCCTCGCGGGCCGCCATCGTTCCGTCGCGCCATGAAGCGCGCCGGATCAGCCCAGCGCGGCGAGCGCGCGGCCGGTGATCTCGTCGACGCTGCCGATGCCTTCGATGCGGCGGTACTGCGGGGCCTGCGCGTCGCCGCTGGCGGCCCAGGTCGAGTAGTAGTCCACCAGCGGGCGCGTCTGGGCCTGATAGACCTCCAGGCGCTTGCGCACGGTCTCTTCCTTGTCGTCGTCGCGCTGGACCAGGTCCTCGCCGGTGACGTCGTCCTTGCCGGCCGTCTTGGGCGGGTTGAACTTCAGGTGGTAGCTGCGACCCGAGCCCGGGTGCACGCGGCGGCCGCTCATGCGCTCGATGATGGCTTCATCGGGGACGGCGATCTCGAGCACGAAGTCCAGCTTCACGCCGGCGGCCTTCATGGCGTCCGCCTGCGGGATGGTGCGGGGGAAGCCGTCGAACAGGAAGCCCTTGGCGCAGTCGGGCTGCGTGATGCGCTCCTTGACCAGGCCGATGATGATGTCGTCGCTGACCAGACCGCCTGCGTCCATGACCTTCTTGGCGGCCACGCCCAGCTCGGTGCCGGCCTTCACCGCGGCGCGCAGCATGTCGCCGGTGGAGATTTGCGGGATGCCGAACTTTTGGCAGATGAAGGCCGCTTGGGTGCCTTTACCGGCGCCAGGGGCGCCCAGAAGAATCAGTCGCATGGGTCTCCTCGATACGTGGAGAGGGCGCGCCGCAGGAACGACGCGCCCTCGAAAACTGCGGGCGAGGATAGCATGGGCCAGCCTTCGCCCCGCTGACGCGGCGGCCGAATGAATTGAGGTGTAACCCTGTCGGGCTACGGTGCCGCGACCCCGCGCGGGGCCGTGTTCATCGGGGTCCGCCGCGATCGGCGCCTCTGCCGATCGTCGCCATGACGACGATCGGGCGGCCATCGGCCGACGGTCGATCAGCGCTCGACGGGCGGTCCGCCGACCCTCAACCCGCGATCAGTCGGCGCACGCGCTCGAGGTCCTCGGGCGTGTCGACGCCGGGCCCCGGTCGCTCGGCGCTGACGTGCACCGCGATGCGCTCGCCGTGCCAGAGCACGCGCAGCTGCTCCAGGGCCTCGATCTGTTCCAGCGGGCTGACCGCCAGCGTCGGGAAGCGGCGCAGGAAGCCGGCGCGATAGGCGTAGAGGCCGACGTGACGCAACACGGCGTCCGTCTTCACCCGGGCGCCGCCGCCTGGCGCGTCGCGCCACCACGGGATGGGCGCGCGCGAGAAATACAGCGCCAGCCCTTGCGCGTCGGTCACCAGCTTGACGACGTTGGGGTTGGCGAATTCCGAATCGTCGTCGATCGCATGGGCGACCGTGGCCATCGCGCACTGCGGCTTCCCGGCCAGCAGCTCGGCGCAGGCGCTGATCATGCCGGGCGCGATCAGCGGCTCGTCGCCCTGGACGTTGACCACCAGCGCGTCGTCGGCCAGGCCCAGCAACTCGGCGGCCTCGGCCAGGCGATCGCTGCCGCTGGGATGATCGGCGCGGGTCATCAGCGCGCGCACGCCGTGGGCCTCGCAGGCCGCGCGGACCTCCTCGGCGTCGGTCGCCACCACCACCTGCGCGGCGCCGGCCGTCGCGGCGCGGCGGGCGACCTGCACGATCATCGGCGCGCCGCCGATGTCGGCCAGCGGCTTGTTCGGCAAGCGCGTCGACGCCAGTCGCGCGGGGATGACGATATGGAAGGGCACGCTCACGCCGCGTCGCCCTCGCCGTCGGTCGAGCGGGCCTCGACCGCGAGCATCACCGGGATGCCGTCGCGGATGGGGAAGGCCAGGCGGTCGGCGGGGCAGACCAGCTCGCGGTCGGGCAGACCCGTGCCGGGGGCGTTGCGGCGGTCTTCCAGCGGGCCCTTGCAGACGGGGCACACCAGCATCTCAATCAGTCGATGGTCCATGGGGGAGCAGTCGCCGCAGCTCGCGCTGCAACGCCTCTTCAAAAGCGGGTTCGGGGCGGAAGTCTAGCGCCACCACCCAGATGCGGCAGCCTTGCAGCGCCTCGGGACGCAGCTTGACCGCGTCCTTCTCGGTGATCACGACCTCGTCGGTGCGGGCCCAGGGCAGGGGATCGAGCGTCGCGTGGTCGGGCAGCGCCAGGGCGCGGAAGTTCAGGCCCTGCTGGCCGAGCATGTCGAAGAAGCGCTCCGGCCGGGCCAGGCCGGCGGCCGCCGTCAGCGGCTTGCCGCGCAGCGCGTGCAGGCGCTCCATCCGGCCGGGCTCGCCGCGCCACCAGTCGGCGAGCGAGACGGCGCCGGCGAGCTGGCGGTGTCCGACATAGCCGGGCAGGGCGGTGCTCGGCCGACCGGTGCTGTAGAGCACCAGCCGGTCGGGCGAGGAGCCGGGCGGGGGGGGCAGGTCACGGGCCTGGCGCAGGGGGCCCGCGGGCAGCAGACGGCCGTTGCCCAGCCCGCGTTCGTCGAAGACCAGGATGCTGAGCTGGCGCGGCAGCCGCCAGTGCTGGAGGCCGTCGTCGGCGACCAGGACCTGGAGTTCGGGATGTGCCGCCAGCAGCGCGTGCGCCGCCGCGATGCGGTCGCGGCCCACGGCCACCGGCACGCGGGCGCGCAGGCGGATCAGCAGCGGCTCGTCGCCCACGTCCTCGGCGCGATCGCCGTCGGCGAGGACGCGCACCGCCTGTTCATCCTTGCGGCCATAGCCGCGCGAGACCACGCCCGCGCGCACGCCCAGGCGCGTCAGCGTGTCCAGCAGCGCGAGCGTCGTCGGCGTCTTGCCGGCGCCGCCCACGACCCAGTTGCCGACCACGATCACCGGGACCGGCAGCGTGGCGCTCCTCTTGATCCCGTGGCGGTACAGCGCGACGCGCAGGCGCAGGATCGCGCCATGCAGCGCGGCCAGGGGCCGCAGCAGGTGGGCAAGGCGGTCGTCGTCCCGCCACGCGCGCTGCAGCCGGTGCTCGAGCGCGGCCCGGTTCATGTCCGGGGGCGGGTCATTGCGGCTTGTTGGCCGCGAAGGTCAGGCGCGGCAGGTTGGCGCGCCGGGCCGCGTCCATCACGTTGACCACCGCCTGGTGCGGCGTCGCGGCGTCGGCGGAGATGATCACCACCGGCTCGGGCTTGCCTTGGGCGGCCTGCTGCAACGCGGCGGTCAGCAGCTCCACGCTGCGGCCCTCGACCGCCTGGCGGTCGATCGCGTAGCGGCCGTCGGCCGCGATGGCGACGATGATCTCGGCCGGCCGGTCCTTGAGCTGCTGCGCGTCGGCGGTGGGCAGCGTCACCTGCAGCTCGGTGAACTTCGAGTAGGTGGTGGACAGCATCAGGAAGATGAGCACCACCAGCAGCACGTCGATGAACGGGATCAGGTTGATCTCCGGTTCCTCGCTCTGACGACGGCGGAACTTCATTTGGCCGCCTTCGCGGGCTTGCCCTGGGCCGGCGCGGGCGCGGCGACCGGCGGCGGCACCGTGGCGGGGCCGGCGTGGGTCACCGGACCCGACGGCATCGCGCGGTTGACCAGATGGGTCAGCAGACGCTCGCTGGCCTGCTCCATGTCGATGACGTAGGCCTCGATGCGGCCGCGGAAGTAGCGGTACATCATCAGCGACGGGATCGCCACGATCAGGCCGAAGGCGGTGTTGTACAGCGCGATCGAGATGCCGTGCGCGAGCAGGCCGGGATTGTTGCCGGTGGGGCTCTGGCTGCCGAAGATCTCGATCATGCCCACCACCGTGCCCAGCAGGCCCAGCAGCGGCGCGGCCGCGGCGATCGTGCCCAGGGTGTTCAGGTAGCGCTCCATCTGGTGGATCGCGTGGCGGCCGGCCAGTTCGAAGACCTGGCGCAGGCGGGCCTCGCCGCCGCGCGGATCGACCTGCGAGGCGCGCAGCCCGGCGGCCAGGACCTGGCCGAGCAGCGAGTTCTCGGCCAGCTTGCCGACGACCTCGTTGCTGGGGATCTGCAGCTGGGTCACGCCCAGCACTTCCTCGATCAGGCTGGCCGGGGCGACTCGGGCGGCCCGCAGGCTCACCAGACGCTCGATGATCAGGGCCAGCGCCACCACGGAACACAGCAGCAGCGGCCAGATCGGCCAGCCGGCCGCTTGTATGATCGAAAACAAGGCATTCCCTCCGTTCGGGCATCTCCGGCCCGGCGGCGCGATTATGGCGCCACGCCGCCCCCGCGCCGACCACTCCCGACCCGCATCACAAGCCCTTACAAACATCCACCGAAGCTGTGGATAACTTTGTGGGCAAGTCTCCGGGAATCGGCGCCAGCGCCGATCAGCACACGGCGCGGAACAGGTTGCCCGAAAAACAGGCAGGAAAAAGCTTTTGAAAAACAAGCGCTTATCGATATGTGACGCGGCAGTGACGGGCAACATGGCCCGCGGAGCCAGCATTGGCGCGGCTGTGGAGTTCCGAACCCGCGCCAGCATTGGGTTTGCGCATGGTTGACGCCTTGAAACCCGCATCGCCACGGATGGTCTGGGGGGTGTCGGCCCTGTTGACGGCCCTTTCCGACGCATTGCAGGCGCGATTCCCCGTCATTGCTGTGCAGGGCGAGCTCTCCGGCTTCACGCGCGCGGCCAGCGGTCATTGCTACTTCAGCCTGAAGGACGCCGAGGGCCAGCCGGCGATGCTGCGCTGCGCGATGTTCCGCCGGGCGGCCAGCCTGGTCGACTTCGCCCCCCGGGACGGCATGACCGTCGAGTTGCGCGGCCGGCTGGACCTGTACGGCCCCCGCGGCGAACTGCAGTTCATCGTCGAGGCGATGCGACGCTCCGGCGAGGGCGCGCTCTACGAGCAGTTTCTGCGCCTGAAGGCGCGGCTGGAGGCGCAGGGGCTGTTCGACGCCGACCGCAAGCGCGTGCCGCCGCCGTACGCCCGGCGGATCGGCGTGATCACCTCCACAGGGGGCGCGGCGCTGCACGACGTGCTGACCGCGCTGCGGCGCCGGGCGCCGCATGCGCGCGTCTTCATCTATCCGACGCTGGTCCAGGGCAACGAGGCCCCGCCGCAGATCGTGCGGGCGCTGGCGCTGGCCAACGCGCGCCGCGACGCCGAGGTGCTGCTGCTGGTGCGCGGCGGCGGCTCGCTGGAGGACCTGTGGGCCTTCAACGACGAACGCGTGGTGGCGGAGGTCGCCGGCTCGGCGCTGCCGGTGATCTGCGGCGTCGGCCACGAGACCGACATCACCCTGGCCGACCTGGCCGCCGACCTGCGGGCTCCGACGCCCACCGCGGCGGCGGAACTGGCCACCGTCTCGCGTCAGCAGTGCCTGGAGACGCTGGAGGCGCTCGAGCGCCAACTGGTGCGCCGTGTCGAGCAGCGCCTGGACGCGGCGGCGCAGCGCCTGGATCGGCTGGCCTTGCGCCTGGCCCGCCCGGGTGACGCGCTGGCCCGCCAGCGGCGCCGGCTGGACCTGCTGTCGCAGCGGCTGGGGCAGGTCGCCCCGAAGCGGGTGGCGTTGCAGGCGCAGCGGCTCGATCACCTGGATCACCGTCTGGCCCGCGCCCTGCCGGCGCAGGCGCAGCGTGGCGCCCACCGGCTGGACGCGCTCGCGGCCCGCCTGCAGGCGCTGGATCCCCGCCAGGTGCTGGCACGCGGCTATGCCTGGCTGGACGACGGGCAGGGGCGGGCGCTGAGCTCGGTCCGCCAGCTGTCCGAGGGTCAGGACTTGCGCGCGGTGCTCGCGGACGGCGAGGCCGAGCTGCGGGTCGGGCGCGTCGCCTGCCGGGACGAGGCGGGCTGACCGGACCGACCTCGGGCGGCGCGCGTGGCGGGCGGCTCGCGGGAGGGCCCGACGGACCCGCGGGACCCCAGAGGCCCGTGGTCGCGAAGGGGCTTGTTTCCGGGAAACGCCCGGTCGCGCGAGCATGCGGTGGCGCGGTATGCGTGCTCCCGCCAGGGGCATGATCCGGATGCCTACAATCGCCCGCGACATTCGTCCACCACCTCATCCAACAGGAGTCCCACATGGAACACGTTCTGCCCGAGCTGCCGTACGACAAGAAGGCGCTGGAGCCGCACATCAGCGCGGAAACCTTCGAGTACCACCATGGCAAGCACCACAAGGCCTACGTGGACAACCTGAACAACCTGCAGAAGGGCACGGAGTTCGAGAGCAAGACGCTGGAAGAGATCGTCAAGACCTCCAGCGGCGGCATCTACAACAATGCCGCGCAGATCTGGAACCACACCTTCTTCTGGTCCTGCATGAAGCCCAACGGCGGCGGCGCGCCGACCGGCAAGCTGCTGGACGCCATCAACGCCAAGTGGGGCAGCGTCGACGCCTTCAAGGAAGCCTTCCAGAAGAGCGCCGTGGGCAACTTCGGCTCGGGCTGGACTTGGCTGGTCAAGAAGGCCGACGGCTCGGTCGACATCGTCAACACCGGTGCCGCCGGCACGCCGCTGACGACCGCCGACACCGCGCTGCTGACCGTCGACGTGTGGGAACACGCCTACTACATCGACTACCGCAACGCGCGTCCGAAGTTCGTCGAGACCTTCCTGAAGAGCCTGGTCAACTGGGACTTCGCGCAAGCCAACTTCGGCAACTGATCGCGCGGCGCCCGTCAGGGGCGCCCATGACGTGGCGCCTGTCGCAGGCACCATGAAGAACGGCCCGGGAGCGATCCCGGGCCGTTGTCGTTTGGCGGTCCAGAGCGGGCCGGCCCGCCGTCTTCAGTGCGTCACTTGGGCCAGGGGCCGCCGCGCAGCTTGGTGCCGGCCTTGAGGCCGCGCTTGTCGAACCAGCCCTTGTTCATTTCCAGCACGTAGCGGACCGGCTTGGCCGAGCAGTGCGAGGCGTCGGACAGCGGCTTCATCTCGTCGACGTTGACGATGGTGCCGTCGTCGGCGACGAAGGCCACGGCCAGCGGGATCAGCGTGTTGCGCATCCAGAAGCACTGGACGTTGGCGTCCTCGAAGACGAAGAGCATGCCGTTGTTGGCGGGCATGTCGCGGCGGTTCATCAGGCCGATGGCGCGCTGCTCGTCGGTGCGGGCGACTTCGGCGTGGATCAGGTGCATGCCGGCACCGAGCTCGACGACGGGCAGGCCGGTCTGAGGACCTTGCGCCTGCGCCAGCGCCGCGCTGGTCGAAAGAAGGAGGGCGGCGGCCGCCAGGCCGATGCGCGATGCTGCGGGCTTGATATTGAACATGGTCGACCCTTGAGGTTTGGCGGATTATCGCGGCCATGCCGCCCGCCCCCACCGCCGTGGCGACCGTCGCCGGTCACGGCGCGGCGACACGGTCCTCACGCGCCACCGACGACGATGCCTGCGAGATCCCGCGCGTTCCCGCGGGCGGGGCCGTATCCGGCGACCGGGGCACGGCGGCTGAGCGCGACCGACGGCTCTCGCTCTTTACCGAATGGAAAAGCGATGTGTCGGGCGCACGCCACGCGCGTTCGCGTCTGCTGCTGTCAGGCATGCATTGCGCGAGCTGCGCGGGCCTCATCGAGTCGCTGCTGCACGCGCAAGCGGGTGTGCGGCTCGCCCAGGTCAGCCCGGCGACGCAACGCCTGACCCTCGATTGGCAGCCGGAGGCGACCTCGCTGGACGCCCTGCGCGCCGCGCTGTCGGGCGCCGGCTACGACTTCGCCCCCGATCTGGCCGCGCCCGCCCGCGACCTGCGACGGCGCGAGCATCGCCAGGCGGTGTGGCGGCTGTTCGTCGCCGGCTTCCTGATGATGCAGGTCATGATGCTGGCCTGGCCGTCCTACGTCGCCGGCCCGGGCGAGATGCCCGAGGACCAGGCCGCCCTGCTGCGCTGGGGCCAGTGGGTGCTGACGCTGCCGGTCATGCTGCTGTCGGCCGGCACTTTCTTCCAGGCCGCGTGGTCGCAGCTGCGCGGCGGCCGTCTCGGCATGGACGTGCCGGTGTCGCTGGGCCTGCTGGTGGCCTTCGTCGCCGGCAGCGGCGCCACGCTGGACCCGGCCGGATCCTTCGGCCACGAGGTCTTCTTCGACTCGATCACGATGTTCGTGAGCTTCCTGCTCGGCGCGCGCTATCTGGAGCTGCGCGCGCGGCACCGCGCCGCGGAGGCGCTGGAGGCGGTCGCCGGCGGTCTGCCCGATCCCGTGGAGCGGCGCGGCGCCGACGGGGGCTGGGAGTGGGTGGAGGCCGAGTGCCTCGCGCCGGACGACCTCGTGCGCGTCGTCGCGGGGCAGCGCGTGCCCGCCGATGCGCGTGTCGAGCAAGGCGAGAGCGCGACCGACGAGTCGCTGCTCACCGGCGAGTCGCGGGCGGTCCGGAAGTCCGTCGGCGACGAGGTGCTGGCGGGCAGCGTGAACCTGAGCGGCGTGCTGCTGCTGCGCGTGCGACGCGTGGGCGAGGACACGCGGCTGGCCGGCATCCGGCAATTGATGACGCAGGCCTTCCAGGACCGTCCCGAGGCGCTGCGCGCGGCGGATCGGGTGGCGGGCTGGTTCCTGGCGGCAGTGCTGGTGCTGGCCGCCGGCGCGGCCGTGGCGTGGCAGTTCATCGACCCGTCGCGTGCGCTCGCGGTGAGCGTGTCGGTGCTGATCGTGACCTGTCCTTGCGCCTTGTCGCTCGCGGCCCCTGCCGCGTGGGTGAGCGCCGCCGGCGCGCTCGCGCGGCGTGGCCTGCTGCTGTCACGACTGGACGCGATCGAATCGATGGCCGATGTCGACCTGATCGTGACCGACAAGACCGGCACCCTGACCGAGTCCGTGCCGCGTCTGCTGCGTCAATGGCCCGCGGCGCTCGACGCGGAGACGCTGGAGGCCGCGACCGTGTTGTCGAGCAGCTCGCGGCATCCGATGTCGCGGGCGCTGCTGGAGACGCTCTCGCGCGATGCGGACAAGGCCTCCTGGCGGGCCATCCAGGAGATCGGTGGTCACGGCATGCAGGGCATCGACGCGCAAGGGCACTCGTGGCGGCTGGGCGCCGCCGCATGGGCGGCCGCGGACCATCTCCCGGATGCCAGTCTGGTGCTGGCCCGCGACGGCGTCGCACAGGCGTCCTGGCACTTCGGCGAGGCCTTGCGCGACGGCGCGCGCGAGGCCGTCGCGGCCTGGCGCGCCCAAGGCCTCGATGTCGAGCTGCTGTCCGGTGACGCGTCGCCCCGTGTCGGCGCGATCGCCAGGCTGGCCGGCATCGATCGCTGGCGCGGAAGCGCGACGCCGGAGGACAAGCTGTCCCACGTCGCCACGCTGCAGACGCTGGGCCGCCGCGTCCTGATGATCGGCGACGGCATCAACGACGCGCCGGTGCTCGCGCGGGCCCAGGTCTCGATCGCGATGGGGCAGGGGGCCGACCTCGCCAAGGCGCGCGCCGATGCGCTCCTGGTGGGCGGACGGCTCGAGGCCGTCGCGGCCGCGCTCGCCTTGGCGCGCCGGACGCACCGCGTCGTGCGCCAGAACCTCGCCTGGGCGGCGCTCTACAACGCGGTCTGCGTCCCGCTCGCGCTGATCGGCTGGCTCCCGCCCTGGGCGGCGGGCCTGGGCATGGCGCTGAGCTCCGTCGCCGTGGTGGGCAACGCCGCGCGCCTCGGCCGCGACGTCGCGCCGTCGCGCGGGGCCTGACATCGGTCCGCGCCGCCGCACGACCCGCGTCGAGGGCTCAACGCCTCACCCCTCCCGCATCTCGCATCTCGCATCTCGCCCCACGCCTCACGCAACTCGCAACTCGCATCACGCCACCAGGACCTGCCATGGACATCCTCTATCTGCTGATTCCGCTCTCCGTCGTGCTGGTGCTGGTGGTGCTGGCCGTCTTCGGCTGGGCCTTGCAGGACGGCCAGCTCGAGTCGCTGGACCGAGAAGGTCAACGAATCCTCGAGGACGACGCGCACGCCTGAACTCGCGCGTGCAAGCTTGACAGTCGTCAAGGTCCTCCGAGTGCCGCGGTCGAACAATCGCCGCCATCTGCAAAGACAGGCACAAGGAGCCGACATGTCAGGCACGACAGGTCCGATGGGAGGGGGTGTCCGAGCCCCGGGATATGAAGATGGCGTGGTCCGCGCGTTCTCGCTGGCCGCGGTGTTGTGGGGCGTGGTGGGGATGCTGGTCGGCGTGGTCATCGCCGCGCAGCTGGCCTGGCCCGAGCTCAACCTCGGCATCCCCTGGCTGAGCTACGGCCGCCTGCGGCCGCTGCACACCAACGCGGTGATCTTCGCCTTCGGCGGCTGCGCGCTGATGGCCACCTCGTTCCACGTGGTCCAGCGCACGAGCCAGGTGCGGCTCTTCGCGCCCGCGCTGGGCTGGTTCGTGTTCTGGGGCTGGCAGCTGGTGATCGTGCTGGCCGCGATCACGCTCCCGATGGGTCTGACGACCGGCAAGGAGTACGCCGAGCTCGAATGGCCGATCGACATCCTGATCGCCGTCGTCTGGGTGGCCTACGCGATCGTCTTCTTCGGCACGATCGGCGTGCGCAAGGTGCGCCACATCTACGTGGCCAATTGGTTCTTCGGCGCCTTCATCATCGCGGTGGCGCTGCTGCACATCGTCAACAGCGCGGAGATCCCCGTCTCGCTGACCAAGAGCTACTCCGCCTACGCGGGCGTGCAGGACGCGATGGTGCAGTGGTGGTACGGCCATAACGCGGTGGGCTTCTTCCTGACCGCCGGCTTCCTCGGGATGATGTACTACTACATCCCCAAGCAGGCCAACCGCCCCGTCTACAGCTACCGGCTCTCGATCGTCCACTTCTGGGCGCTGATCTTCACCTACATGTGGGCCGGTCCCCACCACCTGCACTACACGGCGCTGCCCGACTGGGCGCAGAGCGTGGGCATGCTGTTCTCGCTGGTGCTGCTGGCTCCCAGCTGGGGCGGGATGATCAACGGGATGATGACGCTCAGCGGTGCCTGGCACAAGCTGCGCGACGACCCGATCCTGAAGTTCCTGATCGTGGCGCTGTCCTTCTACGGCATGTCGACCTTCGAGGGTCCGATGATGTCGATCAAGACCGTCAACGCGCTCTCGCACTACACGGACTGGACGATCGGCCACGTGCACAGCGGCGCGCTGGGCTGGGTGGGCCTGATCTCGATGGGATCGCTGTACCACCTGATCCCGCGCATGTACGGCCGCACGGAGATGTACTCCAAGCGCGCCATCGAGCTGCACTTCTGGATCGCCACGCTGGGCATCGTGCTCTACATCGCCGCGATGTGGATCGCCGGCGTGATGCAGGGCCTGATGTGGCGCGCGGTCAATCCCGACGGCACGCTGGCCTGGACCTTCGCCGAGAGCGTCAAGGCGACCTACCCGTTCTACGTGGTGCGCCTGATGGGCGGCCTGCTGTACCTGGGCGGCATGCTGCTGATGACCTGGAACGTCGTGATGACGGTCCGCGTCGGTCGCGTCGACACCCAGCCCATTCCCCCGGTCGCCCTCGCGGCGGCCGCCTGATCGCACGGACCCCAGGAGCACGCCATGGCCAATGCCCATGCCAAACCCGCCGGCCACGAGCGCATCGAGACCAGCAACTTCCTGATGATCGTGCTGGTGCTGCTGACGGTGATCGTCGGCGGCATCGTGGAGATCGTCCCGCTGTTCTTCCAGCGCTCGACCACGCAGCCGGTCGAGAACCTCAAGCCCTACACCCCGCTGCAGCTCGCGGGACGCGACGTCTACATCCGCGAGGGTTGCTACAACTGCCACTCGCAGATGATCCGCCCGCTGCGCGCCGAGACGCTGCGCTACGGCCATTACTCGGTCGCCGGCGAGTTCGTCTACGACCACCCCTTCCAGTGGGGCAGCAAGCGCACCGGCCCGGACCTCGCGCGCGTCGGCGGCAAGTACAGCGACGAGTGGCATCGCCTGCACCTGAGCAACCCGCGCGACCTGGTGCCCGAGTCCAACATGCCCGCCTACGCCTGGCTGGCCGGCAGGTCGGTGGACCCGCAGGACATGGCCCCGCGCATGCGCGCGCTGCGGACCGTGGGCGTGCCCTACACCGACGAGCAGATCGCCGCCGCGGCCGAGGAGGTCAAGGGCAAGTCCGAGATGGAGGCGGTCATCGCCTACCTGCAGGTGCTGGGCACCGCGCTCAAGCGCTGATCGGAGGTCGACATGGACACGAACGACTTCGACCTGAATGCGCTGCGCTCGGCGGTGACGCTGATCTCGCTGCTGGTGTTCCTGGGCATCGTCGTCTGGGCCTATGCCCGGCGCAACCGTGAACGTTTCGAGGACCTGGGCGCGCTCCCGCTGATGGACGACGCGGCGCCCGAAGGAGGTCGACATGAGTGATTTCGTTTCGAACGGCTGGTCGCTGTTCGTCGCCGCGGCCACGGTGCTGGGGCTGGTGCTGTGTCTGGCGCTGCTGATCATCGCCAGCCGTCGCAAGGTGATGGCCGACGACAACTCCACCGGCCACGTGTGGGACGAGGACATCCGCGAGCTCAACAACCCGCTGCCGCGCTGGTGGATGGTGCTGTTCGTGCTGACCGTGATCTTCGGCGGCGTCTACCTGGCGCTGTACCCGGGACTGGGCAACTTCGCCGGCACGCTGAAGTGGAGCAGCGAGGACCAGTACAAGGCGGAGGAAGCCCAGGCCCGCGAGGCGATGCACACCATCTACGCCGCCTTCGACGCCAAGCCGGTCGAGGCGCTGGCCCGCGACCCGCAGGCCATGGGCATCGGCGAACGGCTGTTCGCCAACAACTGCGCCACCTGCCACGGTTCCGACGCCAAGGGCTCCAAGGGCTTCCCCAACCTGACCGACGACGACTGGCTCTACGGCGGCAGCTTCGAGACCATCATCGAGACCATCACGAACGGCCGCCAGGGCACGATGCCCCCCATGGCCGCGGCGGTGGGCTCCGGCGAGGACGTGCGCAACCTGGCCCACTACGTGCTGAGCCTGTCGGGCAGCCCGCACAACGACATCGCCGCGGCGCTGGGCAAGCCCAAGTTCACGGTCTGCGCGGCCTGTCATGGGATGGACGGCAAGGGCAACCAGGCGCTGGGCGCGCCCAACCTCACCGACAAGATCTGGCTGCACGGCTGGGGCGAGGCGGCCGTCATCGCGATGGTGAACAACGGCAAGCACAGCGTGATGCCCGAGCACGGCTCGCGCCTGAGCCCGGAGCAGATCCGCGTGCTGGCCGCGTACGTGTGGGGCAAGTCCCATGACCGTCCCTGAACCTCGACCGGCCGCCGGGCCCGCCGTCCGGGCCGACTCCGGATCGGACGCGATGACGGGACGGCGAGCGGACGCCGGCGCCCGGCCCGAACCGCGCGTGATCCGCCTCTACGAGGCCGAGGCCAAGATCTATCCCCGCGCGGTGCACGGCTGGTTCGCCGTGTGGCGCTGGGTGCTGGTGTGGGCGACGCAGGCGCTGTTCTACGGACTGCCCTGGCTGAACTGGAACGGCCGTCAGGCGGTGCTGTTCGACCTGGACGCGCGGCGCTTCCTCATCTTCGACCTCATCCTGTATCCGCAGGACTTCATCTACCTGACCGCGCTGCTGGTGGTCTCGGCCTTCGGGCTGTTCTTCTTCACGGCGGTGGCGGGCCGACTGTGGTGCGGCTACGCCTGCCCGCAGACCGTCTACACCGAGATCTTCCTGTGGATCGAGCGCCGCATCGAGGGAGACCGCGCCGCGCGCATCCGGCTGGACAAGTCCGGGTGGGGCGCCGAGAAGCTGCTGCGCAAGGGCGGCAAGCACGCGGCCTGGATCGCGGTGTCGCTGTGGACGGGGTTCACCTTCGTCGGCTACTTCGAGCCCATCCGCGCGCTGGGGCAGGGCGTGCTGGGCGGGGCGCTCGGCGGCTGGGAGATCTTCTGGGTCCTGTTCTACGGCTTCGCGACCTACGGCAACGCGGGCTACCTGCGCGAGCAGGTCTGCAAGTACATGTGCCCGTACGCCCGCTTCCAGAGCGCGATGTTCGACAAGGACACGCTGATCATCAGCTACGACGCGGCGCGCGGCGACCCGCGCGGTCCGCGCTCGAAGAAGGTGGATCCTGCGATGGCGGGCCTGGGGTCCTGCGTGGACTGCGCCCAGTGCGTGCACGTCTGCCCGACCGGCATCGACATCCGCCAGGGCCTGCAGTACGAATGCATCGGCTGCGCCGCCTGCATCGACGTCTGCAACGACGTGATGGACAAGTTCGGCTACGAGCGCGGCCTGATCCGCTACGCGACGCAGAACGGCATCGACAAGCGCTGGACCGCGGCCCAGCAATGGCGGCGCGTGCTGCGGCCACGGGTGCTGATCTACGGCGCGATCCTGATGGCCGTGTCGACGGCGCTGGTCTGGAGCCTGGCGATGCGCATGCCCTTCAAGGTCGACGTGGTGCGCGACCGGGCGACGCTGGCGCGGCAGATCGAGGATGGCGTGGTCGAGAACCTCTATCGCCTGCAGCTGATGAACGCCGCCGAATCGACCCAGCGCTTCCGGCTGGACGTGACGGGCATCGACGGCCTGACGGTCGGCTCGCCGCGCGGCACCTTGACGCTGGCGCCCGCGGAGGCGCGCTGGATCACCGTGTCCCTGCGCCTGTCGCCCGAGGCCGCCGCGCGAGCCGGTGGCGGCGTGCATCCGATGCACTTCCGCATCGAGCGTCTGGCGGCGGACGGCAACGGCGGGGTCGTCGCGGATCGGTCGCTGCTCGAGAAGTCGACCTTCGTCGTCCCGCGTTGACCGCGCATGACCTGACCCCCGAGTTCTCCAAGGAGCTGACATGACCACGACCTTCACGCGCCGCGCCGGCGCGGACCTGCCGAGCAGCGGCCCCTGGTGGCGGCACCCGATGATGTGGCTGGTGCTGGGCGGGCCGGCCATCGTGGTGGTCGCCAGCATGGCGACGCTGACGCTGGCGGTGACGCACCCGGATCCGGTCGTCGAGCATCGCGGCTCGGACGGCAGCGTCCGACAGGCCGCGGAGGAGGCCGGCGAGGAGGCGGGCACCGCCGCGCACCAGCCCGCGATGAAGGCCCGCAACCACGCGGCCACGGGCGGTCAGGCCCGCTGAGCCTAGGCGGCCTGCCGCATCAGCTGCGACAGCTGGCGTTGCTTGAGCAATCGCACCTCGCGGGCGCGGATCTCGAGCATTCCTTCGTCCTGCAGCCGTGACAGCGTGCGGCTGACCGTCTCCAGCGTCAGGCCGAGGTAGCTGCCGATCTCCTCGCGCGTCATCCGCAGCACGACGCTGGACGACGAGAAGCCACGCGCCTGCAGGCGACGCAACAGGTCCATCAGGAAGGACACGACGCGTTGCTCGGCGCGCATCGCGCCGAGCATCAGCAGCACGCCTTGCTCGCGCACGATCTCGCGGCTCATCAGGCGGTGGAACTGCTGCTGCAGGCGATCGAAGTCGCGGGACAGCTCGTCCAGCCGCGCATAGGGCACGACGCAGACCTGGGAGTCCTCCAGCGCCACGGCGGTGCAGGCGTGGGTGCCGTCGCTGATGCCGTCCAGGCCGAGCAGCTCGGCCGCCATCTGGAAGCCGATGACCTGGTCGCGGCCGTCCTCGGCGACGGCCGAGGTCTTGAAGAAGCCGGTGCGCACGACATGGAGCGCCTCGAAGGGCTCGCCGGCGCGGAACAGCACCGTGTTGCGCGGCACGACGCGTCGGCCCTGGACCAGGCGCTCGAGCTGCTCGGTCTCGGCCGGCGCCAGGCCGGTGGGCAGACACAGGTGACGCAGGCAGCAGCTCGAGCAGGCGACCTTGAAAGGCTCGAGCCGCGGGAAGGCGGGTGGGGGCAGGGTGGTTCTCGCCATGGATGCGGCGCGGGGCGGGCGCGGGTCGGAGTGGGCGGAACAGCGGATCGAGGCCTCGACCGGACGGAGCGGTCCAGGCGCGGGAGCGGCTGCGGGGCGGTGGGTGGCGTGGGGAGAGCGGCGGATTCTTCGCCGCGCGATGGGCGCCGGCAATGACATCAATCAATGACCAATTGCCAACAAAGGGTGAGGATCCCGTCCCATGAGAGCCGACCCGACCCCATGGGATCACGCCATCCCGGACCCCGAGCTGCTGCGCCGTTTCGATGTCGCCGGCCCGCGCTACACGTCCTACCCGACCGCGGACCGTTTCCATGGCGGTCATGATGCCGTCGCCGCCAGCGAGGCGCTGGCCTTGCGCGCGTTCGGCCCGTCCGCCACGCAGCCGCTGTCGGTCTACGTGCACATCCCGTTCTGCGAGTCGGTCTGCTACTACTGCGCCTGCAACAAGGTCGTCACGCGCCATCACGAGCGCGCCGCGGACTACCTGAAGGCGCTGGAGACCGAGATGGGCCTGGTGCTGCGCCAGATGGGCGAGCGGCCGGTGGTGTCTCAATTGCATTTCGGCGGCGGCACGCCGACCTTCCTGTGCGACGCGGAGCTCTCCAGCCTGATGGCGATGCTGCACAAGCACTTCCGCATCGCCGCGGACGCCGAGGTCTCGATCGAGGTGGATCCCCGCACCATCGACGTCCAGCGCCTGCGCCACCTGCGCTCGCTGGGCATCAACCGGCTCAGCTACGGCGTGCAGGACTTCGATCCGGCGGTGCAGAAGGCCGTGCACCGCGAGCAGAGCGTGGAGAGTGTCGCGGCCCTGATGGGCGCCGCGCGCGAGATGGGCTTCCGCTCCATCAACGTGGACCTGATCTACGGCCTGCCGCTGCAGACGCCGACCTCCTTCGCGCGGACCATCGAGCAGGTGGCCACGCTGCGTCCCGATCGCGTCGCGCTGTACGGCTACGCGCATCTGCCGCACCGCTTCAAGCCGCAGCGCCGCATCGAGGCCAGCGCGCTGCCGGTGGCCTCGGACAAGCTGCGCATGCTGTCCGGCGCGATCGCGGGCTTCATCGCGCGTGGCTACAGCTACATCGGCATGGACCACTTCGCGCTGTCCTCCGATCCGCTGGCCGTCGCGAAGCGGGAAGGGCGGCTGCATCGGAACTTCCAGGGCTACAGCACGCAGCCGGACTGCGACCTCATCGCGCTGGGCGTGTCGGCGATCTCCAAGGTCGGGCCCAGCTTCTCGCAGAACCTCAAGACCCTCCCCGAGTATTACGCCGCCCTGCGCGAGGGCCGGCTGCCGGTCGAGCGCGGTCTGAAGCTGGATCAGGACGACCTCGTGCGCCGCGACGCGATCATGGCGCTGATGTGCCAGGGCCGGCTGGAGTTCGATCCGATCGAGCGCTCGCACGGCGTGCTGGTGACGGACTACTTCGCCCCGGAACTGGATCGCCTGCGCCAGATGGCGGCGGACGGTCTCGTGACGCTGGAACCCCGGGCGGTGCAGGTGACGCCGACCGGCTGGTTCTTCGTACGGGCGGTGGCGATGGTCTTCGACCGCTATCTCAAGCGCGAGCCCGTCGCCTCGGCGTCGGCCGGAGGCGCGTCCGAGGCGCCGTCGGCGCCGGTGCGCTTCTCCCGCATCCTCTGACCTGGATTGACGACGAGGCGCTGCGATGCTCGATGCCGCCCTGGCCGGGTCCGCGTTCCTCATGGGCGTCGCGGGCAGCCTGCATTGCGCGGCGATGTGCGTCGCGCCCTGCGCCGCGGTCACCGGCGGACGGCGCGACGGGACGCTCGCCTTCCAGGCGGGGCGACTGATCGGGTACGCGGCCGGCGGTGCCGTGGTCGCGGCGAGCGTGGGCGGTCTGCTGCGCTGGGAGTCGGCGGCCGGCTGGCTGCGGCAGGTGTGGCTGGCGATGCATCTGGCGGTGCTGGCGCTCGGACTGGTGCTCGCTTGGCGGGCGGAGCAGCCGCTCTGGTGGCGCCGGCTGTGGGCCTCTCGCTCGCCGACCTCGCTCGGTGTGCCGGCGGCGGCGCTGACGGGGGGCGGTGTCGCCTGGGCCACCTCGGGGCCGTCGACGGGGCAAGGCTCGGAATCGAAGCTCGGGCGATCGACGGCGCGCCTGGCGGGCGCGCTCGGGGCGGGGCTGGCCTGGCTGGCCTGGCCCTGCGGGCTCCTTCAATCGGCCCTGATGACGGCGGCGCTGGCCAACGGTCCCTGGCAGGGCGCGGGGGTGATGGCGGCCTTCGCGGTCGGCTCGTCGCCGGGACTGCTGGCCGGGCCGTGGCTGCTGGCGCGGCTCGGGCGGCTGGGCCGGACGGACGGGGCGAGCGGTCATACCCCTGCTGCCGACGCGGCCGGCCTGGGCGCGGCGGGCGGCGCCGGTGTGCGATGGGCGACGCGTCTGTCGGGGGGGCTGTTGGCCGCGGGGGCCTTGTGGGCCCTGGGTCATGGCGTCTGGGCGCAGGTCCGCGCGTATTGCGGCTGAGCCGGTGTGGCGGCCTTGCCCGCGATCAGCCGCTTGAAAGTTTCGCTGTCATAGAATCGGCGCTTCCGGTTTACCCCACCCATCCACGCGATTCGCGGAGACGACTCCATGTACCAGCACATCAAGGTGCCCGAGGGCGGCCAGAAGATCACGGTCAATGCCGACTTCTCGCTCAACGTTCCGAACAACCCGATCATTCCTTACATCGAGGGTGACGGCACCGGCTTCGACATCACCCCGGTGATGATCAAGGTGGTGGACGCGGCCGTGGCCAAGGCCTACGGCGGCGCCAAGAAGATCCACTGGATGGAGATCTACGCCGGCGAGAAGTCGACGAAGGTCTACGGCCCCGACGTGTGGCTGCCCGAAGAGACGCTGCAGGTCCTGAAGGACTACGTGGTCTCGATCAAGGGCCCGCTGACGACGCCGGTCGGCGGCGGCATCCGCTCGCTGAACGTCGCGCTGCGTCAGGAACTGGACCTGTACGTCTGCCTGCGCCCCGTGCGCTGGTTCGAAGGCGTCCCGTCGCCGGTCAAGGAACCGCACAAGACCGACATGGTCATCTTCCGCGAGAACTCGGAAGACATCTACGCCGGCATCGAATTCGAAGCCCAGAGCGACAAGGCCAAGAAGCTGATCAAGTTCCTGCAAGAGGAATTCGGCGTCAAGAAGATCCGCTTCCCGGAAACCTCGGGCATCGGCGTCAAGCCGGTGTCGAAGGAAGGCACGGAGCGTCTGGTCCGCAAGGCCATCCAGTACGCGATCGACAATGACAAGCCCAGCGTCACGATCGTGCACAAGGGCAACATCATGAAGTTCACCGAAGGTGGCTTCCGTGACTGGGCCTACGCCCTGGCCCAGAAGGAATTCGGCGCCGAGCTGATCGACGGCGGCCCGTGGTGCAAGTTCAAGAACCCGAAGACCGGCAAGGACATCGTGGTCAAGGACAGCATCGCCGACGCGTTCCTGCAGCAGATCCTGCTGCGCCCGGCCGAGTACTCGGTCGTCGCGACGCTGAACCTGAACGGCGACTACATCTCCGACGCGCTGGCGGCTCAAGTCGGCGGCATCGGCATCGCCCCGGGCGCGAACCTGAGCGACTCCGTCGCCATGTTCGAAGCCACCCACGGCACGGCCCCGAAGTACGCTGGCAAGGACTACGTGAACCCCGGTTCCGAGATCCTGTCCGCTGAAATGATGCTGCGTCACATGGGCTGGACCGAAGCGGCCGACCTGATCATCTCGTCGATCGAGAAGTCGATCCTGTCGAAGAAGGTCACGTACGACTTCGCCCGCCTGCTGGACGGCGCGACCCAAGTGTCGTGCTCCGGCTTCGGTCAGGTGATGATCGAGAACATGTGAGCTCACACCCGGCCTTGAGCCGGGTTGACAGCGAAACCCCAGCGCGACGCGTCGCCTGGGGTTTTTTCGTTTCTGGTGCAGAAGGCTGAGGGGGTGCGGCCGATTCGCGCGGCTCCAGTGCGCCTGGGTCAAGAGCGGGGCGAACCCGCAAGGGCTCTCGGCCACCACGGTAGGTGTTCATTCAAAGGAAAAGGAGAGCACCAATGACACCGAGGCCCTGCGGGAGCTGCAAGATGCCCATCTCGACCGACGCGAAAGCCTGTCCCCACTGCGGGACGAGACCCCCGTCGACCTCCCGGCGCGACTTGCTTTGCGGACTTGTCGCGATCGTCATCATGGGCGCGATTGCCGTGAAGGCGTGTGGGTCGAATGACGCCGATGCCGCCAACGTGAAGGACGAAGCCACCTGCCGAAAGGAACTGGCGTGCTGGGGGGAGAAGGGCGTGATTGCCGCTGGCGCGTACTGCAAGGACCCCATCGAGCGGCTTGCGAGGCACTCGGTGCGATGGACCGATGGAGTCATGGACATGAAGTTCAGCCGATACCGATGGGCCGACGAGCCAAACGGGGCGATCGCATTTGTTGGTGACCGCGCGGAGTTCCAGAATGGCTTCGGTGCGTTCTCGCCAGTGATCTACACCTGCGTCCTGGCCGCCGATCACAGGACGGTGCTCGATGTCCACGTCATCCCGGGGCGGCTGGAGCACTGACCGGCAATCGCCGCACGGTCCCTGATGCGTCGAGGCCCTCATACCTTGATCCGCCTCGCGGCATTCTCGATTCCGATGATGCTCAGCGCGCCAGCGGATTCGGCGTCGGTTCGGCGACCTTGCTCAGCAGGTTGCGGTCGGTGTGGTGGAAGGGCTCGGCCTGGCCGTGGATGGCGAGCACCGTGTCCTCCTCGTAGCCCCAGGTCCCCTCGGCGTTGAAGCTGACCTTGATCCGGAACTCGGTCGTCTTGAACGCGTGTAGCAGGAAGGGGCTGGAGCAGATGCCCCAGTCGTCCAGGCCTTGCGTGGCGACCAGCTCGAAGCTGTCGGCGTCCGGATCGACCTGGCCGGCGGCCATCGCGGTCATGCCGCGCGGGATCGTCAAGGTGTGCATCACCGTGCGGGTCGCCGGCTCCCAGAGCCAGAAGCCGACCTGCTCGTGGTAGGTCTTCACCAGCCCGGGCTTGGTGATGTGGGTGAAGTAGCGCAGCCCGTAGAGCAGCTGCGGGCCGTTGGTCACCGGGTCGATGGGCTGCAGCTCGCAGCGCTCGACGAAGGCCTGCTTGCGCGGGCCGTCGGCCTTGGGCTTGACGTCCAGGCCGCGCTGGCCCTCCCAGATCCCGGCCATCCGCGTCAGCGGTCCCAGGTTGGCCAGGGTGTGGACGTCGACGGGTGACGGCTCGGTGTAGATGTCGTCCGAAAAACTCTGCATGAACTTCTTCCTCTCGATTGAGGAGGCGGCGAAAGCAAAAAGGCCCGCGTGAGCGGGCCTTCCTCGCCAAACCCGCGCGGGCGGGTCTGGGGTCCTCAGCGAACGTCCTTCAGCGGATCAAGCCGCGGCAGCCTGCTGCTGCCCGGCCAGCGCGTCCGCCATCATCGGCAGACCCACCGGAGCGGTCAGCTCGTCGCCACCTTCCGCGCCCTCGACGGGGCGGATGTTCTGAGCCAGCTGACCCTTGGGGCCCTGGACCAGTTCGTAGGTGACCTTGCCGCCCTGCTTGAGCGTGCGGAAGCCTTCCATCTGAATGGCCGAGAAGTGCGCGAAGACGTCGCCCCCCCCGTGTTCGGGTTCAATAAAGCCAAACCCCTTGGCATCGTTGAACCACTTGACCGTGCCTGTTGCCATCTTTTTCTCCATCCCGGTGTCCTTGTCGCACCGGGGCGGATTCTCAAATCCGTGTCAAGCCAGTGTCAATTGAGGAACTCCCCGGGGTCGGGCGTCGCGAAGGTGCCAAACTTGCGCAGTCCGGCGCGGGAAATCCCGGAATTCACCGGGTGATCGCCCCGGATTTCAACCGGCCGAATCCATCGCCGCAACAGCCTTGATAGGCTGTCGGCTGGCCCCATGTGGGGAGCTCCCGCTGTTTATAGAATCGGTTCATGTCCTTGCTTTCCCAACAATCCCCAGCGGGTCCCGGGGAGCCTCAGGTTCCGGACGATGGTGGCGCGTCCACCACGCTGGAGCGTGTCGCTCAGAAGACCGAGCCGCCGCGCCTGTATCAGGTGCTGATGCTCAACGACGACTTCACGCCGATGGAGTTCGTGGTGATGGTCTTGCAGGAGTACTTCCGCCATGACCTGGATACGGCCACCCAGATCATGTTGAAGATCCATCACGACGGTCGCGGCGTCTGCGGTGTATTCACCAAGGACGTGGCGGCCACCAAGGTCGAAATGGTCCTGGCGGCCGCAAGGCGCGCCGGACATCCTTTGCAGTGCATTATGGAGGCCGCATGATTGCGCAAGAGCTTGAAGTCAGCCTGCACATGGCGTTTGTCGAAGCACGCCAGCAGCGCCACGAGTTCATCACCGTGGAACACCTGCTGATGGCGCTGCTCGACAACCCCTCGGCGGCGGAAGTGCTGCGCGCCTGCGCAGCCAACATCGAAGACCTGCGCAAGTCGCTTGCGCAGTTCATCAAGGAAAACACCCCCACCGTCGGCGGGACCGACGAGGTCGACACGCAGCCCACGCTGGGATTCCAGCGCGTGATCCAGCGCGCGATCATGCACGTCCAGTCGACGGGCAACGGCAAGAAGGAAGTGACCGGCGCCAACGTGCTGGTCGCCATCTTCGGCGAGAAGGACTCCCACGCTGTCTACTACCTGCACCAGCAGGGCGTGACGCGTCTGGACGTCGTCAACTTCATCGCCCACGGCATCAAGAAGAGCGAGCCGCCCGAGCCCCCCAAGGGCCCGGAAGGCAACGGTGCCGAGTCCGAGCGAGAGGAGGGCGAGGGCCAGGGGCAGGGCGGCGGCAAGGGCAGCCCGCTCGAGCAGTTCACCCAGAACCTCAACCAGATGGCCCGCGACGGCAAGATCGATCCGCTGATCGGCCGTGAGCTGGAGGTCGAGCGCGTGGTGCAGGTGCTGTGCCGCCGCCGCAAGAACAACCCGCTGCTCGTCGGTGAGGCCGGCGTGGGCAAGACCGCGATCGCCGAGGGCCTGGCCTGGCGCATCACCGAAGGGCAGGTGCCTGACGTGCTGTCCGAAGCGGTGGTCTATTCGCTGGACATGGGCGCGCTGCTGGCGGGCACCAAGTACCGCGGCGACTTCGAGCAGCGCCTGAAGGCGGTGATCAAGCAGCTGAAGGACCAGCCCGGCGCGGTGCTCTTCATCGACGAGATCCACACCCTGATCGGCGCCGGCGCGGCGTCAGGCGGCACGCTGGACGCGAGCAACCTGCTCAAGCCGGCGCTGTCCTCGGGTCAGCTCAAGTGCATCGGCGCGACCACCTTCAGCGAGTACCGCGGCATCTTCGAGAAGGACGCGGCACTGTCGCGTCGTTTCCAGAAGATCGACGTGAACGAGCCGACCGTGGACCAGACGGTGGAGATCCTCAAGGGCCTGAAGTCGCGCTTCGAGGAGCACCACAGCGTCAAGTACGCGCTGGGCGCGCTGCAGGCGGCGGCGGAGCTGTCGGCCAAGTACATCAACGACCGTCATCTGCCCGACAAGGCGATCGACGTGATCGACGAGGCCGGTGCCGCGCAACGCGTGCTACCCAAGAGCAAGCAGAAGAAGACCATCACCCGGGCCGAGGTCGAGGACATCGTCGCGAAGATCGCGCGCATCCCGCCGGCGTCGGTGTCGTCGGACGATCGCGGCAAGCTCAAGAGCCTGGACCGCGATCTCAAGAGCGTGGTCTTCGGTCAGGATCCGTCGATCGACGCGCTGGCCGCGGCCATCAAGATGGCGCGCTCGGGTCTGGGCAAGCCGGACAAGCCGATCGGCTCCTTCCTGTTCAGCGGCCCGACGGGCGTGGGCAAGACGGAAGTCGCCAAGCAGCTGGCCTACATCCTGGGCATCGAGCTGATCCGCTTCGACATGTCCGAGTACATGGAGCGTCACGCCGTCAGCCGCCTGATCGGCGCGCCTCCGGGGTACGTGGGCTTCGACCAGGGCGGTCTGCTGACCGAGGCGATCACCAAGAAGCCGCACGCCGTGCTGCTGCTGGACGAGATCGAGAAGGCCCATCCGGACGTCTTCAACGTGCTGCTGCAGGTCATGGACCACGGCACGCTGACCGACAACAACGGGCGCAAGGCCGACTTCCGCAACGTGATCATCATCATGACCACGAATGCGGGCGCGGAGGCGATGACCAAGTCCACGATCGGCTTCACGACCAAGCGCGAGCAGGGCGACGAGATGGCCGACATCAAGCGCCTGTTCACGCCGGAGTTCCGCAACCGTCTGGACGCCATCGTCAACTTCGGCGCGCTGAACGAGGACATCATCCTGCGGGTGGTGGACAAGTTCCTGCTGCAACTGGAAAGCCAGCTGGCGGAGAAGAAGGTCGAGGTCACCTTCAGCGACGCGCTGCGCAAGCACCTGGCGGCCAAGGGTTTCGACCCGCAGATGGGCGCGCGGCCGATGCAGCGCCTCATCCAGGACACGATCCGTCGTGCCCTCGCGGACGAGCTGCTCTTCGGTCAGCTGGTCGACGGCGGACGCCTGAACGTGGACGTCAACGACAAGGGCGAGGTCCAGCTGGACATCACCCCGCTGAAGAAGGACAACAAGCCCAAGGCCGAGCCGGCGACGGCCGATTGATGGCGAAAGGGGCGCCGGCCTCGGTCGGCGCGGAATGAAAGAACGGGTGGCTGCGGCCACCCGTTTTGTTTTGGCGCGCCGCCCAGCTGGGACCGGCGCGACGACCGGCGCGGATGTCGAGGCGACGCGCGCCGGTCCGGTCGGCCTCAGCCGCGCAGCGGCTTGAAGGCCTTGCGCATCTCCGCCGCGAACAGCTCCGGCTGCTCCCAGGTGGCGAAGTGGCCGCCCTTGTCGACTTCATTGAAGTAGTAGAGCGACGGATAGGCGCGCTGGGTCCAGCTCTTGGGGGCGCGATAGATCTCGCCGGGGAACACCGTGACGGCGACCGGCACGGTGATCTCGGTCGTGTGCTGGTGCGCCGAGCTGAAGTTGTTGTTGTTGTTCTCCCAGTAGAAGCGCGAGGACGCGGCGCCGGTGTTGGTCACCCAGTACAGCGTGAGGTCGTCCAGGATCGCGTCCCGGCCGAGGATGGCCTCGGGGTGGCCGCTCGGGTAGGTCCACTCGAAGATCTTCTCGTAGAGGAAGGCGGCCAGCATCACCGGCGAGTCGCACAGCCCGTAGCCGATGGTCTGCGGCCGCGTGACCATCAGCGCGCCGTAGGCGGCGTTGCGGCCGAAGAACTTCGCCAGCGTCTCGAAGGCCAGACGCTCGTCGGGTGCGAGGCCCGCCGGCGGCGCGTCGCCGCTGTTGATGCCCTTGACCAGTTCCGGCGGCACGGTGGGCGGCATGTTGACGTGGATGCCCAGCAGACCGGCCGGCTTCTGCCGCGCCAGCGCGTCGGACACCACCGAGCCGTGATCGCCGCCCTGCGACACGTAGCGCGTGTAGCCCAGGCGCTTCATCAGCACGTCCCAGGCCTTGGCGGTGCGGTCGGGACCCCAGCCCAGCTCGGTCGGGCGGCCGGAGAAGCCGTAGCCCGGAATGGACGGGATGACCACGTCGAAGGCGTCCTCGGCGCGGCCGCCGTGCGCGGTGGGATCGGTCAGCGGGCCGATGGCCTGGACCATCTCCAGCACCGAGCCCGGCCAGCCGTGCGTGATCACCAGCGGCAGCGCATCGGGGTGGCGCGAACGCACGTGGATGAAGTGGATGTCGACGCCGTCGATCTGCGTGATGAACTGCGGCAGCGCGTTGAGGCGGGCCTCGACCTTGCGCCAGTCGTAGGACGTGCCCCAGTCGCGGCACAGCGATTGCAGCGTCGCGAGCTGCACGCCTTGCGAGGTGTCGCGCACGGTCTCGCGATCGGGCCAGCGGGTCTTGGCCAGGCGCTGACGCAGATCGGCCAGGACCGCGTCGGGAATGGCGATGCGGAACTCGCGGATCGAGTCGTCGCCCGGCGCGGCGGTGGCCGCGTCGCTGGGGCCGGTGTAGACGGACCGGTGGCCCGCCGCGGCGCCGGTGGCCGCGCTCGCCTCGGTGGCGAACTGCAGCAGACCGAGGCCGGAGGCCCCGACGAGCGCGGAGCTGGCGAGGAACTGGCGGCGGCCCGGCATCAGGCCGGCGGGGGCGGACGCCTGCTCGGCGTGGCGCGGGGTGGTCGGATCGGACATGGGATCTCCCTGGATCAATGTGAACGGCTCATCGCGTTCGGGCTCGCCGCACCGGGATGGGGCGGCGGTCTGGTGGGGAGCGATGACACCAAAGAAGCCGGGAAGCGCCCATCCGACGAAGGGTTGGGCACCCCCTACCAAAGGTTGCCCTCGGCCCGGGCGCCGGCCGGGCGGGCCCCTGGCTTTCCCCGATCCGGGGGACGGGCGCGGACCGAGTCACGACGCCGTCACGGCGGGCTCGAATGATGGCCGCTCCCTCTCGACAAGCGCCGGTCCGCCGCCGGCGACGCCACCATGGACACAGGTCTCACTCCCGCCGACGTGGCCGCCTCGCCCGCCGGCGGCAAGCCGCATCTGGACGCGAAGAACGGGCCGCTGGTCAAGCTGCTCTTCCTGGCGCTGCTCGCGCTGGGCCTGGCCTTCGGCGCGCATGCGCTGTACCAGGACGTGATGGACGCCGGCGTGACGCCGTCCAGCTGGTTGCCCCTGCTGCTGCTGGGCGTGGCGCTGCTGATCGCGCTGGGCTTCGAGTTCGTCAACGGCTTCCACGACACGGCCAACGCCGTGGCCACGGTGATCTACACCCACTCGCTGCCGCCGCACGTCGCGGTCGTGTGGTCGGGCGTCTTCAACTTCCTGGGCGTGCTGGTGTCCAGCGGCGCGGTGGCCTTCGGGATCATCTCGCTGCTGCCGGTGGAGCTGATCCTGCAGGTCGGCTCGGGCGCGGGCTTCGCGATGGTCTTCGCGCTGCTGATCGCGGCCATCCTGTGGAACCTGGGCACCTGGTGGCTGGGCCTGCCGGCCTCGTCCTCGCACACGCTGATCGGCTCCATCATCGGCGTGGGCGTGGCCAACGCGCTGATGCACGGTCGCGACGGGACCAGCGGCGTCGACTGGGGCCAGGCGATCAAGGTGGGCTGGTCGCTGCTGCTGTCGCCGCTGGTCGGCTTCGGCCTGGCGGCCCTGCTGCTGCTGGTGCTGCGCGCCGTCGTCAAGAACCGCGAGCTCTACGAGGAGCCCAAGGGCAACAAGCCGCCGCCCTGGTGGATCCGCGGCCTGCTGGTGCTGACCTGCACCGGCGTGTCCTTCGCGCACGGCTCCAACGACGGCCAGAAGGGCATGGGCCTGATCATGCTGATCCTGGTCGGCACGGTGCCCATCTCGTATGCGCTGAACCGCGCCATGCCGGTCGACCAGATGACCCAGTTCGCCGCGGTGGCGCAGGTCACGCAGGCCTCGATCACCCGGATCGCGCCCGGCGCCGCGCCGGCCGATCCGCGTCGGGTGCTGTCCGACTACGTCCGCACCAAGGCCCCCACGCCCGAGCTGCTGCCCGCGCTGGCCGCGGTGACCGGCAGCATCGGCGAGCAGGTCCGGTCGCACGGCTCGCTGCGCCAGGTCCCCGCGACCCTGGTGGCCAACGTGCGCAACGACATGTACCTGGCCTCGGAGGCCATCCGCTTCGTCCAGAAGGAGCCCTCGATCGCGTTCGACGCCGACGGCCGGGCCAATCTCGACGCCTTCAAGCGCCAGGTCGACGCGGCCACCAAGTTCATCCCGCTGTGGGTGAAGGTGGTGGTGGCGATCGCGCTGGGCCTGGGCACGATGGTGGGCTGGAAGCGCATCGTCGTGACGGTGGGCGAGAAGATCGGCAAGACCCATCTGACCTACGCCCAGGGCGCGTCCGCCGAGCTGGTGGCGATGACCACCATCGGCGCGGCCGACGCCTTCGGCCTGCCGGTGTCGACGACGCACGTGCTGTCCTCGGGCATCGCCGGAACGATGGCGGCCAACCGTTCGGGCCTGCAATGGGGCACCATCCGGAATCTGCTGATGGCCTGGGTGCTGACGCTCCCGGCGGCCATCGCGCTGTCGGGCTCGCTGTACTGGCTCTTCGTCCACCTTTTCTGATCCCACGGGATCGCGCTGGCAAGACATGACCCCTGAATATCAAGACGACCTGGTCGAGCGCATCCGCCAGGAACTGCTCGACGGCTACGACGAGGAGCTGGAGCTGGAGATCGAGGACCGCTCGGTCGACGAGGCGCTGCTGGGCATCGACCAGCCCGACGTCGATCCCACGACCGCGCATGCGGAGCGGCTGTCCTACTTCAAGAACCTGTTCCGGCTGCAGCGCGAGCTGGTCAAGCTGCAGGACTGGGTGCAGCACTCGCGACAGAAGGTGGTGATCCTCTTCGAGGGCCGCGACGCGGCGGGCAAGGGCGGCGCGATCAAGCGCATCACCCAGCGCCTGAACCCGCGCGTGTGCCGCGTGGTGGCGCTGCCCGCGCCCAACGACCGCGAGCGCACCCAGTGGTACTTCCAGCGCTACGTGCCGCACCTGCCGGCGGCCGGCGAGATCGTGCTCTTCGACCGGAGCTGGTACAACCGCGCCGGCGTCGAGCGGGTGATGGGCTTCTGCCAGGACGACGACGTCGAGGAGTTCTTCCGCTCCGTGCCGGAGTTCGAGCGCATGCTGGTGCGCTCGGGCATCACGCTGATCAAGTACTGGTTCTCCATCAGCGACGAGGAGCAGCACCTGCGCTTCCTGGGTCGCATCCACGATCCGCTCAAGCAGTGGAAGCTGTCGCCGATGGACCTGGAGTCGCGCCGCCGCTGGGAGGACTACACCCGGGCCAAGGAAGTGATGCTGGAGCGCACCCACATCCCGGAGGCGCCCTGGTGGGTGGTGGCCGCCGACGACAAGAAGCGCGCGCGGCTGAACTGCATCCAGCATCTGCTGGACCAGTTCCCGTACCACGAGGTGCAGCGCGCCGAGGTGCTGCTGCCGGCGCGCGAGCGGCACGACGACTACATGCGTCACCCGGTGCCGCCGGAGATGTTCGTCCCCGAGCGGTACTGAGCCTCGCCGGGCACGATGGCGCGCGGGCGTCCGCCCCGTCGCCCGATCGATCCTCGCGGCGCCTCGACGGCGCCGCGCCGCGCCGCGTTGGCGGCGCCGGGGTCAGGTCTTGTGGGCCTGGACCTTGGGCGGGATCCAGCGGCCGAGCATGGCCGCGGCGGCCAGCGCCATGACGCCGGTGGCGGCGATGCCGCCGGAGAGCGAGGCGCCGGCGATCAGCACCGACAGCAGCGCCGGCCCGCAGGAGCCGCCCACGTCCGACAGGAAGCGCCACACGCCGAGGAAGTAGGCGCGGCCGTGGCGGGGCGCGTGGTCGGCGCCCAGCGTCATGATCAGTCCCGAGCCGATGCCGTTGCCGACCCCCACGGCGGTCGCGGCCAGCAGCAGCGTCACGAAGCCCACGGTGAAGGGCATCGCCAGCATTGCGATGCCGATGATGAGCATGGACGGCACGGCGACCCAGCGGCGGCCCTTGACGTCCATGACGCGGCCCGCGGGGTAGAAGAACAGCATCTCGATCCCGCCGGAGATCCCGTAGATCAGCGATGCCAGCGCGGGCGCGAGCATCAGCTGGTCCGACCACAGCGGGATCACCGCCTGGCGCGAGGCGCGCACCGCGCTGACCAGCACCACGCCCAGTCCCAGGGTCAGGAAGACGCGGCGGTGATCGGCCAGGATGGTCTTGAACGAGACCGGCGCGGGGGCGGCGTGCCCGGCGGGATGGGGCGGATGGACCAGGTCCGGCAAGCGCGCGCCGATGGCGGCCGCGGCCAGCACGCCCACGATGCCCACGGCGAACGCGGCCGGCAGGCCGAAGGCGTGGACCGCGGCGGCGGAGAAGAACGGGCCGATGAACATGCCGATGCGCATCACGCCGCCCAGCGTGGAGAGCGCGCGGGCGCGGAAGGCGACCGGCACGGCCTCGGTGAGGTAGCTCTGGCGGGCGAGGTTGTAGACCGCCTGCGACATGCCGACCATGAAGCAGCCGGCGGCGAAGGGCACGAGCCCGTGGCTGAGGACGCTGAGCGCCATGCCCAGGGCGCTCCAGATGCCGGCGGCGACGATGGCCCAGCGCTCGCCCCAGCGCATGGTGATGATGGACGCGGGGATGTTGTTGAGCAGCGATCCCAGGCCGATCAGCGTGACGACGAAGGCCGCCATCGAGACCGAGGCGCCCAGGTCGCGCGCCATCAGCGGGACGATGGGGAGGATGGCGCCCTCGCCGAAGCCGAAGAGCAGCGAGGGCCCAAAGGCGGCGACGGCGATCTTGCGAAGCGAGAAGTTGGCGTCCGAGGTGGACGGCGCGCCGGGCGTGACGGGGGCGGTGGCATCGGGCGCGGCATCGGCCGGGGAGGGCTGGGACGACATGGGGTGGCGCCGCCGGGCTGCGACGGGTCTCGGGGGAATCCGGAATTGTCTCGCCGGCCCGGCGCCATCGGCGTTGCGCAAAGCGCATGACCCTGTCGTGACGACGCTGCGCGCACGTACGGCGCATGGCAGGTCGCGATGGCGTGAAGGGTCGGGCGCAGGGTGAGGCGATCTGGCCGAGAAGTACGACGGCATGACCGTGGAGCAGGTGCCGGTCGACGGCGGGAGCGTGAACCTCCTGATCGCCAAGGCGCGCGCGCCGCTGCCATCGGGCGTGGCGCTGCCGTCGGGCCGCATGAAGCTCCTCGTCGCGACGGTGATCACCGAGGAGGAGATGCGCTGGTCCATGAAGAACGGCCGCGGCGCCTTGCTCGACAAGCTGATCGCCGGCGGCGTGGGGCAGATCAGCCGGCGGGACCGGGCCAGCGTGGTCCGTTGATCCGGTCGCCGATCATTCAGGCGGCGTCCTCAGCGCGGTCAGGAAAGCCTGCTCCAGATGCGGCGTGAACTGCGCCGGATCGAAGAGCGGCAAGGCGGCGCGGCGCGCGATCAGCGCGTCGCGGTGCGCGCGCAGCGAGGCCGGATCGCGCGCGAAGCCGATGGCCAGGGCGATGTAGCGCTCCTCGCTGTCCGCGATGAACTCGGGCATGCCGGCCGCGGTCACCACGCTGGCGCCGACGCGGCCGGCGAAGGATCGGCCCTGGAGCGTCAGCACCGGCAGCCCCATCCAGAGCGCGTCGCTGGCCGTCGTGCCGGCGTTGTAGGGCAGGGTGTCGAGAAAGAGATCCGCCGCGGCCAGGCGCGCCAGATAGGTCTCCCGATCGCAGCGGTCCGCGAAGACCAGCTGTTCGGGCGCGAGGCCCAGGCCGCTCGCGTGGGCGCGCAGGTGGGCCGCGGCCTCCTCGCCTTCGCCCAGCAGCCACAGCACCGCATCGGGGCACTCGCGCAGGATGCGGGCCCAGACGGCGAACATCCCGGGCGTGATCTTGGCCGCGTTGTTGAAGCAGCAGAACACGAAGACCCCCGATGGCAGGCCCGCGGCCTCGCGGCTCAGCGGCGCGGGATGCGGGCGCTCGGCGTCGTTGGGCTGGTACCAGGGCAGGGACAGGATCCGCTCGTCGTGGAACGGGCGCGCCTCCTCCGGCACCAGCACCGGATCGGCGAGGACGAGGTCGTAGTGGGCCGAGCCCGAGGTGCCCAGGTAGCCGAGGAAGAGCATCTGCACCGGCGCGAGCCGTTTGGCGAAGAGGGCGCTTCGGGCTCCGTCGGTGTAGCCGGTCAGGTCGACGGCGATGTCGATGGACAGATCGCGGCAGGCGCGGCGGATCTCGGCGTCGGAGAGGTGGCCGACATCGAGGAAGGCTTCGACCGAGGCGCGCAGGCGCTGCTGCATGGGGTCGTCGACGGCCTCGCCGTAGTTGATCGCGGCGATCTCGAAGCGATCGCGGTCGTGGTGGGCGAGCACCCCCGCCATCAGGAAGGACACGGCGTGACTGCGGAAGTCGCGCGAGACATAGGCCACGCGGATCTTGCGGTCCGTCGGCACGCCGATCCAGGGCAGTCGCGGTGCCGGAGGCGGGAGCGTGACCCGGGCCCACAGGCGGGCGGCGACCTGCTGGCACGCGGGATCGTCCGTCAGGTGCTGCACGATGAGCGGCTGCGCCGAGGGCAGCCCTCGAGCGAGCTCGTCGAGGATCCGCCGACGTTGCGCGTCGAAGTCGCGCCAGTCGTAGACATGCATCGCCGCGTAGAGCCGCAGGCCGCGTTCCCAGGAGGTGCCGGGCGCGCGCGCGAGCACCGCGTCGAAGTCCGCGACGGCGAGCGAGAAGCGGCGCGCCTGCAGATGCAGGTTGGCGCGGTTGTGCCGCGCGGCCACGAGCGCGGGGTCCGCGGCGATCGCCGCGTCGAAGGCCTCGAGCGCGAGATCGGGACGGCCGGCGTTCTTGAAGATCAGGCCGAGGAGGCTGCGCGACTCCGCATACGCGGACGACCCGGCGGCGATGCCGTCGATGAGCTCGAGCGCCTCGCCGACGCGGTCCGATGCGTTCAGCACACGCGCGTGCTGGAGCTGGTAACGGCCTTCCGAGGGCGCGATGCCGCGCGCGCACTCGATGCCGACCAGCGCCGCGTCCAGCGCGCCCATCCGCTCATAGGAGATGCTCAGCGCGAGGAAGGCCGCGGCGTAGTCGGGCTGGCGCGCGATCGCCTGCTCGAAGGCGGCGACGGCGTCCTCATGCCGGTCCAGGGCCTGCAAGCTCACGCCCCAGTTGTGGCGCGCGACGGCACTGTCGGGCTGCAGCGCGATCAGCTGACGGTAGCTGGCCTCGGCCTCGATCCAGCGCTCCTCCTGGGCCAATCGGCTGGCACGGGCGGTGAGCTCGCGAGGGGACTCGTTCATGCGGACCGTTCGGGATGACAGCGATGGCGGATCATCGCCGAAGACCGTCGAAGCTCGATGTCCGTGATCAGACCTCGGTGGGTGGCAGGGGCTCGACCGACGCGAAGAGCGCGGCCGGCGTGGTCGGTTCGCCGAAGTCGAGCAACCGACCGCCGCGCTCGACGAAAGCGGACAACGGGGGCGATGTTCCCGTCAGCGGCCGAAGCCGAACCCGAAGGCCAAACCGAAGATGGCGGCGAACGCGCAGGCGCCCGCGGTCAGGAACAGCAGCCGTTGCCACCGGGTGCCCGGCGACGAAGCGTGGATCGCCGCCCACATCGCGGCGACGGCGGCGAAGCCCAGCGCGGCGGTGGGGCGTCCGCCGATGGCGGTGCTGATCGCCGCCAGCAGCCAGCACAGCGCCGGCGCCCAGCCCAGCTTTGATGGGTCGGTCATGAATCGCATCGGGTCCTCCCTGACGCGCCGGTCCGTGATCCGGATCTCTTGGCGCGGCCTCGCATCATCCCTCAAACCGGTAGCCGACCCCATAGATCGAACGGATGCGCTCGCTGCCGGCGCCGGCACGTTCGAGCTTGCGGCGCAGGTTCTTGATGTGGCTGTCGACGGCGCGGTCGGTGACTTCGCGGCCGTCGACGTGCAGCAGGTCCAGCAGCTGCGCCCGCGCGTACACGCGGCCCGGCTGCGCGGCCAGGATGTGCAGCAGCCGGAACTCGATCGGCGTGAGGTCCAGCGCTTCGCCGCGCCAGCTCGCGCGCCAGCCGGCTTCGTCGATGGACAGGGCCTGCGCGTCCGTCGTCGCGGCGGCGACCGCGGCGGCCGTCGCGGCTTCGTGCGCCTGGCCGCGACGCAGCGCGGCCTTCACGCGCGCCATGACCTCGCGCGGGCTGAACGGGTTCTTCGCGATGTAGTCGTCGGCGCCGAGCTCCAGACCCATCAGGCGATCCGACTCCTCGGCGCGCGCGGTCAGCATCAGGATGGGCACGGCGGAGCGCGCGCGCAGCTCGCGGCACAAGGTCAGGCCGTCGACGCCGGGCAGCATCAGGTCCAGCAGCACCAGGTCGTGGCGGCGCGCCGTCCACGCCGCGAGCACCTCGCGGCCGTCGGCCACGCACTCGGGCTCGTGACCGGCGGCGCGCAGGTAGTCGGCGAGCAGCGCGGACAGCTTGGGCTCGTCCTCGACCACCAGCACGCGTGCCGGCGCGACCGTCATCGGCATCGCGGTTCCGGCCGACGCCTCCGGGCGTCCCGGCGCCGGGAGCGTCGCTGGCGCGGTCGTGGCCGTCGAGGGCGGCGCGTCCGCCGGCGCGGTCTTGCGGTCGTCAGTCATGGACCGGCAGCTCCACGCGGATCCACAGGCCGCCGAGCGGCGAGGGCGTCGCCTCGATGCGACCCTCGTGCGCCTCGACGATGCGCTGGCAGATCGACAGCCCCAGCCCCGATCCGCCACCGCGCCGGCTCCGCGAGCCGTCCACGCGGTAGAAGCGCTCGAAGAGCCGCGGCAGGTGCTCGGGTCCGACGCCCGGCGCGGTGTCCTGCACGTCGACCACCACCACCCGACCGCTCCGCCGCGCGCTCAGGCTCAGCGATCCGCCGGCATCGGTGTAGCGGCAGCTGTTCTCCAGCAGATTGCCCAGCAGCTGGCGCAGCCGGCGCTCGTCGCCGAAGACGGGCAGCGGCTCGTCCGGCAGGTCCAGCCGCAGCGTCAGCCCGCTGCCGTGCAGCCGCTCGCCGAAGGCGCCGGCCGCGACGCCGATCAGCGCGCCCAGGTCGACCTCGTCCTTGCGATAGGCGAGCCCGCCCACGTCGGCCAGCGACAGCTCGTGCAGGTCCTCGACCAGCTTGTGCAGCACCGCCACCTCGCCCTGCAGCGAGCGCAGCGACTGCGCGTCGGGCTGGCGCACGCCGTCCTCGATGGCCTCGAGCTCCCCGTGCAGCACGCCCAGCGGCGTGCGCAGCTCGTGCGACACGTCGGCCATGAACTCGCGTCGCATCGCCTCGTTGCGCTGCAGGGTCAGCGCGAGCTGGTTGAAGTCGCGTCCCAGTCGCGCGAGGTCATCGTCGCCCCGGCCTTCGGTCACGCGGACCGCGAAGTCGCCGGCGGCGAGCCGGTGCGTCGCCGCCGCCACCTGACGCACCGGCCGCAGCAGCCGACGTGTCACCCACGCCGCCACGCCGCCCGCCAGCAGCACCGCGGCCGCGCCGACGATCCACACCGAGCGCTTCTGCGCGTCGTAGAAATGCTTCTCCGCGCCCGGACTCACCGATTCGATCGGGGTCAGCGCCAGCCAGCCCACCGTGAGGCCGTCCACGATGATGGGCCGCTCGATCGCGTGCTGGGCCTGCTCCGCCGTCGGCGGATAGCCGGCGATGCGCTCCCGGTTGCTGTCGAAGAGCGTGAAGCGCCGCGTCGCGCCGGTCAGCTCCGCCGGGCCGTGCTTGGCCTTGAGCGCCAGCATCTCCGCCTCCGGCACCAGCGGCCGCAGCAGCCGGCCCCACAGCTCGGGCTTCTCGCGCAGGAAGTCCCAGCTGCCGCCGTTGTCGCGGTAGCCCGCCGTCACGCTGGTGCGCGCGAGCTCCAGGCGGCTCACGGCCTGCTCGTTCAGATAGCCGATGAAGTCGCGGTTCAGGTTGACGTGAGAGAACACGCCCATCGCCAGCGCCACCGCCATGGCGGTCGAGAACACGGCGGCGAAGAGCCGCGCGGTCAGGTTCAGGCGCGGCACCGGCAGTCGCGACCATCGACGACGGAGGCGCTCCGTCGGCGTCGCCGACGCGCCGGCCGAGGTCGACGCCGATGCCGATGCCGATGCCGATGCCGATGCCGATGCCGATGCCGAGGCCGAGGCCGAGGCCGAGGCCGAGGTCGAGGTCGAGGTCGA
>NZ_BCYP01000007.1 GCF_001598255.1 Mitsuaria chitosanitabida ATCC BAA-476 = NBRC 102408
CGCCGATGCCGATGCCGATGCCGATGCCGATGCCGATGCCGATGCCGAGGCCGAGGCCGAGGCCGAGGCCGAGGTCGAGGTCGAGGTCGAGGTCGAGGTCGACGAGGTCGGCGACGTGGCAGCGGTCGCGGCCGGCGAGCCGGGCAGGACGGGCGAGGGGGACGACGAGGACGGATGAACCATGCGCGGGCGGGACGAGGGGCCTCGAGGAAGCGGCACGCGGGACGCGGCGCGCGGAAACGAAAGTCATGGGGCGACGGCGTCCGGAGGGCGCTCGTCGCGCGCGAAGGGCGCATGATGGCCGCGCCGCGGGCCGCGCATCAAGCATCTCCGCGAGCGTGGACGGACCTTCAAGGTCTCTCCACATTCCGCGCGCAGCATGCGCCGCCATGCCCAGGATTCTCACACTCCGCGCGCGCGCGGCTGCCCGCCTCGCCGGCCTCGCGTCCGCGACGATGACTTCCGTCACCCCCGAGCGCGCGCTCGACGCCCGTCCCTCGCGACGCGCGATCGCCGCGTTGCCGGCTCTGCTGCCCGTGGTGCTCGCGCTCGGCCTGAGCGCCTGCAAGAGCGACAGCGACGCCGCCGGCAAGGGCGCGCCGACGCCGCCCGAGGTGGGCGTGGTCATCGTCGCCCAGCAGGACGCGCCGCTGGCGCTGGAGCTGCCCGGCCGGCTGTCCGCCAGCCAGGTCGCCGAGATCCGGCCGCAGGTCAGCGGCATCGTGCGCCAGCGCCTCTTCGTCGAGGGCTCGACCGTGCGCGCGGGCCAGCCGCTCTATCAGCTGGACGCCGCCACCTACGAGGCCGAGCGCGCCCGCACCGCCGCCGCGCTGCAGAAGGCCGAGGCCCAGGCCGGCGTCGCCCGCACCCGCGCCGAGCGCGATGCCGAACTGCTCAAGGCCGACGCGCTGAGCCGCCAGGCCGCCGACGACAGCGCCAGCACCGCGCGCCAGATGCAGGCCGAGGTCGCCGTGGCCCGCGCCGCGCTGGACGCCGCGCGCGTGCAGCTGGAGCGCACCCGGATCGCCGCCCCGATCGCCGGCCGCATCGAGGTCTCCACCGTGACGGCCGGCGCGTTGGTCACCGCCAACCAGACGCAGGCGTTGACCACCGTCCAGCAGCTCGACCCCATGCACGTCGACATCGTGCAGAGCAGCGCCGAGATCCTGCAGCTGCGCCGCCAGCTGGGCGGCGAGGGGCAGGGCGATCAGGGGCCGAGCCGCCAGATCCGTCTGCTGCTGGAAGACGGCAGCGAGCATCCGCAGGCCGGCACGCTGCAGGTCAGCGGCGTGACCGTGGACCGCGGCACTGGCGCCGTGACGCTGCGCGCGACCGTGCCCAATCCCAAGGGCACGCTGCTGCCCGGCATGGTGGTGCGCGCCAGGCTGGTCGCGGGCGTCGACAACGACGCCATCGTCGTGCCGCAGCAGGGCGTGAGCCGCTCGCCGACCGGCGAGGCCACCGCGCTCGTCGTCGGCGAGGGCAACAAGCTCGAGCTGCGCCGCCTCAAGCTCAAGCGCGCGGTCGGCAACCAGTGGGTGGTCGGCTCGGGCCTGAACGCCGGCGACAAGCTGGTCGTCGAGGGCCTGCAGCGCGTGCGCGCGAACCAGGTCGTCACGCCGGTCCCGGCGGGCTCCACCAGGAACGGCAAGAAGAAGGGCGGCGCGGAGAGCGCGGCCAAGCCCGCCTCGGCGCCGGCATCGGCCGGCTCGGGCGTGGCCTCGGCGACCGCGGCGATCACCACCGCGGCGGCGGCGACGACGGCGCGCGGGAACGTCTGATGGCCTCGTTCTTCATCGACCGGCCCATCTTCGCGTGGGTCATCGCGATCGTGATCATGCTGGCCGGCGGCGCGGCGGTGATGGTGCTGCCCTTGGAGCGCTATCCCGACATCGCCCCGACCCGCATCTCGATCAACACCAGCTACCCCGGCGCGGCCGCCAAGGCCATCGAGGACTCGGTCACCCAGGTGATCGAGCAGAACCTCAAGGGCATCGACGGGCTGTTCTCCATGGAGTCCTCGAGCAACGCCTCGGGCGGCGCCAGCACGGTGCTGAGCTTCGTCGCCGGCACCGATCCGGACCTGGCGCAGATGCAGGTCCAGAACAAGGTCTCGCAGTCGCTGTCGCGGCTGCCGCAGGCGGTGCAGGCGCAGGGCGTGCGGGTCACCAAGGCCGGCACCGAGCCGCTGATGGTGGCCATGCTCACCAGCGAGGACCCGGGCGTGAGTTCCGCCGACCTGGGCGACTACCTGTCCAGCACGCTGCAGGACATCATCAGCCGCGTCGAGGGCGTGGGCGACATCAACGTCTTCGGCTCCGGCTACGCGATGCGCATCTGGCTGGACCCGACCAAGCTGCAGCGCTACGCGCTCGTGCCCGGCGACATCCGCAACGCGCTGCTGGCGCAGAACACCGAGGTCTCGGCCGGCCAACTGGGCGCGCAGCCCGCGCCGGAGGGCCAGCGCCTGACGGCCATCATCACCGCGCGCGCCAAGCTGCAGACGCCGGAGCAGTTCCGCAAGATCGTGCTGCGCGTGCAGCCCGACGGCTCCGCGCTGCGCCTGGGCGACGTGGCCCGCGTCGAGCTGGGCCGCGACAGCTACACCACCAACGTGCGCAGCAGCGGCACGGTGGCGGCCGGCATGGCCATCCTGCCGGCCTCGGGCGCCAACGCGCTCAAGACGGCCGAGCTGGTCAAGGCCAAGTTCCATGAGCTCGAACCCTTCTTCCCGCACGGGATGAAGATCACCTTCACCTACGACACCACGCCGTTCATCAGCGTGTCCATCGAGGGCGTGATCCACACGCTGATCGAGGCCATGGTGCTGGTGGTCGCGATCATGTACCTGTTCATGCAGAACCTGCGCGCGACGCTGGTCCCGGCGATCGCCGTGCCGGTGGTGCTGCTCGGGACCTTCGGCGTGCTGGCGCTGGCGGGCTACTCGATCAACTCGCTGACCATGTTCGGCCTGGTGCTGGCGATCGGTCTGCTGGTCGACGACGCGATCGTCGTCGTCGAGAACGTCGAGCGCCTGATGCGCGAGGAGGGCCTGAGCCCCCGCGACGCGACCCGCGCCAGCATGAAGGAGATCAGCGGCGCCCTGGTGGGCATCGCGGTCGTGCTGTCGGCGGTGTTCATCCCGATGGCCTTCTTCGGCGGCTCCACCGGCATGATCTATCGCCAGTTCTCGATCACGGTCGTGAGCGCGATGGTGCTGTCGGTGTTCGTCGCGATGAGCCTCTCGCCCGCGCTGTGCGCGACCGTGCTCAAGCCGGTCCACAAGGGCGAGCATGCGGCCCACGGCGGCCCCTTCGGCCAGCAGCTGGACTGGTTCTTCGGCGGCTTCAACCGCCAGTTCGACCGCTTCACCGACCGCTACGTGACTCGCGTGCGCTGGCTGACGGCCCGCGGCGTGCGCAGCTTCCTGGTGTACCTGCTGCTGATCGCGGGCCTGGCGGCGCTGTACCGGACGCTGCCGACCTCCTTCCTGCCGGACGAGGACCAGGGCAGCCTGCAGATCCAGGTCCGGATGGCGCCGGGCGCGACCTCCGAGCGCATGGAGGCGGTGGCCCAGAGCATCGAGGCCTACCTGGGCCAGCAGCAGGAAGTGCAGTTCTACAACCTCGTGCGTGGCGCCAACGGCGACCAGGGCTCGGGACAGGGCTTCATCCGCCTGAAGGACTGGGGCGACCGACCCGCGGCGGCCCAGTCGGCCGGCGCGCTGGCCGAGCGCTTCAGCCGCGAGCTGGGCAAGAAGGTGCGCGACGCCAACATCTACGTCGTGCAGCCGCCGACGGTGCGCGGCCTGGGCGGCAGCGCGGGCATCCAGCTCTTCCTGCAGGACCTGGGCGGCGTGGGCTCGGAGGCGCTGATCGAGGCGCGCGACCGCCTGATCGACCTGGCCAACGCGCGGCCCGAGTTGACCCGCGCGCGCACCAACAGCCTGACCGAGACCCCGCAGCTGCAGATCGACATCGACGACCACAAGGCCGGCACGCTGGGCGTGACGACCACGACGATCAACGACACGCTGTCGATCGCGCTGGGCAGCAGCTACGTCAACGACTTCATCGACCGCGGCCGCGTCAAGCGGGTGCTGGTGCAGGGGGAGGGCGCCTACCGCGCCGATCCCGACGCGCTGCGCCATTGGTACGTGCGCAATGCCAGCGGGGAGATGGTGTCCTTCGCCGCCTTCGCCACCGCCGGCTGGACCAACGGGCCGCGCCAGCTGGTGCGCTACAACGGCAGCGCCGCCTACGAGATCCAGGCCGACGTGCAGCCGGGCGTGAGCTCGGGCGCGGCGATGCGCGCGATGGAGCAGATCCTGCGCGAGATGCCGCCCGGCGTGGGCTTCGAGTGGTCCGGCCGCAGCTACCAGGAGCGGCTCTCTGGCGACCAGGCGCCGCTGCTGTACGCGGTGTCGGTGCTGTTCATCTTCCTGTGCCTGGCCGCCTTGTACGAGAGCTGGTCCGTGCCCTTCAGCGTGATGCTGGTGGTGCCGCTGGGCATCATCGGCGCGCTCGCGGCCAGCCACCTCGGCGGGCAGATGAACGACGTCTTCTTCCAGGTGGGCCTGCTCACGACGGTGGGCTTGTCGGCGAAGAACGCGATCCTGATCGTGGAGTTCGCCGAGACCTTGCTGGGACAGGGCATGTCGCTGCTCGAGGCCACGCTCAAGGCCTGCAAGCAGCGTCTGCGACCGATCCTGATGACCTCGCTCGCCTTCATGATGGGCGTGCTCCCGCTGGCGCTGGCGCGCGGCGCGGGCTCCGGCTCGCAACGCGCGATCGGCGTGGGCGTGCTTGGCGGCATGGGTTCGGCGACGCTGCTGGGCATCTTCTTCGTGCCGCTGTTCTACCTGTGGGTGAAGCAACGGTTCAGCAGGGCGGGCAAGCCGTCGCCCGCGCATGGCGCGCAGGACGCCTCGGCCATCGCGGCCGACGGCAAGGACCATGGCATCGACGACGCGGAGGTGGCATGAAGCGCGCGATCGCCCTGATCCCCGTCGTCATCGGGCTTGGCGGCCTGACGGCCTGCGGCAGCCTGGCCCCCGCGGACGGCGGGGCCAAGCCGCCGATGCGGGAGGATTTCCGCGTCGTGACGCCGGCGGCGAGCGCCGCCTCGGCGCTCGCGCCGATCGCCGCGGCCACCGGCGCGAGCGCGCCGGCCTCATCGTCGTCCGCGTCGTCGCTGGCTGCGTCGACTTCCACGTCGGCGTCGACGGCGACCGCCGACGCCGCCAACGAGTGGTACGGCTTCTTCGCGGACGAGCGCATCGACCGCGTGGTCGCCATCGCGCTCGACCAGAGCCGCAGCCTGCGTGCCAGCACGGCGGCGGTGGCGCGCGTCCGCGCGCAGTACCGCATCGCGGAGTCCGATCGACTGCCGCAGCTGTCGGCGGGCGTGTCGGCGACGCGCCAGCGCACGGCGACCAGCGGCGCGGCCACGACCTACGCGGCCAACCTCGGCCTGGCGGCCTACGAGATCGATCTCTTCGATCGCCTCGGCAGCCTGGAGGGGGCGGCGCTGTCGCGCTTCCTGGCCGAGGAGGAGAACCAGCGCAGCGCGCGGCTGAGCCTGGTGGCCGAGGTCACCAACGCCTGGCTGACGCTGGCGGCGGAGCGGCAACGCCTGCTGCTGGCCGAGCAACTGCGCGACAGCCAGCGCCGCACGCTGGACCTGACCGAGCGCCAGTACCAGCTGGGCGCGACCTCGGGCCTGGACCGCGCGCGGGCGCGCACCGCCTTCGAGTCGGCACGCGGCGACGCGGCACGCAGCGCGGGCGCGGTGGAACAGGCGCGGTTGCGGCTGGAGCTGCTCGCCGGCCAGCCGCTCCCCGACGCGCTGCTGCCCACCGGCCAGGACACGCGCGCCGCGACGGCATTGCCGGAGCTCCCCGGCGGCCTGCCCGCCGACGTGCTGCTGCGGCGGCCTGACCTGCGCGCGGCCGAGCAGCGCCTGCGCGCCGCGTCCTTCGACGTCGGCGCCGCGCGCGCGGCGCGCTTCCCGCGCCTGACGCTGACCGCCAGCGCCGGCACCCGCAGCAGCGACCTGGACGAGCTGTTCAAGTCCGGCAGCGGCGTGTGGAGCCTGATGCCCTCGATCGACCTGCCGATCTTCGACGGCGGTGCCCGCAAGGCCCGGGTCGAGGTCAGCGAGGCCACGCGCCAGGAGGCGATCGCGGGGTACGAGCTGGCGCTGCAATCGGCCTTCCGCGAGGTGGCCGACGCGCTGGCGGTGCGGGATCGCCTGGCCGAGCGGCTCGATGCGCAGCAGGCGCAGGTCGCGGCCGCGGAGCAGACCCTGCGGCTGGCCGAGCAGAGCTATCGGCTGGGCAGCATCAGCCAGCTGGAGCTGCTGGACGCGCAGCGGCAGCTGGCCGCGGCGCGCCAGCAGCTCGTGACGCTGCGGCAGACCGAGCAGGCCAATCGCGTGGAACTGATGCGGGTGCTGGGCGGTCGCTGGCAGGGCTGAGTTTTGTAGACTGCCGCCTTGATGAACGCACCGGATCGCCTTTCCCCCGCCCGTCCCGACCCCATCCCGGGGGACGACGCCGTCAGGCCGGCGCCCATGCCACCCACGCCGCGCTTCGATCGACTCGACGCGCTGCGCGGGCTGGCGATGGTGTGGATGACCGCCTTCCACTTCTGCTTCGACCTGAGCTACTTCCGGGTCATCGCGCAGGACTTCTACCGCGATCCGTTCTGGACCTGGCAGCGCAGCGCCATCGTCAGCCTCTTCCTGCTGTGCGCGGGAGCGGGTCAGGCGGTCGCGGTGGGGCAGGGGCAGACCTCCTTCCGCTTCTGGCGGCGCTGGGGCCAGATCATGGGCTGCGCTCTGCTGGTGTCCATCGGCTCCTACGGGATGTTCCCGCGCTCGTTCATCAGCTTCGGCGTGCTGCACGGCATGGCGCTGATGCTCATCCTCACCCGCTTCGGCTTCTCGCGGCTGCCCGACATCGCGCTGTGGGCCCTGGGCGCGGTCGCGATCGCGCTGCCCTTCCTGGTCCAGCATCCCTTCTTCGACACCCGCACCACGAATTGGGTCGGGCTGGTCACGCACAAGCCGCTGACCGAGGACTACGTCCCGCTGCTGCCCTGGCTGGGCCCGATGCTGTGGGGCTTCGCGCTGGCGCGCACCGAGGCGGTCCGCGACTGGATGCGGCGTCCGCTGCCGGGCCTGACACGGCCGCTGGCGGGGCTCGGGCGCTGGTCGCTGTCCTACTACATGGTCCACCAGCCGGTGCTGATCGGTGCCCTGATGGGCGCGCGGCAGCTGGGGTGGATCTGAGAGCGGCGACAATCGCGCCCCATGAACGCTCCTTCCAAGACCCAGATCCTGTTCGGCTTCCACGCCGTCACCGTGCGGCTCAAGACCGCCCCCGAGTCGGTGCAGGAGATCCATTTCGACGGCACGCGCAAGGACCAGCGCATGCGCACGTTCCTGGACAAGGCCCAGGCGGCCGGGGCCAAGCTGGTCGAGAGCGACGACGACCGGCTGCAGAAGCTGGGCGGCTCGCACCGTCACCAGGGCGTGGTGGCGCGGGTCAAGGCCGTGGCGCAGTCGCACTCGCTGGACGAGGTGCTGGACGACGTCGAGGGCCCCCCGCTGGTGCTGGTGCTGGACGGCGTGACCGATCCGCACAACCTGGGCGCCTGCCTGCGGGTGGCCGACGGCGCCGGCGCGCACGCGGTGGTCGCCCCGAAGGACCATTCGGTCGGCCTGAACGCCACGGTGGCCAAGGTGGCCAGCGGCGCGGCCGAGACCGTCCCCTATCTCATGATCACCAACCTGGCGCGCACGCTCAACGAGCTCAAGGAGCGCGACATCTGGGTGATCGGCACCTCGGACCAGGCGGAGAAGACCCTGTACGACCTGGACCTGACCGGTCCGGTGGCGCTGGTGCTGGGCGCCGAGGGCGACGGCATGCGCCAGCTCACCGCCAAGACCTGCGACGAACTGGTGCGCATCCCCATGCAGGGCGCGGTGGAGAGCCTGAACGTCTCCGTCGCGGCCGGTGTCAGCCTGTACGAGGCGCTGCGCCAGCGTCAGGCCAAGGCCAAGGGCTGACCGCCGATCGCGCCGCGCCGGGCCCGTGAGGGCGCCGACCGGGCACGCGACTTGCGACGCGAGATAATCGCGCCACTGCGGCCCCTCGGGGCCGCTCCAACATCCGAAGGGCCCCGCGCGGGGCCGCTTCCCCTTACCGGATCGCACATCGCCATGGCCGTCATCGAAGTCACGCACCCCCTCGTCAAGCACAAGATCGGCCTGATGCGGGAGGGCGACATGTCCACCAAGAAGTTCCGCGAGCTGACCAACGAGGTCGCCCGCCTGCTGGCCTACGAGGCGACGGCGGACTTCCCGCTCGAGAAGACCACCATCGAGGGCTGGTGTGGCCAGGTCGAGATCGACCAGATCGCCGGCCGCAAGGTCACCGTGGTGCCCATCCTGCGCGCGGGCCTGGGCATGCTGGACGGCGTGCTGGACATGATGCCCAACGCCAAGGTCAGCGTCGTCGGCCTGGCCCGCGACCACGAGACCCTGCAACCGGTGAACTACTTCGAGAAGTTCGTCGGTCAGCTGGACCAGCGCACGGCGCTGATCATCGACCCGATGCTGGCCACGGCCGGCTCGATGATCGCCACGGTGGACCTGCTGAAGAAGCGCGGCTGCAAGGACATCCGCGCGCTGGTGCTGGTGGCGGCCCCCGAGGGCGTGGCCGCGCTGACGAAGGCCCATCCGGACGTCCGCTGCTGGACCGCCGCGATCGACTCCCACCTCAACGAGGACGGCTACATCATCCCGGGCCTGGGCGACGCCGGCGACAAGATCTTCGGCACCAAGGACGTCTGAGTCCTACCGAACTTCCATGCGAACGGGACGCCGAGGCGTCCCGTTTCTCATGGGCGGCGAGGCGGGCTCAGGGGCGCACGTCGCCGACGACGGCGCTGGCCGGCGGCGTGGTGACCCCGGCGGCTCGGCGCGCGTACAGCGCCTCGAGCTGACGTCCGCAGACGCGGATGTCGAAGCGCTCCATGGCGAGCGCGCGGGCCTCGCGGCCCATGTCGTCGCGCAGGGCGTTGTCGCCCAGGAGCCGGCACAGGTGCCCGGCCAGGGCCTCGTGGTCGCGCTCGGCGAAGCCGAAGCCGGTGCGGCCGTCGACGATGCCCTCGTCGCGTCCGCCCACCGCCGAGGTCACGACCGGCACCCCGGCCGCCTGCGCCTCGAGGATGGAGATCGGCAGGCCCTCCGCGTCCCCGGTCGCGCTGACGACGCTGGGCAGGCAGAAGAGGGCGCACGCGTCCATCAGGCGGCGGACCTGCTCGGAGGAGCGCGCGCCGAGGAAGTCGACCGGCGCGGCCAGCTCGGCGGCCAGCGCCTCGTTGCGCGCGCGCAGCGGGCCGTCGCCGACCACCTTCACGCGGGCCTCGGGGAAGCGCTCGCGCACGCGGGTCATGGCGCGGATCAGCACCTCCAGGCCCTTCTTCTCGACCTGGCGTCCGACGAAGAGGATGTGGGGCGGCCGCGCCCCCGGCGTGATCGGGCCGGGCCGGAAGGTGGTCACGTCCACGCCGATGAAGACCTTCTCGATCTTGTCGGCCGGCAGCTGGTAGCCGGTGATCGCGCGCTGGCGCACGGCCTCGGACACGGCGATGAAGCTGACGCGGGGATCGGCCGCCATCTCGCGCAGGCGGCGCGGGTAGTCGCGCAGGTGCTGCCCGCCCTGGCCGGACTCCCAGGACTCGGGATGGGTGTGGATGTCGTAGCCGTGCAGGGTCACGACGACGGGCAGGCCCAGACGGCGCAGCCAGGGCCAGGCGGTGACGGCGTCGACGCCGAAATGCGCGTGGATCAGCTCCGGTCGGATGCCGTCGGCGGGCGCCATCAGCGCGCGCAGCGAGGCCGGCATCGGCCAGCCGAGGCGGCGGAACAGCCGCCAGCGCCAGCGGTCGGCGAGGGTCTCGGGGGCGGTCAGATGGATCTGCAGGCCGTCCAGGGGGAGCCCCTTGGGCGTGAGCCGCTGGCCCACGAGCGTCGCCTGCCAGGTCTTGAGCTTCAAGGCCTGCTGTTTCACGAAGGTCTCGGACAACGGCAGCAAGGCGTTGCGGACCACAAGCACACGTCTCAACGCGCCCTCCGGATGAGCCCCCGTTCCAGAGGAGGCTTCTTGTCGATGGAAAGCATCATCATCGAGAGCGGTTACAGGGCTGTAAACACTCGACGCGGGGGAAGGCGCGGAGGAATGGGCAGAAGTGCCGGCCCGAGGGGAAAAGGTGCTCATCCGGATCGTGCCGATCCGCGGCGGCGGGCGGCGCGGGTTCGTGACTTTGTTCACTGGCTGCCACCCGCCGTGGTCACCTACCGTGCCTGTCAGACACAGCCAACACGCCTGGGCCGTCGACGGTCGACACGTCGAGCACCGGGTGATCAGGGGAATCACTGCGGATGGACAGGGCCATTGGATTCAGGCCATGGGAAGTCACGGCCATGACCAACGAGGCCGTGCTGGCGATGCACGCCGAGGAGGCTCCCTTCCTCTGGGCGTCGCGCGATCACGCCGTCCAGGCCGCCCACTACACGCTCGACGCGCTCGTGCGACTGGATGACCGCGTGCAGGCGCATCTGGAGGGGCTGCAGGTGGATGCCGACGCTGGCGCGCGACATGCCCGCAGGGCCCTGGCGACGCTGGACGTCGGGACTGTCTTCATGGGGGGCGCATTGGCGTTCCAAGGCGATGAACCGGATCGGGTTCGTGACGCGTTCGCGGCCGCCAGCGGTGTGCCGGACGGTCACCGGCCATTGGCGAGCGCTCTGGCATGGCAGGACGACGGCGCTTCGCGGCGCTGGCGAGAGCGCCTGCTGAAATCGTCCTCCCCTCAAGCCCGCCGCGTCGCCGTTGATGCGTCGCGCCTGTGCCGCAGCACGACCGTCGCCGAGGTGCTCGAGGCCCTCGACGACCGGGACCCGCAGGTCCGTGCCGCCGGCGCCCGGGCGGCGGGCGAGTGCCGTCTTGCAGGCGCGATCGGGCCGCTGCGCGCGCGCCTTCAGGACGGCGACGATCGCTGCCGTTTCTGGACTGCCTGGTCGCTGACCTTGCTCGACGATGCCGATGGTCTCGCCGCGCTGATTCCCTTTTGCGAGCACCCGCCGGTGGCCTGGCGGGCAATCGAGCTGAGCCTGCGCGTGCTGTCCCTCGAACGGGGTCGCGAGCTCACGCGCCGCCTGGCCGGCGCGCCGTTCGGACGAGCGCTGATGATCGGCGCCACCGGCGTCGTCGGCGACCCGCAGGCGCTGCCGTGGTTGCTGGGCCAGATGAACGATCCGGTCGTGGCGCGCATCGCCGGCGAGGCGTTCAGCGGGATCACCGGCGTCGACCTCGAGCGCGATGACCTGTCGAAGGACGCCCCGGACCTCGAGGACGCCGACGAGGCGCCGACATCGGACACGGTGGACGCCGACGGCGCGGGGATGCCTCCTCGTCATCAGGACAGCCTCTCCTGGCCCGACGTCGACAAGCTCAAGGCCTGGTGGGACCGGCACCGGGACGAGTTTCGTCCCGGCCAACGTCACCTGTGCGGGCAGCCGGTGTCGGTGGCCCAAGCCCTGCATGTACTGAAACACGGCCGGCAGCGTGAGCGGGCCGCCGCGGCACTTGAGCTGTCGCTGCTGGAGCCGTCCACGGTGCTGTTCGACGTCCGCGCCCGCGGACGCCTGCAAAGGAAGCGGATGGCGCCATGGAGTTCGTGAACGAGACCGGCGTGCAGGCCGGATGGACCCTGGGTTTCGATCGCGAGGGTCGCGAGCTGGTCGTGGTCGCGATCAAGGCGACCTTCGACATTCCGCGCGCCGGCGAGACGCCGATGCTCTCCGAGGTCCAGGTGCCGCTGATCGAAGCCGACGAGTTCAGTGGCGATCCCGGCTGGAGCGCGCCGGTGAGGGAAGTGGACTTCGCGCATCACAAGCCCCAGTGCGATGTGCTGATCCATGGCAGCGCCTACGCGGCGGGGCCGGGCCATTCGCGCGTCATCGTCGGTGTCGGCGTGTCGACGATGCGCAAGGCTTTCGTCGTGACCGGGCCGCGGCAATGGCGCCGGGGCGTGCTCGGCATCACGCCGGGCCAGCCGGAAGCGTTCACCCGCGCAGCGATCAGCTACGACAACGCCTATGGCGGAACCGATTCCGCCGATGACGCCAGACCGGTCAAGGCCTACCGGACCAACCCCGTGGGTCTGGGCTATCGGCCCTACCAGCACGGCATCGACGGCGCGCCGATGCCGATCACCGAGGAGCTCGACGCCCCCGTGACCGAGACCGATGGCGGCTACCGGCCGATGTCCTTCGGTCCGATCGGCCGGAGCTGGTCGCCCAGGGCCGCGCTGGCGGGCACCTATGACGATGCCTGGCGTGATCGTCGCGCCCCGTTCTGGCCCGCCGATTTCGACGATCGCTACTTCCAGTCGGCGCCGCAGGACCAGCAGATCGCTCATCCCGTTGGCGGCGAGGTGGTGACGCTACGCCACCTCACGCCGGACGGCCATGTCGCCTTTGCGTTGCCGAGGATGCCGATGCCGGTGCGATTCGTGCCGCACAAGGGGCGGGAGCAACTCACGGCCGCCACGATCGATACGATCGTCATCGAGCCGGACGAAGGCCGCTTCACGATGACCTATCGGGCCAGCCAGGCGATGCGCCGCAGCTGCTTCGACCTGCGCCAGGTCATCGCGGGCGAGCCCTCGGCCGCGTGGTTCCGCGCGCGCCGTCTCGGCAACAAGCCTTACTACAGGAGCCTGGCCGAACTGGTCAGGAACCGCCGGCCATGAGCGCGTCGACCCTGCCAACGCTCTCCGTCCTGGCCAGCGGCCTGGTGACCTGCCTCGGCTTCAACGGCCCGGCGAGCCTCGCGGCCATGCGGGCTGGCGTCCGTCACGTGCGGCTCACCAACCTCTGGGATCCCTTCGCTGGCGATTACGTGGCAGCCGGCAAGGTCGACCTGCCGCAGTGGTCGCCCGGCGCAGGCAAGCTGGCCGACCTGGTGGCGCCCGCCATCGGCGAATGCTTCAAGGCCGCGATGGCCGCCACGCAGACCGATGCTCGGCGCATTCCGTTGTTCCTGGTCTTGCCGCGCCCCGATCGTCCCCATCTTCAGGCGCGGCTGGACGAGCGGCTGCTGGGCGAGATCGGCTTCAAGCTGAACCTGCCTGTGCATGCCGCCAGCCGCCTCTTTCCGGCGGATCGGGCGGCCACCGTCTCCGCGTTGGCCGCCGCCCAGCAATGGCTGGTGGGCAACGCGGAGCCGTACTGCGTGGTCGCCGGGGTCGACAGCCTCATCGAGCCGAAGCTGGTCGACGAGCTGTTGCACCGCCGGCGCATCCTCAGCGGCGGCAACTCCAACGGGTTCTCGCCAGGCGAGGCCGCCTCGGCCGTGCTCATCGGCCGCGATGGCCACGGCTTCGACAGCGAGCTCCAGATCCTCGGTTGGGGCTCCGGCCACGAACCTGCGACGCCGGAATCGGACGTGCCCCTGCGCGGCGACGGGCTGATCGAGGCGATCGGACAGGCCCTCCGGGTCAGCGGCCTGTCGATGCAGGAGACGCACTTCCGCATCGCCGACCTGAATGGCGAGCACGACCGCTTCAAGGAGATGACCTTCGCGATGCTGCGCTACGAGCGTCAACCGCGGCCCTTGCTCAACGAACTGTGGCATCCGGTCGAGCATGTCGGCGAGGTCGGGGCCGCGATCGGCCCGCTGCTGCTGGCCGTGGCGCTTCATGCGGGGCAGCGGGACTATGGCGTCGGGTCGACCGCGTTGTGCACCCTGTCCAACGATGACGGCGCCAGGGCCTGCGTCGTCACGCGTTTTCGCCAACCAGCGGGCCAGCCGTCGACCGGAAGTGCGCGATGAGCAGGAAGGTCTACGCCAACGGCCGCGAGATCTCGGCGAAAAAGGACGACAACAAGGCGATCTGCTCGATGCCGGACGTCTGCCTGTCTCCACCCGGCCCGCCGGCCGGGCCGATTCCCATCCCGTATCCCAACACCGCGCAGGCGAGCGACACCGACGGGGGATCCCGCAGCGTGAAGATCGGCGGCGGCGAAGTCGGGTTGAAGAACGTTTCCACCTACAAGAAGAGCACGGGCGACGAGGCCGCGACCAAGTCGTTCGGCATGAGCGTGATCAGCCACAACATCCAGGGCCCGCTCAAGCATGCGGCCTGGTCCATGGACGTGCGCATCGAGGGTCAGAACGTGATCCGGCACATGGACATGACCACGCAGAACCACTCCAACCCGGGTTCGGTGCCTGGCATCGACATCGCGAGCATGGCCGCGCCCGGCGGCGATCCCGAGTGCGTCGAACTGGAAAAGATGGCACGGCAGGCGGTCACCGACGACTTCGTTGGCAAGGAGATCCCCGGCAACGTCGCGCTGGTGAACAGCAAGACCTCCGGAGGCGCGTTCTACAAGGCGGTGCAGCCGGACAATGCGCAGATCATCCATTCCGGCAAGGCCGCCGGTTACGCCAAGCCGCATGGGGAAGCCAGCCATCCCTGCGACGGCAAGGCGCACAACTCCAATTCGCAGGGAAATCGCGATCATTGCGAATGCAAGATCCTGCACAAGGCCAGCGCCGAGGGCATGAGCGGCGGCGGATCGATCACCATGCGCATCAACTGGAACACCGATGGCGCCTTGTCGGACAGCCCGTGCGGCGCCTGCATGGGATCGTTGTGCGATGCCGCCGCCAACTGCGACGTCGAGATCTACCTGTGCAACGGGCCGCCTGACAACATGAAGAAGCAGAAGGCTCCGTGCCATACCGTCAACCACAAGGACGGCTCCCAATCCCACAAGTGGCAGTCCAAGCGCTGGACCAAACACAAATGAATCGTCGACCCCCTCCCCATATCGCAGAAGCCGGCGTGCCGTCCACGCGGCCGGATTACCTCTGGACGCATCAGACCAGCGAGGAAGTCCTCTTCCATCAGCCGCGCATCGCGCACCGGATCGGCGAGATGTCGGCTCGCGCGGCGTTGGCGTTCTCCCTCGGCGCGCTGGAATGGACGCTGTGGCGCTTGCGCGAGGGGCTCCCCGACGACCGGACGTTCCAGTTCCTGGACGCTGCCTGGGCCGGTCTGGTCGACTGGCGCTATCTCGACGCCTTCATCGACTTTCCCTGGGAGGAGACCTTCGACCGCGAGATCGCCGGGCCGCTCGCCGCGTCGTTCTTCTGCCTCGAGGAGGCCTTCGCCGATGCCCGGGACGACAAGCCCTTCATCCACCACCCGGTCTCGATCTCGGAGGTGGCGCTTCGCGTCTGCGGCGTGCCGGACGCGTTCAAGGCCTGGCGCCGGGTCACCATCGACCGGCTGATCGAACGGGATCCCAAGGACTACTCGGCACGGCTTGGCCACGAACTGCCGCGCGACATCGTCGATCCGGCCTATGCCAGTTCCGGGCCGCGGGACGACGAACGGATTGCCGCCTACCTGGCGTCGCTGGACTGGCAAGCCAATCCGTACTTGGGCAAACCCGAGGAGATGAAGGCCGACGGCTTCGAGGGCGAGCCCTATCGGTGGCCCGCGACCGGCTCGCCGACACCATGACGCTCCCTATTCCTTCGTATGTCCGGATCGAAGGCATCCGCAATCCGGAGATTCGCTTCCGATGGGATGACTGGGACGTCGAGGCGGTGGACATGCCGGTCGACGAGGCGCTGCAGGCACGTCTGGCCGCGATGTCGCAGCGCGCGGTGGCCGCCTTCACGATCGGCGCGAGCGAGTGGCTGATCCACCGGTTCTCCGGCCTGACGAGCGAGCTCTTGCCGCGCCAGTATCTGGAAGCCGCCTGGGCTCAGCTCTGCGACTTCCATTACTCGACGCATTTCGACGTCGATACCGACCAGTGGCGCGGACCGGTCCGGGGGCCGATGGGAACGGCGATTCGTCGGGTCAAGTTCGCCTTGCGGCAGGCCGACGTCGAAGGCAACCCGGAGTGGAGCGCCTGCCGGCTGTCGAAGCTGATCGAGCACGTGCTGCCCGATGCCACGCCCTACCTGGACTGGCGAGACCGGATCATCGACCGGTTCGTTGCGCTTTATCCGTTCAAGAAGGACGACTCGCTGGGGGATCCCGTGCCCTGGCAGTTCGCCGATCCGGCGCATGTCGTGCGACCGGACGACGCCGAGGCGCTGCTCGACGAGTTCATCCGCGGTCTGGAGGGTAGCCAGAACCCGTTCATGAACCCGCCGGAGGTCATGGTGGCGCAGGGCTTCAAGCGGACGCCCTATCGATTCAGCCTGGCGGAGGATCGACAGGCCCGGTGGGAGTGGTAGGCGCGCCGGCGGCGGAGACGCCGGTCGACGGGTCAGTTCAACTGCACCGACCCACCGCGGATGCGGTTCACGCCGGTCGAGCGCGTCGAGACGTAGCTGCCTTCGATGAACACTTCACCGGTCCGGGTCAGCGTGATGCTGGCCTTGCCGCAGCGCAGGACCATCTCCTTCTGCGCGCTGACGACCAGACGTTGGCCATCGGCATCCACCTGCACCTGATCCGGCCGTTCCCTGAGCGGCCAGACCTCCTGGCCCCGCAGGACGCCGATCACGATGGGCTTGGCAGGGTCACCCCCTTCGAAGACCAGAAGCACCTGCGTGCCGATGTGGTCGGCGTGCAGGTCGACGATGCTCCGGGCTCGCAAGGCCGATCCCAGCGGCAGGCTGGGGTCGATCACCATGGGCGTGGCACCTTGATCCGCCAGGGCGACGAGTTGGCCCACCTGAACGGCCAGGCCGGAGACCGCTGCCGCCGGGGTCCAACCCGTTTCGAAAGGCTCTCTGCCGCTCATATGCTTGCCTTTGGTAGTAGCGGGTCACGGTACTGGCAGCGGCCCGAGGGCAATAGCGACCAAAGTCACGCGGCGGTGGCACACCGCTGGCTCGTCAACTGCCTCTCCGCCCGTCACGAATCGTGCCTCGGACTGCGCTGCCACGCCACCCCATGCATGGATGTCTTCATCTGCGCTCAGGACGGCTACGTCTGAGCGTCGAGGCGTGACCGACACCTGATGACGATGACACCGACTTTCATTCCCGCCGGTCTCGCCGCCTCACCCCCGACCTTCGTCTGGTGGGGGCGGGACGAGCACACCGGTTCGACGCGCTTCCCGACGCCGCTGCTGCAGCGCTTGGACCTCAAGACCAGCAACGGCTTCATCACCCTGTGCGCCGGCACGGTGATCTGGGGCGCGTACCGGCTCCAGGGCTATGACGGGCACGTGCGCACGGCGCTGCAGCTGGCCGAGGCGGCCTTCGCCTACCAGGTGGACTGGCGCTACGTCGACCGGGACGCGGTGGACCTGCGCATTCCGCCTGACGTGTCGCCGACCTCGGGCGCCTTGCTGGAGCTGTGCTTGTTCCTGTGGCGCTGCCTGGATCACGAGAAGTATTGGGAGAACTATTACTCGCCGATCCTGGAGACCTTCCACGCGGCGCATCTCGCGCGTCACATGCTGCCCCGGGATGTCCGGCCGGCGTTTGGCCGCTGGGTCGAGGAGATCATCACCCGGCTGGACCTCTTCGCGAGGAAGCCCGACCAGGCGGTGGCACGGGCCGAGGACTTCCCCACGGTCGAGGACTGGAAGCGCTTCGCCGCCGGCCATCGCGGCCGACCCTTGCCGCCGGAGTTCCTGGGCGGACCGCAGCCCCGTCAGCCCTTGGATCGCGCGGTGGACCGTCACTTGCGCCAGCTCGACTGGAGCGGCAACCCGTTCCTTCGCACGCCCGACGAGATGCGGGCACTGGGCTTCGTCGGCGAGCCTTACGTTCACGAGCAGGGGGACGCGCCATGAACCCGCTTCCGCGCCACTACATGCCGGCGTCCATCCGGGCGGAGCAGCGGGCGGACTACGACTGGGACGAGTGGAACGCCAATGCCTATTTCCGCTACACCACCGCCGCGCGGTTCGAGCGCCTGAACCGCCTGACCAACAAGGCTTCATTGGGCCTGACGATCGCGACGCTGGAGTGGGTCGTCGCCAGCCTGTCCTCGCTCACCGACGTATCGATCGAGTGCCGCTTCCTGACCGCGGCCTGGGCCGGCGCGGTGCACCACCGCTATCTCAACTACACAGAGTTCGATCCGGACGAGTGGTCCAGCCCCGAGCGCGGCCCGCTCTATCTCAGCCTGCTGATCCTCAACGACGCCGTGCACGAGCTGCGCAGCGATCCCCGGATCGCGACGCGCGCCTGCTGGGCCTACAACCTCGCCACGCACGTCCTGCCGGAGCAGGAGGCCTTCCTGGCCTGGTGGGAAGCCTGCGTCCAAGGTCTGGAGCAGTCCCACCTCGAGGCCGAGGAACTGGCCGGAGCGCCGCGTCCGGACATCTTCGACGACTTCCCGCTGCAGGGCCTGCCGCTGCCACCACCGGTCTTCGACCCGATCAACCCGACCGAGGTCCTTCCGGTCGCGCAGATCCCGGCGCGGTGGGACGACTTCCTGCGCAGGCTGGATCCAGGCACGAACGAGTTCCTCGCCGCGCCGAAGGACCTGGAGGACGTCGACTTCCTGCCGGGCCCCCCCTATCGCTTCGAGGCGCGCTGAACCCGTGGATGGCATGACCCGTGACGCCGACGAGCTGCCTCGCCAATGGGGCCAGCCCTCGCCGCGCGCCCGATCACACGATCCCCATCGCCCCCAGCACCCCGCCGCCGACCACCATCCAGACGATCCCCAGCCGGGTCCGCATCGTGAGGAACAGCGTGGCCAGGATCAGCGCCAGCGTCGCCCAGCGGTGATGTTCGTCGACGAGGTAGGGCGCGGCCAGCAGCCAGCCGGTCGCCAGCATCAGCCCCAGGGTCAGCGGCGCCATGCCGACGGTGAAGGCGCGCACGCCCAGGTGCTCGCGATTGCGGCGCGCCCAGCGCGTGGCCGCCAGCACCAGCGTGGTCGAGGGCAGCATGATGCCCAGCATCGCCGCCATCGCGCCGACCAGGCCCGACACGTTGAAGCCCAGCACCGCCACGAACAGGATGTTGGGTCCCGGCGCCGCCTGCGCCAGCGCGATCGAGCTGGTGAAGCTCTGGTCCGTCAGCCAGTGCCGCTCGTCGACCAGGAAGCGGTGCATGTCCGGCGCGGTCGTGATCGCGCCGCCGATGGACAGCAGCGACAGCACCAGGAAGTGCAGCAGCAGCGCGCCCAGCTCGGGCCAGCTCAGCGTGCCCATCAGCAGGCTCATGCGCGGCTCCGCTTCAGCGCCAGCAGCGCCAGCGTCATGCCCAGGCCGCCCACGCTCAGCACGATCCAGAACAGCGGCAGCTTCAGCCACACCGTCGCGCCGAAGACCAGGGCCGCCAGCGCCAGACCCGGCCACAGGCCGACCGGGTTCTTGTTCAGCGAGGGCAGCAGCTTGAGGCCGGTGGCCAGGATCAGTCCGGCCGACACCGCGCCCATGCCGCGCAGCGCGCCGCTCATGCGCGGGGAGGCCAGCCAGGTCGTCGACAGCGCCGCCAGGACCAGCACGATCACCGCGGGGAAGACCATCATCCCGGCCAGCGCCACCATCGCGCCGCGCAGGCCGAAGAAGCGGTCGCCGATCATGAGCGAGATGTTCACGATGTTGGGGCCCGGCAGGACCTGGGCCACGGCCAGGGTCTCGACGAACTCCTCGCGCGACATCCAGCCCAGGCGCTCGACCAGCTCGCGCTGCGCCACGGCCAGCACGCCGCCGAAGCCTTGCAGCGCGAGACGGCTGAAGGCCCAGAAGAGGTGGCTCAGGGAATCGGGCCGCGCGAGCGCTGGTTCCGCGCCGGACGCGTCGACCGTCAACGCGGCGTCAGCGCCGGGGCGCTTGGCGTCATCGGTGGAGGAGGGGGCGCCGCCCGCCGCGGGCTCGGGGTCCGGGCGGGGCGCCCCGGGGCTCAACGCAGCACCTTCAGCGCGTCGGGGTTGACGATGTGGCTGGGCTTGCCGGCCATGAAGTTCAGGACGTTGTCGAAGGCCGCGTCGAAATACATCTGGTAGCTGTCCAGCTCCACGTAGCCGATGTGCGGCGTGCACACGGCGTTCTCCAGACGCAGCAGGGGGTGGCCCTGCAGGATGGGCTCGGACTCGAACACGTCGATCGCGGCCATGCCGGGGCGGCCGCGGTTCAGGCCCGAGACCAGCGCGCCGTCGGCGACCAGCTCGGCGCGCGAGGTGTTCACGAACAGCGAGGTCGGCTTCATGCGGGCCAGGTCCTCGGCGGTGACGATGCCGGTGGTCTCGTCGGACAGGCGCAGGTGCAGGGACAGCACGTCGGCCTGCTCGAAGAAGGCCTCGCGGGTGTCGGCGGCCTGGTGGCCGTCGGCCTGGGCGCGCAGCCGCGACGCCTCGCTGCCCCAGACCAGCACCTGCATGCCGAAGGCCTTGCCGTAGCCGGCGATCAGCTGGCCGATCTTGCCGTAGCCCCAGATGCCCAGGGTCTTGCCGCGCAGCACCATGCCCAGGCCGAAGTTGGGCGGCATGGAGCCCGACTTCAGGCCCGACTGCTGCCACACGCCGTGCTTGAGCGTGGAGATGTACTGGGGGAGCCGCCGCATCGCGGCCATGATCAGCGCCCAGGTCAGCTCGGCCGGGGCGATCGGGGAGCCGCCGCCTTCCGCCACCGCGATCCCGAGCCGGGTGCAGGCGTCCAGGTCGATGTGCTTGCCGACCCGGCCGGTCTGGGAGATCAGCTTCAGCTTGGGCAGCTTTTCCAGCAGTTGCCGGGGGAAGTGGGTGCGTTCGCGGATCGTCACCAACACTTCGGCATCCCGCAGCCGTACCGACAGCTGCCCGATCCCCTTGACGGTGTTGGTGAAGACCTTGGCGTTCAGCGCGTCCAGCTTGGCGGCGCAAGGCAGCTTGCGCACGGCGTCCTGGTAATCGTCGAGGATGATGATGTTCATAGGCGTGCGGGTACCGATCCTAACCGTGTCGATCGGCCATCCCAAGGGCATCGGGCGAGGGCCGTGCAACAGAACCCAACAGGCACTAGCATCCGGCCCGCTTCGCATCGGGGGCGCCGCTCGGGGCGCGCCCGGCTCATTCATACGCCAGCCATTCGCCCAGCGCGACGAGGAGATCTCACATGGACATGTACGCCGCCACCGTTCCGGTGTTCGACCGCACGCTCGCGAGCATGCAGAACTGGATCCGCATCGCGCGCGATCACGCCAAGGCCAAGGGTTTCGACGAGTCGGTCTACCTGACGCTGCGCCTGGCGCCGGACATGCTGCCGCTGCCGCGCCAGATCCAGATCGCCAGCGACGCGGCCAAGAGCGGCGCCGCCCGCCTGGCCGGCCTGGAAGTGCCGAGCTGGCCCGACGACGAGGCCACGCTGGACGACCTGATCGCCCGCATCCAGAAGACGCGCGACTTCGTGAAGTCGGTGTCGGCCGAGCAGATCAATGGCAGCGAGACCCGCGCGATCTCGGTCCCGCGCCGCGACAAGGAGCCCTACAAGTTCGAGGGCCAGGACTTCGTCCGCTTCTTCAACCTGCCCAACTTCTACTTCCACGCGACCACGCTGTATGCGCTGCTGCGCCATGCGGGCGTGCCGATCGGGAAGATGGATTTCCTGGGCCAGCCGAAGTAATCGCGGGCCTCAGCCCAGGCAGCGCAGCGCCGCCGCGATGGCGGCGTCGCGCTGCCTGGCGTAGTCGTCGAAGGTCGCGAAGGCGCGCTTGGCCGGATCCTGGTTCAGCACGTAGATCGTCGAGACCAGGTGGCGCGCCGGAATGAAGATGCTGTAGAAGCTCAGCGGGCCGCCTCGGGAGAGGTCCTTCTGATGCAAGGCCAGCAGCTCCGCGTCGCCCAGGTGCTCGCGCTGGAGTTCGTTGCCGCCGGGCGCGGTCGAGCGCTGCGCGATGACCTGCATCTGGCCCAGGATGGCCGCGCGATCCGCCTCGGCGGAGGCAGGGTCCGACAGCTCCACCTTGAAGTTCACGAAGGGCAGGCCCTGCGGCGTCGCCAGCAGGACCCGGTAGCCGTCGGCCATCGACACGCGCTGCTCACCCTGGGCGGTGGCGACGGTGCGGGACTGGACCGATTCGGGGAGGCGGTTGTGCGCCAGCACCTTCAGCTCCCCCTTGCCCACGCAGTCCGCGATCGGGGCCAGCGGATCGCCGCTCCGTTCGGCGCGGGCCGGCACCGTGGCCAGCAGCAGCGCGGCGGCCATCGGCCACAGGCAGACATGAAGCCCTCTCATTCGCGATCCCCGGATGTCGTGGAAGGCTCGCAGTATCGCGGCGCGCGGCGCCGCCCTCGTTCCCCCGAAAGAGCGGAACGGATACGGGGAATCCCTGGGGGCGGGCAGGGCGCCCGACTCAGCCCAGCAGCCGCCGCAGCAGGCTCTTGCCCTGCTCGAGCTGGCGGTTCAGGAAGACCAGGCGGGCTTCCGCCTCGGCCTGGTCGAAGGTCCGGGCGACCTCCGTGTAGATCGCGGTGCGCAGATGCCACAGGTCCTGCGGATGCCGGCTGTGCACGATGTGGCGGAGCAGGGCCCGCACGCGTTCCCGCGCCGCGGCGTCGCCGGCGGCCTCGGCGCGCTCGCCCAGGTCGGTCAGCGCCGCCCGGAACGAGGTCCGCAGCCGGGCCATGGCCCGCGCGCTGGCCTGAGGCCGGCGACCGTCGCGCGGCCACAGCCGCATCAGGCTCTGGAAGATGGAGTCCCCGCCGCGCCGGCGCACCGGCGCGTCGTTCATCGCCGCGCCGCCGGTGCCGCCCAGGCGCGAGACCGGCTCCGCCCAGGTGAGCGAATCGGCACAGCGCGTTTCCAGTTCTTCCAGATCCGTGGGGTCGACCGCCTCGGCCGCATCGACCATCTCATCCCAACGAGACAGACTCGGACTCGCCTTCATGGTGTGTTCTTCGTGGCGTTGCGTGGCGCGCGTCCCTCGACGTCCGGGGAGTCCCCGAAACCCTCTCTCATCCGCGCGGCGCCCGGACATCTGGGGTCCGGATCGCGAGACGATTGTGGAAGTCGCCTTATCACGATGAACCGCAAATAAGGCGGTGACAGCCGCCTCACATCGTGCTCAAGTTCTCGCCTGGCCTGCCGATAAGGGCTTGAATGGGGAGGCTGGACGGGTCTCAAGAAGGGAAATGGGCGGTCGCCACCGCCCAATTGCCCGGATTCCCGTCGGAAGGGGCCGGACACAATCCGGACAGGCGGCCGTCGGGCCTGGCCGGGATGCGTCCCGCCATGCCCGCCGTGCCGGAACGACCCGCGTCGAAAGCCCGATCACATGGACATCGCCCGACCCAGCATGCAGAACTTGAGCGTTCCCGCCCCGCTGGCCCAGGAATGGGAGCAGCTGCTGACCCGCGCCCGCGAGGGCTCCCTGCCGCTGCCCGAGCTGATGGACCGGGGCAACTTCTTCCAGGGCCAGAACCTGGGCGAGGCCGCCGCCCACCTCTACGAAACCTGGCTGACCCGCGAGGAACACCCCGCCGCCGCCCGCCTGGTCGCCCTCTACAACTGGGGCACCGTGCTGGGCAACATCCAGCAGCATGCCCGCGCCGAGGCGGTCTACCTCCAGGCCCTGGCCATCAGCCCGACCTTCGCGCAGGCCCGGCTGAACCTGGGCCACCAGCTGGAACACCTGGGCCGCGTCGACGACGCGCTGGCCGCCTGGGCCCAGGTCTACGAGGCCGAAGGCCCGATCGAGGCCCTGGGCGCCGACACGCTGGGCCTGCGCACCCACGCCTTCAACAACGCCGCCCGGCTGCTCGAGCTGCAACGCCGCTACGACAGCTCCGAGGCGCTGATGGTCCGCAGCCTGACGCTGAACCCGGACCAGACCGACGTGATGCAGCATTACGTGCACATCCGTCAGAAGCAGTGCAAGTGGCCGGTGTACCAGCCCTTCGGCGAGGTCACCCACAACAAGCTGCTGATCGCGACCTCGCTGCTGGCCACGCTCAGCGCGACCGACGATCCCGCCCTGCAGATGGGCGCCGCCCAGCGCTTCGTCCACGAGAAGGTGACCAAGCAGAAGGAGGTGCTGTGGAAGCACCCCGTCTCGGTCGCCGCGCGACGCGAGGGCGGCAAGATCAAGATCGGCTACCTGTCCGGCGACCTGTGCATGCACGCGGTGGGCCTGCTGACCGCCGAGCTCTACGGCCTGCACGACCGCGAGAAGTTCGAGATCCACGCCTTCGACTGGAGCCGCGACGACGGCACCGCGCTGCGCAAGCGCATCCTGATGTCGATGGACAAGGTCTGGCGCCTGAACAGCCTGGACGACGACACCGCCGCCAAGCTGATCGCCCAGGCCGGCATCGACGTGCTGGTCGACCTGCAGGGCCTGACCAGCGGCGCCCGCCCCAACATCCTGGCGCACCGGCCCGCCCCGGTGCAGGTCAGCTACCTGGGCCTGCCGGCCACCTCGCTGCTGCCGGGCGTGGACTGGATCATCGCGGACCGCTTCGTGATGCCGCCCGAGTACCTCCCGTACTGCAGCGAGAAGCCGATCTACCTCCCGCACTGCTACCAGGTCAGCGACCGACAGCGGGAGATCGGCCCCGACCCGACCCGCGCCCAGTACCACCTGCCCGAGGACGCCTTCGTCTTCTGCTCGTTCAACAACAACCACAAGATGAACGCCGAGATGTTCGGCGCCTGGATGAGCATCCTGAAGGGCGTCCCGAACAGCGTGCTGTGGCTGCTGGCGGACAACGAATGGGCCCGCGCCAACCTGGAGCAGGGCGCCCGCGACGCCGGCATCGACCCGGCGCGGCTGATCTTCGCCCCCCGCGTGGCCCCGCCCGACTACCTGGCCCGCTTCCAGCTGGCCGACCTGGTGCTGGACACCTTCCCGTACAACGCCGGCACGACTGCCAGCGACTGCCTCTGGATGGGCACGCCCATCCTGACGCGCTCGGGCCGCAGCTACATCTCCCGCATGTGCGGCAGCCTGTTGACGGCCGTCGGCCTGCCGGACCTGATCACCTTCTCCCTGGACGAATACGTGCAGCGCGCCATCCAGATCGGCCTGAATCCGGGCCGGTCGCGCTCCTACAAGCGCTACCTGCGCGACGAGGGCCGCAAGAGCGCACTTTTCGACATGCCGGCCATCGTGCGCGACATCGAGCGCGAATTCGAGCAATTGGCACTCGCCCATCGCGGCTGAAGTTGACAAGATCCGCGAACCCACCTGCCTGACCCATGACCCGGCCCCACGATCCCTTCTTCGACGGCGACCAGCGCGCCCGCCGCCCCGGCCTGCGCCTGGCGGCCGAGGACGGCCATCGCGCGCCCGGCATGCCGGAGGAGCCGCATGATCCGCTGGCCGACCTGGCCCAGCAGCCGGCCATCGACCCGCTGCTGCAGTGCCTGGCCTGGCTGACCCAGCACCACGGCCGCGCCCGCTCGGTCGACTCGCTGCGCGCCGGCGCCCCGGTGGAGGGGGCCCTCAGTCCCGACCAGGCGATCCGCCTGATGCGCGAGGCCGGCTACAACGCCGGCCTGCTGCGCAAGGGCATCGAGGAGATCAACCCGCTGCTGCTGCCCGCGGTGCTGCTGCTCAACGGTGGCGACGCCTGCGTGCTGGTGCGCCGCCTGGAGGACGATCCGGCGGCGGGCGGCGTCCGCTACGAGGTGGTTTTCCCCGGCCCCGAGGCCGCCAGCTGCGTCGCCCCGGCGGCCGAGCTGGATCAGGAATACAGCGGCTTCATCCTGGCGGTCACGCCCCAGGAGGTGTCGCAGGCCCGGCCGATCTCCGGCAAGGGCGAGCAGCCGCTGCTGCAACCCGACTCGCACTGGCTGTTCGGCACGCTGCGCCGCTTCATCCCGTACTACCGCTCGGCCATGCTGGCGGCCCTGCTGAGCAACGTGCTCATGATGGTGTCCGGCCTGGTCACCTCGGTGATCTACGACAAGGTCATCCCGCACCAGGCCTTCGTCACGCTGTGGACCCTGGCCGTGGGCGCCGGGCTGGCGCTGGTCTTCGACCTGTTCTCGCGCCAGCTGCGCAGCCACCTGATCGACCTGGCCGGCCGCAAGACCGACCTGATCGTCGGCGCCAAGCTGTTCCGCCAGACCCTGGGCGTGCGGATGGAACACCGCCCCGCGTCCGCCGGCTCCTACGCCCACTACCTGGCCCAGGTCGAGGTGGTGCGCGACTTCTTCACCTCGGCCACGATGTCGGTGCTGACGGACCTCCCCTTCGTGCTGCTGTTCGTGGCGATGACCTTCATCATCGGCGGCCCGCTGGGCTGGGTGCTGGTGCTGGCCATCCCGCTGATGCTGGCGATGAGCTTCGGCATCCAGGGCTACCTGCGCCGCGCCATGCGCACCAACATGACCGAGGCCGCCGACCTGCACGGCACCCTGGTCGAGGCGCTCGAGGGCCTGGAGGACCTGAAGACCTCCGGCGCCGAGGGCCGCTTCCTGCGCCGCTACGAGCAGAGCACCGCCATCGTCGCCGAGTCCGCGCTGCGCGCCCGGACCATGGCCAGCTGGAGCATGAACATCTCCATGACCATGCAGCAGGCCATCAACCTGATCATGCTGGTCTGGGGCGTCTACTTGATCAGCGAGAGCACGATCAGCGCCGGCGCGCTGATCGGCGCGGTCATGTTCGCCGGCCGCGCCACGGTGCCGCTGAACAGCCTGGTCAGCCTGGCCACGCGCTACCAGGGCGCCCGCGCCGCGATGCTGTCGCTGAACGCGGTGATGAGCGCCCCGCTGGAGCGCGAGTCCAATCGCAACTACGTCCCGCTGAACCAGATCACCGGCCGCATCGGCCTGAACGACGTCGGCTTCAGCTACCCGCCGCAGGGCGACGCCCAATCCCCGAAAGTGCTGCGCAACGTCACGATGCGCGTGCAGCCGGGCGAGCGGATCGCGATCCTGGGCCGGATCGGCTCGGGCAAGTCCACCGTGCTGCGCATGCTGGCCGGTCTGTATCAGCCCACCGAGGGCATGGTCGACGTCGACGGCATCGACCTGCGCCAGGTCGACCCGGCGGAGTTCCGCGGCAAGGTCGGTTTCGTGTCGCAGGAGCCGCGGCTCTTCCACGGCACGCTGCGCGACAACGTGCTGATGGGCCGCCACGTGGATGCCCAGCGCCTGGTCGAGGTCGCCAAGCTGACGGGCCTGGACCGCGTCGTCGCCGGTCACCCGATGGGCTGGGACCTTCCCGTGGGCGAGATGGGCTCGCTGCTGTCGGGCGGCCAGCGTCAGCTGGTGGCGCTCGCGCGCAGCCTGGTCGCCAAGCCCCAGATCCTGCTGATGGACGAACCCACCAGCTCCATGGACGCCCAGTCCGAGATCGCCTTCCTGCGCCAGCTGCGCGACGCCGCCGGCAACTGCACGCTGATCATGGTCACGCACCGTCCGGCGGTCCTGGAACTGGTCTCGCGCATCGTCGTCGTCGACAGCGGCCGCCTGGTGATGGACGGTCCGCGCGACCAGGTGCTGGCGGCGCTGTCCGGCGCCCGCCCGCCCGGCCAGCAAGCCCAGCCGGGGCAGGCCGGTCAGCCCGGCCAGCCGGCGGAGCCGGGCGCGCCGGTGCACGTCCACCCGGCCGCCCAGGCCATGAACCGCGCGGCGTCGGTCTGATCCGGCTCCGCTGAACCTTTCGTCCCACCCGCCATGTCGCAGACCCGCAGTCTCAGCCGCGAAGAAGGCCTGTTCGTCGGCAGCGTCCAGTCGGCGCTGATCGACGAGCCGCTGCCGCGCGCCGTCTGGGCGCTGTACCTGATCGGCGCGGTGCTGCTGGTGGGGCTGGTGTGGTCCTCGATCGCCACGGTGGACGAGGTCACCCGCAGCGACGCCCGCATCGTGCCCGACGGCAAGGAGCAGGTCATCGCCAGCCTGGAATCCGGCACGCTGGGCAAGCTGCTGGTCCACGAGGGCGAGGAAGTGGAGGCCGGCCAGCCGCTGGCCGAGCTGGATCCCACCCGCGCCGAGGCCGCCGAGAACGAGAGCCAGGCCAAGCGCCTGGGCCTGATGGCGCAGGTGGCGCGGCTGCGCGCCGAGGCGTTGGGCGTCCCCCTGAAGTTCCCCGACGAGGTCCGCAAGGTGCAGCGTCTGGTCGACAGCGAGACCGAGGTCTTCGACACCCGCCGCCGCGTCCTGGACGAGGCCGTCTCCAGCACCAACCGCAGCATCGGCCTGCTGGCCAGCGAGCAGAAGCTGGCGCAGGACATGGCGTCCAAGGGCCTGATGTCCAACGTCGAGGTGATGCGGGTCACGCGCCAGGTGAACGAGCTGCAGCAGCAGCGCAACGAGCGCATCAGCCGTTTCCGGCAGGACGCCAGCACCGAGCTGTCCAAGGCCCAGACCGATCTGGCGCAGATGGACGAGCAGCTGGTGGTGCGCCGCGACGCGGTGACGCGCTCGGTGCTGAAGTCGCCGGTCAAGGGCCTGGTCAAGAACATCAAGATGAACACGGTGGGCGGGGTGATCGCGTCCGGCGCGCCCATCATGGAGATCGTCCCCATCGGCCCGCGCATCCTGATCGAGGCGCGCATCAAGCCCAAGGACATCGGCTACATCCAGGTCGGCCAGACCGCGGTGATCAAGCTCAACGGCTACGACTTCAACGTCAACGGCGGGCTGCACGCCAAGGTCGAGTACGTCAGCCCGGACGCCCTGGGCGAGACCGAGAAGAACAACGAAGGCACCTACTACCGGGTGCAGCTGACGGCGGAGCGCAACACGCTGCGCGCCAACGGCGACCCGCTGCCGGTCATCCCCGGCATGACGGCGATGGTGGACATCCGGACGGGGGAGCGCTCGGTGCTGAGCTATCTCCTTCGCCCGATGCTCAAGTCCCGCGAAGCCTTGCGCGAACGCTGAGAACAAGCCCGTCGCGCGCGGCCTTATCGGGCCTTCGAAAACCCGCCGGAATGGTCCAGTACAGGCATGGGAAATTGCTTGCAGTACGCGTGACCATGACCGAATCCACTCCGCGCCGGAGCTTGCGGCGCGCCCTGTCTTCCTCGCTCTCCCTCGCCGCGGCCGCCGTGCTGGCCGGCGTGGCCGCGCCCGCCTGGGCGCAGGACCCGCCGCCCAGCCGCTGCTCGGACGAGCGCAGCCTCCCGCCCGCGCAGCTGTCCGCCAAGGACACGGCGCTGCTGGAGATCGGCGATTCCGACCCGCGCGTCCAGCTCCAGGAACTGGTGCAGCGCGCGCTCGCCCGCAGCAAGGCGATCGGCGCGGTGCGCCTGCTGACGCAGTCGGCCGAGGCCGACCTGGCCGAGGCCAAGGCGCAGCGCCTGCCCACGGTGACGCTGGGCCTGACCGCCGGCCACACCGGCACCATCCTCCCGGGCGACGGCCCCGGCACCACCACCAGCGGCATGCAGGGCCGCGGCTCGCTCAACGTGAGCGCGCCGCTGTGGGACTCCGGCCGCATCACCAAGCTGACCGAGTGGCGCTCCCAGCTGGCCGACGCCGCCCGCTACGGCCAGTCCAGCGCCGAGGAGCAGCTCGCGCTGCAGACCGTGTCGCTGGCCCTGGACCGCGGCCGCTACCAGCTGCAGGCCCAGGTCTACAGCCAGTACGTGCGCAAGATGGCCTGCCTGGTCGACGCGCTGGAAATCATCACCAAGGCCGACCGCGGCCGCGCCAGCGAGCTGGTGCAGGCGCAGAAGAGCCTGCAGCAGGCCGACCTGCAGTACGAGCAGACCACCTCCGCGCTGCGCCAGACCGAGGTGCGCCTGAAGCGCTACGTCGGCGACGAGCTCCCGCGCGGCGCCGCGATGAGCACGGTGCTGGCCCGGCTGCCCGACCTGGACGAGATGATGGCCGACGTCATGGTCTCGCCCGACGTGGCCCAGGCCGCCGCCACCGCGCAGGCCCAGCGCAGCTATGCCGAGTCGGTCCGCGCCGGCCAGCAGCCCAGCGTCAGCCTGATGGTCAGCGGCAACACCACCGTCGGCCAGGCCCGCCAGACCGACTGGATCGGCGGCGTGACGGTCAACATCCCCATCGTCCAGCCGGGCGCCGATTCGGCGCTCACCTCGGCCCGCCGCCGGGCACAGGCCGCCTCGCTGCAGCGCGACGAGACCATCGAGGCCAAGCGCTACCGCGTCCAGGAGATGTACGAGGCGGCGTCCTCGTCGCTGGACCGCTCGCGCCGCCTGGTCGACATCCTGCGCAGCAGCGAGCGGGTGCGCGGCTTCACGCTGCAGCAGTGGCAGCAGCTGGGCAAGCGCTCGCTGTTCGACGTGATGGCCGCCGAGGGTGACTACTACTCGATGCGGATCTCCCATGTGAACGCGCTGTACGACGCCCAACAGGTGATCGCCATCATCTGGTCGCAAGGGCGGGGCGTCTCCACCCCGCTGCGCTGAACCCGGCCGCCGCCGCCCCCGAACACCCCGCCCGGACCCGCGCCGACTCCCCCTCGAACAGGTGGGAAGGTGCGGGTTTTCCCTTGGAAAGCGTGGTCTGGCGCACTGTCGAAAAAGCTTACAACGGCCCGTGCGGATGCCACGGATTCCGAAATTGAGCTTTATGAATCAATCACTTGCGGTGCTGGCACGCTTGCTGCTTATCAAGAGCAGGCGACCGGAGACGCTCGCTTCCCTCAAACAGGAGAGATTGATCATGACGAACAAGTTCAAGTTGGCCTGGGGTGGCGCGCTGCTGGCGGTTGCTGGTCTGGCACACGCCGATCCCTTCTACCTCGACGCCGGCGTCAACTACGACCCGACCGGCCTGGGCAAGGTGTGCAGCACCTGCACGTCCATGAAGGACCAGTTCACCATCACCTACGGTTCGCGCACCGTGGTGAGCGACACCGACAGCTCGGGCGGCCTGTCGGTCGGTGACACGACCAACACCGTGGGCGGCTACGGCTACACCGGCGGCATCGACGTCAACTCGATCACCAGCCTGAAGCCCAAGCAGGTCTTCAACACCAACAGCGACAACGGCTTCAACAGCGCGTACTACCTGACCTTCTCGTTCGCCAACCTGGCGGGCGTGGTCACCAGCATCACCCCGAGCGGCCTGCCCGTCGTGGTGTACAGCGGCGGCCTGATCCAGATGTACCTGTACAACGGTTCGTCGACGATCAACTTCATGAACATCAAGATCACGACCGGCTTCATCGACGGCGTGGGCACGACCCTGAACGGCGAAGCCGACTTCACCGGCATCTCCGATCTGACGTACGCGAACCTGTTCCACTCCGGCACCTATTCGTGCAACGGCAGCTCGGGCTTCTACGACATCTGGAAGAACTGCAACACGACCGGTGATCTGAAGATCAACTTCGCGTCGCACTTCGACAGCGACCTGAACCACACGACCGTGACGCCGAACCCCGATGGCTCGACCACCATCACGTCGCAGCACAACGGTCAAGCCAGCTTCGCCATCCCCGAGCCGGCTTCGCTGGCCCTGGTCGGCCTGAGCCTGGTCGGTCTGGCTGGCATCCGCCGCCGCAAGAACGCCGCCTGATCGGCACGCTCGCAGCCGGTGAACACCGGCTCGAACGACAAAGCCCGCCAATCGGCGGGCTTTTTCATGGGCGCGTCCTGCGCCGGTGGTCGGGCGGGCGAGGGCGGGGCGCCCGCCCGCCCGCGCGGGTCGCGTCAGCGCGGCTTCTTCGGCAGCAGCAGGTTGCGCACGTACTTGAACATCAGCCGCGACATCGGATGGCGGCCGCCGCCCGGGCGCCAGGTCTTGACCATCTGGTTGCGGAAGGCGTCGAAGTGCAGGCCGCGCGGCGCGACGCGGGTCTCGCCCCGCTTGAGCATCAGCTTGATGCCGTTGGCGCAAGCCACGCCGGCCGCCAGCTCGATGCCGATGCAGGTCGACGGGACCTTGCGCTCGAACAGGTTGACCGTGCCGCGGTTGAGCAGGTAATGCCGCTGGATCATCGCGGGCGACACACCGCAGATGAACTTGACGATCTGCTCGCGGAAGCGCTGGTCGGGGTCTCGCTCGGCCTCGGCGCTCAGACCGCCGTCGAAGTCGAAGTAGTCCTCGAAGCTCATGCCCTCGGGGTCGAAGGCCAGGAAGGCCGTGCCCATGCCCATGGGCGCGGCGGTCACCGCCGGAATCCCCAGCTCGCGGCAGCGCGCGAAGACCTTGCGCCGCAGTTTCAGCGCGAAGATATCCAGGCTGTCCATATAGAGATGGGACCCCTGGAGAAACTCGTCGATATTGTGGTCATGGATGCCGCCGGGCATCAGGTGCAGTTTCACCTCGGGATTGATGTCGGCCAGGGTCTCGGCGATCGTGTCGAGTTTGTCGCGGCCCACCGTCGAGGCGAAGGCGCCCGCCTGGCGATTCATGTTGGGCCAGTCGAAGATATCCAGGTCGGAAATCCGGAAGCCGCCCACGCCCAGCCGCGCCATGGTCAGCGCGTGGGAGCCGCCCACCCCGCCCAGCCCCCCGACGGAGATGATGCTGTTGCGCAGCTGCTCCTGCTCGGCCTCGGTCACCCAGCCGATATTCCGGGAAAAGGCGTCGTGGTAACGGAAGGGCCCCAGATCGGGGGGATTCGCCGGGGTCGCGGGATTCGCGGCGGTCGCGGGATTCGACATGGCCATCCTCCTGATCTCTTGTGGGAGGCCGAGTGTATGCGCCGCCCACCCGGGCCCGCCACGTCGGCGTGCGGCCGGTGACGCCCGAGGGGTTTCCCGCGATGCCGCGAAGCAACTGCGCGGAGCGCGCGGAACTGCTCCAATCGGTGTTTCGCGGATAGCACGGAATTCCGTCACGTCAGGAACGGACCGCCCTCGGTCCAGGGGGTTCCCCCGGGGGCGCCGCTGAGGTGCAATCCGCTCAGCTTCCAGAGGGGTGGACATGTTGAAGAAGACTGGATCGAAGAACGTCCTGGCCAAGTTCGGCGCCGCCGCGCTGGCCGTGGTGTCGCTGGCGCTGGCCGGCTGCTCCACCACCGGCAACCTGCCGCCCGCGCCCGTCGCGGCCTCGCAGGCGGACTACAGCTATGTCGTCGGTGCCGGCGACAGCCTCAACATCATCGTGTGGCGCAATCCGGAGCTGTCGCAGACCGTGCCGGTCCGCCCGGACGGCAAGATCGCGGCCCCGCTGATCGACGAGCTGCCCGTGCAGGGCAAGAACTCCGTCGAGATCGCCCGCGACATCGAGAAGCAGCTCGGCAAGTACGTGCGCGACCCGGTCGTCACCGTGATCGTCACCACCTTCGTCGGCCCGTACAGCGAGCAGATCCGCGTCGTCGGCGAAGCCGCCAAGCCGCAGTTCCTGCCCTACAAGCAGAAGATGACGCTGCTGGACGTGATGATCGCCGTCGGCGGCCTGACCGACTTCGCGGCCGGCAACTCCGCCACCATCCTGCGCACCGCCGAGGGCAACAAGCAGTACTCGGTGCGTCTGAAGGACCTGATCCGCCGCGGCGATGTCTCCGCCAACGTCGAGATGCGCCCGGGCGACATCCTGATCATTCCGCAGAGCTTCTTCTGATCGCCTGATCGCCTGACTCCCGAGCGCGCGCGGCCCCGGACCGACGTCCGTCCCGCGCGCGGCGACCCCGGTCCCGGGATGGCCGACACCGGCCGCCCGCGGGCCTGAACCCGCAGTACCGGCCCGCCTCGCGCGGGCCTTCCCGGCACCGATGCCGGCGCAACAGAGATCGCCCCGCATGGATTCCCTCATCGCGCAACTGATGGCCGTCTTCAAGCGGATGTGGCGCTACCGCTGGCCCGGCCTGATCGCCGCCTGGCTGGTGGGCATCGTCGCCGCCGTGGTCGTCTTCGTCGTTCCCGACCGCTACGAGGCCAGCGCGCGCGTCTACGTGGACACCCAGTCCATCCTCAAGCCGCTGATGTCGGGCGTGGCCGTGCTGTCCAACACGGAGCAGCAGGTCAACATGCTCAGCCGCACGTTGATCAGCCGGCCCAACGTCGAGAAGCTGGTCCGCATGGCCGACCTGGACCTCAAGGCCACCAGCAAGTCCGACCAGGAGGCGCTGATCGAGCGCGTCACGCACAACCTGTCGATCCAGACCGCCGGCAACACCGCCAACAACCTGTACATCCTGAGCTACCGCGACTCCTCGCCCGAGAGCTCCAAGAAGGTGGTGGCCTCGCTGCTGTCCATCTTCATGGAGTCCAGCCTGGGCAACAGCCGCCGCGACAGCACCACCGCCGCGACCTTCCTGAACGAGCAGATCAAGAACTACGAGACCAAGCTCGAGGAGGCCGAGGCGCGCCGCAAGGAATTCCGCCTGCGCAACCTGCAGATCACCGCCGCCGACGGCAAGGACTCCGCCGCGCGCCTGGCCGAGGCCAGCAACCTGCTCGAGGCCGCCCGGCTGCAGCTGCGCGAGGCCGTCAGCGCCCGCGACTCCGCCCGCGCGCTGCTCGACAGCGAGCAGAAGCGCAACTCGGCCGGCGGGACGCTGTCCAGCCTGATGCAGGAGAGCTCGCAGCGCTTCGCCACCCCCGAGCTGGACGCCCGCATCGGCGAGCTCAAGCGCACGCTGGACCAGCTGCAGCAGCGCTACACCGACCAGCATCCGGACGTGGTCAACACCAAGCGCCAGATCAAGGACCTGGAAGACCAGCGCCGCAAGGAAGTGGCCGACCTGCAGAAGGCCGCGCTGTCGCAGCCCGGTACCGCCGGCGGCCGCAACGACAGCCTGGCCAATCAGGAACTGGCCCGCACGCTGGCGACCAAGGAGGTCGAGGTGGCCCAGGCGCGCGCGCGCGTCGACGAGTTCTCCACCCGCTACGCCCAGGCGCAGGGCGCCATCAAGATGGCGCCGCAGCTGGAGGCCGAGTTCGCGCAGCTGAACCGCGACTACGACATCATCAAGAAGAACTACCAGGACCTGGTGGAGCGCCGCGAGTCCGCCTCGCTGTCGACCGACCTGGACAACACGTCCGGCGTGGCCGACTTCCGCATCATCGACCCGCCGCGGGCCTCGCCCAAGCCGGTCGCGCCCAACCGCCTGGTGCTGATGGCGGGCGGTCTGGTGGTCGCGCTGCTGGCCGGCCTGCTGACGGCCTTCGCCGCCAGCCAGATCCGTCCGGTCTTCCATGACCTGAACGAACTGCGCCATCGCCTGGAGCTGCCCATCCTGGGCGCGGTCTCCCGGCAGGAGACGCCGGAGGACCGGCGTCGCGCGAAGGTGGACCTGCTGCGCTTCGGCGTGGCGTCCGGCAGCCTGGTGAGCCTGTACGCGCTGGGGCTGATCGGCATGGCCATCTGGCTGAGCCGCCAGGTCGGCTGAGGGGAGTGACGCAATGACGAGCCTGATCGAACAAGCCGCCCAGCGGCTGGAACAACTGAAGCAGGCCGGCGTGGACGTCGGCCCGGCCACCCCGGCCGCGACCAGCGCCGCGCCCGCCCCGGCCGTGGCGCCGCCGGCCCAGCCCGCGGCCGCGGTCGCCGCGCCGGCCGTGGTCACCGCGCGGTCCGCCTCCGACGGCCATTCCAAGCGCATCGACCTGGACCTGGACGCGCTGACCGCGCAGGGCTTCCTGACGCCGCAGGCACCGCGCACGGTGATGGCGGACCAGTACCGCAACATCAAGCGCCCGCTGATCCGCAACGCGATGCAGAAGGGCGCCTCGTCGCTCAACCACGCGAACCTGATCATGGTGACCAGCGCGCTGCCCGGCGAGGGCAAGAGCTTCACCTCGCTGAACCTGGCCATGTCCATCGCGGCCGAGTTCGACAACACCGTGATGCTGGTGGACGCCGACGTCGCCCGCCCGTCGATGCTGCGCATGCTGGGCCTGCCGCCCGGCCCCGGCCTGCTCGACGTGCTGGAGAAGGAAGCGGACATGGCCAGCGTCCTGATCAAGACCAACGTCGACAAGCTGACCCTGCTGCCCAGCGGCCGCGCCCATTCGCGCGCCACGGAACTGCTGGCCAGCGACGCGATGAGCGCGCTGCTGGACGACATGGCCAAGCGCTATCCGGACCGGATCATCATCTTCGACTCGCCGCCGCTGCTGCTGACGACCGAGTCGCGGGTGCTGGCCTCGCACATGGGCCAGGTGGTGGTCGTGGTGCAGGCCGAGCGCACGCCGCAGAGCGCCGTGCAGCAGGCCGTCGCCGCGATCGAGAACTGCCCGCTCAAGATGGTCCTGCTGAACCAGGCCAGCAGCAAGCCGGGCAGCGGCTACGGCTATGGCTACGGCTACGGGTATGGCTACGGCTACGGCTACGGCGAGACCGACGGCGCCGGCCACGCCGGATCGGGCAAGGCCTGACCCGATGACGCGCGCGTTCGTCGCCCGCCGCCGGCCGCTGTCCCTGGCCTGCCTCGCCGCGCTGGGCGCGCTGGCGGTGCTGGCCCACGCGCCCGCGCGCGGCCAGGAAGCCGCGCAGACCGGCGGCCAGGCGGGCCCCCAGTCCGGCGCGCAGTCGGGCACGGACAACAATCCCGGCGCGACCACCAGCCGCAAGGGCTGGGTCATCACGCCGCGCGTCGCCGCCACCGAGACCTGGACCGACAACCTCTCGCTCGCGCCCGACGCCTTCCGCGACCGCGCCTTCATCACCGCGATCTCGCCCGGCATCAGCATCTCCAGCGACCGCGGGCCGGTGCGGGGCGTGTTCGACTACACCCTGGACGGCCTGGTCTACCTGAAGAGCGACCGCAGCGCGCGCCTGCAGAACCAGCTGAACACCAAGATCACCGCCGAGCTGGCGCCGCAGGCGCTCTACGTCGACGTGGCGGGCAACATCAGCCAGCAGTCGATCTCGGCCTTCGGCCAGCAGTCGACCAACAGCCAGCTGGACAACCCCAACCGCACCGAGGCGCGCACCCTGCAGGTCTCTCCCTACTGGCGCGGCACGCTGGGCCAGCTCGCCACCTTCGAGCTGCGCGCGATCGGCCAGATCCGCAACACCAGCGACGGCGGCTCCGGCCTGGGCGCGAGCAGCAGCGGCGACAACAAGGAAGGCACGGTCAGCCTGAACATCAAGGGGCCGCAGGGCCGCGCGATCAACTGGGGCCTGCAGGCCTCGACCCAGCGCGTGCACTACGACAACACCGGCATCGACAACCGCACCACCTCCGGGGTCGGCTCGCTGTACTGGATCCCCGACGTGGACTGGACCCTGGGCGTCAACGCCGGCGCCGAGCGCAGCGACTACTTCGGCAAGGAGACGACCAGCGTCTACGGCGCCAACTTCCGCTGGACGCCCACGCCCCGCACCCAGGTCGTCGGCGACTGGCAGCACCACAGCTACGGCAACAGCCACAACCTGTCGGTCGAGCACCGCATGTCGCGGATCTCGCTGCGCGCGTCCAACTCGCAGAGCGTGGTCACGACCAACGCGCCGACCGGGCAGGGCACCAACTACCAGTTGCTGGACCTGCAGTTCCAGGCCTCGGAGCCGGACCCGGTCAAGCGCGACCAGCTGGTGCGCGCTGTGCTCGCGCTGATGGGCCTGCAACCCGACGCGATCACCGGCAACGGCTTCATCAGCAACAGCGCGATGCTGCAGCGGCGCACCGACGTGGCCGTGTCCTGGACCGGCCCGCGCCTGGTGGCGACGCTGGCGGGCAACGACAGCACGACCTCGCGCCTGGGCGTGGCGCCCACGGGCAGCGGCGACCTGTCGCTGACGGACCGGCTGCGCCAGCGCGGGGTCACGCTCTCGCTGGGCTACCGCCTCACGCCGCTGGCCAGCTCCAGCCTCACCTATTCCCGCCAGCACAGCAGCGGCGCCGGTGTCGGTTCGACCGACATGAAGTCGCTGCAGGCCAACGTCGCGATCCGGCTGGGACCGCGCACCGACGCCAACCTGGGCCTGCGCCACACGACCTACTCCGACGGCGTGTTCCTGGCGACCCTGGGCGGCTCCGGCTATCGCGAGAACGCGCTCTTCGCGTCGCTGTCCCAGCGCTTCTAAGCTTCATCACCGTCATGTACGAGGCCTTCTACGGGCTGGCGAGCAAGCCTTTCCAGCTCAGTCCCGATCCCAGCTTCTACTTCGGCAGCAAGCAGCACCGCCGCGCCAAGGCCTACCTCGACTACGGCGTGCTGCGCAGCGACGGCTTCATCGTCATCACCGGCGAGATCGGCGCGGGCAAGACCACGCTGGTGCGCGGTCTGCTGGACAGCCTGAACCGCAGCAACGTCGTCATCGGCAACGTGGTCACCACGCAGCTGGACGCCGAGGACACGCTGCGCCTGGTGGGCGCGGCCTTCGGCGTGCGGGTCAAGGACCTGCCCAAGAGCGAGCTGCTGATGGCCCTGGAGGCCTTCTTCGTCAGCGAGGCCAGCCGCGGCAAGCGCTGCCTGCTGATCGTCGACGAGGCGCAGAACCTGACCGCCCGCGCGGTCGAGGAGCTGCGCATGCTGTCCAACTTCCAGTTCGGCAACCAGTCCCTGGTGCAGACCTTCCTGGTGGGCCAGCCCGAGTTCCGCGCCATCCTGCAGCGGCCGGAGATGGAGCAGTTCCGCCAGCGCATCGCGGCGAGCTGCCACATCGGCCCGCTGGACGAGGAGGACACCCAGCGCTACGTCGAGCACCGCCTCAAGTGCGCCGGCGCCGACGGCAAGCCCAGCTTCGACGCCGACGCCTTCGCCGCGCTGCACAAGGCCAGCCAGGGCATCCCGCGCCGCATCAACACGCTGTGCGACCGCCTGCTGCTGCTGGGCTTCATGCACGAGAACCCGCACCTGACCGCGGCCGACGTGGACGAGGTGGTCAAGGACCTGGCCAATGAGTCCGCCTCCGCGCCGCCGCCGGCCGTGCGCGGCGTCAACGGCAGCGCCGCCGCGGGCCTGAACGGCGCGCACGCGGTCGCCGCCGATGGCGACGTGGTGCTGGACGTGGACCTGTCGCGGCTGCGCGCGCGTCTGGGCGAGGACGCCGACCTGGGCGCGCTGGCGCAGGGTCTGGCCGGCCTGAGCCTGGACGGCCAGGACGCGCGGCTGCAGCGCATCGAGGACAGCCTGCTGCGCCTGGAACGCATCAACACGCAGACCCTGGCGCTGCTGCAGAAGCTGGTGGGGGTGGTGAAGTGACGAGCATCCTGAACGCCGGCGGCAAGCCGATCCGCAACGCGATGAGCATCGACGTGGAGGACTACTTCCAGGTCTCCGCCTTCGCGCCCTACATCGACCGTGGCGACTGGGACCGGCGCGAGTGCCGCGTCGAGCGCAACGTCGGCCGCATCCTGGACCTGCTGGACGCCAGCGGCCCCGGCGGCGTGAAGGCGACCTTCTTCACCCTGGGCTGGATCGCGCAGCGCTATCCGCGGCTGGTGCGCGAGATCGTCGCCCGCGGCCACGAGCTGGCCAGCCACGGCTTCGGCCACGAACGCGCCAGCGACCTGGACCGCGCCGCTTTCCACAAGGACATCGCCGACGCCAAGGCGCTGCTCGAGGACCTGGGCGGCGTCGAGGTCAAGGGCTACCGCGCGCCCAGCTTCTCGATCGGCAAGGACAACCTCTGGGCCTTCGACGTGCTGGCCGAATGCGGCTACCGCTACAGCTCCAGCGTCTATCCCATCGAGCACGACCACTACGGCATGCCCGACTCGCCGCGCTTTGCCTACGAGGTGCGGCCGGGCCTGATCGAGGTGCCGGTGACCACGCTGCGCTGGCGCGGCAAGAACTACCCGAGCAGCGGCGGCGGCTGGTTCCGCCTGCTGCCCTACGGCATGACGCGCTGGATGATCGAGCGCTTCAACCGCATCGAGGGACGCAGCGCGGTCTTCTACTTCCATCCGTGGGAGATCGACCCCGAGCAGCCGCGCATTCCCGGCATCGACGCCAAGACGCGCTTCCGCCATTACGTGAACATCGACCGCACCGAGGCCCGCATCGCGCGCCTGCTGGGCGACTTCCCGTGGGCGCGCATGGACGAGATCTTCCTCGCGCCCGAAGGCGCGGATCGGCTGGCCGCATGAGCGCGCTCCCGGTGAGCGCGACGTCCGGCACGTCCGCGGCGACCGCGGGCCCGGGCGCCTCGGCCGCATCGACGGCGGCGCGGCAGGTCAAGCGCCTGGCGCTGGACGACACGGCCGGCGCGGCCCGCTGGGACGCGTTCGTGCGCGAGTGCCCGACGGCGACCTTCTTCCACCTCTCGGCCTGGCAGCGGATCATCCGCCGGCAGTTCGGCCACGAGGGCTTCTTCCTCTACGTCGAGCGCGAGGGCCGCATCGAGGGCGTGCTGCCGCTGGCGCAGAACAAGAGCCGGCTCTTCGGCCATGCGCTGGTGGGGCTGCCCTTCGCGGTCTACGGCGGCGTCGCGGCGCTCGACGAGGACGCGGCCACCGCGCTCGAGACCGAGGCCCAGGCCATCGCGCGCCGTCTCGGCGCCGAGCACCTGGAGCTGCGCAACGTCCAGCGCCGTCACACGGACTGGCCGCATCAGGACCTGTACGTGACCTTCCGCAAGGAGATCCTGGCGGACGAGGAGGCCAACATGCTGGCCATCCCGCGCAAGCAGCGCGCGATGGTGCGCAAGGGCATCAAGAACAACCTGAGGGCGGAGATCGACCGCGACGCCGGCCGCTTCTTCGCGCTGTACGCCGACAACGTCCACCGCCACGGCACGCCCGCGATGCCCAAGCGCTACTTCCAGGCGCTGATGGACGAGTTCGGCGACGACGCCGAGGTGCTGATCGTCAGCAGCGAGCAGGGCGAGCCGCTGTCGGGCGTGCTCAGCTTCTACTTCCGCGACGAGGTGCTCCCGTACTACGCCGGCGACGCGGTCGCCGCGCGCGACCTGGCGGCCAACGACTTCAAGTACTGGGAGCTGATGCGGCGCGCCTGCGCGCGCGGGCTCAAGGTCTTCGACTACGGCCGCAGCAAGCAGGGCACGGGCAGCTATTCGTTCAAGAAGAACTGGGGCTTCGAGCCGACGCCGCTGCACTACGAGTACCAGCTCTACCAGCGCGACGCCGTGCCGCAGAACAACCCCAGCAACGCCAAGTACCAGCTCATGATCAAGGCCTGGCGCAAGCTGCCGATCTCCGTGGCCAACTGGCTCGGTCCCTTCATCGTCCGCAGCCTCGGTTGAGGATCGCCGCATGGCCAACATCCTCTACCTGGTCCACCGCCTGCCGTACCCGCCCAACAAGGGCGACAAGCTGCGCTCGTACCACCTGCTCAAGCACCTCGCGGCGCGGCACCAAGTCTGGCTGGGCAGCTTCGTCGACGACGCCGAGGACTGGGCGCACCTGCCCGCGCTGCGCGAGCTCTGCGCCGACCTCTTCGTCGCCGGGCTGAATCCGCTGACCTCGCGCGTGGCCAGCCTGCGCGGTCTCATGACCGGCGAAGCGCTGAGCCTCCCGTACTACCGCCATCGCGAGATGCGCGACTGGATCGCCCGCATCGCGCGCGAGCAGCGCTTCGACGCGGTGGTGGTGTTCTCCTCGACCATGGCGCAGTACGCGCAGCAGCTGCAGGACATCGCCGGCCCGGTGCCGATGCTGGTGGACTTCGTGGACGTGGACTCGGCCAAGTGGACCGACTACGCCAAGGCCAATCGCTGGCCCATGTCCTGGCTCTACCGCCGCGAGGGCCGCGAGCTGCTGGCCTACGAGCGCCGCGTGGCCGAGCAGGCGCGCTGCAGCTTCTTCGTCACCGAGGGCGAGAAGGCGCTGTTCCAGCGCCTGTCCGAGACGGCGGCGCCCGTGGAGGCGCTGGGCAACGGCGTGGACAGCGGCTATTTCGCTCCGCTCCCGCAGCAGGCCAATCCCTTCGATGCCGACGAGCTGCCGCTGGTGTTCACCGGCGCGATGGACTACTGGCCCAACGTCGACGCGGTGCAGTGGTTCGTGGCCGAGGCGCTGCCCGAGCTGCGCCGCCGCTGGCCCTCGCTGCGCTTCACCATCGTGGGCCGCGCGCCCACGCCGGCGGTGCTGGCCCTGGCCGGCGACGCGGTGCGCGTGACCGGCACCGTGCCCGACGTGCGCCCCTACCTGCAGCACGCGGCCGCGGTCGTGGCGCCGCTGCGCCTGGCGCGCGGCGTGCAGAACAAGATCCTGGAGGCGATGGCCGTGGGCCGTCCGGTGGTGGCCGCGCGCAGCTGCGTCGAGGCGCTGGGCGCCGACGGCGTGCAGGCCGGGCAGGACCTGTTGTCGGCCGACAGCGCGGCCGACTATGTCGACCTGGTCCATGCGCTGCTGAGCGCCCCGGCCCGCGCCCAGGCCATCGGCCGTCAGGCGCGCGAGCGCGTGCTGCGCCAGTTCAGCTGGCAGGCCCATCTTTCCAAACTCGACGGCTACCTGCCGCGGGAGCAGGCGGCATGAGCGCGACCACCCCCTCCGCGGTCCGGCCGCAGGGCATTCCCCAGGCCTGGCGCCGCCCGTTGGCGGTGCTGCTGCTGCTGGTCGTGGCGCTGCTGCTGCTCTACCGCCAGACGGCGGTGGGCATGGTGTCGATCTGGTGGCGCTCGGGCACCTTCACCCACGCCTTCCTGGTGCCGCCCATCGCGCTGTGGCTGGCCTGGCGCCGCCGCGCCACCGTCATCCCGCTGACGCCGCGGCCGGTGCCCTGGCTGGCGCTGCCGCTGGTGGCCCTGGGCGCGGTCTGGCTGTTCGCCGACTTCGCCGCGATCAACGCCGCCACGCAGCTGATCCTCGTGGCCATGCTGGTGCTGCTCGTGCCGGCCGTGCTGGGCTGGGCCGTCGCGCGCGAGATGGCCTTCCCGCTGGCCTTCCTGTTCTTCTGCGTCCCGGTGGGCGAGTTCCTGCTGCCGCAGCTGATGGACTGGACCGCGAAGTTCACCGTCATCGCGCTGCGGTTGAGCGGCATCCCGGTCTACCAGGAGGGCCTGCAGTTCATCATCCCCAGCGGCCAGTGGTCGGTGGTGGAGGCCTGCTCCGGCGTGCGCTACCTGATCGCCTCGGCCATGGTGGGCACGCTCTACGCCTACCTGAGCTACCACTCGCTGCGCCGTCGCCTGGGCTTCATCGCCTTCGCGCTGGCGCTGCCGCTGGCGGCCAACTGGGCGCGCGCCTACCTGATCGTGATGATCGGCCACCTGTCCGGCAACACGCTGGCGGTGGGCGTGGACCACTTGATCTACGGCTGGGTCTTCTTCGGCGCGGTGATGCTGGCGATGTTCCTGATCGGCTCGCGCTGGGCGCAGCCGGACCTGCCGCTGGTGGCGCGTCCGCAGCCGGTGCCCGCGCGTCCGGCCGCCTGGTGGCCGGCGGTCGTGGCTGTCGCGCTGGCCGTGGTGCTGCCGCAGGCCGCCGGCGCCTGGCTGCGCCAGGGCCACGCCACGCCGGTGGGCCGCCTGCCCGACCTCGTCGCGGCCCCGGGGTGGGAGGAGCGCGAGCTCACGACCGACGCCTGGTCGCCCGACTTCGAGGGCGCCAACGCCGCGCTGCACCAGATCTTCCGCCCGCGCGATCCGGCGCTGGGCCCGGGCCAGCCCCCGATCGGCCTGCACCTGCAGTTCTTCCGCGACCAGGACTACGAGCGCAAGCTGGTGGCGTCGAGCAACGCCGTCGTGGCGCCGGAGGACAAGCACTGGGCCGTCACCGGCCAGGGCGCGACGAGCTTCACGCCGGCCGGCGCCGCGCCGGTCGAGGTGCTGACCACGCAGGTGCGCGCCTCCTCGCTGGACGCGATCAACGCGCCGCGCATGGTGGTGTGGCATGTCTACTGGATCAACGGCCAGCCCATGGTCAGCAGCACCCGCGCCCGCCTGTGGGGCGCGCTGGAGCGCCTGCGCGGGCAGGGCGACGACGCGGCGCTGGTGCTGGTCTACACACCGATGGACGAGCAGGCGCCGCGCCGCCTGGACGCCTTCCTGCGCCAGCACTGGACCGCGATCGACGCCGAGCTGCGCCGCGTGCGCGACGACGGGTTGAAGGGCGCGACGGTGGCCTCGGCCACGCCGTCCGGGACGGCCGCCTCCGCGGGAGCGACGCGATGAGCGCCGTGCCCACCGTCGATCCGCTCGACGCCGCCGGACTGGCCGCGCGCGCCGCCGATCCGCGGCCGCTGGTGCTGCACGTGATGTACCGCTTCGACACGGGCGGTCTCGAGAACGGCGTGGTCAACCTGATCAACCACATGCCGGCGGAGCGCTATCGCCACGCGATCGTCGCGCTGACCGAGGTCACCGATTTCCGCCGCCGCCTGCAGCGCGACGACGTCGATTGCTACGCGCTGCACAAGCCGCCGGGGCAGGGCTTCTGGCTCTATCCGCGCTTGTACCGCCTGTTCCGCGCGCTCAAGCCGGCGGTGGTCCACAGCCGCAACCTGGCCGCGCTGGAAGTGCAGCTGCCGGCCTGGGCCGCGCGCGTGCCGGTGCGCGTGCACGGCGAGCACGGCCGCGACGTCGGCGACCTGGACGGCCGCAACCGCGCCTACCAGCGGGTGCGCCGCTTCTACAAGCCCTTCGTGTCGCATTACGTCGCGCTGTCGCGCGATCTGGGCGACTACCTCACCGATGCCATCGGCGTGCCGTCGACCCGCGTCAGCCAGTTCGTCAACGGCGTGGACACGCAGCGCTTCCAGCGCGCGGGTGTCGAGGCCATCCCGGGCTGCCCCTTCGATCCGGCCGCGCACTGGCTGATCGGCACCGTGGGCCGCATGGCGCCGGTGAAGGACCAGCTGATGCTGACGCGCGCCTTCATCGCGCTGATCGCGCGGGCGCCGGACTTGCGGGCGACCGCGCGGCTGGTGCTGATCGGCGACGGCCCGCTGCGGGCGCCGTGCCAGGCCCTGCTCGACGAGGCCGGCCTCGCCGATCTGGCCTGGCTGCCGGGCGAGCGCACCGACGTGCCGGCGGTCATGCGCGGCCTGCACGTCTTCGCGCTGCCCTCGCTGGCCGAGGGCATCTCCAACACCATCCTCGAGGCGATGGCCAGCGGGCTGCCGGTCGTCGCGACGGCGGTCGGCGGCAACGCGGACCTGGTCACGGCGGAACGCAGCGGCCTGCTGGTGCCGGCGGCGGCGCCGGACGCGATGGCCGCGGCGCTGCTGCGCCTGGCGCGCGATCCCGCCTTGGCGGCCGCCATGGGCGAGGCCGGCCGACGCCGCGTCGAGGACGACTTCAGCATGCGGGCCATGGTCGCCCGCTACCAAGGCCTGTATGACACGCTGCGCGGCCACAATGCCGGCAGCGGCAAGAACTGACGTCGGCGCCACGGCCGGCAAAGAGCGGGAACACGACCATGTGCGGAATCAGCGGACTCTTCGACACCCGGGGGAAGCGTGACTTCGACGGCGCCCTGATGCATCGCATCAACGACGCGCTGCACCACCGCGGCCCCGACGAGGGCTCCATCCACCTGCAGCCCGGACTGGCCTTCGGCCACCGGCGGCTGTCCATCATCGACATCGCCACCGGCCAGCAGCCGCTGTTCAACGCGGACCACTCGGTGGGCATCGTCTTCAACGGCGAGATCTACAACTACCAGGCGCTGACGGCCGAGCTGACCGCGCTGGGCTACCAGTTCCAGACCAAGAGCGACACCGAGGTCATCGTCCACGCCTGGTCGGCCTGGGGCGAGGACTGCGTGCAGAAGCTGCGCGGCATGTTCGCCTTCGTCATCTGGGACAAGGCGCGCGACCAGCTCTTCATGGCGCGCGACCGGCTGGGCGTGAAGCCCATGTTCTATGCGCTGCTGGACGACGGCACGCTGGTGTTCGGGTCCGAGCTCAAGGCGCTGCTCGCGCATCCCGGCCTGAAGCGCGACATCGTGCCGCAGGCGGTGGAGGAGTACTTCGCGCTGGGCTACGTGGCCGAGCCGCGCACCATCTTCCGCCAGGCGCTGAAGCTGCCGCCGGCGCATACGCTGGTGATCAAGCGCGGCGATCAGCGCCTGGGCCAGCCGCGCCGCTACTGGGACGTCAACTTCACGACCGACAACAAGATCGACGAGGTCCAGGCGCAGGAGGAGCTCACGCGCCGTCTGCGCGAGGCGGTCAAGCTGCGCCTGATCTCGGAAGTGCCGCTGGGCGCCTTCCTGTCGGGCGGCGTGGACTCCAGCGCCGTGGTCGCGATGATGGCCGGGGAGACCAACGGGCCGGTCAAGACCTGCTCGATGTCCTTCGACGACCCGCAGTACAACGAGTCCGAGTTCGCGCAGATGGTCGCGGACCGCTACCAGACGGACCACCACGTCGAGATGGTCCAGAGCGACGACTTCGACCTGATCGACACGCTGGCGCGGCTCTACGACGAGCCCTATGCCGACAGCTCCGCCATCCCGACCTATCGCGTCTGCCAGCTCGCGCGCAAGCATGTGACGGTCGCGCTGTCCGGCGACGGCGGCGACGAGAGCTTCGGCGGCTACCGCCGCTACAAGCTGCACATGATGGAGGAGCGCATGCGCGCCAGCCTGCCGCTGGGGCTGCGCAAGCCGCTGTTCGGCACGCTGGGCAAGCTCTATCCCAAGGCCGACTGGGCGCCGCGCGTGTTCCGCGCGAAGACGACCTTCCAGGCCCTGGCGCGCAACTCGGTGGAGGCCTACTTCCACACCATGTCCGTGATCCGCGACAACGAGCGCATGCCGCTGTACAGCGCGCGCTTCAAGTCGGAGCTCGGCGGCTACAACGCGCGTGACCTGTTCCTGCAGCACGCCGAGCGCGCGGGCACCGACGATCCGCTGGCGCTGATCCAGTACATCGACCTGCAGACCTACCTGGTCGGCGACATCAACACCAAGGTGGACCGCGCATCGATGGCGCATTCGCTGGAAGTGCGGGAGCCGCTGATGGACCATCCGCTGGTCGAGTGGCTGGCCACGCTGCCCTCCCACCTGAAGCTGCGCGGCGGCGAGGGCAAGTACCTGTTCAAGAAGACGCTGGAGCCGCACCTGCCCAACGACGTGCTGTACCGGCCCAAGATGGGCTTCGCCGTGCCGCTGTCGCGCTGGTTCCGCGGTCCGCTGCGCCAGCGCGTGCGCGGCGCCCTGCTGGGCGGCCCGCTGGCCGACTCCGGCATGTTCGACCTCAAGACCGTGGGCGCGATGGTCGAGCAGCACGAGAACGGCAGCCGCGATCACAGCACGCCGCTGTGGACGCTGCTGATGTACGACGCCTTCCTGCGCAACGTGATGGGCGCGTCGTCGATGCGCGAGGCCGCCTGATCGGGCGCCGCAGTGATCAGGTCCCGCTCAAGCACCGCATGAAGATCCTCTACCACCACCGCACCGCGTCCAAGGACGGCCAGGCGGTCCACATCGAAGAGATGATCGGGTCGCTGCGCGCGCTCGGTCACGAGGTGCGCGTCGTCGCGCCGGGCGGCGAGTCCGCGCCGGAAGAGAAGGCCAGGATGGGCGACGACGCCGGCTGGGTGCATCGCCTGCGCGCCAAGCTGCCCAAGTTCGTCTACGAGCTGCTGGAGCTGGCCTATTCGCTGGTGGCCTATCGCCGCCTGGCCGCCGCCGCGCGCGAGTTCCAGCCCGACCTGATCTACGAGCGCTACAACCTCTACCTGCTCAGCGGGCTGATGCTCAAGCGCCGCACCGGGCTGCCGCTGCTGCTGGAGGTCAACGCGCCGCTGGTCGACGAGCGCGCCAAGTTCGGCGGTCTGGCGCTGCCGCGCGTCGCGCGCTGGGCCGAGGACACGGTCTGGCGCGGCGCCGACGCGGTGCTGCCGGTGACGCGGGTGCTCGGGTCGATGATCGCCGCGCGCGGCGTGCCGCAGGAGCGCATGGTCGTCATTCCCAACGGCATCAACGAGGAACACTTCGACGCGGCGCCGTCGCCGGCCGAGGCCAAGCGCGCGCTGGGCTGGGACGATGCGCTGGTGCTGGGCTTCACCGGCTTCGTGCGCGACTGGCACGGCATGGACAAGGTCATCCGCTGGATGGCCACGGCTGCGGCGCCCGCGAACGCGCGGCTGCTGGTGGTCGGCGACGGCCCCGAGCGCGCCAACCTCGAGCGCCTGGCCGCGGAGCTCGCGCTGGGCGAGCGGGTGCGCTTCACCGGCGTGGTCTCGCGCGACGAGGTGCCGCGCCACGTCGCCGCCTTCGACATTGCGCTGCAACCGGCGGTGGTGGCCTATGCCTCCCCGTTGAAGCTCTTCGAGTACCTGGCGCTGGGCAAGGCCATCGTCGCGCCGAGCACGCCCAACATCGAGGAAGTGCTGGACGACGACGTCAACGCGCTGCTCTTCGATCCGACCGAGTCTGGCGCGCTGGAGACGCGCCTGGCGCGCCTGGCGTCGGACGCCGCGCTGCGCGAGCGGCTGGGGCAGGGCGCCCGCGCGACCATCGGCCGCCTGCAGCTGACCTGGCACGGCAACGCCGCGCGCGTCGTGGCGCTGGGCCAGTCGCTGCGCGCCGGGCGCGGCGTGGCGGGGGCCAGCCTGACGCATGCGCCACGCGATCCGCAGGGCCCGCACGGCGCGCACGACCCGGCGGGGCCGTCCGGCAGGGCCGGCCCGGCTGATCGGACCACGTCCACCGACGCGAGGGTCTGAGCGTGCTCAAGCTGCTGACCTTCTCGACGCTGTACCCGAGCTCGCAGATGCCCAGCCACGGCATCTTCGTGGAGACGCGCCTGCGTCACCTGATCGCCTCGGGCCAGGCGCAGTCGCGCGTGATCGCGCCGGTGCCCTGGTTCCCGCTCAAGGGCGAGCGCTTCGGTGAGTACGCCCGGTTCGCCGCCACGCCGGCGCGCGAGTCGCGCAACGGCCTGGAGGTCGAGCATCCGCGCTTCGTGCGCCTGCCCAAGGTCGGCATGAGCAGCGCGCCCTACACGCTGGCCTGGAGCTTCCTGCGCGCCGCCAGGCGGCTGCAGGCGCAGGGGTACGACTTCGACCTCATCGACGCGCACTACTTCTATCCGGATGGCGTGGCCGCGGCCTTCGTCGCCAAGGCGCTGAACAAGCCGCTGGTGATCACCGCGCGCGGCACCGACATCAACCTGATCCCCGAATATTCGTTCCCCCGCAAGCTGATCCTGCGCGCCGCCGAGCAGGCCGACGCGATGATCACCGTCTGCGAGGCGCTCAAGGACGAGCTGGTCGCGCTGGGCGCGGACGCGTCCAAGGTCACCGCGCTGCGCAACGGCGTGGACCTGAAGCTCTTCAATCCGGCCCGCCGCGACGAGGCGCGCTCCGCGCTGCAGCTCGCGCCGGGCCGCTTCACGCTGGCCTCGGTCGGCCACCTGATCGAGCGCAAGGGCCACGAGCTGGTCATCGGCGCGCTGGCCGAGCTGCCCGACGTCGATCTGCTGATCGCCGGCGCCGGCCCGGAGGAGGGCGCGCTGCGCCGCCTGGCGGAGTCGCTGGGCGTGACCGCGCGGGTGCGCTTCCTGGGCGCGGTGCCGCAGGCGCGGCTGCGCGAGGTCTATGCCGGCGTGGACGCGCTGGTGCTGGCCTCCAGCCGCGAGGGCTGGGCCAACGTACTGCTGGAGGCGATGGCCTGCGGCACGCCGGTGGCCGCCTCCAATGTGTGGGGCACGCCCGAGGTGGTGGCCAGCCCCGAGGCCGGCGAGCTGATGCCCGAGCGCACCGCGGCCGGCGTGGCCGAGGCGGTGCGCCGCCTGCGCGCGTCGCCGCGCGACCGCGCCGAGACGCGCCGCTATGCCGAGCGTTTCAGCTGGGACGCGACGACGCAGGGCCAGCTCGACCTGTTCCACCGCATCCTGGCCGCGCGTCGGTCGCCGGAGCTGCGCCATGCGTGACCTCATCATCCTGGGCCTGTTCCTGGCCCTGATCTACAAGACCTTCCGCGACCCGGTGTGGGGCGTGCTGGGCTGGGTGTGGATGGGCGTGATGAACCCGCACCGGCTGGCCTACGGCTTCGCGCACGACGCGCCGTGGTCGATGGTGATCGCGCTGGCGCTGTTCCTGAGCATGCTGATCCACCGCGACAAGCTGGAGAAGTTCCCCACCAGCGGGGTGACCATCCTGCTGTCCATCTGGATCCTGTGGATCGGCGTGTCGCCGATGCTGTTCTCCTTCTATCCGGAGAAGGAGTTCAACTACTGGTCGCGCGCCTTCAAGGTGCTGCTGATGGTGTTGGCGGCCCTGCTGGTCATCAAGCGGCGGCGCGACCTGGACTGGCTGGTGATGGTGCTGGTGGTGTCGATCGCCTACTACGGCATCAAGGGCGGCGTGTTCACCGTGCTGACCGGCGGCGCGGCGCGGGTGTGGGGCCCGGAGGGCTCCTTCATCGAGGACAACAACTCGCTGGCGCTGGCCACCATCATGACGGTGCCCCTGATCCGCTACCTGCAGCTGCAGACGACCAAGCGCTGGCAGCGGCACCTGGCCAGCGGGGCGATGCTGCTGTGCATGGCCTCGGCGGTGGGATCGCAGTCGCGCGGCGCCTTCCTGGCCATCATCGCGATGTCCTTCTTCATGTGGCTCAAGAGCCGCAACAAGCTGCCGCTGGCGCTGGTGGTGCTGGTGGCGCTGCCGCTGATCTTCGTGTTCATGCCGGACAGCTGGTCCGACCGCATGAGCACCATCAAGACCTACGACCAGGACGCATCGGCGCTGGGGCGCATCAACGCGTGGCACACGGCATGGCGCATGGCGCTGGACCTGTTCCCCTTCGGCGGCGGCTTCACCGTGGCGGGCCCGGCGGCCTTCGCGAAGTACGCGCCCGATCCCTCCGTCGTGCTGACGGCCCACAGCATCTATTTCCAGGCGCTGGGCGAGCACGGCTTCATGGGGCTGTTCCTCTTCGTGGGCATCTTCGTGCTGACCTGGAAGCGGGCCTCGGCCGCGATCGAGCGCAGCAAGGCGGTGCCGGAGCTGCAGTGGGCGCGGGACCTCGCGGCCATGTGCCAGGTGGGGCTGATCGGCTACGCGACCGGCGGCGCCTTCCTGAGCCTGGTGTATTTCGACCTACCGTACTACCTCGTGCTGATCGTGGTGGTGGTGGACCGCATCGTGGCGCGCGACATGACCGAGCGCGTCAAGGCCGCCAAGGCCGCGGGCACCCTGCCGCGGGACGTGCATTCGCCGTACTGGGGAGGCACGTGATGCTGGCGTCGCTGAGCCTGCTGGGCTGGCCGGGCGGCGCGCCCGCGCTGAGCATCCTGATCTACCACCGCGTGCTGCCCACGCCCGACCCGCTGCGGCCGGGCGAGATCGACGCGGCGCTGTTCGAGTCCCAGCTGACCTTCCTGGCCCGGCACTTCGAGCTGATGACCGTGAGCGACGCCGCGGCCGCGCTGCGCGAAGGGCGCCTGCCCCGGCGGGCGGCGTGCATCACTTTCGACGACGGCTACGCGGACAACTGGACCGTGGCGCATCCCATCCTGGCGCGTCACGACGCGAAGGCGACGGTGTTCGTGGCGACCGGCTACCTCAATGGTGGCCGCATGTTCAGCGACACGGTGATCGAGTTCGTGCGCCTCGCGCCGGGCCCGGTGCTGGACCTGAGCGCCGTCGGCATGGGACGTCATCCGGTGGCGACGGTGCAGGAGCGCCTGCAGGCGATCACCGCGCTGCAGGTGCAGCTCAAGTACCTGGCGCCGGACGAGCGCGACGCGCAGGTGCGGCGGATGCTGGCGGCGGTGCCGGTCGGCGCGCTGCCGGACGACCTGATGCTGACCGACGCGCAACTGCGCCAGCTGGCCGACGCGGGTCATGAGATCGGTGGCCACACGGTGGACCACACGGTGCTGACGACGCTGACGCCGGAAGGCGCGCGGGCGCAGGTGGCGCGGGGACGCGATCACCTGGCGGCGCTGCTCGATCGGCCGATCCGCAGCTTCGCCTATCCCAACGGACGGCCGGTGCGGGACTACGACGCCGGACACGCGGCGATGCTCAAGGAACTGGGCTTCGAGGCGGCGGTGAGCACCTCCGCGGGCGTGGCGCGCCGCGGCGCGGACCCGTTCCAGCTGCCGCGCTACACGCCGTGGGGCGCGTCGATCACGATGTTCGCGGCCCGCTTGATGCGCAATGCGCGGATGGGGGCGCCGGCGGCGGTGGTTTGAGGGTGGGTGCAGTGAGGTGGTCTGCGCGTGTCGCCCCCGGGGCTCCGCCCGCCAGTAACCTATGCCCATGAAACTGTTCAGCGCAATCCGTTCCCTCGCTTCATGGGGCTCAAGGCGCCGCGACGCAGAATCTCCTCCCGGCGCCGTGCGAGTTTGGGACTTGATCGTCGGATCAACCGTGCTGGGCCACCTGACGTTCCTCTCGTACGAAACGCCATGGATCACGGCATCCTTTACGCCGACCGCCCATTTTCAGAAGTGGGTGCCGCTGCTCGAATGGGAGCGGCAGCAAGAGGTCACCGATGACGGCGAGGACGAAGAGAAAGCCACTCCGCATGAAGTCGAGCTTCTCTTGATGGAGGCGAATACAGCAGGAGGACTGGTGGCCGTAGAACGCGAAGACCTGACTGCGCCGAACAGGAGACTGTTCCATTTCAACGAGGACTACACCCTGGTGAGTTTTCGCTGACGCATGGACAGTTGGCCATTCTCCAGCGACCAATCTCCGTCCACCTGCCAGCGTACGCACAATCCGAACACTGACCGGACTCGACATGAACTCGTTCTGGAGGAATTCTGATTACGCCAAGCGCGAATATGTCGGCCCGCCTTGCACACCTGGGCTGGTGGCAGAAGTTGAGGCGCGCCTCGGGTATCGACTGCCGGATGCCTACGTCTCGCTCGCGATGTCGCAAAACGGTGGGATGCCGGTTCGAACCTCGCATCGAACCAAGACTCGGACGTCATGGGCCGAGGACCACATCGCCATCACGGGAATATTCTCGATTGGTTACGACAAGCCGTATTCGCTTTGCGGGGAGCGAGGCAGTCGCTTCTGGGTCGAAGAATGGGGCTACCCGGACATTGGCATCTACTTTGCGGACTGCCCCTCAGCCGGGCATGACATGCTGTGCCTCGACTACCGCGCCTGCGGATCACAAGGTAAGCCGAGCGTTGTTCATGTCGACCAAGAGCTCGATTACGCCATCACACTTGTGGCGCCGGACTTCGAATCATTCCTCCGTGGTCTTGAGGACATCGGCGAGGCTTGGTAACACGCGCACGAGACATGAGAGTGCGGTTTCGCTGTAGCGTGGGGGCCTTTCAAGGCAGCCGTGCGCTAGGACAGCTGAGGTTGCCACCTAGACTTGGATCATGAACCAACGCGTGCTTCCAGCCCCTGACCCCTACGCGGTTTGTCCACTAGATGGGCGTATCTTGCCGTTCTACGGCGGGGCCTTCGAAGCCGCCTTCGTAGTCCTGAGCCCGTTCATGCGGCCCAAGTCGGCCGCGCATGTGCCGGCGGATGGCGGCTTGGATGAACTGAACGCGGATGAAATCTGCAAGAGCTATGAAGCAGTCCGATGGTCGGAGGTGCGTGACCTATGCGGATTCCCGTCGATTGCGTCAGTCGACGTTGCGCTGAGGACAATGATTGGCGGTCTAAAGACAGGCTACGCCAACAAGGAGCTTGCCGACACATTGAGCACTGCCCTGCAGCAGAATGACTTGCTCCCTCCGGTTGAGGGCGTGTTTCCAGAGTTGGTACAGGAGCCGGTTCTGTCATTCCTTCAGTCGCTTGCCGAGGACTGGGTTTGGGTTGGTGATGAATTCGGCACTGAGCGCAAGCTCCACCGGATCGACGACCTCAAGCCAGCAAGTGCAAAGTCCACCCTCATCCGTGGAAGTGTGTTCACGCCGGATAAGGCAAACCTCTGGACTGCCCACTGGGACAGTCACTTCACCATCTTTTGCTCCTCCGCGCTCACCGTAAGCCGTCTTGCCCAGAACCGCGCAGTGGAAGGCTTCATGTGCGACACGGAGACCGAAATCTATTGGAGCCTGCAGCGCTTCTAGCCGGAGCCGGCTTGCGTGTGGTCGCGCGCGTCTGAGGCAAAGCAGTTGCCGTCAACCTGAGTTGCCTGGCCGCTTACGTTCAAGCCAGATTGCGCATGCTCCAATGCTCGACGGGATCGCAAGGAATCGCGTATCACGCGATTGATTTCAGAGATGCAGAAAATTGAACTCGTCCGGTGGCTTCCCGGCATGCAGAAGGTATCTTGCACGCGAACGCTTCAAGACTATTGCGGCTTGCCCTTGTCGGTCGCCAAGGCCGCAACCGACGCGCTGCTTGAGCGCAAGTCTCCAACTGTCGACGTGGAGTCTGCGGCAGCCGCTCGACAACTCATTCGCTCTCTTGCATCACTGCGTGTCGTAGCAAGGTTCGCCGAAGCACCAGACTACTTCCCACAAGAGCGTTTCAACCTCGGGTTTGAGCAAGTCGTGCAGTTCCTTCCCGCCGCCACCGCCATCAACTGCCGTGCGCTAGCTACACACGGTGAGTGGGAGCTTGCGCTGTCTGCGTGCCTGGCCGGTATACCGGCTAGCGTGGAACTGCCGCCAGCCGTTGAAGGTCTACTTGGTGAGCTGGCGGCGGAGTTTGGCATGCTCCCACCGAAGACCTAGTCGGCAAGCGACGTCCGCTATCGCTGCAACGCGGCTGCGCCATCACGCTGAACGCGTGACTTCTACTTTTCAGGATGGGTCGTTTCGCGGCCATCCTTTGGATCATTGAATCCGCCCGGTGAACCATCCTCGATTTCGGCGATAAGCCCGTTTGCCAGCATGGCAACGCCGACGATCAGCGCTGCGGCCCAGAACGGCAGGCCAGAAATCCACGCGAGAAGACCTCCCACAGACGCGCAGACGGTCGCGGACACAGCAATCAGCCGCAGGTGGTCGATGAAGTGCATGGCCCGAGTATGTCCGCTCCCGCGGGAGGCCGCCGCGGCCTCAGGCTGGAAGCGGAAGTTCGGCTAAGCGCCCGCCCGCTCAAGGCAATGAATGACGAGCCTTTGCTTCGGAGTAGCAAGCAGTACAAACGACAGTCATGCGGTTGAAATCTCGGAACGCGTCCGTCATCTCGCCTTCGCGCAACCAGACTTCTTCACACGCGGAACACCAAGCCTGAAGGTCGCTAGGGTCGCTGGAGTTTTCGACGAATCCGGCTGGCGCCGGCTCGCCACGCAGCATGTGACCGCAAACCACGGCGGCTATTCGTTCCTCGTGTTCGCCGCAGCGGATCGTCATTGGCGCAGAAGCGGTCATAAAGGTTGGAGAGTCCATTCCAAATGGGAGATTGGAGGATAGCTTGAATGTCTGCTTCCGCTTCCGCTGCAGAGCCGCAGGCCAGATTGGGCGGCCGATCGATTGCCACCCGTAGCAGCCCTCGATGAAAGACGACCTGGGGTCAGATCGCTGCATCGCGCGAGCCTCTCTCAGCCCGGCGACTGGCGCGCAAAGCGCAGCGCAATCAATTGCGAACCCAGTCCGCTTCCGATGAAGACGGCGCGGCGATTGGAGGAGAGTTGGCCAAGCCAGTCGAAGACTCCACCATCGGCCAGCGGAAGCTCTCCTCCGTCGGACGCCTGCACCCATATCCGATAGCGAAGTCCGCCCGAGTAATAAGGATGCTCTAGAGGCTGCAAGTCGGCGCTCAGGATGTCAGCAATCCGGGACCCGAGTTGCCGCTTCTCCGCCGACACGAGCACCTCCACGCGAGGCCGGTGCAGTGAGTAGCCCAACTGTTCGAGCCGAAGCAAACCCGCAAGCATCGTGCGCACATGCAGCACGACTGCCTCGACCGTGAACGCGTGATCCTTGCGTTCAACGCCCCCGCTTGCGAGGGCAAACAGACGAAAGTGCTGGGCGTATCCTGGCTGCCTCGGAAAGGGTTGGGCTCGTAGGACGCGGTGGCTTGTGGCCAGGTGAACATCAGCCGCCGAGGATGCCCGCATTCGCAGCGAGCACTCCAACGCGAGAACATTCGTCGGGTCCGATACGACCTCGGTCGATCGCAACGCTGACAGGACGCGGTTCTGATGAGAGGGGCCAACAACCGAACAGGCCCCCATGGGAGCCACCGGTGACAGTTCGACCGCCTCGAAGCGCTCGGCGGCCTCCAGCAATTGAACGTCGATGGCAAGCATTGCACGGAGGTCAATCGCCGACGGTGCGCAAAAGGGGTCGCGGCCATACTGATCGACCAGTTCGCACGCGCTTCGCGCCTCGGCTCGTGCATGCATCACTTCAAGCAGCAGCGATTGAAGAGCAGAGCCAGTCAAACCGTTTGCCAGCCGACTAAACGCCGTTGCACCTATCGAATCGACTATCCACGCGCGATCTGCCATCCGCAAAATAATACAGCCGGCCCGGGTTCAAGCCCGCCCTGCAAGGCCTGTTGCTCCACCCCGTTGCACATCATCGACCGGGCGTCTTGCTGGTCCATGACCAGTGGGGTGGGGCAGACAAGTTCTGCGGACGTGGCCAATGCCAACAGGCAGGGTGGGCAAGATCCCCCAGCGCCAGCCGGCAGTGGCCCACGAATCGATGGCCCTCGCTCAGACGATCGGATCAATGGGAGAGACAGGCGTCCCGCGAGCCTCGATGGCCTTGCCGGCCAGGAGGCACAGATCTTCCCGGTAGTGACTGGCGAGAATCTGCACGCCGACGGGTACCGAGCCGACAAGGCCGGTGGAGACCGCAAGCCCAGGCAGGCCCAGTGCCGGCGGCGCTCTCATGGGAAGCTGAGCTCGCCATACGCGCTCGAATCCCGCCTGTCCCTGTAGATCGAGTCCGTCCTGGAAAGGCAATTCGCCAGAGACCGGCAGGAGCAGTACCGGATATTCGGTGAAGAACCGTCGCCAAGCCCGTTGCACGGTGGTGCGCAACACCAATGCGCGGCTGACGACGTCGCCAGGCAGTGCCTCGGCCATGCCCCTGACCGCATCGACCACGGCGAGTGCGGCTGCATCGCCGTCGCGCCGAGCGGCATCGACGAGGTTGGCGAAGCCGTCGCCAAGCCACAGTTGCATCTGCACGTCAGCCGCCTCTCGCATGAGCGGCACATCGTCGATCTCCGTCACGCTCCACCCGGCGTCAGAGAGGCGTCGTGCCGCGTCCAGCATGGCCGCCTCGACGTGCTCGTCAATCTCCATGCCCCCGGGGCGAAGGCACATCGCCGCAACCCGTGGCGTCTCGGGCCCCTCCAGGGGCGCCGGCACCCACCAGGGATCGCGCAGATCAGCCGCCGCCATGGCCGCGAGGCCGATCCGAAGGTCGTCGATGGTTCGGGCCATCAGTCCCGTGGACGACATCATCTGGGGGCCGATGGGGCGCTCGGGAGAGGAGGCGTTGTAGGCGGGCACCCGCCCGAGCGTGGGCCGCAAACCATGGATGCCGCAGGCGTAGGCCGGATAGCGCAGCGATCCGCCGATGTCCGTGCCGACGGCGAGATGTCCGATGCCGGCGGTGACGGCGGCGGCACCACCGCCCGACGAGCCGCCAGGGGTCAGCGCGGAACTGCGCGGATTGCGGGTGGCGCCGTCGAGCGAATTGCTCGTGAACCAGCGCAGCGCGAAGGTCGGCGCGTTGCTACGCCCCAGGAGCACCGCGCCAGCACGTACCAGGTTCTCGACCGCGGGACTGTTCTCCTTGGCGACGAAGTCCTTCTGAAGGTGGGTCCCGTTCGTCGTCGGGAAGCCCGCCATGTCGACATTGATCTTGACCGTCACCGGAACGCCGGCCAATGGCCCCACATCCTCGCCGCGTCCGATCCTGCGATCCACCTCATCGGCCTGTGCGAGCACCCGTTCGGGGCGATGCGCCACCACCGCGTTGATCCGCGGATTGACTTCGTCCAGTCGCTTCAGTGCATCCGCCGCAGCTTCCCGAGCGGAGACCTTGCGGAGCCGCACCAACTGCGCAAGCTCCGTCGCGGGAAGCCGCCAGAGTTCAGACGCTGCCTGCGTGATTCGCGCAGCGTCCCCGGTTGCCTCCATGGGCGTGCTTTCAACATCTCTTTTCATTTCACTTCCGCAGTTCAGCGCCACAGGTTCGAGCGTGCGAGCTCGATGACTTCGTCCGCGTGGCCATTCATCACGGCCCGGAGCATGTAGAGCGAAAAGCCCTTGGCCATCTCGAGCGTGATGGCGGGAGGCATCGCAAGCTCGCTTCGGTTCACGACCGCATCGACAAGGACAGGCCCATCGTGTGCCAACGCTTCCGCGATGCCTCGGTCCACCTCGTCGGGATGCTCGAGCCGGATTCCGCGCACGCCGGCCGCCTCCGCCATGGCTGCAAAGGACGGGTTTTTCAGTTCCGTACCGACGTTGAGCGTGCCGGTCGACTTCTGCTCCAGCTCGATGAATCCCAGGGCCGAGTTGTTGAAGACCACCACCTTCACAGGCAGGCCCAATTGGGCGAGGGTCAGGAAGTCCCCCATCAGCATCGTGAACCCGCCATCGCCGGACAGCGAGATCACCTGTCTGCCGGGAAATGCGACTTGCGCGCCGATCGCGTGTGGCATCGCGTTCGCCATCGACCCGTGCCAGAACGAGCCGATCAATCGGCGCTTGCCGTTCATGGCGAGATATCGAGCGGCCCACACGGTCGGCAGGCCGACGTCGCAGGTGAAGACCGCATCGTCGGCGGCCTGGTCGCTGAGCGCCTTGGCAATCTGCTGTGGGTGGATGCCCCGTCGACCAGGTGCCGCGAGATCGTCGAGACCCTGGCGAGCCTTCCGGTAATGCTCGCGCGCCCGCGTCAGGTGGTCGGCGTCGGAATGCTGCTGAAGTAGCGGCAGCAAGGCCTCCAGCGTCGCTCGGACGTCTCCCACGATGCCGAGGTCGACCGGTGCACGACGTCCAATGTGCGCCGCTCTGATGTCCACCTGGGCGATGCGCACCCCCGCCTCGCGGGGGTAGAACTGCCGGTAGGGGAAATCGGTCCCCAGCATCAGCAGGACATCGCAATCGAGCATGGCGTAGTAGCCCGACGAGAAGCCGATCAATCCCGTCATGCCGACGTCGTAGGGGTTGTCCCATTCGACGTGTTCCTTGCCCCGGAGCGCATGCACCACGGGCGCGTTCAATCGCTCGCAGACAGAGATGAGTTGGTCGTGGGCACCCTGGCATCCGGAGCCGCACAGCACCGTGATCCGCCGACCGCTGTTCAGCATCTCCGCGAGCTTGACCAACTCGTCCGCGGCGGGCGTCACCAAGGGCGCCGCCGGCAGCAGGCTCGACGTCTGCGCCGTGGGTGCGTCGGTGGCCGGAAGCAGCGCGACATTGCCCGGGATCGTCACGACGGAGACCCCCCGCTTGCTCACGGCCTCGCGTATCGCGATCTCCAGGGTCCGAGGCATCTGGTCGGGGTCGGAGACCAATTCGCAGTAGTGGCTGCACTCCTGGAAGAGCGTCTGTGGGTGAGTCTCCTGGAAATAGCCTGTGCCGATTTCCGCTGAAGGAATATGAGCGGCGATGGCAAGCACTGGCACGCCGGAGCGATGGCAATCGAACAGTCCATTGATCAGATGCAGGTTGCCCGGCCCGCAGCTGCCGGCACAAACGGCGAGCGATCCCGTCAGGTGTGCTTCCGCCCCGGCGGCGAAGGCGGCCACCTCCTCGTGCCTGACGGGCACCCATTCGATGTCGCCTCGACGGCGGACGGCATCGGTCAGCCCGTTCAGGCTGTCCCCGACAACGCCGAAGATGCGCTGGACGCCAGCAGCCCGAAGGGTGTCCACGAACTGATCAGCAACGGTTCTCGTCATGGTGTGTTCCTCTTGAACTGGATCCGGCGCCTCACAGCGCGACGACGCACTCGACCTCGACCAGCGCCCCGCCAGCGAGTGCCGCCACGCCGACCGTGCCGCGTGCGGGGTAAGGCTTCTGGAAGTACGCCGACATGACGCTGTTGAGCAGCGCGGAATGGGCAAGGTCGGTCAGGTAGACATTGACCTTCACGACGTCGTCGAACGTCGCGCCCGCTGCCGTGACGACCGCGCGGAGGTTCTCGAAGACCTGCCGGATCTGCGACTCGGCATCGCCGTCGACCATCCTGTTGGTCCGCGGATCCAATGGGAGTTGGCCCGATAGCCAGAGGGTGCTGCCAGCTCGAACTGCTTGAGAGTAGATACCGATGGCAGTCGGTGCATCGGATGTCGAGACGGGTTGCTTGTGCATGGGGAGTCCTTTGATTGCTCCGACGTGGAGACGAATGGGGTACTGAAAGGGTTCTGCAGACAAGTCGGCAGTTCGGCGATCAACGAGCGAGGGGTCGGGATCAGCGCTGACGGCGCGAGCGCCATGCCAGCAGTCCCGCCTGGATGACGAAGAATCCACCGCCTCCGGTCGCATAGACCGACAGCACGGCCAGGGACGGCATGGGCCCTGTGGCCTGGATGCAGTACGCGATGCCGACGAGACAGGACAGGCCACCGGAGATGAGCATCGGCCACTGTTGACCGAGTTCCTGGCCACGCCTGCGAATGCCCAGCGCGAACTGCGCCGCACCGGCGATGGCCGCCCAGGCGCCGAAGACGGCGAGCACGGCGGCGGGGCCGTAGGCTGACGCCGAGCCCGTGGCGATCGCAGCGAGAGTGCTCAGAGCCGCATTGAAGGCGGTGATGCGGCGCTCCGCATCGCGCTTCAGTGCGCGGTAGTCGAGCAGCGATGAGACGGCGTCGATCAGCGGATAGCTCACGAGCAATGCCGTCGCGGCGGGGCCCAAGGTCGCGTGTACCGGGGCGAAGGCGACCGCCCACAACAGCGCGAGCAGGCCGCGGCACAGGTAGAGCGTCGACAGAGATGCGCGATTCGCAGGCGAACTGGGCATCGAGGCCGCGTCAGCGGATGGGTTCTTGCGGATCATGGTTGCCCGTCAGAGGAGTTGACGTATGAAACCAAGTTCGACGCGACCTCACCATCGGAGGTAGGTTTGTCCAACCCCTACCAAGGTTTGAGCGGGAGCGGCGCTCGATTCAGCGGCCCGGTCGGAATCCGCCAGAGTTCTGTTGATCCAGCCTGCCAGTTCGACGATGGACCCGAGGCCTTTGAACTGCTGGATCAGGGAGGGATGACGTCCGACGCGTCGCTGGCATCCCCGTGCGACGGGCTGAGATGCGCTCGCCCCATGGAAGGGAGTAGGCCGCACGAAGGACGTAGGCTGGGGGAGCGCTCCGCAGCGCATCCTTCGGCGTGAAATCAGTGCGCCGGATAGCACTCCCAATTGGATGGGACATCGCCCTTACGCCCGGTTCCATAGGAGTCGTGCTCCAGGTCGAGAAGCAACGCACCACTACCATCGCTGCAAGAGATCTCCACTGCCATCAGCAGCGGACCTCGCTCCTCCTTGAACAAGCGCATCTCGCGATCCATTTGACCGCCAACATTCGACACGTTGACGAAGACGGGTCGGTTCGAACGTGTGTCAATGACGTACTCGACGCGCAGGTAAGGCTGCGTCGAATCAATGCCGCGATTGGCGAGTGCATCGGGGAGATCCTTCATGCGCCAGGTGATGTCGATGAAGGCCAGGTGGGGCGCTTCCGAGGTCCGTCCGTAGTCACGGACGAGGGCTGGCGCCTCCAGCTGAAGTCTTCGTCCCACCGGCGGATAGGCCCTGAAGTCCAAAGAAGGCTCGACCTCACGCCGAGATCTGGCGACCAGCTGGCGCGACTGATCGGCGCCGATGCCGGGCAGGTCGAACGCCACTTCTCGGAACAACGTCGCACCGGACCAGATCAGCGCTGGCGAACGCTTATCGGATGCTTCGGCGGACGCTTCAAGCGAAGTCTCAAACATCGTGACGCCGTACTCGGGCAGCCGCGGCGGAGAGAGTGTCGCGGGTTGGAGTCGGGGCGACTTCGTCAATGCGCTCAGACGAGACGCCCTTTTGAGAGCCGATACGGCCTCCAACTGCTGGATCTGATCGAGGTCCCAGACCGTCACGGATGGGAGTTGGATCACCTGGCCCGCGCTGTACTTGGCTGCGATCGGATTCCCGTCATACACGAAGTACGCCGGCTCGCTACCTGCGAGCACTTGAGCGCCCGCGCCGAGTAGCAGAAGCACAAGGAAGATTTGTTTCATGGAAGCTGGAGCAGGGATCGCTGCACCATGCTGCCCTCGACTCTAGACCGTTGCCAGTGGTACTTACCGCCTCTCTTATGGGCACGCCAGTGATCTCCTCAGAAGCATCTGGCATCGGATACATGACGCTTGACGTCCGCTGCCGCTGCGTTGCTGCCACGGCTTCAGGCTGGAAGCGGCCATCGAGCATCCATGCCCTATGTATTCTGACCCTCACGCTTCTCCTCGGCGAACAACTCTTTGCCCGTGCGGTAGCGTCGCCAGACGATGTAGACGGCAAAGATGATGCCGCCGATCTCCAAAGCTGTGTGACCAAACGTCCGATGGTCATCGCTCCATAGCAGGTAGCTGAACAGCAAGAAAAGCAGAGGCCCAAGCACGTATGCGGGGAGCTTCTCCCAAGGCAAGAAGGCGAGTCCCATTGTGCAGTCCTATCGAACCTTGACCGAGAAATCGTAGCTCAGTCGCCTCGACGCAGCCAGGTAGTCGCGCTGCTTCCAGCCGGCTACGGTCGTACGCCGGATGTTGGGCCGACGTCCGCTTCCGCTGCGATGCTGCCGCGGTTTCAAGCTGGGAGCGGACGTCGCCAACGCAAGGGAATTTCACCAGCCCGCTCCTAGGTGCACATGCTCCAATGCAGGTCAGAAGTCGTTAGCACCCCGCACACAACGCGCAAGACCCATGAAGCTCCATCGCATCGTAGTCATCACGCTGATGTCGGTTCTTGGCTTGTTTTCGAACCGTTCCAACGCAACGCCGGAAACAGATTTCTGGAGTTGGTTTCAGAAGAACCAACCCGCTCTCTTTGACTTCGAGCGCGATCAGGAACGGACCTTCGACCGATTGGCAGCGGAGATGCACAAGGTTGACCCCAACCTGACCTTCGAGTTTGGTCCGAAGGACGGCGGCAGGCGTGAGTTCGTCATCAGCGCAGACGGAATTCGCGACGCCTTTCCCAAAGTCGAGGCCTTGTTCGCTGCGGCTCCATCGCTACCGAAGTGGACGTTCATCAAATTTCGACCACGTCGCGACCCATTCGACTTGCAGTACGGCGGTGTCTCGGTCAAGGCAAGCTCTATTTCCGTAATGCTCGAACGCGACGGTCAGAAGGTAGGCCTGACGGTCGTGATTCCCGGCTACACCCTGGCCTCCCGCAAGACCTACGCGGGCATTGCAATCCTGCTCCTCGATCAAGCGCTTGGTGAGTACGACGTTGAAACACGCGTGGGGTCTATCGACGTGCGAGCGCCTTCAGCGGCTACAGCTTCAGCCGTTCCGCTTTCGCGACTGCCGACGGCCTTCGACTCATTCTTTGTCACACGATGAGCAGGACGAAGACCTGTTCCTGTTCACCGCAATTGAAGCGGAGTTGGACCACATTCCCGTCGAGTCTGCTCGCCCATATTGCGCCCCTGATTGGCTGCGGCAATGTGATTCCGAGGTCGCTCAAGCGGAGGCCCTTTACGAGAGCCGAGTAAGCGCCGCTTGTCGAGGCATCATTGCGCGCTTCCGTACGGCCGGTTGACGGACTGCATGTATTACGGGCCCGCTGGCAGAGTCGGGCTGGAAGCGGACGACAACCTCGCCGCGAGCGGTCACGGCGCAAACGTCGTCGCATGATCAACCGGCCGCGTGCGGCCGGTTGCCGCACGCATTGCTTCTTCAGTCCTGGTGGCTTCTCAACGGCCAACCCACCCCGCAATCAGCACATCGACGAACGCGCGGACTTTCGCGGGGCGGAATCTGGCCGTTGGAAAGACGGCGTGGATGCCTCCGACGGGCAAGGACCAGCGCGGCAGAACTGGGATCAGGGTGCCACTGGCCAGTTCATCGGCAACTGCGTAGTCTGGCAGGATCGACAGACCAGCCCCGCGCACAACGGCTTCCCGGACGGCCAGGGTGGCATCGAGCGATATGGCGGGATGGACGATCACGCTCTGCCGTTCCTCGTCGCCGCGGTTGAACGTCCAGCGAGTGGGATCCCGTAGCGCCGTGTTGGCGATGAAGGGCAGCGCGTCGATGTCCTTCGGGGTCTTGGCCCGCCGAAGCTCCGCGCGCCACGACGGTGCCGCCACCAGCAACTGCCGGAACGTGCCGATCTGCCTCGCTTGGAGATGGAGTTCGGTCAACCAGCCTACACGGATCGCCAGTTCAGCCTGTCCAGCCATGAGGTCGAGTGACTGATCGCTCAGCGATGCATCGACCTTGCACTTCGGGTAGCGCCGCGTGAACTCCGCGATGGCTGGAACGACCGCGCTGATGCCGAAGTCCAGTGGCGCAGTCAGTCGAAGCGTCCCGGACGGCTCGGCCGCCACCTCGGCCAGTTCGTCGAACGCCTCGCCGGCCTCCTTCAAGATGAGAACGCTGCGCTGATACAGCGCCAGGCCGGCTTCGGTCGGCGTGACTTTTCGCGTGGTGCGTGTCAGCAAGGTCGTGCTGAACTCACGCTCCAGCCGCGCAACCTGCTGGCTGACCACTGCCTTGGTGATGCCCAGACGTTCTCCGGCCGCGGTGAAGCTTCCTGCCTCCACCACGGCGGCGAAGTAGGCCAGTCGCTTGAGATTGGCGAAATTTCCCTGAGTCGACGGCGCTTTACTGTTTGCTGATGGCATACGGTCTATCAGTTCAGTGGCGATTTATCTATCAATTCTCGCTCCCTACGATGGCGGTATTGATTGGATACGAGACGCCTTCATGAACAAGATCCTGCACTACATCTTCGACCCCCTGTGTGGTTGGTGCTACGGCGCCAGTAGCGCGCTGGCCGCGTTGGTCGACGTGCCCGGAGTCAAGTTGCGACCACTGCCCAGCGGGCTGTTTGCCGGCGCGGGCGCGCGTCCGATGGACGGGGAATTCGCCGCCTATGCGTGGAGCAACGACCAACGCATCGAGCACCTGACGGGCCAGCGCTTCACCGAACGCTATCGCAGCGATGTCCTGGCTGATCGCCAGCAGAGGTTCGACAGCGGGCCCGCGACCATGGCGCTGACGGCCGTTGCATTGACAGCGCCGGCGCGCGAACTGGATGCCCTCAAGGCGATTCAGCAAGCCCGCTACATCGCGGGCCAAGACATCACGCAGCTGGACAGGCTGGCGACCGTCCTGGTCGACCTGGGGCTCCACCAGGCCGCGGAGCGCTTGGCTCAGCCCGATGACGAACTGCTCGCGGCCGACCGCGCCCGTGTCGCGGGCGCACAGGCTCTGCTGAGCGAGTTTGGCGCACGCGGCGTTCCCACCTTCATCCTGGAAGCCGACGGGCATCGGCAGTTGCTGCACTCCAGCGCTGCCTTCTCCAACCCCAGGGAGTTCGTCGAGCAGATCGCTGCTGCCTGACAGTCCCGCCTCCGCCCCGCCGTATCCACCTTCACTCTGAGGACGACCATGATGAATCGCCGCGACTTCGTTCAAACCGCCGCCGCCGTCGGCGCAGCTTCTGCTCTTGTCGGTTGTGCCGCCGTGCCGGGCTCGACCCCGTTGCAATGGAAGCACTTCCCCACCGGTGACAAAGGCTTCTTCCGCGCCCCGGTGTTGCTCTCCGGCGCCAAGGAGGCGATCCTCGTCGACGGTGGCTTCTCGCTGCCCGATGGCCGCGCGGTGGCCGACGCGATCAGGGCGTCGGGCAAGACGCTGACCACCATCTACGTCAGCCAGAGCGATCCCGACTACTACTTCAGCCTGGGCCCGATCAAGGCGGCGTTCCCCACCGCCAAGGTCATCGCCGCGCCGGAGACCATCGCCGCCATCCGTGCCAACGTGCAGAAGAAGATTGACACCTGGGCGCCGCAGCTCAAGGAGAACGGCCCGCAGAAGCTCGACGACATCGTCTTCCCCGAAGCGTTTGATGGCTCCTCGCTGATCCTCGAAGGCAACGTCATCGAGATCGTCAAGGCGCAAGGGCTGGAGAACCGACGCTACCTGTGGGTGCCATCGCTGAACGCAGTGTTTGGGGGCGTGCTGATCTTCTCCGGCCTGCACGTCTGGACGGCCGATACCCCGACGCCTGCCTCGCGTGCCGCGTGGATCAAGAACCTCGAGGCCATTGCCGCGCGCAAGCCCGCCGTCGTGGTGCCGGGGCACCTCGCCGCAAGCGGCGCGCTGGACGTCTCCGCGGTGAACTACACGCGCGAGTACCTACTGGCCTTCGACGAAGAACTGGCCAAGGCCGCCAACGGTGACGCGTTGATCGCCGCCATGAGCAAGCGTTACCCCAACGCCGGATTGGCTCCGGCCCTGCAGATCGGTGCCAAGGTGGCCAAGGGCGAAATGAAGTGGGGTTGAACCTCGGGGAACGAGCATGACCACGAACCTCGACATCATCCGCGCGACCTACGAAGGCCCGTCGGAAGAAAACGGCAAGAACCTGCTCTCGGTGCTGACGCCTGATGCCACGTGGACGGAGGCCGCCGGCTTCCCCTACGCGGGCACCTATCGCAAGACGGGCAAGGCGATGACTGCGACGTTCGCGCACCTGTACCAGCTCAAGGAAGGCAGGATCTTGAGCATGGAGCAGTATGTGGACAGCCACCGCGTGCAACAGGCGCTGCTGGCTGACTGAGCGGCCCTGTCTCGGTCATGCGCGACGTCCACTCCGAACTCTGCGACATCCTTGCCCTGATGCGCGAGGGAAAGTGGAACGTTGCGCACGATCGGGTGCAACGCCACGAAGGCCTGCTCGCCGCCTGGTTGCACGGAATCCTGCATCTGCAGGAAGGTGATCTGGAGGATGCCGAGAACTGGTACGAACGCGCCGGGCGCCGCTTTCGTCAGCGTGGCACGCTGGAAGAGGAATTTCTTGCTTTCGAGTCGGCGCTCGAGGGGCCGTAGGAACCGCTAGCGCTGCCGACGCTGCTCCAGGCTGAGAGCGGACTAACGGTCACGTCACTCGTAGAACTTGCCCATCGCCAAGATTTGCGCCATTCGCCGCCACGGATTGGCGGACTTGTCATAGAACCTGAGGCCATCTACGGAAGCCTCGGCCCACGCTGCTGACGCCTCGATGATGGCGCCGAAACTCCAGTTCTCCCAGCCGAGTGCCGAGGGGCCGTATGGACTGGAGGGCGTCTTGGCCTCAATCTCCTCCTCAGCCCTCCAGTCCGCAGCAAGCTCATGCAGGAATCGGAGGAAGGTCGATTCGTCAATGACGGTGTCAGCCAATTGGAGGAGGTCGACGCTCATGTGTTCTTGGCAGCCTATAGAAGGGCGAATCATAAGAAACGCATGTCTGCCTCCGCCGCAGTGCGACGGCTTCAGGCTGATTGCAGCCGTTCGCCGCGCACTCGGTGGCCGACAGCTACCGGCCGGAAGCAGCCCGTCGAGCCAGCGAGTCCAATGTCCGCTCCAGCTGCGTTTCCACACGGCCTCGGCTGGAAGCGGGCGCGCACCCCATGGTCGCTGTTTCGACCCTGCCTCTCAGCCGTGCCGAGGCTCCCACCTTACAGGCTGAATGTGCGGAACGACCCCGGTTCCGTCATTCACAGACGAGACCTTGTTTCCCAGACATTCAAGAAGGGCGACTAGGCAGCCGGTACCACCGAATGGGTAGCTCTCTGGCTCGAACGTTAGGTAGAAACTGTCTCGTTCTGTCCTTACGCCCGTAATTTCAAACTCGGCGTCCGCCAATGACTCCACCATAGAGCCGAAGTCCCAGCCCGGAGTTGGCATGTTTGGAGAATGACGCTGCGGCAGAGGCGTTGAGAACCAGAAAGCGTTCCACTCGTGCAACTCCTCGGGTGTTAGAGCTCGAAAAAATGCGCGCTCCGCGTCGCTCAGTTCCTTGACCATCGCCCCCTCGTCGAGCGCATCTTCTCTCTTAAGCGCAGCCACGTAGTTCACGCACTCGATGGTTCGCAGCGCGTGCGCTTCGTCCGGCGGATTGAACTCGACAAAACACCCTTCCATCTCGCGCCTTTGAAGTGTTGGGGACATCAACTTTAGCGGTCATGTCCGCTTCCGCTGCGACGCCGACCTAGACCGGGTGGACCCGTCGGACGGCACCATCAGGCTGGGAGCGGTCTTAGCCCGCCCAAGGGAATGTCACCAGCAATTTTTGGCCGGCGCGCGTGCTCAAATGCCCTGACAACGATTGCAGACAAGGCCATGAAGCTTCACGACGTCGAGTATGAGTTTCTGCGTGGCAGCGACCTTCAGCGCGATGGCATGTTCTTAGAAGTTGCCGTCAAAGGTACGAACCCGCTTCGGCAACTCGCCGAGGTCTTCTACTCAGACCTCACGGGTCAATTCTCACTGTCTTGCTTTGAGCGAGACGTTCCGATTGAGGTCATCGAACGGTTGCTGTTGCAGGCCCGGGAATCTCTGCCCCCGGCTGGCCAGCAACTCGTGGGCTAGGCTGCTCGAATGCAGCTAGTTCTTCGCCTGTACGCCGACTGCGACAGCAACGAAGTTGCTGGCCTCATTGCGGGCCGACTCCTGACACAGCTATCGCGCTTCTCACCGGAGTCAAGCGCCGAACCTCGGCGCTACTGGAAGATGCCGCAGATGTTCGAGTTCACATACAGACTGGCTCCCGCATGCGCCAAAACGGTCGCGGACCTCGTCTCCTGTTCGTCCGGCGGTTGGAGTCATTCAGGTGGGGTCGAAGAGTCCTCGTCTGTTTGGAATCGACAGGCTGACCATATGTGGCTCGTGCCGGAGGTTGCATGGGCGCACTTGGAGCTTTACGAGGTCACGAGCTAATGCCTGCGGGCGGGTTGGTTGATGCTCAACATGAACGTCCGCTACCGCTGGCGGATTCAACCGGTCGATGCAACACACTGATAGCCGCATATGCGGCAGGAGTGTTGCAAATGAAGCGACGGCCACGGCTCTACTACTCCGACAGTCAGAAGGCGCTGATGTGGGAGCGCTGGAAGCAAGGTTGGACCTTGCATGAGATCGGCAAGCTCTTTGACCGGCCGCACACCTCGGTCCAGCAGATACTGGCTCAGACTGGCGGCTTTCAGCCTCCGGAGCGCGCGCGCTCCTCTACCGCATTAACCTTGGCGGAGCGCGAAGAGATCTCAAGAGCCATGGTGGCCGGCGACTCCATCCGAGCGACGGCCGCTCGGCTTGGCCGAGCTCCCTCGACGATCAGCCGAGAGGTCAAGCGCAATGGAGGCCGGCGGGACTATCGTGCCAGCAAGGCCGATGGCGCAGCTTGGGATCGGGCGCTACGTCCGAAACGGCGCAAGCTATGGCTGAACTGTGGGCTGGCACGCATCGTGGCCGAGAAACTGCGCGCGCTTTGGTCACCCGAGCAGATTGCGGGATGGCTCAAACAAGCCTATCCGCACGACGAGAGCCTTCACGTGTCGCACGAGACCATCTACCGCAGTCTGTTTGTTCAAGCGCGCGGCGCATTGAAGAAGGAGCTGCTGGAGCACCTCAGGCGTACGCGGGGGATGCGACGCTCCCGTCACCATACCCAGAAGACGGCGAGCCACGGAAAGATCATCGATGCCATACCGATCAGCGAGCGCCCTGCTTGTGTCGAGGATCGCGCGGTTCCAGGGCACTGGGAAGGTGACCTCGTCTTCGGTGGACGCAACAGCCAGATCGCAACGCTGGTCGAGCGGCAAACGCGCTACGTGATGCTGGTGAAGGTCGATCACAAGGACACGGAGACGGTGATAGATGCAGGTCGAATAGCCAGCCGCGACATAGGCGTTGACGGTCGGCTCATACGAGCGAGTAGCTCGGTCGAAGCTCGCCTGACGCTCGGTATCCTGCACGTAGATCTCCGGCCACGGCTCCGCCACGAACACGGTCGAGGCGTAGCGGTACTGCGTCGGCGCTTCCAGGTGATGAGGCTCCAGCGCGACATCCGACAGCTGGAGCCAGGCCAAGCATTCAGGAATGCCTCGGTCGAAGAACACGGGCCCCTTCAGCAACTGCGCGGCTTGGTGGTTGTCGATGTTCCGCTTCAGGACCTCTTCCAGGAACGCCTGGCGATTCGACCCGGGAAGCACACTGCCGCCGCACGCTCACTGCTCGCGGAGGATGGCCAGAGCCGCCTCCGGAAAGACGGCGTATCCGAGCTGATTCAGCGCGGCCAGCAGCGTGGATTTCCCGGCGCCCGAGGCACCGGTGATGACGTGGCAGTCCGTGGTGATGCGAGTGGACATCGACATGCCGGGCATCCGGCTCAATGCGCCGAGCTCTTCGAGAACACGTTGATGACCACCACGCCAAGAAGGATCAGCGCGATCCCGACAATCGCGGCGACATCCAGGCGCTGGTTGAACAGGATCAGCCCCAGCACCGAGATGAGCACGATGCCCACGCCAGACCAGATGGCATAGGCGATCCCCGTCGGGATCGTGTCGAGCGTCTGGGACAGGCAGTAGAAGCAGGCGCCATAGCCGAGCACGGTCAGCGCACCCGGCAGCAGCTTGGTGAATCCGTCCGAGTACTTCAGGCAGGTGGTCGCGAAGACCTCGAAGAGGATGGCCGCGGCCAGGAAAAGATAGGACTTGCTCATGCCGGCATTCTTGCAAAGGGCGATGCCGGGTTTCTGCCGAAGAAGGGTTCAGGCTGGGAGCGGACGTCGTCCTTCTGCAGGCCAGTTCTTCCCAGGCGAGTCAAATGAGTCCCGGGTGTTGAGATCCGACCCACGGGCATGCAGCCACGCCACGGCCGCTCCATCGTTCTCCACGGCGAGGAAATGGAGCACCGTTTCTCCGATGCCGTTCATGAGATGGATGAGCTCGGGCCGCGCCGCCTGACCTCTCTCACACCCGATAGTTCGGCCGCTTCGCCCGCAGCCACTGCTCCATCATCATGAGGATCCACACCATCTCGCCGTAGTAGCCAGGGTGTTCCTGCAGGCGGTGCTTGAGCAGTTCGTCGATGAAGCCGGGTCGCACGATGCCGCGCGTGGACAGGCTGCCCAGCGAGTCCGCCGCCAGCGCCTTCAGGCCTTCGTCGCGCGTGGCCCAGACGCCGAAGGGCAGGCCGAAGCCCTGCTTCTTCTTGACGATGATCTCGTCCGGCAGGAAGCCCTTCAGCGCTTCCTTGAAGAACCACCGCAGCTTCAGACCTCGCAGCTTGTAGTCCGCCGGCAGCCGCTCCGAGAAGGCCAGCAGCTCGTCGTCCAGCATCGGGAAGCCGACCGACATCTCCGCCAGGCCCGTCGTCCCCACCACCTTGGGCAGGTCGGTGTCCGCCAGCGTGTAGCGCCAGTCGAAGGCCAGCATCTTGTCGACCAGCTGCCCGGTCTTGATCGCGTTCCACACCTGGCGCTGCTGCTTCTGCGGGCCCAGCGGATCGACGCGGCGCAGGAAGTCGCTCTCCAGCACGTCCGTCATCCCGAGACGGGTCAGCAGGTTGTAGCTCTGCAGCCGGTCCGGCATCGGCACGCGGGCCTGGTCGATGTAGCTCGCCCCCTTCTTCAGCAGCGGCAGCTTGCCCAGCGGCGACGCGAAGGCCGGCTGCAGCAGCAGCTCCCGCACCGGGCCGGGCACGCGGCCGTACCAGGAGAACACCGTCTGCTTCGCGTAGCGCGTGTTGCCGCCGAAGAGCTCGTCCCCGCCGTCGCCCGCCAGCAGGTGGCGCACGCCGTCGTCATGCGCCTTGCGAGCGCAGTAGTAGGCCGGCAGCGCCGAGCTGTTGCCGAAGGGCTGGTCGTAATGCGCCGCCACCTTGGCGATGCCGGCCACCAGGTCCTTGGGCGTCACGTAGTACTCGTGATGCCGGCAACCGAAGTGCTTGGCCGCGATGCGCGCGAAGGCCATCTCGTCGTAGCCCTCCGCCTCGAAGCCGATCGAGTAGGTGTCCGCCGGCCGGCCCGCGACGCGGCTCAGCATGCCGGCCACCGTGGAGCTGTCCGTGCCGCCGCTCAGGAAGCAGGCCGCGTCCCCACCGCGCAGCTGGCGCTGCACCGAGCGCGCCAGGATCTGCTTGAACTCGTCCTTCAGGTCCTCCAGCCTCGGCGACGGATCGGCCTTGAAGCTCGGCGTCCAGTAGGGCGTGACGCGCAGCTCGCCGCGCTCGTAGATCGCCACATGTCCCGGCGGCAGCCGGAAGATGTTGCGGAACACCGTCCGCGGCGACGGGATCACGTGGAAGTAGAGGTAGTCGAACAGCGCCTGCGGATCGAGGTCGGCGTCGTCGCCCGCCAGGTCGTCGGCCCGCGTCGCGAAGCGCAGCTCGTGGCCGACGATGCGGTAGCACAGCGGCTCGATGCCGAAGCGGTCCGTCGCCAGCACCGTGCGGCCCGAGGGCTGGCGCCAGGCCACCGAGAAGCGGCCCGTGACCTGGCCCAGCGCCGGGCCGGGATCGGTCTGCGACAGCAGCTGCTGCCAGGCGGCGTCGCGCTGCGCCTCGCTCGCGTCGGCGGGAAGGCCGGGCAGCCCGGCTTGGCCGGTGGACAGGAAGGTGGCGGTGCTTGTCATTGTTGTGGGGGCCGTGTCGGGAAGGACGCCTCCCTGGCGTCCATGGGCGCGCCCAGGGGCGCGGGTGCAGTGTGCGGCGTCGGTGTGACGGTGGCATCGGGATCGCCCCCGACGACGCCCGTCGCGCTCAGCGCGATCCAGTGCGGGCCGCGCCGCAGGCAGACGGCGCGGTGGCGGCGGATGCGCGGCAGCTGCGGCAGCACGCGCAGCAGCGCGGCCAGCTCGGCGGCCGCCTCGCGCCAGTTGAAGTGGACCAGCAGCTGCTGCGCGCCACCGAAGAGGTGGGCGCCCAGCACGTACCAGAGGTGGCGCAGCGGGCCGGCGCTCGGCCGCTTGATGTCGCACACGATCTGCGAGCGCAGCCGCGATCCGCGCCGGCGCAGCTGCTTGAGCCAGGGCTGCGCCGTCTTGACGTGGAAGCCGCGCAGGTGCCGGAAGGTCGCCGCCGGCACCAGCGCGATGTCGAAGCCGTGGTGATGCGCCCGCGCGCAGAGATCGTCGTCCTCGCAGTAGAGGAAGAACAGCGGATCGAAGCCGCCCACGGTCTCGAGGAATTCGCGCGTCACCAGCCAGGCGGCGGCCGGCAGCGCCTCGGCCAGGTAGTGGCCCGCGACCGGATGGCGGGTCAGCGCGTCGCTCAGGTAGCCCGGCACGTGGGGCGCGACGTAGTAGCGCAGGAAGGTCGGATCCAGCGACTCGCCCTCGCCATCGAGCTGCAGGGGGCACAGGATGCCGAGCTTGGGGTTGAGCGCGGCCTCGCGCTCCAGGTGCTCGACCGCGTCCGGCGCCAGCACCGTGTCCTGGTTGAGCAGGAAGACGTGGTCCGCGCCGTCCGCCAGCGCCCGCGCGATGCCGGCGTTGTTGGCGCGGCCGAAGCCCAGGTTCTTGGGCTCGCGGATCATCGTGACCTCGGCGAAGCCGTCGACGATCTCGCAGGTCGCGTCCGAGGACGCGTTGTCGACCACGATCACCCGCAGCGGCACCGTGCTGGCGCGCAGCGCGTTCAGGCAGTCGGCGATCCAGGGCGCGCCGTTGAAGCTCACCACGACGCAGGCGACCCGGGGCGCGCGCGCGGACGTCGGGGCGGTGGTCGTGGCGGGGGTCTCGCTCATGGCAGGGCTCGCTTGCGCAGATGGCCCAGCGCGCGCGTCACTTCGTGCGCGAGGGGATGGCGCAGCGCCTGCGCCGCGACCACCAGGCCCGCCAGTCCGGCGCCGCCGGTCAGCAGCAGGGCCACCAGCGCCGGCAGCGCGTAGAAGTGCACCAACTGCGCCATCAAGGCCTGCGCCGCGATCGATCCCAGTGCCACTCCCACGCTCTTGAGACAGGGACCCAGCAGCGCCTGCATCGTCGTGCCCAGCAGCTCGCGCATCGCCTTCAGGTAGAGCCCCAGGGCGACCAGGTTGCTCACGACCCAGCAGGCCGCCACGGCCTCGACGCTGAAGCGGGAGGCCGCCAGGATCACCACCAGGTGGATCGGGCTGTAGATCAGGTTGATGCGCAGCCGCTTGGCCACGTTGCCGGTGGCGTTGAGCAGGTTGGGGCCCAGCGTGTAGAGGTAGGTCGGCATGATGGCCAGCGCCAGCAGCGTGCAGATGGGCGCGGCCGCGTCCCATTGCGGACCGAAGAGCAGCCGCATCATGTCGCGCGACATCAGCGCGACGAAGCCGAAGAAGGGCCACGCGATGGCCGTGATCATGCCGGTGCTCTGCGCGTAGAGCGCGGTCAGGTTCTCGCCCTGGCGGTGCTGGTCGGCGAAGGCCGGCGTGGCCACGCGCTGCACCGCCGAGGTCACGTTCGTGTAGAACATCTCCAGCAGCCCCATCGCGCGGCTGAACAGCCCCACCGCGGTCAGGCCGAAGGTGCGGGCGATGATGAACTCGTGCGCGTTGCGGGTGAAGACCTCCAGCAGCCGGCTCATCACGAAGAAGGAGCCGTAGCCGAAGACGTAGCGCAGGCCCGTCAGCCCCGGCATCAGCAGCGTGCCCGGCGGACGCATCACCAGCAGCAGCAGCGCCTGGAAGGCGGTGTTGGCCACGCTGGCCCAGGCCATGCTGCGGAAGCCGTGGCCGTTGAGCGCCAGCAGCACGCCGGTGCTGGCGTGCACGATCGTCGACGAGAGCTGGATCACGAAGATGCGCCGGAACTGCATCTCGCGCGTGAGCAGCGCGAAGGCCGGCGAGGCGAAGGGCAGGATCGCGAAGTTCAGCGCCAGGATGCCGATCACGTCGACGACGGCCGGCTCCTTCAGGTAGATCGCCAGCGGATGGCGCAGCAGCATGGCCACCAGCCCCACCGACCAGCCGATCACGATCGCGCCCGAGTAGGCGGCGCGCAGCTTGGTCTCGGAGAGTTCCTTCTCCTGGATCAGGTACTCGCTGATGCCGAAGTCCCGCATCACCGTGGCGATGGTCACGAAGGCGGCGCAGACCGAGTACACGCCGATGTCCTGCGGCGTGAGCAGCCGCGCCAGCACCATCGTCGACGCGATGTTGACGACCAGGCTGGCGTAGCGTTCCGCGAAGGACCAGATCAGCGCTCCGCGCACCTTCGCGTTCATGCGCGCATCCTCATGCGGGCGCGCCGCCCGAGCGGCGCAACAGCTTCTCGCCCAGCACCCGGAAGGGCACGGCCGCGGCGAAGAGCAGGAAGGTCGGGTCGAAGCGCAGGATGTCCCGCACCAGCTTGAAGTTGATCGCCTTGCCGTGCCGCACGCGGTGCAGCAGGTCCCGCACCACGTCCTGCTGCAGGTTGCGGATGGTGCGCAGGTTGTTGCGGCGCTGGGTGTCCGTCATCGTGTAGAAGCGCGGCAGCGAGGTCCACACGAACAGCTCGTTGCGCAGCCGGTTCAGCGAGCGCTCCGTGCCCCAGCCCGCGCCCTGGTAGATGTTGATGCCCTCGCCGTTGTTGCAGTCCACCGCGGTGGAGAAGCAGAAGGTGGCGCCGCCGTTGCCCAGGTCCATCCAGAAGAAGAAGTCCTGGCCGTTGAAGAACTCCTCGCGGAAGCGCAGCGCGGGGAAGCGGTCGAAGCGGTAGACCACGGTGGAGGTCTGGATCACGCCGCCGCCGTCGCTGGTGATGTGCTCCAGCGGCGAGACGCCCAGGTCGTAGCCGGCCGGCGCCGCGCAGACCTGCGTGTGCGGCTTGTCCAGCGTGCCGATGCGCTCGAAGTTGGTCTGGTCCGGGTAGTTGAAGGACCACCAGTCGGCGAAGTAGCCGTCGAAGCGCTCGCCCATCACCGCCAGCGCGTTGGCCAGGTGGTCGGGCCGCCAGTCGTCGTCCGAGTCCAGGAAGGCGACGAACGTCGTGCCCGGCGGCACCAGGTCCAGCGCCTTGTTGCGCGCCGAGCCGGCGCCGCCGTTGGGCTTGCGCTGCACGGTCAGCTGCTCGCGCGGGAACTCGGGGTGGGCGTCGACCTCGGACTGCGCGCTGATGGGCGACTCGTCGTCGACGACGATCACGTGGATGCGGTCGGCGATGGTCTGCGCGAAGGCCGAGGCCAGCGCCTTGGCCAGCAGGCCGCTCTGGCGCTGGAAATGCGGGATGACGACGGCGATCAGCGGCGCGGTGCCGGTGGCCGCGCGGGGGGCCGGGGCGGTGGGATTCATCGGGAAGCTCCTTGGACTTCGGCCCGGGCGCCAGGCGTGGCGGTGACGGGCGTGGCACCGGCGGCCGCGTCGGCGGCGCCCGGTGTCGGACCCGCCGGGGCGGCGGGCAGGGCGGAGGCATCGGCGGCGGCGGGCGCCTCGGCCGGGGTCTCGTCGGCCGGCGCGCCGCGCAGCAGGCGCTTGAGCGCCGGCAGCCAGCCCCAGCGGTACAGGGTCGCGTGGTAGATGGGCCGGCGCGTGTCGGTCCAGCGGGTGTGCCACTCCATGACCTTCCCGTAGAACTCGATGCGGCGCAGCGGGCCGCCCGCGGCGGCCGCGTCGAACAGCTGCTGGAACTGCAGCTGGCGCATGAGCGTCGACGGCGAGACGGCCTTGTGGGCCTCGTCGTAGGCGGTCTTGAGGATGACCAGCGTCGCGCCGGACTCGATGCACAGGTCCATGGACACGACGACGTCGTCGAAGCGATAGGTGTAGATCCGGGCCCGGCCCTTGCTCGCGAAGTGCTCCAGCATCGCCAGGTAGAACTCGTACTGCGGATGGCCGGGCGCGATGGCCGTGCCTTCCTGGCCTTTCCAGCCGCTGGCCTCCAGCCGGCCGTAGTCGGCCAGTGCCGGGGCCACGTCCTCGGGCCGCGTCAGGCAGTCCATGCGGGTGACGGTGCCGGCGGTGTCCAGCTTCTTCTGCTGCTTGCGCAGGTTCTGGCGCAGGTTCTTGCCGCGCGCCTCCCAGTAGAGGTCGAACTCGCCCTCGAGGTCCACCCAGGCCGTGTCGATGTAGTCCTGACCGCGCCAGCGCGGGCTGTCCGCGTCGCGCGGATGGAAGCGGCTGTCGATCTGCGTCAGGCCCAGGCCCAGCGTCGGGAAGGGCAGCGCGCGCAGCAGGCTGGCCGCCAGCGGCGCCAGCGCCGCGCCCGGCGCGCTGAGCCAGGCGCCCAGCGGCAGCTGCGAAGGCTGGAAGGTGGTCCATTGGCCGTTGCCGCCCTTGACGACGATGGCGGCGGCGTCCGGCGCGCGCGGGTCGCCGTGCAGCGCCAGCCGCTCCGCGCCGGTGCCGAACACGCGCAGCAGCGGCAGGAGGAAGCCGCTCTCCAGGAAGGGCAGGCCGGCGACGCGCGCCTGCAGGGCATCCCACGCGGCGGCATGGGGCGCGAAGGCGTCGGCATCGGGCAGGGGGTGGAGCGTCCAGGTCATGGGCGGGCTTCGGCGGTGGGCAGGGGGGACGCGCAGGCCTCGTCGAGCAGGCGCGCCAGCTCGGCAGCGCGCGACTCGCGCGCGGCGGCGGTGACGGCGGCCGGCGCGGGCAGCGGTGCGCGGGCGTTCAGGAGGTCGTCCAGGAAGCGGCGCAGCACGGCGTCGACGCCGGCGCCGTCCTCCAGCGCGGCCTGGTGCGGCAGGCCGGCGCGGCGCATCAGCTGCGCGGTGTCGCCGGCCGGATCGGCCAGGGTCAGCACCGGGCGGCGGGCGCGCAGGTACTCGTAGGCCTTGGCGGGAATCTGGTCGTTGCAGTCGGCGGACTGCAGCAGCAGCAGTCCGTCGGCGCGCAGCATCTCGGTCAGCGCCTGGGCATAGGGCAGCGGCGGGGCGATCTCGACCAGGTCCTCGATCCCGTGCGTGACCGCCAGCGCGCGCACGAAGTCGTCGTGCGCGGTCGCGCGCAGCCGCAGCCTCAGTCGGGCGGCGTCGACGCAGCCCTCGGCCTTCGCGGCGGCCAGCGCCTCGAACAGCCGCGCCGGGCTGCGCCAGTCGGGATAGACGACGCCGCTGTGCAGCAGCACCAGGGGTCGGGTCTTGCCCGCGGTCACCGCGTCGACGGGACCGGCGGCGCGCGAGGCGTGCTCGGCCTGCTGGAAGGCGGCCTCGGCGTAGCCGTTCTCGATCACGCGGATGCGGTCGGCGGCGGCCGGGAAGCGGGCCGCGTAGAGCCGCGCCGCGCCCGGCGTGGTGAAGCTGAAGCGCGCGGCCTGCGCGAAGACCTTGCGCTCGACGGCGGCGAAGCTGCGCCACAGCACCGGGTCGGAGGGGTAGCCGTCGTGCGCCATCGGGTCGCGGAAATCGGCCACCCAGGGCAGGCCGCTCAGGCGCGACAGCCAGTAGCCGATCAGGTGCGCCGTCGGGATGGGATAGGTGCTCCAGATCGCGTCGGGACGGGTCTCGCGGATCAGCTTCAGGCCGGCGGGCACGGCGCCCAGCAGCCAGCTGTGCCAGCGGTCCGGCCGAGCGAGGAAGCCCGGATAGCGGCCGGCGATGGCCAGGTGGCGCGCCGCGTCCAGCGCGAAGGCGCGCCGCACCGGCAGGTCCGCGGGGATCTCGGCCATCAGGTCCTCGCCCGTCTGCGGGTGCACGCGCGGATGCGCGGTCAGCACGCTCGGCGACCAGCCCAGCGACGGCAGCTGCTGCGCGAAGCGCAGGGCGCGCTGCACGCCGCTGGTCCCCGCCATCGGCGGGAACTGGAAGGAGACCATGAGGACGCGCTTCATGTCCGGGCTCGGGCGCTCAGCCGGGGGTGACCGCCGCGGCGGCGATGTCGGTCGGGACCGACGGGGCGGCGGGGCCGACGAACAGGCGCTTGACCTCGGCCACGATGCGGCGCAGGTCCTCGTCGGTCAGGTCCTGGTGGCAGGCCAGCTGCAGCACGTGGTGCGACCAGGCCTTGCCCACGTCGCCCGGCAGCGCGGGCACGCCGGGCCACAGGCGGTCCCAGCGCGAGACCGGGACGCCCAGGCGGCGCATCTCGGCGTAGCCCGGATCCGGCGTGCGCACCCACAGCGGAAAGACGTAGGGCGCGCAGTCCGCCGGCAGCGCGGGCAGCAGGGCATGCACGCCGTCGCAGCCGGCGAAGGCCTCGGTGAAGAAGGTGTAGTTGCGGCGGCGCGCCTCGACGATGCGCCGGCGCGGCACGCGGGTGGAGATCCAGCCGCTGGCGCGGGTGAGCGCGCGGTGCGACAGCGGCAGGTCGATCAGCGCCATGTTGGCGTCGATCTCCTGGTCCTCGTCCAGATCCCCATGGCGGCTGGGCACCGGCGGGGCGGCGGGGCGCTCGCCGCGCAGCAGCGCGCGCAGGCCGCTCTTGAGCGCGAAGGCGCCGCGGATCAGCCCGTTCAGGCCGGGCAGGCGGTCGTGGGCCGCGCCCATGTGCAGGATGTCGGAGGCGGCCTTGACCTGGTCGATGCGCGAGACCGGGCTCAGGTCCGGCAGCCGCAGGTCGGCGCGGTTGAGCGCCAGCACGCCGCCCTCGGGCGTGGGGAAGAACTTGGTCAGGCTGGCGATGGAGACGTCGCCCCAGGAGCCGATGGCGCGCGCGCCGGCGCGGCCGAACATCGCGTGGGCGCAGTCCTCGATCAGCGCGATGCCGCGCGCGTCGCACCAGGCGCGCACCGTGTCCATCGGCTGGGGCAGGCCGAAGTAGTGCGGCACCAGCAGCGCGCGGGTGCGCGCCGGCACGTGCGCGGTCAGCCAGTCCAGGCGCGGCGCGCCGTGCTCGTCGATGGGATAGAAGACCGCCTCGGCGCCCAGCGTCATGACGGGCGAGACCATGGTCGGGCAGTGGTAGCTGGGCAGCAGCACCACGTCCTCGGGGCCGACGGCTAGGCACTCCAGCGCCAGCAGGATGGCCGCGCGGCCGCTGGTGGTCAGGACCTGGCGCGGATGGGCGAGCAGCGTCGGCACCGGCGCCTCGAGCGGGCCGGAAAAGGTGTTCCAGCCGACGACCGGGAGTCGCGGCGCGGGCAGGGGCGAGGCGCTCATGGCTTGACGGGCGCCGAGGCCGGCGCGGCGGGGGCCGATGCCGCGGGGGCGGCGGACGCGGCGCCCGACGGGGCCGACGCGGCCTCGCCGGCCTGCAGCGCCTGCACGGCCTGCTCGTCGGCGTCGCCCCAGCGCTTGAGCGCGACCAGGCGCTGCTTGAGCTCGGAATGGACCATGCCGGCGCCGTAGCTGCGGCGGGCGGCCTCGACGGCGAAGTCGACGTCGCCCAGGTCCAGCGCCACCATGCCCAGGTTGTAGACGGTGTAGGGGTTGGTCGGCGCGAGCTGGCGGATGGCGTCGAACTGCTTGCGCGCGGCCTCGGGCGCGTTGTGATCCTTCAGGTAGATCACGTACAGCATGCGCGCCACGATGTCGTCGGGGCGCCAGCGGATCGCGCGCTCGAAGTAGCAGGCCGGCGTGTAGCGGGCGTTGGGCGCGACGGCGGCCTTGTAGCGGTCGGCCAGGCGCGCCATCGCCAGCAAGGCGCGATGGTGGTTGGGGAAGACGCGCAGCGTGTAGTCGAACTCGCCGCCGGGGACGCCGGCGGCGCAGCGGATCATCGCCTCGCAGGCCTCCAGGAAGTGGGTGTCCTCGACCAGCGAGATCGGGGTGCCGGCGCGCTCGCGGCCGCGCAGGTCCTTGTAGTCGCGGTAGTCGAAGGGGCCGTAGGGGTTCTCGAGCGGGCCGCAATGGTCCTGCGCGTGCGCGATCACGGCGCCCAGCGCGCAGGAGGCGATCAGCGCCACGCGCGCGGCGCGTGCCGCGCGGTCGGTGAGGCGTCGGAGAAGGGTCATCGTGCGGGGCTCCATCAGGCCGGCAGGGCGTCACGGACGAAGTCGGCGGTGAGCCGCTCCACCCGGGCGCGCCATGCGGCGGTCGAGAAGGTGTGATCCGCCTCGGCGAGGTCGGCACGGCGCAGTCCGGGGCGCGACAGCAGCGCTTGCCAGGCCGGGCCGCCGTCGCGGCAGCGGTCCAGGAACTCCTGGGCGACGACGTCGTCGCCCGACAGGATCAGCAGCACCGGGCCGGCGAAGCCGCGCAGGCCGTCGGCCATCTGCTCGCTGTAGTGGCGGGTGTCGCGGGCGCCGCGCGCGGCGCCGTCGCCCGTGGCGCCGGAGGCCGCGGCCGGGGCGCGCGCCAGCGCCAGCTTGCCCAGCAGCTCGCGCACCGCGGACAGGCCGACGCGGCCGCTCAGCAGCTTGCGCCAGAAGGCCGGCTGACGCAGCCGGTCCAGGTAGTAGTGCTTGACCTGGGCGCGCGCCAGGCTGGTCTCGGTGCGGACCCAGGGATTGGCCAGGCACAGGCCGGCGACGCGCGGATCGCGGCGGCGATGCGCGTACAGCAGCGCCGCGGAGGCGGCATCGCACAGCCCCCAGATCACGACGCGGCGCAGCCGGGGCCGCGCGCCTTGCCAGGCGTCGATCGCGGCGCCGATGTCGGCGTCGACATCGGCGAAGTCGCGCATCGCGCCTTCGGCGTCGCCCATGCCGCGGTAGTCCAGGCGCAGGCACGGGGTCCCGGAGGCGGCCAGCGCGCGTGCCAGCAGCGTGAACTGGCGGTGGGCGCCGACGCGGTACTGCGGTCCGCCGACGATCAGCAGCACCCCGGTCTCGGCGGTGGCCTCGTCGCCCGCGGCCGCGGCGGGCTCGCTCAGCAGCGCGACCAGCGCATCACCCTCGCAGTCGAAGCCGAGCACGCTGTCGCGGTGCGACAGCGGCGCGGCGACCGTCGCCGGCGGCTGGCCGGGCTTGGCCATGGCCAGGTCGGTCGCGGTGTCGGCCGCGGCATCGCCGGCGATGCCGCTCGTGCTCATGCGGGCGCCGGTGCTCATGCCGCGTGGCCCTCCGTGCGAGGCGCCGAGGCGACGGCGTCGCCGCCATCGTCGGCAGCGGCCGGGGCGATCTCGAAGTCATCCCCGGCGGTCAGCGCGGCGAGGCTGGCCTCGATCAGGCGCGGGGCTTCCTCGATCTCGGTGGCGGCCCAGAAGGACGGACCCTGGCTGACGGCCGCGCGCACCCGCGCGCCCTGAGCCCGCCATGCCGACACCGCCATCTCGGCGGCCGGTGTCAGGCGGGCGTCCTCGCGCGGGGACAGCTCCATCCAGGCGAGGCGCGCGACGCGCGGCGACGGCTTGAGCTGGGCGGCCTCCAGGCCTTCGGCCAGCGCGGGCGACAGCGCGTAGCCGGCGATCTCGACGGACTCGCCGCGGGCGAGCTGGTCGCGCATCGCCTGCATCGCGCCCTTGGCCTGGCCGCCGATCAGGTCGGCGGCCACGCGCAGCCGCATGAACTGCTGCAGCTGGACCTTGCCGGCGGTGACGGGCTGCCAGAGCAGCAGATTCAGGGGACGGGCGAGGGCGGGGGCGTCGCCGAAGGCGGCCGGCGCCAGCAGCGCGCCGGCGCGCAGGCCCCAGAGCCACAGCGGCGGCGGGAGGCGGTCCCCCCGGTCGCCGCCCGGGTCGCCCGTGGCCCCGCCGATGGCTTGAGCGCGCTGATCCAGCCAGGCCACGCCCAGGCGGACGTCTTCCTGCCAGGCGGCCCAGCTCGCGTCGCCGAAGTCGCCACTGCTGTCGCCGCAGCCCAGCAGATCCATCGTCAGGACCTCGAAGCCGGCGGCGGCGAAGGCGCGGGCGCCCAGCGCGATCATCCGGCGCGACTTGTTCATCTCCTCGCCGAAGGGCGGGAGCAGCAGGATCTGGCCGCGCGCGACCGCGCCGCCGGCCTCGCCGGACGGGGTGTCGGGTGAACCCGGACGGACCGCCGGCGCCGATCGCGCCGGATAGTGGGCGCACAGGCGTTGGCCGCGCGCGCCGGCATCGAGGAAGAAGACGGTGCTCGCGGCCATGGGGGGATGCGGCGCGGCGGACGCGGACGGCGTGCCGCTCAGGCGGCCAGCTTGCCGTTGAGGAAGTCCAGCAGCGATCCGACGGTGGCGAAGGTGGCGCCGTCGATCTCGTCGTCCTCGACGACGATGCCGAACTGTTCCTCCAGGGCGGTGATCAGGCTGACCACGGCCATGGAGTCCAGCTCCGGGATCGCGCCCAGCAGCGCGGTGTCGGCGTCGAAATCCTTGGCGCGGCCCTCGAGGCTGAGGACGTCGTCGAGGATGGCGAGCAGGTGTTGTTGGGTGTTCATGATCGGGGCGGATCTTAACTGTGGCCCCCTCGGGGAACCCCGGGTGGCGCCCCCCATTCCAAGGGGATCCCGCGCCCTTCGTGAGGTACTGCCGCCGGGGCCCGTGAGATACTTTTTTTCCTCACCGCCACGAGCGACCGCACAGTGACCCGCACCGCGACCGAATCCACCGCCCGCCCGGCCGTCGACGCCCATCTGCTCCCGCACCTGATCTGGCACGCCGCCGACCGCGATCCGGCCGCGCCCGCGCTGCGGGACGGCGCCCGCGCGATGGACTACGAGGCCCTGGCGGACCAGGTCCGGGCCCTGGCCAACGGCCTGCTGGCGCTGGGCCTGGGCCGCGCCGAGCGCGTGGGCATCTACCTGGACAAGCGGCTGGAGACGGTGGTCGCCAGCTTCGCCGCCCCGGCCGCGGGCGGGGTCTTCGTCCCGGTGAACCCCATCCTCAAGCCGGAGCAGGTCGGCTTCATCGTGCGCGACTGCGACGTGCGGGTGCTGATCACCTCGCGCGACCGGCTCGCCACGCTGCGGCCGGTGCTGGCCGAATGCCCCTCGGTGCGGCACGTGGTGATCGTCGATCCGGCCGCCGACGCGACGCCCGACGGCTGGCACCGCTACAGCGACCTGCTGGACGCCCCGGCCCGGGCCGCCCACCGCGTGATCGACACCGACATGGTGTCCATCCTGTACACCTCCGGCTCGACCGGCCGGCCCAAGGGCGTGGTGCTGTCGCACCGCAACATGGTGGCGGGGGCCAGGAGCGTCGCCAGCTACCTGGGCAACCGGCCCGACGACCGGCTGCTGGCGGCGCTGCCGCTGTCCTTCGACGCCGGCTTCAGCCAGCTGACGACGGCCTTCCACGCCGGCGCCTCGGTGACGCTGCTCAACTACCTGATGCCGCGCGACGTGCTCAAGGCGCTGGAACGCGACCGCATCACCGGCCTGACCGCGGTCCCGCCGCTCTACATCCAGTTGGCCCAGCTGGAATGGCCCGCGGCGATCGACGCGAATCTGCGCTACTTCGCCAACACGGGCGGACGCATGCCGCGCGAGACCCTGAACCTGCTGCGCCAGCGCGCGCCCTCGGCGGCCCCCTTCCTGATGTACGGCCTGACCGAGGCCTTCCGCTCGACCTATCTGCCCCCCGAGGAGGTCGACCGCCGGCCGGACTCGATCGGCAAGGCGATTCCCAACGCCGAGATCCTGGTGCTGCGCGAGGACGGCACGCCCTGCGCGCCGGACGAGCCCGGCGAGCTGGTGCACCGCGGCGCCCTGGTCGGCATGGGGTACTGGAACGACGCCGAGAAGACGGCCGAGCGCTACAAGCTGCTCCCCGTGGGCGCCGCCGGTCGCGAGGCCGGCCTGCAGCTGCCGGAGTACGCGGTGTTCTCGGGCGACAACGTGCGCCAGGACGCGGAAGGCTTCCTGTACTTCATCGGGCGGCGCGACGAGATGATCAAGACCTCGGGCTACCGGGTCAGCCCGACCGAGGTCGAGGAGATCCTGTATGCGACGCAGCTGGTGGGCGAGTGCGTCGCCTTCGGCGTCGACCACGAGACGCTGGGCCAGTCCATCCAGGTGATCGCCACGCCGCCGGCGGGCGCGGCCGCGCTGGACACGGCCGCGCTGCTTGCCGCCTGCCGCGCGCGCATGCCCGCCTACATGGTGCCGGCCGGCTTCGCCGAGAAGGCCGGCCCGCTGCCGCGCAACCCGAACGGCAAGATCGACCGCAAGCTGCTCAGCACCGAGTGGATCGCGCAGTCGGGCGCCTGAGCCCGCTTCAACCGGAACACCACGACACGATGAACGCTCCCGTCAAGGCCCCGCCGCGGCACGCGCCCATGGACCAGTTCGAGGTCCGCGACGGCGTGCTGCAGATCGGCGGCCAGCCGCTGACCCGCCTGGCGGATCGCGTCGGCCGCACGCCGTTCTACGCCTGCGACCGCGCGCTGCTGACGCGCCGTGTCGAGGAACTGCGCGCCGCGCTGCCCGCGAAGCTGGAACTGCACTTCGCCATGAAGGCCAACCCGATGCCGGCGCTGGTGGCGCACATGGCGCGACTGGTCGACGGCATCGACGTGGCTTCGGGCGGCGAGCTGCAGGTGGCGCTGGACGGCGGCGCCGATCCGCGCGAGATCAGCTTCGCCGGGCCCGGCAAGAGCGCGCTGGAATTGCGCCAGGCGCTGGCCGCCGGCATCCTGATCAACGTCGAGTCCTTCCGCGAGATCGCGCTGCTGCGCGAGCTCTGCCGCGAGACCGGCTACGCCGCCCGCGTCGCGGTGCGCGTGAACCCGGACTTCGAGCTGAAGTCCTCGGGCATGAAGATGGGCGGCGGCCCCAAGCAGTTCGGCGTCGACGCCGAGCAGGTGCCCGAGCTGCTGGCCCGCATCGGCGAGGCCGCGGCCGACGGCGTCGGCTTCGAGGGCTTCCACCTCTTCGCCGGCTCGCAGAACCTCAAGCCCGAGGCCATCGTCGAGGCGCAGCTCAAGAGCTTCGAGCTGGCGCTGCGGCTGGCGCAGGACGCGCCGGCCCCCGTGAAGGTGCTGAACCTGGGCGGCGGCTTCGGCATCCCGTACTTCCCGGGCGAGCAGCGCCTGGACCTGGGCCCGATCGCGGCGAACCTGGCCGCGCTGGTCGAACGCGCCGCGGTCGAGCTGCCGCAGGCCAGGCTGGTGGTCGAGCTGGGCCGCTACCTGGTCGGCGAGGCCGGCGTCTACGTCTGCCGCGTGGTGGACCGCAAGGTCTCGCGCGGCCAGGTCTACCTGGTCACGGACGGGGGACTGCATCACCACCTGGCGGCCTCGGGCAACTTCGGCCAAGTCATCCGCAAGAACTACCCGGTGGCCGTCGGCAACCGGATGGACGGCGCGGTCGAGGACGGCGTGTCCGTCGTGGGGCCGCTGTGCACGCCGCTGGACCTGCTGGGCGAGCGCATGCCGCTGTCGCGCGCCGAGCCCGGCGATCTGGTGGTCGTGTTCCAGTCGGGCGCCTACGGCGTGACCGCCAGCCCGCAGAACTTCCTGAGCCACCCCGCGGCGGCCGAGGTCCTGGTGTGAGTTCCACGCCGCGGCTCGCGCAACTCGATGCGCTCCGCGGCATCGCGGCGCTGGCCGTGGTGCTCTTCCACTACACGACGCGCTTCGACGAGGTCTTCGGCCACGCGCGCGATCCGCTGGTCGCGGTGCCGTACGGTTACCTCGGGGTCAACCTGTTCTTCATGATCAGCGGCTTCGTGATCTTCATGACGCTGGAGCGCACCTCGCGCCCCCTGGACTTCGTGGTGTCGCGCTTCAGCCGGCTCTATCCCGCCTACTGGGGCGCGCTGCTGCTGACCTTCGGCCTGACCCACCTGATCGGGCTGCCCGGCAAGACCGTCGGGCTGGACGTGCTGGCGGTCAACGTGACCATGATCCAGGGCTTCTTCGGCGTGCCGCACGTCGACAACGTCTACTGGACGCTGGAGGTGGAGCTGCTCTTCTACTTCTGGGCGCTGCTGAGCCATCGCCTGGGCGGCGCCTCGGGACTCCGCAGCTTCCTGTTCGGCTGCCTGGCGCTGCGGCTGGTCTACGCCGGGGCGCTGGCGCTGTTCCAGGTCGACCTGCCCTGGGTGGGCCAGCGCTGGCTGTTGCTGCCCTACATCTGCTGGTTCGCGCTGGGCGTGGCCATCTACCGGCTGAGCCGCGGCGAGCGTGGGCAGGCCGCCGATCGCGCCGACCTGACCCTGGCCGCCGGCGCGCTGCTCGTGATGGCGCTGGCCGACGGCCCGGGCTGGGCGGTGCTGGGCGCGGTCTTCTTCGCGGTGCTGTTCGGCGCCGCGCGCGGCCGCTGGACCTGGTTGGAGCATCCCGCGCTGATCTGGCTGGGCGGGGTGTCGTACACGCTCTACCTGGTCCACGAGAACATCGGCTGGGCGATGCTGCGCCGTTTCGAGCAGTGGGGCGTGGAGGTGCACGTCGCGATCCTGCTCACGCTGATCGGCGCGAGCCTGCTGGCCCAGCTGCTGACGGCCTTCGTCGAGCGTCCGGCGATGCGCTGGATCCGCGACCGCTATCGCGCGGGGCGACCGGCGAAGCCCGTCCCCGCCAACGGCTGAGCGTCGAACCCGCGACGGGTCGACAATGCGCGCCGGCGTCCGCGAGGCCGGGCGCCGGAACCTGGCCGGCCGGTCTGCGCGCCGGCCCCAGCATGGACGCGATCGAGAGCGATGACTGAAGAACGGAAGATGCCGCCGCTGCTGGCGGTGGCCATCGGCGCGGTGGCGCTGCTGTCCTGCGTGGGCATGATCACCGCGGGCGTGGCGATGCTGCGCCAGCCCGAGAAGACCACCCCGGCGGACGCGCTGGCGCGGCGCGTCGAGTCCATCCATGGCATGCCGGTGACGGCGCAGGACTGCGGCACCGTGTTCAAGGGCGAGCAGCCCGTGATCGTGGTGGTGCTGGGCCAGTCCAACGCGGGCAATCACGCGGACCGCGCCGATCCGGCGCAGGCGCCGCTGCCGCCGATCCCGGTGCTGCACGAGGGCGGCTGCGGCCTGTCCGGCGCACCACTGCCGGGCGGCACCGGCGACGGGGGCAGCCTGTGGCCGGCGGTGAACCAGGCGCTGGGCGGACGCTGGCAGGGCCATCCCATCGTCTGGTCGGTGATCGCGGTGGAGGGCACCAGCATCGACGACTGGACCCGGCCGGATGGCGCGCTGCGCCGCTACTGGACGACGCAGGTCGACCGCCTCAAGGGCACCCACTGGCCGGTGGCCGCGGTGCTGTGGCAGCAAGGCGAGGCCGATGCGCGCGATCGCACGGCGATGGCGGAGTACCGCGACGCGCTGGCCGCGCTGCGGACCGACATGGGCATGCGCGGGCTGCGCGCGCCGTGGTGGCTGGCGCGCTCGACTTACTGCCCGCCGCACGACGGCGGCCAGGTGCGCGAGGCGGTGCGGGAGCTGCTGGCGATCCCCGACAGCGGGTTCCTGGCCGGACCGGACACCGACGCGCTGAGCCTGCCGCTGCGCAATGGCTGCCACTTCACGGCGGACGGCGTGACGCGCGCCGCGGCGCTGTGGGCGGACGCGCTGCGGCCCGAGGCCGGCAAACCCACCGCGGCGGGCCCCGCCGGGACCGCGTCGGGGCCCGCGCCGGAGGGCGCCTCGGCGTCCGACGTCAAGGTGCCGTGACCCCCTCGTCAAGGGCGCGCAAGCCCGGGTGAAATTCCCCCATCGAGGGGGATTTTTCGCTCTCGCGAGCGCGTATCGTCGCGGTCTCGACGGGCGGCCGACCGCCCGCGCTACCCAGGGAGGGACGATTGAACGCACGCCACCTCGCGCCGCTGCTGGCGCTGATCCTGACCGGCACGGCCGGCACCGCCTTCGCCGCCGACGCCGCGCCCAAGCGCTGCGGGATCGAGACCATGGTCATCCCGGTGCGGCTGGTGGAGTCGCGACCGGTCGCGACGCTCAAGCTCAACGGCGTGCCCGTGCCCCTGCTGGTGGACAGCGGCGCGTTCTACAGCTTCCTCAGCGAGGCCAGCGCCAGGCAACTGGAGCTCAAGCTGCGCCCGCAGACCAACCTGCGCGTCTACGGCGTCACCGGCCAGGTGCAGAACCTGAAGGTGACGACGGTCAAGAGCGTGGAGCTGGAGGGCGCGGTGCTCCCGAACGTGGAGTTCCTGGTCGGGGGCAACGAGATCAACGCCGGGATCATGGGCGTGCTGGGCCGCAACTTCCTGTCGCTGGCCGACACGGAGTACGACCTGGCCCATGGCGAGGTCCGGCTGGTCTTCCCCAAGGGCGATTGCGAGAAGACCGTGATGGCCTACTGGGCCGGGGAGGCGCCGGTGATCGAGGCGCCGCTGATCAGCTACGCGCAGAACGACCGCGCGGTGCGGGTGCCGGTGCTGGTGAACGGGGAGAAGGTGACGGCGCTGATGGACACGGGCGCGCCGACGACCTCGCTGGCGATCAGCGCGGCGCGCAAGGCCGGCATCACCGAGTCGCAGATGACGCTGGTGGGCCGCACCGGGGGCGCGGGCGCGTCCTTCGCGCGGCGCTGGACCACCACGGTGGAGCGTTTCGAGATCGGCGGCGAGAAGGTCAGCAACAACCGCATGGACGTGACCGACACCGACGGCGGCGACTACGGCATGCTGCTGGGCCTGGACTACTTCCTGTCGCACCGGGTCTACGTGTCGCGGCTGCAGGGCAAGGTCTACGCGACCTGGAATGGCGGCGCGGTCTTCGCCAAGGGCCGCCAGCCCACCGGCGGCGCGGACCCGCGCTACGCGGCCAAGCCCGAGGAGATCGCGGCGGACGACGCCGACGGTCTGGCGCGGCGCGGCAACGCGGCGCTGGTGAACGGAGAGCCGGCGCGGGCCCTGGAGGATCTGGACCGCGCGGTGCAGCTCAAGCCGACGGCGGAGAACTACGAGGCGCGCTCGCGGGTGAAGCTGGCGCTGAAGAAACCCAAGGAGGCGCTGGCCGATCTGGACGAGGCGCTACGCCTGGATCCGGCGCTGTCGGAAGCGCGGCTGCGCCGCGTGCCGCTGCGCATGGCCTCGGGCGATCGCGACGGTGCCGGCGCGGACCTGGCGGAGCTCGACGCGACGCTGCCACCGGGCTCCAACCTGCGCTCACAGCTCGGGCAGCTGCATGCGCGGCGCAACGAAGGGCCGCAGGCGATCAAGCAGTTCGATCTCTGGATCCAGACGCACCAGCGCGACGCGCGGCTGGGCCAGGTGCTGGGCGAGCGCTGCTGGTTGCGCGCGCGGATGAACCTGGAGCTGGCCAAGGCGGTCGACGACTGCAAGGACGCGGTGGACGAGGACGGCGACGACCCGCTGCTGCGCTACTTCCTGGGCTGGGCGCGGTTGCGGCAAGGGGACGCCTCGGCGGCGCGCAAGGCCTTCGACAAGTCCATCGAGCTCAAGCCCCAGCTGGCCTGGGCCCTCTACGGCCGGGGTCTGGCGCAGACGAAGCTGGGCGAGGCGGAGAAGGGCCGGCAGGATCTGGAAGCCGCGCGCAAGCTGCTGCCGGCGATCGACGAGCAGGTCAAGCGCGCGGGCTTCGCGGCGCTGGTGGAGGGGGGCGCGGCGGCGCCGTGAGGATGAGGCCGCCGAGGACGGCGCCGGGATGAGGGCGCCGTCGCCGCGGCTCAGTCGATCCGGTCGTCTCCGGCGGCGCGTTCCACGCGCGCCGCATAGCAGCCGCGCTTGGCGTAGTGCACCTGGAGGTAGTCGACTTCGGGTCGCGAGAACAACCGTTCGATGAGGGACTCGGCCTGGTCACCGTCGACGAGGTCGGCGTCAACCATCATGCCCGTCGCGTCGAAGGCGCGGATCGAGAGGATCCGGCCACGCAGCGCCTTCGGGATCTCGTTGGTGCGATCGAAGCGGTCGCCGCCGTTCTCTCGCAGGTAGATCGCGTGGGTGCCGCGATAGGGCGAGTCGACGTCCAGGTAGGTGTGGTTGAGCAGCAGCACCGTCTCGCCCGGCTCGGCGTCGTCGAGCGTGATGCGGTCGGGCGCGGAGCGCGGACGGTCGATCCGCACGCGCAGGATGCCGCGCTCGCGCAAGGCCTCGTCGGACAGCGTGAAGAGCGGGCGGAACGGGGCCGGATCGAGGCCGAGGATACGGAAGTCCATGTGAGCGCGGCACGCGGGCCGTCGTGGTGGTGAATGGCGCTCACGATAGAGAGGCCGACGCCACCGGTCGCGCCGGAATCGGACATGGAATTCAAGAGGTGCTCAGCGCCGCGCGATCCCGTCAGGTCGCGCACCGATCATTCCGGACTCACGATCGTCAGCCACGGCCAGCGGCGCTGGTACGAGGCGGCCTTGGCCTCGAAGAGGTCGCGGTGCGGCGTCAGCGGGTTCATCGCCAGGGTGCCCGCGTAGAGCGACTCCAGGCCGTAGGGCGCGTAGATCTCGCCAGGTCGGACGCCGACGCAGGTCGACGGCACCAGGAAGCGCTCGATGCCGTCGCGCGAGCAGGTCAGCGCCTCGTACGGATGACCGAAGTCCTCCTCGTACCAGAGATGCACCCGCGCCTGGTTGATCGCCTCGATCTGGATGCCCAGGTCCCCCAGCACCTCGTCCACCCGCGCCTGCACGCGTTGCTCGGTCTCGCGGGTCAGGTCTTGCCCGTCGAAATAGAAGAGGTCGTAATCCTTGATGTCCGACTCCGGCGCGCGACCCATGCGCAGGTTCCAGACGCTCTGGAACAGGCAGCCGGCCACCAGCCAGCCGTCGGGCAGGGCGAGCCGGTCCCAGCGATCGAGGATGGTCCGGTTGTGGCGGTTGGTCAGCAGGTCGGCGAGGAAGCGCTCGCGCAGCGGCATCGGGGTCAGGGTGTCGGACATGCGGATCATTCTGACCGGGCCCGCATCGCCGCTCCGGTCAGTGGAATCCCTCTCTAGCCGAGCGGCGAGTTCGCGCCCCCCGGGGGCGGCGCCTCGCCCGATGGGGCCGGACGGGCCGTGCCGACCGGATGTCCCGCGCCATCGGGCGGCGGGGCCTCCGGCAGTTTCACCATCTCCGGCACGCTGACCACCACCAGCGCCTGCTCCGGCGACAGCGAGGCCAGCTCCACCGACTCGCCCGCCGACTCGCGCCGGGCGCCTGGCTCGCGGGCCAGCGCGGCGCGGCAGGCGCTCTCGTTGGCGCAGACGATCACGCGCAGCCAGCGCCCCTCGTGCCGCAGTCGGACCTCCGCCTGATCCCAGTGCACCGGCAGGCAGGCGTCCACCCGCACGCGGCCCTGCGCGACGACCACGCCGCAGATCGATTCCAGCGAGGCCCGCAGCAGCCAGCCCGCCGAGCCGCTGTACCAGCTCCATCCCCCGCGTCCCACCCACGGCGGCTGCGAGTAGATGTCGCCGGCCATCACATAGGGCTCGATCGCGTAGGTCGGACCCAGGCGCGGATCGGCCCAGCGGTGCGCGGGGCTCAGGCCGGTGTAGACCTGCCACATCGTGTCGCGCTGGCCCAGCCGCGCCAGCGCCATCAGCGCCCACACCGCGCCGTGGTTGTACTGGCCCCCGTTCTCCCGCACCCCCGGCGCGTAGGACTGGATGTAGCCCGCGCTCGGCTGCGCGACCGCCAGCGGCGGATGCAGCAGCCGCGCCAGCCTCGCCACCGGATCGAGCAGCTGCGCGCAGGCGCTGGCCATCGCCTGCCGCGCATGCGCCGGATCGGCCGCGCCGGTCAGCACCGCCCAGCTCTGCGCGATCAGGTCGATGCGGCACTCGCTGTTGCGCGCCGAGCCCAGCGGCGAACCGTCGTCGAAGAAGCCGCGCCGGTACCAGGCGCCATCCCAGCCCGCGTCGTCCAGCGCCTTCACCCAGCCGTCACGCGCCACCTTCCAGCGCTGCGCGCGCTCGTGCTCGCCGCGGGCCGTCGCCACCGGGGCGAAGTCCTCGATCACCTGGCACAGGAACCAGGCCATCCACACCGACTCGCCCCGGCCCTCGTGGCCGACGCGATTCATGCCGTCGTTCCAGTCGCCGGTGCCGAACAGCGGCAGGCCGTGCGCGCCGCTGTCCAGGCTGCGGTCGATGGCGCGCGCCGCGTGCTCGTAGACGGACGCCATCGGGCCGTCGGTGCGCGGGCTCTCGTAGATGTCCTCGGCGCCCTCGGGCACGGTCTGGCCGATCAGGAAGGGTTCGGTCTGGTCGAGCAGCGAGACGTCGCCGGTGCGCGCCAGGTAGTGCGCCACCGCGTAGGGCAGCCACAGCCGGTCGTCGGAGAAATGGGTGCGCACGCCGGCGCCGCCCGGCTCGTGCCACCAGTGCTGCACATCGCCCTCGGGGAACTGCCGCGCGGCGTTGCGGCGGATCTGCTGCGCCAGGAGCTGCGGAGCGACGTCGGTCAGCGCCATCGCGTCCTGCAGCTGGTCGCGGTAGCCGAAGGCGCCGCCGGCCTGGTAGAAGCCGGCTCGCGCCCACATGCGGCAGACCAGCGTCTGATACGGCAGCCAGTGATTCGTGAGCGCGTCGAAGCGCGGATCCGGCGTCGAGACCTGGATGCCGCCGAGCAACGCCGGCCACTGCTGCCGCTGGGCCGCGAGGCGCTCGGCGGGATCGACCTGCCAGGCCGCTTCCATCAGCGCGTGCGCCTCGTCGGGTGAGCGCGCGTGGCCCAGCAGCACCGCCAGCTGGGCGGGCTGCGTCCCGTCCAGGTCGAGGCGGGCGCCCAGCCCCGCGCACGCGTCGAGGCCGCCGCCGCAGCGCCGGCTCAGGCCGGTCGGCAGCACCATGCGACCGGCGCCGTCGAAGAACTCGCGCCGGTCGCAGGTCCAGTCCTGCGTGTCCAGCCGCACCTGCGGTGAGCCCGGCCGGATGCACAGCGCCGCGGTCGCCTCGCCGAAGCCGCCCAGGTGATCGCGCTGCGTCGCCTGCAAGCTCAGCGCGCGCTCGGGTTGCGGCAGCCCGGCGCCGATCGGTCCGACCGTGAGCCAGTCGCTGTGCGTGGTCACCGACAGGCGCTCGCTGCGCGCGCTGCCCAGTTGCCACTCGGCCAGCGCCACCAGTCGCAGCCGGCGGCGCCCGCGGCCGTCGACCCGGCCGTCGCCGCGCGCATCGGCCCGGATCGAGACCTGCACCTGCTTGATCGACGCGTCCTTGTCCACGCACCAGCACAGCTCCACCGTGAGGTCGTCCAGGTGCTGGCGGCTGCGCGTGTAGCCGATGCCGTGCTCGATCATCAGCGGCGCGGCGCGATGCAGTTGCCGGCCCAGCGGCCAGACCCGCTCGTGGTCCAGGTCGTGCAGCAGCAGCCATTCGCCGGGCGGGTCCAGCAGCGGATCGTTGGACCAGGGCGTGACCTGGTGCATGCGGCTGTTGCCCGCCCAGGTGTAGCCGGCGCCGATCTCGGTGACCTGGCAGCCGAAGTCCGGATTCGCCAGCACGTTGACCCAGGGCCGCGAGGGATGGCGGTCCGGCGAGACCTCGAAGGAGAAGCCGCCATGCGTGCCGTCGAAGCGACCCTCCGGCGCGCGAGGGGCGGCATCGGGGGAAGGGCGCCCGACCAGCGCATGCGCGACCGGCAGGCGCGGCACGTCCTCGGCGGGGCGCAGGTCGTCGAGCCAGCGCGCCAGCTGCTGCGCGAGCGCCCGGCCGTCCGCCTGCAGCCGGACCCGCGTCAGCATCTGCAGCGTGAGCCGCTCGTCGGGCTGCAGGTCCGCGTCGCGCAGCACGTGCAGCGCGGCGCACAGATGCGCCGGCCGACCCTGGTTCTGTCCCTGCAGGCGCGATTGCAGGGCTTGAAGCGCCTGCTGCACCGGGGCCAGGTAGGAGGGCGGTTCCTCGTTGAGCACGACCAGGTCCACGCCGACGGCGTGCGCGGTCCACAGGCGCAGCGCCTTCTTGAGCGCGCGCACGAGGTCGATGCCTTCCTCGCCGCTGATGGTGACGGCCAGGATGGGCCGGTCGCCCGAGATGCCGAAGCGCCACAGCGCGCGCCGGTCCACGCGGCCGCCCGGCGTGCGCGGATGGGCCGCCTCGCGCGCGGCCTGGCCCGTGATCAGCGTGTTGAGCTGCAGCAGCGCGCCCCAGGTGGCGGTGTCGAAGCTGAGCTCGCGCAGCCGGATGCCGCCCATGGTGTGCGACATCGAGGCCGCGCGCTCGACGTGCGCGGGCTGGCGGTACTTGTCGACCAGCGCGGCCAGCAGGTCGCCGTCGCGCGCGGCCGCGGTGCAGAAGGTCAGGCGGACCGTGGCGCCGGGCGCGAGCGTCAGCGGCACGCGGATGCCCGCGACGGGATCGAGGCCGGTGTCCAGCAGACGACCGGGTTCGCCCTCGGCGCCGGGATCGGCCGTCTCGGCCACGTCGTCGACGAAGACGGCGCCCGCGTCGCCCACCGGCCGCGTCGAGCTGCCGTAGCGGCCCAGCCAGCGCGCGCGGTCCGCGACCGGCGTCACCTCGCCGACGCTGAAGTGGCCGGCCGCCAGCGCCGAGGCCTCCGGGCGCGGCCCCCCGTGGTCATGGGACATCGCGGGCGTCACCCCATCGGCCAGGTCCTGCCTCGCGGTGCCGTCGCGGTGCGGTCGCTGGCCCGCCGGGCCGCCGTCGTCGATGCCGGCGAGGAAGTGGACGGCGCGCATCGCCGCCTCGTCGAAGAGCCGGGGGCGGCGTCGCAGATGCAGCGCGTGCTCGGCCGCGTCCCAGCGCGCCTGGATGAAGAGGTTGGAGAAGGCCGGGTGCGCCTCGTCGCCGCGTTGCGGCGCCAGCGTCGCCTCGAAGCAGGAGACCAGCTCCAGCGTCAGCGGCCGGTCGCCGCGATGGGTGATCTCCACCTGGCGCAGCTCGCAGTCGTCCTCGGGGCTGACCCAGACCGTGGTGCAGGCGTGCAGGTCGCGCCAGCGCGCCTCCAGCAGCACGCGCTCGGCCTGCATGCGCGTCTCGTAGCGGGCGCGCGGATCGGGCGCGGGCCGGGCCGTGGTGCTGAACCAGTCCTCCTCGCCCGCGCGGCGCAGGAACAGGAAGCTGCCGTGCTGGTCGCGCAGCAGGTCGTCGCGCCAGCGGGTCACGCTGACGCCGTCCCAGTTGCTGTAGCCGCCGCCGTGGCTGCGCAGCACCACCGCATAGCGGCCGTTGGTCAGCATGTGCGTCAGCGGCAGGGTCTCGGTCAGCGGCTCGGTCTCGCGCACCATGCGCGTCTTGCGCTGCGGGCGCTTGCGCGGCAGCACGTCGGACGCGGGCAGCGCGAGCGGGGCGACCTCGCGGGGCGCGCGCTCGTGCAGCAGCGTGGCCACGGCCTTCAGGTGCGGGTCCGTCATCAGCCAGCGGCGCGGCGCGTCGTCGCACAGCAGGTTGGACAGCGCGGCGAAGCCCATCGCCTGGTGGTGCGCCATGTAGGTCCGCACCAGGGTGTGGCCGGCGCCCGCGGTCTGGCGCTGCGGCGTGTAGTCGACGGCCTCGATGAAGCCGAAGTCGCCGCGCGCGCCCAGGCGCTCGTAGGCCTGCAGGTTGGCCACCACCGGCACCGGCGCCACCAGCGCGGCCATCACCGCCGCATAGGGGGCGATGACGCGCTCGTCCGTCGCCAGGCGTGCCAGCGCCAGCGTCTGCACGCCCTGCGGTCCGTACTGGTAGGCGAGGGTGTGGTCCTGACCCGCGATGGCCGATTCCGAGATGCCCCAGGGCGTGCCCTTGCCGACGGCCTCCAGGCGCTGCTCGGCGACGGCGGTGCGGATCGCGCGGCCCAGCGCGCTGGCCGCCGGCTCGCGCAGCACCAGCGAGGGCATGAGGTACTCGAACATCGAGCCCGACCAGGACTTCAGTCCCAGCGAGTCGCCCGCGCCGTCGCGCGAGAAGAAGGGCCGGCCCAGCGCGCGCCAGTGCTCTGGCGGCAGGTCGCCCTTGGCGATCGCGACCAGGCTGGTGAGGCGGGCCTCGCTGGCGAGCAGGTCGTAATGGTTGTCGTCGAGCTGCTGCGCATCGCCGCGCCAGCCGATGCGCAACAGGCCGCGCTCGGGGTCGAAGAGCGGGCGGTAGTCCGCGGCGAGTCCCAGCGCGCGGAACCGCGCGGCCAGATCGCGCAGGCGCAGACGCGCGTCGGCGAAGGCCGCGCCCTGATCGCGCCAGGACGACGCCAGCTGCGCGAGCAGGTCGCGCAGCAGCCAGTGCGTCGGCGTGGGCTCGTGGCCTTCGACCTGGGCGAGCGCCTCGAGCTCGGCGCGCGCCGCGTCCGCATGGGCGCCGAGCACGGCCTGCTGCTCCTCGGCCTGGAGATCCGCGTTGCCCGGATCGCTCAGTGCCGCCACCAGCGCGGCGCCGGCGGCGAGCACCCCTTCGGCGGACAGCGGCGGCTGGATCACGCGCAGGCGACGCAGGGTCCGGGCGAGCGCGTCGCGCGGCGCGGCGGCGGCCTGCTCGGCGTCGAGTTCCGCCGCCAGCTCGCAGGCGCGCGCGACCGCCAGCAGATGCGCCGAGCAGTTGCCGCTGTCCACCGCCGAGACATAGCCCGGCGCGAGCACCACCAGCGACTCGGTGTCGTACCAGTTGTAGAAGTGGCCGTTCCAGCGCGGCAGACGCTCCAGCGTGTCCAGCGTCGCGGCCAGGCGCTCGGTCATCGAGACCAGGCCGATGAAGCCGAACTCGCGCGCGCAGGCGACGGTCAGCAGGTACAGGCCGATATTGGTCGGCGAGGTGCGATGCGCCACCAGCAGATGCGGCGTGAGCTGGACGTTGTCCGGCGGCAGGTGGTGGTCGGCGGCGCCGACGTGCTGGTCGTAGAAGCGCCAGGTGTCGCGGGCGAGGCGCCAGAGGTATTCGCGCCCCTGGGGATCGAGCGTCGCCTCCCGGCGCCACAGCGGGGCGCGCGCGGCGCTGGCCCACCAGATCCACAGGGGGGAGAGGGCCCAGACGATCAGCACGGCGAAGGCCGCGCCGACCCGCACCGGCGCGCCCAGCAGCGAGGCCAGCAACAGCACGCCGCCGAGCACCGCGGCGGTGACGGGCACGCGCAGGTGCTGCTCGACCAGGGCCGGGAGCTCGCGCTTGGCGGCGGCCTGCGCGGCGGCGGCGGTGGTCCATTCGAGCAGGTGGCGGCGCGTCACCCACTGGCGCCACAGCGCGCGCGTGATCGCGTCGAGGTAGAGCAGCGACAGGTGCAGCAGCAGCGCCAGGTGCCAGGCCGCCAGGCCCAGCGCGCGCAGCAGGTCGTGGCCGGTCTCGCGATAGAAATGGCGCCGGGCCAGGCCGTCCCGGCTCGGTACCAGGCCCGCGAGCGCGCCCACCAGCGGCCCGATGGCGAAGGCCGCGGCGACGACCAGCAGGGTCAGCCCCAGCGGCAGCACCTCGCCGCCCAGCGCCAGCAGCACCAGGCCCAGCGACATCGGCGCCACCAGCGAGCGCCGCAGGTTGTCGATCAGTTTCCAGCGATTGATCGGCGCCAGGCCGTAGCGGCCGGCGCGCGCGATGAAGGGCAGCAGCTGCCAGTCGCCGCGCGTCCAGCGATGCAGCCGCGCATGCGCGACGTCGGCATGCATGGGCGAGTCCTCGACCAGCGTGATGTCGGACACGCCGGCGCAGCGCGCCAGGCTGCCCTCGAGCAGGTCGTGGCTGAGCACCTGGCCTTCCGGCAGGCGCTCGCCCAGCGCGGCATGGCAGGCGCGCACGTCCAGCAGCCCCTTGCCGGTGAAGCTCCCTTCGCCGAACAGGTCCTGGAAGATCTCCGAGCTCACCGCGCTGTAGGGATCGATGCCGAACTGGCCGACGAAGAGGCGGTGATAGGGCGTGCTCGCCTTGTCCTCCGGCATGGGCGCGAGCACCCTCGGCTGCAGGATGGCGTAGCCCTCGACGACGCGATGGCCCGGGTCCGCCAGACGCGGCCGGTTCATCGGATGGGCGGCCGTGCCGACCAGCGCGCGCAGCCGGCCCGGCGGCATGTCGGTGTCGGCGTCCAGCGTGATCAGGTGGCGCACCCCCTCGGCCGGCGTCGACAGCGGCCCCAGGTCCACGAAGGGCGAGGCCAGGCCGCGCGTGGCCAGCAGGCGCAGCAGCAGCTCGAGCTTGCCGCGCTTGCGCTCCCAGCCGATCCAGCGGCGCTCCGTCGGCGACCACTCGCGCTGCCGGTGCAGCAGCAGGAAGCGCGGACGGCCGTCGGCCAGGGCGCCGTGGCGCTCGTTCAGCGCGGCGATCGCATCGGCCGCGGTGACCACGATCATGGTGTCGCCGGGCTGGTGTTCCTCGTAGGCATCGGCGTGATCGCTGAGCAGGGCGAACTGGACCAGGCGTTCCGGATTCGCCAGGTGGTGCTGCTCCAGCTGCGCCACCAGGGGCGCCACCGAGGCTTCGCTGGGCAGCAGCACCGGCATGACGACCAGGGTGCGCTCGCTGTCGGGCAGGCCGGCGCTGAAGTCCAGGCGAGGCAATCGCGTGGGTCGCGTCAGCTCGCTGATCCAGCGGTTGGTCAGCGCGACCACCGCTTCGCCGATCGGTCCGGCGGCCAGCAGCGCGGCGGCGCACCACATCCACAGCGGCGCGTCGGCGCGGGCCTGGCTCATCAGCCAGGACAGCCCCAGCAGCCCGAGCACGGCCAGCCCGCCCAGGTAGGCCGCGGCCGACCAGCGCTGGCGCTGCTCCGTGTCGTGCGGCCGCCAGCGGCGCTCGGGCAGGCCCAGCGCCGCATGCAGCGTCGGTCGTCCGGCGCCGCGCCACCAGTAGATCGGCGCGCTGCGGCGGTCGGGCTCGCCGTCCACCGGCGGACCGGCGCGGCGGGTCAGCTCGATCAGTCGTTGGGCGATCTCGAGCTCGGTGCGCGCGCAGCGGCGCGCCAGGCGCTCGATCTCATGCAGGGTCAGGTCTTGTGTGTCGGTGGCCTCGGCGGCGTGGACCGGCGATTCGGCCAGGGTCTGCATCACCGGGCTGACGGACTGGATCAGCTTGCGCCAGTCGGTCTGGTCGATGCGGCGCAGCGCGGTGATGGCGTTGCGGATGCTCTGCAGGTCCTTGATGGACTCGTCCTGCTGGCGCGCCAGCGACTGCGCGGGCGCGGGCAGCCGCGTGCTCAGCCAGGCGCCGAGCTCGCCCATCAGCGGCTGCGGCAGTTCCTCCATGCGGTGGTCCAGCTGCAGCCAGAAGGCCTCGGCGACGCCGCGCTCCTTCATGCGCGGCTCGAGCTCCTGGATCCGGGCCATGCCGTGGTCGGCGGGGTGGCCGTCGTACCAGTGGTGGACCACGTCGCGCGCGGCCTGCAGGGTGGCGAAGCGCTCGGCCAGGCGGCGCAGGTTCTCGACCAGCACGACGCGCAGCGTGGTCGGCAGGGCCCAGAGCTCGGCGAGCGACAAGGCGCTCTCGCGTTGATAGGCGCGCAGGTAGGCGGCCAGCAGATCGATGTCGAAGCCGCCGTCCGTGTGCGCGACCCAGGCCCAGGCGATGCCGTAGATGCGGGGCAGTCCGGCCAGCGGTTCGTCGCGCAGGCGCGGCAGCAGGCGGAAGAAGCCGCGCGGCAGGCCGCGGCGGACCTGGTGGGTCTGTTCGTCGATCAGCGCGGCGTTGTCCAGCAGCCATTTGCCGGCGGCGCCCAGGTGGCGGAAGTCGCGATGGCGCTTCTCGATCAGCCGCCGCGCCTGCTGGAGCATCGCGACGTTCTCGTCCAGGCGCGGGAAGAACTGTCCCGCGCCGGCGGTGCCTTGCACGGCCTGGGCCTGCGCGAGGCTGCGGCCGTGCTGCTCGAAGCGCGCCAGGCCGAACAGCACCGCGCGCACGGGCGGCTCGATCGGCCCGAGCGCGGGATTCAGCAGCGCAAGTTCTTCCGCAACTTCGGGGTGAGGGGCGGGGTCCTGCGCGCGCTGGGTGTCGTTCATAGCCAGTGGGCGAACAGTCCCAGGGTGATGGCGCCGAGCGCGGCGGTGGTGGCCAGGCGGGGCAGGACCAGGCCCTGGACGCGTTCGGCCATCAGCGCGATGCCGAACCATCGACCGCGCGCCTTGGCGCACTGGATCAGGTGGCGTTGCAACGCGGCCTGGTCATGCGAGGGCAGGTTCGACGGCAGGCTCGTCGACAGCAGAGACACCGATGCGACGGGGCCGATCGGACGGGTCATGGTTGGATTCCTCTCTACAAGTTTTGAAACCGGGCGTTTCAACTTGGCAAGCCCCATGCCCGCCGGACGGCGGGAGGCGATGCGGGAGAGGAAAGGCCCGCGCCCAGGGGCGGCGCGGGGGGCGCGGGCGTGAAGGCCGCGGTCAGGCCGCGGCACGAAGTTGTTACGGGATCACTGGATCACGCCGCAGGCGATGCGGGCGCCGCCACCGCCGAGCGGGGCGGGGTGGTCGGCGTGGTTGTCGCCGCCGGCGTGGACCATGAGCGCATGGCCCTTGACGTCGTTCAGCGTCAGGCGCGGCGCGAGCACGGGCTGCACGGCCTCGCCCTCGGCGTTGACGTACATGGGCGGCAGGTCGCCGAGGTGGCCGTCGCCCCAGGGCTCGCCGTGCTTGCCGGACTTCTTGGGATCGAAGTGGCCGCCGGCGCCGTCGGCGGGCACGGGCTTGCCGTCCTTCTCGCCCGCGGCGCAGGAGGGGTTGGCGTGGACGTGGAAGCCGTGCAGGCCCGGCGGCAGGCCGCTCAGCTTGGGCGTGAAGACCAGGCCGTACTGGGTCTCCGTCATCGTCACCGTGCCGACGGGGCCGCCTTCGCCCTGCGGCGTGGCGACCTTGAGAGTCACGGTGGCCGAGGCTTCCGCGGCGAGCGCGGCGGACAGCGGCGCGCAGGCGATCAGCGCGGCGGCGAGCAGGGGACGCAGGGTCATGGGGGCTCCTTGTGGTTCCTGGAAGGACGATCGTCGCGGTCGACAAACGGCATGCCGCCGCTCGGGGCGATCGTCGCGGAAATCAGGACGGGGAGGGGATCCCCCTGCGGGGAACAGGGGTGAGGGGGCTGAGGTCAGCGCGACACGATCAGCCGCAGGCCCAGCGCCACGAACACCGCGCCGGCGACGCGGTCCAGCCAGAGGCCGGCGCGCGGCTTGCGCTGCAGCCACTGGCCGATGGCGCCGGCGAAGTAGCCCAGCAGCCCGAACAGCACCGCCGCCTGCAGCGTGAAGACCACGCCGAGCGCCGCCGTCTGCGCGGCCACGTGGCCGTTGGCGGGGATGACGAACTGCGGGAGGAAGGACAGGAAGAAGAGCACGACCTTGGGGTTGATCGCGTTGGCGAAGACGCCCTTGAAGAACAGGCGCATGAGCGAGTCCTCCACCTGGGACGCGTCGCCGACCCGCGCGCCGCCGCTGCTGCGCAGCGCCTTGAACCCCAGCCAGATCAGGTAGAGCCCGCCCGCGACCTTGAGCACGGTGAAGGCCACCGGGGAGGCCGCGATCAGCGCGCTCACGCCGATGGCGGCGAGCACGGTGTGGCTCAGGCAGCCCAGCGCGCATCCCAGGCCGAAGGCCATGCCGTGGCGGCGGCCCTTGGAGACGCCCATGCCCAGCACCATCAGGTTGTCCGGACCGGGCGACGCCGTGATCAGCAGGGCGGCCAGGAGGAAGCCGAGGAATTGGGTGGAGGTCAGCAGCATGGGGCCGGATGATAGCGAGCAAAGAAAAACGCCCCGCGACTTGCATCGCGGGGCGTTTCCTGTGGTCTTGGCGGAGAGAGAGGGATTCGAACCCTCGGTAGGCTATTAACCTACACACGCTTTCCAGGCGTGCGACTTAAACCACTCATCCATCTCTCCGAAGCCCGCCATCATAGCGCAGTTTTTGGCCTCCGAAGGAAAGTCGTCGGCCTCGGGTCATGAATGCATCGCTCAGCGCCCAGGCTGCACCAGCTTCTCGTTCTTGATCAGCGACATCGCCGTGCCGATCAGGCCCGACACCTCGCTCATGTTGGCCGGCACGATCATCGTGTTGTTCTTCTGCGCCAGCTGAGAGAAGGCCTCGACCGCCTTCTCCGCGACCTTCAGCTGCACGGCGTCGCCGCCGCCCGGCTGCTGGATCGCCGAGGCGATCTGCCGGATCGCGTCCGCGCTGGCTTCCGCCACCGCCAGGATCGCCGCGGCCTCGCCCTGCGCCTTGTTGATCTCGGCCTGCTTCTCGCCCTCGGACCGCGCGATCGCGGCCTCGCGCTCGCCGGTCGCGATGTTGATCTGCTCCTGGCGGCGACCTTCCGACGCCGCGATCAGCGCGCGCTTCTCGCGCTCCGCCGTGATCTGGGCCTGCATCGAGCGCAGGATCTCCGCGGGCGGCGTCAGGTCCTTGATCTCGTAGCGCAGCACCTTCACGCCCCAGTTCAGCGCGGCTTCGTCCAGCGCCTGCACCACCGAGCTGTTGATGACGTCACGCTCCTCGAAGGTCCGGTCCAGTTCCATGCGGCCGATCACCGAGCGCAGCGTGGTCTGCGCCAGCTGCGTGATCGCCACGATGTAGTTGCTCGAGCCGTAGCTGGCGCGCATCGCGTCCGTCACCTGGAAGTACAGGATGCCGTCCACCGTCAGCTGGGTGTTGTCCTTGGTGATGCAGACCTGGCTGGGGACGTCCAGCGGGATCTCCTTGAGCGAGTGCTTGTAGGCCAGCCGGTCCACGAAGGGGACCAGGATGTTCAGGCCGGGCGTGAGCGTGGCGTGGTACTTGCCCAGCCGCTCCACCACCCAGGCGTTCTGCTGCGGGACGACCTTGACCGATTGCACGATGAACACGATGGCCACGAACAGCAGCACCAGTGCGACGATTTCCATGAACAGGACTCCTCCTCAAGAGACGTTGCCGGGGCAACGGGAAACAGGTTGGGACAGGGGCAGGGGTGGCCGCGCGCTCAGGCCGGCTCGAGCAGCAGGCAGGTGCCCTCGACCGCGCGGATCACGTGCCGGCCTTCGTGCGGCTGACCCGTGCCGATGAAGCGCGCCTGCCAGGCGGCGCCGCGGTAGCGGACCTCGGCCGTGCCGTCGGCGCGCCATTGCGCGACCTCCAGGCTCTGGCCGATGTCGAGGTTCACGTTGGGGTTCTGGTTCGCGGGCGTGCGCGGATGGCGCAGCTGCCGCCGGTGCCACCAGGTCACCGCGCCGCCGCCGACGAGGGCCGCGATCACGAGCTGGGACCAGAACGGTCCGCCCAGGTGCGCCGTGAGCGCCGCCGCGGCCGCGCCCAGCGCCAGCATCAGCAGATAGAAGGTGGTCCCGCTGGCGAGCTCCGCCATCACCAGGCCACCGCAGATCACCCACCACCAGGTGGCGAGACTCCAGTCCATCGCGTCCTCCTGCATTTGCCGGGCGCTCCCCGCGTCGCCCGGTCGTTCTTGGATGCGGGGCAGTTTACGCCCCGGGGCGCTCTGCAAACACTTCAACGGACCCCTCCTGAAGAGTGAGCGTCCCTCCGGAATTCGCCCATCCGGTCCCCCTTCGGGGGAGGGGTGTCGGCGCTCGGCGCAGCGGTCGGACGAGGCCAGGGCGGGGCGCCTGGCGTCCTGTTTCCACGACAAACCCTGATGGACACTTGCGTGACGCGGCTGTAGCCCTACACTTCGCGCCTTTCGTGTTCGACCCCCTGTTTTTCCTGTTCCCGGAGAGGCCCATGACGCCGCGTTTCCGCTTTCCCATCGTCATCATCGACGAGGACTACCGCTCCGAGAACACCTCGGGTTTGGGCATCCGCGCCCTGGCCGACGCCATCCAGAAGGAAGGCTTCGAGGTGCTGGGCGCGACGAGCTACGGCGACCTGAGCCAGTTCGCGCAGCAGCAGTCGCGCGCGAGCGCCTTCATCCTGTCGATCGACGACGAGGAGTTCTCGGGCAACGGGGATGGCACTGAACTGGATCCCGCGGTCCTGAACCTGCGCAAGTTCATCCAGGAGATCCGCTTCAAGAATGCGGACATCCCCATCTATGTGTATGGGGAGACGCGCACCTCGCAGCACCTGCCCAACGACATCCTGCGCGAGCTGCACGGCTTCATCCACATGTTCGAGGACACGCCCGAGTTCGTGGCGCGTCACATCATCCGCGAGGCCAAGAGCTACCTCGACGGTCTGGCGCCCCCGTTCTTCAAGGCGCTGATGGATTACGCGCAGGACGGGTCCTACTCGTGGCACTGCCCGGGGCACTCGGGCGGCGTGGCCTTCCTGAAGAGCCCGGTCGGCCAGATGTTCCACCAGTTCTTCGGCGAGAACATGCTGCGCGCCGACGTGTGCAACGCGGTCGAGGAGCTGGGCCAACTGCTGGACCACACCGGCCCGGTCGCCGAGAGCGAGAAGAACGCCGCCCGCATCTTCAATGCGGACCATTGCTTCTTCGTCACCAACGGCACCTCGACGTCCAACAAGATGGTCTGGCACCACACGGTGGCGCCGGGCGACATCGTGGTGGTCGACCGCAACTGCCACAAGTCCATCCTGCACAGCATCATCATGACCGGGGCGGTCCCGGTCTTCATGACGCCCACGCGCAATCACTACGGCATCATCGGTCCGATCCCGGAGAGCGAGTTCTCCCCGGAAGTCATCCGCAAGAAGATCGCCAAGAATCCGTTGCTCAAGGGCGTGGACGCCAAGAAGGCCAAGCCGCGCATCATGACGCTGACGCAGAGCACCTATGACGGCGTGCTCTACAACACCGAGACCATCAAGGCCAAGCTGGACGGCTGGATCGACACGCTGCACTTCGACGAGGCGTGGCTGCCGCACGCGGCCTTCCACAACTTCTACGGCTCGTACCACGCGATGGGCAAGCACCGCCCGCGCCCCAAGACCGCCATGGTCTACGCGACGCAGTCGACCCACAAGCTGCTGGCGGGCATCTCGCAGGCCTCGCAGGTGCTGGTGCAGGACTCTCAGAACGTGAAGCTGGACAAGCATCTGTTCAACGAGGCCTACCTGATGCACACCTCGACCAGCCCGCAGTACTCGATCATCGCCAGCTGCGACGTCGCGGCCGCGATGATGGAGCCTCCGGGCGGCACGGCGCTGGTGGAGGAGTCCATCTCCGAGGCGCTGGACTTCCGTCGCGCGATGCGCAAGGTCGAGAAGGACTACGGCAAGGACTGGTGGTTCAAGGTCTGGGGGCCGGACAAGCTCGCGACCGAGGGCATCGGCAAGGCCGCCGACTGGATGCTCAAGGCCAACGAGAAGTGGCACGGCTTCGGCCCGATCGAGGCCGGCTTCAACATGCTGGACCCGATCAAGTCCACCGTGATCACTCCGGGCCTGGACATGAGCGGCAAGTTCGCCAAGACCGGCATCCCGGCGAGCATCGTCACCAAGTTCCTGGCCGAGCACGGCGTGGTGGTGGAGAAGACGGGTCTGTACTCGTTCTTCATCATGTTCACCATCGGCATCACCAAGGGCCGCTGGAACACGCTGCTGACCGCGCTGCAGCAGTTCAAGGACGACTACGACAAGAACGCCGCGATCTGGCGTATCCTGCCGGACTTCGTGGCCGCCTTCCCGCGCTATGAGCGCATGGGCCTGCGCGACCTGTGCCAGAGCATCCACGAGGCCTATGCGTCCGGCGACATCGCGCGCCTGACCACCGAGGTCTATCTGTCGGACCTGGAGCCGGCGATGAAGCCGTCCGACGCGTACGCGCACATCGCGCATCGCAAGACGGAGCGCGTCGAGATCGACAAGCTGGAAGGTCGCGTGACCACGGCGCTGCTGACGCCGTACCCCCCGGGCATCCCGCTGGTGATCCCGGGCGAGCGTTTCAACAAGCGCATCGTGGACTACCTGATCTTCACGCGCGAGTTCAACGCGAAATTCCCGGGCTTCGCCACCGACGTGCATGGCCTGGTCGCGGAGAAGGGCGCCGACGGCGTGACCCGCTACTACGTGGATTGCGTGGTCGACGCGACGGACGCGAAGGCGGTGAAGGGCGCGAGGAAGTAAAGGCTTCATGGGCGCCGTCATGGCGCCGCGCTCAAATGAAATCAGGCCCCGCGGGGCCTGATTTCGTTGGTGCCGACGAGGGTCGTCGGGCTGGGCTGTTTACTCGCCGCCAGCCATCGCCTGGTGGCTGAAGCCGCCGTCGACGTAGATGATCTCGGAGCTCACGCCCGCGGCGAGGTCCGACAGCAGGAAGGCGGCGGTGTTGCCGACGTCCTCGATCGTGACGTTGCGCTTGATGGCGGCGCTGTCGGCGAACTGCTTCAGCAGCTTGCCGAAGTCCTTGATGCCCGAGGCGGCCAGCGTCTTGATCGGACCGGCGGAAATGCCGTTCACCCGGATGCCCTTGCCGCCCAGGCCGTAGGCCAGGTAGCGCACGCTGGCTTCCAGCGAGGCCTTGGCCAGGCCCATGGTGTTGTAGTTCGGCACGAAGCGGTCGGCGCCCAGGTAGGACAGCGTCAGCAGCGCCGCGCCCGGACGCAGGCGGCTCTGCGCGGCCTTGGCCATCGCCGGGAAGCTGTAGGCGGAAATGTCGTGGGCGATGCGGAAGTTCTCCCGCGTCATGCCGTCCAGGAACTCCCCGGCGATCGCCTCACGGGGCGCGAAACCGATCGAGTGCACGAAGCCGTCGAATTCCGGCCAGTGTTGACCCAGTTCCTCGAACAGGCGCTCGATCTGGGCGTCGTCGCCCACGTCGCAATCGAACACCAGCTTGGAGTCGAATTCCGCCGCGAACTCGGTGATCCGGTCCTTGAAGCGCTCGCCCACGTAGCTGAAGGCCAGTTCAGCGCCCTCGCGATGGCAGGCCTTGGCGATGCCGTAGGCAATCGAACGGTTGGACAGCACGCCCGTGATCAGCAGCCGCTTGCCGGCGAGAAATCCCATGTCTGCTCCTGGTATTCATTGGTTCGGGGGAGGGCGGGATTCTCGCACGCCCCATGCGCGACAAATGTCTCAGCCTTGCCGGCATGCTGTTTGCATAGTACACTTCGAGCTTCGCTGAGAAAGTGAACGGTGGGCGGATTCATCCAGCCCATTTTTTTTGGCCGTCCCACAGGATAGAACCCTTCGTCGATGAATTTGAGCTGGCAAGCCGTTGTAGAGAAAACCGTGACCGGTCTCGGTTACGAGGTGGTGGGCTGCGAACGCAGCGCCGGGGGCTTGCTGCGCGTCTTCATCGACAAACCTCTGGTGAACGGCCAGGAACCTGAGCAGCCGGTCAACGTCGAGGACTGCGAGCGCGTGACGCGCCAGCTCCGCTACGTGATGGAAGTCGAGGAAATCGACTATCAGCGCCTGGAAGTCTCCACCCCCGGACTCGACCGTCCGCTGAACCATGCTGGCGACTACGCCCGGTTCACCGGTCACGATGCGGAAATCACGCTGCGCGAGGCTTTCCAGGGTCGCAAGAAATACAAGGGCGTCCTCGCGGCGGCCGAGGGCGTCTCGGACGACGCCCTGGCCGCGAGCACGAACTGGCGCCTGATCTTCTCCGACGGCAAGACCGAACAGGTGCTGGACTTCGCGCTGGACGAAGTGCGTTCGGCCAAGCTGGTGCCGGAGATCGTTTTCAGGAACCGGGCGTCGGGAACGGCGACCGGTGCGGCGGCTGGCAAGGCCGCGGCGAAAAAGAACACGGGCTTGGCGCCCGGATCGGAATCTGCTGACGGAGCGGCTGCGAAGCCGAAGGCGTCGAAGAAGAAGAGCAATGCCAAGTCCCGGCAGACGGATGACAAGGTTGACGGAGGTCTCGATCAATGAACCGCGAACTGTTGATGCTGGTGGACGCCATCTCGCGCGAGAAGAGCGTGGAGCGCGATGTGGTGTTCGGCGCCGTTGAGGCGGCGCTGGCTTCGGCCACCAAGAAGTTGTATGGCGGCGAGGTCGACATCCGTGTGGCCATCGACCGCGACACCGGCGAGTACGAGACCTTCCGCCGCTGGCACGTCGTCCCGAACGAAGCCGGTCTGCAGAATCCGGATTCGGAAATCCTGCTGTTCGAGGCCCAGGAGCAGATCGCCGACATCGAGGTGGACGACCACATCGAGGAAGGCGTGGAGTCCGTGCCCATCGGCCGCATCGGCGCGCAAGCCGCCAAGCAGGTCATCCTGCAGAAGATCCGCGACGCCGAGCGCGAACAGCTGCTGAACGACTTCATGTCGCGCGGCGAGAAGATCTTCGTCGGCACCGTCAAGCGCCTGGACAAGGGCGACATCATTGCCGAGTCGGGCCGCGTCGAAGGCCGCCTCAAGCGCAATGAAATGATCCCGAAGGAAAACCTGCGCACCGGCGACCGCGTCCGCGCGGTGATCCTGGGCGTGGACCCAACCCAGCGCGGCCCGCAGATCATGCTGTCGCGCTCGTCGGGCGAGTTCATGAAGGAACTCTTCGCCCAGGAAGTGCCCGAGATCGAGCAAGGCCTGCTGGAGATCAAGAACGCGGCCCGCGACGCCGGCAGCCGCGCCAAGATCGCCGTGGTCTCGCACGACAAGCGCGTCGACCCGATCGGCACCTGCGTCGGCGTGCGCGGCTCCCGCGTGAACGGCGTGACCAACGAGCTGGCCGGCGAGCGCGTCGATATCGTGCTCTGGTCCGAGGATCCCGCGCAGTTCGTGATCGGCGCGCTCGCGCCGGCGAACGTGCAGTCCATCGTGGTGGATGAAGAGCGTCACGCCATGGACGTCGTGGTCGACGAGGAAAACCTCGCGATCGCCATCGGCCGTGGTGGTCAGAACGTGCGTCTGGCCTCGGAGCTGACCGGCTGGAAGATCAACATCATGACCGCCGAGGAATCCGCCGCCAAGCAGGCCGAGGAATCCGATTCGGTGCGCAAGCTGTTCGTCGAGAAGCTGGACGTGGACGAGGAAGTCGCCGACATCCTGATCGCCGAGGGCTTCGCGACGCTGGAAGAGGTCGCCTACGTCCCGATGCAGGAGATGCTGGAGATCGAATCCTTCGACGAGGAAACCGTCAACGAGCTGCGCACCCGAGCCAAGGACGCGCTGCTGACGATGGAGATCGCCCGCGAGGAGAAGGTCGAAGAGGTGTCGCAGGACCTGCGCGATCTGGAGGGCATGACGCCCGAGCTGATCGCCAAGCTGGCGGCTGGTGACATTCATACCCGTGACGACCTGGCCGACCTGGCCGTCGACGAGTTGGTCGAGATTTCGTCCCTGGACGAGGCAGCGGCACGCGCTTTGATCATGAAGGCGCGCGAGCACTGGTTCAACGCATAACGCCCCGGGCACACGCTCGCTAGCGACACAAGCGAAACCAGACCGCTCCGCCTACACAAGATTTAAGGATTTCAATAATGGCCGTGACCACCGTCGCCCAGCTGGCCGCAGAGCTGAACAGGCCTGCGAGCACTTTGCTGGAGCAGCTCCAAGCTGCGGGCGTCAACAAGGCGTCCGCCGAGGACAGCCTGAACGAAAGCGACAAGGAACGTCTGCTGGACCATCTGCGCACCGCGCATGGCACCGGCGGCGCCGAGCGCAAGAAGATCACCCTGACCCGCAAGTCGACCAGCGAGATCAAGCAGGCCGACGCTTCCGGCAAGGCCCGCACGATTCAGGTCGAGGTGCGCAAGAAGCGCGTCTTCGTCAAGCGTGAGGACGGTGTCGACGACGCCGCCGCCGCTGCCGCGGAGGAAGCCGAACTGAAGCGCCGCGAGGAAGAAGTGCAAGCCCAGGCCGAGGCGCTGCGTCAGCAGGAAGAAGAACTCGCCCGCAAGATGCGCGAGCGCGAGGACGCCGAGCGCGCCGCCCGCGAAGCCGAGGAGAAGCGTCGCGAGGAAGAGCGCGCCGCCCGCGAGGCCGCTGAAGCCGCCGCCGCCGAAGCCGCCGCCAAGGCCGCCGCCGAGGCGGAAGCGCGCAAGGTCGCCGAGGCCGCCAAGTCCAAGGCCGAGAAGGCCGCCGACAAGGCTGCCGAGAAGGCTGCCGCCGACAAGGCCGCGGCCGAGAAGGCCGCCGCGCCCGCCCCCGTGGCTGCTCCGGCGCCCGCGCCGGCTCCGGTCGAGCCCGCCAAGCCCGTGCTGCGCGTGGTCAAGGCCGCCGACGTGGCCGCCGACGAGAAGGCCCGCCAGGCCGAGCTGGAGCGCCGCCGCAAGGCCGCCGAGGCCGAGGCCGCCGCCATCCGCGCGATGATGAACGCACCCAAGAAGGTGCTGGTCGCGAAGAAGGAAGAGCCGAAGCCGGAAGCCGCCGCTGCCGGCATCAAGGGCACCATTCACAAGAAGCCGGGCGCCGCTCCGGGTGCCGCTGGCGCGACCGCGTCGGCGGGCGCCGGCGCGAAGCCGGGCGACAAGAAGTCCGTCAAGTCCGAGAAGCTGTCCTCCAGCTGGGCCGACGACAAGAAGCGTGGCACGCCCGGCAAGCCGGGTGGCCGTGACGCGGGCGCCGGCGCCCGTCCGGGTGCCGCCGGCTGGCGCGCGCCTGGCCGTGGCGGTCCTGGCGGCCGCCGTGGCGGTCGCGACGATCGCGGCGCCTCGCAGTCCAACTTCCAGGCCCCCACCGAGCCGGTGATCCAGGAAGTCCACATCCCCGAGACCATCTCCGTCGCCGATCTGGCGCACAAGATGTCGGTGAAGGCTTCCGAGGTGATCAAGCAGCTGATGAAGCTGGGCCAGATGGTCACGATCAACCAGCAGCTGGACCAAGAGACGGCCATGATCCTGGTCGAGGAAATGGGCCACAAGGCGTTCGCCGCCAAGCTGGACGATCCGGACGCCTTCCTCGAGGAAGAGGGCACCGAGACCGAACACGAGCTGCTGCCGCGCGCGCCGGTCGTGACCGTCATGGGTCACGTCGACCACGGCAAGACCTCGCTGCTGGACAGCATCCGCCGCGCCCGCGTGGCGGCTGGCGAAGCCGGCGGCATCACGCAGCACATCGGCGCCTATCACGTCGACACGCCGCGCGGCATGGTGACGTTCCTGGACACCCCGGGTCACGAGGCCTTCACGGCCATGCGTGCCCGCGGCGCCCAGGCGACGGACATCGTCATCCTGGTCGTGGCCGCCGATGACGGCGTCATGCCGCAGACCAAGGAAGCGATCCACCACGCGAAGGCCGCCGGCGTCCCCATCGTGGTCGCGATGAACAAGATCGACAAGCCCGATGCCAACCCCGAGCGCGTGAAGAGCGAGCTGGTGGCCGAGGAAGTCGTCCCGGAAGAATTCGGCGGCGAGTCCCCGTTCGTCCCGGTGTCGGCCAAGACCGGCCAGGGCATCGACGATCTGCTGGAGCAGGTGCTGCTGCAGGCCGAAGTGCTGGAACTCAAGGCCCCGAAGGATTCGATGGCCAAGGGTCTGGTCATCGAAGCCAAGCTGGACAAGGGCCGCGGCCCGGTCGCGACGGTGCTGGTGCAGTCCGGCACGCTCAAGCGTGGCGACGTGGTGCTGGCAGGCTCGACCTACGGCCGCGTGCGCGCCATGCTGGACGAGGACGGCAAGGCCGCGACCGAAGCCGGTCCGTCCATCCCGGTCGAGATCCAGGGTCTGACGGAAGTGCCGCGCGCCGGTGATGAATTCATGGTGCTGGGCGACGAACGTCGTGCCCGTGAAATCGCCACCTTCCGGGCCGGCAAGTACCGCGACGTGAAGCTGGCCAAGCAGCAGGCCGCCAAGCTGGAGAACATGTTCGCCGACATGACCGCCGGCGACGTGCAGACGCTCCCGTTGATCATCAAGGCCGACGTGCAGGGTTCGCAGGAGGCGCTGGCCTCGTCGCTGCTCAAGCTGTCGACCGAAGAGGTCAAGGTGCAGATCGTGCACGCGGCGGTGGGCGGCATCAGCGAGTCCGACATCAACCTGGCGATCGCCTCCAAGGCCGTCGTCATCGGCTTCAACGTGCGTGCCGATGCCGGCGCGCGCAAGGTGGCCGAGCACAACGACGTCGACCTGCGCTACTACAACATCATCTACGACGCCGTGGACGATGTGAAGGCGGCGATGGCCGGCATGCTGGCTCCGGAGCAGCGCGAGGAGATCATCGGTACCGCCGAGATCCGCACCGTGTTCGTGGCGACCAAGATCGGCACCATTGCCGGTTCGATGATCACCAGCGGCCACGTGACCCGCAACGCCCGCTTCCGCCTGCTGCGCGACAACGTGGTGGTGTACACCGGCGAGATCGAGTCGCTCAAGCGCATGAAGGACGACGTCAAGGAAGTCCGCGAAGGCTTCGAGTGCGGTATCAAGCTGAAGAACTACAGCGACATCAAGGAAGGCGACCAACTGGAAGTCTTCGAAATCAAGGAGGTCGCGCGCACGCTGTAAACCAGCGCGCCGCAGCCCCCACGCCCGGCGGGTTTCCCCCCGCCGGGCTTTGTTGTTTGAGAGAGTGAGGAAAGAGCCATGCGTCACAAGCGATCTATCCCCAACCGCGGTCTGCGCGTGGCGGACCAGATCCAGCGCGACCTGGCCGAGCTGATCCGCGAGTTGAAGGACCCGCGCATCGGCATGGTGACGATCAGCGGAGTCGAGGTCACGCCCGATTACGCGCACGCCAAGGTCTTCTATTCGCTGCTGGTCGGCGACGCGAAGGCCACCGGCGAGGCGCTGAACGAGGCGGCCGGCTTCCTGCGCAACGGCCTGTTCAAGCGCCTGCAGATCCACACCGTGCCGTCGCTGCACTTCCATTTCGACCGCACCACCGAGCGCGCGGCCGAGATGAGCGCGCTGATCGCCAAGGCGAATTCGGCCCGCGTGCAGGACGACGAGACCACCGAGGACTGACGGTCCTCCCGACGTAGACGAGAGTGAAGGACGGCGCCCTGAGAAGGGTGCCGCACCGTGATGAGCGCAGTAGCCCCCCGCCCGAAAATCGTGAAGCGCGCCGTGCATGGCGTGCTGATGCTGGACAAGCCGCTTGGCCTGACCAGCAATGACGCATTGCAGAAGGTCAAGCGTCTGTTCCGCGCCGAGAAGGCCGGCCATACCGGCACGCTGGATCCGCTGGCGACCGGGCTGCTCCCGCTGACCTTCGGCGCCGCGACCAAGTTCAGCCAGGTCTCGCTGGAGGCCGACAAGGGCTACCGCGCGACGCTGCGCCTGGGCATCACCACGACCACCGGCGACGGCGAGGGCGAGATCGTCGAGCAACGCGACGCGGTCGCGAAGTCGCTGGACGTGGCCACGATCCGTGCCGCGTGCGCGGAGTTCAAGGGGGCGATCTCGCAGCTCCCGCCGATGTTCTCCGCGCTCAAGCATCAGGGCCGCGCGCTGTACGAGCTGGCCCGCGAGGGCGTGACCGTCGAGCGCCAACCGCGCAACGTGACGATTCACGTGCTGGACATCGTCCAGTGGCAGGCTGACGAACTGCTGCTGATCATCGATGTCCGCTGCTCCAAGGGCACCTACATCCGCACGCTGGCCGAGGACATCGGCGCGAAGCTGGGTTGCGGCGCCCACCTGGCCGGCCTGCGCCGGACCTCGAGCGGCCCGGTGGCCATCGAGCAGGCGGTGACGCTGGAGCAGCTCGAGGCGATGGACGACGAGGCCCGCCTGGCGCTGCTGAAGGCCCCCGACAGCCTGCTGGGCGAGTGGCCCGAGGTCGAGTTGAGCAACGACGAGGCCGGCCGTTTCCTGTCGGGCATGCGGCGCCGCGTGGCGGTGGCCGACATGGCGCAGGTGCGGGTCTACGGCCAGATGCCGCGGGCCTTCCTGGGCAGCGCGCACGTGGCCGCCGGCGAGCTGATCGCCGACCGGCTGCTCAGTCCCACCGAGATCGCCACCATGCTGATGCAGGCGGCCTGAGCCCGGATCCGCATCGAGACCGAATCCCTTTCAAGAATCCCCCCGACTTCCTCCGAATCCAAGAGAAAGCCTTCTTAGCGAAAGCGTCCCATGAGCAAGCAAATCCGCAACATCGCCATCATCGCCCACGTCGACCATGGCAAGACCACCATGGTGGACCAGCTCCTGCGTCAGAGCGGGACCTTCGCCGATCACGAGAAGGTCGTCGACACGGTGATGGACAACAACGCCATCGAACGCGAGCGCGGCATCACCATCCTGGCCAAGAACTGCGCGGTCAGCTGGGAAGGCACCCACATCAACATCGTCGACACCCCGGGACACGCGGACTTCGGCGGTGAAGTCGAGCGCGCGCTGTCGATGGTCGACGGCGTGGTGCTGCTGATCGACGCCCAGGAAGGCCCGATGCCGCAGACGCGCTTCGTGACCAAGAAGGCGCTGGCGCTGGGCCTGAAGCCCATCGTCGTCGTGAACAAGGTCGACAAGCCGGGCGCCAAGCCCGACGCCGTCATCAACGCCGCCTTCGACCTGTTCGACAAGCTGGGCGCCACCGACGAGCAGCTGGACTTCCCGGTCGTGTACGCCTCGGGCATCAACGGCTGGTCGTCGCTCGAAGAGGGCGCTCCGGGCGAGAAGTGGGGCGAGGACATGTCCGCCCTGTTCAACACCGTCCTGAAGCACGTCCCCGCGCAGAAGGGCGACCCGGCCGCGCCGCTGCAGCTGCAGATCTCCGCGCTGGACTTCTCGACCTTCGTCGGCCGCATCGGCGTGGGCCGCATCAGCCAGGGCACCCTGAAGCCGGCCATGGACGTGGTCGTGATGGAAGGTCCGGACGGCAAGACGACCAAGGGCCGCATCAACCAGGTGCTGACCTTCCAGGGTCTGGACCGCATGCAGACGAATGAAGCCGGCCCCGGCGACATCGTGCTGATCAACGGCATCGAGGACATCGGCATCGGCGTGACCGTGACCAGCCCGACCAATCCGGCGCCGCTGCCGATGCTGAAGGTCGACGAGCCGACGCTGACGATGAACTTCTGCGTCAACACCTCGCCGCTGGCGGGTCGCGAAGGCAAGTTCGTCACCAGCCGCCAGATCTGGGACCGCCTGCAGAAGGAACTGCAGCACAACGTCGCGCTGCGCGTGAAGGAAACCGACGAGGACGGCATCTTCGAGGTGTCGGGCCGCGGCGAACTGCACCTCACCATCCTGCTGGAGAACATGCGTCGTGAGGGCTACGAGCTGGCCGTCTCCAAGCCGCGCGTGGTGTTCCAGGAAATCAACGGCGAGAAGTGCGAGCCGATCGAGCTGGTCACCGCCGACGTGGAAGAAGGCCATCAGGGCGGCGTCATGCAGGCCCTGGGCGAGCGCAAGGGCGAGCTGGTCAACATGGAGCCGGACGGCCGTGGCCGTGTCCGCCTCGAGTACCGCATCCCGGCTCGCGGCCTGATCGGTTTCTCGAACGAGTTCCTGAACCTGACGCGCGGCTCGGGTCTGATCTCCAACATCTTCGACGGCTACGAGCCGCACAAGGGTGACATCGCCGGTCGCAAGAACGGCGTGCTGATCTCGATGGACGCGGGTGAGATCTTCACCTACGCCCTGGGCAAGCTGGACGATCGCGGCCGCATGTTCGTGAAGCCGAACGACCCGGTCTACGAAGGCATGATCGTCGGCATCCACAGCCGCGATAACGACCTGGTCGTGAACGCGACCCGTACCAAGCAGCTGACCAACTTCCGCGTCAGCGGCAAGGAAGACGCGATCAAGATCACGCCCCCGATCGAGCTGACCCTGGAGTACGGCGTCGAGTTCATCGAGGACGACGAACTGGTCGAGATCACGCCGAAGTCGGTGCGTCTGCGCAAGCGCCACCTGTCGGAGAACGAACGCAAGCGCGCGGCGCGTAGCTGACGCGACGCTCCGCGCGCAAGCGCGGAAGCAGTGGGCTCCCCCAGCCCCCTCCGAGAGGGGGCTCCAGCTTGAACTGGGCGCACCCTGACGGGTGCGGTGGGGGACGAAGGCTCAGACAAGAACGCCCGATGCAGTGATGCATCGGGCGTTCTGCTTTTGTGGGCGGGCGTTGCCGCGCGGACGAAAAAAAGGCGACCCGAAGGGTCGCCTCTTGCGGAGCAGGGAGACTCAGCGTTGCGCTTGCTTGCGTTGGCGGCGGATGCCCATCACGCCCAGCAGCGCGATGGAGGCCAGTGCCAGCGAGGCTGGTTCGGGGACCTTGATCGTCGTCGTGGCGGTGCCTGCCACGGAGAACAGCTTCACGAAGTCGTAGCCGGCGAAGCTGGTGCCCAGGCCTTGCGTCAGACCGGTGGTCGTGCCGGCCGCGCCGGTCGGCGCGCCGCCCAGCTGCGAGTTGTAGGCGGTGATGATCCACCAGCTGGAGCTGATGTTCTGCGAGTTGATGGTCTTGGCGGTGCCCGTGACCAGGTCCGCGTAGCTGCCCACCAGGCTCCAGCCGGAACCGGTCAGCGTCGAGGCGGTCTTGCCGGTGATGGTGTTGGCCACGTTCACGCCGGTCGTCGAGCCGGTGTAGGCCAGCACGGTGATGTCGCTGTCGTACTGCGACCAGCCCACGGTGACCTGCGTCAGCTTCACCAGGTCATCGAACTTCAGCAGGATCAGGTCTTGATAGCCGTAGTTGTCGATCGCGTGGTTGGGCGACTGCGAATCGCCGCTCGGCGCGGTGACGCCGAAGCCATTGCCCGAGTAGTAGGCCAGCGTGCTCTGCGCGAAGGCGCCGGTGCTGGAATACGCGCCGCCGCTGGTGTTGATCGCGGCCGAGTAGGCCGAGTACGACACGTTGGGCGCCGTGTCGCCGGTCTCGCTGCAATTGCTCACGCAGGTGCCGGCGGTCCAGGTCGAGAGCGCGTGCGCGCTCAGCGGCAGCACGCTGGCCAGCGCGACGACGGCGATGCCGATCAGACGGGTGTGAAGTTGACGCATGGTGTTCCCTCGACGGTCCTGACCCGGGTGGGGCAGTTCTAAGTTGCCGACTTCAAAGCAAGGCCTGGGCCAGGCAACTCAAGTCTTTCAAGATCAATGACTTGCGATGATGCAAGTCGGTTTTCGTGACACGAATGTAAGTTTTTCTGACAAGCCGCTGCACCCTTCACCTGAGGGTCTGCCCGAGGGCCGCGGCCTCCTTGAGGCTGTCGAACGACTTGCTGCGCAGCGCCGCGTCCAGTTCTTCGCGGGCCTCGGCCTTGCGGCCCGCCTTGGCCAGCGCGGCCGCGAGGTGATAGCGGATGTCGGGGCTGCCCGGCTCGCGCAGACGCGCGTCGCGCAGCAGTTGCAGCGCGCGGTCCGCATTGCCGGCCAGGTGTTGCGCCCAGCCCGCGGTGTCGATCACCGCCGCATTGCGCGGATCCAGCGCCAGCGCCTTCTCCGCGGTCTGCGCCGCGGCCGCGGCATCGCCCTGGCGGATCAGGGCATTGGCCAGGTTGTTGAGCGCCTCGACGTCGTCGGCCTTGAGCTTGAGCGCCGTCTCGTAGCTGCGCCGAGCGGCCGGATAGGCACCCGCCCGGGCCTGGGCGTCGCCCAGCGCCTTCCAGACCGCGAGGTCCTGGGGCCGGGTCTTGAGCCAGCGGTCGGCCAGGTCTTGCGCGCCACGGCCCGTCGGGTCCTGGCGGCCCAGCGCGCGCATCAGCGCCAGCAGGCTGCCGGTGGTGGGTTGCAGGTCATGCGCCTTGCGCAGTGCCTCGACGGCCTGCGCCGGCTGGTTGCGGGCCTGGGCGACGTCGGCCAGCAGCAGGTAGCCGGCGGCCTGCGTGGGCTGGAGCTGGACCACCATCCGGGCCTGCTTCTCCGCCTGCGCCGAGTTGCCCTGCTGCAGGGCGACGGTCGAGGCCAGCGACAGCGCGCCGACATGCTGGGGCGCCGCTTGCAGGGCCTTGTCCAGGCTGTAGGCCGCGCCGGCGGTGTCCCGGGCATCGAGCTGCAAAGCCGCGATCTGCGTCAGCGGATCCGGACCGAAGCCCGAGCGCCGCGTGGCGTTGGCCAGCGTGGCGCGGGCGCCCGCCAGGTCGCGGTTGGCCAGCTGCGCGCGGGCATAGGTGGTCATGGTCTGCGGGTCGTCCGGCGCCTTGGCGAGCAGCTTCTTCGCCGCTTCCAGCGCCGGCCCCGGCTGGTCCCGCTTGAGCAGCCAGGCCACGAGCGCCAGGTCGGCGCGGGTGTTGCGGGGGCCGCTCATGTCGGCCGCCTTGGCCAGCCAGCGCTGCACCTCGGCCGGCTTGCCGCGCGCCTCGTTCAGCAGCGCCATCTCGTAGAGGGCGTCGACGTTGTGCTCGTCGGCCTTGATCAGCGCGTCCAGCCGCGCCTGCGCGGCGTCGAACTGCCGCTGGGCGATCTCGATGCGGGCCAGGCCCAGCTTGGCGTCCACCAGCGAGGGGTCGAGCTGCGCCGCCTGCTGATAGGCCTCCCGCGCGCCGTTCAGGTCCTTGGCGCCGCGTCGCGCCAGGCCCAGCATCAGCCAGGCGCTGGGATTCTTCGCGTTCTGCTTGACCAGGCGTTCGGCGACCGACACGGCCTTGGCCGTCTGGCCGCCGCGCAGGTAGAGCGTGGCCAGCGCCATGCCGGCGTAGTTCTGGCGCGGGTCGCGCTGGAACGCCTTCTCGAGCTCCGCGACCGCGCCACCGGACTGGCCCCCGCGCATCAGCGAGATGCCCAGCGCGGTGTGGAACTCGGGCGCGTCGCGGGTGCGCAGCGCCTCCTGCATCAGCGAGGCCGCGCGGGCGTGCCGCCCCTGCGCCATCTGCAGCGAGGCCATCATGACCAGCGCCTGGCCGTCGCCGGGGAAGGCCTTCAGGTAGGCCTCCAGCACCTCGCCGGCGCGCTCCAGGTTGGGCTCGGCCACGTAGACCTGCGCCAGCAGCTTGGACATCGGGCTGTTGGGCGTCTGGCGCTGGGCGTACTCGAGGTAGGGCTTGGCCTTCTCCATCTGGCCCAGGCCGTAATGGGCCAGGCCGTTCAGCATCAGCGCCTGCGGCCGGAAGCGGATGAACTCGATGGGCACCGGGTCCAGCTGCTCGGTGACCGCCTTGAGCCCGGCCCGCGCGGTGGCGGCGTCGCCGCGGCGCTCGGCCAGCACGGCGTTCAGGTAGAGCGCGCGCGGCTCGGTCGGCGCCAGCTTGAGCAGAGCTTGCACCTGGGCCAGCGCGTCGGCGTCGCGGTTCATGTCCAGCAGCAGGCCGGCGCGGGCGAGTTGCGCGTCGATGTGGCGCGGGTCCGCGGCGATCGCGCGCTCGTAGCCCTTGAGCGCCTCGTCGAGCCGGCCCTGCACGTGCGGCACGGTGGCGCGCTGGTAGAGCGCCTCGGCGTTGGCCGGCTGGAACTTGAGCGCCTGGTCGGCGGCCAGGGCGGCCTTGTCGAACTGGCGCGCGCGCAGGCGCAGCGGCACTTCGGCCAGCCAGGTGTCGGCGTTGTCCGGCGGGATCGCGCGCGCGGCGTCGATCTGGGTCTGCGCGCGGGCGGGATCGCCCATGTCGGCGTAGGCGGCGGCCCGCACCAGCAGCACGGCCTTGCGCACGTCGTCGGGCAGGCCCTCGGGCACCAGCGCCGGCAGCTTGAAGACCTCGGCCTGCTTGCCCTGCGCGACCAGCGCCTGCGCCAGCGGCAGGGCCACCTCGGCCCGGTTGATGCCCTGGGAGAGCGCCTCGTTGAACTCGATCTCGGCCGCGGCGGCCTCGCTGCGCGACAGCAGCGCCTTGCCCAGCAGCACGTGCACGGTCAGCATCCGCGCGTCCTGCTGGAGCGCGTTCTTGAGCTGGAGGATGGCGCCGTCGACGTCCTTGCGCTCGAAGCGCTTGAGCGCGTCCTCGTAGTAGCGCGAGGCCTGGGCGCTGTCGGCCTGCGCGAACGTGGCGCCCAGCGCCAGCACCGCGGCGGTCGGCACCGCGAGCCATCGGCGAATCGTCATGTGTCCCCCCATCCCCAGCCGTCCTCGTGTCATGTGTCGTCGCGCAAATGCGAGCAGGGCACGAGGCCCTGCGATGCGCGCCCGCGATCGTCGCGCGAGCCGGCGTTCCGCGGTGCCCCTCGAACAGGGGCCCGGGCACGCCTGGACGGGGGTTTTCGCGACTTACTTCCGGTAGTTGTCGAAGCTCAGCGGCAGGTCGGACAGGTCCTTGCGCAGCACGGCCTGGGCGGCCTGCAGGTCGTCGGTGGACTTGCCGGTGATGCGCACGATGTCGCCCTCGATCTGGGCCTGCACCTTGAGCTTGCTGTTCTTGATCGCCGCGACGACCTTCTTGGCCTCGGGGGCGTCCAGGCCGTTCTTGATCTTGTAGACCTGCTTGACGCGGTCGCCGCCCAGCTTCTCGATCTTCTCCTGCTTGTCGACGAAGCCCAGCACGATGCCCTGCTTGGTCAGCTTGGCGTAGAGCACGCCCTCGATCTGCTCGAGCTGGAACTCGGCGTCGCCGGTGGCGTGGATTTCCTTCTCCTTGTCCTTCCATTCGATCGAGGCGCTGGTGCCCTTGAAGTCGAAGCGGGTGGAGATCTCCTTCTCGCTGGCGTCCACGCTGTTGCGGACCTTGACCATGTCGGGCTCGAGGACGGTATCGAAGCTGGGCATCGTGTGTGCTTTCGTTGTGGGGGAGTGCGGGCCGGTCGCGGCGCGTGCGAACGAAGGTTCGGGGCGGGACCGGTGGCCGAGGGATATGGGCGAGAATTCTGCCATGCAGTCCTCCTCCGCTCACCCCACCTCGAATGACCGCCGCGAGGGGCTGGTCATCGAGACCGACGTCAATCTCAAGCCCTACAACACCTTCGGCCTGCCCGCGACCGCGCGCCGCCTGGTGCGCATCCGCGAGGAGCTGGACGTGCGGCGGGTGGTCGACCATCCCGAGCTCGGCCGCGCGCCGAAGTTCGTGCTGGGCGGAGGCTCGAACCTGGTGCTGACGCGCGACATGGACGCGGTGGTGCTGAAGATGGAGATCCCCGGCCTGCGCGTCGAGGAACGCGAGGACTGCTGGATCGTCGAGGCCGGCGCCGGGGTGACCTGGCACGACGCGGTGGCCTGGTCCCTGGAGCAGGGCGTGCCCGGCCTGGAGAACATGGCGCTGATCCCCGGCACCGTGGGCGCGGCGCCCGTGCAGAACATCGGCGCCTACGGCGTGGAGCTCAAGGACCGGCTGGAGAGCGTCGACGTGGTGGACCTGACGACGGGCCGCCGCGTGGAACTGCCCGCCGCGGTGTGCCGCTTCGGCTACCGCGACAGCGTCTTCAAGCAGACGGGCTATGGCGGCCTGGCCGGCAAGAGCGTGATCACCAAGGTGCGCCTGCGCTGCCCCAAGCCCTGGCAGCCGTTGCTGGGCTACCTGGACATCGAGCGCAAGATGGGCGAGACCGGCATCGCCGCGCCCGACGCGCGTCAGGTCTTCGAGTGGGTCTGCGAGATCCGCCGCGCCAAGCTGCCGGACCCGGCGCGCATCGGCAACGCGGGCAGCTTCTTCAAGAACCCGGTGGTGAGCGCGGAGCAATGCCGCGACATCATCAGCCGCGACCCGCACATCGTGCATTACCCGATGGCCGACGGCAGCTTCAAGCTGGCCGCCGGCTGGTTGATCGATGCCTGCGGCTGGAAGGGCAAGAGCGTCGGCGGCGCCGGCGTCTACGAGAAGCAGGCGCTGGTGCTGGTCAACCGCGGCGAGGCCCGCGGGGCCGAGGTCGTGACGCTGTCGCGGGCGATCCAGGAAAGCGTCTACGGCCGCTTCGGCATCCGGCTCGAACCGGAGCCGGTCGTCATCTGATCGGGCGCGGGCGGCCTCAGGCCGCCTCGGGGCGCGCGGCGGACACGGCCACCGACTGCAGGCACACGCGCAGCGTCTCCAGCTCCACGGGCTTGGAGAGGAAGGCGGAGATGCCGGCCTCGTCGGCCTTCTGGCGCGATTCCTCGAAGGCGTCGGCCGAGAAGGCCACGATGGGCAGGGCGCCGCGCGGCGCCGGCAGCGCGCGCATGGCGCGGGTCGCCTCGAAACCGTCCATCTGCGGCGTGTGCAGGTCCATCAGCACCACGTCGAAGGGCTGCTGCCGCAACGCGTGCAGCGCCTGCAGGCCGTTCTCGCACAGCGTCGCCTGATGGCCCAGCCGTTCCAGCATCGCCTCGATGACGAGGCGGTTGGTCGGGTTGTCCTCGCTGACCAGCACGCGCAGGCCGGTGATCGGGGGCGTGATCGAGGTGTCCGACGTGCCCGGTGATCCGGCGGCGAGGTCGATCGCCGGGGCGGAGGGGGCCGACGGATTCACCGACGCGGGCGCGCCCGTCGATCCGGCCGCGGCGGGCTCGGCGCCGGGGCGGCTCGGCTTGAACTCGGTGCTCGCGCGCAGCGGCAGCGCCAGCGTGAAGCGGGCGCCCTGGCCGGGCGCGCTCGTCACATGGATGTCGCCGCCCATCGCGCGCGCCAGCCGCCGCGAGATCTCCAGCCCCAGGCCCGCGCCGCCGTGACGGCGCGAGGTGCTCGCGTCGCCCTGGCTGAAGCGCTGGAACAGCCGGGCCTGCACCTCGGGGTCGATGCCGGGGCCGGTGTCGTTGACCTCGAACAGCAGCAGGTCCTCGCCCAGCGGGCCCACGCCGCACTGGACGCGCAGGCCGATCTGGCCGCGGTCGCAGAACTTCAGCGCGTTGCTCAGCAGGTTCAGCAGGATCTGGCGCAGGCGCGTCGGATCGGCCAGCACCCAGCCGGGCACGTCGTCGTCGACGGTGAAGCGCAGCGTCAGCCGCTTGGCCGCGGCCTGCGGGCGGCTCAGCGCCTCGAGCTCATGGGCCAGCGCGCCCAGCTGCAGCGGCTCCGGCGCGATCGACAGGCCGCCGGCTTCCATCCGCGTCACGTCCAGGATGTCGCCCAGCACCGCCAGCAGGTGGCGGGCGCAGTCGTTGGCGGCCTTGAGCTGGTCGCTCTGCGCCGGCGTCAGCGGCGCCTCGCGCGCCAGGCCCAGCATGCCCAGCAGGCCCTGCAGCGGCGTGCGCAGCTCGTGGCTCATGTTGGCCAGGAAGACGGTCTTGGCGCGGTTGGCGGCCTCGGCCTCGCGCTGGGCCTCGTGCAGTCGACCGGCCAGCGCCTGCTGCTTCAGACCGTAGCGCTCCAGCCCGCGGAACTGCCGGTAGATGACCGCGGCGAAGAGCAGCGTCATCGCCGACAGCGCCGCCGTCAGGCCCAGGCTGATCTGGCTCTGCCGGCGGACCACCTCGTTGCGCTGGGTGACGTCCTCGGCCACGTGGTGGGTCGAGGTCAGCGACAGCTCGCGGATCGGATCGGCCAGCGGCTCCAGGCGGTCCATCACCGCGCGCAGGCGCTCGGGATGCTCGCGGATCAGTTGCGCGTTGAAGGGCAGGGCGTCCGCCCACTGGACGAAGTCCTGCGCGCGCGCCACCGTGCGCTGGTAGTCGGGGTGATGCGCGAGCACCTGCGCCGCGTGCTCGCTCTCGACGAGGTTCAGACGGCTGACGAAGATCTCGTAGCGCTGCGCGACCTGGTCCGGATCGACGCCGACGCTGGGCCCCGCGGCCTGCTCCAGCGCCAGGCGCAGCTTGAGGTACTCGGTCTCGAACTGGAACAGGCTCCAGACCAGGTAATCGTCCTGGTAACGCCGCGTGCCGTTGAGCGCCTGGTACTGGCGCGTCTGCAGCCAGGCCACGCCCGCCATCGCCAGCATCAGCAGCAGCCCCATGGCCGCCACGCCCCAGCGCCAGCGGCGCTGCTTCTGCTTGATGAAGGCGGCGCGGTCCATGCTCAACGCAGCTCCAGGCTGGTCAGCTGCCACGCGGAGCGGCCGTAGTAGACGCTGTTGCGCAGCTCCGCATGGCTGTCGAAGGGATAGATCAGGAACAGCGGTCCCTTGTCCCGCACCGCCATGGGCTTGTCGTCCAGCAGCCGCGCGACGATCACGTCGTAGCGGCGCGCGTCCTCGACGGGGACCATGACGCGGTAGTCGTTGAGCGCGCGCGCCTCGATGAGGCGGCCCTGGGCGCCCGCCTGGGCCAGCACGTCGCGCAGCAGCGGGCCGGTGAACTTGCGCGCGCCCGGATACCAGGGCGTCTGCGTGCTGAAGCTGACCTGCGGCAGCTTCTCCAGCATGGCCATGTCGAAGACGGCGCGCCCGTCGCGGTTGGCATGGCGCAGCGCGCCCCCGATGCTCAGCACGACGGGGCCGGCGGGCTCGGTCAGCGGCTGCTCGGCCTGTCGCGCGAGGGCGGGCGGAGCGATCGTCAGGACACAGGTGAGCAGCCCCAGCAACAGGGCGGAACGGCGCGCGGTCGGCATGGACGGAACGGGGAGGGCGGCGCCCGCTTCGTGGGCGGCGCGGCTATCGGTGAAAGCCCGCATGCTACGCGCGGGACCCCGGCGCACGATCCCCGGGCACCACCCGATTGATGGGGCACGAGTCGGATTTCCACCACAGTGACGCGCCGCGCGGCCTCGGGCATGAGCCGCAAGGCCCATGGGCAGGCCTCGACCGTCGCACACCGGTGCGACGGGGCGTGGGCGCATGGCGGTCGGTCTGACGCGCGAGGCTCGGGACCTCCCCGGATCCTGTCGCTGCGGCGACAAGCCCGGCACGGCGCCAGTCGGAAGATGGTTCCAAACAAAGACAGGAGACACAACCGATGACGCGTGTGGTCACCCCCCGTCCCGAGAACGCGGACGTGCAGTACAGCCATTGGCCGCAGCGGCTGCCGCGGCGCCTGGCGATCCCGGCCACCTCGCTGTGGTTCAACCTGGCGGTGGCCGCGACGCGCTACCCGGACAAGGCGGCGACGCAGTTCCTCGGCGCGTCGCTGAGCTACGGCGAGATGCGCCGCCAGGCCGAGGCGCTGGCCGGCTGGCTCCAGGCGCAGGGCGTGGGCAAGGGCGACCGCGTCGCGCTGTTCATGCAGAACTGCCCGCAGTACCTGATCGCCTTCTACGCGGTGAACCGCGCCGATGCCGTGGTCGTGCCGGTCAACCCGATGAACCGCGAGGACGAGTTCGGCCATTACCTGACCGATCCCGAGACCAAGGTCGTGATCTGCAGCGGCGAGCTCTCGGGCATCGTCGCCAAGGCGGCGGAGCGGCTGCCGCAGGCGCAGCGCCCGCGCGCGATCCTGGTGACCCAGTACTGGCAGATGCTGCCCGAGGGCGGCCCCGATGCGGACTGCGGCGCGCCCGAGCCGATGCGCGCCTGGCTGACCGCCCGTCACGAGCTGCCGCCCGGCGCCACCGACTGGCGCGAGGCGCTGTCCGCCGGCCTGGTGCCGGGGCCGCACACCGCGGGTCCCGACGACATGGCGATGCTCCCCTACACCTCGGGGACGACGGGACTGCCCAAGGGCTGCGTGCACACCAACGCGACGCTGATGTCCAACAGCTGCGGCGGCTGCCAGTGGGGCTACGCGAGCGCCGAATCGGTGGGTCTGGCGGTGGTGCCGATGTTCCACATCACCGGCACGCTGTACGGGGTGCTGGGGCCGGTCTTCACCGGGATGACGCTGGTGATCATGCCGCGCTGGGATCGCGAGCTCTGCGGCCGCCTGATCTCGCGGCATCAGGTCACGCACTGGACCTGCATCCCGACGATGATCATCGATCTCTTCGCCAGCCCCAACTACCGCAGCTTCGACCTGACCAGCCTGCGCTACCTGAGCGGCGGTGGCGCGGCCATGCCCAAGGCGGTGGCCGAACGACTGCTGGAGGAGTTCGGCCTGACCTTCGCCGAGGGCTACGGCCTGACCGAGACCGCCGCCCCCAGCCACGGCAATCCGCCCGAGCGCGCCAAGCTGCAATGCCTGGGCATCCCGATCTTCGGCGTGGACTCGCGCATCGTCGATCCGACGACGCTGGAGGAACTGCCCGTCGGCGAGGTGGGCGAGATCATCACGCACGGGCCGATGGTCTTCCACGGCTACTGGCAGCAGCCCGAGGCGACCGACGCCGCCTTCGTCGAGCTCGACGGCAAGCGCTTCTTCCGCACCGGCGACCTGGGGCGCATGGACGAGGAGGGCTACTTCTTCATCACCGACCGGCTCAAGCGGATGATCAACGCGAGCGGCTACAAGGTCTGGCCGTCCGAGGTCGAGATGCTGCTGTATCGCCATCCGGCGGTGCAGGAGGCCTGCGTGATCGCGGCCAAGGACGCGTACCGCGGCGAGACCGTCAAGGCCGTCGTGGTGCTGCGGGCCGAGGCCAAGGGCAAGACCACCGACAAGGACATCGTCGACTGGGCCCATGAGCACATGGCCGCCTACAAGGCGCCGCGCATCGTCGAGTTCGTCGAGACCTTGCCCAAGTCGGGCAGCGGCAAGGTGATGTGGCGCCTGCTGCAGGAGCAGGAACCGAAGTGAGGCCTGGCGCCCCGCGGCGCCTCCCCCGAAAGTCGTCCCCCCTCGCGCCCCTCCCCGGAGGGGCGTTTTGCGTCTGGCGTGGCGATCCCGTCCGGCAGAGACTGGTCGGCATGAACACATCACCTGTCCAAGCCATTGACCCGGCATCGCGCTCTGCCGACCATCCGGTCCTCGCCATCAAGGTGGCCCAGCTGGAGACGACCGTGGACCACGTCACGACCGACATGAACGAGCTCAAGACGGAGCTGCGCGAGTTCCGCAAGGAGGTCCGCGCGGACATCATGGCCATCCGCACGCACGACTTCCGACTGATCTTCGGCGCCTTGATCGCGGTCACGCTGGGCCTGGCCACGCTGATGGCCAGGACCTTCCACTGGATCTGACCCCGGCCGGATCGGACGGGATCGAGTCGGGGCGGGGCCGGACGGCGTCCGGCTCAGGGCTCAGAAACGTGAGCCGGGCTGCTTCAGGAACTCGATCTCCTCCGGCGTGCTCGCGCGGCCGAGGATCTCGTTGCGATGGGGGAAACGGCCGAAGCGCGCGATGACCTCGCGGTGCCGGCGCGCATAGTCCAGCGCATCGGCCAGGCGCGCGTCCTCGGCGGCCAGCGCCTCGAAGGTCGCGACGCTGCGGTCCTGCATCGGCAGGTCCTCGGCGTGCTCCAGCGGCATGGCCGCGAACCAGCGCTCCAGCGGGCCAAGCTCCTGCGCGCGCGGCAGCAGGTGCAGCGCGGCCTCCAGCGCCAGCGCGTCACCCGCGAAGGCGCGTGGCGTGTCGCGATGGATGTTGCGGGTGAACTGTTCCAGCACGACGATGCGCGCCAGCGCACCCCAGGCCGTCGAGTCCCACTCGCGCAGACCGCCCGCCAAGGCCTGGTCGACCACGGCGCCAAAGCGATCGCGCAGGTGCGCGTCGAAGCTCGGGTCCTTCCTGAACCACTGCATCAGCACCTGGCCGTCGTGCTCGCCGCCTGGCGCGCCGAACCACTCGTTCAGCACGCGTTGCGCGGGCGCGGGCGTCAACAGCCGCTGCCAGCGCGGATGGTGCTGCAGCCAGTGCCGCACATAGCTGCAGCCGGGCACCAGTTGCAGGGGGAAGCCCGCCAGCCAGCGCGCGGCCGTCTCCACCAGCGCCGAGGCCAGCCCTTGCCCGCGCAGCTGCGCCGGCACGCCGGTGTGGGTGATGATCAGCTGCTCGCCGTGGCGCTCATAGTCCAGGCGGCATTGCAGTCCGGGTTGCGGCTGGGCAAGAAAGCATCGTGCATCGGGCAGATGCTGGATCACGAAATTCACGTCGCATCTCCACGCTGGGCCTCCCTGCCGAGTTGTAGCCACAAATAGCTGAATTCGAGGGCTTGCAAGAGCGCGCGCTGCTGGTTGTCCGCCGCGCCGCCATGGCCGCCCTCGATGTTTTCGTAATAGAAGCACGCCTGGCCCAGGGCCTGCATGCAGGCCGCCATTTTCCTCGCGTGGCCGGGGTGCACGCGGTCGTCGCGCGTCGAGGTGGCGAAGAGCGCCCGCGGATAGCGCACGCCGGCCTTGAGCTGCTGGTACGGGCTGTAGGCCGCGATGTGCGCCCAGTCCTGCGGATCGTCCGGATCGCCGTACTCGGCGATCCAGGAGGCGCCGGCCAGCAGCAGGTGGTAGCGCTTCATGTCCAGCAGCGGTACCTGGCACACGACCGCGCCGAAGAGCTCCGGCCGTTGCACCATGCAGGCGCCCACCAGCAGCCCGCCGTTGCTGCCGCCCTGGATGCCCAGCTGCGCCGGCGTGGTCAGGCCGCGTTCGATCAGGTCCTCGGCCACGGCGATGAAGTCGTCGAAGCTGCGCTGCTTGTGCGCCAGCGTCGCGGCCTGGTGCCAGCGCGGGCCGTACTCGCCACCGCCCCGGATGTTGGCCACGACCAACTGCCCGCCGCGCGTCAGCCAGGCGCGTCCGTTGACGCCCGAGTACCACGGCTGCAGCGAGACCTCGAAACCCCCGTAGCCGTAGAGCAGCGTGGGCATCGGCGTCGCCGGCCCGTGTCCGTGTCCATGCGCCGACTTGGCGGCGGCCTCGTCGTGCCCACCCGGTCCGATGACGAAGTAGGGGATGCTCTCGCCGTCCGCGCTGGTGGCGAAGAACTGCCGCACCGACAGCCCGGTCGCGTCGAACTGCGCGCCGCGCTGCTTGAGCGGCTCGCGCTCGTCGCTGCCGGCGCGGGCCAGGCTCACGCTGTCGGGGCTGAGGAAGTCGGCGTAATGCAGCAGGTAGTCGTCGCCCAGCGGGTCCTCGCCCAGCTCGGGATCGTGCAGGCCCTGCAGCCCCAGCGTGCCGGGGAAGGGCGCCTTGACCTGGCGCAGCACCGGCGGATGGCGGCGCAGGTCCCACTCCTCGAGCCGGCTGGCCACGTGCTCGCTGACGTTGAGCAGCAGGTGATGGCGCGTGAGCTCGTAGTCCTCCAGCGAGCGGCCCGCCGTCGGCGAGAACATCACCCGCAGGTGCTTGTCATGGCGCTTGTCGTGATGCTCGCCGCGCCAGAACTCGGCCTCCTCGAGCAGCAGCAGCGAGCCCGCCGGATAGGTCGGTCCGTGCGGGATGGCCCAGTCGCTGCGCGGGCGCAGCAGCATCCACGGGCCGTCCAGATGGACGCTCATGTCGCTGGGCAGGTCGATGGGGATGAACTGGCCGTCGCGCCACAGGAAGCGCGCCGCGTTGTAGAAGTCCAGCTCGCGGCTGAAGACGACCCGCTCGTGGCCCGGCGTGCGGTCCACCGACACCAGCACCGACACATCGTGGGTCTCGCCCTCGAAGATCACGGGCGCGGCCTCCAGCGGCGTGCCGCGCGACCAGCGCCGGATCTGGCGCGGGTAGCCGGAGTCGGTCAGCGAGTCCGGTCCGAAGTCGCTGCCCACCAGCAGCGTGTCGGCGTCCAGCCATTCGACGTCGCTCTTGGCCTCGGGCACGAGGAAGCCGCCTTCGGACGGGGGGATGAAGCGCAGCGTCTCCAGGTCGAATTCACGCAGCTCATGCGCGTCGGCGCCGCCGTCCGACAGGGACACCAGGCAGCGCCGGTAGTCCGGCGCCAGCGCGGTCGCGCCATGGAAGACCCAGCCGCGACCCTCGGCCCGGCCCAGCGCGTCCACGTCCAGCACCAGACGCCAGGGCGGCTCGGCCAGCTTGAACTCGGCCAGCGTGCAGCGCCGCCACAGGCCGCGCGGATGGGCCTCGTCCTGCCACAGGTTGTAGAGCCAGTCCCCGCGCCGCGCCACATGCGGGATGCGGTCGCGCGCGTTGAGCACCTGCAGCAGCTCGGCGTACAGCGTCTCGAACTCGGGCCGCGCCTTCAGCGTGGCGAGCGTCTCCTCGTTGCGCGCGCGCACCCAGTCCAGCGCGCGCTCGCCCTCGGGGCCTTCCAGCGCCTCGAGCCACAGGAAGGGATCGTCCGACCCGGCGTCGTCGTGGGAGGCGGGAGCGCCGGTCGGGGAATGCGGATCTGCGTGCTGCACAACGGTCTCCTGATCGGGGTCGGCACGGCAGGGGCCGTGCCCGGGGGGCGCCTGGCGCGCGGGGGCGGAGGGCTTACTCCTCGGCTTCCTTCACCAGCTGCGGCGTGATCTCGACGCTGCCCTTGTCGGTGCTGACGTAGGCGGTGCCGTCCTGGATGCTGACCTGCCATTGCATGCCGCGCTCGGCCAGCGCCGCCAGCGCCTGCGACTGCTCCGCCGGAATCTGCCACACCGCCAGCTTGGGCGTGCGTTGCAACTTGTTCTGGATGCCCGCCCACCAGACCGGCTGGCTGGACGCGTAGCCGATCACGGTGACGCGGTCGGCCCGGCCGTGGGCCTGGCGCAGTCGGCGCTCGTCGGGCTGGCCCAGCTCGATCCAGTGCACCACGTCGCCGGTCAGGTCCAGTTGCCACAGCGGCGGCTCGTCGACGTCCGACAGGCCCTTGCTGAACTCCAGCTTGCCGCGCAGGTCGTCGGCCGGCAGGTGCAGCGCGTAGGCCAGGATGCGGATCATCATGCGCTCGTCCGTCTCCGACGGATGGCGGGCGACGGTGAGGTTGTGCTCGCCGTAGACATGGCGGTCCATGTCGGAGATCTGCAGCTGGGCTTTGTGGATGGTGGCCTTGAGCGCCATGGTCGGGATTCGCGGTGAGGCGGGCAGGGGGCGGCATGCGACATGCCGGCATCCCGCCCGATTGGAACGGAGGCCGCCCGCGTCCTCGGACGCGGAAACGACTTGAAGCCGCGCATTATCCGGGTCGTGGCATCATGCCGACCGCGCCGCCCGGCCCCGGCTGGGCGAGCTCCGCAGGCCGCCGCCCGCGCGGACCCGATCCGGGCCCCACGGCGGCCGACGTACCGACGAGACTCGGCGCCCATCCGGCGCCTCGACCCGAGAGCACCCCACATGAACACACTCCGCACCTCCGTCGCCGTGGCCGTCCTGCTGGCCAGCGGCCTGGCCGTCGCCCAGACCTCGGGCACCGCCAAGCAGCCGGCCAAGCCGGCCGCCCAGAGCGCCGCGCCCGCCGCCAAGCCCAGCAAGGGCAAGCTGATGACGCGCGACGAACTGCGCGCCTGCATGGCCACCAACCAGGACATCGAGGATCAGGCCGGCAAGCTCAAGACCCGCCAGGCCGAGGTGCTGAAGGAACGCGACGACCTGAAGGCGATGAAGGAGCAGTCCTCCAAGGCCGACGGCGACCTGCAAGCCCAGCAGTCCGCGCTCAAGACCGAGATCGACGCGACCAACGCCGCCGGCGAGGAACTCAAGGCCAACGCGTCCAAGATGGAGAAGGCCGAGCTGAAGACCAAGCAGGACGAGTTCAACGCCCGCGCCGCCGCGCTGCAGACCAAGATCGACGCGTTCAACACCGCGCTGCGCGCCGCGCGCGAGGACAACGCCAAGGCCGTGGACGCCTACAACAGCCGCGTCGACGCCTTCCAGAAGCACACCGACGAGTACAACGAGGCCGTCGAGGACCTGGCGGACAAGCGCAACGAGTGGAAGCTCAAGTGCGGCAACCGTTCCTACGACGAGAACGACGAGATCGCGATCAAGAAGGAAAACGCCGCCGCCGGCAAGAAGTGAGGCGCCGTCGCGGCGCGCCGTCCGGTGAGGGCGGCGGCGCCGCGCGCCTGAGGCGGCCTCGATGCCGCCATGAGGAAGAGGCCCCGCGGGGCCTCTTCGCTTTGGAGCCGGGGACGGGCCGGCTCAGTCGTCCTTGCCGTCGTCGACGCGGGTCACGCGGTCCAGCGCGGTCGGCGTGACGCGGGTCGCCCCGTGGGCCTTGAAGTAGCCCTCCAGCGCGTCGACCGCCATCGGGCCGGCCTGCACGAAACGCGCCTGCGAGAACACGGTGAAGCCATCCCCGCCCACTTGCAGGAAGTCGTTGATCGCCACGCGCAGCGTCTGCGTCGGCGTCACCGGCCGGCCGTCCAGCATCAGGCTGCCCGGCACCAGGCGCGCGCCCACCGGGCGGCGCTTGTCCCAGCGGTAGCTCAGGCCCTGCGAGACCTGCAGCGCCAGGAACTTGCTGTCGTTCGCCTGCCATTGCTGCTCCAGCACCTGGCGCAACTGCTCGCCGCTCATCTCGACCACGACCAGCGCGTTGGAGAAGGGCAGGGTCGCGAACAGGTCGCCGAAGGTGACGTGGTCGTCGTCGCGGTGAATGATGCCGGTGCGCACGCCGCCGACATTGGTGAAGGCGATCTGCGCGCCGCCGTTCTCCGGCGAGCGCATCGCCGCCAGCATCGAGTCCGCCACCAGCTGACCCACGGTCGAGCCGCCGCCGGCGTTCTTGTCCTCGCCTTCCTTGCTCACGGCCTTGGACAGGAAGCCCACCGGCCGGTCGATCAGCGGCTGCGCGACACGCTGGTAGCTGTCGATCAGCAGGGTCTGGCGCGGATCCTTGGCCAGCTCGGGACGCACGACGACGTTGTCCGCCCGGGCCTCGAGCAGGCGGCCGCTGGCGCGGTCCAGGCGCAGGTCGATCTCGGTGACCAGGGTGCCGTACTTGTCGCCGCTGGTGACCAGGCGGTCGTCGATGCGGCAGTTGTAGGCGCGGTGCGTATGGCCCGACACGATCAGCCCGACGCGCTTGTCCAGCTTCTTGACGATGTCGACGATGGGGCCGGAGATGCCCGGGCATTCGTTGTAGCCGCCGGTGGGCGAGCCGCCCTCGTGGATCAGCACGACGAAGGTATGCACGCCCTGGCGCTCGAGCTCGGGCACCAGGCGGTTGACGGTCTCGGCCTCGTCGTCGAAGCGCACGCCCGCGATGGCGCGCGGGCTCACCAGCTCCGGCGTGCCCTTGAGCGTCAAGCCGATGAAGCCGATGGACACGCCCTCGAAGCGCTTGATCGCGTAGGCCGGCAGGATGGACTGGCCGGTCTTCTGGTCGATGGAGGAGGCGGCCAGGTACTGGTATCTGGCGCCCTTGAACTCGGTCGGCCCCTTGCAGCCGTCGGTCGGGTGGCAGCCGCCGCGCTGCTTGCGCAGCAGCTCGGCCACGCCCTGGTCGAACTCGTGGTTGCCCACCGAGGCGACGTCCAGACCCATCATGCCCAGCGACTCGATGGTGGGCTCGTCATGGAACAGGGCCGACAGCAGCGGGCTGGCGCCCACCAGGTCGCCCGCGGCGACGAAGACGTGGTTCGGGTTCTTGGCCTTGATCTGCGCGACCAGGGTGGCCATGCGCTCGGCGCCGCCGGCGGCGACCGTGACCTTGTTGTCCGGGTTCTGCGGATCGGCCAGCTTGATGCCGCCGACGGGCGGCATCAGGTTGCCGTGGAAGTCGTTGATCGCCAGCACCTTGACGGCCACCGCGCCGGTGGCCGCGGGCTTGGCCGGGGCGCTCGCGCCCAGCGTGGGCGGCAGCGGGGCCGGGCCGGACGAGGTCGAGGTGGGGCTCAGCGAGCCGCAGGCGGCCAGCAGCGCGGCGCTCAGCAGCAGCGAGAGCGCGCCCAGCGGGCGGCGGACGAAGGGACGGTTCATCGGGGAGGCTCCAAAAACCCGGAATACGGCGGTCGCAAATGTTTGCGGACGCGGAACGGCGGATTGTGCCTCGCGACTTTGGCGGAACCGTGAGGGCCGCGTTCAGGCGCGCGGAGGGCGCGCGACCGCGCGGCTGGCGTGCTCGCAGTCGGGGTCGTCGCAGAGTTCGCAACGCCAGTCGCCGCCCAGGCGCTCCCCCCGTTGCAGCAGGCGGCCGAACAGGCCGTCCTCGCGGCCGAGGTGCGGGCGCAGCAGTGGCCCCAGCGCGTTGAGCGCCTGCTGCAGGCGCTCGGGGCCCGCGCCGGAGACGAGGCTGTAGCCCAGGCCCGCGTCGCGCAGCGCGCGGCGCACCAGGCGGTCGGTGGGCTGCTGCGCATGCGGGCCGTCGCGCATGTTGTCGGCGACCCAGCCCAGGTCCAGCGCCATCAGCAGCGTGGCGTCCATCCGGGCCTGGACCTCGAGCGCGAAGGGATGCAGCGAGGTGTCGTCGAAGAGCTGCTCGCTGTAGACGGCCGTCATCAGCGGCGTGGTGTCGTGGATCACCAGGTCGTGATCGAGCGCGGCGACCTCGGCGCGGCGCCATTGCTCCTCGGCGATGGCGCGCTGCTCGTCGGGGCGCGGGGTGCGCAGCTCGCGCTCGCACCATTCGCGCAGGTACTCGGGGATCAGCGCGCAGCGCAGCCGGGTCTGCGCGCTCAGGTGCGTCAGCAGCGCGACGCCGAGCTGGCTCTTGCCGGTGCTCTCGGCGCCGACCAGGGCGATGTGCAGCGCCATGGCCGAGGGCTCAGGCGGCGGCGGTCGCCGGCCGCAGCTGGCGCTGCCACGAGCGCCAGCCCGCCACCGACATCGGCACGAAGACCGCGTACAGCACCACCGTCAGCCAGTAGCCCTTGAACGCGAACAGCGCGATGCTGACCAGGTTCACCATCACCCAGACGGGCCAGTTCTCCTGGTACTTGCGGCCCAGCAGCCATTGCCCGGTGATGCTGGCCACCGTGGGCAGCGCATCCCAATAGGGCAGCGGCGAATCGGTGCGGTGCTGCAGGAACAGCCCCAGCAGCGGCCAGGCGGCGAGCGTCACCAGCAGCGCAGTCACCCGGCCGCGCGGGCCCAGCGTGCGCACATGCAGCGAGTCGCCCTCGGCGGTGCGGCCGCGCAGCCATTGCCACCAGCCCCACAGCGCCAGTCCCGCGAAGAGCAGCTGCAGCGTGGCCTCGCCGTAGAGCTTGCCGCTCCAGAACAGCAGGAAGTAGAGCAGGGAGCTGATCAGCGCCAGCGGCCAGGCCAGCACCTGCACGCGCATGTTGCACACGACCATCCAGATCGCGAGCACGAACGCGACCAGCTCCAGCCAGCTGATGGGGCTGCCCAGCGCGGTGAAGGCGGGCGCGAGCGCCACGGTCATCGCGGCCTCGATCGAAGCGAGGAGAGGGCGCAGCGGCCCGGACAAGGCATCCATCGACGACAGCATGCGGGATTCGGGGAAGGTCAGCGGCGCAGCGGGACGAAGACCTCGTCCGGCTTGATCATGCCCAGCTCCATGCGGGCCTTTTCCTCGACCATCTCGAGGCCCTCGCGCAGGTCGAGCAGCTCGGCCTGCAGTTGCGCGTTGCGCGCGCGGGCCTTCTCGTTGGCCTCTTCCTGCTGGCGCAGGTCGGCGCGGAGCTGGACGCCACGGGCCAGTCCGCCCTTGCCGAGCCAGAGCTGGGCCTGGATGGCGACAAGAAAGGCGGTGAGGACGATGGCCAGGGCTTTCACAGGCCGCGAGTGTAGCCGCCCCCGCGTGACGAAGGCGTCGCGGCCGATGCGGACACCGATTCGCGGGGCCCTCGCGAGGCGCCCGCGGGGCCGTCGCCCGCGTCTCGCGCCGGGCGGTCACCATGAAAAAAGGCGAGCCCGACGGACTCGCCCTGGGGGCGATGCAGGCGTCCCCGCGAGGACGCGCGCGATCAGCGCAGGTTGTAGAAGGCCGAGCGGCCGGGGTACACGGCCACGTCGCCCAGGTCTTCCTCGATGCGCAGCAGCTGGTTGTACTTGGCCATGCGGTCCGAGCGCGACAGCGAGCCGGTCTTGATCTGGCCGGCGTTCAGGCCGACGGCGATGTCGGAGATGGTCGAGTCCTCGGTCTCGCCCGAGCGGTGCGAGATCACGGCGGTGTAGCCGGCGCGCTTGGCCATCTCGATGGCCGCGAAGGTCTCGGTCAGGGTGCCGATCTGGTTGATCTTGATCAGGATCGAGTTGGCGATGCCCTTGTCGATGCCTTCCTTCAGGATCTTGGTGTTGGTGACGAACAGGTCGTCGCCCACCAGCTGCACCTTGTCGCCCAGCTTCTCGGTGATGTGCTTCCAGCCGTCCCAGTCGCCTTCGGCCATGCCGTCCTCGATCGAGATGATCGGGTACTTGTCGACCCAGGTGGCCAGCATGTCGGTCCACTGCTCGGCGCTCAGCTTGATGCCGCCTTCGCCTTCCAGCACGTACTGGCCGTCCTTGTAGAACTCGCTGGCGGCGCAGTCCAGGCCCAGGGCGATCTGCTCGCCGGCGGTGTAGCCGGCCTTGTCGATCGCTTCCAGGATCATCTGGATCGCGGCTTCATGGTTCTCGACGTTGGGGGCGAAGCCGCCCTCGTCGCCGACCGCGGTGGACATGCCCTTGGCGTCGATGATCTTCTTGAGCGCGTGGAAGACCTCCGCGCCCCAGCGCAGCGCCTCGCGGAACGACGGCGCGCCCACGGGGATGATCATCAGCTCTTGCAGGTCGATCGAGTTGTTGGCGTGGGCGCCGCCGTTGATGACGTTCATCATCGGGACGGGGAGCTGGTTGCCGCCCATGCCGCCGAAGTAGCGGTACAGCGGGAGGCCCGATTCCTCCGCGGCGGCGCGCGCCACGGCCATCGAGACGGCCAGCATCGCGTTGGCGCCCAGGCGGCTCTTGTTCTCGGTGCCGTCCAGGTCGATCAGCGTCTTGTCCAGGAAGGCTTGCTCGGACGCGTCCAGGCCCAGCACGGCTTCCGAGATCTCGGTGTTGATGTGCTCGACGGCCTTGAGAACGCCCTTGCCGAGATAACGGGACTTGTCGCCGTCACGCAGCTCGATGGCTTCGCGCGAGCCGGTGGACGCGCCGCTCGGGACCGCGGCGCGGCCCATCACGCCGGACTCCAGCAGCACGTCGCATTCCACGGTGGGGTTGCCGCGGCTGTCGAGGATCTCTCGGCCGACGATGTCAACAATGGCGCTCATGGGAACAGTCTCCAGAAGTGAAAAATCTTGTCGGCGCGCATGGTGCCAGCAACGGGTTACCTGCGCTGAACAATCACACGCCGTCCACGACCACCATGCGCATGACGCCGGCGTGCTCGCGCAGCGACTTGGCGTGCTGGTAGGTCTCGGAGTGATAGAAGCGCTTGGCCGCCTCGCGGTCCGCGAACTTCAGCACCACCAGGCGCGACGGGGTCCACGGGCCTTCCAGCACCTCGAACTCGCCGCCGCGCACCAGCACCTCCGCGCCATGCTCCTGCATGGCTTTCGTGCTCCATTCGCGGTACTTGGCCATCTGCTCGGGATCGGTCACGGTGACGTCGGCAATGATCAGTGCGGGCATGGATCGAGGTCCTGATGAATGGGGTGAGGGCTGTGAGGCGGGCGAGGGGTTCGAAGGCCCATGCGCGAGCGGCTCCTCTCGGAGCCGCTCAGGGTCATGTCATCAAGCCGCCTTGGCGGTGGCGCCGTGGCCGGCCTTGGCCTTGTGCTCCAGCGCCGCCTTGATGAAGGCGATGAACAGCGGGTGGCCGTCCCACGGAGTCGACTTGAACTCCGGGTGGAACTGCACGCCCATGTACCACGGGTGCACCGCGCGGGGGAGCTCGACGATCTCGGTCAGCTTCTCGCGCTGCGTGATCGCGGAGATCACCAGGCCAGCGTCCTGCAACTGGTCCAGGTACTGCTCGTTGGCTTCGTAGCGGTGGCGGTGGCGCTCGGTCACGACCGGGCCGTAGATCTCGTGCGCCAGCGTGCCCGGCTTGACGTCGGAGCTCTGCGCGCCCAGGCGCATGGTGCCGCCCAGATCGGACTGGGCGTCACGCTTCTGGATGGAGCCGTCGGCGTCCTGCCACTCGTCGATCAGGGCGATGACCTTGTGCGGGGCTTCCGGCTCGAACTCTGTCGAGTTGGCGCCGTCCAGGCCGGCCTTGTGGCGGGCGTACTCGATCGTCGCGACCTGCATGCCCAGGCAGATGCCCAGGTACGGGGTCTGGTGCTCGCGGGCGTACTGGGCGGCGAGGATCTTGCCCTCGACGCCGCGCTTGCCGAAACCGCCCGGAACCAGGATCGCGTCGTACTTGCCGAGCTGGGCGATGTGGTCCGCGTCCAGCGTCTCCGAATCGACGTACTCGATGTTGACGCGGGCGTGGTTGTGGATGCCGGCGTGGCGCAGCGCCTCGTTCAGCGACTTGTAGCTGTCCGACAGATCGGTGTACTTGCCGCACATCGCGATCGTGACCTCGGTCTTCGGGTTCTCGACCTCGTTGACCAGCAGGTCCCAGCGCTTCAGGTCGGTGGACTTGGTGTTGAGCTGCAGCTTGGTGCAGATCAGCTGGTCCAGACCCTGCTCGTGCAGCACGCGCGGGACCTTGTAGATCGTGTTCACGTCCCACATGGAGATCACGCCGTACTCGGGCACGTTGGTGAACAGCGAGATCTTCTCGCGTTCGTCGTCCGGGACGCGGCGGTCGGCGCGGCACAGCAGCGCGTCGGGCTGGATGCCGATCTCGCGCAGCTTCTGCACCGTGTGCTGGGTGGGCTTGGTCTTGAGCTCGCCGGCGGCGGCGATCCAGGGGACGTAGGTCAGATGCACGAACGCGACGTTGGTCGGGCCCATCTTGAGCGACATCTGACGCGCGGCTTCCAGGAAGGGGAGCGACTCGATGTCGCCGACGGTGCCGCCGATCTCCACGATCGCGACGTCCACCGCGTCCGGCGTGCCGTGACCGGCGCCGCGACGGATGAAGTCCTGCATCTCGTTGGTGATGTGGGGGATGACCTGGACGGTCTTGCCCAGGTAGTCGCCGCGGCGCTCCTTCTCCAGCACCGACATGTAGATCTGGCCGGTGGTGAAGTTGTTGCTCTTCTTCATCCGCGTGGTGATGAAGCGCTCGTAGTGGCCCAGGTCCAGGTCGGTTTCCGCGCCGTCGTCGGTGACGAAGACCTCACCGTGCTGGAACGGGGACATCGTGCCCGGATCCACGTTGATGTAGGGATCCAGCTTGATCAGGGTGACTTTGAGGCCGCGGGACTCGAGAAGCGCCGCGAGAGAGGCCGATGCGATGCCCTTGCCGAGGGAGGACACGACACCGCCGGTGACGAAGACGTACTTGGTCATTGTCTTGCAGCGCCTGATTGGGCCGGGTGCGTCGTCCCGGATCTCAAAACGCCGTGGTGGTAAAGCGCGATTATAGCGACGTCGACTTGGCCTTCATTTCCCCGATGAGCTCGAGCACCAGATGCGCGGTGTCGTCGGGGCGTTCGAAGGGGTAGAGGTGGGTGCCCTCGAACCAGCGGAACAGGTCCTTGGCCAGCGCCTTGGAGCCAGCCGCCGTGGCCTGCCGCAGCTCCTCGGACTGCGTGCCCGCGATGAAGGCCACCGGGCACTTGGGCGCGTGGCGCTTGAGGATGCGCGGCAGGTTGTGGGGCAGCGTGTTGTAGATGCGGGTCTCGACCTCGCGGGTGAAGCCCAGCCGGACCAGGCCGTCGTCATGCTCGTCGAAGCCGCTGTCGATGTAGTCCTGCAGCACCCGCGGATCCCAGCGCGCGAACTTGTGCTTGGACGCGAAATGCGCGTGCGCGTCCTCGCGGCTGGGCCACTCGTAGCGGCGCTGCTGCGAGATCTTGCCCGGCGACACCCGCTTGATGAAGCCCGCCGTCTTGGCGACTTGCAGGCTGTGCGCGCGCCAGCCGTCGACGACGGGCGAGTCCAGCATCACCAGGCCCTGCACCAGCGCCGGCTTGCGGCAGGTCGCCAGCAGCGACAGCAGCCCGCCCAGCGAATGGCCGACCAGCGTGACCGGCCCGGGTGCCTGCACCTCATGCTCGATGAACTGCAGCAGCTCGTCGCGCAGATGCGGCCAGTTGCTGGTCACCGGATAGCGCGGATCGTGACCGATGCGCGGCAGCGCGTGGACCTGCCATCCGGCCTCGCGCCAGATGTCGAAGAGCACCCGATAGCAGCCCGACGGGAAGCCGTTCGCGTGGGAGAAGACGAGGGTCTTCGAGCTCGGCGCGGGCAGCGTCATCGGCGTGATCGGCGACATCGGCATGGCGGGTGGCTTCGATCGTTCAGCGGGCCGTGGCCAGCGCCTTGAGTTGATAGAGCGCCGCGTGCGCCTCGCGCGGGCTGAGCGCGTCAGGATCGAGGTCCTGCAAGGCGTCCAGCAACTCCGAGAAACTGGGGGCGGCGGTACCGGGCGCGGGGTCGGGCGGCGCGGCGAACAGATCGATCTGCGTCTCGCCCTCGCTGGCGCGGGCCTCGAGCGCCTCCAGCGACGCTCGCGCCTGCCGCACCACCGGGCCGGGCATGCCGGCCAGTCGTGCGACCTGCACGCCATAGCTGCGGCTGGCGGGGCCGGGCTGGATCTCGTGCAGGAAGACGATGTCCTCGCCGCTCTCCACCGCGGAGACATGCATGTTCACCGCCTGCGGATGCTTGGCGGGGAACTCGGTCAGCTCGAAATAATGCGTCGCGAACAGCGTGAAGGCGCGGCACTTGTCGTGCAGGTGCGTGGCGATCGCGCCGGCCAGCGCCAGGCCGTCGAAGGTCGAGGTGCCGCGGCCGATCTCGTCCATCAGCACCAGCGACTGCTCGGTCGCGGCGTGCAGGATCGCCGCGGCTTCGGTCATCTCCAGCATGAAGGTGGACTGCGCGTTGGCGAGGTCGTCCGCCGCGCCGATGCGGGTGTGGATCGCATCGATGGGGCCGAGGCGGCAGGCCGTCGCCGGCACGTACGAGCCCACCGCCGACAGCAATGCGATCAGCGCGACCTGGCGCATGAAGGTGCTCTTGCCGCCCATGTTCGGGCCGGTGATGACCAGCAGCTTGGTGCGGGCATCGAGCCGGCAGTCGTTGGCCATGAACTCGCCGGCGCCGGTCTCGCGCAGGCGCGCCTCGACGACGGGGTGGCGGCCGCCCTGGATGTCGATGCACGGGTGCGAGACGAACTCGGGCCGGCACCAGTTCAATGTGCCGGCGCGCTCGGCCAGCGCCGACAGCACGTCCAGCGAGGCGAGCGACCGGGCCAGTCGGCCCAGCGCCTGCAGTTCCTCGGTGAGCTGGTCGACGACGAGCTCGTAGAGCATCTTCTCGCGCGACAGCGCGCGCTCCTGCGCCGACAGCGCCTTGTCCTCGAAGGCCTTGAGCTCGGGCGTGATGAAGCGCTCGGCGTTCTTCAGGGTCTGACGACGTTGGTAGTCGGAGGGGACCTTGTCCAGGCCGCTGGTCGTGACCTCGATGTAGAAGCCGTGAACCTTGTTGTACTGGACGCGCAGGTTCTGGATGCCGGTGCGGGCGCGCTCGCGGATCTCCAGCTGCAGCAGGAAGTCGTCGCAGTTGGTCTGGATGGCGCGCAGCTCGTCCAGCTGCTCGTCGAAGCCGGTGGCGATCACGCCGCCCTCGCGCAGCATCGCGGCGGGCTCCTCCGCGATCGAGCGGACCAGCAGCTCGGCCAGATGCGGGGAGGCGCGCAAGCCCTCGGCCAGCTGGTCCAGCAGCGCGCTGCCGGCGGGCACGGTCTGCGCCAGCTCGGGCAGGATCTGCAGCGTCGCGCGCAGGCCGGCGAGCTCGCGCGGGCGCACCTGGCGCAGCGCGATGCGGGCCGAGATGCGTTCCACGTCGGAGACCTGGCGCAGCGCCTCGCGCAGCGGCTCGAAGCCGGTGGTCATCAGCTCGGCGATCGCGTCCTGGCGCTCGCGGGACACGGCGCGCTCACGCATCGGATGCAGCAGCCAGTGGCGCAGCGCGCGGCTGCCCATGCCGGTGCGGCAGGTGTCCAGCAGCGAGAGCAGCGTGGGCGAGGTCTCGCCGCGCAGCGTCATCGTCAGCTCGAGGTTGCGCTGCGTGGCGGGCGGCAGGTCGAGCAGGTCCGTGGCGCGCTGCACCTGCAGCGACTTCACGTGCGCCAGGGCGCGGCCCTGCGTGTGCTCGGCGAAGGAGAGCAGGGCGGCCGCGGCCGCGTGGGCGGCGGGCATGTCCTGCGCGTTCAGGCCTTGCAGCGAGGCGACGCCCAGCTGCTCGCACAGCTTGCGCTGGCCGAGCTTGGCGTCGAACTGCCAGCCCGGGCGATTCGTGATGGGCAGGCGCGCGGCGAGCACGGCCTGTGGGTGTTTCTCGCGATCGACCAGCACCTCGGCCGGCGACAGCCGCGCGAGCCACGAGCCCAGCTCGCGCTCGCCGCACTGGGCCAGGCCCAGTTGGCCTTGCGTCAGCGACAGCCAGGCCAGGCCCAGCGTCTTGCCCTGCGCGGACACGGCCAGCAGCACCGAGTCCTGCTTGTCGGCCAGCAGCTCCGAATCCGTGACCGTGCCGGGGGTGACGACGCGCACCACCTTGCGTTCCACCGGGCCCTTGTTGAGCCCGACCTCGCCGACCTGCTCGGCGATGGCGACGGATTCGCCCAGCTTGATCAGCTTGCCGAGGTAGGACTCCAGCGCGTGCACCGGGACGCCGGCCATGACGACCGGGTTGCCGCCGCTCTGGCCGCGGGTGGTCAGCGTGACATCCAGCAGCGCGTTGGCCTTGCGGGCGTCGTCGAAGAAGACCTCGTAGAAGTCCCCCATGCGATAGAAGACCAGCGTGTCGGGGAAGTCCGCCTTGATGCTGAAGTACTGCCGCATCATCGGCGTGTGCTGGCTGAAATCGTCGGTCTCGGCGCTGCTCATCGGGGGCGGGAAATGAGCAACGCCCTCGCGCGGAGGGCGTTGCGGTGGGTGGCTGGGAGGGGAGTGTAGGGCATGGCCAGGCTCGTCCCGGGCATCACGGGCGGAGGTCCGTCGACGGGGCGCTGCATGACATGTCCGTGATCTCCGCGAGGCGTTGAAGCGATGTCCGACATGCTAGGACCGATCGCCGTGCGCCGATGTCGCATCCACGTCCAAAAACCACCGATCCCGTCTTCAGGAGGAGCGGTGCGCCGATGCCGGACAGTCTCAAATTCCACCGCCACGCGGAAACGAAGAAGCCCTCCGTGGGGAGGGCTTCCTGGCGACGGTGTCGGCTCGCGCACGCCGATGATGCGGCAGTACGTCAGCATCACACGGGCGCCACCGGCGGTGGCACCCTGGCGGGCATCAGCCCTCGAGATCGTCCTTCTTGATGCGCACCGGGCCGCGCTTCTTCGGGGCCTCGGCGTCGGCGGCCGCGGCCTTGGGCTTCTTGGGCGCGGGGGCGCCCGGGTCCTGCGCGGCGGCCGCGTCGGCGTCCAGCGCTTCCTGCGTGATCACGCGGGTGTAGGGGGCCAGCGTCGTCACCAGCTGGCCGTAGATCTTGGGCGTGCCCGCCACGATCTCGCGCTGGAACAGGAAGTCCGGCTCGCCGGTGAAGTTGCCCACCAGACCGCCCGCCTCGGCGATCATCAGCGAGCCCGCGGCCACGTCCCACGGGTTCAGGCCGGTCTCGAAGAAGGCGTCGTAGTAGCCCGCCGCCACGTAGCACAGGTCCAGCGCGGCCGCGCCCGGACGGCGCAGACCGGCGCACTGGGTCATGACTTCCTCGAACATCTTCATGTAGCGCTTGAAGTTGTCGCCGCGGCGGAACGGGAAGCCTGTGCCGATCAGCGCGTCGCTCATGCGGGTGCGCTTGGAGACACGGAGGCGCTTGTCGTTCAGGTAGGCGCCGCGGCCCTTGGTCGCGTAGAAGAGGTCGTTGCGGGTCGGGTCGTAGACCACGGCCTGCTGCACCACGTTGCGGTGCGCCAGCGCGATCGACACGCAATAGAACGGGAGGCCGTGGATGAAGTTGGTCGTGCCGTCCAGCGGGTCGATGATCCACTGGAACTCGGAGTGCTTGGCGCCGTACTCGCGGCCGGACTCTTCGGCCAGGATGCCGTGGTCGGGGTAGGCCTGCAGCAGCGTCTCGATGATCGCCTGCTCGGCGGCCTGGTCCACTTCGGTCACGAAGTCGTTGGGCGACTTGGTGTTGATCTTCAGGATGTCCAGGTCCAGCGACGCGCGGTTGATGATGGCGCCGGCGGTGCGCGCCGCCTTGATGGCGACGTTGAGCATGGGATGAAGAGCGGCTTGCGTCATGCGGGACGATTCCTGTGCTTGAAGTGGACTGGCGAAGGGAAAGAGCAAGCGCCGGGAGAAGCCCTGGGAACTTCTGCCGGCGCGGATAATTCGCGATTTTGACACAGACTCGTGGTTTCCCCTATGCCCCCCGCCCACCTCGGTGCTGACGCCCCCGCTTCGGCCGCGCCGGACTTCACGTCGGACGCGTCCCTGTCGACCGGCGCGGCCCACGGCCTGGCCGGCGACGACACCCGCTTCGTGCTGATCGAGACCAGTCATCCCGGCAACGTCGGGTCGACCGCGCGGGCGATGAAGGTGATGGGTTTCCGCGACCTGGTGCTGGTACGGCCGCGATTCGCCGACGTGCTGAGCCAGGAGGAGACCGTCGCCATGGCCAGCGGCGCCGCCGACATCCTGGCCCGCGCGCGCGTCGTGGACCACGTCGAGGAGGCGCTCGACGGCTGCAGCTTCGTGTGCGCCACCGCGATGACGCCGCGCGACTTCGGTCCGCCCACGCGCCAGCCGCGCGAGCTCTTCGGCGAGCTCGCCCGCGGCGAGCCGGTTCGGCACCGCGTCGCGCTGATGTTCGGCTCCGAGCGCTACGGCATGAGCAACGAGGACGTCTACCGCGCCCACGCCGTGCTCTCGATCCCGACGCATCCCGAGTACGGCTCGCTCAACCTCGCGCAGGCGGTGCAGCTGCTGGCCTACGACTGGCGCCAGGCCTTGGGCGGCTTCGCGGTGGAGGCCCGCACCGCCGACGTGAACCTCGCCGACGCGCGCGCGGTGCAGGGCTTGCTGGCGCATCTGGAGACCAGCCTGGTCCACCTCGGCTACCTGGATCCGGCCTCGCCCAAGAAGCTGATGCCGCGGCTGAACCAGCTCTTCAATCGCGCGGTGCTGACGCAGGAGGAGATCCACATCCTGCGCGGCATCGCCCGCGCGATCGAGAAGACCCGTCCGCACGACCCGTCCCCCGCGCTCGGGGGGGACGAGTAGGCGCGCGGGGGGAAGGGCTCGGGCCGACAGGGGGATCGCCTGGCGATCTTGAGTAAGCCTGCGCCCGGCAAGGTCGGGGCCCGCCGCTAAACTGGCCGGCCCGCATCACGAGCCTCCGGGCTCCGCCAGGTTCCCCACCATGTTCCAGCGTCTTCGCGAAGACATCGCCTGCATCCTCGAACGCGACCCCGCCGCCCGCTCGGCCTGGGAGGTGCTGACCTGTTACCCGGGTCTGCACGCGCTGACGCTGCATCGTCTCGCGCACTGGTTCTGGACCCATGGCTTCCGTTGGCTGGGCCGCTTCACCTCGCACATCGGCCGCTTCCTGACCGGCATCGAGATCCACCCCGGCGCGACCATCGGCCGGCGGGTGTTCATCGACCACGGGATGGGCATCGTGATCGGCGAGATGACCGAGATCCATGACGAGGTGACGATCTATCAGGGCGTGACCCTGGGCGGCACCTCGCTGGTCAAGGGCGCCAAGCGGCACCCGACGCTGGAGTGCGGCGTGATCGTCGGCGCCAACGCCTGCATCCTCGGCGGCTTCACCGTCGGCGAGGGCGCGCGCGTGGGCTCGGGCGCGGTGGTGACCAAGCCGGTCCCGCCAGGCGCGACGGCGGTCGGGAATCCGGCCCGGATCATCGAGGCCAAGGGTGATGCCCAGCGCGAGGAAGCGGCCGCCCGGATGGGGTTCTCCGCCTACGGCGTGACGCAAGGGGATGACCCGGTCGCCCAGGCGATGAAGGGCCTGATCGACAACGCGTCGGGGCACGAGCACCAGATCGCGCTGCTGTGGCAGGCGATCGCGAAGTTGTCGGAGGAGCAGCGCCGGGACTGCGTGCCGCAAGGGGCGCAGCAGGAAGAGCACTTCGACGCGGACGAGCTGTCGCGGCTGGTGAAGTGAACGGGCTCCTCTCTCTCCCGCGCAGCGGGAGAGGGGGCCGGAGAAGATGCTCGGGCCTGATCCGATCAGTGATGGTGACCGTGGTCGCCGTGAGCGTGACCGTGGGCGATCTCTTCCTGCGAGGCCGCGCGCACGTCCTTGACCTTGACCGTGATCTTCAGGTGCTGCCCGGCCAGCGGGTGGTTGCCGTCCAGGTGCACCGTGTCGCCCTTGATCTTGGAGACGGTGAAGATCTGGTACCCCTCGTCGGAGTTCGGGTCGTCGCCTTCGTTGGCCGCGCGCAGCTGCAGCTGGCCGCCGACCTTCACGCCGGGCGGGAAGTCCTTCTTCGGGATCGAGATCATCAGGCTCTCGTCGCGCTCGCCGAAGCCGGTCTCGGGCGTCAGTTCGATGGTCGTGGCGAAGCCCTTCTCCTGGCCTTCCAGCGCCGCCTCGATGGCCGGCAGCGTGTTGCCGTAGCCGCCGATCAGCAGCGCCATCGGCTCATCGGTCTGCTCGATGATCTTGCCGGTCTTGTCGGCGACCTTGAGCTCGACGGTGGCGATGGTGTCCTTGGTGATCTTCATGGGGTGTGGTCCTGTGGATCCGGGGATCCTGTTGAGCGCTTCTTGCGGGGCGCGTGAGGGAAGAGAGTGTCAGCCGCGGCGCGGCGGGCGCTGGGCGGTCTTGGGACGGAACGAGGCGCAGACCTCGTCGCGGGTTTCCAGGTACGGGCCGCCGATCAGGTCGATGCAGTAGGGGACCGCCGCGAAGATGCCCTTGGCGGCCTCGTGGCCGCTCAGCGTCTCCGCGATGGCCTTGGGCTGGCCGGGCAGGTTGATGATCAGCGCCTTGCCGCGGATCACCGCCACCTGCCGCGACAGGATGGCCGTCGGGACGAAGTGCAGCGAGATCTGCCGCATCTGCTCGCCGAAGCCCGGCATCTCGCGGTCGGCCACGTCCAGCGTGGCCTCGGGCGTGACGTCGCGGATCGCCGGCCCGGTGCCGCCGGTGGTCAGCACCAGGTCGCAGCGGGCGTCGTCCACCAGCTCGCGCAGCGTCGCGGCGATCCGTGCCCGCTCGTCGGGAATCAGCCGGGGCTGGAACTCGATCGGGTTGAGCAGCGCGGCGGTCAGCCAGTTCTGCAGGGCCGGCAGGCCCTTGTCCTCGTAGACGCCGGTGGAGGCGCGGTCGCTGATCGAGACGATGCCCACGCGCACCGGATCCGGACCGGGCGTGTCGCCCGTCGCGATCCCCGTGGGCGTGAGGGCGGCGTCACTCATCGTCGTCCTCCGCGTCCTCGTCGGACGCGTCCGCCGGGGCGCCCTTGGCGGCCAGCAGATGCGTCTTGATGAGCTGGAACAGCTCGCGCCAGGCGCGGCCGTTGCGCTGCTCGGGGGCCTGGGCGCGGTCCTTGCGGGCGGCGCGGATCAGGCTGCGCAGCTGCTGCACGTCGACCTCGTCGAAGCTGTCGATGAAGCCCTGCAGGGCGTTGTCGTCCTCGACCAGGCGCTCGCGCCAGCGCTCGGCCTGGTGCAGCTCCAGCGAGTCCTGGGCGCGGCCGAGCTTGAACTCGGCCACCGCCTCGCGGATGGGTTCGGGGTCGACCTGGCGCATCAGCTTGCCGATCAGCTGCAGATGGCGCTTCTTGCCGCTGCGGGCGGTGCCGGCCACGATGCGCCGGCCTTCGCGGATCGCGTCCATCAGCGGCTCGGGCAGGTTCAGCGCGGCCACGCGCTTCTCGGGCAGGCCGAGCAGCTCCTGGCCGAGCACCTGCAGCGCGTCCATGTCGCGCTTGAGCTGGCTCTTGCTGGGGCGGTCGTCGGCGAAGTCGTCGCCGGTGTCTTCGTAGTCGTCGTGCATGGGGAGAAAGCGAGAAGCCCCGACCGGGAGGGCGGGGCACAGCGCCCGTATGATAGTCGCCACCCCGCCGCGGCCTCGGATTCCCCCAGGCCGCGCTGCATTCAAAGAGACCGTATTCATGAGTCAAGCCGAGCAAGGATTCGCCTACAGCCAGGATCATTTCCGCCAGTTGATCGAGGACGTCCTCGCCGAGGCCAAGGCGCTCGGCGCCAGCGACGCCGGCGCGGAAGTGTCCGAGGGCAGCGGCATGTCGGTGTCGGTGCGTCGCGGCCAGCTCGAGAACGTCGAGCGCAACCGCGACAAGTCGCTGGGCATCTCGGTCTACCTGGGCCAGCGCCGCGGCAACGCCAGCACCTCGGACTTCTCGCCCAAGGCGCTCAAGGACACCGTGCGCGCGGCCTACGACATCGCCCGCTTCACCGCCGAGGACGAGTTCGCCGGCCTGCCCGACGCGCAGGACCTGTCGCTGGACGCCTCGACCCGCCCCGAGCTGGACCTGTTCCACCCCTGGTCGGTGACCGCCGAGCAGGCCGCCGAGCTGGCGCTGCGCTGCGAGGACGCGGCGCTGAAGACCGATGCGCGCATCACCAACTCGGAAGGCGCCGCGGTGTCGGCGCAGCAGTCGCACTTCTTCTCGGGCAACTCGCGCGGCTTCCGCGGCGGCTACGCCAGCTCGCGCCACTCGATCTCCGTCGCCCCGATCGCGGGCCGCGGCGCGGGCATGGAGCGCGACGCCTGGTACAGCTCGATGCGCGACGCGGCCGACCTGTCCTCCGCCGAATCCGTGGGCCGCTACGCCGCCGAGCGCGCGCTGGCGCGCCTGAAGGGCCGCAAGGTCAAGACCGCCAGCGTCCCGGTGCTGTTCGAGGCCCCCGTCGCCGCGGGCCTGCTGGGCGCGCTGGTGCAGGCCACCAGTGGCGGCGCGCTGTACCGCCGCGCCAGCTTCCTGCTCGACAGCCTGGGCCAGCAGGTGCTGTCCAACCACGTCGAGGTCGTCGAGGATCCGCACGTGGTCAAGGGCAAGGGCAGCTCGCCCTTCGACGACGAGGGCGTGGTCACGAAGGCCCGCACCGTGGTCGAGGCGGGCGTGCTGCAGGGCTACTTCCTGTCGACCTACTCGGCGCGCAAGCTGGGTCTGCGCACCACCGGCCACGCGGGCGGCTCGCACAACCTGACCATGCGCAGCAAGGCGACCGCGCCCGGCGACGATCTCACGACCATGCTGCGCCGCCTGGGCACCGGCCTGTTCGTGACCGAGCTGATGGGGCAGGGCGTCAACTACGTGACCGGCGACTACTCGCGCGGCGCGAGCGGCTACTGGGTCGAGAACGGCGTCATCGTCCACCCGGTCAACGAGATCACCATCGCCGGCAACGTGAAGGACATGTTCAAGCAGATCGTGGGCATCGGCGCCGACGAGTACACGCTGGGCAGCAAGACGGTCGGTTCGATCCTGATCGAGCAGATGAAGCTGGCCGGCGCGTGAGGCGCTGACGCCCCCGGAGCACGCCGCGAAGCGGCTCCGGGAAGGCCACGACGGGGCACCCAGGGGGTGCCCCGTTTCGCTTCAGGGAGGCCTGTCTCCAGGAGACAGGCCGCGTGCGGGTTCGCGGGCTGCCGGTTCGATCCGAATCGCGTGTCCCCGACCCGATTTGGACTTCGATCAAAGGCGCGCGATGTCGTCGCCATCGCCCTCGACATTCCGATACGGTGCGTCCCCTTCGCTCAACGGGGACGGGGATGTGGAAGCGCCAATGTCGTTCGATGGTCGTCCTGATCGCGGGCCTGATGGGCGCTGGCGACCGGT